>CAWCRI010000004.1:0-242411 GCA_963797935.1 Vulcanimicrobiota bacterium
CCGTGCTTGAGGTAGATGATCGCTTCGTTGTCGCCGACGAGGTGCAGCCGGTCGTGGATCTCCGGGATCGCGCCGCGCGGGTCGGACAGCCGCTTGATCTCGCGCTGCTGCTGCGCGCGGCGCGCGCTGAGGGTGACGATGTCGTGCTCGGTGTCGCGCAGCTGGTGCGCGAGCGCGAGGTTGCGCCCGATGACGTGCGCGTACTGCACGCCGATCAGCGACAGCACGATGAGCGCGACGCCGACGACGCCGATCCGGCCCAAAATTCGGACCAACGTCGAAGCGTTCATCAGACGGCCGATCCGATGCGGCGGAACTTGCGGTAGCGTGCGTCGCGCAGGTCGTCGGGCGGCACGGTCGCGAGCGCGACCGAGCGTGTGATCCACCGCGTCGAGGACGCGCGCGACGGTGCCGGCGGCGTCGCGGTGCGCGCCGCCGAGCGGCTCGGAGACCACCTCGTCGACGATCCCGAACGCGAGCAGGTCGTCGGACGTCAGCTTCAACCGCGTCGCCGCTTCTTCCGCGCGCGCGGCGTCGCCCCACAGGATCGCCGCCGCGCCTTCCGGCGACGCGACCGAGTACACGGCGTGCTCGAGCATCAGCACGCGGTCGGCCAGCGCGAGCGCGAGCGCACCGCCGGAACCGCCTTCGCCGATGACCGTCGCGACGATCGGCACGTGCGCGTCGGCGAGCTCGTAGAGCGACTGCGCGATCGCCTCGGACTGCGCGCGCTCTTCGGAGCCGATGCCCGGATCGGCGCCGCTCGTGTCGACAAACGTCACCACCGGCAGCCCGAGATGGTCGGCGAGCTGCACCAGGCGGATCACCTTGCGGTACCCCTCCGGCGACGGCATGCCGAAGTTGCGGAAGACTTTCTCCTTGGTGTCGCGGCCCTTGTCTTGCGCGATCGCCATCACGCGCCGGCCTTTGAGCTTCGCGAACCCGCCGACGATCGCGTGGTCGTCGCGGAAATGGCGGTCGCCGTGCAGCTCGTCGAACTGGTCGAGCGCGGCGATGTAGTCGGACCCGAGCGGCCGTTTCGGATGGCGCGCCATGTTGACGCGCTGCCACGGCGTCATCGTGCCGAACACTTCGCGCTGGATCTGCGCGTATTTGTCCTCGAGCCCGCGAATCTCCGCCGTCATGTCGACCGGCTGCTGCGCGGCCTGCGCCTTGAGCTCGGCGATGCGCTGCTCGAGCTGCAGCAGACCCTTCTCGCGCTCGACGATCACGTTCACGTGCGCGTCTCCGCGGAGTCCGGCTGCGAAACGGGTGCGACGGCGCCGGAGGCTTGTCCGTTGAGCGGGCGGCGGGCGCCGACGCCGTAGTCGAGCAGCCGCACCAGCTTGTCCTTGAGCTCCGCGCGCTCGACCACCATGTCGATCGCGCCCTTCTCGAGCAAGAACTCCGCGGTCTGGAAGTTCTCGGGCAGCTTCTGGCGGATCGTCTGCTCGATCACGCGGCGGCCGGCGAAGCCGATCGCGGCGCGGGCCTCGGCGAGAATGACGTCGGCCTGAAATGCGAACGACGCGGACACGCCGCCGGTGGTCGGGTCCGTTAGCACGCTGAGGTAGTAACCGCCGGCGTCGCGGAAGCGGCGTACCGCGAGCGTCGTCTTCGCCATCTGCATCAAGGCCAGCATGCCTTCTTCCATGCGCGCGCCGCCGCTCGCGGTGAACACGACGCACGGCACCTTGCGCTCGCGCGCGCGCTCGAAGAGCTGCGCGATGCGCTCGCCGACGACGGTCCCCATCGTGCCGCCGCGGAAGTTGAAATCCATGACGCCGAGCGCGACGGGGAAGCCGCCGATCGACGCGAAGCCGCACATGACGCCTTCGGTGAGCTTGGATTTCTCACGATCGCGCTGGAGCTTCTGCGTGTACGGCACTTTATCAGCCCAGCCGAGCGGGTCGCCGGGCTTCAGATCGCCGCCGATCTCCGCGAAGTCGGCGTCGACCAGCAGCGAGATGCGGTCGAACGCGTGCATCCGGAAGTGGTGCTTGCACGTCGTGCACACCCACAGGTTCGCAGCGAGATCGGGGCGGTAGATCATCGCGCCGCACTTGGGGCACTTCGTCCACTGCGCCGCCTGATCGGCCGCAACAGGGGTGGCCCGCCGCAGCCGCAGCCACTCCGGCATGGGCATGCTAGCGTTTGCCTCTCAGGCGGGCACCGTAGATGCGGCCGAGCTGCTTGAGGTAGTTGAAGATCTCGCCCTGGTTGAGCTTGGACTCGCCCGCGACGCGGTCGGTGAACACGTACGGGACCTCGAGCGCGCGGCCGTAATGCGCCTTCGCCATCACCTCGAGGCCGATCTTGAAGCCGATCGGGTCGAGGTCGACGCCGTCGAGCGCCTCGCGCTTGACGATGAAGTAGCCCGACGTGATGTCCTTGATCGGTACCAGCGGCTGCGCGAGCGCGATCGCGACGCGCGAGGTGATGATGCGGCGCTTGGGCCAGTTCTCGATCCCGCCACCCGGGACGTAGCGCGAGCCGACCGCGAGGCCGTAGCCGCCGTCCGCCAGCGCGCGCACCATGCGCGGCAAAATGGTCGCGTCGTGCGAGAAGTCGGCGTCCATCGCGCCGAGCGCCGCGGAGTCGGGGCGCGCGAACTTCCAGCCGTCGATCACGCCCGACGACAGCCCCATCTTGCCGGGGCGGTGCAGGCAGCGCACCGGGTAGCCTTCTTTTTCGAGCCGGTCGACGATCGCGCCGGTGCCGTCCGGCGAGTTGTCGTCGACGACGACGATCTCGCCGTCGAGATCGTTCTTCACGAACACGTCGCGCAGGGTGGTGACCAGCTTCTCGATGCCGCCCGCTTCGTTGTAGGTGGGGACGACGATCGAGAACTTGAGCCGCGTCGCGGCGGGGCGCGGACGTCATTTCGAGCTGCTTCATCGTGGGAAAGCTCGCCGCGTCGAACGGCGCCAGATCGGCGTACTGATCGGACTCCTGGCGGATGAGCTGCACGCCGTCGTCGTTGACGCTCAAGATCTCGGTGCTCGGCACGGCGACGTCGTCACCGCCGCGCGCGTCCCAGCTCACCACCACCAGGTCGGCGCTGCGCGCGTCGCCTTCGGCGTACACGGCGCGCACGGTGCCGACGCGCGTGCTGCCGGCAAAGACGGGGGTCCCGGGGTCGAGCGATTCGAGGGTGCGTGCCATGGTCGAACCAGAGTTGTACGCCGCGATCACGTCTTGCTCCGCTCGCTCTCGTCCAATGCGGCGAGCGCGCGCAGCAGCGCTGCCTTCGCATCGGAGCGGCCCCGGAAATGGCGTTCGAGCGATTCGTTGAGGACCGCGTTCATGCTCTTGCGTTCGGACTCCGACCGTCGTTTGAGCTCGGCGTACACATGGTCGTCCAGGCGCGCTGGAAACGCACGCATGGTCGCGTTATGATACCACGATGATACCATAAGCGCAAGCGAAGCCCGCCGGCGGCGCACGGGGTCGTACGGTCTCGTGACGCCGCGGCAAGGCTGTGGAGTGGATCGCGCTGGTTGCCGCGGCAGCGGGCGGGGCGTACGCGCTGGCGCACCTCGGCGTGCCGGCGCCGTGGCTGATCGCGCCGCTCGTCGTGGCCATCGCCGCGTCCGTGAGCGGCCTGCTGGAGCTGCGCGTTCCCAGCGGCGCCTTCATGGCCGCGCAAGCGGCGATCGGGATGCTGATCGCCCAGATGTTCACGCCGCCCGTGGTCGCCTCGATCGCCCGTTCCTGGGCCGTCATGGCGCGTGGTCGTCGCGTCGACGATCGTCGCCGCCGGGATCGCCGGCTGGATCCTCGCCCGGTTCACGACGATCCCCGCGCCCACCGCGGCGTGGGGCTCCGCGCCCGGCGGCGCGTCCGCGATGGTCGCGATGAGCGCCGGCTACGGCGCCGATCCCCGCATCGTCGCATTCATGCAGTACCTGCGCGTGACGATCGTCGTGCTGTCGGCGTCCGTCGTCGCGCGCGTGCTGCTGCCGCACGGCGCGCACCCGCATCCGGCAGCCGCAGGATCGTTCGACCCGCTCGGCTTCGCGGAGACGGCCGCCGTGGCCGGGCTCGGTGCATGGGGCGCGGTGCGGCTACGAGATACCGGCGGGCGCGCTGCTCGGTCCGATGGTTCTCGGCGCGCTGCTGCACGGCGCCGGCGTCGTGCGCATCGCCGTCCCCGCGGCGGTGCTCGACGGCGCGTACGTGGCGATCGGCCTCACGATCGGGCTGCTGTACACGCGCGCGACGGTGCGGTATGCCCTGCGGGTGCTGCCGCAGCTCGTCGCATCGACCTTGGTGCTCATCGCCCTGTGCTGCGCGTCGGCGGCGCTCTTGGTGGCGACGATCCACGTCGACGCGCTCACCGCGTACCTCGCCACCACCCCCGGCGGGCTCGACTCCGTCACGGTGATCGCGCTGGGCAGCGGCGCGAACGCGCCGCTGGTACTCGCGGTCCAAGCCCTGCGCATCGTGGTCGTGATCATCACCGGCCCGGCCGTGGCAAAGCTGATCGCACGCATCGCGTAGAAGGGCCCGGCCATGAGCACCGCGTCCCCGCAGCACGAAGTACCGGCCGTCGCGCCCGGCACGACACGCGTCGGCGTCGTGGGCGTCGGCCGCATGGGCGCGAACATCGCGCGCCGCTTGCGCGACACCGGCTACACCGTCGCCGCGGTCGCCGACGCCGCCCGCGACCGCGCGCAGGAGCTTGCCGGCGAGATCGGCGCGCAGGCGCCCGATTCGCTGGCGGGCGTCACCGCGGCGTGCGACGTCGTGCTCACCGTCGTCACCGACGATGCCGCGATGCGCGCGATCTTCGCCCGCGACGGCGACTCGCTGCTGCGCGGCGCGCGCGGCACGATCTTCGTGAACTGCGCGACGATCACGCCGGACGTGCACGTCGAAGTGGATGCGCTCGTGCGCGACGCCGGCGCTTCAGCCGTAGAGGCGTGCATGGCGAGCTCGATCCCGCAGGCGCGCGACGGCAAGCTCTACCTGATCTGCGGCGGCGACGAAGGCGCGTTCGCGCGCGTGAAGCCGCTGCTCGAGGCGATGAGCGTCTCGCTGCGCTGGGTGGGCGGCCCCGGGCGCGCCGCGCAGGTGAAAGCGCTCGTGAACATGCTGATGAACATCAACACCGCCGGGCTCGCCGAAGCGCTGGGGCTCGGCGCGGCGCTCGGACTCGATCTCGCGGCGCTGCAAGACGTCTTCGCGCACACCGGCGCGAACTCGCGCGTGCTGGAGACGGACGGCGCCGACATGGTCGCGCGCGAGCACGACGTGTACTTCTCCGCCGCGCACGCCGCAAAAGACTCGGGGATCGGGCTCGCCCTCGGCGAGCGCGCGGGGCTTCGGCTGCCGCTCGCGGCCGCGACGAAAGCGCAGTACGACCGGCTCGTCGCCGCGGGGCACGGCGAGCTCGACAAGTCGGCGATCGCGGAGCTGACGTTCCCCGGCCGGACGAACGCGTGATCGCCGCGGAAGCGCGGCGCGTCGTGCTGGAAAGCGGCGCGACGACGACGGTGGAGTGCTGGGGCGACGCCGGTCCCGCGATCCTATGCGTCCACGGGATCGGGTCGTCGCGGCGCGACTTCGCGCGCCTGGGCGATGCCCTGGCGACCACGCACCGCGTGTTTGCGTACGACCAGCGCGGGCACGGCGACGCGGAGACGAACGCGCCGCTGACGCTCGATGCGCTCGCCGCCGACCTGCGCGCCGTCGCCGACAGCATCGGCACCGTGGCCGCCGTCGTCGGGCACTCGTGGGGCGGTGCCGTCGCGCTGATCGGCGGGCCGAAGGTGGCCCGGGCCCTCGTGCTCGTGGACCCGATGATCCGCGTCGCGACCGGAACGTTCGAGCGCGACTACGTCGACGAGCTCGCGGCGCTGCTCGCGCACCCGCCGGGCGCGGAGCGCGACGCGGCGGTGCGCAACGCGTTCGCGGGTGCGGACGCACGCGACCGCGACGGGAAAGTGCACGCGATGGCGTCGCTGGAGCCCGACACGCTGCGCCGGCTCGGCAGCGACAATCGCGCCGACGACGGCGGCTGGGATCTGCGCGAACGGCTCGCGTCACTCAAGATCGCGACGACGATCTTGCTCGCAGGCGACGAATCCGTCGTGGCTTCCGGCGATCTCGCGCAACGCAACGCGCACGTGCGCGTGGAGACGTTCGACGGCCACGGGCACACGCTGCACCGCAGCGCCTTCGAACGCTTTGCCGGCGCGGTGCGCGAAGCAGTGCCCGCTTAGCGTTCGGCCGCGAGCCGGGCGGCGACGCCGAGCATCGCGACGCCCGTGACGCGCGAGGTCACGCGCGCGGCGCGCGGCGTTTTCAGCACGAGCCGCGCGCGGTGCGCGAGCGCGCCGTAGGCGGCGAACACCAGCGCGTCGCTCACGATGAAGGTCGCGCCGAGCAGCACGAACTGCGGTGCCGCGGGGCGTGACGGATCGACGAACAGCGGCAGCAGCGCGCCGAAGAACAGGATGATCTTCGGGTTGGCGAGCTGCGTGGTGAGGCCGAACCGGAAAGCGCGCCGCCCGTGCGCGGCCGGCTCGGCGGCGAACGCGGTGCCGCGGTCGAGCAGCGCGCGCACGCCGAGATAGGCAAGGTACGCGATGCCGGCCCAGCGGACGGCGACGAACAAGGGGTGCGACGCGAGCAGCACGGCGCCCAGGCCGAGCGCGGCCGCGGCCACGAACACGGCGTCGCCGGCGAGCACGCCGGCGTTCGCCGCGAGCGAGGCGCGGAAGCCGCCGCGCAGCGCGCTCGACACCACCGCGATGACGGCGGGGCCGGGGACCACCGACACGAGCAGCGCGAACGCCGCGAAGCCCAGCCAGACGTGCAGGCTCATGCCCGCACGGACAGCCGGGCTCGCGGCTGGGTTGCGCGCGCATCTAGCGGTGGTCGCGGTCGCGGTCGCGGTTGCGGGCGTTGTTGGCGTACTGCCCGTTGTAGCGGCCGTTGTTGTACTGACCGTTGTTGTACCGGCCGTTGTTGTACTGACCGTTGCTGTACTGGCCGTTGTTGTACTGGCCGTTGTTGTACTGGCCGTTGTTGTACTGGCCGTTGTTGTACTGGCCGTTGTTGTACTGGCCGTTGTTGACCGGGTAGTTGTAGCCGTACTGGCCGTTGTCGTTCGAGTTCGGATAGTACGTCTGCCCGTTCGGCATCACGACGCGGCCGTCGGCGTAGACGGTGCCGCCGTTACGCGTGTAGCCGACGATGTTGTTCGCGGCGGCTTTCTTCTGCTGGTAGTTGTTGTAGAGCACGACCGCGCCGATCGCGGCGGCCGCGGTGATGATCGTCGATGTCGTGTCCGCCGATGCGGGGCGCGGCACGAGCGCTCCGGCGCTGATGGAAGCCGCCGCGCCGGTCGCGACGACGAACTTGGAAAGACGATTGAGCATGATTGCGTTGATCCTCGTGATGCCCGGCGTGGGTGTGGGCGCCGGTTCGTGTCATGAGCGTACCGCGCGATGGTGGGAACACGATGGGTGTCTACGCTTCGGGCGCAAGTCTCATCCGGCGTTCATCGCGCTGCCGCAGGGGGCGGCGAGTCGCTCTGCTAGCCGGAGCCGGACGCGGGCATGCCGAACGGCGCGGGCATGAAGCTCTCGCAACGCCTTCTCGTCGCGGCGCTGGCCGTCGCGCTCGTCACCGGCGGCTTCGGCGCCCGGTCGGCTTCGGCGCAGTTCAGCTTGCCCGGCGCGCTCGATCCCAAGCGCGCGGCGCTCGGCGCCGCCGCGAAGCAATTGGCGCCGTACATCATCGAGCAGAGCCCGATCCGGCTGGACCCGGTCGACCTGTACCCGACGCTCGACGCGCTGCCGGGCGCACCGTTCGCGCCGCTGTCCGGCGCGGCGGCGAACACGGCGATCGGCTCGATCATCACGCAATTGAAACAGTCGAATACCGGGACGGTGTCGCTCGCTCCCGGCGACTACGCCGTCGCGGTGCGCCAGTTCTGCATGAGCCATGCGCGCCCGGCGCGCTCGCCGCTCGCGTTCGTGCTCGGCGCCATGCGCGGCAAGCGCGCGCCGGCGATCATCGCGATGAACTCGCGCGCGTCGTCGACGCCGTACCAGTTCAGCCCGATCCAAGGCACGTCGTGGACGATTCAAGGCGGGCTCGGCTACGGCGATTTCTCGCCGCAGTTCAAATCGGTGGTCGATACGCTGATCCCCGATTACAAGAGCCAGCTCGGAAGCAGCACGCTCGACGACATTCAAGGAAAGTGGAGCTCGCTCTCGAGCGCGCTCGGCGGACCGTCGCTCGACAGCATCCTCGGTCAGCTCGGCGGTGCCGGACGGCTCGTCACCGAGCTGCGCGACGAGCGCTCGCAGATCATCAGCCAGGCGAACGACTTCAACTCGCTGAGCCGCACGTTCGCACCGCTCCAGGCCGCCGACGTCTCGACGCTGGACTCGCCGTGGGCCGTCGTGAGCCCGACGGTGTGGATGCGCTTGGTGACGCGCGGTCACTACGGCGACATCGGCACGATGCAGATTCGCGTCGCCGGCGCCGGCCAGACGACCGTGCCGCTCATCTCCTCGATCGGCTACGGGCGCTGCACGCCGCAGATCACGCCGAACGGTCAAGCGTATGCGTGCACGCAGCCCTTGAGCTTCGAGGTGGTGCGCCTCGCGCCGACGAGCTAAGCGGCGCCGCTACAGCTCGC
Source organism: Vulcanimicrobiota bacterium (assembly GCA_963797935.1). Taxonomy (GTDB): domain Bacteria; phylum Vulcanimicrobiota; class Vulcanimicrobiia; order Vulcanimicrobiales; family Vulcanimicrobiaceae; genus Vulcanimicrobium. The sequence goes on from CAWCRI010000004.1 coordinate 8,660, forward strand.
CGCGCGCATAGAGCAGCGCGGCGAGCACGACCAATGCCGCCGTCTCGGTGCGCAGGATGCGGCGGCCCAACGAGATCGCGTGCGCGCCGGCGTCGCGGGCGCGCTCGACCTCGTCCGCCGCGAAGCCGCCCTCAGGCCCGATGACCACGAGCACGCTGCGCGCGTCGCTGAGCTCGCGCTCGAACACGTCGCGCAACGGCGCCGGCTCGGCGAGCTCCCAAGGCACGTAGACGCGGTCGTAGCGCGAGAACGTCGCGAGCAGCGCGTCCCAGTCGTGGACGTCCGTGACCTCGGGGACGCGCAGGCGGCCCGACTGTTGCGCGGCCGATTTTGCGATGCGGCGCCAGCGTTCGACCTTGCCGGCGCTCGTGTCGTGGCCGATGACCCGCGCGCTGCGCACGGGGATGATCGTGTGCGCGCCCAGCTCCGTCGCCTTTTCAACGACCAGATCCATCTTCTGGCCTTTCGGCACCGCCTGCGCGATCGTCACGCGCAGCGCGGTCTCGGCGTCGCCGCGGTCGAGCCTCTCGTCGAGCGTCGCGCGCACGCGCACGTCGCGGCCGTCGCGGCCTTCGACGTCGAGCGTCGCGCCGAACGCGACGCCGCCGGAGTCGACGACCTGCACGCGGTCGCCGCTGCGCTTGCGCAGCACCGTGGCGAGCTTGCGCGCGTCGTCCGCGGCGAACGCGACGAGGTCCCCGACCGCGTGCACGCCCTCGACGAAGAACCGGTCCCGCATGGCGGCAGGCCGTTCGCCCCGCCTGCGCGGAAGGCCCGCGCATGGACGACGCCTTCTGGCTGCGCTACCTGCGCGCGCACGCCGACCCGAAGACCCGCACGCTCCACGCCGCGGGCACCATCTTGGCGACGCTGGTCGGTGCCGTCGGCATCGCGCGCCGCAGTCCCAAGGTGATCGGCGCGGCGCTGGTCTGCGGCTACGGACCAGCGTGGTACACGCACGCCTTCATCGAGCGCAACAAGCCGGAGACGTTCAGCGCGCCGCTGCGCTCGCTCGCCAGCGACTACCGCATGTGCTGGGGACTGCTGACCGGTACGCTGGACGCCGACCTGCACCGCGCGAACGAAACCGCCGCAACGGCGGTCTGATCGCCTCGCCGCGTTCCGCTTAGTCGGCGCTGAATGCGTCTTTCAGGCGGTCGAAGAACGACTTTTCTTCGATTTGGTCGCCGCCTTCGCGGGCGTAGTCTTCGAGCAGCTCGCGCTCGCGCTTGGTGAGCTTCGTCGGGACCACGACGTGGACGGTGACGATCTGGTCGCCTTTCGCGCCGCCGCGCACGCTGGGCATGCCGCGACCGCGCAGGCGGTATTGCGAGCCGCTTTGCGTGCCCGCGTTGAGCGTGAGCGGGATCGAGCCGTCGAGCGAACGCACCGTGAGCTCGCCGCCCAGCGCCGCTTGCGGAAACGAGATCGCGACGTCGAGCAGCACGTCGAGGCCGTCGCGCTTGAAGACTTCGTGCGGCGCCACGCGCAGGTAGACGTAGAGGTCGCCGTCGGGCCCGCCGCGCGCGCCCGCCTCGCCGCTCCCGCTGATGCGGATGCGCGAGCCGTCGTCGACGCCCGGCGGGATGCGGACTTGCAGCGACTTCTCCTGCTCGACGCGGCCGCGGCCGCGGCACGTCGAGCACGGCGTCTGCACGATCTGGCCGTCGCCGCCGCACTTCGAGCAGGTCGTCTGCGTGACGAACTGGCCCAGCGGCGTCTGGCGCACTTGGCGCTGAATCCCGGTGCCGCTGCAGCCGGTGCACGGGACGATCAGCGTGCCGGGCTCGGCGCCGCTGCCGCGGCACGTCGGGCATCCGGCGAGGTGGCGGAACGACACGTCGCGCGTGGTGCCCGCGTACGCTTCTTCCAGCGTGATGTCGACGTCGTAGCGCAGGTCGCTGCCGCGCGCCGGGCCGTTGCGGCGCTGCTGCGCGTTGCCGCCGCCGCGCGCCGCGCCGAAGAACATGTCGAAGATGTCGCCGAACCCCTCGCCGCCGAACGGGCCGAAGCCGCCTTCGCCGCCGCCTTGCACGCCGGCGTGGCCGAAGCGGTCGTAGTTCGAGCGCTTCTGCGCGTCGGAGAGCACTTCGTACGCTTCGTTGATCTCTTTGAAGTGCGACTCCGCCGCCTTCTTGTCGGCGGCGACGTCGGGATGGTACTTGCGCGCGAGCTGGCGATAGGCACGCTTGATCGTGCTCTCGTCAGCGTCGCGCGCGACGCCGAGCACTTGATAATAATCGGTCGGCAAGTTACCTGATCTCGACGTCGTTGAGGTGGTCGCCCAGCGAACGGGCGGTCCCCGATGCGAGTGCGATGAGGCGGCCGTACGGCATGCGCCGCGGGCCGAGGATGGCGAGCATACCGACGCCGCGGTCGCCGAAACGGTACGGCACCGTCACGACGCTGCACTCCGACAGCTCGTCGGCGCGCAGCTCGGCGCCGATGCGCACGTGCGGTGACGCGTCGGTGCCCACGCCCTCGGCGGCGAGCTCGTCGGCGATCAGGTCGTACAGCGTGCGCTGCTCCTCGACGATGCGCAGGATCGCGCGCAGCTTGCGCAGGTCGTGGAACTCCGGCTGATCGAGCAGGTTCTGCGCGCCCGCCGCGGCGATCTCGGGCTCGCCGGCCTCGCGCGCCGCGCTGAACGCGGTGCGGACCGCGTCGCGGATCTGCGCGCTCACGTGAAGCTCCGCGCACACCGCGTCCACGTCGGGCGAGCCGACGTCTTCCATCACGCGCCCGCCGAACCGCGAGTTGAGCGCGTTCGACAAGCGGGTGAGGTCGTCGGCGGCCACGTCGGTGGACCATTCGACCACGCGCTGAGCGGCGACGCCGCCGGACGTCACGATGACGATGAGGCTCGTGCGCGGCGACAGCCAGATGAGCTGCACGTGCTTGAACGCGTGCGAGTCCCGCGACGGCGCGATCGCGATCGCGAGATTGCCCGACAGCCCCGAGAGCAGGCGCGTGGTCTGCTCGATCACGTCGCCGAGCTCGCGCGAGGCTTCGCGGAACTCGTCGCGGATGCGGCGCGAGTCGTCCTTCGTGAGGGACTCGGGCTGCATGAGGCGGTCGACGTAGGTGCGGTAGCCGGCGTCGGACGGGATCCGGCCGGCGGAGGTATGCGGCTGCACCAGGTAGCCGCCCGCTTCCAGCTCCGCCATCTCGTTGCGGATCGTCGCCGAGGACACGCCGAGGTTGTACTTCTGGGTGAGCGTAACCGAGCCGACCGGTTCGGCCGTGTTGATGTACTCGTACACGACGGTGGCGAGGATGAATGCTTTTCGTTTGTCGAGCTCGAGCTTGTCGTTCACCGGAGGAGCACCGCTAGCAGTCGGCACGTCCGGATTCCGACTTTAGCAGTCGGGCCTCCGGAGTGCCAGGCTTCCTCGTAGCGTACCATCACGGGGACTCGGGGGTCAAGGCGCGACGCCCGCCTCGCGCCGGTGCGCAAGCGTCGTCAGCTCCGAGAGGACCACGCCGTAGAAGAGTACCGTCCCGACCAAGCCCTCCCAGAGCGGCTGGACGTTGACGACACCGCTGACGGGGACCACGACGTCGTTCAGAAGCCACCAGACGAGCAGCCCGTAGGCCAGGCCCCACATCACCGACGTGGGCGCGCGCCACATCGACGGCAGCCGGCGGGCCAGCGACGCGTACGCGATCCCGAACGCCGCGGCGACGAGCAGATAGAGCACCACGCCCAGCGCGACTAGCGGCGTGGACTCCGGCGCGCCGTGGAACGGCGGCAGCGCCTGCGCGACCTGCGCGAACAAGACGCCGAACGTGACGTCGTGCAGCCACGCGACGGCGACGACCGCGTAGAACAACGCGCTCGTCCCGCCCGCGATCAGCCCGCCGTAGAAGCCGTCGATCCACCGGACCATATCGCACGCCGGGTTCGCCGCCGGGGGGGCACCGCCTCGCGCGAGAGAAATGCGCCGCCATGTCGACGCCGACGCACAGCGATGCCATCGAAGCGCTCTTCAGCGAAGCGCGCCGCTTCCCGCCGCCGCCGGAGTTCGCGGCGCAGGCGAACGCCAAGCCGGGGATCTACGAGGAAGCCGACCGCGACTACGAGGCGTGGTGGAAGTCGTGGGCCGACAAGCTCGAGTGGATGACCCCGCCCACGAAGATTCTCGAGTGGAACGAGCCGTTCGCAACATGGTTCGGCGACGGCGAGCTCAATGCGTCCGTGAACGCGCTCGACCGCCACATGAAGGCGGGCAAGGCCGCGAAGATCGCGTTCTACTACGAAGGCGAGCCCGGCGACCGCTGGACCGTAACCTACGGCCAATTGCTGGACGAAGTGTGCCGCTTCGCGAACGGCTTGCGCAAGCTCGGGATCAAGAAAGGCGACCGCGTCGCGGTCTACATGCCGATGATCGTCGAGCTGCCGATCGCGATGCTCGCCTGCGCGCGCATCGGCGCGGCGCACTCGGTGATCTTCGGCGGCTTCTCGCCCGACTCGATCGTCGACCGCGTCAATGACTCCGAGTGCGTCGCGATCGTCACCGCGGACTTCGGCTGGCGGCGCGGCAACAAAGTACCGCTGAAAGCAAACGTCGACGAGGCGATCGCGAAGGGCATGCCTTCGCTGAAGCACGTGATCGTCGCGAAGCGCGTCGGCGATCCGGTGGAGATGGCGAGCGGGCGCGACGTGTGGTGGGACGACGTCGTGCGCGACCAGTCGTCGGTGTGCGAGCCCGAGCGCATGAACGCCGAAGACCTGCTGTATCTGCTGTACACGTCGGGTACGACCGCGAAGCCGAAGGGCATCAAGCACACCACCGGCGGTTACCTCACCGGCGTGACGGCGACGCACAAGCTCGTCTTCGATTTGAAGGAAGACACCGACGTGTACTGGTGCGCGGCCGACATCGGCTGGGTCACCGGTCACTCCTATATCGTGTACGGCCCGCTGTGCAACGGCGCGACGAGCGTGATCTACGAAGGCACGCCGGATTTCCCCGACAAGGACCGGCTGTGGGAGATCGTCGAGCGCTACAAGGTGACGATTCTCTACACCGCGCCGACGGCGATCCGCACGTTCATGAAATGGGGCACGCAATATCCCGAAAAGCACGACATGTCGTCGCTGCGGCTACTGGGGAGCGTCGGTGAGCCGATCAATCCCGAAGCGTGGATCTGGTACTACGAGCACATCGGCGGCGGCCGCTGCCCGGTGGTCGACACGTGGTGGCAGACGGAGACGGGCGCGATCATGATCGCACCGCTGCCCGGCATCACGACGCTCAAGCCGGGCTCCGCGACCAAACCGTTCCCGGGCGTGTACGCCGACATCGTGAACGACAAGGGCGAGTCGGTGCCGCTGGGTGGCGGCGGCTACATCGTGCTGACGAAACCGTGGCCCTCGATGCTGCGCGGCATCTATGGCGATGACGAGCGCTACGCGCAGACGTATTGGTCGAAGTTCGCGCACCGCTACCTCGCCGGCGACGGCTGCAAGCGCGACGAAGAAGGCGACTACTGGTTCATGGGCCGCATCGACGACGTGATGAACGTCAGCGGCCACCGCATCTCGACCACCGAGGTGGAGTCGGCGCTCGTTGACCATCCGGACGTCGCCGAAGCCGCGGTGACGGGCAAGAACGACGACATCACGGGGCAAGCGATCTGCGCGTTCGTGTCGCTGAAGAGCCACGCGAACGGCTCGCCGAAGCTCGCCGACGAGCTGCGCGACCACGTCGCGGAGAAGCTCGGCAAGTTCTGCCGCCCGAAGTACCTCACGTTCACGCAAGAGCTGCCGAAGACGCGCTCCGGCAAGATCATGCGCCGCCTGCTGCGCGACATCGCCGAAGGCCGCATGCTCGGCGACACGACGACCCTCGCGGACTCGAACGTCGTGCAAGAGCTGCAGGAACGCGCACACGCCGAGGCTTCGAAAGAAGACTAGACATGCCGCCGTTCGGGGACTGGTTGCGTGGTTTTGGCAAACGGCGCGACGCGCGCGAGGCCGCCGCCGGCATCGACGATCTTCTCACGCCGCAAGCCCGCCCGGACTACGATCGCATCAGCGCGCTTGCGGCCGAGCACGGCTGGGCGTGCGTCTACGTGTCCGACTCGAGCGACGAGCCGGCGAGCTTCGGGTACACCGTCGGCCTCAACGGCAAGGGTCTGCCCGAGCTGCTTTTCTGCGTCGAGGAAGGCGACGTCGCGATGGCAATGCTCAACGCGATCGCAAAGCGTCTCGTCGAGCACGGCCCAGGCATTCCGGACGGCTTTGAGCCGTTTCCCGGTCCGGACGTTCGATTGCGGAACATCTACGCCCAAGAGTTTTTCGAAAAGTGCGTGCTTGCAGGGCTCTGGGCGATCGACCACGGCACGATGCCGGGGGCCGGCGGCATGCAAGTGATCCTCGCCGGCAAGGACGGCTCGTCGCCGCCGGAGTGAATGCCGGTCGGGACTACAGCCAGCCGCGGTCGCGGGCGATGCGCGCGGCTTCGGTTCGGTTCGCGCCGCCTACTTTGCCGATCGCTTCGCTCAGGTAATTTCGGACGGTGCCTTCCGAGAGGCCGAGCACTGCGCCGATCGCGGCCGAGGTTTGGCCGTCGCCGGCCAGGCGGAGCACCGCGCGTTCGCGGTCGGTGAGCGGGTCCGGTTCCGTCCACGCGTGCACCGCGAGCGACGGATCGATCGCGCGGCCGCCCGCGTGTACGGTGCGCACTGCCGCGACGAGCTCTTCGACGGGGCGGTCTTTGAGGAGATAGCCTGCGACGCCCGCTTCCATCGCGCGGCGCAGGTAACCCGGGCGCGCGAACGTCGTCACGATGATCACGCGCGTCTTGCTTTCGCGGCGGCGCAGCTCCGCGGCGACGTCGAGGCCAGTCAGCAGCGGCATCTCGATGTCTGCCAGCAGCACGTCTGGGTGCAGCTCGTCCACGCGGCGCAGCGCGGTCGGGCCGTCGTGCGCGTGGCCGACGACCTCGATGTCGGGTTCGAGTCCCAGCAGCGCTGCGAGCGCGCCCGCGACGAGCTGCTGGTCTTCCGCGATGACGACGCTTATCAGTGCGCGGCTCCGGATGCGAGCGGGAGGGTGACGACCAGCCGCGTGCCGTGATCGACCGTGCGCTCCAGCGAGCCGCCGTGCGACTCGACGCGCTCGCGCATACCGGTCAGGCCGAGGCCTTCCGCCGACGACCCGCCGACGCCGTCGTCCTGGATCTCGAAGCGGCATGCATCGCCTGCCGATGCGACGCGCAATCGCACCGCGCTCGCGCGCGCGTGGCGCACGATGTTCGTCACCGCTTCGCGGATCGCTAAAGCCAGCACGCTCTCCTGCGGCGCGGGGAGCCGGACGTCTTCCGCTTCGCACTCGACGCGCAGGCCGGCCGACGTGAGCACGTCACGCGCGTGGGCCAGCTCCTCGGGGATGCCCGCGCCGCGGTAGCCGGCGACCGCCTCGCGCAGCTCGTCGAGCGACGTGCGCGCGATCTGCTCGACGTCACGGATCTCCGCGACGGCGCGCTGCGGGTCGCGGTCGGCGAGCTTCGAGGCGAGCTGCGACTTGAGCGCGATCAGCGACAGCGTGTGGCCGAGCACGTCGTGCAGGTCGCGCGCGATGCGCTCGCGCTCCGCGATCTTCGCCAGTCCTTCGATGTGCTCGTAGGCCTGCTTCAGCCGCGAGTGGTCGCGTTTTTGCTGGGCGGCGTTGACGCACGCCACTCCGACGATCACCGAGAACACGAGGCCCGCGATCGCTCCGCCGAGCTCGACGTGCGTGAGCCACATGATCACGCCCGCGAGCGGGACGTACACCGCGAGGATGCGATAGGCGTCGCGCGCGCTCGTGCCCCATGCGATGAAGCTGGCGGCGTAGATGTAGTACGTCGTCGCGACCGGGACGCTATGTGACGCGATGGCGCCGCACAGGACGAACACGGCGGCGAACGCCAGCGCACGGCGCCCCGAGGTTCCGTAGCCCAGGAAGTAGCAGGCGAAGAACACCGCCATGACGGCCAGCTGCAGGACGGTGATGCGCGCGGGCGCGTGCGCGACGATGAGCACCAGCGGGATCGCGAGCACGTACACGAGCCACAGATACGGCAGCACGCCATGCTCGAAGATCGGCAGGCGGCGCCGGACGTCAGCCATACGTGCGGCCTTCGTCGCGCTTCAGACCGTATGCTGCCGCGGCGGCGCCCAGGACCGTCCAGAGCGCGAGGATCGCGATGTGCGACAGCGCGGAGCCGTGCCCGACACCGACGGTGCCCAGCGCGAGCTGACCCAGATGGTAGGTGGGCAGGTACGGCGCGATGTGCGCGACGACCGGCGGCAGCGCTTCGACCGGGATCCACAGCCCCGACAAGAACGACAGCGGCAAGTACACGAGGTTTACGATCGCCGGCGCGGAGTTGGGGCCGGCGACAAACCCGATCGCGAGGCCGATCGCGCCGAACGGGATCGAGCCGAGCACGAGCGCCGCGACCAGCTCGAGCCACGACGCCGGCGCCAGCCGCACGCCGCCGAGCTCGGTGCCGAGCAGCGAGAGCATCAGCACGATGACCAGCGCGAACACCATGGTCATGAGCAGCTTCGCGATGAAATACGCCGCAGGCGGCATCGGGCTCGCGCGCTTCACCAGCAGCCAGCCCTGACCGCGCTCCATCGCAACGCTGACGCCGAACCCGAACAGCGCGCAGCCGACGACGCCGAACGCGCCGAAGGTCGCGAGCATGTACGTCGCGACCGACGTGGCGCCGATGTGCTGCGACCCGTTCATCACGATGCCGAAGAACGCGTAGAACGCGCACGGAAAGGCGAGCGTGGGGATGACGTAGGCCGGCAGCCGCGCGAACTTCGTCAGCTCGGCGCGCGTCTCGTTCAGCGTGATGCGGGCGATCATTTCGTTCCCTCGACGAGCTCGGGGTGACTCTGGGGCACTGGGGCGCGCGTCAGCGCGAGAAACGCTTCTTCGAGCGGCGTCTGCGTGACGTCGAGCAGCGTGAACGTGGGATCGGTGAGGTACAGCGCGCGCACGACGGCGTTCGCATCGTGCGTCGTCAAGCGGATCGCGCCGTCGGCGCGCTGGATCGCATCGATGCCGCGCATCGCGCGCAAGCGCTCGTCGTCGAGGCCGCTGGTGCAGCGCACGGTCGAACCGCCCGCGCGCGATTTGATCTCCGCGGCAGTGCCTTCGGCGACGATGCGGCCGGCGAACAGCACCGCGATGCGGTTGGCGAGCGCGTCGGCTTCGGCGAGATCGTGCGTCGTCAGCAGCACGCTGCGCCCGCGCGCGACGTAGCTGCGGATCTGCGCCCACAGCGCCAGGCGCGACTCGACGTCGAGCGCGGTGGTCGGCTCGTCGAGCACCAGCGCGTCGGGATCGCCGCAGATCGCCAGCGCGAACGCGACGCGCTGCTTCTGGCCGCCGGAGAGCTGGCCGTAGAGGCGGTTCTCCAGGCCGCGCAAGCCTGCGAGCGCGATCGTCTCGGCGACCGGCAGCGGGTGCGGATAATACGAAGCGAACAGGCGGACGTGCTCGCGCACGGTGAGCGTCGCGGGTACGCCGGAGACTTGCAGCATCGCGCCGACGCGCGCGCGGTTCGCCGCGCTGCGTGGGTTCTTGCCGAAGAGTTCGGCGGTACCGGAATCCGGCGCGATGATGCCGAGCAGCGCGCGGATCGCCGTCGTCTTGCCGGCGCCGTTGGGGCCGAGCAGCGCGAGCGTCTCACCGGGCTGCAGCGCGACCTCGACGTCGTTCAGCGCCGTGATCGCGCCGTAGCGTTTGGTGACCCGCGCGAGGCGGGCCGGAATCTGCGTATCCTGCATGAAGTCCTCCGCGCCCATCGTCGCAGGACGAGGGCGGGAGGACCAGGCACGCGCGTCAGCCGCTCGGGATGACGAACGTCATGCGGGGATCAGGGGCGCGGCGAGGGTGACGTCATCGGCGCGGGCGTCGAGGCTCCGCCGTTCGCGTTGGCGGGCGGCGTGCCGGAGCCGAGCGGCGCGTACGTCGGCGCGCCTACCGGGTTGCCGCTCGTGCCGCCGGTGCCGTTGTTCTGGCCCGAGGTCGACCCGCCGTTGCTCGTCGACGCCGGGTTGTTCGGCGTGCCGGGGCCGTTGCCGGCGCCGCGGTTGCCGGGGTTGGGGTTGCCGGGAACCGGCCGCGTCTCGGGCGGCGAGAACGGCGTCAGGTTGTGCGCAGCGAGATAGTTCTGCGCCATTTGCAGATGCTGCTGCACGGTCGGCGTGAGCTTGTTCGCGAGCTCCTTGAGCCCGGCGACTTGGCCGTTCGACGTCTCCCACTGCAGCAGCCCGAGCGCACGGCGGTGGGCGGGGACTTGCATGCGCATGTAGTCGTCGTCGAGCTGGGTGCCCGTCTCGCCCACGAGCATCGCGAGCCCGCGGCGGCCGGGACCGCTGGTTCGGTCTTCGCGCGGCACCGGGCGCAAGTTCGTGCCGCGCGTCGCGGCTTCGAGCGATACCGCGGCGCTGCTGTGATCGTCGATCATGTGCTGCGCGAAGGCGTGCACGTCCGCGTTCTTGGTGCGGTTCACGACGTACTTCGCGGTGTCGAGCTCCGCGGTGTTCGCCGCATCGAGCATGCGAACGAAGTCGCCGTCACCGGCGGGCATGCGCGGTCCGGGGCGATCCATGCCGGGGCCCGGCGGCGGGCCCGGTGGCGGCGTCTGTGCGTTCACGGCCAGCGTCGCAGCGGCAAGGCCGACGACGGCGACCAACGCCGCGAGTCCCCGCGGCCGGATTGTGTGGTTCACGTCGTGCTCCTATTCAGCGTATGTCGAACACCTCGGTTTCTCCCCGGACGCGGCGCGCCGAAACGCGGTCGCTCGGCGCAACGCACGAGATGGACGTCGAAGGCTGACGACCGCTCAGTCGCCCAAACCGACGTTCGCGCGCGACGGAACGGTCTTGCCGGACTCGTAGTCGCGCACCGGTACGCCGGGATAGCCCACTTTCGCGTCCGCGCTCGCATTCCACGCGTCGACGATCAGATCGCGCATCTCCGCCGAACCCGCCGCGAGCCGGTCGAGCACCAGCGCTTTCGCCGCGTCGCTCGGCGCGTCGATGCCGCCGGCCGCTTCGAGGCGGTACACGTCGGGCACGTGGCTTTCGGTCGCCGTCAGATACGCGCCGACTTGTGCGAGGATCGGATCGCTCGACGCTGCGAGCGCCGGCACGCGCGCGAAGACGAGATCTTCCGTCGCTACGGCGCGCACGAGGGTCGTCTCGAAGCGCGCGTGGATCGTGGTGGAGTCCGAGAAGCCGTTCGGGTTGGGATAGTGCGTGCGCGGCGCTTTGGTGCGGAAATCGAACTGGTTCCAGCCGTTGAAGTGCACGCTGACGTGCAGCGGCTGCGAGCCGTCGCCGACGAAGTGGCCCCAGTAACCGATGTCGCGCAGCGTCACCGCTTCGCGCACCGTGCGGTCGAACGTGAAGAACGCGCGCTCGTCCGCCGACGCGGCCTTCGTCTCGCCGACGACGTCGACGCGCCAATATGCGAGGTCGCGCACGATGCGCTGCCAGCCGTCGGCGATCTGGTACGGGAGATAACCTTGGCCGTACTGATCCGTCGGCTCATGTGCGCCGCGCAGCGCTTTGTCGTAGTCCTGGCGGTCTTTCGGCAGCGCGCTCAGCTTCACGGCGCTCGCGATGCTGTAGTCGTCGAGCGCGTCGAGGTAGTGGCCGGGATTGTCGTCGTCGTCGAGCGGATCGCCCGCGCCCTTGACGCGATCCGCTTCGGGCCCGAGCAGCGCGACCTCGTCGTGGGCCTGCGTGCTGCGGAGGAATGCCGGCACGGCGCCGGGCAGCGTGCGCATCGCAACGCCGTTGACGATGCGATGCCCTTGCGCGCCCCAGGCAAAGGCGGGGACCGGAGCAGCGACCAGCACGGCGCACGACAGCGCGACGAGACAACGACACAAACGCATGCGGCGCGCTTCGTGCGCCGCCGCGGCGCTCCCGCTAACCGGCGCGGAAGAGGTCGTCGAGCGCGGCGAGATCGTCGATGCGCGTGGCCGGCGGCAGCGCGTCAACGATGGTCGCGCCGTAGCGCATCGAGGTCGCGCGGCCGTCGAGCAGCGCGACGACGCCGCGGTCAGTGCTCGAGCGGATGAGCCGGCCGAAGCCCTGTTTGAGCCGCACGATCGCGCTGGGGATCATGTAGTGCTCGAACCCGGAGCGGCCTTTGGCTTCCAGCGCGGCGATGCGCGCGGCGACCAGCGGCTCCGCGGGCGAGGGAAACGGGAGCCGGTCGATGATGACGCACGAAAGCGCCTCGCCCACGACGTCGATCCCTTCCCAGAACGTGCCGGTCGCGAACAGCACGGCGTTCTTCGAGCTGCGGAACCAGTCCAGCAGCGCGGTGCGCGGCAGATCGCCCTGCATCTTGGTGGGGAACGGGATGCGCTCGCGCAGCAGCGCGTACACCTCGCGCAGCCGCGCGTACGACGTGAACAGCACGAACGCGCGCCCGCCGCTGCGGTCGAGGATCTCCTCGATCAGCGGCGCCGCGCGGCGCGCGAAGTCGACCGCTTTGGGGTTTAGGCGCGGCGGCGCGACGTACAGCCGCGCCTGCTTCGCGTAGTCGAACGGCGACGGTGCGACGAGCTGCTGCGCGTCGTCGACGCCCAGCGACGTCTTCAAGAACTCGAACGAGCCGTTGGTGGAGATCGTCGCGCTCGTCAGCACGACGCTGCGCGTGCGCGCGAACAGCGTCGCGCGCAGGAAGTCCGCGACCTGGAACGGCGCCGCGTTGACCTCGTAGCGCGCGTCGCCGTCGCCGCGCTCCACCCACGCGACCGCTTCGATCTCGTCGGCGGGGACGGCGCCGTTGGTGGCCTGCTGCGCGGCCTTCTCGATGCGGTCGACGGTCGCGACGTGCGCCGCCACGGAGCGCAGCGCGAGGTCGCGCCGCCGCTCTTTTTCGGAATCGTTGTCGGTGGGCTTGCGCAGGGCGTCTTGCCAGTGTGCGTGCAGGAAGTTCTCGAGCGAGTAGAACGACTCGCGCAGCACCGGCAGGACGTCGAACACGCCGTCGTTCGCGGCGATGGGGTACTTGTCGCCCGGCACGCGCGCGAGCGTCTGCTGCAGGCGGCGCATCCCTTCGTCCAATTCGGCGTCGTACGAGCCGGGGATCGCGTACGTGCGGTGCAGCTTGCGCATCATGCGGTTGACCGACACCGGCGACAGCGTCGCCGTCAGCGCGGCCGTCGCGTACTTCTCCGCTTGGTGCGCTTCGTCCAGGATCACGAAGTCGTACGCGGGCAGCAGCGCGCCGCCGCTGGCGAGGTCGAGGAAGAACAGCGCGTGGTTGACGACCACGACGTCGGCGAAGCGCGCCGCGTCGCGCCGCGCGAAGAAGTGGCAGTCGGCGAAGCGGTGGCAGTACTCGCCAACGCAGTCATCCGCGTCGGCGTCGAGCGTCTCCCAGTCGTCGCCGCGCGGCGTGAAATCCAGCTCGGCGCGGTCGCCGGTCTCGGTGCGTTCCGCCCACGCCCACAAGCGTTCCAGCGCGAGCGACGGCGCGATCAGGCGCGCGCCGCTCTCCTTCTCGAACTTCGCCTTGCACAGGTAGTGGTTGCGGCCTTTGAGCAGCACGACGCGCGCCTCGACGCCCAGCGCTTTGGTCACCAGCGGGATGTCCTTGCGCACCAGCTGCTCCTGCAGCGCGATCGTCCCCGTCGAGATCACCACCCGCGCGCCGGCGCGCAGCGCGGGCACCAAGTACGCCAGCGATTTGCCGACGCCGGTGCCCGCTTCGACGATCGTGTGCACGTTCTCGAGAAAACCGCGCTGGATCAAGCGCGCCATCGAGACCTGCCCCGCGCGCGCCTCGAAGCCCGCGAGCGACCGCGCGATGGGGCCGTCGGTCGCGAACGCGTCGTCGACCAATCTCATTCGCGCGGATCCCGGACGTGCAGCGGCGGCGCATCGGCTTCTTCGTGCGGTCCGGCGTCGGGCGGGTGCTCGATGGTTTCGACGTCCGGCGCGTGCTCGATGGTCGTGACGGGCACGGGCACGGGCACGGGCGCGGCAGTGGCGGGGCGCCGCGCGGCGGCGTAGGCGTTCGCGTAGGCATTGGCACGCCGGCGCACATCAGCGCCCATGAACAGGACGAGCCCCGCGAGGAAGCCGGTGATGAGGCCGCCGACATGGCCCTGCACGGAGATGCCGGGGATCGAGAACGTGAACGCGAGGTTGAGGACGAGGACGGGAATGACGCTCATGACCATCGCGCGCCCGCGTTCGCCGAGCCGCAATCCGATCGCGACGAGCGCGCCGAAGAGCCCGTAGATCGCACCGCTCGCGCCGAGCGTCGCAACATTCCAGCCGGGCGAAAAATACACGATCGCCAACCCGGAACCGACGATCGCGACCATGTAGAGCAGGGCGAAGCGCGCCTTGCCGTAGATCGCCTCGACCTCGTTGCCGATGGAATACAGCGCGAGCATGTTCAGCCCGATGTGCGCGATGTTCCAGTGCAGGAACGCCGCGCTGAACATGCGCCCCCACTCGCCGTACTGCAGCACGGCCTGCGGGCTGAGATAGCCGCGATCGATGATTCGTCCGCCGGTGGTCGTTTGCAGCACGTACGCGACGACGTTCGCGGCGATGAGGAGCGTGGTGAGGGAAAATCTCACGCGGACAGCGCCGGGCTCGCCTCCGTCGAGATCGCGATGAGCCGCGCGAGCTCCATCGAGATCGCGGTGCGGCCGCTCGAGCCTTCGACGGTGATGGGGCCGCCGAGCGGGCCGCGTTCGATGATGTCGATGGTCGCGCCGGGCCGCAGCCCGATTTGATCGAGGTAGCGCAGCGTCTCGGGGACGTCCTCGACCACCTCGACCACGCGCACCGTCGTGCCGGCCTGTGCATCGGCGAGGCGCTGGCCGACCCGGGTGGGGGCGCTCAAGTCCGCCGGCGGGATGGGCAGGCCGTGCGGGCAGACCTTCGGGTCGCCCAGGACGGCCACGAGCCGCTCCTCGACCCGCTCGGAGATCGCGTGCTCGAGCCGGCACGCCTCCGCGTGGACCTCGTCCCACGGCATGCCGAGGATGTCCTGAAGGAACACCTCGGCGAGGCGGTTGCGGCGGATCACGCGCACCGCGACGCGCAGGCCCTTTTCGGTGAGCTTCGCCTGCCCGCGCGCCTCGTACGTGAGGTAGCCGTCGGCGCCCAGCTTCTTCAGCATCCCGGAGACGGACGCGGGCGAGACGCCAAGGTCGGCCGCCAGCCCCGACGTGGTGACGCCGGGACCCTCGCGCTCGAGGCGGTAGACCGCTTCGAGATACTCCTCGGTCGACTCGTCGAAGTGGGTGTGGCCGGGCATGACCGTTAGGAGCTTCGACCCGCCGGTGCGGAGTTCCGGGACCGCTCGAACAAGTCGTGCAGCCGCGCCTTTTCGCCGGCGGACGCGAAGGACGCGTCGATCGCGTTGCGCGCGAACCGCACGATGGCCGGCTCGCCGAACGTCCGCGCGACGTAGGCGTACTCGTCGAGCAGCGTCGTGCCGAACAACGCCGGATCGTCGGCGTCGATCGTCACGACGCAGCCCGCGGCGTCGAGCGCGCCCAGGGTGTGGATCGCATCCGCCGCGACGGCGCCCGTCAGCCGGTTCGACGTCGGACAGATCTCGAGCGGGATCCGGCGGTCAGCCAGCATCGCGACGACCGCCGGATCTTCCATCGCCCTCACCCCGTGCCCGATCCGTTCGGCGCCCAGCACCTCCACCGCTGCACGAACGCTCTGCGCGCCCGCGGCTTCGCCCGCGTGGACGACGCCGTGCAGCCCGCCCTCGCGCGCGATCGCGTAGGCGCGCTCGTACAGGTCGGGCGGAAACCGCGCTTCGTCGCCGCCGAGGCCGACCCCGATCACGCCGAGGTCGCGCAGGCCGACCGCGATGCGGGCGACCTCCTCGGCGCGCTCGGCCCCGAAATTGCGGGTCAGATCGGCGATCAGGCGCACGTCGATGCCCAGCGGGGTGCCCGCTTCGTCGAGCGCGGCGCGGATCGCGGCGACCGTCTCCCGCACGTCGAGCTCGTGGTGGAAGAACGTCCAGACCGACGGCGAGATGAAGATCTCGGCGTACACGACGCCTTGCGCCGCGGCGTCGACGACGTAGTCGCGCGCGATGCGCGCGTAGTCGTCCGGCTCGCGCAGCGTCTCGGACACCTTCGCGAACAAGAGCAAGAACTCACCGAACGTGTCGAACGCGTACGCGCGCTCGGGATGGGCTCGCTCGCCCAGGTCGACGCCGTACTTCGACGCAAGCGCGTGGAAGGTGTCCGCGCGTACGGTTCCTTCAAGGTGGCAGTGGAGCTGAACTTTGGCGAGCGCGCGCAAGTCGAGACCGAGCATCTTGACGATCGTTCGACAGCGGTGCTATAGTAACCGTCGCCCGTCGCGGGGTGGAGCAGTCCGGTAGCTCGTCGGGCTCATAACCCGAAGGTCACAGGTTCAAATCCTGTCCCCGCAACCATATCGACAGGTCCGGAACGTGCAGACGTTCCGGACCTGTTTCGTCCCGGCGCCGGCTTTCTGGTCCAAGGCACACGCGCGGTCCAGGCACCGGCGCGTCGGTCGGGGAAGCCAAGCGCGGCGATGGAAGCAAAGCCGGGTTTTGTGTGCGCGCAGTGCGGAACCGCGCACGAGGGATACCCTACCGACCGCGGTTACACGTTGCCCGATGACGTTTGGGCAATCCCGGAATCCGAACGTGAGACTCGGGCGAAGTACACGACTGACCTTTGCGAGATGGATGGACGCTACTTCATCCGCGGCATCCTGCTCGTTCCGCTCGTACAGCGCGCCGACGACTTCGCCTGGGGCGTCTGGGCCGAGTTGGAGCGCTCCGATTTTGAGCGTTATCTCGAAATCTACGATGCGGACGCGTCGCGCGAGCCCTCAATGGCCGGTGCTCTGGCAAACGCGATTCCCGGTTACGAAGATGCCGCGAATGAGCGCGTGGGCATCAAGTTCGGCAGCAGCGATGACCGTCCGGAGTTCGTCTTGGAGCCGCAATCCATGTCATCACTAGCAAAGGACCAGCGGAACGGTATCGACGAGCAGCGCTACCATGAGATGTTGGTGACAGCCGGAGCGATCTAGAATTCCATGAACGCACTGAATATGCTGGTTGGCGAGTCCGTCGTCGCCATAGCGCATGAGCCGTACCGCGAGAACATCGGTGTCGTGAACCTCGACGTCGTGACCCGTGGTGGAACTATCTATCGCTTCGCCACAGAGGAGATCGACGGGGAACGGACCGAGGGCGGCTGGACGAACGACCACTACTCGCTCACAGTCGAGCGCGTCGAATCCGGCAATCCGACCGCTGAGCGCACTGACCTCGCCGGGAGGGTCGTCAGAGCGGACCTGGTACGCTGCGACGAGTGGCTCGGGCCTGTCGACCACAGCGTTGAGTCAATCGGCGAGAATCCGCGGATGCTTTTTGACGGAAAGGTCGGCTCGTGCCCGCCCGGCGCGACGTGCATGACGGTTACCTGCGGAGTCGTTCTGCAAAGCGAAGACTGGCAGTTGCTGGTACGCACGCACGCGTTTCCAGAACACTTGGATTTCACCACAGAGCCCGAGTTGATCGGCGAGTTCTTGAATCAGTACAGCGTGGAGAACGCCGCCTCATAAGTTCAAGGAGTCTCTACCCACTTCCAGCGCCCGACCTTGCGGGCGCCTTGATGCGGGTCCGACGTTTAGGTATTGGCTCGCTCTTCTGGCGTCGCTCGCGGACTCGTCGGCTGGTTGCCCACCTCGCGAAGAGGCACGCCGGCATTGCGGTCGCCCTCGATGTGCGGGCCGGCGGAGTTCGGGAAAATCTCGATACCCAACTTGAGATTCAACCCCGCGATGGCGCTCAACGTAGCGGGTTCGATCATAAAACCAAAGTGGAACTGACCCGGGAAGTCCAAGGGCTTTCTGATCCAAAAAATCACTTCTTGAACCTGGACCTCCGCAACCATATCGACAGGTCCGGAACGTGCAGACGTTCCGGACCTGTTTCGTTTCCGGGTCATTCGGCCGTCACGTTGCCGAGTCGACAAACGCCGTTACGGGCCGAGCGGACGGCCTTCCGTTCGTCCGAAACGCAGCCAGTGCTCGTAACCGCTGCCGAACTCGCCGCGCACCACGGCGGCCTTGACGTCCGGATTCGCGCGCAGGTACGGAGGCTCGTCGTATTCGGGGTGCGGCCGCGGCCGGTCGAGTCCGAAGGACGTCAAGAACGACGTCGCGACGACGCCCGCCATCGCCCTGCTCACGTGCAGCTGGTCTTCCTTGAACGCGAACGTTCGGTCACTCACCGTCACCAGCTCGTACGCCGGAAAGTACTCGACGTTCGGCCGCGTGCGCGCGACGTCTTCCGCGACGACGCGCAACAGCGACTTGCCGTACACGTTCGCGGCGAGCACGTCCGCAGCGGTGAACGTGCGGTGCAGCGGCACCGGGGACACCGTGATGACGATGCGCACGCCGGCGGCACCCTCGCGCACGAGCACGTCGCAGATCTCGTCGAGCCGTTCGCGGTTCTCGCGGTAATCGCCAGGGTGCGCCGTGAAGCGCCCGGGGAACCGCAACACCATGTCGTACGTCGGCGCACTGTTCAGGTAGAGCTCGGTGACGTGGTCGTACCAGACTTCGACCAAACCCAGCGTCACGACCACGACGGTCGCGTCGCGCAGCCGTCCGAAATATTCGAGCACGTCGCGGCGCCGTTCGCGCGCGCGCGCCAGCGTCACCGGCGCGCGCTGCTCGGCGAGCTGAAGATCGCGGTATCCGTCGCCGTCCGGGATCAGCGCCTCGTCGGGGAACGGCCTCCCGCCGAGCGACCAGTGCAGCTCGTTGAGCATCGACGCCGTCGTGAACTTGTTGACGAACCCGTTCGGCGCATTCGGGACTTCGGACAATTCGCCGCGCAGCGCCAGACTCGACACCGCGAGGTGCCGAAGCATGAGTTCCAGCTCGATGACGCGCGCGAAGCACGAGCCGATGCAAAAGAACACGTCGTCCGGACGCAGCTCGAACTTCGGCACGATGTGCGGCACTGCCGGCCCGGCGGCAAGCCGGCCCCGGACGCTGGCCGCGAAGTGTTCGGCCGTGGGCGGCGGGTCCCACACCGCATGCGGCTCGGCAAGGGATCGCGCCCACGCTTGCAGGCCGTCCATTCCCGCGTGCCCGGGTGCGGCCGGCCGCGTCGTCATCCGCGTTTGCTACGACAAGACGTGCGCGGCTTCGCCGATCACGCCGAGCTCGCGCCCGACTTTTTCGAACGCCGCGAGCGCGCGGTCGAGCTCGTCGCGGTTGAGCGCGCTGGACATCTGCACCCGGACGCGCGCCGTGCCTTCGGGGACGACCGGGAAGCCGAACCCGGTGACGAACACGCCTTCCTTGAGCAGCCGGTCGCTCATCGCGATCGCGAACGCCGTCTCGCCGACGATGATGGGGACGATCGCGCTGGGCCCGGCGAGCGGCTTGAAGCCGAGCCGCTCCAGCCCGGCCCGGAAGTAGCGCGTGTTCTCGCGCAGCGCCTCGACGAGCTGTTCCTGCGAGTCGAGCAGCTCGATCGATTTGAGCGCGCTCGCGGCGATGGTCGCCGGCAGCGCGTTCGAGAACAGCTGCGTGCGCGAGCGCTGCACGAGCGTGTCGACCAGTGCTTTCGAGCCGGCGACGAAACCGCCGGCGCCGCCGCCGAGCGCTTTTCCCAGCGTGCCGGTGAGGATGTCGATCTTGCCTTCGAGACCGAAGTGCTCGATCGTGCCGCGGCCGGTCTTGCCCATCACGCCGGTGCCATGCGAGTCGTCGACGATCGTGACGGCGTTGTACCTCTCGGCGAGTGCGGCGATCTCGGGCAGTTTGGCGATCGAGCCTTCCATCGAGAACACGCCGTCGGTGACGATGAACGCGGTACCCTCGGCGTCGCGCAGCTTCTGCTCGAGATCGGCCATGTCGCCGTGCTTGTAGCGCGCGCGCTTTGCCGCGGCCAAGCGGCAGCCGTCGATGATCGAGGCGTGGTTGAGCTCGTCGCTGATGATCGTGTTGCCCGCCGTGGCGATCGTCGGGATCACCCCTTCGTTCGCCGTCCAGCACGACACGTACGAGAGCGACGCCTCGAAGCCGAAGACCGACGCGATCTTCTCCTCGAGCTCGCGGTGGATGTCGAACGTGCCGCAGATGAACCGCACCGAAGCGGTGCCGGCGCCGTACTTCTGCAGGCCCGCGATGCCGGCGGCGACGACCTCGGGGTGGTCGGCGAGGCCGAGGTAGTTGTTCGAGGAGAGCACGATGACGTCGCCGGCCTCCTCCATGTGCACCTCGGGCGCCATCGGCCCCGTGATGTGACGCAGGCGTTTGTACGTTCCGGCGGCGCGCAGGGCGTCGAGATCGGCGTTGAGGCGGGCTTCGAAGGCGCTGTTCATCGGATCTCCGTCGTCGAGTCAGGCTGCTTGCTTGCCGAGCTGGATACCCCGCGTAAGCGGGCCGTAATCGCCGGTAAGCGCGGCGTAACAGACGGTCGCATACTTTAGCCCCAGACGCACAGCGTGAGCGGGATCATTCGGGAAGCATTAGTCCGTTCTTCCTCTTGACTTCGCTCGGCATCTGCGCAAGGATGATTCGTACACACGGCGCTTTGACGCCGTGCGAATCGTGACTGTCGGAAACGGGTGTTCTACGACATGGCGATCAAGATTTTTGTTCGGCAACCGCTCACGCAGACGACCGAACGCGAAGCGCGCATCGTCCAAGCCGCGCTCGATGGCATAGGCGGCCTCGTCGGAGACGGCCGCTACGCGCTTGACTTCCTCACGGGAACGAAAGCGCACGACAAGGAGAGCTTCCGCCAGGCGTTTACGAGCGAGTCGGGCGGCGCGTTCGCGCCGCGCCGCTTCCGCGACACGCGCCTGGCGCTGCTCTCGCGGGCCGACGTGATGCTCGTCGTGCGCACCGGTCTCAGCGAGAGCGGCGCGTTCGAGGTGGCCTACAACATCTACGGCGGCCGCCGCATCCCCATGCTGTTCGCGGTGTGGGACGAAGCCGAGATCAAGACGACGCTGCTGCGCGATCTGGACGACCTCGCGAAGGTGCGCTACGTGCGCTTCTCCGACCCGGCGTCCGTCGCGACGGAGCTCGCGCGCTTCCTCGACGAGATCGTCGTGCCCGACATGTCGGCGCGCGGTCGCGCGGTGGAACCGGCGTTCGAGGAGCAGCGCGCCACGACGTCGTTCCGCGAAGCGCGGCGCGCCGCGCGCGAGCTCGGGTTTCCGGTATCCGTGCGGCCGTGGGCGTCGATGCCCTCGCAATCGGTCGTCGTCGCGGACCTCGCCGGCTTGGTGCGCTACGTCGAAGGCGACAAGGTCGCGATCAGCCGCGAACGGCCGCTGCTCGTCGAACGCGCGCCGGCACTGGCGGCGCGCGCGAAACGCATGCGCGTCCAGAGCGGCACGTTCGAGCCGGCGGCCGAAGCGGCGTACCTCGAAGTCGAGGCGAAAACCGCTTAGTCCAGGTGCAGGACGATCTTCGCGGCTTCGCCTGATTTCATCAGCGCGAACGCCGCGTCGAAGTCCTCGAACCGCAGCTCGTGCGTGATGATCGGCGTGAGATCCACGCGCCCGCTCGTCACGAGCGCTTGCGTCTGGTACCACGTGCGGAACATCTCGCGCCCGTTGATGCCGAGCACCGTCAGCCCCTTGAAGATGATCCGTTCGGCGAGGTTGATCTCCACCTCGTCGGACGGGATGCCGAGCAGCGCGGCGACGCCGCCGTTGCGCACCATCGCGAGACCGCTGTCGATCGCCTGGCCCGAGCCGGACATTTCGAGCAGCACGTCCACGCCGTCACCGCCCGTGCGCGCGACGATGTCGTCGACCAAATCCGGCTGCGTCGCCGAGAACGTCGCATCCGCGCCGACGCGCTTGGCGAGCTCGAGCTTTTGCGGGTTGACGTCGATCGCGAACACTTTCGCCGCGCCGGCCGCGCGCGCGACGGGGATCGCCATCAGGCCGATCGAGCCGACGCCGGTGATCGCGACCGATTTGGTCGAAACGCCGGCGGCCATCACGGTGTGCACCGCGTTGCCGAGCGGGTCGAACACCGCGGCCCAGCTGTCGGGGATCGCCGGATCGAGCTTCCAGACGTTGGACTCCGGCATGCGGATGTAATCCGCGAACGCGCCGTCGGTGTCGACGCCAATGATCTGCACGCGCTCGCAGATGTGCGCTTGGCCGGTGCGGCACAGCGCGCAGATCCCGCACGCGATGTGGCCCTCGGCCGAAACGCGGTCGCCGACCTGCACGGCTTTCACCGCGTCGCCGACGGCCGCCACGTGTCCCATGAACTCGTGCCCGATCGTGAGCGGCGGCTTCACGCGCCGCTCGGCCCAGTGATCCCAGCCGTAGATGTGCAGATCGGTGCCGCACAACCCCACCGTCTTCACGTGGATCAGCACGTCGTTGGGCCCGATCGCCGGCACGGGGATCTGCTGCAGCGTGAACCCCGGCGCGGCGCTCGTCTTGCGCAGCGCGCGCATGGTCGCGGGCACGGCGTCGGTGGTCGTCGGGCGCTCGGCAGCGGTCGAAGTCATCACGAGAGCACTTCGTTCACCCAAGAACCGCATCCCGGCAATGAACTGGACAAATCCAACGCGCTAGGTTATGATGGTCATGCCGACCGTCGTCTTCATCCGCGGTTTCCGGGTGCGCGTCCATTTCAACGAAGACGGCGAAGCACCGCACGTTCCGTATTCAAAAACGGCCGCGAATACCGCGTGCGCTTACTGGACGACCATACCGAGCTGATGACGGCCGGTGGTCCACCTCATCGAGTGCTGGATAGAATGGGAGACATGGCATCCGTGAAGCATCGTCCCGTCACGGACGAAGAGTTCGAGGCTGCGAAGCGGCGCGGTTTCGAAGAGCGCTGGCTCTCGGCGACGCACGTGTCGTACGATGCGGCGCGATCCGCCGTTGTTCTACAACTCTATTCCGGCGTCACGGTTACCATACCGAGACGGTTCTTTGCACACATCGAGCACGCAACGTCCGAACAGCTTGCGCGGGTAGAGCTGTCGCCTGCGGGTTGGCTGATGCTGTTCCCGGCGCTCGACGCCGACTTTTCGGTCGCGGGGCTGCTGCGCGAGATCTTCGGCTTGACCGCGCAGCAACGGCGGGCGGGGGCCACGAAATCTCCCGCACGTGCGGCAGCGTCCCGCGCGAACGGCAAGAAGGGTGGCCGCCCGAAGAAAGCACCGGCTTAACGAAGGCTTCAGCTTCGTTTGCGATGATGGCCACGACCTCGACCGGAGGACGTAGCTTGGAAGAGCGGGTCCGTTGCCCGTGCGGGCACGGCATGGCCGATCACGACCGCGACGGTTGCCGTGGAGAGCGCGGTCGCCCGTGCGCCTGCACGCGCGACCGCTTCGCGGCCCTCGTCGCATCCGTCGCGGAAGCGGAACGGCGCGCGTTCAGCCGCGCGCCGGCACTCTGAACAGCGGCACCATCGGGACGACGCCCTTCGCGGTGTCGTCCGCATGGCCGAGGTAGGTGTGAATACCGAAGGCGTCTTCGAGCGTGCGCAGCAGCGAGTAGTGGTTGTACGGCGTCGGGTCCGCGACGCCGCGCGGACCGTGGTTCGTGATGACGACCGTCGCGATGTGCCCGCCGCCGAAGTTCGCCGCGCTGGCGGGCTCGTAGCCGCAGCAGCCGGCGCGCGTGCCCGAGTCCTCGTCCCACGTGACGACGATCGCGACGTTGTCCGCCGCCGCCCACGCCGCCGACGCCTGGATCTTGCGCACGAGCGTATCGACCATCGCATCGCCGCGCCGGATGACCGCACTCATGTCGAGGAAGCTACAGTCCGCGGGGATGCTTTTTCCCAGCGCACCGTGCATCTCGTTGCACTGGTTGGGCACGACCAAAGCAAAGCTCGGAAGCGATCCTGCCGCGAGGTCGGCGTCGAGCCGGTCGAAGCCGACGAGATGCTCCGCGCGGCGCGGGTCCGTCTGCGTCGAGCGAAAATTCAAAAAGCCGGAATGCTTTGACGCATACAGCGCACCGAGCGCGCCGTCGGGTTCACCGCCCGGCGCGGTCGCGTACGGCACGAGCGAGCCAGGTGCGGGGATGTCCTCGTAATATCCGCGCCACGACAGTCCCGCCGCATCGAGCTGCGTGCCGAGATGCGGCGCGTCGACCGTATGGTTCGCATACGCGGGATCGACGTTGGCCTGCGAGCACTCCGCGTTGTACGCGCGCGGCCGGCAGTAGAACGGGTCGTCGTCGTGGATGCCGAACGTGTCGCCGCCGACGAGCGCGACGTAGTTCGCCTCGCTCGGATGCACCTCGGCGTAGAAGCTCGTCGCCGAACCGTACGTCCTCGCGAGCCGCGCGATGTTCGGCGCGTTCACGCCGTCCGCGATCTGCGCGTAGTCTTTGTTCTCCTCGACGATCACGAACACGTGCGCGTAGCGCGGCACCGCGAGATCGTCCGGCGTCGGCGCAGCCGACGCCGAGCCGGCGCAACCGGCGACGAGAATTCCACCGATCCCGGCGCCGAGGGCGAGCAGCGGGAGCTGCAGCCAAAGCCGCCGCCGCAGGCCGTACCGAATCGTCAGCGTGTCACCAGCACCGCCGCGAGCGCGATCGCGACGACGTCCTCGCCGATCGCGGCGGGCAGCGGCCCGATCTTCTCGATCGCCGCAGCGCGCGCAGCGTGCCCGCCGTACGTCCCGATGAGCGCCCCGATCGCGCCCACGACCGCGCCGGCGAGCGGCGACCCGCCGTGCCAGGCGCTGATGAACCAGCCCGCGACCGCACCGCTGACCGGCCGGACGACGATCGACGGGAACGCCGTCCGCGACGGAATCTTGGGCGAGGCGTCGGCCGCGTACTCGCCCAGCGCCGCCACGCCGAGGACGATCGACCAAAGGCCGACGCCGCGCGAGAGCGCGAGGGCCGCCAGCGACGTGAAGGCGCGCAGGCCGGAGACGAACCCGATGCCGAGCGCGAGCAGCAGACTTTCCATAGACCCGAGTATACGGCATCGGTTCGGAATCCTTGACAATGTGCGGTTGCGGCCGCACGTTTCAGACTCTCTTCATACTTTGAGCCGATAGAATTCGAGAGCCACCAAGGACGGAGACGAGGATTACTATGGAGAGACGGATCGTGACCCACGCGGGCGCAGCGCTGCTCGGCTTGCTGCTCGCGGGCGCTTCGCTCGGGCCCGCGCGCGCCGACGACGCGATCCGCATCCCGCTCGGTGCGATGAACGGCTCGGGCGAGAGCGGCGTCGCGATCCTCACCCCGAAGGGCGCGAAAACGCTCGTGCAGCTCCAGCTGCACGGCGGCTCGGGCGATCCGCAGCCGACCCACTTCCACACCGGCACGTGCGACAAGTACGGCCCGCGCCCGCTCTACATGCTCGCCGCGGTGGTCAAGGGCGAGTCGACGACGACGGTGGACGTCCCGATCGAGAAGCTGACCGCGGGCGACCTCGTCATCAACGTGCACAAATCGTTCGACGACATCGCGACCATCGCGAGCTGCGCGCCCGCGAAGAAGCCGTAGACGAACTCATGACGCGCGGCCGCTTCCCGATCGCCGCACGGCTGGCGTGCGGTTCGGCCATCGCCGTGGTGCTGATGATCGCGGTCGCGGTGCTGACGGCGCGCGGCATCGCGGCGATGTCGTTCGCGGCCGCGCACCGCGAGGCGCTCGAAACCACGTCGATCGAGATCCGCGAGGTCGTCGACGCCGCGGTGCTCGAGCAAACCGCCGTCCGCGGTTTCGTCGCGACGGCCGACCCGGCGTTTCGCGCCGACATCGACGAGGCGCGCGCGGTGCTCAAGCGCCGCCTCGCGACGCTGCGCGCGAGCGATCAGACGACGTACATCCCGGTGAACCAGCTGGAACAGATCGACGTGTTCGAACAGCAGATCGAAGACGGCGTCGCCGCGCTCGACAAGCAGTACGCGCAGCGCAGCGCCGACGTGCTGGCCGGCCGCCGCGCCGCCGCGGCCGGCGCGTTGCGCGACGACGCGACGCGCTTCGACGCGGTGCACAAACAAGCCGAGAAGCTCTACGCGTACGTCGCATCCGGCGCGCGCGTCGCCAACGCGGAGTTCGACGCGACGGCGCGATCCGTTCTGATCAGCCTCGTCGCGAGCACCGTCGCGGCGATCTTCCTGTTCGCGCTGATCGCGTACGCGGTCGGCCGCTCGATCACCCGGCGCCTGTCGAACGTCACCGCGGCGCTGCACGACATCGCGCGCGACGACGTCGAACGGCTCGTCAGCTCGTTCCGCGCGCTGGCGGGCGGCGACCTCGACACGCGCTACGACACCGCGCGCCGTCCGCTGAATCTGAAGGCCCCCGACGAGATCGGCGTGCTCGCCGCGAGCTACGACGAGCTCGTCGCGGGCCTGCACGGCGTCGCGAGCGCGTTCGGCGCGATGACCGAAAGCCTGCGCGGCACGGTGACGCGCGCGGCCGCCGTGTCGCAGGACCTCGTCACCGAGAGCGTCCAGGTGTCGGCGAGCACCGCGGAGTCGGCGGTCGCCGCCGCGCAGGTGCTCGACGCCGTGCGCGACGCGACGCTCGCATCGTCCGATCAGGCCGATCAGCTCGACGTGATGCACGCGCGCGTGAACGAGCTCGCGCAAGGCTCGCACGACATCGCCGCCGGCTCGCGCCGCCAAGCCGATGCGGCCGTGTCGGGCTCGCGTTCCGTCGCGACGCTCGACGGCGACATCGTGCGCTTCCACGAGCTCGGCCAGGATCTCGCCGGCTCCGCCGACAGCGCGCTGCGCGAGGCGGAGCGCGGCAGTGAAGCCGTGCGCCGCGCCGCGGAGTCGATGGCGTCGATCGGCGAGCTGAGCGCCGGCGCCGCCACGGCGATCGGCGCGCTCGAAGAGCGGTCCGCGCACGTCGGCACGATCGTGGCGGCCATCGACGAGATCGCCGACCAGACGAACCTGCTCGCGCTCAACGCCGCGATCGAGGCGGCGCGCGCGGGCGAGCACGGCCGCGGCTTCGCCGTCGTCGCCACCGAAGTGCGCGCGCTCGCGGAGCGCTCGCAGCGGGCGACCCGGGAGATCGACGGCATCCTCGCCGCGATCCGCGCCGACGCGCTGCGCGCGGCCGGCGCCGTGCGCGAGTCGGCGAAAGCGACGTCGAGCGGCGTCGAGGTGACGCGCGCGGCGGATGCCGCGCTCGCGCAGATCCGGGACGCGATCGAAGCGACGTCGCGCATCGCGGCCGACGTCGCAGCACGCGCGGCGCAGATGCGCGCGGGCTCGACCGAGCTCGCGGAGCGCATCGCATCGGTCGCCGCGGACGCGGAGAAGAACGCCGTCGGCGCGTCGAGCCAGCAGAGCGTGACCGCCGAGATCGACCGGCTCATCACGACGATCGCCGGCCACGCGCAGCAGACCGCGCTGACGATGCAGCAGATCAGCGCCGCCACCGAGCAGTCGGCCGCGCAGCTCAAGCGCGTGGATGCATCGACGTTTCACACCCGCGAGCGCGCCGAAGCGCTGGACGACGTCCTGTCGGCGTTCCGCTTCACCGCGTTCGAGTCCGCATGGACCGCACAAGCGGCGCCGGCCGCCAAGGAAGGAACCCCAGCATGACCCGCTCTTCGTTCTGCGCCGCGCTCGCGGCGGTCGCGGCGCTCGCCGCCGTGCTCGCGGTGCGCGCGCCTTCGGACGCGCTGCCGTCGTTCGCCATGCAGACCGGCTTGCAGTGCGACGCCTGCCACACGTCGGTGCGCGGCACCAACGACCTCGGCCAAGCGTACTTGCGCAACGATTTCAAGCTGCCGAACCTCGGCACGGGCGGCAAGCCGGTGGTCGCGGTGCGCGGAGCGTTCGCGTACACCAGCGAGCCCGATGCGTCGAACCAGCTCCCGAAGGCGACGCTCGACGAGCTCGAGGTGTTCCTCGCCGGGCGCGTCACGAAGCAAGTGTCGGTCGCGGGCCAGTTCTACGTGGTCGACGGCGGCCAGATCGGCGCCGTCCGCGAAGCGTGGGCGCAGTACAGCACGCGCGGCGCGTTCGGCGGCGCGCCCGTTCGCTTCACGCTGGGTTCCGTCACGCTGCCGCTGCCGGTCGATCCCGAGACGTTCCGCCAGACGAGCCAGCACTACGCGATCTACGATCAAGCGATCGGCGCGAACCCGTTCACGATGATCGACCCGCACAACGCCGCAACGATCGCGCTCGGCAATCCCGTGCGCGGCTCCAGCGCGACCTTCGTCGCGGCGGAGGGGCACGACAAGCAGTCGGGCCTCTCGCGCAACGGCACCGATCGCATGATCCAAGCGCAAGAAGCGATCGGCGGCGTGGTGCTCAGCGTCTACGACTACGCCGGAGAGCGCCGGCTGGGCGACATCCCGGACGCGTTCGAACGCCGCGGCGTCGGCCTCAACCTCTACCGCGGCCGCCTGGCGGTTGAGACGGTATTGCAGACAGGCTACAACTCCAGCCCCAACGGCGACGGCACCGGGATCTCGTCTAGCGGCGGCTTCGCGCAAGTGCGCTGGCAGCTGCCGCGCGGCACGTTCGCGATCGTGCGCTACGACGGCGTGAACGACTCGAGCGGCGGCTTCTCGCGCTCCTTCACGATCGCCGGAACGCGCTTGCTTTCGCGCGGTCTAGCATTCGAAGCAGAGGACGTGATCCAGCGCGGCGAGCGCACGACGCACACGCTCAACGCATCGCTCCGCTTCGGCGTGTCGAACACGCGCCTGGGTTCCGGCGCCTATTAAACGATAACCGGCTGCGCGCCGGCACGTCCATCCCGAGCAGCGGCACCTCGCATCATTACCCCGCGTGACGCGCAGCACACCTCGCGCGTACGAAAGCAATCGCGCGCGTTCGCGCCCGCACGAACGCGCCATGTGTGAATCATCTCTGAATCACCGCGGTTGCTGATCTTCATCGGGTCCTCATGGTGTCTCCGTAGCGTTCACGCCACACTGCTGCTTTCACTCGGGAGGTCCGAATGGTAGAACGATGCGGCGATGCTCGGAGCGTCGTCCGATGAGAATGATCGCGAAATCCGGAGCGGCGCTCGCCGTCGCGGCGCTGCTCGCCGCGTGCGGTGGAGGCGGCGGCACGTCACCGGGCGGCTCCACGATTCCGAACCAGCCCGCGCGCACCACGCAGAGCGCGCAGTCGCTCGGCGTCACGTTCGCCGGCACGCAGACGCTCGCCAAGGTACGCCGGACGCAGACCCTCGCGTCCGTGCCCGTCACCGTGACCGTCGGCGGCAACGTCGTCGGCACCGGCACGCTCGACGCCAACGGCCATGCGAAGATCACGTTCACGACGGCCGTCGCGCCGGGCAGCACGATCACCATCACCGCCGGCAAAGTGACCATCACCGCGGTCCTCGCGATGGGCGCGCAGGCCACCGCGGTGCTGATCACCATCAACCCCGACGGCACGATCAGCGTCAAGAGCGCAGCGGATCCCGACGACAAAGGCGTCGTGGACCCCAACGATCCCGAACAAGAAGACGAGACCGAAGACGATCACGGCAACGTCACGTCCGTGACGGCGAACAGCGGCAACGTGCTGCCCGCAAACGCTCCGTTCACGCTGACGCGCACCTGCACCGCGCTCACGCTCACGCCCGCGAGCGCCGCCGTCGCGTTCCTGAAGTTCGAGGAAAAAGGCTCCGACGACGAAGACGACAACGCCGGACGCGTCAAGTTCGAAGGCGCGTTCACCGGACCGCTGTCCTTCGCGATCTCGAGCGCCTCGGCGCGCGTGCACATCGAGATCTTCGACGCGCAGCACCGTCGCCTGATCGAAGTGAAGGCACCGATCAGCGCGTTCACGAGCGGCACCGCGACGACCGCGAGCCCGTGCCCCTCGCCGAGCGCGACGGCATCGGCATCGCCTCGGCCGAGCGAATCGCCCGAGCCGAGCGAATCACCTCACGCGTCACCGGCTCCGTCCACAAGCCCTGGCCACTGAATGCCGGACACCGGCGGCTGATACAACGACGGCGGCGAGTCTTCACGGACTCGCCGCTGTCAGCCCGAGATCTCCGCGATCACTTCGGTCGCGAGGGCGATGACGAACCCCGCCGCGAGCATCGAGGTCGAGGTGACCGTGAGCCCGCTGCGCTTGAGCACGCTCCACAGCTCGCCGACCACGAACACCAGCGCACCAACCGCCGTCATCAGAAAGAACGCCGACAGCGTCGGCGACGAGAACCGGTAGCCGAGCATCGCGCCGAGAAATGTCGGCCCGCCGGCCACGACGCCCGCGAACCCGATCTGCCCCCACGTCGGCACCGCGCCGCGGCCTGCGAGCGGCGCGGCGATGCCGAAGCCTTCGGTGGCGTTGTGCAGCGCGAACCCGAGGATGAGCCCGAACGCGATCGCGGTCGCGCCCGATGCCGCCGACGCGCCGATGGCGAGGCCTTCGGCGAAGTTGTGCGCACCGATGCCGAGCGCGATCATCGCGGCGATGACGAACGGCTTGTCGGTACCCGACGCCGCACCGGATTTCGCGAATCGCGTCGCAAGCGCGCCGAGCCCGACGAGGCCTACGAGCAGTCCGGCGACGTACGCGACGAGCATCACCAGCGGGAGCGGCGAAACGGCGCCGTGTCCGCTCGCGCCGCGCTGCCAGCTCGCGAGCGCGCGCACGAGCGGCGTCGTCGCGTTCCCGGCGATCTCGACGATCAGGTAGACGAGGATGCCGATCGCGAGCGCGTTCAGCGCGGCGATCACGTCGGGCGACAGCCGCCGCGCTCGCGCGACCGGCAGCCCGAGAAAGATCGTCAGCCCCGCGAACAAACCCAGCAGCGCCGAGGCCGTGAACGACAGCGGGCCGCGCGGGTTGCCGTTGGACGAGTCGGGCATGTGCATCCGCATCGCCGCATTCATCGCGCTCGCGCGCTGCGGGGTCCCGGCGTAGTGGATCGTCGTGATCAAACCGTCCGGCATGCCGGCGGCATCCTCGGTGTGGTCGAGCACGTGACAGTGCACGAGCCAGTTGCCGGGGTGCGCGTTCGCCGCGATCACGGTGTCCGCGCGCTGCCCGGGGCCGAGCAAGATCGTGTCCTGCACGTCGCGCGTCGTGACGGGCTGCGCGTCGCGCGCGATCACCAGCATGTCGTGGCCGTGCGTGTGCATCGTGTGCACGTTTTCGGACGACATGTTGATCCAGCGCAGCCGCACGCGCTCGCCCTTGCGCACCTCGATGGGCGCCGTCGCCGGGTACTCCTTGCCGTTGATGGTAAAGTGGCTCTCGGTCAAGCTCTGGATCGACCACGACGACAGCATCTCGACGTCGTCGCGCTGCACGCGCTCTTCGGGCCGCGGATGCGCCGGCAGCACGACGATCGCGCCGTACAGCCCGCTGTTGACCATCTGCTCGTTGTCGTGCGAGTGGTAGATGAACGTTCCGGGCTGCCGCGCGGTGAACGTGTACCGGAAATGCCCGCCCGGCGGGACCATCGGCTGCGAGATCCCCGCGACGCCGTCCATTGCGTCGGGCTCGCCGTGGATGCCGTGCAGGTGCACGGTGTCCGGCACGGTCATCGCGTTGCGAAAATCGATGACGACGCGCTCGCCTTCGCGCACCGCCAGCGTCGGCCCGGGCACGACGCCGTTGTACGTCTTCGCGATGACGGTCAAGCCCGGCTGCAGCGTCCACGGCGCCTCGCGCGCGACCAGATCGAACGACACCGTCCCGCCCGCGCGACGCGGCACCGCGCCGAACGTACCGTCGGGTCGGCGCGTGAGACGCGACTCACCGGGAGCGGGCGTTACGGCTGGGACCGGTCCCCGCAGCGGCTGGAGGCCGACGGTCGTCGGATCGACGCCGGGCGCGATCGCATCCGCATCGGCACGCGCGGCCACCGGCGCCGCGAAGAGCAACACGAGCAGGGCAAGGAACACCGCCGACGCTTCTAAGGCGCGGCGAATCCCACGATGAGGCACGCCTAATGGTACACCCTGAAGGCGACGACTTCCGTCAGGAGACCTTGCCGGTCACCTGCGCGGGCCCGGTGCGCGCCGGCGACCCGGCGGCCGGCTCGATCGTGATGCCGATGCGATGCGCGCCCGCGAGGACGTCGCCCGGGACGACGAGCACTTCGAGCCCGTCGGCCGTGCGATGCAGCATCCCCGGCGAGCGAACCTTCGCGCCACGCACCCAGACTTGATAGCCGCGCCCGGCGGGCGGCGCGGGGAGCCCGCTCACGAGAAATGCGGTGCGATCCCCGCCGGTGCCGACGATCGCGGCCCCGCGCGCCAACGTCCCGGCGAGCGCGACCTCGCGCGGCTGCAGCGCGATCATCTCCGCGATCGCGGCGACGTCGCCATCGGAGCGCGCGGGCACCGTGTGCTGACCGACCGCGATCCCGACGACCGCAGCAGCGGCGACGGCGGTAATCCAACCGATGCGCGCGTGCGATGCAATCGCAGGACGAGGCGGCGGCGGAGGCGCGGCGACCGGCAACGCGCGCAGCGCGCGCAGCACGCCGCCGTACGACGCGACGCCGTCGCGGCAATCCGCACACGTCGCGAGGTGCGCTTCGAACGCCGCGGCTTCGCCGTCTTCGAGTGCGCCGAGGACGTAGGCTTCGAGATCGTCGTGCGGGTTCACGTCTGCTCCTCTGGGGCGGGTTCGAGCATGCGCCGCAGGTGGCGCATCGCGAGGCGCACGCGGCTCTTCACGGTCCCCAGCGGCGCACCCGTCTGCGCGGAGATCTCGGTTTGGCTCAAGCCGCCGAAGTACGCCAGCTCCACCACCGCGCGCTGATCGGGATCGAGCGCTTCGAGCGCATGATGGATGTCGCGTCGGATGTCCCGCTGCATAGCGATTTCCTCAGGTCCGGCGCCGGGCGCCGGGATGCGTTCGTGCGTCGCGTCGGTGGCGACGGTCGGTCGCGCGCGACGCAGCCGGTCGAGCGCGGCATTGCGCCCGACGGTCACGAGCCACGGCCGCAGCGAACCGCCGCGCGCGTCGATCGACGCCGCACGGTTCCAGAGCGTCATGAACGCGCGCTGCGTCGCTTCGTCGGCGTCCGCGCGGTCGGTCACGAGGCGCGACGCGACCGCTGCGACCGCAGGCGCATGCCGGCGGTACAGTTCGTCGAACGCGTCGGTGTGACGTGCTCCGACGAGGCGCAGCAGCGCCTCGTCGGAAAGCGCCGCTACTTCTTGGCGCCCAGCTCGCCGCAAGCGATGTAGGTCGGAATCTCTTTGGTCGATTTGTGCACGTTCACCGCGAAGCCGCCGGCGACGAGCTGCGACATCGGCACGTCGACCATCGTCGTCGACGTCCCGTCGACGACGGTCGAGAGCGGATACTTCGGCTTGGGATCGAGCTTCGCGCACGTGCCCTCGTGGATGTGCGCCGGCTGCGGCACGTCGGTGGGCGCGTTCGCGAGCGCGACCTCGACGCGCGTCTTGTCGCCGACCGCAGTGAGCGTCACGGTACCGAGCTCGCCCGACGCGTTCTGCGTGGCGAGGGCAAAGACGCGATGCGGGCCGTCGGCGGCGGAAGCCGGCACGGCGAGGGCCAGGAGAGCGGCAGCCGCCGCGGCGGCAAGAGAGCGGGAAACGATCACGAGGACCTCCAGCGAGCGTGTGAGTCGCTCTCGTAATGCATTCGAGACTGCGGTCGGATCACTTGCGAGGGTGAGCCCCCGTCGCCACCGAACCGCGCTCCGCACGCGCCCGGTTTCGATGAGGTGGTGACTCCGTGAGAAAGATCGCGCTCGTTGCGCTCGTGGCGGCTGGAGTGCTGGCCGGCGCCGCGGCACCGACGGCAAACGCCGCGCCGCCGCGCAGTTCCGCCGCCGGCGAAAAAGTCTTCGCAGCGAACTGCACCGGCTGCCACGGCGCCAACGGCATGGGCGTGCCGGGGATGTTCCCGTCGCTGGTCGCGAACCCGTACGTCTCGGGCGACGCGAAACGCGTGATCCACACGGTGAAATTCGGTTTGACCGGAAAGATCGTCGTGAAGGGCAAGACGTACAACGGCAACATGCCCGCCTGGGACGGCACGCTCAGCGACACGGACATCGCGAACGTGATCAGCTACATCCGCACCAGCTTGAACAACAAGAGCTCCGCGGTGACGGTCGCGCAGGTTCGCGCAGTCAAGAAGTAGCGGCGGGTTATTTGCCCAAAGATCCGCGCGGGCGAAGAGAACGCCGGGCTCATGCGAGAAGGGTCCGCGCATGTCCCACGATCGCATCGGCGAGGTCCCCGGCGCCGTCCCGCACGTCGACGTCGTCATCGTCGGTGCGGGTATCTCGGGGATCGACGCTGCGTACCGGCTGCGCGAGCGCAACCCCGCGTTGCGGTACGTCATCCTCGAGGGTCGCGCGGCGCTCGGGGGCACCTGGGATCTCTTCCGGTTTCCCGGCATTCGTTCGGATTCCGACATCGCCACGCTGAGCTTTCCGTTTCGGCCATACCGCGGTGAGAAGTCGATCGTCGACGGGGCGACGATTCGCCGGTACGTCGACGAGACGGCGCGGCACTACGGCATCGATCAGCACATTCGATACGGTCACGAGGTCGTCGCAACGGAGTGGTCGAGCGCGACCGCGCGCTGGACGGTGAGCTGCGACGTGGCCGGCGAACGCGTCACGTTCACCGGCGGCTTTCTGATGGCGTGCGCCGGCTACTACGACTACGCGCAAGGATACGCGCCCAAATGGCCCGGCTTGCGGGCCTTTGCCGGGCGGCTCGTCTATCCGCAGTTTTGGCCGGACGATCTCGATGTGAAAGACAAGCGCGTCGTCGTCATCGGCAGCGGCGCGACGGCCGTCACCCTCGTCCCGGCGCTGAGCGAGGTTGCGGCGCACGTCACGATGCTGCAGCGCTCGCCGTCGTACATCGCCTCGCTGCCCTCGCGCGACGAGCTTGCGAACAGGCTGCGCAAACGGCTTCCGCGACGCTTCGCGGAAGCGCTGGTGCGCTGGAAAAACATCGCCTACAGCTCCTTCATCTACCGCCTTGCGCGGCGGCGGCCGGAACGCTTCCGCGAGCTGCTTCGCCGTGGCGTCCTCCACGCACTCGGCCCGGCGTATGACAAGAGCCGGCACGACGTCGACGTGCACTTCAACCCGGCGTACGAGCCGTGGGATCAGCGCCTCTGCGTCGCCGCCGACGGCGACCTTTTCAAAGCACTTCGCAACGGCCACGCTTCCGTGGTCACAGGACGCATCGCGGAGTTCACGCCGCGCGGGATTCGGCTCGAATCCGGCGAGGAGCTCCCGGCGGACGTCGTCGTCAGCGCCACCGGGCTCGCGATGCGGTTCTTCGGCGGCGTCGAGCTCAGCGTCGACGGCAAGCCCGTCGACGTCGCGAGCCGGCTCGTCTACAAAGGCACGATGCTCGAGGGCGTCCCGAACTTCGCGTTCTCCTTCGGCTACACGCACTCGTCCTGGACGCTCAAGGTCGATCTGAACGCGCGTTATGTCGCGAAGCTGCTGCGCCACATGAAGCGCCGCGGTCTCGCGAGCGCGACGCCGCTACCGCACGGCGCCGGTTTCGCGCGCGAGCCGCTCGTCGGGCTCACGTCGGGATACGTCCGGCGCGCGGCCGACAAGATGCCGCAGCGCGGTGCGCTGCCGCCGTGGCGCACGCCCGACAACTACATCGGCGACCTGCTCACGCTGCTCACGAGCCGGATCGACGACGGAACGCTGCGATTTGCGCCGGCACCTCCACCGCATGCCTCGTAGCGGCCGACGGCATTGTCAGCTCGCGAGCTTCAGCGCGCGCTCCACGATGCGCACGTGCCAGCTCCGGCACGCCGCACACGAATCGGCGACCACGTACGAAACGCGGTCGCGCGGCAGGGTCGGCGAAACCCGCGCTATGTAGTCGACGGCCTCGCCGTGCGAGAACCGCAGCCGATCGGTGCACACCTCGTTCATCCCAACCTCAGCGACGTTGCTTTCAAAAATCCGTTCGGGGCGGCCGGACGTTCCGGCCTGTGAAGTCTATCGGCGCCGGAGGCGCCGATACGGGCTCTAAGACAGAAGGAGTCTGAGAAGCGCGCCGCAGCTGCCAGGTCGTTCGCGGGGTAGAGTAAGACCATAACGGTCAGAATAGCCAAAGCCGGACGCGTGTGGGCGGCCAGGTTTCCCTGTAGCGGGAAGTGAGGGAACCGTGATGCTTGATGCCTATCGCCTGGCGGCGGTCGGGACTCGGGACGATCTCCGGCGAGCGGTTGCGGGCTGCGCCCCGCGGGCGCCCCAGCGCGCGTTGCTGGAGGCTGTCGTCGCTCAATACGACGGCGACGTCGAAGGCGCGATCCGAAAGCTGCGCAGTCTGCTCCGCACGCTCAGCGGATGGGATCTCGGCGCCGTCGCCGACACCCTGGCGCCGATCCTCGTCATGCGCCACGACGACGAGGCGGTCGTCGCGCTGTCGCGCTCCATGGCCGGCGCCGGCTGGATCGCATCTGCGCACGCGTTCCGCGCCGTGGCGGCGGCTCACGCCGGCGATCGGGCGACGGCGCGCGCGCAGGCCGCCGCGGCCGAGTCCGCGCTGACCGCGGAGCACGACGAGGTCATACGGTTTCGCGTGCAGCAGCGGTTGGCGCGCACGGCGTACTACCTCGACGAGCACGGGCGCGCGATCGATCTCGCGCTCGCGAGCGCGAGATCGTGCTCGGCGATGGGTGCGTGGCGCGCCGCGGCGGCGGGCTATTCGATCCCGTACAGCATCCACCACGACGTCACGGGCGACGCGCTCGAAGCCGACCGCTACGCGCGTCTCTGGCACGACGCGGCGTCGAAAACGCAAGACGACTCGTTCGTGCACGCCGCACTGGCCGCCGAGTACGAGCTGGCGGTCCAGTTCGCCGACACGGTGCGCATCGACGCGCTCGAGCGCGCCATCCGCGGGCGCCTGCTTCCGCAGCAGTACAACGAACGGTTTCCGCTCGCGCTTTCCCACGCGATGGTGCGGGGCGCCACCGACCTCGTCGCGATGCGCACCTTGCTTCAGGTCCTGCGCGAGATCCCCGGCCGAAGCCGCGGGGAGTGGGCGCTGTGTACCGCGCTGATCGCCGTCGCCGAAGCGGCGCGGGCCGACGGCGACGATGCGCGCCGCAACGTGCGGGCCGCCATCGCGCGCCTCGGCCGGGCGCGCGCAAGCGATCCGGCGTACGAGCGGCGCTACCGCCGGCTCGCGCGTTGCGCCGTTGCGGTCACGTGCATCGTGCTCGGAGACGACGTTCGCGCCGCGCGCACCGTCGCCGCGCGGGAGTCGCGCGACGGGGAGGGCGAGGACGGCCTGCCCGCACTCATGCGTTCCGGAGCATTGCACCAGGCGCCGCTCGCGCTTCAAGGCATCGCCCGCGTGTTCGCGGCCGCGCACGCGCTACGGCGCGATTTGGAACCGCCCGCCGGCCTCACCGCCGCTGAAGTCGAGGTGCTGCGGCTCCTCGGACGCGGCTGGGCGGCCGGAAAAATCGCGCGCGAGACACAGCGCAGCGTGAACACCGTCTACAACCACACGCGATCCATCCTGAGCAAGCTCGACGCGGCGCGCGCCCCCGAAGCGGTCGCGATCGCGCGCGAACTGGGCTTGATTCTCTGAATCATCGCCTTGAACGGCGAACGTAGTCAATGTTGACCCTCGCGGCTCCGCGCCGTGCGCCTATCGTCAGGCGGCACTCACCACAGGATGCCGCACATGCTCACGACGATCATCATCGCACTTGTCTTGGCCGCAGCACCGGCCGCACCTCCGACGCCCGCCACCGCCACGTCCGTCACGGCGGGAACTCCGGTGAACGTTGACGTCGAACCGCTCTGCATCTAGCGAACCGCCGGCGGACGTCGCGTCCGCCGGCGTCTTCGCGCTGCTCGACTTTCTCATGGGCAGTTCGATCGACGAGATAACCCAGCGCCATCAGCTGATCTCTCGAACGTTCACGGAAGCCGTCATTCGCGCGGTTCTGCTCCGGCACGGGTACGACGCCGAAACGACACCGCTCTCGTGACGACGACGCCGGCGATTCCGGATCTGCGCAGGCTTCACGCCTTCGTCGTCGTCGCCGAGGAGCTTCATTTTACGCGTGCCGCCGAACGGCTCGTCATGGCGCAGTCTCCGCTCAGCCGCATGATCAAGAACCTCGAGCAGGACATCGGCGCGATCCTCTTCATCCGCACCCGCCGCAGCGTCACGCTCACGGCCGCCGGCGAGACGATGCTCGAGTTCGCCCGAGACGTCCTCAAACGAACGGACCGCGCGGTCCGCCGCGTGCGGGGCATCGAGCGCGAACGCGCGTCGCCGTGAGCCGCGGCAAATTCGAAGGCCGCCGTGGCGGCCGGCCCGGCGGCCTTCATCGCGAGTGAGGATTCGAAGTCACTCGCGGATACGCTGAGGTCTGGAAAAATCCGTTTCGCCCACCCGTGCGTCCCACACCATGTATCGGCGCCGCATACGGTTTCCTGACACACACATGAGATCGATTCTGTCTCAAACCACGCGCACGCCGTCGCGGCTTCTGGGTACGATCGTCGTCTCCGTGGTAACGTGCGGGGCGGTGCGGCACGGCGGGCGACCGCTGTGCCTGCGCTCGTACCGCCGAACAGCAGCCCGACGGCGTACGCCAGCTTGCGCACCCCCGCGAGCGTCATCGACCCCGGCTCGGATACGTGACACAACCTGCCGTGCGCGGAGAGAAAGATGCGCGCGCGCACGCGATCGATCGCTTGCAGCTCGACGACGTACGGCGCGCACGCCCACCGCGCGCGCCCGTCGCGCAGCGCGAACTCCGGCTGGATCCCGAGCGGCCGGAGCCGGTTATCGATCGCCTGCGCGAAGGCCGCGAATGTCAGAGTCCGTTCCATCAGGCACGCAAAAGCGCGGACGGGAGGTCGCACAGACACCGTGCCTGTTCCTTGCCGGCGCGCACGGCCGCGTCGGCGCGCCCGAGCAGCTTCTCGAAGCTCGTCGCGCCGCCAGGCGCAGCGGCGACGCCGATGCTCGCGGTCAGCGTAACGCGCTGCTTGCCGTCACGGTCACCGGTTCCGAACGGGGCGTCGAACGCCGCGTGGAGACGCGCAATCCGCCGCGCGAGCTCATCGGAGTCGCCGGCGTCGCGGAGCAGCACACCGAACGTGTCACCTCCGATGCGTCCGACGACGTCGCCCACGGCGGCGCAACGGGCGACGGCGGCAGCGACCTCCACGAGCAACGCGTCAGCGGTCTGATGGCCGAGCGCGTCGTTCACGCCGCGAAAGCCGTCGATGTCGATCACGGCGAGCGCGACCTCAGCGCCGGACGCGAGCGCTTGCATCCCGGCCACGCGGAACGCCGTGCGGTTTGCCAACCCCGTCAGCGCGTCGTGCGACGACTCGTAGCACAGGCGGTCGAACTGCTCGCGCTGCTGGAACCGCGATTCGCAGAACGACGCGACGATCTCGACGTACGCGTGATCGTCGGCGGCGAACGGCTCCGCCAGCGCGGACCGCGACGTGAAGGTGAGAAAATACACCGTCGCTCCGACGCGGAACGAAGTCCCGATGAACGCGCGCCACGGCATGGATTGCACGCGGGGGATGGCGGCGATGCGCTCGTCGGCGTGCACGTCGTTCCACGAGCAAGTCTTCCCGGCGCGCAGCACCTCCGCCAGCAGGGTATCCGCCAGAGGTAAGCGCGCTCCGCCGGCGAGCGCGCCGTCGATCGTTTCACCGCGCTGGTTGAGGTCGATCACGACCTCCGCCCCGTCGAGATGCGCGATCACCCCGAAAAACTCGGGGCCAGGATGGATCGCCGCGGACGATTCGGCGAGAAGCGCCTGCAGGAAGGCTTCGTCCCGCAACGGTGGCTGGGACGCGAGCTTCCACAGCGATTCCAGCCGCCGCGAGTGATGGTCGACGCGGTGCAGCTGCTCGGCCAGGAGCGTTTCAAGGTGAAACGCGCGGGCGCGCCAGCGCACGAGATCGCACAACGAGCCGGAGACCGTGATCGCGCCCGCGGCGACGTCCGCCAGGCGCGTGACGACGCTACTGAACGACAACGTGAACGCCCGATTCCTGCGGCTCGCAGAACTGCAGCGCCGAGCCGTCGGCAACTCCCGAAGGGTCGTTCGGGCCGACGGTCACGTTCTTGCACGCGAGATCCCAGGTGAACGTCACCGCGCCCGCGTTCGGCAACGCGACGCTCGTCCCGAACGCCGCGGTGCTCGCGGGCGCGAGCACCGCTTTGAACTCGACGGTGTCCGTCGCGTTCGCAGGGATCTCGGTGAGGTCCGGATGGATCACGGAACTGTAGCGCCCCAGGCGCCCCGCGTTGAGCACCACGCCCGTGAGACCGCCGCCAGTCGGCATGTTCGGGTCGAAGTCGATCTCTTGCGCCGGAGCGGTCGGATCCGGCTGAGTGGTGTCGTAGCCGATCGTGAGCGGCTGCTGCGTGGTCAGATCGGTCACGGTGAACGCAAGCGCGTTCGCCAGATGCGCGCCGTTCGGCGATTGGGCGGTCAACGCCATGTCGCTGCCGCTGAAGTCGTCGACGTCGAAGCCGAACGAGCAGACGGCCTTGGCGTCGTACTGCACGTCGTCGGCGGGACAGTCGACACCGTACTGCAGCCGGTACGACGTCGTGCGAGCTGGATCGGTGAGCATCGTATATCCGGTGACCGCACTGCCGACGCCGTTCAGCGTGGCCGCCAGCGTGGCCGTTCCCGTGCTCGGGACCGTGACCGGCACGTTCTCGGCGTAATCGAGCAACGTGCTCGTCGAATCGAGCGCTCCGACGGCATAGACGGCGTTGCCCACCGGCGCCACGACGCTTGCAGTACAGCCCGGAGGCGGCAAAAAGACGGCACTCGTGTGGACGGAACTCGTGCGCGAGTTCCCAGCTCGGGTACCGCAGTTGGACAATTGCGAAGCCGGGATGAGGATCGTATACGGACCGGTCACGGGCTGCGCGTCGCCGTTGAGCGATTGCAGCACGACGTCGAGGTACGCGATACCGGGCGAAACGGTCTTCGGTGCACGCCGGTTACCTGCTGCTTCTTTTTTCGGCGGGAGCACGATGCTGATGGTCATCGTCGAGCGCTGCGCCGATGCGGCGCTGCCGCCGCCGGACGCAGGTTCGCCCGTCGCCGCCGGCGTTGCCGGGCCGATCGCGGCGCGATGCCCGGGAACCGTTGAGGAATTGGAATTCGCGCATGCTGAAAGCGCGAGAGCTACGACGGCGCCCGCCGCGAGGGGTTTGATGATCATGGTCCTCCACCCGAAAAAACCACAGTGATGCGCGTCGCGCCGGTAACGGCGGCGCTCACGACAACGAGTGTGTCGGCACCGCAATCGAATTGTTTAGCGAACGTAAACCGTGCGCCGGTTGCGGACGGTCGGCTGCATTAACCGGTAAAACACTCGCTGTAAGACCGTATAGGAATAACAGCGAGACCCGCACACACGACGGCGCAGGCGTCACATACTCAGTGGCGCGCCACCGGTCCCCTGAAGCCGGTCCGTGCGCATCTGCTTTGAAAAATGCTACGCGCCCCACCGCCCGATGACGAAGCCGACGATCGCGCCGCCGGCGACGCCCAGCACGAGCACCGGAGCGTAGGCCTTTGTCACAATGGCGTCGGACGCGCTGATCAGCAGGGCGACGACGACGCCGACGAGCCAGGGCGGAGCGCCGAGAGCCGCGGTCGCCGGGGACCCGATCACCGCGCCGAGCACGGCGCCGATCGCGAAGCGGTTGAAAAACGCGCCGGTCAGCGCCGCGTTCTTGTCCGGAAACGTGAGCGGCAGCATCGAAACCACGGTAAGCGCGCCCCAGACCACGCCGCACATCACACCG
This sequence comes from Vulcanimicrobiota bacterium, assembly GCA_963797935.1. Lineage (GTDB taxonomy): Bacteria > Vulcanimicrobiota > Vulcanimicrobiia > Vulcanimicrobiales > Vulcanimicrobiaceae > Vulcanimicrobium. Next base: position 50,465 of record CAWCRI010000004.1, read on the forward strand.
AGCGCAAGACGGTTCATGCTCGCCGGTACGCCGGTGCGAGAACGGGTTCCTGGCCTGGTTGCGTCGCAGCGCGCGCGCTAGCGCATGAGCAGTGCCAGCGAGATGCCGAACGTCGCCGTGCCTGCCGCCAGCCATGCGATGTAGTCGGTCACTACGCCGTCGTGCACCGCGCGCAGCGCTTCCACCAGCGCACCGGGCATGCGCGCGACGGAAATAAACGCGGCGGGGAGGCGGTGGCCGAAGAGCGCGACCGCGGCGAACGCGATCGCAAGAGCGGTCGTCGAGAAGCCCGAGACGAGGGCCTCCGTCAGGTCCGGAGCGACGACGTTCCGCAGCGCACCGGTCGGGACGGCGTTCATCACGAGCGCAAGCTGCGCGGGCCGGTCGACGAATCGCATCGCCGCGCCCAGCGCTCCCGGACTCGCACCGCGCACGAACATCGCGCAGAACGATGCGGCGGTGAGCAGCGCCGCGACCGCGTACATCGCGAACGGAAAGCCGTCGTGCTGCTTGGTCTCGGTGGGCTCGGTCGCCGGCGTGCGCGCCCTCCTGTGGTGCGGCGGGCCCCAGCCGAACGCCAACCGCCCCAGCGCGTTCAGCACCGACCCGCCGGTGAGCGCGGCGGCGAGCGCGAGCGGATAGCGAAGCCAGCTCAGGCCGAGGTCCTTTGCGCCGTCGTCGATGAGCGACGTGCCGAGAAACGTGCCGAACGGCGGCATGCCGGCGAGCGCGAGCGCGCCGAGCGCGATGGCGGCCGCGACCAGCGGCCGCGACCGCAGCACGTTGCGCAGCACGTCCACGTCGACGCTGCCGAAGCGGTTGAGCAGGATGCCGCTGCACATGAACAAGCCGCCCTTCGCGAGGCCGTGTCCCAGAATATACAGCCACATCCCGGCCAGCGCGTTCGGGCGGAAGAGCGCGAAGGCGCACACGAGGATTCCCGTGTGCGCGATCGTCGAGAACGCGAGCAGCCGCTTGAAATGGCATTGCGCGAAGCACATGATCGCGCCGGTCAGCGCCGTCGTCACGCCGAACGCGAGGAACACCGCGCGCAGCGCCGGCTCGTGATCGCCGAGCACGCCGGAGAACACGCTCCAGTACACCCGGGCCACCGCGTAGATCCCGGCCTGCACCATGATGCCCGAGAAGAGAACGCACAGCGGCGTCGGCGCGACCGCATGCGCGTCCGCAAGCCAGAAGTGGAACGGTACGAGCGCCGCCTTGACCAGCAGGCCGCACGCGATGAACGCGAACGCGACGACGACCAGCCCGTCAGCGTGTCCGCCCAGCGCGTGCGCGATCTGCGCCATGTTGAGCGCGCCGGTCCGCCCGTACACCAACGCGATCCCGAGCAAGATCAGAAACGCGCCGACGCTGTTGACGATCGCGAACGCGAGCGCGCCCATCACCGCCGACTCGTCTTCGCTGCGGTACGCGGTGAGCGCGTACGCCGCGACGCCCATCAGCTCGAAGAACACGAAGAGATTGAACAGGTCGCCCGTCAGGAAGAACCCGATCAGCGCAGCCATGAACACGAGCATCAGCACCGGAAACGCGGGCCCCGACTCGTCGTAATACGTCCAGGCGAACGCCATCGCGGCCGTGGTGAGAAACGCGGCGAAGGCCGCTAGCGCGCCGCTCACGGGGTCGACGACGAACGAGATGCCGAGCGCCACGCCGTGGCGCGGCTCCCAGCCGCCGAACCAGTGCACGACGGTGCCGTGCGCGGCGTCGTTCGTGAGCGCGATGCAGGCCGCCAAGCTGAACGCGGCGCCCGCGAACGCGAGCACGTCCAGCGCGCGGCGCGGCACGAACGGCCCGATCCCGGCACAGAGCGCGGCGACGGCGAGCGGTACCGCGAGCGCGAGCGGCGCCAAGCTTTGCCCGCTCATCCGCGCATCTCGCGCAGCGCTTCAGGATCGAGCGTTCCGGTGCGCTTGTGGATCCGCAGCGCGAACGCGAGCAGCAGCGCCGTCACCGTGGCGCCGACCACGATGTCGGTGAGCGTTAGCGCGTCGACGATCGGGTCGACGGCTCGCGTTCCGGGCAGCACGTCGCTGAACACGGGCGCGGTCGCACCGAGCCGGTACCCAATCTCCAGCAGCAGCACGTACGTGGCCGACTGCGCGATCGACAAGCACACGATCAAATGGATCAGATTGCGGCTCGTCGCCATACCGTACAGACCGATGACGAAGATCCAGACGGGGACCACGAACGCGAGGTAGCCGATCATTCGCCGTCGCGCTCCGGCTCCTCGACGCGCGTCTCGTGCGCGAACTCGAGCGCCAGCAGGCAGAAGCCCGCGCAGACTTCGACGCCGACGCACAGGTTGATCAGCGGGATCGTGCCGGCGGAGAACAGCTGCCCCTCGCCCCCCAGCGGCAGAATATTCTTCAAAAACGCGCCCGAGGCGACGAGCGTGGCGATGCCGATCGCGGCGTACGCTCCGGCACCCGCGGCGTCGACGGCCTCGACGGGCCCGTCGGGGATCACGGTGCGAAGCGTCCGATAGCCCAGCCCGGCGAACAGCAGCACGGCGAAGCCCGACAAGATCGCACCGCCCTGGAAGCCGCCGCCCGGCGTCTGCGCCGCGTGGATCGCCAGGTAGCTGCCGAACGCCACGGTGACGGCGAGCGCGAGCGCGGTGAACGCGCGCACCGCATCGGTGCTCGGCGGGCCGTGCAGCGCGCGCGCGTTCGGCAGCGGCTTCGCCGTCGCGCACCGGCGGTCGCGGCGCAGCACGAGCGCGATCCCGGCGACGGCTGCGAAGAACACGTACTCCTCGCCCAGCGTGTCGACGCCGCGGTAGTCGAAATTTACCGCGGTGATGATGTTCGGGATCTGCCGCTCGTGCGGCCCGACGGTGTTGAGCACGTCGCCGTAAGGACCCGCATAGTGGCCGAACGCCGGCAGACCGGCGATACCCCACAGGGCGAACGCGAACAGCGCGAGCCCGGCGGCCGCGATGATCGCCTTCCGGCCGCGATCCGTCATTTCGGTCCGTTCTCGATGCGCACGAGCGTCGCCAGGATGGCGAACGGGATCGCGACGGAGCCGACGGCAAGCTCCGACAGCGCGACGTCGGGCGCTTGCAGCACGACGAACAGCAGCGTGAGCGCGAAACCGTACAGCATGTAGCAAAAGATCTGGCGCTTGGGCTCGCGCGTGACGACGACGACGGTTGCGACGACGGCGGTAACGATCAGCGCCACCGCTTGCACGATCGACTCCGTCACGGATGGTCCGGCCCGCTGCGCGCGATCGCGGTGCGGCCCGTCGCGTGCGAGATCACCGGCGCGAAGACGACCACCACGGCCGCGATGAAGAACGCTTTGAGCGCCGCGCCGGAGAGCGGGTTCTTGGACACCGCGATCGCGAGCGCCACCAGCACGGGGCAAATCATCGATGCGAGGCCCGCAAAATGCAGCCGCTGCAGCGGCGTCTTCATCACGAGGATGCCGGCGCAGCACACCGCCTCGACCAGCACCGCGAGCGCGAGCAGCAGCGAGATGGCGGCGTGCGCGACCGTCACAGCCATCGGCGAAAGACCTGCGCGATCAGAAGGTTCGCCGGGAACGCGAGCACGGCCAGTGCGAGGGAGACGTCGAAGAACGACTGCCGCTGCTCGCCCTGCTCGAACGTCAGCAGCGCGAGCACCGTGAGCACGCCCGCGAGCTCCATTGCCACGATGCGGTCGACGACGTTTCCGCGCATCGCGAGCAGCACGCAGGGAAGCACGCCGAGCGCAAGCGCCACGGTCGCGATCAGCCACACGCTCATCGTGCGAGGCGGTGGATCACCAGCACGCCGCGGTCGAGATCGACGTCCACCACGATCGAATTCGGGCCTGCGGACGTCGCCGCAACGGTGAGCGCGCGCGCCGCCGCGGAACGCGGGTCGTCGCCGCCGGGATCGAACGGCACCTCTTCGAAGCCGTCGTCGGGCGGATGGCCGGCGAGCGCGCGCAGGAGCACCCCCGTCACCGCGAACGCGTCGCGCAGCACGGTCAGCACCAGCTTCGGGAGCGCTGCGAGCGCTGCCGGCGGGACCGCGTAGCGATCGCCGGCTGCGACGAGCGCGCCCGCCGTTCCGAGTGCCGCAACCGCGGCGAGCACGAGGCCAACGGGCGTCTCCTGCGGGTCGAGCTTGCCCACCAGCATCATCTCGATCGCGGCGCATCCGGCAAACAACGCGACGACCGCGGGCGCGCGGCCCCTCCAGCCCGTCACCATGGCGGCTCTGTACCCGACGCTCGCCGGAACCATGCGGAGCCGCCCGTTCGGCTGCTTTTGCGGTGCGCGGATCGGCGGGTACACGCTGTCACCGATGGCGGAAGACTCACCGCAAACCGTCGTCGTCGCCGTCGGCGCCGACGTGCTCGTCGCGCTCGCGAAGGGCGTCGTCGCCGTCATCGGCGGCAGCGCCGCGATGGCCGCGGAAGCCGTGCACTCGTGCGTGGACGCGATCAATCAGGCGCTGCTGATCGTCGGCCATCGGCGCTCCGCGCGCCCGGCCGACGCGTCGCATCCGTTCGGGCACGGCGCCGAGGTGTACTTCTGGGCGATCGTCGTCGCGGGCGTGATCTTCGCGCTGGGCGGCGGCGCGACGATCGTCGAGGGCGTCTACCGCTTCACTCATCCGGAACCGCCCACGCACGCGTTGCTCAGCTACGGCGTGCTCGCGCTGGCGTTCGTCGCCGACGGTACGGCGCTGTCGTTCGCCGTGCGCGAGCTGCGGCGAACGTATCCGCACCGTACGCTGCGCAAAGCCATTCGAGCCAGTAAGGATCCGAACGTGTTCGTGGTCGTGCTGGAAGACGGTGCGGCGCTCGTCGGCATCGTGCTCGCGGCCGCCGGCACGGTCGCGAGTCAGATCATGCACGACGGCCGTGCGGACGCGGCCGCGTCGATCGCGATCGGGCTCCTGCTCGGCGCGGTCGCGACCGTGATGATGAGCGAGATCGGAAGCTTGCTCACGGGCGAGAGCATCGATCCGGAGGTCGTCGAATCGATAGACGCCATCGCGCGCGAGCAGCCCGGCGTCGCGGAGGTGCGCGGCGTGCAGACGATGACGCTCGGCCCGAAGAACGTCGTCGTCGCGCTGCGCGTCGTGCTCGATGGAGAGCAGTCGCTCGACGCCGCCGCCGCTGCGATGGACAGCATTCGCGACGCCGTGCGAAAACGTCATCCGGTCATCGGCGAGATCTTCGTGCAGGTCGAGGCGGTCCGTCCCGCACGCGGCGGCGAGGAGCGCTCGCGCGACGCGGCGTACGAGGGGGTGTAGCATGCGAACGCAACGGACATGACCCACGAGCTCGCCGCGACGTCCCTGGCCGCGGTACTGATCGCGACGGCGTCCGTCGCAACGGCTGCCGGCGAGCAGCGCCAGACGCAGGTCGAGCACAAGAGCGAGCACGTCATGCCGTTCAGCATGCAGACGTCGAAGCACGTGTTCGTCCCCACGCCCAGCGGCGGCGTGCAAACCGTGCTCGTGCACGACGGGAATGCCAAGCAGGTCGCGCTCGTGCGCGCGCACCTGCGCAAAGAGGCTGCGGCCTTCGCGCGCGGCGATTTCGCGGACCCGGCATCCATCCACGGCGGCGACATGCCTGGTCTGAAAGCATTGCATGCCGGGTCTGCTCACATCAGCGTGCAGTATGCGGACGTCCGCAACGGCGGGGCGATCACCTATGCGACCGCCGACCCGGCCCTCGTGTCGGCGATCCACGCGTGGTTCAAAGCGCAAGTGAGCGACCACGGCTCGCACGCCACGATGAAGATGTAAGCGGCCCGCGGGCTCGCAACGAAGCGTCGCACATGAAGATGCGCTAAATGGAGTTGCTCGCGAAAATCGGCGAAGCACTCATGTTCGCCGCCGGCATGGCGTGGCAGGTCGGCTGGAGCCTCATCCTCGGCTTCGTGCTGTCCGGCGCGGTCCAGGCGCTCGTGTCGAAGGAGCGCATGCAGCGCGCGCTCGGCCGCGACGGCGTCCGCGAGATCGCGCTCGCGACCGGATTCGGGGCGGCGAGCTCGTCGTGCTCCTACGCTGCCGCAGCGATGAGCAAGACGCTGTTCAAGAAAGGCGCCGCGCTGATTCCGTCGCTCGCGTTCCTGTTCTCGTCCACCAACCTCGTGCTCGAGCTCGGGATCATCCTGTGGCTTTTGATGGGCTGGCAATTCACCGCCGCCGAATGGATCGGCGGGCTCGTGCTCATCGCGATCATGACGGTGCTCGTGAAGCTGACCTACCCGAAGCAGCTCGTCGAGGAAGCGCGCCGCCGCGTCGACGAAGCCGGCGGCCACGATCACGGCTCGATGGAGACGGAGCGCGGTCCACTCGTCGAGCGCTTGCGGAACCCCGCGACGCGCGTCGCGATCGCGCAGAACGCCGCGATGGACTTCTCGATGCTTTGGAAGGATCTGCTGGGCGGCTTTCTCATCGCCGGCGCGCTTGCCGCATTCGTCCCCGATCACGCCTGGAAGGCGCTGTTCCTCAACGGCGCGGCGCCCGGCGTGCAGCTCGCCGGCAACGCGATCGCCGGCCCGATCATCGCGATCCTCTCGTTCGTCTGCTCGATCGGCAACGTGCCGCTCGCGGCCGTGCTGTGGGCGAGCGGGATCTCGTTCGGCGGCGTGCTCGCGTTCCTGTACGCCGACTTGATCGTGCTGCCGCTGCTCGACATCTACCGCACGTACTACGGGTGGCGAATGATGCTCTACATCTTCGGCGTGTTCTTCGCGACGATGGTGCTCTCGGCGATCGCGATGGACGGCGCGTTCTCGGCGCTGCACCTCGTCCCGAAGCCGAACCCGAACATCCGCCACGACCTCACGATGTTCTCGTTCAACTACACGTTCGTGCTGAACGTGACGTTCGGCGCGCTCGCGGTCTACCTATGGTGGCTGAACCGGAACAACCCGATGGACCACCATGCACATGCGCACGCGGGTTGACGAAGACCGCACCGCGCGTTCTGCAATCAGCCGAAACGGCCCGTGATGTAGTCCTCGGTGCGCTTCTCTTTGGGGTGGGTGAAGATCTGATTCGTCGGTCCTACTTCCACGATCTCGCCCAAGTGGAAGAACGCCGTGTAGTCCGAGATGCGCGCGGCCTGCTGCATCGAGTGGGTGACGATGACGACGGTGAACTGCTCGGTGAGCTGGCCGATCAGGTCCTCGATCTTTGACGTCGCGATCGGGTCGAGCGCCGACGCCGGCTCGTCCATCAAGATGACTTCGGGATTCAGCGCGACGGCGCGCGCGATGCAGAGCCGCTGCTGCTGTCCGCCCGACAGGTCCAGCGCCGAGCGGTTCAGACGATCTTTCACTTCATCCCACAGCGCCGCTTGACGGAGCGCGCGCTCCGCGATCTCGTCGAGCACGCGCTTGTCGCGCTCGCCGTGGATGCGCGGGCCGTACACCGCGTTCTCGTAGATCGTCTTGGGGAACGGGTTCGCGCGCTGGAACACCATGCCGATGCGGTGGCGGATCACCACCGGATCGGCGTCGGGCCCGTAGATGTCCTCGCCGTCGAGCAGGATCGTGCCCTCGACGCGCGCGCCCGGCGTGAGGTCGTGCATGCGGTTGAGCGCGCGCAGAAACGTCGTCTTGCCGCAGCCCGACGGGCCGATCAGCGCGGTCACGTGCTGGCCGCGCATCGTCAGCGACGCGTGCTTGATCGCCTGGAACGCGCCGTAGAACACGTTGACGTCGCTGGCAACGAGCTTGTCGTCCACCGTGTCGAGCGGGATCTCGGCGGTCACGGGTGGTGATTGGATCACGAGGCTCTCCCGGTGAAGCGTTTGGTGAGCGCGCGCCCGGCGACGCGCGCGGCGACGTTGAAGATCAAGACCATGATGAGCAGCACCAGCGCCGAGCCGTTGCCGATGCGGTCGACGTCGGGCACCGTCGACTCGGAGTGCGTGTACCACAAGTGCACGGCCAGCGTCTCGGCGGTGTGGAACGGGTTGAGGTCGTACGCGGAGTTCGTCGTCACGCTCAGGCCCGCCGTGAAAATCAGCGCGGCGGTCTCGCCGTAGATGCGGCCCGCGATCAGCACGACGCCGGTGGTGAGCCGCCCGATCGCGCTCGGCAGCACCACGCGCGTAATCGTCTGCCATTTCGTGCCGCCCAGCGCCATCGACGCTTCGCGCAGCGTGTCGGGGACGCTCGTGAGCGCCTCTTGCGTCACGCGCACGAGCGCCGGCAGGTTCAGCAGCGTGAGCGTCAGCGCGCCGCCGAGCGCGGTGTAGCCCCAGTGGAACGTGTACACGAACACCAACAGCCCGAAGAGGCCCATCACGATGGACGGCACAGTCGCGAGCGACTCCGCGCTGAACTGCACGATGTTGCGGAACGTGCCGGGGCGCGCGTACTCCTGCAGGTACACGCCGGCGCTGATCGCGATCGGGATCGTGAACAGCAGCGTCAGGATCAGGATGTAGAACGAGTTGTAGATCTCCGGGCCGACGCCGCCCCCCGCTTCGTGCTCCTTCGGCATCCCGAACACGAACGACGGCGTGAGCGCGCTCCAGCCGAGGTAGATCAGGTACGCGATGAACGCGGCCAGCAGCACGATGATGCTCGTCGCCATCACCCACAAGACCACCGTCGCGACCGCGTCGACGATCTTGCGGGCGCGCACGTTCGCGGTCGCCGCGACGCTGCGCGCGGACGGCGCCGTCACCGCCACGCTACGACCGCCTGCGCAAAGCGAACCGCACGAGGACGATCAGCACCATCGCGATCAGCAGCAGCAGCAGCGCCATCGAGAACAGCGAGTGCTCGAGCAGCGAGCCTTGCGCCGCGCCGGGCATGTCGGTCACGATCTCCGTCGTCAGGGTCGCGGTCGGCGCGAACAGCCCTTGCGGAAGCTGCGTCGCGTTGCCGATCACCATCTGGATCGCGAGCGTCTCGCCGATCGCGCGCGCGATCCCCAGGATCAGCGCGACCGCGATCCCGCTCGACGCGCTGGGCAGCAGCACGCGCGTGATCGTCTGCCAGCGCGTCGCGCCCAGCGCGAGCGAGCCTTCCTTGAGCGCCGCGGGCAGCGAGCGAAACGCGTCCTCGCTCAGCGTGATGACGGTGGGCAGGATCATGATCGATAAGACGATGCCGGCCGCCGCGAGGCCGAACCCCGACGGCGAGCTGGTGTGCGTGCGGATCAGCGGCACGAGCAGCGTGAGGCCGAGCCAGCCGTACACGACCGACGGGATCCCGACCATCAGCTCGATCGCCGGCTTGAGCACCGACGTCATGCGGTGCGGCGCGATCTCCGCCAGAAAGATCCCGACCGCGACGCCGAACGGCCCGCCGACCGCGATTGCGAACAGCGTAACCGCGAGCGAACCGACCACGAACACCGCCGAGCCCGGCTTGCCGTCGTCGATGCCGAACACCGGCGAGAAGAGAAACGTCACGACGTTCACGTGGTCCGCGTAGAACGTCTTGGTGCCCTCGAACCCGAGGTACAGCAGCAGCGCCGCCATCGCGAAGATGACGAAGCCCGCCGCGACGCGCAGGCCGAACAGCGCGAACCGCTCGACGCGGCGCGAGCGGCGGGCTTGGAGGGCGATCACGGCGCCGGCTCAGCGATCCGTTTCGGAGACCTTCATCGCGGAGACCGCGATGAACTTGTTCTTCTGCACGCGGTCCGTCCCGCTCTTGACGAAGTCGATGAAAGCGGCGACGCTCCCCTTCGGCTCGCCGTACGTGTACATGTGCTCGTACGACCAGATGGGATACTTGCCGGTCGTGATCGTTGCGGCAGTCGGCGTGACGCCGTCGACGGCCACGATCGTCACACCGTCCGCGACGCCACTGAGCGCGACGTACGACACCGCGCCGGGCGTCTGCTTCACGACCGACACGACCGTGCCAGTCGCGTCTTGCACGAGCCCGCTCGCCGCGATCGGCACGCTGCCCATGACCGTCTTGATGAACACCGCGCGCGTGCCCGAACTGCGCGGACGGTTCACCGGAACGATCTTTTGATCCGCGCCGCCGGCGTCTTTCCAATTCGTCAGCGTGCCCGAGAAAATTCCTTGCAGCTGCTTGCGGCTGAGGCTCTTCACCCCGGCCGACGGGTTCGTGACGATCGCGAACCCGACCACCGCGACGCGGTTGTCGCGCAGCTCGGGCTGGCCGGTCGCGAGGATGTCGGAATCCCCGATGTCGATCACCTTCGCGGCGACCTGCGTGATGCCGGTCGCCGACCCGCCGCCCGAGACGCTGATCTTCACGTCTTTGTGGGCGGCTTGGTACGCGGTGCTCGCGTCCAGCACGAGCGGCAACAGCGCGGTCGAGCCGGCGACGGTGATCGTGCCGCTCGCCGATCCGCCGCCGGTGCTCGTGCTGGTCGTGTCCTGCGTCTTCGACGCGCACGCGGCGAGCGACGTGCTCGCGAGCGCGGCGACCAGGACCAGTGCCGCCCGAGCGGACGTGCGATTCACCGACGTGCCTCCGATACCGAGAAAAACGCAGGCGCCACCCCGGATCGCCTGCGTCATGGTCCCAACCGAACCGTAAGGCCGGATTAACTCCGCCTTAAGACTCCTTAATGTGCTGCGTTCGCCCGAACGCGGTCAGCGGTCCGTCTCGGTCACCTTCATGTCGCGGATCAGGATGAAGCCGTCCTTTTTGACCAGCTCCGAGTTGCTCTGCACGAACGCGATGAAGCGCGAGATCTCGCCGGTCGGCGGCCCGAACGTGAACATGTGCTCGTACGACCAGATCGCATAGCGTCCGTGCATGACGTTGTCGTCGGTCGGCTCGACGCCGTCGACCGACAGCTCCGTCAAATCCGCGCCGCGCGTGCCGCTGAACGCCGCATACGAGATCGCACCCGGGGTCTGCTTCACGACCCTCACGACGGTGCCGGTGGCGTCTTCGGTGAGGCTGCTCTCGTTGATCGGCACGCCGCCCATGACGGTCTTCGCGAACACCGCGCGCGTGCCGGAGCTGCGCGGCCGGTTGATGACGACGAGCTTTTGATCGCCGCCGCCGAGCTCTTTCCAGTTCGCGACCTTGCCCGCGAAGATGTCCTGCAACTGTTTCTTGGTCAGGTTCTTCACGCCCACGCCGGGGTGCACGACGACGGCGAAGCCCACGACGGCCACGCGGTTGTCGTGCAGCTCGGGATGCGCCGGCGCGGTGATGTCGGAGTCGCCGATCTGCACGGCCTTGCCCGCGACCTGTGCGATGCCGGAACCGGACCCGCCGCCGGAGACGCTGATCTTGACGTCGGGGTGCGCCTGCTGGTACGCGATGGCCGCATCTTTCACCAGCGGCAGAAGCGCCGTCGAGCCCGCGATCGTGATCGTCGTGTCGGCGAAGGCCGGCACCGACGTGGCGGCGACCGAAACGCCGGCGAGCAGAGCCGCGAGCGCAGCGTTCCTCTTCAGAAATACTTTCACCCACGCATCGTCGCAGGCGCAGCGTAAGGGCGCTTTAAATTGCGCTTAACGCACCTTAAGGTTCGGCGGCGGCCGCGGGAACGCGCATCGTGAACGTCGCGCCCTGGCCGTAGCGCGATTCCGCGACGAGCGATCCGCCGTGCGCTTCGACCAGGTGCTTGGCGATCGCGAGGCCGAGGCCGGTGCCGCCGCCGCTTTCGCGCGAACGCGAGCGGTCCACGACGTAGAACCGCTCGAACACGCGCGGCAGGTCGGCGAACGGGATGCCCACGCCCGTGTCGCGCACGCGCAAGATCGCGTCGCGTCCCGCGCGCGCGACCTCCACCACGACGCTGCCGCCGGGGGGCGTGTGGCGCAAGGCGTTGTCGACCAAGTTCACCGCAACTTGCGTGAGCCGCCCGCGGTCGGCGTCGACCTCCACCGCGTCGGGCGCCTCGAGGTCGAGCTCGATGTGCAGCGAACCGGCGCGCTGCGCGAACGTGTTCACCGTCGCCGCCGCCACGTCGCCCAGATCGAACCGCTCGCGGCGCATCGGGATCGTCCCCGACTCCGAGCGCGCGAGCTCCAGCAGATCCTCGACCAGGCGAATCATCCGCTCCACCTCGTCGCCGACCTGCGGCAGGAACAGCGTGCGCGCTTCGACGTCGTCGTCGGCGGCGAGCACCGTCTCGAGCATCAGCTTCATCGCCGCCAGCGGCGTGCGCAGCTCGTGCGACACGTTCGCGATGAAGTCGCTGCGCATCCGCTCCGCCGCCAGCAGCGCGGTGCGGTCGGCCGCGATCGCGATCGCACCGTCTTCGTATGGTTGCGCGGTGACGCCGACGTAGCGCTCACGCGCGCCGCTGCCGAGCACGACGTCGCGCGTGCGCGTCTCGCCCGCGACCGCCGCCTGCAGCATGCGCTCCAAGTCGACCGAGGGGATCAGCTCGATGATGGCGCGGCCGATCGCACGCGACCGGTCGATCGCGAACAGCGCCGCCGCGGCGCCGTTGAACACGCGCACGCGCGCGGCGGCGTCCACGGTGAACGCCGCGAAGGGCAGCGCGTCGACCAGCCGCGCGGCCCGGTCCTGCTGCGGCTCGGCCGGCGCGGGCACGTCGTGCCGCGCGGACGCGCGGTCGCGCCCGGCGGTGCGCAGCGCGGCGTACGTCGCGACGATACCGGCGAGCGCGCCCAGCGACGCGGCGACGAGATCAGCCGTCGCCGGCTCCGATCTTCATTCGCGGAACATGTAGCCGCGGCTGCGCACGGTGATGATGTGGCGCGGGTTGTTGGGGTCCACTTCGATCTTCTCGCGCAGCCAGCGCGCGTGCACGCTGATCGTCTGGTGCTCGCCCTCGAAGTCGTAGCCCCACACCTTCTCCAGCAGCATCTGGCGCGTCACGATGCGCCCGCGGTTCTCCATGAGCACGTGCAGCAGGCGGAACTCCTTGGGCGCGAGCGCCACCTCGCGCCCGCGCACCACGAGCCGCTGGCGCGCGGGATCGATCGTGATGTCGCCCGCGGTGATCGATTCGTCGCGCTCCTCCGCATCGACGTCGGCGCGCCGCAGCCGCGCTTTGATGCGCGCCATGATCTCGCCCAGCGAGAACGGTTTGGTGACGTAGTCGTCCGCGCCCAGCTCGAGCGCGAGCACCTTGTCGAACTCCTGGTCCTTCGCGGTGAGCATGATGATCGGCACGCTCGACGTCTTGCGGATCTCCTTGCACGCCTCGATGCCGTCGAGCAGCGGCAGCATGATGTCGAGCACGACGAGATCGGGGTGCTCCTTCTGCGCGAGCGCGACCGCGGTGCGGCCGTCCCCGGCGGTCGTCACGGCGTAACCGTTCTTCTCGAGGTTGTACCGCAGTGATTGCACGATCGCGGCCTCGTCGTCGACGAGCAAGATCTTCTTCTTCGCCGCGGTCGCAGCGGTCACGGCCGGGCTCCGTCGCGGTCCTGCACCTGGCGGTCCTGCGCCTGCCGGAGGATCACCCGCGCGCCGAACGTGCGCTCGAACAGGTCGGCTTTCTCCATCGCCGCGTCCAGTTCGCGCGAGGCGTCGCCGTCGGCCTGCGCGTGCACCACGACCAATCCGCCTTCGGGCACGGCGGCGACGTCGGTGACCGTGCCGAGGTGCGCGATGTCCAGCCCGTCCGCGATCCGCAGCAGCGACGCGAGCACGTCGACGCGGCGGCGGTCCCCAGGCGCGAGCGCGGCATATTCCAGGTGCGCCGGCTTGGGCATCGCCTTGCGGTAGTAGCGCGCGATCTGCGCGATCAGCACGCGCTCCTCCGTGGCCCACCCGTCGAGCGGCGTGTTGCGGATGAGATACGCGGCGTGCTTGTGGTGGCCGGTGTCCGACACGAAGCGGCCGATGCCGTGCAGCATGGCCGCCGCCCACACCAGATCGCGGTCGCCTGGCGCAAGCCCGTGCAGCGGCGCCAACCGCTCGAACAGCGCGAGCGCGAGCCGCGCGACGTGGCGCTCGTGACCGCCGAAGTGCTCGTAGCGCTGCGCGAGGCGTTCCACCGCGTCGAGCCGCTGCGCGCGCTCGTCGCCGAGCCGCTGCGCGAGCTCGCGGTCGCGGTGCGCGAGGTCCACGACGACGCCGTCGCGCAGCGCGCGCTCGCACACCACGATCTCGTCGCGGCCGAGCATCGTCAGCGCGCCGATCAGCACGGCGTTGCCCGCAACGATGATGTCCGCGCGGCGCGGGTTCATCCCCGGCATGCGCCGGCGCTCGGCCTCCGTCATCAGCGACATCTGCCGCTGCAGCGCTTCGAGCCGCGCGCGCGAGAGCGTGTAGCCGTGCACGCCTTTCACCGCGAGGCCTTGCTGCGCGGCGTCGAGCGCCGCAAGCCCCATGATCGTGCCCGACGTCCCGATCGCAACGTCGAGCCGGTAGTGCCGCATGCGCTCGGCGAGCGGCGCGAGCGTCTCGGCGACGTGCGCTTCGAGCTTGCGCACGGCGCGCAGCGGGTCGAGCGCGCCGCGCACGAACGCATCGTACAGCCGCAGGCTGCCCAGCTTCACCGACTCGACGAGATACGGCCGGTCGCCGTCGGCGACGACGAACTCGGTCGAGCCGCCGCCGATGTCGACGATGCACGCGACGCGGTCGTACAGCGGGTAACCGTTCGCGACGCCGAGGTGGATGAGCCGCGCCTCTTCCAGCCCGTCGAGGATCTCGAGCTTCAGCCCGGTGCGCGCGGCGACCATGTCGCGGAACTCCGTGCCGTTGTCGGTCTCGCGCACGGCCGACGTGGCGACGGCGCGCACGCTCTCCGCGCCGCGCGCGAGCGCCGCGTCGTTGAAGCGCGCGATCGCGTCGACGCCGCGCTCCATCGCCTTGCGCGAAAGCTGCCCGCTCTCCAGCGCGTCGTCGCTGCCCAGGCGCACCATCTCGCGCGCCTTGTAGACGACCCGCGACGTATCGAACGCGGAGTCCAGCTCGACGACGATCAAGTGGATCGAGTTGGTGCCGACATCGATCGCCCCGAAGAGCACGGAGGTTAGGTTTTCTTGCGCACTTGTACGCCGGCGGCGCGCTCGTAGAACGTCGCAACCGACGAGTAGTCGTCGCGCCCGTGGCCTTCGCCCGACGACGCGGTGTACATCTGATATGCCAGCGCGCTCGACGGCATCGGCACGCCGATCGCGCGCGCCGAGTCGAGCGCCGCCGCGAGATCCTTGCGCAGCAGGTCCAGCGCGAAGCCCGGCTTGTGCGAGCCCGACAGCCAGCTCTGCGGCAGCCAGTTCTGCAGCAGGTAGTTCGAGCCGGTCGCGGTGCCGATGACGCCGAGCACGGCGTCGATGTCCGCACCCGCTTTCGCCGCGAACGTCAGCGCCTCGATGTTCGCGATCATGGTGCTGGAGATGATGATCTGGTTGACGAGCTTGACGACCTCGCCCATCCCCACGCCGCCGACGTGATTCGGCGTCCCCATCGCTTTGAGCACGGGCTCGGCCGTCGCGAAGTCGTCGCCGGACGCGCCGACCATGATCGTCAGCGTCCCGGTGGTCGCACGCGCCGGACCGCCCGACACGGGCGCGTCCGCGAAACGGTACCCGCTCGCGCGCAGCCGCGCGTCGAACGCGCGCGTCGCGACCGGCGAGATGGTCGACATGTCGATGAACAGCGTGCCGGGCTGCGCACCGCTCGCCGCGCCGTGGTCGCCGAACAACACTTCTTCCACCTGCGGCGCATCGGGAACGCACGTCACGACGACGTCGCACGACGCCCCGACGCCGGCGGGATCGCCGCCGTCGTGCGCGCCCAGCACGCCGAGGCGCTCGACGGGCTCGCGGTTGCGGTGCGCGCACACCGTGACGTCGAAGCCCGCGCGCAGCAGCGATGCCGCCATCGGCTCGCCCATGGCGCCCACACCGATCATCCCGACCTTGATTGCCATACGAGCCGCCGCGTACGGCGCCGGGGACAGGACGGCCTGCGGCTAAGCAACGGGGGTGTCTCGCCTCTTGGCGTTCGTGCGTCTTTCGCGACCGCTGTTTCTGTACGGCGGTTTTGCGGGCGTTGCGCTCGGCGCCGCGGTCGCGCACGCGGCGGGCGTGCGGCTCGACCTCGCGACGTACGCGTGGGCGCAGGCGCTCGTCACGTCGTTCCAGCTGATGGTCCACTACGCGAACGACTACTTCGACCGGACGGCCGACGCCGGCGCGACGCGCACGGCGTGGTCGGGCGGCAGCGGCGTCCTGGGCTCGGGCGCGCTCGGGCCGCGCGTCGCGCTGCTCGCGGCGTGTGGGTGCGCCGCGCTCGGGCTCGTCGCGACCGCGCATTTCGCGCTCGCCGGCAACGCGACCGTCGCGTGGCTGGGGATCGCGATCGGGGTGCTCGCGTGGTGCTACTCCGCGCCGCCCGTCCGGCTGTCGGCACGGGGCCTGGGCGAGCTCGACGCGGCGCTCGTCGTCGCGGTCCTCGTACCGCTTGCCGGCTATGCCGCGTTCGCGCACCGGATCGACGAAGCGATGAACGGCGCGGTGACGACGACGGCGCTGGCGATGTTCGCGATGATGCTAAGCGTCGAGCTGCCCGACGCGGGCGCGGATCATGCGGCGGGAAAGCGCAACCTCGTCGTCCGCTGGGGCCCGTCGCGCGCTTGGCTGCTCATCATGATCGCCGCGGCGGTCGCGGTCGCGCACGCATTCGTCAACGCCTCGCGCGCCGAGGCCGGTCCCCGGTTGCTCGCGCTCGTCCCCGCGGCCGTTGCCGCGCTGCAGCTGGTTCGGCTGGTGCGGGGCGACCCCCGGCCGGCGTCGATCGCGCTCTGGGGAGTCGTCCTCTACGCGACCACCGTGACCGGGCTGGCCGTCGTGTTCGCGACGCTCGCCCCCTGAGGCGTGCTGCAGCTGGGCCTCCGGCGGCGACGGTCGTCGTTGCGCCACCACGCTCGTGCGGGCACAATGGTCGAGATAGCGCGCGGGCGAACCCGCCCGCCGAGCCATCAGCCCAGAGGAGAACCGCCAGGATGCTTGCTTCGATCCGCCGGCCGACGTTCGAGGACCTCAACCTCTCCACCGGCAAGCGCGCCCGCCTCTGGAACATGATGTACGCGCACGGCCCCGCCAACGGGACGCTGATGCTGCTGCCGATCGACCAAGGCCTCGAGCACGGCCCGATCGACTTCTTCGAAAACCCCGACGCGCTCGACACCGACTGGGTGCTGCGGCTCGCGGTCGAAGGCAACTTCTCCGGCATCGCCTACCACATCGGGCTCGCCGAGAAGTACCACAAGCAGTACGCCGGCCGCGTCCCGCTGGTGCTCAAGGTCAACGGCAAGACGAACGTGCCTCCCGACGACGAGTCGTTCTCGTCGATGACGTCGTCGGTCGAGGACGCCGTGCGGCTCGGTGCGAGCGCGGTGGGCTACACGCTGTACGTGGGCTCGCCGAATCAAGCCGCGGACATCGAGCAAGCCAACGAAGTGCGCCGCGAGTGCGACCGCTACGGGATGCCGCTCATCGTGTGGGCGTACCCGCGCGGCTCGGCGATCAAGGCGAAGGGCGGACAGGACTCGCTCTACGCCGTCGACTACGCAGCGCGCGTCGCGTGCGAGATCGGCGCCGACGTCGTGAAGCTGAACGTGCCGAACGCCGAAGAGGCCGCCGCCGCAGCACCCAAGCCGTACAACACGCTCACGATGAGCGAGGCCGACGGCCTGCGCAAGGTCGTGAAGTCGGCGGGGCGCACACTCGTGCTCGTGTCGGGCGGCTCGAAGATGGGCGACGACGACACGATCCACAAAGCGCGGCTCGCGATGGAGACCGGCTGCGTCGGCCTGATCTTCGGCCGGAACATGTGGCAGCGCAAATGGGATCAGGCGATCGCGATGTCGGGTCGCATCCACGACCTGCTCAAGGAATTCGGCAGCTGACGACGCGCGAAACCGGCGGGCTCGGCCGTTGTCATCCTGAGCCTGTCGAAGGACGCATCGAAGCGGCGCTCGACCGCATCCGTCCGGCGATTCGCCGCGACGGGGGCGACGTATGGCTGATCAAGGTCGACGACGGCGTCGCGTACGTGCAGATGATCGGCGCGTGCGGCGGCTGCGCAGCGGTCCTTTCTACACTGAAAGGCGGCATTGAGGCCGTGGTTCGTGAAAACGTCCCGGAGATTCGCAGCGTCGAGCAGGTCTGACCCCTAGTCAACGCATAGGCACGGCGTGATCGACGAGCATGAAGCAGCCATCACTGTCCGACCTCCTCACCAAATTCGACACGTTCACGGATTTCGTCTCCGCGAAGTTCGCGACCATGCAAGAATCCGTGGACTCGCTCCAAGGCTTGCATGGGTCGTTCGCAGCCATGCAAGAATCCGTGGACTCACTCCAAGGCTTGCATGGCTCGTTCGCTTCCCTGCAAGAATCCGTCGCGGAACTTCAACCCCTGCACGGCTCCGTTGCATCTCTGCGCGGAACCGTTTGCTCAATGCAAGGCTCGCTCGAGCAAGTTCATCGCACGCTCGATCACGTTCATTGCACGCTCGACCAGCACAGCGCCGCGCTGCTGGAGCTCACAACCGACGTACGGCAGATCCATGTCGTTCTCGACGAGCATTCGTCGATACTTAAGGAGAATTCGTCGATACTCAACGAGCATTCGTCCATACTCAATGAGCATTCGTCTATACTCAATGAGCATTCGTCCATACTCGATGAGCATTCGTCTATACTCAATCAGCATTCGTCTATACTCAATGAGCATTCGACGATACTTACGGAGCATTCGTCGATACTCAAGGAGCATTCCGGTGCGTTGAACCGTATCGAGCAGACCCATCGCCGCCGAACCGGCCGTTAATCGCGAACAGTGGGGGCAGCGGTCCTTCGCGGGGCGAGGCGCACATAGATCCAGGCGCCCGTTCCGCCGATGACGATGAGGGCGAGCGGATCGAAGCGCAGCACCGGCGACAAAAAGAACAGCGGCGCGATCAAGAACGCGGCGAGCAGCATGCGCGTGCGCGCGGGCTCGGCGAGGCGGGACGCGGCGAAGGCGATCATCGGCAGCGCGAGTGCCGCATCGTACGCCAGCGCGTGCGGGCTCAGCGCCACGCCGGCCAGGCACGCGCCGCTCGCCGCCTCCACCGCACGGGCGCGGCGCACCGCGGCGGCGACCGCCGTCGCCGCCAGCGCGACGGCCGCGGCGATCGCCGGAACGCCGACGCCCACGCGCGCGAGCAGACCCGGGAGGCTCACCACGAACGCGGCGTTGACGCTCAGATCGCCGGGCGCGTAGCGCGCGATCAGCGCGGCCCATTCGGCGGGCCACCCCCAGTCGCCGCCGGTCGCCGCGACGCTGACGACGTACCATGCGGCGCCGATCGCTCCGACCACGCCGAGCTCGCGCCACCGTGCACGAAGCAGCAGCACCGCAATGAGCGGCAACGCGTACGTCGGCTTGTAGAGCAGCAGCCCCAGCGGCAACGCGGTGTGCGCGACCGACCGCCGCGCCATCCCCGCGATCGTGAGCTGCGCGAGCAGCAACCCCAACGGCGCGTTCTGGCCGATGATCGCAGCGGCGTACACGACCGGCGGCCACAACACGAACAGCCAGCTGCCCGCTGCTTGTGCAAGACCGTACGTCCGCGCGGCGACCGCTCCCGCGGCAGCGGCGCACGCCAGCATGAGCACCGCATCGACCGCGAACGAAAGCGCGAGGGGCATCCGCGCGAACGGTACGAACGCCCACGCCGCGCCCGGCAGGTACACGAAGATCTGCCACGCCTCGGGCGGCGCGATGAGCGCGTGCGTGCCGGCCAGCGATCCCGCGGCCACGAACACGCGCCAGTCGCCGGAACCGTGGCGAACCGACCACACCGCGGCTGAGGCCATCGCGAGCGCGACCGCGGCGGACCAGCCCCAGAACACCAGCCGCAGCGGTCGTCCGCGCATCGTGGTCGCGCTACGGTGCCGCACGGAGCGGCGCCTGCGCCGCCCCGTCGGCGCGCCATCTCCGCAGCGGTGGTGACGTGCGACACCTCATCCCAGGCGCCGTGCGGACCGATATTCAGAGATAGACCCCGGCGCGCTTCCGACGTCGATGCGTTCGTGCGCGCGCACTCGATGAGGTGGAAACGCTCGTGGACAACAGCAACCGTGCCGACCGGCGCCGCAACGTGTTCGATATCGTCGCCGACTTGGGTTTCCTCGACCGCAAGCCGCTTCCGCCGCGCGCCGAGCCGCCGGCCGGCGCCGCGCCCGCACCTCCGCCTGAACCAGCCGCGCCGCCGTCGCTGACGCTGGTGAAGCCGCCGGCGCCCGCGCCGGTGGAAGCCCCCGTCGCCGCTCAGCCGCGCGCCGCAGGCCCGCATTTCGAGCTCGCGCAGACGCTTACGGAGGCGCAGCAGCGCGCTGCCGAGCAGCGCATGGCCGCCGAGAAGCTGCTGCAGGAGGCGCTCGAGCTGGAGAGCCGGTTGGCGGACGAAGCCGCGCAAGCGCGAGCCGCGAACGAGCAGGCGCTGGGGGAAGAGCTCGCGGTGGCGCTGGAACAGGCGCGTGCCGCGGAAAGCGACGCCGCCGAGCACGCCGGCATCTGCACCAAGAACTTCGAGCGGATCGCGACGCAAAGAGCACAAGCCGAAGCGCTGCAAGCCGACGACCGCACCGCGCGCCGCACCGCTGCCGACGACGTCGCTGCGACCGAGGCCCGGCTCGCCGAAGCGCGGCGCCGGCTCGAGGTCGCCGACGCGGCGTGCTCCGAGAGCGACCGCCGTGTCAACGACATGTCCGCCGCCGAAGAGGCGGCGCGCGCCGACGCGGCGGCGGCGTCGCAGCTGTTGGAGGATCGCCGCGCCGCGCGCGAGGCGATGGAGCAGCAGCTGAACGGGATCCAAGCGCGCGCCGCGGCATTCGCGGGCGGCGTCCCGTCGCTGGCGACCGTCGAGCAGCTGCGCGCGCTCGAGACGCGCGCTGCGGTTCCGAACGATGCGGCGGCGCGCATCGCAGAACGCCGGGCCGCCGACGCCGCGAAGCGGATCGCGGAACGCCGCGCCTCCGACGCGCAGCGCGGCGCGGCGAGCTGACGCCGGTGACCACCGGCGTATGCCGCAACGCCGCGTGCGCCGCGGCGCGCGATGCGAAGCCGGTCGAGCTCTACCCCGGCCCGGGCGAATACTGCCCTGAATGCGGCGAGGCGCTCGAACCGCTCGCGCTCGCCGCCGACACCGCACCAGCGTCGCCGGCGGCCCCGTTCGGCGGCCTCACGGCGCTCGAAGCGCTCGCGCA
Organism: Vulcanimicrobiota bacterium; assembly: GCA_963797935.1. Classification (GTDB taxonomy): domain Bacteria; phylum Vulcanimicrobiota; class Vulcanimicrobiia; order Vulcanimicrobiales; family Vulcanimicrobiaceae; genus Vulcanimicrobium. The sequence continues at coordinate 71,603 of CAWCRI010000004.1, forward strand.
GTTCGACGCGGGCGTCCCGCCCGCTGAGCCGCCGGCACCCGCGCCGCGTTCGGGGACGCGAAAGCGCATCGCGCTGGTCGCGGCATCGATGGCGGTCGCGGCGGTGGCGGCCGTCGCGCTGCTGCGGCCGACCGTGGCGAAACCGCCGGCCGTCTCGAACGCCGTCCACGTCTGCCGCTCCACGTTGACGGAGCATTTCGCAGCCGACGTCGTGCGCGCGTATTCCGAGAAGACGGGCGCCGCGCCGGCGCGGTTCGACGTGACGCGCGGCGGGCGGTGCGACGTGCGCTTCGCGGTGAAGCAGGCCGCAACGAGCGCCGGCGTGGTCGGCCGCGACGGGATCGTCGTCGTGGTGAACCCGCAGAACCCGTTGACGCGGCTCACCGAAGACGACGTCCGGCTGATCTTCAGCGGTGCGATCACCGACTGGGCGGAGTTCGGCGAGCCGCCCGGCCGCATCGTCCCGATCATGCCCCCCGCCGCGAGCGACGAAGCGCAAACGCTCGCGCGCACGCTGTTCGCGCAGGGCGGCGCAGCCGCCGCGGTGCGCCGGCTCGCATCGAGCGCGGACGTCGTGCGCGCGGTCGTGAGCCCGGGCGGTCGCGGCACCATCGGGCTCGTCGCGTTCAGCGCCGCCGTCCCCGCGAAGGTGCTGGCGATAGCGCCGTTTCCCGCGCCGAGTTCGCTGTCGATCGGCGACCGGCGCTACGCGCTGTCCGCCGCGCTGACGGTCGAGCCGGTGTCGCACGACGCCACGGCGGCCGCACTCGCCGCGTACGCGCGCTCCGACGACGCGCAAGCGATCGTCTTGCACGACGGCTTCGTTCCGAAACGAGGGATCTGATGATGCGCACCCTGCTTTACGTCGTGGCGCTCGCGCTGTGCGCGACCGCGATCCGGCCGGCCGCCGCCGCGCCCAAGCGCACGATCGTGTTCGGCGCGGCGGTCTCGCTGAGCGGCTCGCTGTCGAACGAAGGGCAGCTCACCAAAGAGGGCTACGATTTCTGGATGCACTACGTCAACGCGCACGGCGGAATCCGAACCGGCGCGCAGGCGTACGACGTCGAGATTCGCTACGCCGACGACCAGTCGAAGCCCGAGACGACGGCGCGGCTCGTCGAGTCGATGATCACCGACGAGCACGTCGACTTCGTGCTCGGCCCGTACGGCTCGGCGCCGACGTTCGCGGCAGCGGCCGTCGCCGAGCGCCACGGCGTGCCGATGGTGGACAGCGGCGGCTCGGCGGAGCGCATCTTCAACCAAGGCTATCGCTATACCGTCGGCGTGCAGTCGCCCGCGCGCAAGTACCTCGTCGGCATCATCGAGTACGCCGTCAAACGCAAGCCGGCGCCCAAAACGATCGCGATCGCCGCCGCGAACGACGCGTTCTCGCTCGAAGTGCAGCAGGGCGCGGTGCAGTCGGCGAACGACCACGGTCTCAAAGTCGTGTACGCCGACCGCTACGCCGACGACGCGGCGTCGGTCTCCGCCGCGGCGGCGGCCATCAAGGCCGCGCACGCCGACATCGTCCTGAGCGCCGGGCACCTCAAGGACGCGCTGCAGCTACACCGCGCGCTCAAAGAGCAGCACGTCGCCGCGAAGATCTACGGCTACTCCGTCGGACCCGACACGCCGGAGTTTCGCAGCGCGCTCGGTCCGGACGCGCAGGCCGTCCTCGGCAGCGCGCAGTGGTCGAGCGCCGTGTCGTACGCCGGTGCCGCCGGCTTCTACCCCAACGCGCGCGCCTACGCCGCCGCGTTCGCGCGCAGCGCCGGCCACGCGCCCGACTATCACAACGCCGAAGCATCGGCCGCGGGCTTGGCGTTCCAGTACGCGATCGAACGCGCCGGCTCGCTCGACCGCGCGGCGGTGCGCAACGCGCTCGCCCGGCTCGACGTGGTGACGTTCTTCGGGCTGCTCAAGTTCGACGAGCGCGGCGTGAACGTGTTCAAGCCGATGGTCGTCAACCAGATCCAAGGCGCGAAGCTGCTGACGATCTACCCCTACCGCCTCTCGGATGCGGCGCCGGTCTACCCCGCTCCGGCCTGGGTCTACTGAACGGCGGTCCGGCGCCATCGCACAGCACATACAGGCGCCGCAGCGGCGCGACACGCTCGATGCGCTGACCTCGCTGCGCTTCTTCGCGGCGCTGCTCGTGTTCTCGTGGCACTGCGTGCCGACGCACCGGTTCTCGGCGACCTTCTCGCTCGGCTACATCGGCGTCGGCTTCTTCTTCCTGCTGTCGGGCTTCATCCTCACTTACAGCTATCGCGCGGCGTTCGCGAACGGCCTGACGTGGCGCTCGGTGCGCGCGTTCTATGCCGCGCGCGTCGCGCGCATCGTGCCGCTCCATCTCGTCACCATGCCGCCCATGATCCTCACCATGGTGTACTTCGGCAACCCGCTGTGGAGCGACGCCGGCGCGCGCACGCGCGTCACCGAGGTCGCCGCGCAGGCGGTGCTGCTGCAGAGCTGGTTTCCGCAGCGCGCGGTGCATTTCGGCGCGAACGGCCCCAGTTGGAGCATCTCCGTCGAAGCGTTCTTCTACGCGCTGTTCCCGCTGCTCGCGTACGTGCTGCTGCGCGCATTTCGCAACGCATCGCCGCGCGCGGTGCTGGCGACGGCGTTCGCCGTGTGGCTGCTCGAAGCGGCCGTGCTGGCGCCGCAGCACGCGGTCGTCGACGACTGGCGTTTCTATGTGTTCCCGCCGGCTCGGCTCGCCGATTTCGCCGTCGGCATGCTGCTCGGGATCGCCGTGCTGCGCCGCGATCCGGCGGCGCGCCCGCGGCTGCGCGGCACGAGCATGGAGATGCTCGCGCTAGCGGCGATCGGGCTGTCGGTGTTCGTGTCGCCGCTGCTGCCGCTCGCGCTGCGGTTCTCCGCCGCGCTGATGCCGGCGTGGGCCTTCGCGATCTACGTCTTCGCCGCGCGGCGCGGCGCGATCTCACGCCTGCTGGAGCATCCGTTCCTGGTGCGGCTCGGTGAGGTCAGCTTCGCGTTCTACTTGATCCACTTGGCGGTGATCGCGCTGGTCACGTGGGTGATCGGACCGCAGTCCATCCGCTGTTCGCGGTCGTCGCGTTCGGCATGTCGCTCGCGCTGAGCTTCGCGCTTTTCCACGGCGTCGAGCAGCCGCTGCGCGAACGCATCCGCCGCGCGCTCGGCGGCAGCGAACGCGCGTCAGCGCGCGCCGGTGCTGGCGAGGGCCGGCGCGTTGGGGCCGTCGTGCCGCCGCCGAGCAGCGCGGGTTTCACGTACAGCCGCGCGAGGCGGTCTGACGCGATCCTGCGCCACGTTTGCGGCCGCTCCGCGAGCAGGCTGTCCAGCGCGCCGTCGCGGCGCACCAGGATCGCGTCGATGCGCTCGCGCGCGAGGATCGCGGCCCAGCGGCGGTTCCCGTCCATCACCTCGCGGTAGTCGCGCCACATCGGCGCCGGATACGGATCGCAGCGCCCGTCCATGTAGAAGCGCGCGGCGCCCGCCGGCTCGAGCAAGAACAAGCTGCACCATGCGAAGTCCTCGCAGAACACGCGCGGCTGCGTGCGCGCTTGCGCGAGCAGCGCCCGCACGGGTCCGCGCGGTAGCGCGCTATCCGCGGCCGGCGCACTGCGCCATGCCGCCGTCGCGAGCATCACCGAGCATGCGGCCAGCGCGCCGACGCTCGACCACGCTGCGATGCGCGCGAGCGGCGCCGGCGCGCCGGCGCGCCGGACGCGAGACGCCGCGAACGCGCTCAGCGCGACGGGCGCGACGACGAGCGCAAAAACCGGCACGTTGCGCACGGCCGTGAACAGCACGACGGTGAACGCCGCGGCGAGCAGCCGGTCGCGCAGGGACGCGCGCGCGCCGAACGCCGCGAGAACCAGCAGCAGCGGGAGCGCGGCGAGCACGAACGCCGCGCTGGCGATGCTGGTCGCGCCCCACTCGCTGATCGAGTGGCGGATCGGGCTCGTCAGCAAGCCCGCCGTGTAGCGCGGCAGATCGATGCCCAGCGGCGTGGCGAGCGTCGCCGCGCCGCAGGCGGCGGCGAGCGCCGTGCGCCGTGCGACGTCGCGCGACCAGTGCCGGTCGCGCAGCAGCGCCGCGACCGCGAACAATCCCGCGACGGCGGGCGAAAGAAACGCGCTGGCGTGCAGGTTCGCCCACGCGACGGTCGCGGGCACCGCGGCCCACGCCCACGGCCCGTCGATCTCGAGTAGATACACGACCGTCGCGAGCCCCATCCAGCCCAGCACCTGCGCGCGCGCGCCGAACGACTGGATCATCGCGAGCGCGCACACGATGACGGCGGCGGCCGACAGTGCGCCGGACGCGCCGCGCCGCCGGCAGCGCAGCACCACCATCGCAAGTGCGACGCACGCGGCGACGGCGCACGCGACCGGGACGAGCCACGGCGCGCCGCGCTCGGCGCCGAACGCGAGCGCCGTCGAGAACAGCCACTCGTGCGGCGTCCACGGCGCACCGTTCGCGGCGAACGTCTCCGGCCCGAGCGCGCGCGGGATCGCGTGCTCGCGCAAGATCCGCGCGCCGAGCCAGCGCTGCCACAGCAGGTCGCCGTCGGCGGGCGGAAAGCGCACCGCGACCGACGCGAACCACGCGAACACCGCGCCGACGCACGCCCACGGCAGCACGCGATCGGGATCGAGCAGCGCGCGCAGCTTCATCACGACGCCGCCGTCGCGGAAGCCGCCGGGAGTGCGCGAGCCGGCGACGTGCTGCGGCTGCGCAGCGCATCGCCGTACGCAGCGCGCAGAATCGCGGCCAACCCGCACGCGGTGCCGAGCAGCGTCGGAAGCCGCAGCCACTGCATCATCAGCGACGGCCGCATCAGCGTCGAGCGCGAGAAGTCGCCCCAGCTCGCTTCGGCGAGCGCGCCCGGCGGATAGGCGTGCGGCACGAAGTGCGCGGGCGGCGGCCCCAACCCCGCGAGCGCGAGCGCGAGCAGCGAGAACCCGATCAGCGCCGCGACGACCGTCAGCATGAGCCCGCCGCGCCGCCCGATCGTGAGCCACCCGAACGTGCCGGCGAGCAGTGGCGACAGACCCGCCAGCACCGTCGAGCTCATCACGTTCCACGGGATCATCGCGAGCCCGAGACCGCCTGCCGCGAGAGCGCGCGCGCGCGGGTAGCGCGCGTACACGTACAGGATCGCGGGGAACGCGACCGCGAGCTGCTGGAAGTGCACGTGCACGCCGCCGAACACGCCGAACGCCGGCGGGATCAGCACGATGACCGCGGTGTCCCCCGTGAGCTTGCGCAACCGCAGCGCGACCGCCACGCCGAGCGCGACCATTGCGGCGAACATCAGCTCGCCGCAGCGGATCGCGAGCGGCGCGGCGACGCCGAGCGACGTCAGCACCGACGTGAGGCTGAACTGCCATTCGAACGCGTTCGCGAGCGCGTGCGCGGGCACGACGTCGCGCACGTACGCGACGCTCGTCGGCAACCCGACGGCGAGCACGCCCGCGAGCGCGAGCGCCGCGCCGAACACGACGATGGGAACCCGCGCGCGCGGCAGCGCGACGAACATCCCCACGAGCGCGGGCAGCGCGACGTGCGGCTCGATGCTGGCCGCGACGGCGCACGCGCCGGCCGCCCACCAGCGCCCGCCGCGCGCGAACAGCGCCGCGGCGGCCAGCGCGAGAAACACCAGCGGCACGGGCTGCCCCACGTAATACGTCACCGTCGCCGTGATCGCGGCGAACGCGACGTTGAGCAGCACGCTGGAGACGCCGGTGACGCGCGCGTACAGCGCAGTCGCGGCCGTCATCGCGGCGATCAGCAGCAGCCCGTACAGAATCGCGGCGACCGGGAACGGCAGCAGCCCGAACGGCACGAACAGCGCGAGCGCGTACGGCGGCAACGGCGCGGGCAGCGCGACGGGGCGCAAGAACGCCGGCTCCGCGGGCGGCCCTGCGTGCGCCTCGCAACCGCGCAGCGGCTCTTCGAGATACGGGTTCGCGTGCTGCGCGATCGCCGCGCCCGCGCAGTAAAAGGCGCGAAAGTCGCCCATCACGTACGTCGGGCGGTTCAGCGGGTTCAGCGCGATGAGCGCGGCGAGGATCGCCGGGGCGAGCAGCCACGCGAGACGGCGACCGAGGTTCGCCGGCATGTTACTGCGAGATGCTCATCTGCGACGCGCTCGACATGTTCATCGTGAACCCCGGCAGCAGCGGAACCATGAACTTGAACGGGTACGTCACCGTGACCGTCACCGGACAGCCTGGACCGGCGGTGGACGCGCCCAGGCAGGTGGCGCCGCCGGGCCATGTCGCGACGACGGTGAGCGAGCTCGTGTCGATCCCGGGCGCGAGCCCGCGGACGTACGTCTGCACTTGGCCGGACGTCACGGGGCAACCGGCGACCGCGCACGTGCTGCCGCGCACCATCGCATAGCGGCTCCCGGCGCGCGCGGCGTTCGCGACCAGATGATACGTGTAGAGCCCGCGGCCGAAGTCGATGATGCCGAAGATCATCGTCAGCGCGACGGTGCTCGCGATCGCGAACTCCACCAGCGCGCTGCCGCGCTCGCTCACTGCGCGACCCGCATGATGGCTTTGCCCTGAACGGCGATCGAGCGCAGCGGCGCCGGCAGCACGGACGAGTTGGTTATCGACGGAATCGTCGCGCTCGTCAGCACCTGCACGTAGATGATCCGGTGGTTCGTAGGACAGTCGGTCTCCGCACACGTCGACGCCGATCCGTCGGCGCATTTGCAGAAGGTGCTCGCCGTCGCGGTCAGCCCCGTGATGTTCTGCCCGTCGTTCTTCGCGCTGTTCTGCATGCCGGCGATGTCGGCCGCCGTCACCGTGTTCTGCGCGCCGTACTGCACGCCGGCCCGGGCCGCGTTGCCGACCAAAATCGTGTAGTTTCCAAAACGCCCGACCTCGATGAGGGCGAGCAGCACCAGCACCAGCAGCGGCAGCACGAGCGCGATCTCGGCGAGCGCCGAGCCGGACTCCGACCGCGCCCGCGACCGCGTCAACTCCGAACGCATGCTCGTCACTCCGCCAGCACCGAGCGGCCGAAGCCGGGGAACGCCGCGCTCGGCACGTTCGTGCCCGAGCCGTTGATCACCACGGTCGAGCCGACGACCAAGAGCCATTGGCTCAGCGTTCCGTTGAGCGTGACCTGCGCGCCGGGGAAGTAGACCATCCCGGCGTAGCCGCCGCCGCTGCCGTTTGCGATGAACGCGTTCGTATCGGCGGGGTTTTGATAGAACAGGACGCCTTGGGTGCTGCCCGACGCGGGCGCGGTCAAGTTCACGGTCGACCCGTTGATGATGAGCTGCCCGCTGGCGTTGTAGATCGTGACGCCTGCGCCCGAGACGTTCGTGACGCCGTTGGCCGTCACGCCGGCGTCGAACTCGTACAGCCCAGGATTGAACACGACGTTGGTGCAGCCGTTGATGATCACGTTGACGCAGTACCGCCCGGGTTGCAGCGTCGCGGTCGCAAGGCCGTTGTACACGGTCGGCGTCAGACACGGGCCGCTGCTCGGCGGGTTCGTCTTGAGGTACTCGCAACCGGGCACGCCCGGGCACGGATCGCTCGTCAGCAACGCCTGCTTCGGATGCGCGCTGTTGCTGGGGTACGTGTTGCCGTTGTCGACGACCGTGCCGACGTAGCCGATCGCCCACGACGTGACGCTCGCGCCATTGATCGTCATGTTGCTGTTGGAGATGATCCCGCAGTGCGGCATCGTTACCGTGGAGCCGTTGAAGAGCACCGCCGTGCCGGTCGTGCTCAAGCCGTAGATGCACAGCCGGTCGTTCGTGCTCTGCAGCCCGACCGCGCGGGCCCGGACCCACTGCGAGTTGATCCCGAGCGCCTTGGCGAAAAATCCGGGCTGCTTCTTCTCCACGATCACCTCGACGGCGCTCGTGTTCGCGTTGTAGGCCCCGGACGTCGGCGGATAGTGCACGGTCACGTTGGTGGTGACGCCGCCGTCGTCGGTGAAGCCGTTGAGCGTCGCGTCACGCGCCGCCCCGGTCGGCACGCCTGCGGCCCCGAACGAGATCTCGCTGGCGCCCGCGATCGCGGCACTGTCCGCGGCGGACTGCTCCACGCGCTCCTGGTAGCGCCAGTACCCCACGTCTACCGCCAGCGCGGCCGCGCCGAGCAGTACCGTGAGCGCGAGCGCAACGAGCGGCACGACTTGGCCGCGCTCTCCATCCCGGGTACGTCGCTTGTGCATCGAGCTCACCATCCGTTGCGATCGCCGAGCGGCGGGCTTCAGCGCGTGAGGATCTGCGGCGTCATCACGAAGACGACGTCGGTCTGTGAGGTCAGGTACCGCGTCGAGCGGAACAGCTTGCCGAGGATCGGCAGATCGCCGAGCAGCGGGATCTTGTCGACGTTGCGCTGCTCCAGCCGGCGCAGCAAACCGCCCATCACGATGGACTCGCCGGCCTTGGTGACGACGTCGGTGGCGAGCCGGCTCACCTTGAGCGCCGGCACGGTGAAGCCGTTGATGTTGACGCCGTCCTGAAAGTCGAGATCGGAGACTTCCGGCGCGATCACGGTCTCCACGTTGCCCTCACCGAGGATGCTCGGCGTCACGACGAGCTTGACGCCGAAGTCCTTGTACATGATCGCGATCTGCTGCGGCCCCGCCGCGACCGGGATCGGGATCTGGCCGCCGACGAGAAAGTTCGCCTCGCGGCCGGGGAGCGTCACGAGGTCGGGTGACGACAGGATGCGCGCGTGACCGGTCTGCACCAGCAGGTTCAGCGTCGGCGCGAGCGTGATGGTGCGAAAGAACGAGCCGAGCGTGAGCGCGCGGCCGTCATTGCCCGGCCCCGGCGAATGACCGTTGAACCCGGTGTACGGGCTCTCGACGACCGGGAACTGCGGTCCGCCCAGCGTGTACGTGCCGTCTTGATGGAACGCGGCCGACTGCAGGTTGAAGCCGAGGTCCTTCAACCCCGTCTCGTCGACTTCGAGCACGTACACCTTGACGTCGATCTGGCTGATCGTCGCGGTCTCGATGCGATCGATCACCTTGCCGTCCGACGCCAGGTACGGTCCGGCCAGCGCGCGCACGCGCCGCAGCACGTGCTCGGCCGTCGTGCGGTCTTCGACCTGGCCGCTCACGATCAGATTGCCCTTGACGTCGCGGTCCACGCGCACGCCGGCCGTCCCCGCCGCCGAGGCGAGCTCGTTCTGCAACGGGCCCAGCGGCTGCGCGACCGTGACCGCGTTGACGACCGTGAATTTCCCCGCTGCGGCCACCGGCTCGAAGTGCGACACCACCTCGCCGAGGTGCACGAGGCTTTCGCCGTTGGCGACGGTGCCGTTGAGCACCAGCGAGTGATCGTACGCGTCGACGTGCACGTCGCGGTCCGGGATCGCGCCCTGCAGCATCGCTTTGAGGCTCGCGAGGCTCTGCTCGGTCACCGTCACGTCGAACGTGCGCCGCGCGCCGTTCGTCCACACCAGCAGCGTCGTGCGGCCTGCGGCGCGGCCGTTGATGACGATCTCGGAGTTGCCCACGGCGAGCACGCCTGCGATCTTCCCGTCGCCGACGGCGACCCGGGTGAGCCGCGGCGTCGCGACGAGCACCGACTGACCGGTCCGCAGCGTGACGGGGACGTTCGACTCGGCGTGCGCGCCGAGCGGCGTGACGGCGAGCACGGCGGCGACTGCTGCGATGGCGGACGTGCGAAGTGCGTGGTGCAACGTGACTCCTCTGGCGCGGCAAAACCGCGGGTCGGAAAGCGTTGACCCGAGTATGCCAGAGGGTCGCGTAACCGGTGCGTTGTCGCACCGTTGTCACACCGTCAATTCTCGCGGAATGGGCTTTTCAGGGTGGGGTCCAGACCTGTACGATGCGGCCACGATGCGAGTCATCAACCCGCCGTCAATCACGTTGCTCGCCGCCGCCGCGGTGCTGTTCGCCCCCATCGGGGCGCCCGGCGCGCCGGTGCCGGCCGCACCGCCCGGCGTCACGGTGACCGCAACGCGCGTAGTCGGAGCGGAGGCGGTGACGATCACCGGCAACGGCCCCGTCGCGCAGCCGCTGGAAGCCGCGCTCTACGCGACGTTCTCGCGCGATATCCCCGACGTGCTCTTGAGCCGCCGCGCCGTTCCGACCGACGCGCAGGGCCGCTACACCGCCACCATCCCGATCGCCTCAGCCTTCTTTCGCGGCGCGATCGTGACCGTGGTCGTCCGTTCTCTCCCGGCGGGTCCGAGTGCCCGCGCGACGTTCCCCGTCGGAGCCCCCAACGTCCCGGCTCCGCCGGACGACACCCCATCTTCCGTGCGCTAGCACTTCCAAGGAGTTTCAGTCATGATGACAACGTTTCGTTCGATCCTCGCCGACGAAGAGGGTCAGGGCCTCGCGGAATACGGCCTCATCCTCGGCCTCATCGCCGTCCTCTGCATCGCAGCCGTGCTGTTCCTCTCGGGCAACATCAAGGGTCTGCTCAGCAACGTCGGCAGCAGCATCTAGGCATCGGACGATGAGCGACGTGGTCCTGCGCGACACGACTCCGGCTCCCTTCGACGACTCCGGCGATGCGTTCGCACAGTACCACGTCGCCGCGTTCGATGCGCTGCGCGACGACGAGCGAGGTCAAGGCCTGGCCGAATACGGGCTGATCCTGGGCCTCATCGCGATCCTGTGCATCGCCGCCGTGCTGTATTTCAGCGGCAACCTCCAAGGACTTCTCAGCAATGTCGGAAGCAGCATCTAGAAATCGGCGCGGTGCCGGGTGGGCAGCGGTGCTGCGCGACGAATCGGGCGAAGGCTTCGCCGAGTACAATCTCGCGCTGACCTTCTTCGCCGTGAACTGCGTCGTCGGCGCGCTCGTCGTGAGCCGCCAGATCGACCACATCATCCACGCGATCCAGGCGATCATCTGATGCTCGCCGCGCTGCTGGACGACCGCGGGCAGAGCCTCGGCGAGTACGCCGTGATCCTCGCCTTGATCGCGGCAGTGTGCGTCGGCGCCGTCGCGTTCATCGGGTCGCAGATCCTCTCGCAATACCGCGACATCAACGAAGCGTACCCATGACCGTCGCGACGGCGGTGCTGCTGGTCGCGACGCTCGCAGCGGCGGTCACGGACATTCGCTCGCGCCGCATTCCGAACGCGCTGACCGCAACGGCGGCCGTCCTCGCGGTCGCCGTGCATCTCGGCGAAGGCGCCGGCCCGGAGCTGGCGGCGATCGCTGCGATGCTCGTCGCGTTCGTGCTCGGTTCGCTGGCATATTCCGCCGGCTGGTTCGGCGGCGGCGACGTCAAGCTGATCGCGGCGTGCTGCGGTCTGGCCGGCTTCCCCGCCGCGATCCCGCTCGTGCTGTACATCCTCGTCGCCGGCGGCATCCTCGCGCTCGTCGCGGCCGCGGTCAGCGGCCGGCTCGTCGCGCTGGTGCGCAGCACCGCGGCGATCGCCACGCGCGGCGCCGCGACCGAGAAGACGACGCTCCCCTACGGTATCGCGATCGCTGCGGGTAGCGTCGCGTACGCCCTCGTGCCTGCCCTGAGGTGACCCGATGAAGAACGCTCGACGGATCCCGCTGATCGTCGGCCTGCTGCTCGCGCTGGGCACCGGCGTCCTGATGCTGAACTATCTCGGGTCGCTGCGCACGCAGACCGCCGTCGTGCCGGCGCGCACCGTGTACGTCGCGAAGCTCGACGTGCCGGCGCGCGCGCTGCTCAACGACGCGCTCGTGACCGAGGCGAAACGGCCCGCGAGCGAGATCGATCCCGACGCCGTGGTCGACCGCAAGGAGCTCGCCGGAAAGTACTCGCTCATCACGATCCCCGCGGGCAGCGTCGTCACGCGCTCCAAGATCGGCCTCGCGGGCGCCAACGCGCTGCCCGCGCGGCTGCCCATCGGCATGCGCGCGGTCAGCATCTCGATCGACAAGGTCAAAGGCGTGGCGGGCTTGATCCAGCCCGGCGACCGCGTCGACGTCATCGCGGTCCCGCCGCGCGTCGGCAGCGAGACGCCGCGCGCGTCCGCGATCTTGCGCGGCGCGCTCGTGCTCGCGATGGGCAACGAGGTGGAGACCACCAGCGCGACGCCCAGCCCCGACAATCAGAACCTCACCACCGTGACGCTCGCGCTGACGCCGCACCAAGTCGATCTGCTCGCGTCCGCGGACCTCAACACGACGCTGCGGCTCGCGCTGCGCCCGCCGAAGGAATCGATCCGCGCGTTCCCCGCCGAGCCGCTCAAGCTCGGCGTGCCGGACCGCGGGACGAACGTGCCGATCATGATGCCGGCGCAAGCCGCACCCGCGCAGGCGCCCGCGCCGCCGCCGCCCGCCACACCGGCCGTCGTCGCCGCCGCGAAACCGCGCGTCGCGCCGCCCGCGCCGAACGTCGTTCCGGTCATCGAGCTCGATCGCATCGAGGGCGGCACCCCGCGCCGATGAGCCTGCGCGTCTTCGTCGTCGTCGGCGCGAAGGGTGGCGTCGGTGCAACGAGCATCGCGATGCAGCTCGTCGACGACCTGCCGTCGTCTGGTCCCCGCTTCGTCGTCGATGCCGATCTGTCGGGCCGGCGCGCGATGGCGATCTGGTACGACGTCGCCAAGGAGCTCGATCTGGGGCGCGTCCCGGGCTCGCCCGCGATGACGAAGAAAGGCCCCCTGTCGATCGTCGAGCTGGCGCGCTCGTACGAAGACGGGTTCGTCGTCAGCGCCGAAGCCGTCGAGCAGTTCGCGCGCAAGCTCCCCGAGCACGGGCTCGTGGTCGTCGACGCGCCGCAGCCGTTCGCGGCGACGGTGCGCCCGTTCATCATGAGCGCGGCGAAGATCGTCGTGATCAGCGAGCCGACGCTGCTCGGGATCGGCTCGGCGCACGCGACGCTCTCCGCGATGGACCGCTTCGGCATCCCGCCGTCGCGCATCGCGTTCACGCTCTACGATCTGCGCGGCAACGCCGAGCTGCGCGCGCGCGAGGTTCAGGAGTCGCTGAAGTACGCGATCGCCGCCGAGCTGCCGCCGCCGCGCGACCGCGGCTGGTCGCGCACGTTCGGCCGCTTCGTCGACACGCTCGCCGCGACGCCGGAGCTCGACCCGATGCACGACTTGCGGCCGTCGAGCGCCAACCCGATCGGCGACCGCCGCCAGGCGCGCCGCCCCGACCCCGTGCGCCCCGCGCCCGCGCCGTTCCCGGGCGCGTCGTCGCTCAACGGCGCGAGCGCCGCGCCGACGAGCGTCTTCACGACGCTGCCGCCGGCGACCGGCGACGTCGCCGCCGCGGAGCGGCTCAAGACCGAGCTGCACCGCGCGATGCTGACGAAGATCGACTTCCTCGCCGCGGCGCGCGCGCACACCGATGCGGAGAAGCTCGCGGATCTGCGCAGGCAGGTCGACACGATCGCCGACGAGCTGCTCGCGTCGCGCAAGGACATCATGTCGGCCGAGCACGCGTCGCGCGTGCGGCACGAAGTGATCGAGGAAGCGATGGGTCTCGGGCCGCTGGAGAGCCTGCTGCACGAGCCCGACATCACCGAGATCATGGTGAACGGCTTCGGCAACGTGTTCGTCGAGCGCCGCGGGCGCATCGAGGACACGGCCAAGCAGTTCGTCGACGACCGCCAGGTGCGGCTGGTGATCGAGCGCATCATCGCGCCGCTGGGCCGGCGGCTGGACGAGTCGAGCCCGATGGTGGACGCGCGCCTGCCGGACGGCTCGCGCGTGAACGCGATCATCGAACCGCTCGCCATCGACGGCCCCACGCTCACCATCCGCCGCTTCGGCACGAAGCGTTTCGGCGTCGACGACTTGCTGCGTGTCGGCGCGCTCACGCCGCCGGTGATCGATTTCTTGCGCGCGGCGGTACAGGCGCGCCTCAACATCATCGTCAGCGGCGGAACGGGCTCCGGCAAGACCACGCTGCTCAACGCGCTCTCCAGCTTCATCCCCAAAGCCGATCGCATCGTGACGATCGAAGACGCCGCCGAGCTCAAGCTCGACCAGCGCCACGTCGTGCGCCTGGAAGCGCGGCCGCCCAACCTCGAAGGCAAGGGCGCGATCACGATCCGCGACCTGGTGCGCAACTCGCTGCGCATGCGGCCGGACCGCATCGTCGTCGGCGAGTGCCGCGGCGCCGAAGCGCTCGACATGCTGCAGGCGATGAACACCGGCCACGACGGCTCGCTCACGACGATCCACGCCAACACCGCGCGCGACGCGCTCTCGCGCATCGAGACGATGGTGTTGATGGCGGGCTTCGATTTGCCCGTGCGCGCGATCCGCGAGCAGGTCGCGGGCGCGGTCGATCTCATCGTGCAAGTCTCGCGGCTGCGCGACGGTTCGCGGCGCGTGGTCGGCGTCAGCGAGGTCGTCGGCATGGAAGGCGACGTCGTGACGATGCAGGAGCTGGTGAAATACCGCCAGCGCGGCGTCGACGACGACGGCAACGTGATCGGCGACTTCGAGCCGTGCGGCGTGCAGCCCAACTGCCTCGCGCGCTTCGAGGAGCTCGGCGTGCCGTACGACATGTCGACGTTCCAGCTCCCGTCGATCGCGCGCAAGGAGCCGACGTGGCTGCGGTAGCGCCGATGGCGATCCTGTTCGGCGTCGTCGCGGCGATCGGGCTGGTGTGCGCGTCGTTCTGGGAGCCGATCTCGGCGCGCTTCGAGAAGCTCGGGACACGCTTCGCCGTGGACCTCGACGCCGCCGGCATGCGCATGGCGCCGCAGCACTTCGTGTTCGTGCTCGCCGGCGTCGCGATCGCGCTGTGGATGGGGCTGTTCGCGTTCTTCCACCCGTCGTTCGTCGTCGCCGCGCTGCTGCTCGTCGCGTGCGCAGGTCTGACGCTCTTCGGCGGGCGGGCGCACCTGCGCAGCAAGCGCACCAAACGCATCGCGCTGTTTCAAGATCAACTCGAAGGCGCGCTGCGCACGCTCGCCGGCGGCGTGCGCGTCGGCCTCGGCATTCGCCAAGCGCTGGTGCTCACCAGCGAGCAGAGCCGCGAACCCGTCAAGACGGAGTTCATGCGCGTCGTCGGCTTGAGCAACCTGGGCTGGAGCATCCTCGACGCGTTCGACCAAATGGCGGCGCGCATGACGAACACCGAGACGGCGGTCCTGGCGCGCGTCATCCGCGTGCAGGCGCAGACGGGCGGCGACCTGGGCTCGGTGCTCGACGGGCTCGCCGGCACGATCCGCGACCGCCGCCGGCTGCGCCGCCGGGTGAAGGCGATCACCGCGCAGGGCCGCGCGACCGCGTGGCTGCTGGGGCTGCTGCCGCTCGCGATCGGCGGGTTCGTCGCGTCGCAGGACGAGCTGCGCGGCGCGATGCTCGGCACGCTGGTCGGCCAGTTTTTTCTCGGCCTCGCGATGGTGCTCGACGGGCTCGCGATCTTCTCGCTCGTGAAGATCACGAAGATCGACCCATGAGCGCCGTTTCGCCGGTCGCCGTCGCGGGATGCGGTGCGATCTCCGCCTTCCTGATCGTGTTCTCCGCGTTCCCTGCGCGCAGCCCGATGGCCGCGCGTCTCAAGAAGCTCGAGCGCGTCAGCGAGAAGTCGGTCTCCCAGCGCATCACCGTCATCGACCAGATCGTCAGCAAGGAGCGCACCTCGCGCATGCAGCAGCGCCTCATCGAGGCGGGCTGGTACGGCGTGACGCCGCTGGCGATGATGCTGCGCACGATCGGTGCGCTGGGCATCGGCGTCGTCACCGCGCTGATGATCACGTTCTTCTTCAGCAGCAACGTGCTGGCGATCGTCACCGGCGCGTTCGTCGCGCTGCTCGGCTGGCGCTTCCCGAGCATCATGCTGTCGCGCGCGCTGAAGGTTCGCAAAGAGAGCATCCAGCGCGCGCTGCCTGATTTCTTGGATCTGCTGTCGACGACGGTGCAAGCGGGTCTCGCGCTCAACGCCGCGCTCGTCCAAGCCGCCGACTCGACGACCGGCGCGCTCAAGGAAGAGCTCAACTCGATGCTCTCGGAGGTACGGCTGGGCCGTCCGCGCACCGACGCGTTCAACGCGATGGCCGAGCGCGTGAACGAGGACTCGACGACGACGATGGTCACCGCGATCGTGCAGGCGGAGAAGCTGGGCTCGAACTTGAGCGTCGTGCTGCAAGAGCTCGCCAAGGAGACGCGCGACCGGCGCTGGTTCCGCGCCGAAGAACGCGCCGCGCAGCTGCCGATCAAGATGATACTGCCCATGGCGATGTTCATGATCCCGTCGCTGTACCTGATGATCTTCGGTCCCGTGATCGCGCACCTGGTGACCCACCGGTGATCGCCGTGCTGACGACCGCGCTCGCGGCGCTGCTGTTCGGCGCGGCCGGCTGGGCCGGCACGCTCGTCGCCGACGCGCTCTGCGCGGATCGCACGCCCTACGACGACGGACCCGCGCCGGTCGCGTTCGCGCGCTGGCCGTTCGCGCTCGCGAGCGCGTGCATCGGCGCCGTGCTCGCGGCGCACGGCGAATCGCCGGCCCGGCTCGCGCTGCTGGTGTTCGTGATGCTCGCGCTCGCGGGCTGCTGCGCCGCCGACTTGGCGTGCGGGCTGCTGCCCGACCCGCTCACGCTGCTGCCGCTCGCGGTGGTCGCCGGGGCCGGCGTCATCGCGCACGACTGGGCGCCGCTGCTGAGCGCGGCGCTGGTCTTCGCTCCGTTCGCGCTCGCCGCCGCGATGTCGCACGGCCGCGGCATGGGCTGGGGCGACGCGAAGCTCGCCGCGCTGGGCGGAGCGCTGCTCGGTGCGCGCGAGGCCGCGTTCGCATTCATGCTCGCCGCACTCGCCGCCGCCGTCATCGCACGGCGCGCGAGTGCCCCGCCGGGCCTGGGCGAACTGCGCCGCCCGATCGCTTTCGGTCCCTATCTCGCGGCGGCGATCGTCGCGATGCTCCCGCTGGTGAGGAACATCTAACCGTGCCGCTCCTTCGCAACAGTACCACCGGAACGATCGTCGCGACGCGCATCGATCGCCTGTCCTCGTTCTTGCACCGCGCCGTCGGGTTGCTGGCGCGCACGACGATTCGCCCGGACGAAGGCGTCTGGATCACGTCGTGCCGCGCCATCCACACGATCGGGATGCGGGTCGCGATCGACGTGATCTTCGTCGACGCCGACGGCCACGTGATCCGCGTCGAGTCGAACGTGCACCCCAACCGGCTCGCGCTGAGCTGCCCGGGCGCGCGCGGCGTCGTCGAGCTGGGCGGCGGCGCGCTGCGCGACGTCGACGTGCTGCCGGGCGACCGGCTCGAATTAGTCTGAGGCCGGCGACGACGCTGAGTTCAGCGGCGGTCAGTCGTAACTCGATGGCTTCGCGCTGAGCTTGGCTCAGCGCGAAGCGCGCGACGACCGTTCGGACGACGGTTTCTTCGCCGCCGTTGCGCGCGTAGTGCAGGGCGACGAAGTACGTCGTCGTCGCCGTCGCGGCTGGTAACGGCAGGACGGCGCTCGTCGCGCCCGGCGCGACCGACGTTTCGGCGAGCGTGCCGCCGCTGTCGTCCTGCAGCTCGACTTGCATCGGGCTCGAGCTCGCGGCGACGTGCAGCCGCAGCGCGCGGCCGGCGATCGCGCGGCCCACGATCGCGAGCGTGCCGCCCGACGTGCGCGGCGACATCGCGTCGATCGGCGTGACCGCTTCCGCGGCAACGGCCGCGGAAGCCGCGTCAGCCGCGGCTGCGTCCGGCCCAGGAGATCCTTGCGCGTCCGGCGTCATCGAAGGCTGCGGCTGCGCGTTCGGCGGCACGGCGACGCTCGCGTCGGCGACCGTCGTCCCCCGGTGCACGGTGATGCGCGCCGTCATCGGCTGCGTGGCGAACGCCGGCGGTACGGAAAGGCGGTTCGTGCCGACGTGCGCGAACGGCGCCGACGCGACGACTTTTCCGGCCGCATCGAGCAGCGCGATCGTGCCGCGCTCGCCGATCGCGAGATACGACGCAAGGATCGTGTCGCCGGCCGCGCCGGGATCGCGCCGCGCGGAGAACGACATGACGCGCGCTACGGCGGCGGGTGCGTTCACCGGCTCGGGCGCCGCGACGAGGAACGACGTCGTGCGCGAGACGGCGCCGAGCGCGCCGTGCGACGAGAGCGCGACCGACACGCGATGCGCCGCCGCCGAAGCGGGCAGCGCGAACGCGATCTCGCCGCTGCGGCGCGCCAGCGTCCCGGACGCGATGACACGGCCGTCGTCGGACGACGCCGCGTAGTCGACCGGACCGTCGCCACCCACCGTGTACGGCAAGCGAACGTGCGTCCCGGCGACCGCGTGCGCGGGTGCGGCGAGCATGGGATCGCGCGGGAGCGCGAGCGCTGCCAGCCCGCCGCACAGTGCGACCGCACCGACCGCGACGAGCGCGGCGCCGGCCTTCCACGGCGGGATCCCCGCCCGCGCCGGCGGCACGGGCGCATCGACGCGCACCAGCACGTTGTCGGAGCGAATCTCGAGGAACATCGAGCGGTACGCGCCGGCGCGCGGCGCGACGACCGCAAGCCGCGCGGAGCCGATCGAACCCGGCGCGACGGCGACGCCGCCGAGATCGGTGATCTCGCCGTTGCGCGCGACGCCCAGCAGCCGGCCCGTGACGTCCGCGTCGGTCGACGCGAGCCGGATCGCGTACCAGCTCGACCGTTTGCGGCGGTCGACGCGCTCGACGCGAACGTCGGCGGCGACGCCGCCCGCCGCGAACTGCACGACGTTGCCGGCGACGCGCGCGAGGTTGCCGCCCTCGTATCGTGCGAGCGCGCTCATGCGCTCGCGACGGGTTCGACGGCGATCGAGCTCAAGGCGTTGCGGCGCGACTCCGCCGTGTTGCACGACAGCAGCGCGCGCGCCGCGTCGCGCGCGACATCGAGGTCGCCGGTCGCGGCGTGCAGCTCGGTGACGCGCGTCAGCACTTCCACGTGCAGCTTCTCGAACTCGCGCGCGCGCAGGTCGAGGCACGGTTCGGACGCTTCGGACGCGAGCAGCCGGTCGACGTAGATGCGCTGCGCGAGGCGGTAGTGGTGCTTCGCGCCCTCGACGGACCCGCGCGCTTCGTCCAAGCGCGCTTGCTCGACGTGATCGACGAACCGGTGCACGTCGATCGCGACGGTGCGCGCGTTGATGCGGACCTCGCCGGCGGTTTCGAAGTAGCGCTCGGGATCGACGCCGGGCCCCACGTCGGCGACCGCGCGCCGGATGCGGCTGAGCGTCGTGCGCAGACCTTGCGCCGCGATGGTGCGGTTGATCCCCGGCCAAAACGCGTCGAGCAGATCGTCGCGGCTCGTGCGGCACTCCGGCGCCAGCGCGACGTAGGTGAACACCTGCTGGTCGCGCCGCCGTGAAAACGCCACGGCCCGGCCGCCGATCTCGCAGCGAAAGCGCCCGAAGACGTTGACGAACATCATCGGCGTGACGGCCGCGGTCACGTGCGGTGCGATCGCCGGCCGCGCGAGCCGGTTGAGGATGCGGTACGGGCGCAAGCCGCTGCGCGTGCGCACGATCGGCAGCCCGAGCTGCTCGAGCTCTTCCGCTTCCGACTGCGAGCCCGTCCAGCCGTCGCCCAGCGCGCGGCAGAACGCGGCGAGCGCGGTCGGCTCGTAGCACCCTTCCTGTTCGACCAGCTCGAGCAGCAAATGGCCGTTGCGCTCGCGCCAGCGCGAGAACGCGTCGTTGAGCGTCCGCCCGGACTCGGCGGCGTCGCGAACGAGCCACTGCGTCGCGAGCGTCCAGCCTTCGGTGTCGTGGAGCAGCTGCGCGACGTCCTGCTCGTCGTGGAGCACGCCCATCTGGTTCGCGAGCGCCTCCGTCTCCGCGGCGTCGAACGCCAGCAGCGCGGAATCGCAGGCGACGGCGAGCCCGCGGGCGACGAGCGCGTGCCCCTGCAGCCGGCGGCGCGAACGCCCCACCAGCACCAGCCGTGCGTCGATCACGCCGTCGGTGATGTCGTCGAGCAGCGCACGATAGCCGTGCGGGTCCGCGCGGTCGACGTCGTCGAGCACGATCTCCGCAAACCCGGCGCCCCGCACGACGATGCCTCGCAGCGCGGCGGCATCCGCCCCGTCCGGCACGCGCACGTACCCGGTGGAACCGCCCTGCGCGTCGCCATACTGCTGGACCGCGCACGTCTTGCCGGAACCGAGCGGGGCGCACAGGATCCGCACGGGCGAGCGCTGCGTCTCCGTGAACCAGGCGGCGAGCCGCGGCCGCTCGATCCGATCGTGAGCGGTCCGCGGGCGGGAACGGAAATACGGCTTCAGATCATCCATACCGATTCTCGGGGGCCGCCCACTGAGTTGATCATCGGCCGAAACCGCCGAACGGATGAGCGCCTGCCCAGCGCTCGCCTGCCGATGTGCCGAACGTCACCGCTCCGGGCGGGGTCCCCTAAAGGCTGATCGCCCCGGCATACCCGGTGAGCTCGACGTACCCGACCCCCAGCATTCGCCCACTGGCCGTATCCCGAACGTCGACGGCACCTTCCCAATAGGAGATGGCCCCGGCCATCCCAACGAGCTCCTGATCGACCAACACGGGCGACAGCATCACGTCGACCCGCCCCGCCGGCACCCGAACCCGCCACCCGCTGGGATACACCCCGCCGGTATGCGGACTGGTCCAAGCCCCAACCCGATCGACGACGACGGCATCACGCGCAAGATACCGCACGGAGCCCCGCGCATCGACCAGCGAACCGCTGGACTCGGCGGCAACGGACCCATCCTTCATCCGCAACCGATAGCTCATGATCTCCCGCCGGTCATCGAGCTGCAAGGAAAACCAATCCCACCCGACCTGATCGCGCTGCAGCTCATCCGATCCGAACTCATGGTCCATCCAAGAAACCCCACGAACCCGCATCACCCGCGCGCCATACCGCAACGTCCCACTCGTCCGCAACCGCGTCATTGAATAATAATGCGAAGCACACGTCGCACAAGCCGCCTTGAGCGAAACCCCACCCCGCCCATGCACGGCCGCCCCCTTCTCCGCCACCTGCACGAGCGAAACCCCAGCAACATCCGACTGCGCCCGCAAAACAAACGGCGAGCTCCCCCGCAACGTCCACCCACCAGCTGCAACATTCAAGGCACGCTCGGACCCACGCCCCATCCCAAGCGCTTCACGCGCAAACCGCTCATCATACACAAACCGCTTCCCGCGTTCATCGGTCAGCGCAAGATGCACAGGATAAACCTGATTCCCCCGCCACGCGGACTGCCCATGTGAAGGATGCGGGTCGCCAGGCCTGAGCCCATACCGAAAAAACGTGAGCTCATACCCAAACCGCCGCCCATCATCGGCCCGCAAGTGCCCGGTATAATACCACCACTCACTCTGAAACCCAAAATGCGCAGCATGATCCCGCGGAAATTCAAACCGATACGGCACGCGAGCATTGAGAAATCCTAGAGAAGTGCGCAGAGGCACGCTCTTCCGCGTACCGGGCAACTCCAGAGTCCCGCCCCCACCCCCACCCTCGTCGTGAAAGCCACCCACCGCACCCACCGTGCCAAGCGGTGCGGCGCGCACGTCGTTGCGGGGCACTACGAGGGCGAGCGAAGCCAGGATGGCGAGAGCGAGCCCGAGTGTAGCGAGAGCTCGCGCAGGATGCGCGAGCCGAGCGGCCCCGCAACGACGTGCGCGCCGCGCCGCTGCCCAAATCGTAGCACGCAGCGTCATTCCGCCCGCACCGCCTCAGCAGTCCGAATCCGAGCAGCCACCCCAGCCGGATAAACCCCCGCAACGACAGCAGCTACGACAACCAGCAACACGGTCTCGAGCAAGAACACCCAAGGCACATGCAACTCGATGAGCCACCCAAATGCCTGCCGGTTGATAACAAAAATCAAAAGCAACGCCAAAAGCATCCCAACGCCGACACCCATGACGCCCCCGAGCAACCCGATCCCGGCCGCCTCGGTCAACACCGCCGCCCGAACCCCACCAGTCGTCACCCCGAGATACCGCAACAACCCAAACTCCGCCCGCCGCTCCAGCACCAGCGCAAACAGCGTAGAAACAACCCCGAGCACGGCAATCGTAATCGCGATGACGTCCAGCGCATACGTGATCGCAAACGTCCGGTCGAAGACCTGCACCACGAGATCCCGCAGCTCGCGATTCGTCTCGACGTCGATCCGCAGCGGCGCAACCGCGCGCACCACGGCCGACCGCAACCGCGGCAGATCCGCCCCGGCCGCCGCATAGACGGCAACCGAGTTCACCGAGTCGTCGCGAAACAGCCGCCGGTACGTGCGCACGTCGAGCAGCACAATCCCGGCATCGGACGAGTAGTCGTTGTACACCGCGGCGACCGTGAACGCCGTGGCGCCCGACGGCGTCGGCAGCACGATGCGGTCGCCGCGCTGCACACCGAACTTCGTCGCGAACGGTTCGGACACCAGCACGTTCGTGGTCCCGGTGAGCGCGCGCGCGAGCGGCGCGGCGTCGCCGCCGCCGAGCACGCGCAGGTGCTGGCGCGTGGCGACGGTGGACAGATCCGTCGCGCCGAGGTTCGTCAGCCGGCCGCGAAACGGCAGCTCGAGCCCGCGAAACGTGTCGATCGCGGCGACGCCGGGCACGGCGGAGATGCGCTCCGCGACGCCGTGCGAGAAGCGCGCGTCGGCCGATGCGTCGGCGAGCCCCAGCGGGCGCACGAACAAGTCGGCGCGCAGCGTCTCGTCGGCCCACGCGACGATCGTCGTGCGAAACGACGCGACCAGCACCGCGACGGACACCATCATCCCGATCGCGATCATCAACGACGCGACCGCGACCGCCGTGCGCAGCGGCGCGCCCGCGAGGTTGGCGGCGGCGATTCCGAGCGTCGGCCGCCGCGCGGCGAACGTCGTGCCGGCGTGCGCGAGCGCGCCGACGGCGAGCGGCGCGCACAGCGAACCGCCGAAGATGATCAGCAGCCCGGCCGCATACCCGAACACGGGGATACCGTCGAGCGCGGGCGCGCGCGTGCACACGAGCGCGATCAGCAGCAGGCCGAGTCCGGCGAGCGCGGCGCGCGGCGCGAAGCGCGGGCGGCGGCGCTCGAAGCCGTGCGCGCGCATCGTGATCGCCGGCGGCGTCGACGCCGCATCGAACGCGGGGAACGCCGCCGCGACGATCGCCGCGAGGACACCGAGCCCGAACGCTTTCGCGAACAGCACCGGATCGTAGACGACCGCGTCCGCGTGCGAGCCGACGTACAGCGTGTCCACGGTGCGCGACACCGCCGCGACCGAGAAGCGCGCGAGCAGCGCGCCGACGCCGAGCCCCAGCAGCGAGCCCAGCACGCCGACGAGCGCGCCTTCGCCGACGAAGGTGCGGAACACGGCGCCGCGCGTCGCGCCGAGCGCGCGCACGGTGCCGACCTCGGGC
Source organism: Vulcanimicrobiota bacterium (assembly GCA_963797935.1). Lineage (GTDB taxonomy): Bacteria > Vulcanimicrobiota > Vulcanimicrobiia > Vulcanimicrobiales > Vulcanimicrobiaceae > Vulcanimicrobium. The sequence continues at coordinate 94,883 of CAWCRI010000004.1, forward strand.
CGGCGCTGCACGACGGAGATCGCGACGGTGTTGTAGATCAGGTACATGCCGACCAGCAGCGCGACGTATGCGAGCGCTTCGAGGTTGAGGCGAAAGCTCTGCAGCATCCGCTCGATCTCATCGGTGCGCGTCTTCGGTCGAATCGCGCGCGCGCCGGGCGGGATGGCCGCCGCGACCGCGCGCTCGACGGCGGCGAGTCGATCCCGCTCGACGACGAGGTCGATGCGGTCGAGCAGCCCGATCTTGCCGAAGATTTCCTGCGCCGTCGCGACGTCGACGAAGACGACGCTGGAGTCGATGCCGACCGTCCCGCGCGGGATGATCCCTGCGATGCGAAGCGTCACGTCGCGATCGCCCGCGAGCGCGTGCACCGTCTCGCCGGCGCGCCACCGCAAGCGCTCCGCGAGCAGCGCGCTGACGAACGCGCCGTGCGCGTTCACCAAGACCCACGGATCGGCCGCCTGCGGCGATAGGGTGCCCGGCGACGCAGCAGCCGCACGGGCGTCCCCCGGCAGCGGGCGCAGCAGATCGACGCCGAGCACGCGCAGGATCTCGCCCGAGAACGGATCGCCGGGCTGCGCGCCCACGGTCAGCGCGTCTTCGATCGTCGGGCTCGCATACGTCACGCCGGGAAGGTCCTGCACGCGCAGGATCGCGCGCTCGTCGAAGCCGCGCCCCACGCCGAGCACCTGCAAGTTCACCTTGTTCGACACGACGTTCACGCTCGATGCGAACGACGCGATCGCCGTCGCGTTGGCGAGGTCGATCGCCAGCCCGATGGCGACGCCGAGCGCCACCGCGACGAGCGTGACGAGCGCGCGGAGCGCGTTGGAACGCAGCGGCCCGAGGACGAGGGCGAAAAAGAGCGCGTTCACCTCACACGATGCGGCCGTCGCGCATGTGAACCACGCGATCGCAGATCGCCGCGGCCTCGTCGCTGTGCGTCGCCATCAAGATCGCTTGGCCGCCGTCGGCGAAGGCGCGGAGCAGCTTCAGCACCGTCGCGCCGGTCGCGGAATCGAGGTTGCCGGTGGGCTCGTCGGCGAGCAGGATTGCCGGACGATGCACGATCGCGCGCGCGATCGCGACGCGCTGCAGCTGGCCGCCGGAGAGCTGCGCCGGATATGCGCGCGCTTTGTCCGCGAGTCCCACGCTCGCCAGCGCCGCGGTGACGCGCGCGTCGATCTCGCGCCGGGCCACGCGCTGCAGCACGAGCGGCAGCGCGACGTTGTCGGCGGCGCGCAGCGCGGGCAGCAGGTTGAAGAACTGGAACACCGTGCCGACGCGGTCGCGCCGCAAGCGCGTGAGACGGTCGTCGTCGAGCTCGTTGGTCGCGTGGCCGTCGACGTACACGGCGCCGCCGCTCGGGAGGTCCACGCAGCCCACGAGGTTGAGCAGCGTCGACTTCCCGCAGCCGCTCGGGCCGACGAGCGCGACCATCTCGCCGCGCCGCACGTCGAGCGTCACGCCGTCGAGCGCGCGCACCGCTTCTTCACCCGCGCCGTACACCTTGGTCGCGCCGCGAACCATCACGGGATGGTCTGCGCGCGGCTCCGACGCGTCCGCGGCGGGTTCAGCCGACGGCGCGCGCATCAGCGATCGTCGTCGTCCACAGCGCGAAACACGAGCGCCGCGTTGATGCCGCCGAACCCTGCGGAGTTGGAGAGCACGGTTCGCACGGGGCGCTCGAGGCGTGCGCGCGTGACCGCGAGGTCGCAATCGGCATCGTCGGCGTTGACGCTGCGCGGCACGATCCCGTTCCCGATCGCCGCGAGCGAAAGCGCCGCTTCCCACGCGCCGGTCGCGCCGAGCGCGTGGCCGTGCTGGCCCTTCGTCGCCGTCACGGGCACCGTCGGCGCGCGGTCACCGAACACGAGCTCCATCGCGAGCGCCTCGCAGCGGTCGCCCAGCGGCGTCCCGCTGCCGTGCGCGTTGACGACGTCGACGTCGTCCGGCGCGAGCTCGGCGTCGTCGAGCGCGCGCCGCATCGCCGCGGCGTTCATCGTGCCGTCGGGGCGCGGCGCCGACATGTGGTGCGCGTCGTTGGTGAGGCCGTAGCCCGCGATCTCGCCGTAGACGCGCGCGCCGCGCGCCCGCGCGTCCGCGAGCCGCTCGAGCAGCAGCACGCCCGCGCCTTCCGCCATCACGAAGCCGTCGCGCGCGCGGTCGAACGGCCGGCTCGCGGTCTGCGGCGCGTCGTTGCGCGTGGACATCGCGCGGATGATCGTGAACGCGCCGTAGACCAGCGGCGAGAGCGGCGCCTCGACGCCGCCCGCGAGCGCGGCGCGCACGTCGCCGCGCGCGATCGCGCGATACGCATCGCCGAGCGCGACCGCGCCCGACGCGCATGAGTTACCGTTCGCCACGGTCGGGCCGCGCAAGTCGAACTCGATCGCCACGTTGCACGTCGCCGCGCCGCCGAACACCGAGATCGCGAGCAGCGGCCGCACCGCGTCGATCCCGCGCTCGCGAAACACGTCGTGCTGCTCGTCCGCGAACGCGAGCCCGCCCAGCGCCGAGCCCAGATACACGCCGACGTCGATCGAGGAGCCGTTGGGATGATACCCCGCGTCGTCCAGCGCGAGCCGCGCCGCCGCGACCGAGAACTGCGAGAAGCGATCGGTCCACCTGATGCGCTTGTCGGTGAGGAAGTCGCGCGGCTCGAAGTCGTCGATCTGCGCCGCGATGCGCGAGCGGTATCCGCCGGCGTCGAAGCGCGTGATCGGCGCGACGGCAACGCGCTCGGACAAAATCCCGTCCCAGAACGCGGCCATCCCGATCCCGAGCGGTGTGACGACGCCGATCCCCGTGACGACGACGCGGTGCACGCTGCGCACTCGCGCGGCGGTCATGCCTGCGACTCGGCGAGCGTTTTGACGCGCGCGAGCGTCTTCGCGGCGACGCCGTGCACGAAGTAATCGGACACGAGGTGCTTGCCGAGGAACTCCGCCGCGACCGGAAAGAGAAAGTTCAACCGGTGCTCGATCGTCACGCGCGTCCCGCCGGCGACGGGCTCGAAGATCCACTCGACGTCCATGCCGCGCGTCCAGCCGCGCAGGTGGTGAAACGCAATGTGCGGTGTCGCGGGATCGTTCGTCTGCTCCGCCACCCACTGGATCGGAAAGACGTCCTGCCACGCGCCCATCGCCACGACGCGCGTCGGACCGTGCTCTTCGAGCACGCGCACGTAGCGGTAGTGCGGCAGGATCTGCGGCCAGCGCTCCGTCGCCGCGCCCAGCGCGTACACGGCGTGCACGGGCGCGGCGATCTCCACGGTGTTGCGCGTGACCGTCATGCCAACAGCCTGCCGAGCACCGACGGCCGGAACGCGTGCCGCGGCGGGATCGCGCCGCCGAGCGCTCCGACGAGCGTCGTCGCGACGTCGGGGAAGCGCGCGAGCCGCACGGCCGCGCGCCGCGCGAGCGGCGGCACGTCGATCAGCAGCGCGACGGTCGCACAAAGCCGCCGCCGCCAGGCGACGTCGTTCGTTCGCCAGCGCGCGTACGCTGCGAACGCCGCCGCTTCGCGCGCGGGATCGCGCAGCGCGGCGAGGATCGCCTCGGCCGCGCGCTCGGCGCCCGTCAGCGCGAGAAACACGCCTTGGCCGGTGAACGGATCGAGGAAGCCGGCGGCGTCTCCGACCAGCAGCACGCCGGGCGCGCTCGGGCGGCGAACGTCGTGCGCAAGCGGGCCCATCGACACGCGCGCGCCGAGCCGCGCCGTGCCGGCGAACGATCGCACGCCGCGGCCCAGCACGTCCGCCACGCCGCCGACGCCCGCATCGACGTCGCGCGACCACTGCGCGAGCCGGTCTTTCGGTACCACGACCATCACGTTCGCACGCAGTTGTGAGAGCGGGTTGAGCGCGAAGTACGCGCCTTCGCCGACGTACATCTCGACGTGCTCGTCGAGCGAGCCGAAGCCCTCGTAGTGCCCACCGACGGCGTAACGCGCGCCGCGCCGCAGCGGTTTGGTGAGCCCGAGCTTGCGCGCGATCACCGAGCCCGCGCCGTCGGCACCCACGACCACGCGCGCGGGCCGGTCCTCCAGCCCGCCGTCGCCGGCGCGCACACGCACGCCCGCGCAGCGCCCGTGCTCGAACATCACGTCGTCGGCGCGCGCTCGCTCCACCACGGCGCCCGCCGCGACGGCCGCGTCGAGCAGCACCGCGTCCAGCACTTCGCGCGCGCACGCGAGCGCGGGCCGCGCAAACGCGAGCATGACGGGCGGCGCGCCCAGGCGGCACGAGGCGCACGCCGCGCAGCGGCGACGACACCGCGCGCACCGCATCGAGGACGCCGAGCCGTTCGAGCGCATCGACGGCACCGCCGTTGAGATACTCGCCGCACACCTTCGTGCGCGGAAAGCGCGCGCGCTCGACGATGCGCACGCCGATCCCGGCCCGCGCAAGCAAAAGCGCCGTCGCACTCCCCGCGGGCCCGCCGCCCACGATGACGACCGGTTTCACGGCGCTCCGCCCCAGGCTGCGCGCCCCCCACGCTTTGCGCGGGGCCCCCATATCCGACCTCGCAACAACAATCCGGGCATGCGATGATGCTGCTGCGCTCGGTCCATCACCATGCTGCCGCCTCGTCGGTCAGCGTCATCCGGAAGAACGGCTCGCGGCGCACGCGCGGCGCGCGCCAGCCGGCGTCCCGCGCGAGCGCCAGCGCTTCGTCGGGCGTGTACGCGCGGCGCACCGAGAGCGGCGCGTCGTGGCGCGTCAAACGGTTGCGCGACGTGCGCGACCACAGCCACGTCGCGGCGAACGCGACCTGCGACCGCCGCAGGTCGCACACCACCGGGCTCAGCCGCGCGACGCGCCGCAGTTCGCGCAACAGCGCGCGCGCGCTATCGGGATCGAAGTGGTGCAGCGCGAGCGTGCACGTGACCACGTCGAACGCGCCGTCGGCGAACGGCAGCGCGCCGCCGTCGGCGCGCACGAAGCTGAGCGCCGGATCGGCGCCGGTCGCGCGGCGCGCGATCGCGAGCATCTGCTCGCTGCTGTCCAGACACGTCACGTGCACTTGGACGCCGCGGCGCGCGCCGTCGCGCACGAGCGCGAGCGGGACGTCGCCCGCGCCGCTGCCGACGTCGAGCACGCGCAGCGCGCCGAGGCGGGTTTCGCCCACGCTGCGCAGCGCGCGCACGACGGGAGCCGTTCCGCCCAGCCGGGCGTTCGCGAACGCGATGTCACGCAGGTTCGCTTCGAGCTCGTCGCCGTCGGCGACGGGCTCGTCCATCAGCTCGCGGGCTATCGTGCGCCGCACGCGAGCGTAACCATCAGGCTACTTCTTGTACCACTCCGCGTTGATCTCGATGTAGTTCTTCCACTTCTCGGGGACGTCGGAGTCGGCGTAGATCGCTTCGACCGGACAGGCGGAGACGCACGCGCCGCAGTCGATGCACACTTCCGGATCGATGAAGAGCATCGTGTCCTCATCGTTGCCGTGGATGCAGTCGACCGGGCACACGTCCACACACGACTTGTCCTTGGTCCCGATGCACGGCTCGGTAATGATGTAGGTCATCGCCGGAGAGGGGTTGCGCGGGGACCCCGCGCGCTCCTACCGCCGAACGCACGGAAACGCTCGTCCGCAACGGACGAGCGTTCCTGTTCCGTGGTTGAACGCCGAGGCGTCAGTACGTGGCGCGACGACCGGTGACTGCGCGAATGATGAACAAAAGGATGACGGCGCCGACGAATGCGACGATGATCGACCAGATGTTGAGGCCGCTTACGCCGCTGTGACCGAACAGATTGAACACCCAGCCGCCGATGAAGGCGCCGATGATGCCGATGATGATGTCGCCGAGGATCCCGCCCGGACCCTCACCCGGCACGACGTATTTGGCGAGGAACCCCGCGATGAGTCCCACGATGAGCCAGCTGATAATTCCCATGTGTGCTGTGTACCCTTTCCCGCTGCCGGTTAAGTAGGCGGCCGCTGCCGCGTTGCAGGGAAAACCTTCCCGAGAACTTTTTGAACGAAACGGCACCATTCTGTGGCGGCCGAGCGGTCGGCAGCTTCCGAAACCGGCCCTCCCTCGCGCGGGTAGGTGACTGACGATGACCGCAACCTGCGAGGTCTGCCGGGCGAAGCCGGCGAGCGTCCGCGACTACGCGCTCCGGGCCGGCCGCTGGGTCGAGGCCGGCGTCTGCGACGACTGTGCGCGCAAGCGCCGCCGCGCGCCGTTCGCGGTGCTCGGGATCGCCGCTGCCGCCGCCGCGATCTTCGGCGGCGCCGCCGTCGCCATCGACGCGGCGAACCGCCGCAACAACCCCGGCGGCCACGAGCCGGCGGCGCCGGGCGCGCAGCCGCTGACGGACCTCGGCCGCATGTTCCGCACGGGCTCGACGCTGGCGCAGTACTCCCGCGACCTCACCGAAGCCGCCCGCAAGAACGAGCTCGACCCCGTGATCGGGCGCGATGACGAGGTCGAGCGGGTGGTGTCGATCCTGGCGCGCCGCAGCAAGAACAACCCCGTGCTGATCGGCGAGCCCGGCGTCGGCAAGACCGCGATCGTCGAAGGGCTTGCGCAGCGCATCGCGCGCGGCGACGTGCCGCAGGCGCTGCGCGACAAGCGCGTGCTCGCGCTGTCGCTCGGACCGCTCGTCGCGGGCACGAAATACCGCGGCGAGTTCGAAGGCCGCGTGAAGAAGATCCTCGACGAGGTCAAGCGCGCGGGGCGCGACATCATCCTGTTCATCGACGAGCTGCACACGCTCGTCGGGGCCGGTGCGGCGGAAGGCTCGCTCGACCTGAGCTCGATGATCAAGCCCGAGCTCGCGCGCGGCGAGCTGCAGTGCATCGGCGCGACGACGTTCGACGAGTACCGCAAGCACGTCGAGTCGGACGCGGCGCTCGAGCGCCGTTTCCAGCCCGTGCACGTCGACGAGCCGACGATCGAGCAGACCGTCGCGATCCTCAAAGGCTTGCGCGCAAAGTATGCGGCGCATCACGGCGTGCAGATCGACGACGACGCGCTCGAAGCCGCCGCGTCGCTCGCGGCGCGCTACATCGCCGACCGCTACCTGCCCGACAAAGCGATCGACGTCATGGACGAAGCCGCGGCCGGCGCGGCGATGCGCGGCGCGAAGCACGTCGACGTCGAGCTCGTCGCCGCGGTCGTGTCGCGCTGGACCGGCATCCCCCAAGGCACGATCACCGACGCGCAGCGCGCCGGTCTGCTCGCGCTCGAGGCGCAGCTCACCACCCGCGTCGTCGGCCAGGACGAAGCGGTCCGCGTGGTGTGCGAAGCGATCCGCCGCGCCCGCGCGGGTTTGAAAGACCCGCGCAAACCCGTCGGCGGCTTTCTGTTCGTCGGCCCCAGCGGCGTCGGCAAGACGGAGCTCGCCCGAGCGCTGGCGCACGCGCTGTTCGGCACCGACGACGCGCTCGTGCGGCTCGATCTGTCGGAGTACACCGAGTCGCACACGATCTCGCGCCTGCTCGGCGCGCCGCCCGGATACCAAGGCCACGAGGAAGCGGGGCAGCTCACCGAGCCGGTGCGCCGCCGGCCGTACTCCGTCGTGCTCTTCGACGAGATCGAGAAGGCGCACGCGGACGTCGCCGCGATCCTGCTGCAGATCCTCGACGACGGCCGCGTCACCGACGCGAAAGGCCGCACGATCGACTTCCGCCACGCGATCGTGGTGCTGACGTCCAACACCGACCGGGACGAGCTCGAGTCGGCGCTGAGGCCCGAACTGATCGACCGCATCGACGAGATCGTGCTCTTCGCCGACCTCGGCGCGCCGGAGATCGAGAAGATCGTCGTGCTGCAAGTCGCGCAGCTCGCCGACCGGCTCGGCGCGCACGCGATGCGGCTCGATCTCTCCGAGCCCGCCCGCCGGTTCCTCGCGCGCGAGTCGTCGTCGCAAGGCAGCGGCGCGCGCTACGTCGCGCGCGCGATCGCGCGCCACGTCACCACGCCGCTCTCCGAAGCGATCCTGCGCGGACGCCTCGCGAGCGGCCACACCGCGCACGTCGACTACGACGGCAGCGCGATCACCGTCGAAGCGGCCGCATAACGACATGGAGAGCGCCATGAAGGCACTGGGCATGAAACGACTTCTTCTCACGCTGGCGCTCGCCGGCGCGACGACCGCAGGCGCGGTCGCGCAAACCGTCCCGGCGGGTATTCCACCGCCGCCCGGCAGGCCGACGGCGAACCTCATCCTCGACGCGATGCTCGCGACCGCGCGCGCGGCGTCGGTCAATCCGGCCGCCGCGCAGTCCGCGTCGCTCAACACGAACGCCGCGATCCAGCGCTACAACATGGGCGACGTCAACGGCGCGCGCTCGGCCGCGATCCAAGCGCTGATCGAAGCGAACCGCATGCCGCAGACGTCGATCCCGGTGCTGAAGTCGACGATCCCGCAGACCAGCTACCTGCAGACGAACCCGTTTCCGATCGCCGGCGGCAGCGTAGCCGCGGTCGACGCGAACGCGTTCGTCGCGCAGGCGCGCGGCGCCGTAGCGGCATGCCAGTCGCGGAGCTCACCGAACACGGCAGCCGCATCGCAGCAGCTCACCGCCGCGGAGCGCGACGCAGCGGCGGGCCGCTATCAGAACGTGCGCACCGAAGCGCGCGCCGCCGTCGACCTGTGCGCCGCCGCGCAGCAGCAGCTCAACAGCAAGCCGTAAGCGCTGCTACCGCAGCGCGTCCTTGATCGCGGTTTCGATCTCGACCGGGTTCATCTCGCCGACGCGGAACGTCTTCACGACGCCGCGGCGGTCGATGAACACGTGGACGGGCATCGCGATCGCACCGTACTTCTTGCCGATCGTGCCGTCGCCGTCGACCGCCACGAAGCCGTACGGGTTGGCGTACTTCTTCTGAAACGCTTCGGCTTGCCCGGGTGCGTCGAGCTCGTCGATGCCGACCACCTGCAAGCCGCGCTTCGCATACTGCGCGCGCAGTTTGCCGATCGACGGCGCCTCGGCGTTGCACGGCCCGCACCACGACGCGAAGAAGTTCACGTACACCGGTTTGCCGCGCAGCGCGTCGAGCACGACGGATTTCCCACCCGGCGACGGCAGCGAGAACGGCGGCGGCGCCTTGCCGACCTGCGGCACGGCGAATGCGGCGGCGGGCAGAAGCACGAACGCGGCGGCGGCGGCGAAGAGCGGGCGAATACGCACGCTGGTTGTAACGCCGGCCGCGGGGCCCGCGTTGCGAGCCGTACGCGCCCCGGGCCCTGAAGCAAGCGACCCCTGGCTCGGCCAAAGTTCTGGTACAAAAGTACGTCGATCTAGCGGGAGCCGACGCCCGCTCAGCGTAACGTCCCAGCTATGCGTACGCTGCTTCGTATCCTTGCCCTTGTCCCATTGGTGCTGCCCACGGTCGGTCCGGCAACGTCGGGCGCAGCGACCATCGGCGGAACCCCGTCCGACGTCGTCTCGTCGATGGCAGGCCACTGGCGCTGCACGTCCTCGACCGGGTCGGTCTCGCACCGCTCGTATGTAGTGACCGACGGCGTTCCCGCGGGGAGCGGCGTCAGCGGATCGTCGACCACCCGTGCGGCGGGCGGCATCCGCTCCAGCGTCAACACCGGCGGCGGCGCCGCGCCCCTAACCGTCGGGCGCACCGTGTACGGACGTCAAGACGGTCTCGACACGGGTCCCTTCTTCGAGCGCATCACGGAGCGAAGCGACAAGACGCTCATGGTGCAAACGCCCGAAGGCGCCGGAGCCGCAATCTCCGGCGACGCCTCCTCGCTGCGCTTTTCGGCGTACGCTACGGCGGCGACACAAGTCTCCGAAGAAGCGGCCCGGGGCGGCACCGGCGGGTTCTCCGCGCTGTCCGCGGTCCGTGCGGCAGGCCCCGCCCAGCCGATCAGCCTGAGCTACACCGTCGACCCCAGCGGGCTGCGACGCATCGCACGGCTCGGCAGCGCGACCCTGTCCGACGACCGCTGCACCCGCGACGTCCAGACGGCGTCGGCCGTCTGCTCGACCTCGAACGCGCCTGCCGCCGCGCTGCACGCGGTGCAGCCGATGAGCACCGAGGCAGGCGCGGTGCAGATGCACCTCGTGCTCGACGACCGCGGGCGCGTCGTCGGCGAGAACGTTCTGTCGTCGTCGTCGCCCGAGCTCACGCAACGGGCGATCATGGCCGCCCGCGACACGACGTTCACGGCCGCGGTTCAGGACTGCCGCGCGGTGTCGTCGCAGCAGACGTTCGGCGTGCAGTTCAAGACGCGCAGCGCCTCAAGCAACGGTCGGGAAACGAACCTCTGACGCGTCGTCGCGCATCTGCGCGACGAGCTCGTCGACGGAGTCGAAGCGGCGCTGCGCGCGCAGGAAGCGGAAGTCGCGCAGCGCCAGCTCTTCGCCGTAGAGCGCCCCGTTGAAGTCCAGCAGCCACGCCTCGACGGTGCGCGCAGCACCGTCGAACGTGGGGTTCGTGCCGATCGACACGAGCCCGAGGTAGTCGCGGCCGTCGTGCCGCCCGGTGATGCGGTACACGCCGTCGGGCGGCAGTAGTTTCTGCGCCGGCACGACGACGTTCGCGGTGGGATACCCGAGGTCGTGTCCGCGCCCGGCGCCGAACGCAACGCTCCCGCGCACGGTATACGGCGCCCCGAGCAGCCGGTCCGCGAGCTCCAGCTCGCCGGCCGCAACCGCCGCGCGAATGCGCGTGGACGACACGCGCTCCCCGCCGTCCACGGTGTTCGGCACACCGACGACGGTGCGCCCGCCCGCGCCGAAGTGCGCGCGCGCGAACGCGACGTCCCCCGCGCGCTTGTGCCCGAACCGAAAGTTCTCGCCGACGACCATGGCGCGCGCACCGAGCCGCGCAGCCAGCGTGTCATCCAGAAACTGCGCGGGCGTCAACGACGCGACCGACGCGTCGAACGCCAAGACGAACGCCTCGTCGATCCCCGCGCGCGCGAACGCGTTCACGCGCTCCTCGAGCGTGGCGATCATCGGCGGCTCGTGCCCCGGCCGCAAGAACGCCGTGGGATGATCCCGGAACGTGAGCACCGCAGTGCGCTCCCCCGGCCGCCGCACGCGCAGCGCCTCGCGCACGATCGCCCGGTGCCCGCGGTGAAACCCATCGAAAAACCCGACCGCAACGACGAACGCCCGCTCGGGCGCGCGCTCGGGCAGCACGTGATGAATCTTCACAAGAACACCTTGCGCGGCGCGAGCAGCGTACCGACGGTCTCACCGACCCCGACGAGCGCGCGCGCGGAATCGCGCACGAACACGTGCTTGTCCGCAGGCGGCTGCGCGAGCGGCACCATCCGCCCCGCGCGAAAATCGGTCGCCCCACGCCCATCGAGCACGACGGTGGGGATGGGAATCACCCGCTCGGGCGGCACGAGCGCCCCATCGGGGTCGCGCGCGACGTCGTCGAGCGTGACGCTCTCGGAGAGCACGAACGGCCCGGAAGCCTCGCGCAACAACGCGCCCATGTGCCCAACGGTCCCGCACGCGACGGCGAGATCCTCGCACAGCGTGCGCACGTACGTCCCTTCGCTGCACGCAATCCGCAACCGCACGACGTTTGCGTCGCGTCCCAGCACGCGCAGCGCATACACGGTGATCGTCCGCGCGGCGCGCTCGACGGTTTTCCCGGCGCGCGCAAGATCGTACAACCGCTGCCCACCGCTCATGAGCGCACTGTACATCGGCGGAATCTGCGAAACAGCGCCGACGAACGAAGGAATAGCCGCCGCAAGCCGTTCATCCACATCGCCGGGAACGCTGCGCTCCGCGACGGTCTCGCCCGTCGCATCCCCGGTCGCGGTCGCGCGCCCAAGCACGAGCGTGCACACGTAGGCTTTCCGCCGGTCGAGAATGAGCGGCAGCAATCGCGTCGCTTTCCCGAGCGCCACGGGCAGCACGCCCGCGGCCTGGGGATCGAGCGTCCCGAGGTGCCCGATCGCAAGCTTCACGCCGGGATCGCGATAGATCCCGCGCAGCCGCGCACCGAACTGCGTCGACGAAGGCCCCGCCGGCTTGAAGAGATTGACGAACCCGAGCACTTCCGCTGAACCGGGGCGCTTCGGGCTATGCCCGAACGCGCAGGGTTCGCGCGAAGCGCGAACCCACTATAGACCCTGCGCGCGAAGCGCGGCGTGCACGCCCTCGACGGCCGCTTGCAGATCGCCCTCGAACGTCAGCCCCGACGCCATGAAGTGCCCGCCGCCGTTGAGCGAAGCGGCCGCAGCCTGCACGTTGATCTTCCCGCTGGACCGAAGGCTAACGCGAACCGCCCCTTCATACGCCTTGAACAGCGCAGCAGCTTCAACGCCCTCGACCGCGCGCAAATGCTGCACGATCTCCTCAGTATCCTCACCGTCGGCGCCGCACACGCGCAGCATCTCTTCGTCGACGTACGTCCAGCAATACCGCCCGTCGTCCTCGAGTATCGCGCGCTCGAGCGCCATCCCGAGCAGCTTCGTCGCAGCAAACCGCTTGTTGGCAAAGATCTCCTCGGTGATGAGCGGCTTATCGGCGCCAAGCTCCACCATCTCCGCCGACATGCGCAGCACGGCAGCCGTCGTATTCGTGTGCATGAACGCCCCGGTATCCGTCATGATGGTGGTGAGGATACACGTCGCGATCTCGGGCGTGATCGTCGCATCGAGCGCATGCAGCAGCCGAAGCACGCACGTGCCGGTGGACGCCTCGGTCGGGATGACGTAGTTGAATGCCCCGAAATGCGAGTTCCCGAGATGGTGGTCGACGTCGAGCATGTTCTCGCGCGCGATCGTCGGCAAGAACTCCCCGGCGCGCGAGAAGTCGCTCATGTCGCAGAACACCCACAGCGTATCGGCGGGCAAATCCGCCGGCACATCGCGCGAGACGAACTGCGAATCCGGCAGAAACCGCAAATTCCGCGGCACGGGGTCCTGCTGGAAATATCCGACCCGCTTGCCGAGCGCCTTGAGCGCAAGCCCCAGCGCAAGCCCGGCCCCGAGCGTATCGCCGTCGGGCTTCACGTGCGAAACGAACATGAACGACGACCGCCGCAGCAGCTCCGCCACGACCTCCTCGGTCGAATTCGACTGCGGCAGCGCCGTCACCGCGGCGCCCACCGAACCCGAGCTACTCATCGACGACCTTCGCCTTCTCCAGCGTCTTGTGCAGCGCGATCGCCCGTTCGGTAGTCCGGTCCTCGACGAACGTCAGTTCGGGCGTGTACCGCAAATCGATGGCGTGCCCCAACTCGCCGCGCAAATACCGCGAAGCGGACTGCAGCGCATCCATCGACTGCCGCGCAACATGCCGATCCCCGATGATCGACACGAACACCTTGCAAAACTTCATATCCTGCGTGATCTCACAGCGCACGACGGTCACGAACCCCAACCTGGGATCCTTGAGATCCTCGCTGATGATCTTGGCCAACGCCCGTTGGATCTCGTGATCGATTCGGGCTTGTCTCTGCTGCTTCACGATCGTGGCGCACCCTTCGACAAGCTCAGGGTGACACGAATTCGACAACCGTGCCTAGCGTTCGGTGCGGCTATGTTGCCTCGACGGGGCGTCACAGAATTTCGCGTAGCCCGGAGGGCGAGAGCGAAATTTGTGCGAGTAGCGATTTTCCAGGGATGGAAAATCGCGGGCGTCCCCGGCGAGGCAATGTAGCCGCACCGGACGCCCGCCACAATCCTAGGCACTACGCAGGCTGCAACTCCGGAGCGACGAGCTCCGACGTCCAGGCCTCGATGACATCGCCTTGCTTGAGGTCGGCGAACCGAGCCACCTGAATGCCGCACTCGAAGTTCTCGGCGACTTCCTTGACGTCGTCCTTGAAGCGGCGGAGCGACTCGATCTCGCCGTCGAACACGACGGCGGAATCGCGAAGCACGCGAACTTTGGAGTTGCGGGTGATCTTGCCGGACTGCACGTAGCAGCCCGCGATCGAGCCGACTTTCGAGACCTTGAAGATCTCGCGAACCTCGGCGCGGCCAAGGACGATCTCGCGGAACTTCGGTGCGAGCATGCCGACCATGGCCTTCTTGAGGTCGTTCTCCACGTCGTAGATGACCTGATAGAACCGCAAGTCGACCTGTTCCGACTCGGCGAGGCGTTTGACCGACTCGTCGGGACGGATGTTGAAGCCGATCAGCACTGCGCCGGAAGCGGACGCCAAGTTGACGTCGTTCTCGGTGATGCCGCCGACGCCGGCGAGGATCACGCGCACGTCCACTTCGCCGTTGGACAGAGATTCGACGCGGCCGCGCAGCGCTTCGACCGAACCCTGGCCGTCGGCTTTGAGGATGAGGTTCAGCGTCTTCTGACCGCCGTTGGCCGGCATCATCATGAACGTCTCGAGCGACACCTTGGCACCGCCGGTGGACGACGCCATGCGCACGTCGCGACGCTTGGTCGAACGTTTCGCGGCGGCTTCGCGCGCGGATTTCTCGTCGGAGACGACCATCATCGTGTCGCCGGCCGACGGGACGTCGTTGAGGCCCATGATCTCCACGGGGATCGAGGGCCCGGCCTTTTTGGTTTGTTTGCCCTTGTCGTCGAGCAGCGCGCGCACTTTGCCGAACGTCGGCCCGACGACGACGACGTCGCCGACGCGCAGCGTCCCGGTTTGCACGAGCACCGTTGCGACGGGGCCGCGACCGCGGTCGAGCGCCGACTCGATGACGACACCGCTCGCGCGGCGATGCGGGTTGGCCTTGAGCTCTTTGAGGTCGGCCTCGAGCAGCACGGTCTCGAGCAGCTGCGCGATGCCGTCGCCTTTGCGCGCGGACACCGGCACCATCTCGATCTTGCCGCCCCACTCGACGGGCTGAAGGCCTTCGTCGGTGAGCTGCTGCTTGACGCGATCGGGCTGTGCGTCTTCTTTGTCCATCTTGTTGATGGCGACAACGATCGGCACGCCCGCGGCTTTGATGTGCGAGATCGCTTCACGCGTCTGCGGCATCACGCCGTCGTCGGCGGCCACGACGAGGATCGCGACGTCGGTGACTTTCGCACCGCGCGCGCGCATCGCCGTGAACGCTTCGTGACCGGGCGTGTCGATGAACGTGATCGCGCGGCCGTCCTGCATGACGGTGTACGCGCCGATCTTCTGCGTGATCCCGCCGGCTTCACCGGCGGCGACCGTCGCGGACCGAATCCGGTCGAGCAGCGACGTCTTGCCGTGATCGACGTGGCCGAGCACGGTGACGACCGGCGGCCGCGTCTGCAGCATCTCCGGCTTGTCCTCTTCCTGCTCGACGACGACTTCCTCGCCGGCTTCCTTGACGATCGCGTTGAAGCCGAACTTGCGCGCGACGGCGATCGCCTGATCCGACGAGATGTTCTGGTTGATCGTCGCCATCGTGCCCATGCGGAAGAGCTCTTTGATGACGTCGGCGGC
The DNA here is from genome assembly GCA_963797935.1 of Vulcanimicrobiota bacterium. Taxonomy (GTDB): domain Bacteria; phylum Vulcanimicrobiota; class Vulcanimicrobiia; order Vulcanimicrobiales; family Vulcanimicrobiaceae; genus Vulcanimicrobium. Next base: position 110,225 of record CAWCRI010000004.1, read on the forward strand.
GCCGACGATCATCGAGGTCGCGAGCTCTTGGACGGTGAGCACGTCCGGGATTTCGATCGACTCGAGCTTCGCGTTGGGATCCTCGACGCGGTCGACGTAGGCGCCGCCCGTGCGGCGGCGCTGCTTCTCGAGCCGCATCTCCGCATCGCGAGCCTTCTTGGCTTCGAGCTGCTCGCGCGTGGAGCGGCCGCGACCGCCGCCGCCGGGACGGCCACCGCCGCCGCCGGAGGACGGCATGGGGCCGCCGCCGGGCGAGACCGGACCGTTGCCGGCCGGAGCGCCGGGGCGCGGACCGCCGAACGGGCGCGGACCGGCGGTTGCGCCGGGGATCGCGCGGAACGCGCCGTTGCCGGCGGGACGGCGGCCGGCCGGTGCACCGGGCGCGGGCGGAGCGCCGGGTACGGCGCCGGCCGGACCTGGCGGACCGGTCACGCCGGGGCGCGGCTGCTGGTACTGGCCCGGGCCGCCTTGGCCTGGACGTGGCGCGACGCCGGGCCGGCCGGGGACTTGGCCCGGGCCGGTGCCGGGCATGGGCCGCTGCGGCGCACGCGGCGGGCGGATCGATGCCTGGCCGGACGGTACGGGCTGGAGCTGCGGGACTGCTTCGGTCGGCGCGATCGGGCGGCGCGGCGGCATGGGGCCGGGCTGGCCGGGGCGCGGCGCGACGCCGGGACGCGGCGAAGCGGCGGCCGGCGGCGCTTCCACGCGGGCGGCGGGCTGCTCGGCCGTTTCGGTCGTGGCGGCTGCCGGAGCGGCGGGAGGACGCGGGCGGGTGGGCGCGCCTGTGACCGGGCGCAGTTGCGGGATCGGCGCGGGCGCGGCTTTCGGCTCGGCGGCCGTCCGCGCGGGCGGGGCCTCCAGCGCGGGCGGTGCTTCCGGCGCAGCGGGAGCCGCGGCTGCCGGGGCAGCAGGCGCGATTGGCTCGGCGGGCAATGCGGCGGCGGCTACGGGCGGCGGCGCGGCGGCGGCGACGCCGTTCGTCGATGCGGCAGGCGCGACTGCGGCCGCGGCAGCCGCGGGCGCGGCCGGAGGCTCCGCGGCGACCGGGGCGGCGGCGCGTGGGGCGGCGGGGGCGGGCGGCTCGGCGGTCGCGACGGGGGCCGCAGATGCGGTTGCCCGAGCAGCCTTCGGGGCGGCTTTGGCGCCCTTGAGCTGTGCGCGGAGAAGGTCGGCGACCTTCGGCTCGACGACGCTGAGCTGGTTCTTCGCCTCGAGCCCGAGCCGGCCGAAGAGGCCGAGCAAGTCTTTCGACGACATGCCGAGCTCTTTGGCGAGCTCGAAAATCCTGGGTTTACCGGTTGCCATGCAATCCTTCAAAGATATGGCGCCCGGAGGCGCCACTGCCCGTTAAGTCATTCTGATTGAGCTCCGAGATCCGGAGTGTTCCGGCGCCGTCGCCGGGGAGTCACCATTGTAGCAGAGCTTCGCCACTAAACCCCGCATAACGTTTGTTCTTTGCGACTCGTTGCGCACAGTCGCGCGAACAGAGGTAGGTGCCGCGGCCGTCCCGCCGCTTGCTCGTGTCGGCGATCCAGCGGCCTTCCCGCCGGACGAAGCGCCGGAGCGACGGCTGCGGGAACGCCGTCCGGCAGCCGACGCAGGTGCGCTGCGGGATCATTCGTTCGTGAACATCTCCCGCTTGAACTCCTCGAGCCGGCGAAGCAGCTCGTCCTGGTCGATGGCGGCGTCCTCGGCCTCCTCGCCGTCGGCCGCGACGGCCGTCTCGTCCTCGGCCGTCTCACCCTCCTCGACGCCGGGCTGCGTCGCGCGCGCTTCGCGCTCCGCCTGGTAGCGCTCGCGGGCCTCGGCGGCCTCGGAGTCGCTGGTGATGTCCATGCGCCAGCCGGTCAGCCGCGCCGCGAGGCGCACGTTCTGGCCCTCGCGCCCGATCGCCAGCGAGAGCTGGTGGTCAGGGACGATGACCAGCGCGATCCCCTCCTCCTCGTACAGCTCGACGCCCAGCACCTTGGCCGGCGCGAGCGCGTTGCCGATGAACGCGGACAGGTCGGCGGCCCAGCGGATGACGTCGATCTTCTCGCCGCGCAGCTCGTCGGAGACGTTCGCGATCCGCGACGATTTCGGGCCGAGGCATGCGCCGACCGCGTCGATCTCGGGGCGCTTGGACGTGACGGCGACCTTCGTGCGCGCCCCCGGCTCGCGGGCGATCGCCATGATCTCCACGATGTCGTCCTGGATCTCCGGGACCTGGAACTCGATGAGCCGCTGCACGAGCCCTTCGGCTGCGCGCGACAGCACGACCAGCGGGCCTTTGTTGGTCTTGCGCACGTCGAGCACGTAGGCGCGGATGCGGTCGTTGATGCGGTAGTTCTCGCGCGGCACTTGTTCTGAGAACGGCAGCAGCGCTTCGGTCTTGCGGTCGTCGAGCAGCACGAACATGTTGCGCTGCTCGTAGCGCTGCACGGTGCCGAGCACGATGTCGTGCAGCTTGGCGGAGTACGTGTTGTAGACGGTGTCGCGCTCGGCTTCGCGGATGCGCTGCACGATGACTTGCTTCGCGGTCTGGGCAGCGATGCGGCCGAAGTCGCGCGGCGTCACGACCTCGTCGTAGAAGTCGCCCGGCTCGTAGCGCGAGCCCGCTTGCGCTTTCGGAATCTCCAGCTTGGCATCGGTGATCTCCGCGCCGTCTTCGACGACGGTGCGGCGGTGATACACCTGATAGTCGCCGGTCTGGCGGTCGATCGTCACGATCGCGTTCGCCTCGCCACCGAAGTTGCGCTTGTAGGCGGAGATCAGCGCGGCTTCCAGCGCTTCGAGCAATGACTCGAAGCTGATGTTGCGTTCGTTCTCGATCTCGCGGAGGGCCGCGATCATCTCTGCGTTCATCGGTTCTTCTCTCGTTGTTTCGCGCGCTGGAGATCGGCGCGCACGTCGTACTCCAGGTTCGCCGATTTGATCACGGCGATGGGGATGGGTAGTTCGCCGTTGTCGCGGGCGAGGATCACGTTGGTGCCGCGCACGCCGTCGAGCTTGCCGCGATGTGTCTTGGCCTTCTCGATCGCGAGCGTCGTGACGATCTTGACGTCGCGGCCGGCGAAGCGGTCGTAGTCGGACGGCTTGGTGAGCGGGCGGTTCAAACCGGCCGACTCGATCTCGAGCGTGTACAGGTCGTCGAACGCGTCGAGTGCGGCGTTGATCCGCGCGGCGATGCGCTCGCAAGTCGCGATGTCGACGCCGCCTTCGCGGTCGACCGTGACGTGCAGCGCGCTCGTCTGCCGGTGCCTATGCACGCTCGTGGCGATGATCTCGACGTCGCGGAACTCGGGCTGGTGAGGGATCGCGTCGACGACCCGCTCGAAAGCATCAGCGAACAGCGTCTTCTCGCCGAACGGCTCCTCGTCCAGACGGCGCTCCGCCCCGGGCTCCGCGCCCCCCGCGCGTTGCGCGGGGCCCCCGGTCCGACCTCGCCGGTCCATCACCACTCCCATCTCTCTTTCAACAAAGAAGCGCGGGCTTTGCCCACGCTCCCAGCGTCTACGTCCGTCCGCCATCATACGACAGCGGCCGGTTTCCCGCAACCACGGCTCACGGGTGGCGCGGGACCGGCGTCGTGAGCGTGCCCGGGGGGAAGCGCTCCATCCGCTTGTCGTCGCACGAGACGTTCACGTACTCGATGATGGGCTTGAGGTCCGGTGGCCGGTCGGGGATGTACGGGCGGGCGAACCCGCCGACCAGGTTCGGAACGGCCGTCGGCGCCGGCGGCGGCGGGTGGTCGGTCACCCGGAACGCGCGGCAGACCTCGCGCCCGAAGATGTCTTTGCGCCGCTCGAAGACGTAGGCGACGGAATCGGCCCGGAACGCCGTGCGGGTCACCCGGATCAGGCCGAACGTCTCGGCGAGCACCTCCGCCGGCGGCGCGAGCGCCTTCTCGTAGGCGGCGGTCGCAGCGCTGGGGTCGAGGGCCGGCGGCGTGTAATGGCCCGGCGCGACCGGCCCCTTCGGCAGCATCGCGCGAAGCCGGTCGTTCAGCGACCCCAGCGCGTTGGACGGCGACGCGCTCGGCGCGGGCGCGGCGCCGCCCGGCGAACCCGGCGCGCTGGTCGCGGGCCGGCCGGCCGGCGCGCCGGTCGCGCCCGGGGCGGGGCGTACCGCCGCCGGAGGCGCGCTCGCCCTTCCCGACGACGGGCCCGCGGCGGCCGGCGCGCTCGTCGCGCCCGCGGCCGGTCCGGACGATGCCGCCGCGCGCGGGGCGGTTGTTCCGGCGGCGCGCGGTGCGCTGGTGCCGACCGGGCGCGGCGAGCCGAGTGCGGCGGCGGTCGCGACGGGATGCGGGGTCCCGGGCGCGGCGGTCGGGGCCGCGGTCGCCGCGGCGATGACCGGCGCGGCCGTCGGGGCGGCGGTGGGACGTGACGTCGGCGCTGCGGTCGGCGCGGTCGTGGGGCGCGCCGTCGGGGCCGCGGTCGGCGCCGAGGTCGGGGCAGTCGTGGGCCGCGCGGTCGGGGCGACAGTGGGGACCGCGGTCGCCACGACGGTGGGCCTCGCGGTGGGCGCGGCCGTGGGCGGGATGGTCGGGCGCAGCGTCGGCGGCGCGGTCGGGGCCGCCGTCGGCGGAAGCGTGGGGCGCAGCGTCGGCGGCACCGTCGGCGCCTCGGTCGCGACGGCGACGAGCGCGGTCGGGGCGACGGTCGGCACGCGGGTCGGCGGCGCGGTGGGCGGGGTCGTCGGCGGCACGGTCGGCGGCGCGCTGGGCTGCGGGGGCGCCGACGGCCGGATGCGCGCGAGCTCGCGGTGGCGGGGCGGCGGCGGGGTCGGCAGCACGACGCGGCGGCGCGGAACCGGCCGCGGCGGCACCGGCGGGACGGGCGCCTGGGTGGGCAGCGGCGGCTGGGTCGGGACCGGGGTCGGCGGAGGCGCCGCGGCGCGCGCGGACTCTTCGACGATCACGTCCGCGGTAACGTCGGATTCGGCGGGCGCGCCGCCGGCCGATCCGATCTGGATCAACAGCAAGAGCAGCGCGAGCGCGTGGATGACGAACGACCCGCCGACCGCGATCGCGTCGCGACGCCGCGACGGACGTTCGATATGGGGCTCGAGCGGGCGGCGCGCGCCATGCATGCGAGCGTTTCTTTCCTGCGCTTTGTCCTACACCATTCCGTCTGTGCGCACACCGTGCGAATGCAGGACCGCGGGTAGCCTCGCGGAACGCGCGCGCCGTGCAGCCCCCGCCCAAACGAACGAAGATCGTCGCGACCGTCGGGCCCGCGTCGCGCGAGCCCGAGATGCTGCGCGCGCTCTTCCTCGCCGGCGTCAACGTCGTGCGGCTCAACTTCTCGCACGGCACGCACGACGAGCACGCCGCGATCATCGCCGACGTGCGGCGCATCGCGCGCGAGCTGGGCCTGCACGTCGCCGTCCTGCAGGATCTCCCCGGCCCCAAAGTGCGCACCGGCATCTTCGCCGATGGCACCGCGTCGGTTCGGCTGCACGACGGCGCGCCGTTCACGCTGACCACGGAGCAGGTGGCCGGCGACGTGCAGCACGTCAGCGTGTCGTACGCCGGGCTCGCGCGCGACGTCGAGGTCGGCAAGTGCATCTATCTCGCCGACGGCGCGATCGCGCTGCGCGTGACGGGGACCGACGGCACGCGCGTGCAGACCGTCGTCGAAACCGGCGGCGAGCTGCGCGAGAAGCAAGGCATCAACTACCCCGACGGCACGCTCGAGCTCGACGCGGTGACGGATCGCGACCTCGAGCACCTCGACTTCGGGATCGAACAGAGCGTCGACTGGGTCGCGGTATCGTTCGTGCGCACCGCGCAAGACGTCTGGCGCGTGAAGTCGCACATCGGCGAGGCCGGCGCGACGATCCCCGTGATCGCGAAGATCGAGAAGCACGAAGCGCTCGACCACATCGACGACATCCTCACCGTCGCCGACGGCATCATGGTCGCCCGCGGCGACCTCGGCATCGAGATCCCGCTCGAAGAGGTGCCGCTCACGCAGAAAGATCTGATCCAGCGCGCGAACCGCGTATCGAAGCCGGTGATCACCGCGACGCAGATGCTGGAGTCGATGATCGCCTCGCCGCGGCCGACGCGCGCGGAGGCGACCGACGTCGCCAACGCGATCCTCGACGGCACCGATGCCGTGATGCTGTCGGGCGAGACGGCGCGCGGCGCCTACCCGCTCGAAGCGGTGCGCGTGATGGCGACGATCGCGATGACCGTCGAGGCGAAATACCCGTTCAAAGAGATCCGGCGGCGCCGCACCAGCGAAGGCGGCAGCATCGAGACGGACGAGGACATCGGCATGTCCATCGCCGAGGCGGCGGTGCGCTCGGCCGACGGGCTCGGCTTACGGCTCGTCGTGACGGGGACGACCACCGGCAACACCGCGCGCCACATCAGCTCGTTCCGCCCGCGCGCAAAGATCGTCGCGCTCACGCCGCTCGAAGAGGTCGCACGCCGCATGGCGGTGGTGTGGGGCGTGGAGTCGTCGGTCGTGCAGACGTACCGCTACATCGAGACGCTGATCGAGATCGCCGAAGCGCGCGTCGTGGCCGAAGGCCACGCAGCCCCCGGCGAAACGATCGCGATCACGAGCGGCATGCCGGTCGGCGCGGGCGGCACGAACGTCCTCAAGATCCACCGCCTGCCGTCGCGCTGACCAGCCCATCCGGCGCGAGCAGTTCGTATGCCGCGATTCTTCGGCGCCACTCGTCGGGCACCGCGATCGAGCGGTTCGCTTCGTAGTCGAAGGCGACCAGCGTCGAGAGTCCGATGCCGATGCGATCGTCGCCGCGCCAGAGCTCGTAGGTGAAGTCGAGCGACTTCGTGCCGATGCGTGAGGTGCGCACGCCCATGACGAGACGGTCGTCGTACTGCGCCTGTTTCTCGTAGTCGAAGCGCTGCGACGCCATGATGACGTTCTGCACGGAGCCGAGCGGTTTGCCGAATGCGACGCCGCAGTAGTCGATGCGCGCCGTCTCCATGTAGGTGATGTACACGGCGTTGTTCACATGGCGGTAGTAGTCGACGTCCCGAAACACCACCCGGAAGTCGTACCGGTAGCGAAAATCCTCCAGCGCCATCAGCGGTTCGCCGCGGCCTTCTTTTGCGGTGGGGCGATGCGCCAGATCGCGTCCGCGAAGTCGTGGACGTCGTCTTCGGTGGTGTCCCAGGCCGTCATCCAGCGCGCGACGCTGCGCTCCGCGTCCCACATGTAGAAGCGGCGCTCGTGCTGCAGCGGTTCGATCGCGTGCGGCGGTACGATCGGGAACACGCCGTTGGCCTGCACGGGGTAGGCGAGCTGCACGACGTCGTCGAGGTCGCGCAGGCGCGCGGCGAGCAGGCGCGCCATCGCGTTCGCGTGCGAGGCGTTGCGCAGCCACAGGCCGTCGCGCAGCAGCGCCTCGAACTGCGCGCCGACGTAGCGCATCTTTGACGTCAGCTGCATCCCCTGCTTGCGCGTGAACGGCAGCGCGTCGGCCGCGGGGTGGCCCTTCGGGAACACGATCGCCTCGCCGAACATGAGGCCGTTCTTCGTGCCGCCGAACGTGCACACGTCGACGCCGGTGTCCACCAGCATCGTGCGCACGTCCACGCCGAGCGACGCCACGGCGTTCGCGATTCGCGCGCCGTCGAGGTGGAACAGCAGGCCGTGCTTGCGCGCGACGGTGCCGAGCGCGCGCAGCTCGTCGACCGTGTAGACCGTGCCGACCTCCGTCGACTGCGAGATGGAGATCGCGCCTGGCTGGACGTGGTGCTGGTCGCCTACGCCGCGGATGTTGCGCTCGACGTCGTCCGGCGTCAGCTTGCCGTTCTGCACCGGAACGTCGATCAGCTTGCCGCCGCCGAAGCGCTCGTACGCGGCGCACTCGTCGACGGCAAGGTGCGCGCCCGCCGGGCAGATCACCGCCTGGTACGGGCGCAGCACCGAGGCGAGCGCGACCACGTTCGCGCCGGTGCCGTTGAACGCGAAGAACACGCGCGCTTCGTCACCGAGCAGCGCGCGGAACGCCGCCTCGGCGCGCTCCGTGTAGGGATCGTCGCCGTAGGCGGCCGTGTGGCCGTCGTTCACGGCGGCGAGCGCGGCCATGACGTCGGGATGGACGCCGGCGTTGTTGTCGCTGGCGAAATGGCGGTCGGGCATCGCCCGCCTATTACGGCGCGGTGCCGACCGATGCTTCTGCGGCGGTGAAGTCCGTGTAGTCGGCGACGAGCTCCGCCTTCATGCGCGGCAGGTCGATCGTCGCGGCCTGCTTGGCGACGTACGCGTGTCCGGCGACGGGCACGTAGGTCTGCACCATCGTGATCGTGCCGCCGTCGCCGCGCGACCACGTCGCCTTGAGGATGCGGCCGTGGGCCGGATCCAGCGCGACGTCGAGCTGCTTCACCATGACGGGGCTCTTGGGCGTGAGGCGCAGCACGGGCGCGGCGGCGGTCGAATGCGGCGCGAACGCGATGTCGTAGCGGTCGCCCCAGTGCGACGGGTCGCCGAGGTCGTACTTCATGTCGGAGAACGCGCGCGCGATCAGCGGCACGCCGCGGAACACGAAGCGGTAGAGGCCCGGGCGCTTGTACCAGGAGTCGCCGTGCAGCGTCATGCGGATGAAGGGGAAGACGCGCATGCGCACATGGAGTGCGACGGACGCCTTGTACTCCCCGGGCTGGTCGGGCGACGCTGCGAGCTCCGCGAGCACGGCGGGAACCGACGGCTGCTCGTCGGCGGCAACCGCACACGGGGCGAGGACGAGGAGCGCTGCGAGCAGCACCGTCCGCATGATCCCGATTCTACTCCCGTCTCCGTGGGAGAAACCTGGCAATTGGCTGATCCTCACCGGCCGCTAAGGCGGCTGCGCCTAGCAATCGGCCGAACGTGCGCGCCGTCACGTCGGCAAGAGGCCAGCTAACGGCGAACCGGCCGCTTGCCGCGGGCCGCGGTCATCAGCTCGGCGGCGTGTTCGAGCGCAACGCCGCGCTCGTCCCCGGACAGCATCCGTGCGACCTCCGCTCGGCGCGCGTCGCCGTCGAGGGCGATCGCGGCGATGGTGGTCTCGTCGCCGCGCGCGCGCTTGCGCAGCGCGACGTGGGCGTCGCCGTACGACGCGATCTGCGCGAGGTGCGTCACGCAGACGACCTGCGCGCTGCGGGCCAGCTTCGCGAGCCGTGCGCCGACGGCCGACGCGGTCGCGCCGCCGATGCCCGCATCGATCTCGTCGAACACCAGCGCCGTGCGCTCGCGGCGGTCCGCCAGCACGACGACGAGTGCCAGCAGCACGCGCGACAGCTCGCCGCCCGACGCCACGCGCGCCAGCGCGCGCTCGGGCTCGCCCGGGTTCGCGGCGAAGCGCAGCTCCGCGCGCTCGGCGCCGTGCGCGCCGACGGCGTCGAGCGGTTCCAGGGCGATGCGCAGCCGCGCGGCGGGCATCGCGAGCGCGCGCAGCTCCGCGGCGACGGCGGCTTCGATCGCAGCGCTCGCGCGCGCGCGCTGCGCGCTCAGCGCGCTCGCGCGGTCGTGCAGCGCGCGCTCGAGCGCGTCGGCGTCCTGCTGCGCCGCGGCGACACGTGCGTCGCGGTCGTCCACGTCGGCGATCTCGCTCGCGAACGCGTCGCGCTGCGCGCGCACCGCGGCCAGCGACCCGCCGTACTTCTTCTTCAGCGCGTCGAGCGCGTCGAGCCGGGCGCCGACGGTCTCCAGCTCCGCGGGATCCAGCTCGACGGCGTCGCGCTCGCGCGCGATCCGCGCCGCGAGCTCGTTCGCGTCCGACTGCAGCGCCGCGGCCGCGCCCGCCAGCTGCGCGAAGCGCTCGCCGTAGCGCGCGAGGCCGAGCAGTGCCGTCTCCGCGGCGCCCAGCGCGTCGACCGCGGCGGCGTCGTCTTCCAGCGCCGCGCTCGCCGTCGCCAGCGATGCGAGGATGCGTTCGGCGTTCGTCAGCACGTCGCGCCGTTCGCGCAACCGTTCGTCCTCGTCGTCGTCCTCGATCGCGGCCGCGTCGATCTCGCCCAGCGCGAACCGCGCGAACTCCGCGCGCGCGAGCTTGCGGCCGTCGTCGTCGCGCAGCGCAGCGACGCGTTCGCGCGCGGCGCGCGCCTCGTCGTGCAGGCGGCGCACGTCGTCGCGCAGCGCGAGCGCTTCCGCGCCGCCGGAGCGGTCGACGAGATCGAGCACGTACGCCGGCGCGAGCAGCCGCTGCGCCTCGTGCTGCGACACGACGTCGACCAGCGTCCCGGCCAGCTCGCGCAGCTGGCTCGCGCTCGCGGGCGCGCCGTTGATGCGGCCTTGCGAGCGCCCCGACGCGAGCACCTCGCGCTGCACGATCAGATCGTCGTCGCCGGCGAGCTCGAACCCCGCGTCGGCGAGCCGCGCGCGCAACGCCGCATCTGGCGATACTTCCAGCGTCGCCCGCGCGCGCTCCGCGCCGCGCCGTACCGTCTCGGTGTCGGCGCGCCCGCCGAGCGCGAGCTCGAGCCCGCCGAGCAGCATGGTCTTCCCGGAACCGGTCTCGCCCGTGACGACGGTCAGTCCCGCGGCAAAGTCCAGCTCGGCGCGCGCGATCAACCCGACGTTCTCGACGGTCAAGCGCAGCAGCGTCATGTCGCGCATGTCGCGTCATCCATTTTCATTTCTTGATCGGGACGCCCCATTGGAGCTTGTCTTCCAGGCGGGCGAAGAACGCGCCGGAACGCACGCGCGCGAAGCGCACCGGGTCGGCGGCGCGGTGCACGACGACGCGGTCGCCGGCGACCAGATCGGCAGCGACCACGCCGTCGGTCTCGAGGTTCGCGCGGGTGAGCTCGCCGTCGCACGTGATCTCGATCGTCGCGTCGGGCGGCACGATCAGAGGCCGCGCGAACAGCGTGTGCGGCATGAGTCCCGCGACGCCGAGCGCGTCGACCGAAGGGTGGATGATCGGGCCGCCGGTGCTCAGGAAGTACGCGGTCGAGCCCGTCGGCGTCGCGACGATGACGCCATCCGACGGCAGGTGCGCGATCATCTCGCCGTCGAGGATGAGTCCGAACGGTGCGAGGCGCGCCTGCGCGACGCGGCGCACGACCACCTCATTCAGCGCGAAGTGAAACTCTTCGGCGCCCGCGACCATCGCGTGCAGCGCGAGGCGCTCGTCGATCTGCACGTCGCCGTCGAACACGCGCGCGAGCGCGGCGAACCCGTCCGCGTTCGACTCGACCTCGGTGAGAAAACCAAGCCGGCCGGTGTTGACGCCGAGTATCGGCAGCTTCAGCGGATGCGCGATCCGCGCCGCGCGCAGCAGCGTTCCGTCGCCGCCGATGGTCACCAGCAGGTCGGCGTCTTCGAGCTCGCAGGTCGCGGCGAACCCGAGCGCATCGGCGTCACCGTCGCACAGCCCGACGCGCAGCCCGTGCGCGCGCGCGATCCGCGCGACCTCGCGCGCCGTCTCAGATGCATGCGGCCGCTCCGCATTGACGTAGAGCATCACCGCTTTCATTTGGAAGGCGCTCCGCCCCGGGCTGCGCGCCCCCCACGCTTTGCGTGGGGCCCCCAGGTTCGACCTCGCAACGACAATCCGGGCGATGCGTGATGCTGCTGCGCTCGGTCCATCGTCATGAGGAATGGGCCTCCGCGACGAGCGCATCGAGGCGTGCGTCGTCCACTTCGTCGCCCTCGCGGCGCAGCTCGTAGAAGAACTCGACGTTGCCGGCCGGGCCGCGCAGCGGCGAGACCGTCGCCGCGACGACCCGCACACCGGTGTCGCGCACGCCGTCGCGCACCTCGCGCAGGATCGCCGCGTGCACCGCGGGGTCGCGCACGACGCCGCCGCCGCCGATCCGCTCGCGACCCGCCTCGAACTGCGGCTTCACCAGCGCGACGATCGTGCCGCGCTCGCGCAAGTACCCGCTCGCGCGCGCGACGATCGTGCGCAGTGAGATGAACGACGTGTCGATGACGACGAGGTCGAAGCCGCCCGGGAACGCGTCGTCGGGCAGCGTGCGAAAGTTGGTTCGCTCGATCACCGTGACGCGCGGCTCGCTGCGCAGCTTCCACGCGATCTGTCCGCGCCCGACGTCCAGCGCGGTGACGTGCTTCGCGCCGTGCTGCAGCAGCGCGTCGGTGAACCCGCCGGTCGACGCGCCGACGTCGAGCACGTCGAGCCCGGTAACGTCCAGGCCGAAGTCGCTGAGCGCGCCCGCGAGCTTGTCGCCGCCGCGGCTGACGTACTTCGGCGGCTCCTCCACCATGACGCGCGCACTCTCCGGCACGTGCGTCCCCGGCTTGGTCGAGGGCTCGTCGTCGACGCGCACTTTCCCGGCGAGGATCAGCGCGCGCGCCTGGGAGCGCGTCAGCGCCGTGATCTCGACGACGACGGTATCCAACCGCCGTATCGCGCGCCCGCCGTTCGGCGGCGCGCTCTCAGAGCTTGATTTCGTCGTCATCCAGTGCGTCCTCGACCGGACGCGAAGGTGCGGGCGGCGCGTTCACCGCGTCGATCGCCTGCTGCGCGTTCTTGAGCAGACCTTCGCAGCGCCCGACGAGCTCCTTGCCCTCGGCGTAGAGCGCGACCGCGCGTTCGAGATCCGGCTCCTCCGTCTCGAGCGATTTCACGATCTCTTCCAGTCGCTGGAGCGAGCCCTCAAAAGAGGCTGATCTGTCGTCCGCCATGCGTCCCTTCGCGTTCGACGCGCGCCGTGAGGCTTCCGCGAGCCAGCTGCGCCCGGATCGTCGACCCCGGCGGAACCAGCCCCGCATCCGTCAGCGGGCGCCCGTCCTCCGCCGTCACGATCGCATAACCGCGTTGCAGGATCGCTTCCGGATCGTGTCCGCTCAATGACGCCCGGATCGTCTCGAAGCGCGCGACGCGCCGTTCGAGGCACCGCACCATCGCGGCGTCGAGCCGGTGCGCCGTCGCGAGCGACGTTCGCCGCGCGCGCGCGACGCGCAGCGCCGGATCGACGCGCGCCAAGCGCCCCGCCAGCTGGGACACGCGGTCCGACCGCCGCCGCAGCAACGCCGGGACGTCCCGCGCGAGCCGCTCGCGCAGTTGCTCGAACCGCCCGCGACGCTGCGCGAGGCGCGCGGCGGGTGCGGCTGCTGCGAGCCGGCGTTCCAGCGTGACGAAGCGGTCGCCGCAACCGCGCACGCGCTCGCGGGCGGCCGACGCGAGCCGGCGCGCGACGACGTCAACGTGCTGGCGGCGGACCGTCACGACGCGGTCCGTGTCGCGCACCAGCGTGCGGAGGCGTTCCGCGACGAGCGCGATCAGGTCGTCGCGCCGCGGCAGCACCGTCTGCGCCGCGGCCGACGGCGTCGGCGCGCGGTGGTCGGCGACGAAGTCGGTGAGCGGCGCGTCCGCCTCGTGACCGATCGCGGAGACCGTCGGCACGCGCGACGCGGCGAGCGCGCGCACCACGCGCTCGTCGCTGAACGCGAACAAGTCTTCGAACGACCCGCCGCCGCGGGCGACGACCAGCAGGTCGACGTCCATCGCCGAGGCGCGCGCGATCGCGCGCACGATCTCCGGCGCGGCGCGCTCGCCCTGCACCGGCGTGGGCACGACGATCACGTCCACGTGCGGCGCGCGCGCATACGCCTGCGTGAGGAAGTCTTTCGCACCGTCGGCGTTCTCCGACGTGACGAGCGCGACGCGGAACGGAAAACGCGGCAGCGCGCGCTTGCGCTCCGGCGCGAACAGCCCCTCCGCCGTCAATCGCGTCTTGAGCGCTTCGTAACGGCGGTGCAGCGCGCCGGTGCCGCCTTCGGCGGCGACGTCGAGCACGCGCAACTGGTAGCGCGATGCCTTCGCATACGTCTGCACGCTGCCGTACGCGACGACCTCGTCGCCGTTCGCCAGCTCGGGAAACGTCGCGGCGGCTTCGCTGAACGCGACGCAGTTGAGCAGCGCGTCGCGGTCTTTGAGATCGAAGTAGACGTTGCCGTTGGCCTGCAGGCGAAAGTTGGAGATCTCGCCGCGCACGCCGAGCCGCGCGAACGCGCGCTCGCGCGTGAAGAGCCCCGCGATGTAGTTCGCGAGCCGCGAGACCGCGACGACGCGGACGTCGGCGCGCGTGCCGCTCGTCACGGCGCCGCGGTCGCCGGTCCCGCGGGCGCGTCGAGCCGCACGGAGGTCTGGCCGTCGCCGATGCTGTCCGGCGGCGGCGTCAGCGGCACGATCGTCGGCGGCGTGCGCACCGCCGCAGCGACGTGCGCGAGCGGCAACACCGGCGCGGCGGGCGCGGCCGCATGTCGGCGATGCCGGTAGTACGGCGCCGGCGACGCGCCGTCGTCCGCCGCGCCGCAGGTGTGCACGGGCTCGGTGCCCGCGACGAACACTTCGTCCTTGCCCGTGCCGCACAGCTTGAGCTTGTGCACCTCGCCGATCGGCATGACGAAGTCGTGCGGTTTGACCTTCTCGAGCGCTTTGTTCATGAAGCGCGCCCAGATGCGCGCGGGGATGTTCCCGCCGTACGACTCGTTCATGCGCGAGTAGTTGTCGTTGCCGATCCACACGGCGGCGACGAGGTCGGGCGTGAAGCCCACGAACCACGCGTCGCGGAAGCTCGACGTCGTCCCGGTCTTGCCGGCCGCGGGCCGCCCGATCTCGGCGTTCGGATAGCCCGTGCCCTCTTTGATCACGGACTCGAGCATCGACGTCGTCACGTACGCGACGCCGGCGCTGATCACTTCGTTCTGCTGCGGATACGTGTTGTCCAGTACGGGCGTGCCGAGCGTGTCGCGCACCAGCTTGATCGGCGTCGGCGGGATGTGCACGCCTTGGTTCGCGAGCGTCGCGTAGCCCGCGGCTTGATCGAGCGGCGAGACGCCGGACGAGCCGAGCGCGAGCGACAGCGTCGGGTCGAGCGGCGCGGTGACGCCCATGCGGTGCGCGTACTCGACGATCCGCTCGATGCCGATGTCCTGCGCGAGCTTGACGGCGACGACGTTGCGCGACTGCGCGAGCGCGTAGCGCAGCGTGATCGGCCCGAGGAACCGGTTGTCGTCGTCCATCGGCGCCCAGCGCGTGCCGTCGCCCATCGGATACGACACGGGCGTGTCCTCGACGATCGTCGTCGGCGGCTTGCCGCTGTCGATCTCGGCCGTGTACACGTAGGCCTTGAACGACGAGCCCGGCTGGCGGTGCGCCTGCCACGCGCGGTTGAACTGGTTCGTCAGGGAGAACGGCGTCGCACCGCCGACCATCGCGAGGATCTCGCCGGTCGACGGCTTGATCGCCACGAGCGCGCCCTGGTGCGCGCCGATCCCTTCGGCGACCGCGCGCCCGACGCCCCACGTGACGGCGTCTTGCGCGATCTCTTGCATCGCGGGATCGAGCGTCGTGTAGACTTGCAGGCCGCCTTCGAACGTCGCCTGCGTGCCGAACTGCGCTTCGAGCAGATGCGTGACGTACGTGGTGAAGTAGGGATAGCGGTACGACTGCAAACCCTGCGCGCGCTCGCCGATGAGGTGCAGCGGCGCGCGCGCGGCGTTGTCGGCCTGCGCGCGCGTGATGTAACCGGCTTCGACCATGCGGTTGAGCACGTGGTGCTGGCGCAGCTTGGCGTGCGCGAGGTTGACATACGGCGAATAGTCCGACGGCGCCGCCGGCAGCCCGGCCAGGATCGACGTCTGCGCGAGGGTGAGCCGGCCGATGTCCGTGCCGAAGTACGTGTGCGCGGCTGCCTCGATGCCGTACGCGCGCGAGCCGAAGTAGATCAGGTTGAGGTAGCGCTCGAGGATCTCGTCCTTGGTGTAGTAGCGCTCGATCTCCATCGCGAGCAGCGCTTCCTGGATCTTGCGCGAGTACGACCGTTCGTTCGACAAGAACAGGCCGCGCGCGAGCTGCTGCGTAATCGTCGAACCGCCTTGCAGCTGCTCGTGCCGGTAGTCGGCGAGCGCGGCGCGCGTGATCCCGACGAAGTCGACGCCGTGGTGCTGGTAGAAATGCCGGTCCTCGGTGGCGATGAAGGCGTTGCGCACCTGGACGGGGATCTTGTCGATCGACACCCACGTGCGGTTCTCGCGGTACAAGTTCGCCAGCTGCACGCCGTTGCGCGCGAACACGCGCGTCGATCGCGACGGCTGGTAGTCCGCCATGCGGTTGATGTCGGGCAGGTTGCGCGAGTACGACGCGACGATCCCCGCGACGACGCCGACGAACAGCAGCACCGCAAAAAGCACCAGCACGGCGAGCGTCTTGAAAATGCGCCCGATGATGCGCCCGGCGCCGCCCCCGCGCTTGGCGGGCCGCCGCCGCACCGCGCCCCGCGGCCGCGCGATGGAACTCACAAGTCCGTTCCTCGCTGAAGCTGCGGTACGGACGCCACCGTGCCGAGGATACGGCCGAGCACGCCGTTGACGTAGCGGCCGGAATCCTCGGTCGAAAACTTCTTCGCCAGCTCGACCGCTTCGTTGAGCACGACGGCGGGGTCGGTCTCCGTGCGGTGGCGCAGCTCGAACACGCTCATGCGCAGGATGATGCGGTCGATCGTCGGCAGCCGGTCGAGCGTCCAGCCTTCCAGACGCGGCGCGATCAGCGCGTCGGACTCCGCTTCGTTCTCGAGCGTGCCCATCACGAGATCGCGCACGAACGCGCGCCCGTCCGACGAGTCGTCGCGCGCGAGCAGCTCGGTGAGGATGTCGCTCGCCGGCCGCTTCCCGACCTCGGTTCCGTAGAGCGCCTGCAGCGCGATCTCGCGCCCGTGCCGGCGTGACGTGGAAGGCATGCTAGACGGCCGCGGCTCTCCGGTCGAGGAATGCCGGCAGCCAGCCGACGCCGATGCCGCCGGCGCGGAACTGCGGGTCGCCGAGCAGCTCGCGGCAGAAGTCGACCGTCGTCTTCACCCCTTCGATACGCGTCTCGCCGAGCGCGCGTTCCATGCGCAGGATCGCCGACTCGCGCGTGCGCCCCACGGCGATGATCTTCGCAAGCATCGAATCGTAGAACGGCGGGACCATCGCGCCGCCGTACACGTGCGTGTCGACGCGGATGCCGGGCCCGCCCGGGAACACGACCGTCGTCAGCGTCCCGGCCGCAGGCGCGAAGTTGTTCTCGGGATCCTCCGCGTTGACGCGCACCTCGATCGCGTGACCGTGCGCGTGCAGATCCTCCTGGCTGAAGCCGAGGTGCTCGCCGGCCGCGATGCGGATCTGCTCCTTGACCAAGTCGACGCCGTAGATCAGCTCGCTCACCGGGTGCTCGACCTGGATGCGCGTGTTCATCTCCATGAAATACACGTCGCCGCCGTGCACGAGAAACTCCAGCGTGCCCGCGTTGGTGTAGCCGACCGCGCGCGTCGCCGTCGTCGCGATGTCGTGCAGCCGGTCGCGAATGGCAGGATCGAGCTCCGGCGCAGGCGCCTCCTCGATCAGCTTCTGGTGCGACGGCTTCTGCACCGAGCAGTCGCGCTCGCCGAGGTGCACCACGTCGCCGTGCTCGTCCGCCAGCACCTGCACCTCGATGTGGCGCGGGTTGACGATCAGCTTCTCGACGTACATGCGGCCGTCTTTGAACGACGCTTCCGCTTCGGCTTGCGCGGTCGCGAACGCGGTGGGCAGCTCGTCCGGCGACGACACGGCGCGCATCCCCTTGCCGCCGCCGCCGGCAGTCGCTTTGAGCAGCACCGGATACCCGATCTGCTCGCACACGGCGCGCGCCTCGTCGGCGTTCGCGACGATGCCGCTGCCCGGCGTCGTCGGCACGCCCGCTTCCTGCATCAGCCGCTTCGCCGTCGCCTTGTCGCCCATCGCGTTGATCACGTCCGGCTTGGGCCCGATGAACGTCAGCCCGTGATCGGCCGCGATCTCGGCGAAGCGCGCGTTCTCGGCGAGAAATCCGTAACCCGGATGCACGGCGTCGCAGCCGCTGATGAGCGCGGCCGAGATGATGTTCGGAATATTCAGATACGAGCGCATGACCGGCCCGGGCCCGACGCAAAACGCCTCGTCCGCATGCCGCACGTGCAGCGACAACCGGTCGGCATCGGAAAAGATCGCCACGGTAGCAACGCCGAGCTCATGACAAGCCCGGTTGATGCGAAGCGCGATCTCGCCGCGATTGGCGATGAGGACTTTTTTGAACATCTAAAGGCGCTCCGCCCTAGGCTGCGCGCCCCCCACGCGTTGCGTGGGGCCCCCGGTTCGACCTCGCAACGACAATACGAGTCGGGCGCGATTACACTGGGCTCGGTCCATCACCGTTATCTCTCGATCGCGAAGAGGGCCTGGCCGTACTCGACGGGCTGGCCCTCCGTGACGAACACCGCGACGACGCGGCCGCTGCCCCGCGAGCGGACCGGGTTGCGGATCCCGAGCGTTTCCACCGCGGCGAGCTCGCGGTCGCCGTCGAGGTCCTGCCCCTCCGCGACCGGGGGGCGGCTGTGGCGAACGACGCCGACGACGTCGCTCGCGATCACGTCGGCACGGCGCTCCGCCGGAACCTCCTCGTGCTCGGGCGGCGGGGGGACCGCCGTGAGCGCCGCGGCGACGGCGTCTGCGCGCGGCGCCCGGCGCAGCTCGATCTCCGTATCGCCGTCGCGGACGCGCAGGCGGGCGAACCCCGCCTCGGTCAACGCCCCGGCGAGCGCACGGGCGCGCGCGGCGATCAGGTCTTCGGTCATCGGGCGTGCGGTTCGACGCTTCGCGGCCCCGCCCCCGGGCGCACTACACGTGCGACATAGGTCCTGCCGATATACGGTACGATGGACCCAGGAGGGCCGCGCATGAGCGCGTCCGGCACCATTGCCACGGAATCGGCGTTCGTCCTCGTCTACCCGCACGGCCTCGACCTGGGCCGCACGGCATGCGACGCGTTGGACGGGGCCGGCATGCGCCATTGCAGCGGCCGCTTCCCCTACCCGGGCGACGACACAGGCGCCGCGGTCGTCTACGTCATCGACGAGGCGCGCCTGCTCTCGCTCGGCTCCCGGGCGACGGTCGAGCACGCGCTGGAGCTGATCCACCGCGCCCAAGGGGCCACGACCATCGTTCTCGCCGAGCGCGGCTCGCAGGCAACGTGGCTGGCGACGAACCCGTACGTGGGCGGCTGGGTGGTCGCCCCTGCCGACGGGACCGCCCTGGTCGCGACGATCCGCGCCGCCGCGGCTAGCCTGGCCGCCCGCGACGACGTCCGCATCGCGCAAGGCGAAAGCGAACGCCTGCTCCAAATCGGCCTCGCCCTCTCGGCCGAGCGCGACGTCACGAAGCTGCAGCAAACGATCGTGCGCAACGCGCGCGAGCTCACCCGCGCGGACTCCGGCTCGCTGTACTTGCTGGAGGACGGCGAGAACGGCGAACGCGTGCTGCGCTTCGCCGTCGCGCAAACGGGCCCCGACGACCACGGCGCCTACCTGGGCGCGGTGCTCCCGCTGTCGCGCACGTCGATCTCGGGCTACGTCGCGCTCGGCGGCGAGACGGTGCGCATCGACGACGCGTACGCCGTCCCCGCGGACGCGGAGTACCGCGTCAACCGCAGCTTCGACAAAGCGAACGGCTACCGCACGATGTCGGTGCTCGCCGAGCCGATGCGCGACCACGAGAACGCGATCGTCGGCGTGATCATGCTGATCAACCGCAAGCCGGACTTCGACTTGGTGCTGACGTCACCGGCGCACACCGAAGAAGTGGTGCAGGCGTTCAGCTCGCACGACGAGCACGTACTCCGCTCGCTCGCGTCGCAAGCGGCAGTCGCGCTGGAAAACCGCGCACTGCTCGACTCGATCCAAGACCTCTTCGAACAGTTCGTGCGCGCCTCGGTCAAAGCGATCGAGGTCCGCGACAAATCCACCCAGGGGCACTCCTCGCGCGTGGCCGACCTGACATGCCTGCAAGCCGAAGCCGTGAACGCAGTCCAAACCGGCATCTTCGCCGACCTGAACTTCAACCCCGACCAAGTTCGCGAGATGCGCTACGCCTCGCTGCTGCACGACTTCGGAAAAGTCGCGGTGCCCGAATACATCTTCGGCAAAGCAAAAAAACTGCCAGACGGCCGCATCGACGCAATCCGCCTGCGCTTCCTGCTCGCGATCGAACAAACCGCAGACCCACGCCGGCGCGAAGAGCTCCGCACGTTGCTCGCGCACGTGGAGCACGCGAACGAACCACGCATCGTCTCGATGGAGATCGGCAACGTCCTCGACGCATTAGCGCGCATGACGTACCGCGACCTGGACGGCGAACGCCCCCTGCTGGACCGCACGGAACTGGACTTCCTGCGCATCCCACGCGGATCGCTGTCCGCAGACGAACGCCGAAAAATGGAACAGCACGTCACACAGTCGTTTTATTTCCTGCGCGAAATCCCATGGTCGAAAACGCCGTGGCAAAACGTCCCGGAGATGGCCTACGGTCACCACGAACACCTGGACGGCACCGGCTACCCACGGGGCCTCAAGGGCGCGGAAATCCCCCCACAAGTCCGCATGCTGACGATCAGCGACGTCTTCGACGCCCTAACGGCAAACGACCGCCCATACAAACCATCGCTACCGGTAGACCGCGCCCTCGACATCCTAGTCCGCGAATTCGCAGACCGAGGCAAAATAGACCGCGATCTGCTCGATCTCTTCATCACCAAACGCGTCTACGAGCCGGTGCTCGCCGCACGCACGTAGCGATTGGGGCAGCGGAGGGCGGCGCAGTGCTGCACCGCCGCCCGCCTGGCACGATGGTGCCACCGCCGAGCCACGATCGACTATGGGCGGTAAACGAGCCCCACGCTGAGCACCGGCACGACCACGTGCGTGCGCAGCTCTCCGCGCAAGCGTTCGAGATCGGCGCGAAACGCGGGATCGTTCGCCAGCGGGCCGGTAGCCGCCGTGGTGGCGGTGCCGTTGCGGACGAGGACGCCGCCGTCGAACTCGAGCGCGAGCCCGCGCACGAGCCCGGTGCCGGTGCCGACCCCGGCGTAGATCGACGGCTTGTCGAACCGCACCCGCGCGTTGACGCTGCCAATTCCGCTCAGCGGATAGATTCCGTTGCCGACGTGCACCATTGTTCCGGGGTCGTGCAGCACGTTGTCGATGCGGTCGTTGCCGAAAACGAGGCCGCCGCTGATTCGATAGCGTCCGCCGTACGGCCGGTAATCCGCGATCGCGCCGACGTTGCTGTAGCGCGTCGTCGTGGTGTACGAGGTCGTGTCGTACGTGGACTGATCCGATACGCTGAGCACGCCTGTCGTGATCCGCACGCTGAAGTCATACAGCAGCGGCTTCTCCAGCGTGATCCCGTGCCCGATCGTGCTCACGTGCACCCCCGACGAAACGGACGAGAAGAGGTCGGCGCGTGCCGCGGAGGGCGCCGCAAGGACCGCGAGGGCACACGACGCGGCAAGAAGGCGTCTCATCGCCGCTCCAGTTCGACGACCCCGGCGAGCTCCCCGGGCGGGAGCGCATCGCGCAACGCCGCGTAGGACGGATCGATCTCGGCCAGCGGCACGAGCGCGAACGCGCGCTCGCGGAGGCGGGCGTGCGGGACCGTGAGGTCCGGGGCGGTGAGCCGCGTGTTACCGTAGGCAAGGATGTCGAGGTCGAGCGCACGCGGCCCCCAGCGGAACGTTGCCACGCGGCCTTCGTCGCATTCGATGCGCTTGAGCGCCGCGAGCAGCGCGCGCGGCTGCAGTGCGGTGTCGACAAGAGCGGCGGCGTTCACGAACGGCGGCTGGTCGGTCACGCCCCACGGGGTGGTGCGGTAGAGCGACGACCGCGCGAGCACCGTGCCGGTCTCCGCCAGCCGGTCGAAAGCGCGGCGAACGTGCATTTCGGCGTCACCTTCGTTCGAGCCGAGCCCGATCGCCGCGACGGTCACGCTAGCGGGTCACCGCGGGCGCTTGGACTTCACGGAAGGCGCTCGGCCCAGCCGTCGGGACGCCAGCCGCGCACGATGGCGTCGGCGACGCGCACGGTGTCGCGCTGGCCGGGGACGTCGTGCACGCGCACCACGTCGATGCCCGCGTCGATCGCGAGCGCGATGGTGGCGGCGGTGCCGAGCTCGCGCGCGTCGACGCCGCGCCCGGTGAGCTTGCCGATCGTCGATTTGCGCGACGTCCCGAGCAGCGTCGGGAAACCGAGCGCGATCAGCCGGCCGAGCGCGCGCAGCACGGCGAGGTTGTGTTCCGGAAGCTTCCCGAAGCCGATGCCGGGATCGAGGATCACGTGCTCCGCAGGGATGCCGGCGCGCACGCACCGCGCGGCCGCGGATTCCAGCGACGCGAGCACCTCGTCGACGACGTCACGCTCGTACATCGCGACGGCCTTGTTGTGCATCACGACGATCGGCGAACCCGTCTCGACGCATGCCGCAATGAGCTCGTCGGACGCGCCCCAGATCGAGTTGAGCACGTCGCCGCCTGCGGCATGCGCGTCACGGTATACCGCCGCCTTGAACGTGTCGACGGAAACGATCGCATCGGGCGCCGCGGCGCGCAGCGCTTCGATCGCCGGCAGCAGCCGCGCGCGCTCGGTAGCGGAGTCGATGGGCCGGTACCCGGGCCGCGTCGACTCCGCGCCGACGTCGACGAGATCGGCGCCGTCCGCGAGCTGGCTCAGCGCGCGCGCGCGCGCAGCATCGACGCCTTCCACGCCGTCGCCCGAAAACGAGTCCGGCGACACGTTGACGATCCCCATCAGGTACGTTCGCACGCCCCACGGCAACGTGCGGCCGCGCACGCGCAACGCGCCGCGCGTCGTGAGCTCGTTAGACATTCGAGCGGGACTGAACGTTGGCCATCCACCATTCGCGCAGCTCGGCCACGACGAACGTCGAGCCGGTGACGACGATGACGTCGTCGGCATCGGCGTTGCGCCGCGCGATCGAGAACGCTTCGACCGGATCGGTGATCGCGCGCCCCCAGCCGCCGAGCTCGTTCGTGATCGATGCGAGCCGCTGCGGGCGCGACGCGTTGCGCCCCGCGACGGAGAACGTCGTGAACGTGAACGAGCCTTTCAGCGCAAGGAACGGCTCGATCACCTGCGCGGCGTCCTTCGACTCGCCGATCGCCATCACGAACGTGAAGCGCCGGTCGGGAAACGTCTCCGCGAGCGCATGCGCGAGGTGCGCCGCCTTGTCCGGGTTGTGCGCGATGTCGAACACGACGCCGGGATGCGACGGGAAGAACTCCATGCGCCCGGGGATCACCGTGCGCGCGAGCCCGCTCTCGATCTGCTCGCGCGACGGGCGCAAACCGGGCCGCAGCTGCTCGAGCGCCCGCACCGCGGTCGCCGCGTTCTCTTGCTGAAAGTCACCGAGCACCGGTAGCGAGATGTCGTAGCGGTCGCCGGGCGTGGTGACCACGAACGACTGGCCGTAGCGCTCGCCGTGCCGCGGCTCGATGGTCACGGTGTCCGCCACGGATACGAACGGCGCGCCCGCAGCGGCGCACGCGCGCTCGATCTCCGCGCGCGCGCCGGCGTCGCGCACGAAGCTGACGAGCGGGATGCCCGCTTTCGCGATCCCCGCCTTGTCGCGCGCGATGTCTTCGACCGTGTCGCCCAGGATGTCGGTGTGGTCGAGCGCGACGTTGGTGATGACGGCGACCTGCGGGCGCAGCACGTTGGTTCCGTCGAGCCTGCCGCCGATGCCGGCCTCGATCACGGCGACGTCGACCTCGCTGCGCGCGAACCACAGGAACGCGAGCGCGAGCAGCGTCTCGTAATACGTCGGGCGGCCGTGCTCGAACCCGATGCGGTCGACCGCGGTCTGCATCTCGCCGATGAGATCGCCGAACGCGTCTTCGGGGATCGCAAGGCCGTCGATGCGCGCACGTTCGGTCACGCTGCTCAGGTGCGGCTTGGTGTGCAGCCCGGTGCGCTTGCCGGACGCTTGCAGCGCGGCGGCGATCATCGTGGACGTGGAGCCTTTGCCGCTCGTGCCTGCGACGTGGATCGTCGGGTACGCGTCTTGCGGGTTGCCGAGCGCTTCCAAGAACGCGACGATGCGGTCGAGGCGGTTGGGCATCCGCCGCGACGCGTTCTCGTTGATCAGCCCCAACAGGTAGGACTGCGCCGATGCAAAGGTCACCCTTCGTGATACCCCGTCGGATGCTGGTCTGTTGCGACGTCCGCCAGCAGATCCAACGCGTGCGGCAGCGCGCCGGCGATCGCGTCGAGCGTCTCGCGGACGGCCTTGGGGCTGCCGGGCAAGTTCACGATCAGCGAGCGGTTGCGCACGCCGGCGACCGCGCGCGACAGCATCGCGCCCCGGGTGTGCCGCATCGACGCCGCGCGCATGGCCTCGGCGATCCCGGGCACCTCGTAGTCGAGCACCGCGACGGTGGCCTGCGGCGTGCGGTCGCGCACGCCCAACCCGGTCCCGCCCGACGTGAGGACGAGCCGCGTCGGCCCTTCGCACAGCTCGATGAGCGCGGCTTGCAGCGCGGCCGGATCGTCAGGCAGCACGCGCTCGTCGTCGACCGCGAGCGGGTTACCGAGCAGCGCGTCTTTCATCACGGGGATGCACGCGTCGGGCCGCTCGCCGGAGTGCGCGCGGTCGGACAGGATGATGATCGAGACGGGGTGGACGGTGCGCGTCACGGCGCCGGCCGCCAGTCGCCGGACTTGCCGCCCGTCTTCTCGACGAGCCGCACGCTTTCGACGACGATCCCTTTGTCGACCGCTTTGCACATGTCGTAGATGGTCAGCGCGGCGACGCTCGCCGCGACCATCGCTTCCATCTCAACGCCGGTCTGAGCGACGGTCGTGGCGCGCGTGGCGATGCGCAGCGTCACGGCATCGTCCCACGCGAAGTCGACGTCGACCGCACCGAGCGGGATGGGATGCGCGAGCGGGATGAGCTCGCCGGTGCGCTTCGCGGCCATGATCCCCGCGAGTTGCGCGGCGGCGAACGCATCGCCCTTCGGCAGCGTCGCGGCGCGCAGCGCTTCCGCCGCCGCCGGGCTCAAGCGCACGCGCGCCTCGGCGCGCGCGGTCCGAGCGGTCACGGGCTTCGCGCCGACGTCGACCATGACCAGCGAGCCGTCTTCGCGCACGTGCGAGAGCTTCGACATCGTCATAGGAACGAAAGATCCGTCGCGACCGGCACCACGTCGTTCTCCCGCAGCCACGCGGCGTCGTACAACCGCGACCGGTACCGGTCGCCGCCGTCGCAGAGCACGGTGACGACGCTGCTGCCGGCCGGCAGCGTGCGCGCGTACCGCGCGGCGGCCGCGACGTTGAGTGCCGCGGAACCGCCGACGAACAGCCCTTCCTCGCGCAGCAGCCAGTGCGCCATCTCGCTGAGCGTCCGGTCGTCCACGCGCACGGCGTCGTCCACCGGCGCGTCCTTGAAGTTCGCGACGATCCGCTTGATGCCGATCCCCTCGGCGTTGGAGTCGCCTTCGACTGCAAGCGTCCCGGTCTTCACGTAGCTGTACAGCGCCGACCCGTACGGATCGGCGAGCACGACCCGAATCGCGGGATCGTACGCCTTGAGCGCCCGTCCGACGCCGGCGATGGTGCCGCCCGTCCCGGCCGCAGCAACGAATGCGGCGAGCGCGCCGCCGGTCTGCGCGATGATCTCGGGCCCCGTCGTGCGCTCGTGCGCGTCGCGGTTGGCGGTGTTCTCGAACTGGTTCGCCCACACGGCGCCCGGGATGGATTCCGCGACCCGCCGCGCTTGGTGATAGTAGTTTGCGTCGTTGGTGTACGGCGCGGCCTCGACGACGCGCAGATCGGCACCGAACGCGCGCAGCAAGTCGTATTTCTCACGGGCCTGATCGTCGGGCATCACGATGATCGTGCGATACCCGCGCGCGTTGCCGACCAGCGTCAACCCGATCCCGGTATTTCCCGCGGTGCCTTCGACAACGACCCCGCCCGGCTCGAGCAACCCGCGCGTCTCGAAGTCCTCGATGATGCCGCGCGCCGCGCGGTCTTTCACCGAACCGCCGGGATTCAGGAACTCGGCCTTGCCCATGATCGTGCGGCCGATCGCGGCGGAAAGCTTCGGCAGCACGATGAGCGGCGTGTCGCCGATCGCGCCGGCGAGCCCCTCGCGGGCGTGCTGGATGGTGGCGAGTGAGGGTTTCGGCACGGTGCGGTGAACGTCGTCCGACCAGGATGACGGTTCCTGTTGTGCCGGACGGCGCTCTCGGGTTGTACAGCGCGGTCGGCGACGCATTCGCCGGCCGGCGGCTGGGCTTCGGCGGGCGCCGTGCCGCGCTCGCCGCGCGCTTCGCCACGCACCGCCGGGGCGACGCCGCGACCGTCGCCGCCGCCTGGGTGGCGGGCGCGCTCGCCGAAACGGGCCTCGCCGACGTGGTCCTGACGCCGGACGCGAGCCCGCACGCGCGCCTGTTCGCTCTGGCGGACGCCCCGCTCCACGGCGCCCGCATCGTGGCAGCGCTCCCGGGCCTGCCGCCGGCCGCCGCGGACGTCGTGCGCTGGCACCGCGAGCACGACGACGGCACGGGCACCCCCGACCGCCTGCGCTGGGACGGGATCCCCACCGAAGCCGCGGCGCTCGGCATCGTCCACGCCTTCCTGGAAGCGATCGAAGACTCGGACGAGCCGCGCGGCCCGGACGAAGCGCTGTTCACGATCGTCGCCGACGCGGGCCGCCGCTTCCGCATCGAGCTCGTGCGAACGTTCCGCGAGTTCGTCACGGCGAACCCGGGCAGCTGGGACGAGCCGGTCGACCCCGGCGTCCCGGCCCTCGACGACGACGCGGCTCTGGCAGCGCTCGCAGCGCGCATCGACGCGCGCGACCCGCGCAGCCCGGGCCGCAGCGAACGCCTCGCCGACCTCGCCGGCACGCTGGCCGCCCGTCTCGACCTCGACCCGGCCCGGGCCGGCCGCCTCGCCCGCCTCCTCGCCCTGGGCCGCGCGGCGGACACCGTGGTGCACGACGACTTCGACCCGCTCTCGCGCCTCGCGCGCGACCGGCGCGGCGCCGTCGCCCGCCGCGCCGCCGACATCGCCGCGTCCGTCCGCACCTACGAGCCCGACGCGCCCTACCTCGCCGCCTCGGCCGCCTGGTTCGAAGAAGGCGACTCCAACCGGCTCGCCGCGGTGCTCGCGCTCGCGCTCGCAGTCGACGCGCTCGACCCGCTCGACGTCCAGCGCCGGCTCACCGCGGCGGCAGGCACGCAGTTCGATCCCGACGTGACGCGCGCATATCTCGCGGCGCTGGGCGCGCGCCGATGATCGAGCTTCCGGCCCGCACGCGCCGCGTCTCCGGGACGCGCCTGCTCGACCTCTGCCGCGACCGCGACATCGGGAGCCTCGTCGATCCGTTCATGGGGCTGCCGACGCACCTCAACGTGCTCAAGCGCCACGGCATCGCCGTGCACGGCGGCGATCTGCTCGAGTGGTTCGTGCGCGCCGGCGAAGGGCTCGTCGTGAACGACTTCACGATCCTGCGCGAGAACGAAGTCGCCGAGGTCGTCGAGATGCTGCCCGGGCGCATCTATCCGACCGATCTGTTCCGGGCGTGGGAAGGCGTGTTCTTCAGCGAGGAGCAGTGCCGGTATCTCGGCGTCTGGCACGCGAACGTGCATGCGCTGCGCAGCGACGGACAAACCGGGCTTGCGGTGCTCGGGCTCTGGCACGTGCTGTGCAACTGGCTGCTGAAGGCTCGGCATCCCGACGAGATGGTGGACGTTGCGCCCAGCGAGCTGGCGTGGCTCTACATCCGCGAAACCGAACGCTGGGTCGCCGACAACGGGAAGCGCAACACCGTGCGGCGTGGTGACTTCGCAACCACGCTGAAGAACGCGCGCGCGGATGCCGTGTACCTTGCGCCGCCGGGGCGCAGCGGCGCGAAGCGGATCGACGCGCGCGTGTGGATGTGGGAAGCGTGGTGGCAAGGCGATCCGTACCTCAACGTCGAGCGGCTTTACCGCGATACCGTGTTCGGGAGTGGAACCAACGACGACGCCAGCTACGACCGTGCTATCGGCGATGTGCTCGAGGCTGCCGGTGGTGCTCGGTATGTGATCGTGCAGTCCACCGTGCGTGAGGCTGCGCGGTTCGAGCGGCTCGTGCGGGCGCATCGATCGCACGTTGAGATCGTCAATCCCAACGAGGATGAGCTGTACGTGATCGGGCGCCTCTAGAGGGTGGCTCGGCGGGGACGCGACGTTGCTGCGCCGGGGACGCTCCCGCCGCCGCATCCTGCGGCTCTGGTCGCTCGGTGCTCCGTTCGCTCCCGCCCTCCGGGCTCCGCGAACTCCGCAACGCCCCGTCGCAGCAACATCGCGTCCCCGCCTCCCGGCAAGATTTTTTTCCGCATCAAAAATAAAAAAAAGGGGACGGTGGAGTTGCCCCTACGCGCAGGGTGTGGTTGCCGAAGCGGAGCTTTCTTTTTTTTGTAATTCTTAGCGAAGTCGATCACCCTCCGCGTAGGGGCAACTCCACCGTCCCTTTTTTTATTTTTTTGACATCGTTTCAATCGTGCCAGGCGGGGGGTCGTGCGGTGTTGTGGCGGGGCGTTTCGTAGCGAGCGGAGCCTGGAAGGCGGGAGCGAGCGGAGAACCGAGTGACCGGAGCCGCAGGATGCGGCGGAGGGAACGTCCCCGCCACAACACTGCACGATCCCCCGCCCGCCACCATCGTGTTTCCGCTAGCGCGCTGTTTCGGCGCTCTGGAAGCGGTACCACACCAGGCAGAGGAGTGCCAGAATGACCGCAACGATGCCGTGTTTTACGTGGACGCCTGCCGGTATGAAGTGCCCCGTCCAGTAGAGTACCGCGATGATGACGAAGACGGCGGCGAGGATCAGTGCGAGCGGTTTCATGCGATTACTTTCGTGGTGAAGAGGATGAACGAGATCGCGCCGGCTGCGAGGCAGTACCACGCGAACGGTGAGAGATCGTTGTGGCGGAAATAGCGCGTGAGGAATGCGACCGATGCGTACG
This sequence comes from Vulcanimicrobiota bacterium, assembly GCA_963797935.1. Classification (GTDB taxonomy): domain Bacteria; phylum Vulcanimicrobiota; class Vulcanimicrobiia; order Vulcanimicrobiales; family Vulcanimicrobiaceae; genus Vulcanimicrobium. The sequence continues at coordinate 139,001 of CAWCRI010000004.1, forward strand.
CCGTGACGCCCGCGAGAACGCCGCCGATGACGGCCTGCACGAGGACGACGTGCGCGTCGGGCGCGAAGAGCTTGGGAAATTCCAGAACGCTCGCCGCGAGAATGACCGGCGTTGCGAGGAGGAACGAGTAGCGGGCTGCGTCTTCGTGGTGCAGATCGCGCAAGAGCCCTGCGACGATCGCCGAGCCTGAGCGGGAGATGCCCGGAAGGAGCGCCAGCGATTGTGCGAAGCCGACGAAGACGCCGTCGCGCGGCGTGAGCTGCTCGAGGCGACGGTATTGCGTGTTCGGTGCTGCTGTTGCGGATGCGGTCGCCGGGTGCTGGCGGCGGCGTAGCCATTCGCCGAGCAGCATGATGAAGCCGTTGGCGAACAGGAACAGCGAGACCGGGATCGGGGAGGCGAAGAGTTTCTTCACCGACGACTCGAGCAGCACGCCGAGGATTCCCACCGGAATCGTGCCTGCGACCAAAAGCCAGGCCGTGCGTTCGTTCGGGTCGTTGGTGAAGCGGCCTCGGATGACGCTCGCGATGAACGCGCGGATGATCGCGATCCAGTCGTTGCGGTAGAAGACGATCAGGGCGAGCGCCGTGCCCAAGTGGAGGACGACGACGAATGCGAGGAACGATTCCGAGCCTTCGTCGACGTTCCAGCGCAGCAGTGCGGGCAGCAAGACGGTGTGGCCGAGGCTGCTGACCGGGAACAACTCGCTGACGCCCTGCAGCACCGCAAGGAGCATCGCCTGCACGAACGTCACAACGCCCGTCGGTTCGCACGCGGGGGAGGGTTTCCCGCTCGTGCGGAACGCGAGCGGGGTGAGTGAATCACGCTCGCATCGGCGGCTGTCGGATGCACCGCTGCTGGTAGCGTACACGATCGGGGACGACTTCGCGGCCGCGCGCACCGAGACGTACGACGTCGGGTTGGGCGGGCTCGCGATGTTCGCGGAGTCGGAGCTGCCGTCGGGGCAAGCGCTCAAGCTCGAGCTCGAGCTGCGCGGCGAGCCGCGTCCGCCGCTTCAGCTCAACGGCGAGGTGCGGTGGTGCCGTTACGATGCCGTCCTTGGGAAATTCCGTACGGGCATCGAGTTCACCGACCGCACCCCGGAGCAAGAAAGCCAGCTGCGCGGCTACATCGACACGATGTACCAGCTCCGCGACCTCGGCGTGCTCTAGTCGTCAAGCGCTGCGGCCGGCGGCCAAGATGATCAGGACGCGGAAAATGCCCCGCCCGAAGGGCCGGGGCATTTTTGCGTCCGCAGACTTCTTGCGCTCGTCAAGAGCGCAAAAGTCTATTGCGAGTTGAACTCCACGCTGAAGATGTAGTCCGCGGCGATCGGCTTGCAGTCGCGGATCTCGGTCTGGAACGTCGACTGGCGTGCGGCGGTGAGCGCGGCTTGGTTGAGGATTGCGCTCGGTGACGTTTGCACGCGCGTGCCGGTGACGCGGCTGTCGGCGCTGAGCGAGACCACGACTTGGACCACACCGGAGATGCCTTGCTGCTGCGCCATCGGCGGCGTGTCGGGCTCGACGGGGTGCAGCGTGGTCGCTGCGACGTTCGGGCGGCTGCACGCCTGCGGCGTGGGGGTCGGCCTCGGCGTCGCGGTCGGCGGCGGCGTCGCAGGGGCCGGCGTGGCCGGCGGGGCCGTCGACGGTGCGGAGGTGCCCTGGCCTTGCGGGATGCCTTGCGTGTTGCCGGTCGTGTACTTGTTGCTCGCTTCCGTCGGCCCGTTCGACTTCGATTCCGTCTTCTGCGTGTTGATCTTGATCTTGGGCTGCTGCGGCGCAGGCGTCTGCTGCGGCGGCGGCGTCTGCTTGGGCGGCGGCGTCGGGGGCAGCGTGGGATGCGGCGTCGGCGTAGGCGGCGGCGTCGGCGGCGGGGTGGGGACGCGCACGACCGTCACCTTTTGGGGCGCGTCTTCTTGCGTTTGCGTGTTCTGGAACTTCAGGAACGGGCCGCCGATCAGGTGCAGTGCGATCGAGATCGCGAACCCGTACAGCAGAAAGTTCTTCGCCCGGTCGGCCGCCGGGGGCGGCGGGGCCGGCGTCTTGTTCGTCGCCATCTAACCCCCCGACTGTCCTTCGGGCGTGCCCTCGACGTGGTTCGCGAGACCGAACGTGGTCAGGTTCGCGGACTTGGCCGCGTCCATGACGCGCAGGATCGTGCCGAAGCTGGCCTTGGGGTTGGCCTTGATGATGACGGTCTTCAGCCCGCTGCCCGTGCTTTTCACGAGCTCGGCGAACTGCTGCTTCGCCTGCATCTCGTTGACGATGCTCGAACCGATCTGCACCTGGTTCTTCTCGTCGACCCGCACGACGATCTGCGACTGGTGCACCTTCTCGGTGTTCTTGGCGTCGGGGAGCTTCGGCTCTTTGACGACCGAGGCGAGGATGATGAAGATGATCAGGAGGACGAGCAACACGTCCGTGAACGGCGTGATGTTGATCGTCGACATCACTTCTTCTTCGCCTTGTCCGGTGGAGACGGCCACGAAGTAGGTTTCCTTCTCTCTCGGCTACGAGGTGACGAAGCCGACGTCGTTGAGACCCGCGATCTTCGCGGCGTCGAGGATCTTGATGATCTCGCCGTACGGCGCCTTGACGTCGGCGGTGAGCGAGACGTGCTTGTCGCCTCGGCGCGCCTTGACGTCGGCCATGTCCGCGTAGATGTGCACGTCGTCCGTCTGCTTGCCGTCGATGTAGATCTTGCCGGTCTCGTTGACCAGAACTTCGATCGCGTCCGTCTTCTTCTGCTGCTGCACGGGCGTGTTGTCGTTCTTGTCGGGCAGCTGCTTTTCGAAACCAGGCGGGGCGACGAGCGCCGCGAGGATCATGAAGATGATGAGCAGGACCAGCAGCACGTCCGTGAACGGCGTGATGTTGATCTCGGCCATCACCTCTTGGTCTTGCTGAGCGGAGACCATGCTCATGAGTCGAGCCCCTCGGTCCTAAGGTTCAAGCGCGCTACTTCGTGACCGCGGTCGTCGTGCCGGGCTGGTAGAGGTCGGTCGGGATCGGCGTGCCCGTGTTGTGGAAGTGCAGCATCTCGGCGAGCTGGTTGGCCGCGACGATCATCTCCTGGTTGTACGCCTTGATGCGCGTCTTGAAGTAGTTGAAGAAGATGACGGCGATGACGGCGACGAACAGGCCGGCCGCGGTCGTGATCAGTGCTTCCGAGACGCCCGCCGCGACGACGGCCGGGGTCGAGTTGCCCTTGAGCGCGATGTCTTCGAAGGCGCGGATGATGCCGAGCACCGTTCCGAACAGGCCGACGAACGGCGCGATGACGGCGATGGTGCCGATGACGCCCAGGTTGCGCTCCAGCGAGTTCAGGTTCTCCATCAGGGCGATGGAGAGCGCGTCGGTGATGTCGGCGCGGTTCTTCTCACCGCGCTGCAGCCCGAACTCGAGAATCTTGGGGAGCATGCCCTTGTTCGAGCGGCAGATCTTGATCGCGCCCGGAAGGTCGTCGGCGGCGATGCGCTGGCCGATCGTGCGCAGCAAGCCCTTCGAGTCGGAGTGCTGGCTCGCGAAGAAGAGCAGCCGTTCGATGACGATGGCGACGGCCGCCACCGACAGAACGAGCAGCATCCACATCGCGGGGCCGCCCTTTTGGATCGTTGCGAAAAATCCGGTGATTGCGTCCACGAGCTCTAGTAAAGCCTCCGAGTCTTCGAGGGTGATGGCGTCGGCCGGCATTCGCCGGGTTCGACGGACGGGTGAGCGGGGCCCGAGCCCGGCGCGGGCCTAGGTGTTGGCGGGACCGGCGTCCATTCCTACTGCTTGCCTACGGCTTGGGTGTGCTCAGCTTGGTCACCGCGGCGATGTTCTTGTCGATCTCGGCGCTGAGCGCGGCATCCGTGCCGGCGTGGGCCTTCGCCTTCTGCAAGTACGCCATCGCGGGGGCATAATCGGGTTTTCCGGCCTTGGGATCGACCATGCTCGCGACGGCGACGCCCGCCACCAAGTTCGCGCGCGGGTCGTTCGGATCGACGGCAAGCGCTTTGTCCGTTTCCGCCTTGACCGCCTTCCAATCGGGCTTGTCGCCCTGGGCGATGATGTTCGCCGCGGAGACGTACAGGGCGACGGCTCGGGACGGGACCGCCTGCGCCGCCGCCTCCAGGTCGCTGATCGCTTCGGCCTTTTTGCCGGCTTTCATCGCTGCCATCGCCTGCTGGTTGTAGTACGACGCGAGCGTGTCGTCGACGCGGGTGTTCGACGGATCGCGCTGCTTGAGCGCCTTCGCGAGCGCGAGCCCCTTGTCGACCTGTCCGCCGAAGATGTACGACGTCGCCAGCGACGCGTCGATCGCGTTGATCGTCGCGGTGTCGGCGTGGCCTGCGGCAGCCTGCGCCTTCGCCTTCTCGAGGTCGGCGATCGCTTGCGGGTACTTCTGCGCGTTCGCGTACGCGGTGCCTTGGATGAACAGCGTGTTGACGTTCTGCTGCAGCGCGAGCGCCTTGTCCGACAGCGCGATCGCCTGGTCGTTGTTCTTCGCCTTGAGCGCGTCGACGGCGAGGTCGGCGTACGCTTTCGCGGCGACGGCTTTGAACTGGTCGGGGATCGTTCCCGCCAAGTCGAACGCGGCCGCGGCGCCCGCGGCGTCGTAGGTGTACGCGTCGGCGACGCCGAGCAGCGCTTCGGCGTTTTTGTCGCCCGCGTGCGCGCCGAGGTACGACTGGAGCGCGGTCTTCGCGTCGGCGTACTTGCCGGCACGGATCAGCGCGTTTGCTTGCAGGAGCGTACTCGAATCGGTACCCGTGTCGTTGATCACAGATGAGCCGTTGAACTTCAGCGACATCGTGTAGAAGGCGTCGATCGGCTTCGCATCGCGCACGCCGGGTTTGTAGGTCGAGCTCTTCGCGATCTCGAGCGCGGCCGCATCATCGTCGTGGTTGGACGACTTTTCGACCTTGACGGCTCCGACGGACCCGTTCTTGTGGACGAACACCTGCACCGTTACGGCGCCGGTGCCGCCGATGGCCGACGTCGCCGTACCCTGCTTGACGAGCTTGGGCGGCGTGTAGAACGTGCCGGTCTGCGCCGAAGCGACGAGCGGCGCCGATGCGAACGCCGTCGCGGAGAACGCGAGCGCGGCGAGCAGGCGGAAGGTGCGGTCAGCCATGGTACCTCGAGAGCCGGGATGGGGTACGAAAGCTAACGCGCGGCGGCGCGTTCGCGTTTCGGTTGGGAAGGCGCTGCGCACCCGGCGGCGCGGCGGGTGCGACCGGGCGCGGTTTTTCGGCGCTCGGCCCGTCACCTGCTTGCTCCGTCTGCAATTGCGATTGCAGCTGGCCGCTCGCCGAACTGACGAATTACTGCCGGCCGGACAGATCCGGCCGGAGCCCCGTGGCTCCTTCCAGATAGACGTGCTGGATCTCGTCGGGGCGCAGCTCGGTGTTGATGTGGATGAGGATCCGGATGCAGCGCTCCAAACGTCCGGGTACCCCGATCTCCGTGAAATTCAACAGCGGCACCAGCGTCCAGCCCATCCGGCGGGCGGCCGCCGCGGGGAACTCCGAGACGAGGTCCGGGGTGACGGTGAACAGCGCCGACGCGACGTCGTCGGGGACGAAGCCGTTGCGCTCGACGATTTCCCGCAGCAAACGCTCCGTGGCATCCAAGATGAGCGCAGGCTCGTCGCGGGCGACGGTCGTCGCCCCGCGGATGCCGCGCAGTCAGGCGCTCCGAGCGCGCCTCGCCTTCGGCGTGGGGCCCCCACACCGCACGCGCGCTCACGATGATCATCCGCATTCCCGAGGGCGCGAACATCTGGCTGCGGGCGCGGCGGACTGCGCGTCGGCGACGATCCGGCGCAGCGCGGTGAGCTCGCGGTCCGTCGCGGGACGTACGGCGCCGGGTGCGAGGTCGCCGAGCGAGATCGGTCCGAAGCGCAGCCGCACCAGCGCGACGACGGGATGGTCGACGACCTCGAACATGCGGCGCACTTGGCGGTTGCGGCCTTCGTGCAGCGTGATGTCGACGAGCGACACGTCGCGGCGCACCGCGACGACGCGCAGCTGCGCGGGCGCGGCGCGGCCTTCGTCGAGCCGCACGCCGCGCAGGATCTTCTCGACCGCGGCGGACTCGAGCCGCCCGCGCAGCGTCGCGCGGTACGTTTTCTCCACGCCGAACCGCGGGTGCGTCAGCACGTTGGCGGTCTCGCCGTCGTCCGTGAGCAGCAGCACGCCGCTCGTGTCGTAATCGAGCCGCCCGACCGGGACCACGCGCGCGGTGACGCCGGCGCGCCGCACGACCTCGGCGACGGTGCGGCGGCCTTCGGGATCGCGCATCGTCGTCATCACGCCGATAGGTTTGTGCAGCACGACGTACGTGCGCGATTCCGACGGCCGCACGACGCGCCCGTCGACCTCGACGCGCGCGTCGTCGGCGACGCTCGTGCCGAGCTCGCGGACGACGCGCCCGGCGACGCGCACGCGGCCTGCGACGATCAGCTCCTCCGCGCGGCGCCGCGACGCGACGCCGGCGGCCGCGAGGTATTTCTGGAGTCGCAGGATCGGGTGGGCCCTAGACCTTCTTCAGGTCGAACGCGGTGACGAACTCGTCGTTCGTCTTCGTGCGCGCGAGCGCGGCGTAGATGCGCTGCGACGCGTCGGTGGGCGACGCGCCCGCGAGCGCGCGGCGCAGATCGCCGACCTTGTGCAGCGCGATTTCGCTGAGCAGCTGCTCTTCGTAGAAGTTGCCGCTGCGGATCAGATCGACGGGCGGGTACGCGCGCGCCTCGGCGAGCTCGCGCGCGAGCACGACCTCCGCGTTCGCGAGCGGCGAGAACTCGTCGAGCACCAGCGCGTCGAGCCCGCCCGGCGCCGTTCCGACGGTCGCGAGCACGGTGAGCGAGCCGCCGCCTTCGACTGCGCGGGCCGCGCCGAACAGGCGCTTGGGGCGCTGCATGAGCGCGACGTCCATTTGAAGCACGTTGCCCTTGTAATGCGAGATCGCCGCGTACGCCCGCACCAGCCGCGTCATCGACGAGATGAGCACGACCGCGTCGCCGCCCAGCTCCGCAATCCGCTTCGCGCGCTCGAACACGAGCTCCGCGATGCTGACGTGGTGGTCGGGATGCTCTTCGAACGTGGTCGCGACCACCTCGACGTCGACCGCGCGCTGCAAGTGCGTGACGGCTTCGGGCCGCTCGTCGACCAGCAGCACGATCACGTGCGCGTCCGGATCGTTCGCCTCGATCGCGCGCGCGATGCGCACGAGCAGCGCGGAGTCGTCGGTGCGCGGCGGCGCGAGCAGCAGCGCGCGCTGGCCTTTGCCGAGCGGCGCGAACAGATCGAGCCCGCGCGCCGTGAGATCGCCGCGCGTCTCGAGCCGGAAGCGCTGCGCCGGCGGTTCGGCGCCGAGGTCTTCGAAGACCGGCCGGTTACCGAGCGTCTCGGGCGGGTGGCCGTTCACCGTCTCGACCTTGACGATGCCGTAGTATTTCTCGTTCTCTTTGGGTTTGCGAACCTGGCCCGCGACGAGGTCGCCGCGCCGCAGCTCGAAGCGCCGGATCTGCGACTGCGAGATGTAGATGTCGTCGGCGCCGACGAGGTAGCCCTCCCGGCGCAGGAAGCCGTAACCTTCCGGCAGCACGTCGAGCACGCCGTTGGCCTTCTCGAGCCCGCTGCGCTGCGCTTGGATCTCGACGATCTGCGCGATGAGCTCGTCCTTCTTGATCTTCGTCGGCAGCTCGATCTCGAACGTCTTCGCGAGCTCGTTGAGCTCCGCTTTGCTCATCTCGGCGAGCTGCTCGGCGGACAGCAGCGGCGGCCCGACGGGCTGCGGAAACTCCGGCTGGGTGAAGACGTCGTGCTGCTGCTGCGGCGCGCCGTTCTCGTTGAAGCGTTGGCGGTTGCGCCGCGAGCGGCGGCGGCGGCCGCCGCCTTCGGGCTTGCCGTTGTGCTGGGGTCGGTTGTCGAACTGCAGCGAATTGCTCCCTCGGGGAGACGGGCGATTCGCGCGACGGGGCCGGACCGGCGAGGCTGCCGGGGCCGCTCGTCGGCGCGAGGCGCCAAGGAACGAGAAGACCGCACGGGATTGGGACCGCGCGACGCCTCGGAGTCTACCACACAAGGCGTCAGGGCGACAAGGCGCGTGGCCCGCTGACGCTGGGATTGCCGCGCGCGTAGAAGCGCAGCGGTGCATCGGCGGCCTTGGTGATCCCGATCCGCGGGCTCACGCCGACCGGGAGCACGACGCCGTCCGCGGCGAGCCACAGGGCTGGATCGCGCGAGAGGTCGGCCCCGTCGAACTGAGGACCGATGGCGAACGCGCGGCAGAGGTTGCCGGGCCCGCGGGCGAGGTCGCGGTCCTTGACGCCGGGGCGGGCGCGCAGCGCGCGCATGGTCTCGAGCCCGGCGACGGGCTCGCACGCCCGCACGAGCGCCGCCGCCCCCACCCCCTCGCCTTCGCTCGTGATGTTGAGGCACCAATTCGCGCCGTAGATGAAGTAGACGTAGGCGTGCAGCGGCGGGCCGAACATCGCACGGTTGCGCTGCGTCGGTCCGCGAAACGCGTGCGACGCCGGATCGTGCGGAAAGTACGCCTCGGTCTCGACGATGCGGCCGGCGAGCGTCACGCCGTCGAGCACGCGGACGAGCAGCTTGCCGATCAGCGCCCGCGAGAGCGCGAGCGTGTCGTGCGGAAGGTCGGCGGCGCCGAGGCGCCGCCATTCGACCGCTTCAGGTTCATGCGGCCGCTGGGGCGCGGAGGGCGATCTCCGCGCGGGCGCGCGTCTCGAGGTCGTGGGTTTCAATCGGTTCGCCGCGTTCGACGCGCGCCGCCGCGAAGCCGTGCAGGACGCAGCGCGTCTTGACGTAGGCCATCGCGAGCGCGGGCGGGACGATGCCGCGCGCGTTGAGGTCGTCGACGACGGCGTCGTCGGGGAGCCGCAGCCGGACGCGGGTGAACCCGTGCCCGCGCAGGTAGCCGCCGGCGGCCGCGACGGCGGCGTAGCCGAACTCGCGGCCGCCGAGCGCCGCGAGCGGGGCGGCGCTGAACGGGACCTTCGCGACGGTGCGCCCACTGCCGGTCGCGATCGCGAGGTAGGCGATCCCGTTGCCGGTGCGGTCGGCGGAGTAGCCGACGGCGACGTCGGCGGAGCGGTGGCGAATGGCGGTCTGTTGCATGGCTCGTGCGATCATCCTATATCGAACATGTGTTCGAGTCAAGTCAACCGGAGTTGACCATCTTCAAGCTGCGCGCGCGGCCAGCACCTCCCGGTAGAGCTCGAGGATTCGCCGCGTTTGCATCTCCACGGTAAACCGCGAGAATGCCAAATGTACGGCACTCTGATCGCGGCCCGCGGCCAATGCGTCGCGAATTGCGTCCGCCAGCGCGTCGGGATCCGGCGCCACGAGGCGGCCCGCTCCGGCCAGCACGTCGCGCGACGCCTCGCTGTCGGCGGCGATCACGGGGAGGCCGGCGGCGAGCGCTTCGGCCAGGACGAGGCCTTGGGTGTCGGTGGTCGACGGAAACACGAACGCGTCGACCGAGGCGTACACGTCGGGCAGCCGCTCGCGCGCGAGCGCGCCGGCGAAGCGCACGCGCGCATCGACGCCCAGCCGCCGCGCGCGCTCCTCGAGCGCCGCGCGATGCGGCCCCTCGCCGACCACCGCGAGCCGCAGCTCGGGCGAGCGCGCGAGCGCGTCGAGCGCGAGCTCGACGTTCTTCTCCATCCCCAGTCGCGACACGACGAGCGCGAGCGGCGCGTCGTCTTGCACGCCGAGCCGCGCGCGCACGAGCGTGCTGCGCCGGCCCGCGGCAAACCGTTCGACGTCGATCGCGCTCGGCACGACCGCGATCGGCGCGCGCACGCCCAGCTCGCGCAAGCGAATCTCCATCGCGTGCGTCGGCACGACGACCGCATCCGCCCAATTCGCGTACCGGCGCGTCAATTCGGACATGGCGCGCTCCGTCGTCGCGCGGTCGAACGGCGCGTAGTGCGCGTATGCATCCAATCGCGTGTGGTACGTGAACACGAGCGGGATGCGGTGGCGGCGCGCATACGACGCGCCCATCCAGCCGGTGACGAACGGCGAGTGCGCGTGCACGATGTCGAGCCCGCGCACGCGGCGGCGGTCGACGGCGTTCAAGTACGGCACGCACAAACGGTATGCGGTTTGCGTCGGCAGCGGCAGCGACGGGATGCGCACGACGTCGCGCACGTCGTCGACGAAGCGCGGAAAGTGCGGCGCGACCGTCACGACGTCGACGCCGCGCGCGCGCAAGCCGTCGTGCAGCGCGTCGATGCTGGCGACGACGCCGTTCACGATCGGTTTGTAGCACTCGGTGAAGAATCCGACTCGCACGAGGATCAGGCCATTCGCCGTCTGCCCCCAGCACCATCCGCAATCGGACCGGCGCGGGGCGCCGCGCGCGTACCAGAAGGGGGGACCTGGTGCCTACGACCCCCGTATTTGACGGGGTCGAGCCGCCCGTGATACCGTACTCGGGTTCACCAAGGCCCTTCGGGTCTTGGGGGCACTCGACCGAGCGTTCGAGCCCATGGTGTTGCCGCCGGGGCCGCAAGTACGCTCGCCGACCACCGCTACGACGTCGAGTGCGGACCAGATTGCATGGATCCTATGATCCGGGCTTGCTGGGACGCACCCTCCGCACGAGAAAGGAGTCGGACGATCCGCAACGATCTTCCATCACCGCTCGTGGCGACGGGCGTGCTCTCGCTAGGTTTGTTGATCCCGTTCGGAGCCGGTACGGTCCCCGACCAGATCGCCAAAAAGGTCGCCGCAGTCGCGGCGCCCGCCCCCGCCAAGCACGTCACCCTCGTCCACGACGGGCTCACCGAAACCATCGAAACCAGGGCCGGGACCGCCGGCGACCTGCTCGCCGAACGGAATCTGGCTCGCTCCCCCGACGACGCCGTGAGCGTCGATCCTAGTAGCCCTCTCGCCGACGGCGAGACCGTGGTCTACCGCGCCGCCGTCCTCGTGACCGTCACCATCGACGGCCAGTCGCGCCTGTTGCGCACCCCCGCGGCCAGCGTCGCCGGCTTGCTGTCCGAGCAGGGCGTCGCCGTCGACCGCCACGACCGCGTGTCGCCCGCGCCGAGCGCGCCGCTCGCCGAAGGCACCGCCGTCACGGTCCAGCACGTCGACTCGTGGACGGAGACCGTCCGCAAGTCCGTCGGTGCCAAGGTCGTCAAACGCTGGGCGTTCACGCTGCCGCCGGGCAAGACCCAAGTGCTCGACCCGGGTGCGCCCGGCGTCGCCGAGACCGCGTACGCCGTCACCCGCACGCCCGACCGGCGCAGCGTCCGCAAGACCGCCCTGGTGTCGCGCATCCTGCGCGCGCCGCGGAGCCGCATCGTCGCCGAGGGGATCGGCGAGTACGCGGCGCTCTCGCAGATCGCCGAGCGCGGCATCACCGGCACCCTCAAGCTCGCGACGGCGGCGCTGTCGATGGTCGCGACCGCCTACACCGCCGGGTGCGGCGGCTGCAGCGGCAGCGGGATGACCGCCAGCGGGCGGCCGGCCGGCCACGGCGTCGTCGCCGTCGACCCGCGCGTGATCCCGCTGGGCACGCGCATGTACATCCCCGGTTACGGCCACGCCGTCGCGGGCGACACGGGCGGCGCGATCCGCGGCAACCGGATCGACCTCGGCTTCAACTCGAACGCCGCCGCGAACCAGTTCGGCCGCCGCTCGATCACCGTGTACCTGATAAAATAGCGGACGAAAAAACGACTCCGTCTTCGGACCCGGGCGAATCGAGATGCGGCGAGACGCATCCCAGGGCGCTCTTGAGCGCCCGAGGGATTCGGCCGAAGAAGCGGCTCGGGCAGCACTTTCTCATGGACGGCGGGACGGCGATGCGGATCGCGCGGCTCGCCGTCGACGCGCCCGGCGACCGCGTGCTGGAGATCGGGGCGGGCACCGGGGCCCTGACGGCCGCGCTGCTGCGGCTGGGCGCCGACGTCACCGCCTTCGACCTCGACCCCGAGATGGTCGAGGTGCTGCGCTCGCGCGGCGATCTGGCCGGCGTCGAGATCCGGCAGGCCGACGCGCTCGCGTTCGACTACGCCGCGTACGCCGGCGACGGCGAGTGGCGCGCCGCGGGGAACCTGCCGTACAACGTCGGCACGCCGCTGCTGGTGAGGCTCGCGTCGCTGCCGCGGCCGCCCGGCCGCATCGTCGCGATGATCCAGAAGGACGTCGCGGACCGGCTGCTGGCCAAGCCCGGGACGTCGCAGTACGGCAGCCTGACCCTCGCGATCGGGCTGACGATGGGCGTCGAGCGCGCGCTGACGGTCCCGCCCAGCGCGTTCTTCCCGCGGCCCGGCGTGGTGTCGACGGTCGTCGTGCTGCGCCGGCTGGCCGAGCCGCCGGCGGCCGTGCGCGACCGCGCGCGCTTCGAACAGGTCGTGCGCGGCGCGTTCGCGTACCGCCGCAAGACCCTGGCGAACTCGCTCACGCTCGCGCTCGACGTTCCGCGCGAGCAGATCGTCGCGGCCATCGCCTCACTCCTTCTGCCTCCTGACGTACGTGGTGAAGACCTCGACCTCCGATCGTTTGCCGCTCTCGCCGACGCGCTCGCCTGATCCCGGCTTCGTCTGGTGGCTGTCGCTGCTGTTCGCGGCGCTGCTGCTCGTCGCGATGTTCGTGCCGGCGACGATCGCGCTCGCGTTCATGATCGTCGGCGGCTGGGCGCACCTGCAAGACCTGAAAACGCTGTCGTGGCCGCTGCTTGCGGCGCAGGTGGTTTCGTATGCGGCGACGCTCGCCGTGATCTTGCCGCTGCTGCCGCTGCTCGCGGCGCGCACGTGGCCGCAGCTGGGGTTGCGCGCGCCGCGGCTGCGCGACATCGGGTTCGCGCTCGCCGGCGCCGTCGCGATGTTCGTCGCGACGCTGGCGGCCGGCGCGGCGGAGCAGGCGCTGTTCCATCTGAAACCGGACGAGGTGCAGGTGCAGCTGCTGCGCGCGGCGCGCGGGCCGATGATCGGCGCGTTCGCCTTCATCGCGTGCATCGCCGCGCCGGTCATCGAAGAGCTGACGTTCCGGGGCTTCATCTTCAACGCGCTGCGGCGCTACGTGCCCGTGTCGGTCGCGGTGATCGTGTCCGCGATCCTGTTCGGGCTCGCGCATTGGCAGCCCGGCAATGCCGGCGCCATTTTTCCGCTCGCGGCGGCCGGCGTCGTCCTCGCGCTCGTGTACTACCGCTCACGCTCGCTCCTCGCCTCGATGCTGACGCACGCAATGTTCAACAGCGTGACCGTCGTGCTGGTGGTCGCCTTCCACCAGATGTGAGCCGCCGCGGCGTCAGCGCCGCGCGAGCGGCACGCCGCCGCAGAGCGTCGTCTTCGCAGGCCACGTGCCGATGCCCAGCGATGCGAAGAACGCGCGCGGGTCCTTGTCGTACGCGGGGCAATAGCCGGTTTCGCGCGGATCGTACTTGGCGAGCAGCACGTGCGGGTTGGCGGCGGCGGCGACGTAGGCGCCTTCGTCGACACGCCGCACGACGACGTCGTGCGGCGTCTGGCGCAGCGCAGAGGCGGCCGCGTACGCGCTGCGGTCGATCACGTACGGCCAGCGGCCCGGCTTGAGCACGGTGTCGTTGATCGTCAGCGCGCACAGGATCGCGCACGCCAGCACCGGCGCCGCGAGGCGCGGCCGCTTCGCGACCGCGTACGCCGCGGCCAGCGCGGTCGCCGCGACGAGCGGCGCCGTCCAGTGCGTGCCGATGCGCGCGATCGGATACGCCCACGGGCGGTTGAAGACCAGCTCGGCGACGAGCGGCAGCCCGAGCAGCAGCCGCCACCGCAGCAGCAGCGGCGCGAAGGCGAACGGCGCGAGCAGCGCGGCGAAGAACGCGAGCTTCTGCAGCGGCTCGTCGACGTGCAGCGCGTAGCCGGGCAACGACGGGTGCGCGTTCGTCAGCCGCTCCGCCACCACGAACCCCAGCCCGTTGATCACGGCGAGCGCGGCGATGCCAATGCCGATGCGGCGATCCCACCACACCGCGCACGCCGTGCCGAACCAGGCGAGGAAGAGCGCCTGGTCTTCCTTGAGCCCGAGCAGCAGTTGCGCGACGACGAGCGACGCGACGAGCGCGCGCCGCCGCACCGCGAGCGCGCCCAGCGCCGCAAGCAGCGGCACGAACACGTTCTCCAGGAAGTTCCCGTAGGCGATGCCTTGCACGGACGGCGACAGCAGGTACGCGATCCCGACGGCCGTCGCGCCGCGCGGCGTCGCGCCGCACGCGCGCGCGAAGGAGCAGATCGCGAGCGCCGCGGCGGCGAGCGCGAGCACTTGCACGACGAGCAGCGTCTGCGCGTACGGAAACGCCGCGATCAGCGGCACGAGCGCGAGCAGCACCCACGAGTCGTGCACCTGGAGGTGCGGCCGGTACTCCGCGCCGTTCCACGAGCCGCGCCCGTGCGCTTCGCCCACCAGCCACTGCACGAACGTCCCCGTGTCGGCGCCGTAGCGCAGCGCGTACAGCTTGTTCAAGTCGAGCGCGACGTACACGATCGCGAACACCGCGGCGGCGACCACGACCGCGCGGGTCGGCCTCACGCGCCCGCGCCCTTGCGCGATGCGACGGTGTCGTCGACGAGCGCGCGCAGGCGCGCGACGAAGCGCTCCGGCCGGAACTGCTCCGCGTGCGCGCGCAGCCGCGCCGGATCGTAGCGCGCGGGATCGAACGCGCGGATCGCGTCCGCGAGCGCGCGCGGATCGAGCTCGCGGAAGAACGCGCCGGTCTCACCGCCCGCGATCGTCTCGAGCGCGCCGCCGGCGGCGTACGCGATCGTCGGCCGGCCCGCCGCGGCGGCCTCGAGCGGGACCAGCCCGAAGTCTTCTTCTCCCGGCAGGATCGCCGCGCGCGCGTCGCCGACGAGCGCGTTGCGCGCCGCGTCGTCCACCTCGCCGTGAAACGTCGTGCGCGTGCCGCGCGCGAGCGCCTCGAGCCGCCGCGCGTCCGGGCCGGCACCGACGACGTGCAGCGGCACGCCGGCGAGCGCGCACGCCGCGATGGCGAGATCGATGCGCTTGTACGGCAACAGGCGCGACACGACGACGTAGTAGTCGCCGTTGCCCGCGCCGAGCGTGAAGCGGTCGACGTCGACCGGGCACGGCAGCACGTCGGCGTCGCGCCCGTACCAGCGCCGCACGCGCTGCGCGACGTTGCGCGAGTTCGCGACGAAGCGCGTCGGGCGCTGCGCGGCGCGCACGTCCCACTCCGCCAGCCGCCTCAGCAGCGGCCGCGCCAACGCGCCCATGCCGAAGCCGCCGACGTAGCGCTCCGCGTCGAACACGAAGCGCGACACCGTGTTGATGTAGCACACGTGCACGGCATCCGGGCGCACGATCACGCCTTTCGCCCACGCGGTCGTCGACGACACGACGAGGTCGTACGCCGAGAGGTCGAACGACTCGAACGCGCGCGGGTACAGCGGTGCGAACGCGCGAAACGCGCGCGCGCGCAGCGGAAAGCGCTGCAGGAACGACGTCCGCACGCGCGCGCGCGGCACGAGGTCGCCCACCGCGCGTTCGTCGTACAGCGCCGTGTACACGGGCGCCTCGGGCCACGCGCGCGCGAAGTGCGCGAACACGCGCTCCGCGCCGCCGCGCTGGTTGAGGTAGTCGTGGACGAGCGCGGTGGTCAGGGCAGCGGTACCGGCGTCAGTTCTCGCTCGCGCGCGGCACGACGAGCGCGACGTCGAACTTCTGAAAGTACTTCTTCGCGACGCGCTGCACGTCGGCGCCGGTGACGCGCGCGATCGCCGCGCCGACGTCGTTCGCGACGTCGGCGTCGAGGCCGTGCGTCACCGCGTTGCCGATCGCGAACGCGCGCTCGTCGAGCGAGACGGATTCGAGCGCCCACGCGCCGCGCGCCGTTTCTTTGAAGCGCGTCAGCAGCGCGGCGGTGAGCGGCTTCGCGGCGGCGCGCTTGACCAGCGCGTCGACGGCGGTCAGGCCCGTCTCCGGATCCAGCCGCGAGCCGTTGATCCACAGCACGAGCTGCGCGGGCGCGGTGTCGTAGCCGTAGATCGTGCCGGCGGCGCGGAACACGGGCGCCTGCGTCGTCGCACCGGGCCGCTCGAACGCGCTCGCGAGCAGCGCGCGCAGCACGAGCGCCGCGGGGAAGTCGCGATCGCCGAGCGCCGGCGCGGCGAACCCGACGACGACGTACGGCGAGGCGACGTCGCGGTGCGTGACGATGCGGCGCGGCTGCGCGCCGAACGGGCGCGTCACGAGCGCCGGGGCGGGCGCGGTGCCGGGGGCCAGCGCCGCCGCCAGGACGCGGCCCGCAGCGTCCGTCACGTCGCCGGTTCGCCCGACGGCCGCGACGACGGCGTCGCCGCGGCGGTACCAGCGCGCGAAGAACGCTTGTGCGTCGGCGGGCCCCAGCGCGGCGAGCGAGCTCGCATCGCCGAGCGCGGGCAGCCCCGCGCCGCCGCGATAGTAGGACGCGCGCAGCAGTTGCAGCCCGACCAGCCGCGGGTCGCCGTCCTCGGCGCCGATCCGTTCCACGAGGGCGCCGCGCGCGGCCGCGAAGGCGGCGGGGTCGAACGCCGGCGCGGCGAGCGCGTGCGCCACCAGCGGCGCCGCCACGGCGATCCCGCCGGGCGTCCCCTCGAGGTAGAAGCGAACGTGCTGCGCCGCGACGACGTAGCTGATCGAAGCGCCGCGCGCGTCGACGGCGTCCGCGAGGGCGACGGTCTGTCCGGCTCCCCCGACGGCGCCCGCCACCGGCGTGTGCAGGATCGCCTCCGCCACGAGCGCCGCAAGGCCGCTCTGCCCGGCCGTCTGGCGGTCGAGCCCGGCGCGCACGAACAATTCCACGGCGGCGAGCGGCGAGCCCTGATCGGCGCGCACGTACCCCCGCATCCCGCCGAAGTCGGCGGCGGTGGTGTTGGGCGCGCTCGCGCCCGCGGGCGCGGCCGGCGGGCCGCCGAGCAGCGCCGTGCCGAGCACGGCCGCGGCGAGCAGGCGGCTCATCCCGGGGCCTTCGGGGCCGGCGCCGGTGTCGCATCGCGCCGGGCGGGCTTTCCGAACGTCACCACGCCCGGTGGTGCGGCCAAGTAGCGCGCGGCGGCCTGCGCGACGCTCGCGGGCGTCAGCTTCGCAGCGAGCGTGAAGTAGCGGCCCTGCAGGCCGCCATCGGCGGGCGCGTACGCGGGATCGCCTTCGACGGTGTACCAGCCGTAGGTGTCGGCGATCTCGGCGGGCGATTCCATGCTGCCGAGCAGCCGGTACACGAACCCGGCGCGCGCCGCCTCGAACGCGGGGCCGGCCATCGGCGTGGCGGCGGCGGCGATCGCCTTCTCGACGACCGGGCGCGCGGCGGCAGCGTCGTCGCCGGTGATCGTCACCAGGAAGATGCCGGGGTCGTGATAGGTCACGAAGCGCCCGGTCACCGTCGCCTTGCGCGTGCCGAGCGCTTTCGCGACGATCCCGGCCTTGGGCGTGAACAGCGCGTCGGCGAGGAAGTCGAGCGCGGTCGCGTTCGCTTCATCCGCGATCGGGGGGCCGATCCAGCCCAGGCCGGTGCCCGTGATGTTGCCGGTGCGCAGCAGCGGCGCCGCGGGACGCGGGGCGGCTGTTTGCGCCGTCGGCGCCTCGGGGACCGCCGGGGCGGGGTCGCCGCTGCGCGCCGCGACGCCGCCGAGCGCGGCGGCATCGACGTCGCCCGCGAGGATGAGGATCGCGTTGGCCGGCCGGAACGCGCGCTCGGCGAACGCGCGGACGCGCTCGAGCGAGACGTCGCCGAGCACCGCGGTCGGGAGCGTGCCGTCGTGGAACGGGCCGCCCGGGAACAGCGCCGCCCCCAGCGCGTCCTCGATGGCCTCCGGCTCAACGGAGCGCAGCAGCGCGTCGTCGTCCTCGTCGCGCTGCCCGACGGCGAAGCCCTCGGCCGTGACGACGGGGGCGAAGAAGTCGGCCGTCATGGCGCGCACCGTCTGCGCGACGCGGTCGGGCGGCACCAGCGCCGTGATCGCCACGCTGTCCGGGTATGCCGTGACGCTGAGCCGCCCGCCGAAGCGCTCGACGAGCTGCGCCAGCGGGGTGCCGGTGATCGGCGCGGACGCCGCGACGGTCGCGGCGGCGAGCCGGGAGAGCCCCGGCGCAAGCGGCGCGTCGAAACCTCCCGCGGGCGCGCGGTACCACAGCGCAACCGCGGCCGCGGACTGCGCCGGGTCGGGCCGGAGCTGGTACGCGACGCCGCCGGGCAGCGTGCCGATGGCCGGGGTCGGCGGCGCCGTGCTCTGCGCGCCCGCCGCGCTCGCGCCGGCGCAGACGAGAAGGGCCGCGGAAACCGCGGCCCAGCGACCCGTCGCGAATCCGCTCACGCGGGTTCGGGGGAGATGTTCGGAGGCAGCCGTTTCGGGCGCTCCGGCCGGGCCTCGGGCTCCGGCGGCCGCGACGCGGCGAGCGGCTCGTCCGACGGTGGCTCGACGGCCGGCGCGTTGGGCGGCCACGGCTTGTCGGCGAGGATCGCGAGCACTTCCTGCGTCTCGACCGTCTCGTGCTCGAGCAGCGAGTTGGCCATGCGCTCGACCTTGTCCCAATTGACCTCGAGGATCTTGCGGGCGTCGCCGTAGCAGCCGTCGATGATCTTGCGGACCTCGGTGTCGATCTTGCCCGCGATGTCCTCGGAGTAGTTGCGGTCTTCGCCGAAGTCGCGCCCGAGGAACACCTGGTGGTTGCCGCGGCCGTACTGGATGGGGCCGAGCGTGTCGGACATGCCGTACTGCGTCACCATCCGGCGCGCGAGCTCGGTGGCTTTCTCGAAGTCGTTCGACGCGCCGGTCGTGACGTCGCCGAACTTGATCTCTTCTGCGATGCGCCCCGCGACGAGCCGCTTGATCAGCGCGAGCAGTTCGTTTTTCGTCTGCGAGTGGCGGTCTTCGTCGGGCAGCGACCACGTGATGCCCAGCGCCATACCGCGCGGGATGATCGTGACCTTGTGCACCGGATCGGAGTTGGGCGTGAGGCCGCCGACGATCGCGTGGCCGGACTCGTGGTACGCCGTGTTCTCTTTCTCGCGCTGCGACATGACGACGGACTTGCGCTCGGGGCCGACCATCACGCGGTCGATCGCCTCGTCGCAGTCGTTCATCTCGATGACCGACTTGTTGCGGCGCGCCGCGAGCAGCGCGGCTTCGTTGAGCAGATTCTCCAAGTCCGCACCGGAGAAACCGGGCGTGCGGCGCGCCAGCGTTTCCAGCGACACTTCTTTGGAGAGCGGCTTGTTCTTGGAGTGCACGCCCAGGATCGCTTGGCGGCCGCGCACGTCGGCGCGGTCGACCACGATCTGGCGGTCGAAGCGGCCGGGGCGCAGCAGCGCGGGATCCAGCACGTCGGGGCGGTTGGTCGCGGCGATCAGGATGACGCCGGTGTTCTGGTCGAACCCGTCCATCTCGACGAGCAGCTGGTTGAGCGTCTGCTCGCGCTCGTCGTGGCCGCCGCCCAGGCCGGCGCCGCGCTGGCGGCCGACCGCGTCGATCTCGTCGATGAACACGATGCACGGCGCCGACTTCTTCGCCTGCTCGAACAGGTCGCGCACGCGCGACGCGCCGACGCCGACGAACATCTCGACGAAGTCCGAGCCGGAGATCGAGAAGAACGGCACGCCGGCCTCGCCCGCGATGGCGCGCGCGAGCAGCGTCTTGCCGGAGCCCGGCGGTCCGAGCAGCAGCACGCCCTTGGGGATGCGCGCGCCCAGCGCCTGAAATTTCTTGGGGTACTTGAGGAACTCGACGACCTCGCCCAGCTCTTCTTTCGCCTCGTCGACGCCCGCGACGTCGGCGAACGTGACCTTCGGCCGGTTCTCGTTGAGCAGCTTCGCGCGCGAGCGGCCGAACGACAGCGCTTGGCTGCCGCCGCTTTGCGCCTGGCGCAGGATGAAGATCAGCAGCAGCGCCATGATGATGAACGGGATGAACTGGAAGACGTACCCGATCAGCGGCGTCGACGTGTTGTTGACGACGGTGATCTCGACGCCGTTCTGGCGCAGCGTCGAATAGAGATCCTTGTCGTCCGGTGCGACCGTCGTGAACTTCTGCTGGTCGACCAGCTCGCCCGCGATGTCGCGGCCCGTGACCGTGACCTTCTTGACCTTGTGCTGCGTCACGTCGCTGAAGAACGTCGAATACGCGAGCTGCGTGGTTTGGGTCGGGCTCAGCACGAGCTTATCCACGATGAAGATCACCAGGATGAAGATGCCGAGGACGACCAGGATGCCTTTGAGATGCTTGCCCATAGGTTGCGAGACCCTTTTACCGTTCTACTCTTAGAACGTTACTCGGTAAGATACGTCTCGCGCCTGAATGGTTGAGCCCGGTCATGCGGGGAGCACGTCGGGGCGGAGCTTCGCGAGATACGGCAGAGTCCGATACCGTTCCTGATAGTCCAGACCGTACCCTACGACGAACTCGTCGGGGCAGGTCAAGCCGGTGTAATCCACGGTCACGTCGACCGCTCGGTGGTACGGCTTGTCGAGGAGAACGGCCGCCCGAAGCGACGCCGGCTGGCGGTTGGCCAGCATGGCGCGCAGGTAGTGCAGCGTGTGGCCGTTGTCGATGATGTCCTCGACGATGATCACGTGCCGCCCCTCGATCGCGTGCGTGGTGTCCTGGATCAGCCGGACCTCGCCGCTGGAGCGGTGGGCGTTGCCGTAGGACGAGACCGCGATGAAATCGAGCTGCACGTCCGTAGGACCGTCCGGGGTCTCCGCGAGTGCCCGCGCCAAGTCGGCCGTGACGAACAGCGCCCCTTTGAGCACGCCGACGAGGATCAGGGACCGGCCGGCGTAGTCGCGGGCGATCTCCGCGGCGATCCGCCGGTTGGCGGCGGCGATCTCGCCGGCGCTCACGAGGACGCGCTCGATGCCGGGCGGGAGCGTCACGTCAGCCTGACGTGCTGTCAGCTGCGGCTGAGCCGGGGTCGAAGGGCGCATCCGGGCCGCGTTCGCGCTCGGTGAAGCGGTAGCCCGCGTCGAGCATCGCCTCGATGCGCTCGAACGGAACGTCGCGCAGCAGGTTTTGCTTGCGCAGCGCGTCGCGCACCGCGCGGCGCGCCTGTCCGCGCCCGCTGCGTTCCAGCTCGCCGCGCACGATCGCCGCGCAGCGCGCGACGGCGCGGTCGAGCCGCGGAAACTCCGCGCGCAGCGCCGCGAGCGGCGCGCGCAGCGCGTTGCGCCGGTAGCGCGTCTGCGCGTTGGTCGGGTCGAGCGCGTACGGCAGCGCGCTCGTACGCAGCTCCGTCGCGAGCTCCGCGTGCGTCACGCGCAGCACCGGGCGAACCAGCTCGACGCGCTCGGTCAGCGGCCGCCGCGGCGGCATGCCGGCCAGCCCGTCGATCCCCGTGCCGCGAAACAGGGCGAGCAGCACGGTCTCGGTTTGGTCTTCGGCGGTGTGAGCGGTGGCGACGATGCTTGCATCTGCGGCGTCGGCGAGCTCCGCGAGCGCGGCATAGCGCGCGTCGCGCAACGCAGCCTCGCCGTCGCCGGCGACCGCCGGGCGCGCGATGACGACGCGCCGTCCGAGGCGCGCGCCGACCGACAGCACGACGCACTCGTCCTGGCCGGCGCTCGCGCGCACGCCGTGGTTCACGTGCGCGAGCACGACGTCGTAGCAGTCCTCGCGCGCGAGCCGGTCGAGCAGCGCGGCGAGCGCGACGGAATCGGGTCCGCCCGAGCACGCGACGCAAACGCGAACGCCGCGTTCGAAGCGCACGGCGCTTCGAATCACGGCGTCCAGCGCACGTTCCGGGCGAGCGCCCCGCACGCGGTTAGTTCAAGATGATCTGCGACGCGCTGACGCTGAACCAGATCGTCGCACTCTGCGGGTGTCCCGGCGGCCCGCCGGTGACGGTGCCTTTGCAGACGCCCGGGTTCTGCGACGTCACGTTGAACGTGCGGTTGTTCGTGCCCGCCGCTGGTGCAACCGTGACGACGGCCGCTGCGCCGGTGCCGCACGTGGCGGGATCGAGCGCAACCGTGAAGCCGTGCGTGCCGTGATCGGACCAGCCGACCTGCGCCGCGGTGAACTGCTGCGTCGACGGGATCGACGTGAACGCCAGCGTGGGCTGGTTGAAGTTCGGATCGGCCGGGCGCTGCGTGTCGTTCGGCGTGCCCGGGAACGTCACGGGCGAGTGGTTGACCTGCACGGTGGCCACCGTCGTCGCCGGTTTGCCCGGGATCGTCGCGGTGATCGTGAACGGGTCGATGTCCTGGCCGTCGAAGTTCAGGATCACGACGTCGTTGGGGCCGCCGACCGTCACGACGAGGCCGGTGGTGCCGCCGTCGGTGAGCGACGTCGCACCGGTGGCGTCGTTGTCGGTGAGCGTAAACGGGTTGTTGTACGGTGCGCTGCCGTTGATGAGCGCGCCGCTGGCGTCGAACGCCTGCACGGTGATCGGTCCGGAGAACGACGTGCCGGCGGTGAGCGTCGGCGCCGTCACGGTGACCGTGTTGACGATGCCCTTGAGCTGCGCTTGCAGGTTCGGCGACGAGCCCGCCGCGATCGTGTACGTCAGCGTGTTCGTCGAGAGCTTGTTGGGGGTCGAGGCGTTGTCGAAGACGTCGAACTGATACGTGACCTGACCCGTCGGCGCCGGGATCGTGACCGTGCAGGTCTCGCCGTTCGGCGAAACCGTGCAGTTGCCGCCGGCCGCCGTCGAGAGCGTGAACGTCTCGGGGTTCAGCGCCGGCGGCACTTGCGTGGCCGAGGGGGCGTTCCCGTTGACGGTCAGGACGGTCACGACGAGCTTCGCGGAGTTCGGCGACACGTACTTCGGCGCGCGCTGCGCGGACGAGCCGCTCCGCGGCACGTCGAGCGTCAGCGTCGCCGAGCCCGCAGCCGGAACGAGCGTAGCCGGCGTCGCTTGGACGAGGGGCTGCTGGGGAGCCGGAGCCGAGCCGCCGCCCCCGCCGCAACCGGCGAGCAGGACGAGTGACGCGACCGCCACCGCGCGCGTGTTCATGTGTCGTCCCCTCCGCGAGTTACAGGTTGCCGTGCCGGCCGGAGATCGTGACCGTGCCGCTGTTGACCGTGACGGTGAACTGAGCCGATCCGCCCGAGCCGCTGGTGAGCGTGATGTTGCACGTGCCGGCGCGCTGCGGCGTGACCGTCGCCGTGAACGTGTTGCCGTTGCCCGAGGCGTTCGAGACCGCCACGATCGCGTTGGCGCCCGTGCCGCACGCGGCGTCGGGTGTGGCGGTGATCTGCGACGTGGGCACCGATGCCGTGATCGTGACGTTCTGCGCGAACGCCGCGCCCGTGCCCGAGAACGAGAGCGAGCTGGGGGTGACGCTCAGCGTTCCGCCGGCCGGCGTGGTCCCGGTCGTGAACGGCGGCGGGTTCGCGCCGCCACCTTGGCACGCCGCGAAGAGGATGGGTGCGAGCGCGACAAATCCCGCTCGTAGAAAATTGCGGTATCGGTTCATCATCACTTTCCTTCGGCGCCCCCAAGTGAGCCCGATCACCGCTCGTACACCGGACGGTGAGCGCTACCCTGCCGTCACCGGCTGGTGGAACGGGCGATCTCGCGTTCGACGTCGCGCGCTTGAATGTCCCGCCGCCGGTCCCACAGCTTCTTGCCGCGGACCAGCGCGAGCTCGACCTTCACCCGCCCGTTCTTGAAGTACATCCGCCACGGCACGAGCGTGAGGCCTTTCTCCGCCGCGCGGCCGGCGAGGCGCTGGATCTGCTCGCGGTGCAGCAGCAGCTTGCGCGGGCGGTTGGGCTCGTGGTTGAAGTGCGACGCTTCCTTGTAGGCCGGGATGGTGAAGTTGAGCAGGAAGAGCTCGCCGTCGCGCAGCCGCGCGAACGCCTCGTTGATCGACACGTTGCCGCGCCGGATCGACTTGACCTCGCTGCCCTGGAGCGCGACGCCGGCCTCCAGCGACTCGAGCTTCTCGTACTCGTGCCGGGCGCGCCGGTTGTCCAGCGACGGCTCAGGGGCTTTGGCCGCGCGCTCCGCCTTGGCGGCGACGCGGGCCTGTTTCATCTTCGCCATCAGACGGCCGCGTCGGGCGCGCCGAGGCGCTCCTTGCCCAGCGGGCCTGCGGACACGAATGAACCTTCGGCGCTCGCGAGCACCGCGCCGTTCGCGTTCGCGACGACCGCGTCGAGCGCGATCACCGCGCGGCGCCGCCACTTCACCGTGCCGGTCACCACGAGCGGCTCGCCCAGCGGGACCGCGGCGCGAAAGCGCAGCTGCATCGACGCGGTCATGCCGCGCTCGCCGATGCGCCCGCACGCGTGCGCCATCGCTTCGTCGAGCAGCGTCATCACGATGCCGCCGTGCGCGGTGCCGCGCCAGCCTTGAAAGCGCGGCGGCAGCGTGATCTCGGCGCGCACCGCATCCTCGCCGGCGGGGACGAAGTGCAGGTGCAGGCCGTCCGCGCTGTAGGGACCGCAGGCGAAGCAGCGCCCGTCGTCGACCGGCACCGCGGCGCTCACTTCTTCTTTTTCTTGGGCGCCGGCGAGCTCGACGGCGACGCGCTGGGCGACGGCTTGCCGTACGCGCCGTCGTCGATGCGCTTGAGCAGCGTGCTCGCGTACGCGGTGTCGGTGCCCGCCGTGATGGATGCGCGCAGCACGCGGCGCGCGTCGTCGGGCTTCTTCTCGTCGAGATAGATGCGCGCGAGCAGCGTGTAACCGTGCTGGCCGGCCTCGCCGACGTGCCCGACGTCGGCTTGCAATCCGCGCGTCGCGTACGCGATCGCGGCGTCGTACTGCCCGAGGTCGTGCATCAGCGACGCGAGGTGGAAGTAGATGTCGGCGTAGTCGGGGACGAGGTTGGGCACGTCGATCAGCGACGTCAGCGCGCGCTGCGGGTCCTTGAGATCCACTTGGTAGATGCGCGCGAGGTACTCGCGCGCGAGCACGTTCTGCGGATCCGCGGCGAGCGCGCTGACGAACTCCGTCTTCGCGCGGTTCGCGCTGCGCTCGGCCTCGCGCATGATGCCCAGCGCGGTGTGCGCGGCCTGCGACGCGGGATCGATCTGCAAGGCGGCGTTGAGCTCTTCGCGCGCGTCGACGTTGCGGTCGCGCCCGGTGAGCGACACGAACATGTAGGAGAAGCCGAGGCGAACGTGCACCAGCGCGTTCTTGGGATTCTTCGGCAGCGCGTCTTCCTCGGCGTTGACGAGCGCGTCGAGCTCGCCGGGCGTCTGCGCGGCCGTCGCGTTGAGGAACGACAGCGCGAGCGTGTTGTCGGGGATCACCGCGAGCGCGTGCTCGAACCCGACGCGCGCGCCTGCGAAGTCGCGCGTGTAGAATGCGCGCAGCCCTTCGCCCAGCGGCGCGGTGAACGCGGCGTTGGCGTAGTCGTTGCGCGCGGGCGACGGCGCGGTTGCGCGCGCAGGCGACGGCACCGCCGCGGGGGCGGCGGACGGCTTGGGCGCGGGCGTGGCCGCGAGGAGCGGGACCGCGCACAGGGACGCGAGGACGAACGCGGCGGTAGAACGGCGCAGCACAGCGCGCCTGGGTTCCCGGCGGAGCGACGGACTTCCGCTCGGGTTCGGGCTCAGCGCCCCACGGTGAGGCGGCGGGCGAGCGCGTCCGGCAGGTTCGCCGCGCCGATCTTTTCCTGCACGAGCGCGATCGGGTACTCGACGCGGGTGACCGTCACCGTCTGCGTCAGCGAGTCGTAGAAGCCGAACGACGAGCGCGGGTTGAGGTCGCGCGGCTGCCCGACGCTGCCGACGTTGAACAGGTAGCGCAGTCCGGCGCGCAGCTTGACCTCGCCGCCCTGCTGCAGGTGCGCGTGCTCGATGGTGCCGTCGGGCGCCAAAGTGTAGACTTCCGCGATGTGCGTGTGCCCGATGAAGATGATCGGCGCGTCGGTCGCGGCGAACGCGCGCGCCGCGGCCGCCTTGTCCAGGATGTACTCGAAATAGTTCACCGGCGCGCCGTGCACGAGCAAGAAGTCGGGCATGCGGAACTCGTAGCCCAAGCTGTCGAGCCACGCGAGGTTCTCCGCGGTGAGCACGCCCTGCGTCCACTTCATCGCTTCGCGCGCCGCCGGGTTGAAATACGCGAGCCCGAAATTGTCGATCGCGGCGACGTCGTGGTTGCCGAGCACCGTCGCCGTCGCGCGCGCGCGGATCTTCTCGACGCACTCGTTGGGGTTGGGGCCGTAGCCGACGATGTCGCCCAGGCACAGCAGCGCGTCGTCGTCGCGCAGCAGCGCGAACACCGCGTCGAGCGCCTCGATGTTGGAGTGAACGTCGGAGATCACCGCGTACCTCACGTTGCGGCCTTCTCCCGTATGCGGTCGAGCGCCTCGGTGAATGCGGCGGCGAAGGCCGCTCGCTGCGGCGCGGTGCCGACCGTCACCCGGATGTGGCCGTCGATCGGCGGCGCCCACGGCTTGCGCACGAAGACGCCGCGCTCGAGCAGCGCGGCCAGCACCGCGTCGGCCTGCTCCTTGGTGCCGATCCCGATGCAGACGAAGTTGGTGGACGACGGCAGCGACGGCAGCCCGTGCTGCGCGGCGAGCGCGTGGTACTCGTCGCGCCCGCGCTCGACCTCGGCGATGACGCCGCGCAGGAACGCGTCGTCATCCAGCGCGGCGAGCGCACCGATCTGCGCCGTGCGGTTGACGCCGAAGTGCAGGCGCAGCTTCTGGAATGTCGTGACGGTCTCGGCCGATGCGAGCGCGTACCCGATGCGCGCGCCCGCCATCCCGTACGCTTTCGAGAACGTGCGGGTGCGGATCGTGCGCGGGTCGATGACGTCGGGCGGCAGCTCCGCGAGCGGCACGAAGTCGGCGTAGGCTTCGTCCAGGAACAGCAGCGTGTCGTCGGGCAGCGCCGCGCGCAGCGCCGCGATCGTCGCGCGGTCGACGAAGCCGCCCGACGGGTTGTCGGGGTTCGCGACGTACACCAGCTTCGCGCCCGAGCGCCGCACCGCTTCGACGATGTTCTCCGGCACGATGCCGCCGCGCTCGTCGGGATCCGCGAACTCCGCGCGCGCGCCGTACGCGTTGAGGTGATAGAACAGCGTGGGATAGGTGCCGCGCGTCGCGACGCACGGTTCGCCAGGCGCGCAGAACGCGCGCACGATGAGGCCCATCAGGTCGTCGATCCCGCAGGCGACGACGATCTCGCCGACGGCGCAGCCGTGGCGCGCGGCGAGCGTACTGCGCAGCTCGAGCGACTCGGGATCGCCGTACCACGACGTCAGCGAGACGGCCTCGCGCATCGCCGCGATGGCGCGCGGCGACGGTCCGAACGCGCTCTCGTTCGCGCCGAGCCGCAGCATCTCGGCCAATCCCATGCGGCGCGCCAGCTCCTCGGGCGCGACGAACGGCGTCGACGGCGGCACGGCGGCGACCTGGGCGGTGGGCTGCGGGTAGCGGGGTGGCGCGCTCACGTTCCTCCGACCCGGACGCGATCCACGACGTTGCGTACGCCGGCCGTGCCGCGCGCGGTCGCCAGCACCGTGCGCTTGGTCTTCGCGTCGGGCACGCTGCCGTCGAGCGTCGCGACGCCGCGGTCGACGTGCACCGCGACGCGCTGCAAGCCGACCTGCGCGGTGATCGCCGCCTCGATGCGCGCGGCCAGCGCGACGTCGCCGACCTGCTGGCGCAAGCGCGGACCGCGCGGGTCGACGCGCAGCTCGTCGACGACGCGCTTCACGCCGCCGGTGGCGCGCGCGTCGGCGACGACCTTGCGCCGGATCGCCGCGTCGTGCACGGTGCCGCGCAGCGTCACGACGCCGTCGTTCACCGAGACGCGCAACGTGAGCGTCGAGTCAGGGTCGTCGCCGACCAGCTTCGCCTTCACCGCGCTCAGCGTCAGCGCGTCCTTGAGCACCGCAGTCGCCGCGCGCGTGCCGAAGGGCTCGGGCATCTTCTGCTCGCTGCTCCCCGTGCAGCCGGCCAGCAGCGCGACTGCGGCACTTGCGAGCAGCGGCGCGGCGAGCGCGAGCGCGCGGCTCACGCCGTCCCGCCGTAGCGCACGACCGTGACGGGCTCGCCGGCCGCGACGCCCGGGCGCTCGGGCCCGACGACCACGTAGCCGTCGGCGCGCGCCAGCAGGCTGGTGTGCGAGGAGCGCAGCGCCAGCGGCCGCGCAGCGAGGCCGTCCAGCACGGCCGGGACGTACCACGTCCAGCCCGCGCGGCCGGGGAACGCCTCGGCAGCCGTCGCGGCGACGGTCGCCCGCCGCGCCTCCACCTGGCCGGTCAGCGCGCGGAACACGGCGGACGCGATCGCGTCGAGGATGGTCAGCGCGCTCGTCGGATTCCCGGGCAGCCCGACGACCGGCTTCGTCCCGACCGCGCCGAGCACCGTCGGCTTTCCCGGCTTGACGCGAAGGCCGTGGACCACGACGCCGGGGGCGCCCAGGCCCTCGATCGCGGCGGGGACGTGGTCGCGCGCCCCGACCGACGAACCGCCGGTGAGGACCACGGCATCGGCGACGCGGAGCCCCGCGGCGATCCCGGCGCGGATCTCGGCGACCTCGTCGATCGCGCGCGGGAGATGGACGACGTCGCAGCCCAGCGCCGCGAGCCCGCCCGCGATCGCCCAGCGGTTGGAGTCGCGCACCTGGCCGGTGCCGGGCGTGCCGCTCGCGTCGACGAGCTCGTCGCCCGTCGAGATCACCGCGACCACCGGGCGCCGGTAGACCTCGACCGCGGTCTCGCCCAGCGTCGCGAGCACCGACAGCTCCGCGGCGCCGATGCGGCGGCCGGCGCGCAGGACGACGTCGCCGGGGGCCATGTCGTCGCCGCGCGGGGTGAAGTACGCGCGCGGCGCGGGCGCTTCCGTCGCGACGAGCTCGCCGTCGCGCTCCTGGGCGTCCTCGACCGGCAGCACCGCGTCGGCGCCGGGCGGCAGCACGCCGCCGGTCGGGATGCGCATGGCCTCGCCGGGATGCAGCGGGGCGGGCGGCGCGGCGCCCATGCGGATCGTGCCGGTGATCCGGCGCGGCGCGGTGCCGTCCGCCGAGCGGACCGCGAAGCCGTCCATGGTGGAGCGGTCGTCGGCCGGATACGGGTGCTCGGCGACGGCGTCGCGGGCCAGGATCCGGCCGAAGGCCGCCTCCAGCGCGACGTGCTCGGTCCCGCGCGGGCGCACCTCGACGGCGGCGAAATACGCGTCGAGCGCCTCCCGCGGCGCGAGGAGCCGTTCGGTCTCGAAAGTCGCACCGGGCCGCAGCGCTCGCATCGCCCGCCGCTTTCGACGCGCACCGAGACGGGACCGGCGGCCGCGCACGGAAGGGGCCGCCGCCGTCGCGAACGCACGGCGGCTGTGCTCAATCTCGATCTGCTGCGGCGCGAGCCCGACCACGTCCGCATCGCCGCGCGCCGGCGCGGCATCGGCGCGGAGTTCGTCGACCGCGTCCTCGACCTCGACCGGGAGCGGCGCGCGACGATCGCCGCCGTCGAGCGTCTCAAGGCCGACAAGAACGCGCTGACCGCGCAGATCGCGAAGGCATCCGACAAGAAAGCCGCCGCGGCCGAGCTGCGGCCGAAGATCGCCGGCCTCGACGCGCAGATCGCCACCGCCGGCGAACGGCTGCCGTCGTTCGACGAGCAGATCGCCGCGGCGCTGTCCGAGGTGCCCAACGTGCTCGACGGCTCCGTGCCCGACGGCAGCGACGAGCACGCGAACGTGCAGGTGCGCGCCTGGGGCACCAAGCCCGCGTTCGATTTCGCACCGAAGCCGCACTGGGAGATCGGCGAGAAGCTCGGCATCTTCGACTTCGAGCGCGCCGCGAAGCTGTCGGGCTCGCGCTTCACCGTGCTGCGCGGCCCCGGCGCGCGGCTGTCGCGCGCGCTGGTGTCGTTCTTCCTCGACCGCGCGGCGCGCAACGCGTACGTCGAGATCAACCCGCCGGTGCTCGTCGCGCGCTCGACGATGTGGGCGACGGGCCAGCTCACGAAGTTCTCCGACCAGATGTACGCGTTCGAAGGCGACGCCGCGAACGACGCGCTCTATCTGATCCCGACCGCGGAGGTGCCGCTGACCGCGCTGCACCGCGACGAGATCCTCACGCCCGGCACGATCCCGCTGCAATACACGGCGTACACGCCGTGCTTTCGCAAAGAAGCGGGCGCCGCCGGGCGCGACACGCGCGGGCTGATCCGCCAGCACCAGTTCGAGAAGGTCGAGCTGGTGTGGCTCACGGCGCCGGAGCGCTCGTTCGACGATCTCGAGACGCTCGTGCGCAACGCGGCCGGATTGTACGAAGAGCTCGGCATCGCGCACCGCGTGATGCTGCTGTGCGCGGGCGACACCAGCTTCAACGCCGCGAAGACGTACGACGTCGAAGCGTGGTTCCCGGGCGCGGACACGTTCCGCGAGATCAGCTCGTGTTCCAACTGCACGGATTTTCAGGCGCGGCGCAGCGGCATCCGGTTCCGGCGCGACGCGACGGCAAAGCCGGAGTTCGTGCACACGCTCAACGGCTCGGGCGGCGCCGTGGGGCGCACGCTGGCGGCCGTCGTCGAGAACTATCAGCGCGCCGACGGCGGCGTCACCATTCCCGAGGTGCTGCGGCCGTTCGCCGGCTTCGCGTCGATCGAGCCGGACGGCTCGACGCGCTGAACCGCGCGGCATGAGCGACGATGACGTCGTCGCGCGCGCGGCCGGCATCCTGCGCGGCGGCGGCGTCGTCGCGATCCCGACCGAGACGGTGTACGGTCTCGCCGCCGACGTCGCGAACGCAGCCGCGATCGCGCGCGTGTACGCGATCAAGGGCCGGCCCGCCGAACATCCGCTGATCGTGCACGTGCACGACGCCGCCGCGCTCGACGGCTACGTCGCGGACGTCACGCCCGCGCTGCGCGCCCTCGCGGCGCGCTTCTGGCCCGGACCGCTCACCGCGATCGTCGCGCGCGGGCCGCGCACGCCGCGGGCGGTCACCGGCGGCCAGGACACGGTCGCGGTGCGCGTCCCGGAGCACCCGCTCGCGCGCGCGATCCTCGCGGCGTTCGGCGGCGCGCTCGCGGCGCCGTCGGCGAATCGCTTCGGCCGCATCTCGCCGACGAGCGCCGAGCACGTGCGCGCCGATCTCGGTGACGAGGTCGACTTGATCGTCGACGGCGGCCCCGCGCGCGTCGGCGTCGAGTCCACCATCGTCGATCTCACCGGCGCCGTTCCGGCGGTGCTGCGCGCCGGCGCGATCACGGCGTCGCAGCTCGGCGACGCGCTCGGTGCGCCCGTCGTGACGCGCGTCGGCGGCGCGGTGCGCGCGCCGGGCACGCTCGCGTCGCACTACGCGCCGCGCGCGCAGGTCGTGCTCGTCGATGCCGACGCGCGCGACGCCGAAGCGCGCCGCCGCGCGGACGCCGGCGAGCGCGTCGCGCTGCTGACGCTCCCCGACGACTCCGCCGCCGCCGCGCGCACGCTGTACGCGGCGCTGCGCGCGCTCGACGCTGACGGCTACGCGTCGATCGTCGCGACGCTGCCGCCCGACACCGAGGCGAACGCCGCGGTGCGCGATCGCCTCACGCGCGCCGCGGCGCCGCGCGCGTGAGGATCCCTTCAGCCGCCGGGAACGGCACGAGCCGCACGACGAACGCGACCACGGCGAGCAGCAGCAGCACGTCGACCGCGGCCTGAACCGGCGAGCGCCGGTACAGCGCGCCGAACGCGGCACTCGCGAACGAGAACCCCGACTCGCCGCGCTCGCCGCCGAACGGCGCGACGGTACCGAGCGCCGCGATCGCGACCGAGAGCACGATGCACGCGCGCACCGCTGCGACGGCGAGCCGGCTTCGCACGGACACGAGCGCCGGCCCCAGCGCGACGCATAGGATGAAGAACAGATCGACGTAGCGCCGCTCGCCGAAGTTCTGCGCTTGCGCGTCTTGGATCTGCAAGCGTCACGATCGTGACGACGAACAGGACGGTCGCCGCCACGATCGCCGTCGCGAGCCGGCGCATCACGCCGCCGGTGCGCCACATGACGGCGAGACCGTACGCGGCGACGAGCACGAGCGGGGTGTACGACAGCAGCCCTTTGCCGCCGACCAGCACGTGCAGCACGGACTGCGCGTAATCGGCGGCGGAGTGCAGGGCGAACGGCTGCGGTTCCGTGGCGCCCGGCGGAATCGGCGCGGTCGTCCACACGCTGCCCGTGAACGCGGTCGGCAGGACGCTGCCCGACACGTGCACGTTGTACGCCATCTGCAGCGCGACGACCGGAAGGCCTGCGGCGACCGCGATCAGCCACCGGCGCGCGGGCTGGCCCCACAGCAGCACGGCGCCCGCGACCGCGAGCAGGATCCCCGCGGCGTCGAACGCGTACGCGAGCGCGAAGAACAATCCGGCGAGCGCAGCATGCACGGCGCGGCCGTCGCGCGCGCGGACGAGGTGATAACAGCCCGCGAGCCCCGCCGCACCGCACGGAACGTGGTTCGTCAACACGATCGCGTACGGCAGCGTCAGCGTGGCGACGCCGGTCAGCGCCGCTACCGCCGCCGCGATGCGGCGCTCGAACCCCAGCATGCGCGCAAACGCATACGCGTACGCGCAGCCGATCGCGAACCACACGCCGACGGTGAGCAGCGTCATCAGGTAGATCGCCGTCGCCGGCGTGTGCTGCAAGCTCACGCCGAACGGCGCCGCGGCGAGCACGACCGCCGTCGCGAGCAGCGACAGCAGCGGCGGCTTGTCGGAGTACGTTCTTCCGCGGAAGGTGATCTCGTCGCCGAGGTTCTGCGCGTACGGCGAGCCGGTGATGACGAACGTTCCGCGCGACGTGAGCGCGTCGACGGTGGCGACGCGCGACTGGTCGCTCCAGGACGTCACGTGCGACTTCGTCAGCGCAGCGCAGAACGCCAGCGCAACGAGGAAGATGACGATCGTCGTCCGGCGGTCCACGGCGCCGCTGAGTTCCGCCCGCGGCAAGCATGCCCTCTCCCCCGGCATGCGCGGAGCATCCCGCGCGGGAACACGGTGACGGTGGCCCGCCGCATCGTGACGCTCGCCCTCGTCCTCGCATCGCTGCTGCCGTGCGGCGGCGCGGCCGCGCCCGTGCCGCGGGCGCCCGCCTCGCTGGGCGCGCTCGACGTGATCGCGCTCGAGATCTGCTACACGACCGTGATGGCGCGCTACTACCAGCCCGTCGATCCGGCGGTGCTGCTGGCGGGCGCGCGCGCCGGCATCGTCGCCTACCTCGCGTCCCGCGGCGTCAGCAACGCGAACGTCCCGCCCGCACCGCCGCACCCCGACCGCTACCGCGCCGAGAGCGAGATCGACCGCGACGTCGCGCTCGCCGTCGCGCGCTACGGCGCGCGCGTGCGCACGGGCGACCTCGTCGCGAAAACGATCGAGAGCGAGCTCGCCGCACTGCACGATCCGTACAGCCTGCTGTTCCGCCGCGCGGCATTCAAGAAGTTCGTCGGCTTCCTCGACGGCAAGCCGGCCGCGGGGATCGGCGCGGAGCTCGACGTCGATCCGCAAACGCACGCCGTGCGCGTGGTCGACGTGTTTCCGGACGCTCCCGCCGAGCGTGCCGGCCTCGCGCCGGGCGATATCATCACGAGCATCGACGGGGCACCGCCGCCCGCTACCACGCCGGGCGCAGTGGCTGCGGCGCTGCGCGGCGCGCCGGGTACCGTCGTGCGGCTCGGCGTGATGCGCGACGGCGCGGCGCGCGAGCCGCTGAGCATCGTGCGCCGCGTCGTTACCGCTCCCGATGCCACCGGGCGCATCGTGGGCGACCGGATCGGCTACGTGCGCCTGCGCTCGTTCGGCGCGCAGTCCGCGCAGCAGCTCGACGACGTCCTGGCTCTGCTGCGACTCGAGAACGCGCGCGCCTACGTGCTCGACCTGCGCGCGAACGGCGGCGGCTACCGCGACGCGGCGATCGCGGTCGCGTCGCACTTCGTGCGCGGCACCGTCGTGACGATCCAGGAGCGCAGCGGCAAGCCGGCAACGTTCGCGGCGAAAGCAACGACCGCGCCGCTCGGCGCGCCGCTCGCGGTGCTCGTCGACGGCGACAGCGCGTCGGCCGCGGAGATCGTCGCCGGGGCGGTGCAGGACGACAAGACCGGCACGCTCGTCGGCACGCGCACGTTCGGCAAAGGGCTGGTGCAGGAGACGTTCGCGCTGCCCGACGGCGGCGCCATCAAGCTGACGACGGCGCGCTATCTTACGCCGGCGGGGCGCGACATCGACAAGGTCGGGATCACGCCCGACGTCGTCGTCGCGCAGCCGCCGGACGCGCATCCCGGCGAGCCGGGGCGCGACGCGCAGCTCGATCGCGCGCTCGCGCTGCTCGCCGCGAGCGCTAGCTCTCCAGCTCCTCGCGCGACGGCGCCGTGAGCGGTTCGACGAGCGCCGCGCTCAGCGACGGCGCGTCGGGCAGCGGGCGCTCTTCGTCGAGCGGGCGCTGCAGCGCGACGAGCACGCTGCCGTCGAGCAGCGTCGTGATGCCGCGCAGCTCCCAGCCCTGCGCGCCCAGGAACGCGAGCGTGGGATCGCCTTCGGCGAGCGCGGCGGCGTTCGCCGTAAGCGTGTGGAACGTGAAGTCGAACCGGCCGCGCATGCGCGGCTCCTACCCTGGGATGCCCGCGGTCTTACGCGCGAGCCGCAGCACGGACTCGTCGGCGCCGTAGGCCGGCAGGCCGCCCAGCGCGACCCACGCGAGCGCGTGCGACTCGGCGCCGGCGACGAGCGGCTCGGCGGGATCGGCCTCGAAGGCGAAGCGCACGTCGAAATGCTCGTGCGCGGGCTCGCCGGGCCGCGCGGGGATCGCGTGGACGTCGAGATCGTAGATCGCGTCGGACGCGAAGCGCAGCGACGTGAGGCCCGACTCCTCGCGCGCTTCGCGCAGCGCGGCGGCGCGCACGTCCGGATCGCCGTCGGCGTGGCCGCCGGGCTGCAGCCATTTGCCGAGCTTGCGATGGTGCACGAGCAGCGCGCGCGTGCGCGCCGGATCGACGATCCACGCCGACGCGGTGACGTGCCCGGCCGCGAGCGATCGTTCGAACGCATCGGGCTGCGCGGCGACGAACGCGAGGAGCCGCTCGCGCATCGCGGCTTCGCGCGCGTCGGCCGGCGCGTAGGCGCGCAGCTCGTCGAGCAGGCGGGCGCGGGATGCGGTCGTCACGCGGCCCCGTTTCGCGCGACGTTCGCGCGTTCCGCCGCGTTTCGTCCACCATGCTGAAGCGCTCGCTCGTCCCACTCGCCGTTGCCGCGCTGGTCGCGTCGTTTCCGTACGCCGGCGGCGCCGCGCCGGAGCCGTCGCTGCCGCCCATCGGCGGCAACGGCGGACGCGGCATGGCGATCCTGCGCCCGTGCGCGTCGGCGCAGCTCGCGGCCGCCGTCGCGTCGCAGACCGGCGCGATGCTGCACCGCGAGCTGCGCATCACGCTGACGAACGTCTCGCAGCGCGCGTGCGCGATCGACGGTTTTCCGGCAATCCGTCTACTCGACGAGCGGAAGGCTCCGCAGATCGTCGCCGAGTCATTCTCGCGCACGCCCATGCTGTTCACCATCGCGCCCGCCGAGGCGGCGGCATTCATGCTGCGCTTCGCGACCGGCGACGGCGTGACGTCGTACCGCACCGTTCGCACGCTCGCGATCATCCCGCCGGGCGATACGACGCCGGTCTTGCTGAACGTCGACGTGCCCGCCGCACCGACGATCGAGGTGACCGCGCTGTTCCCGCGGCGTAGCGCGCGAGCAAGGTCACGAGCAGCGGCGCCGCAACCGCGGTGAGCACCGCGCCGATACCCAGCGACACGCCGGCGACCGCGCCTGCGAGCTCGCTCTCGGTAGCCGCCTGCGCGGTGCCGATGCCGTGCGCGATCCCGCCCATCGCCACGCCGCGCGCGATGGCGCTGCGCACGTTCATGCGGTCGAGCAGCCACGGCCCGACCGCGGCGCCGAACGTGCCGGTGCTCACGACGAGCCCGGCCGCGAGCGCCGGATCGCCGTGCACGATGCGCGCGACGTCGATTGCGATCGCCGTCGTCGCCGACTTCACCGCGAGCGTCGCTTCGAGCGAGGGCCCCAGCGCGAACGCGCGCGCGCACAGGATCGCGCCCGCCATCGTCGCGAGCACGCCGCCCACCAATCCGGCGAGCGCGGGGACGAGCTCGCGCGCGAACGTTGCGCGGTTGCGGTACAGCGGCAGCGCGAGCGCGACCGTCGCGGGGCCGAGCAAGAACGTCATGAGCGACTGCGCCGGCGCGTAGTTGCGCACGTCGAAGCCCGTCGCCAGAAAGCACGCGACGACGACGGCCGTCGAGAACAGCACGGGCGTCGTGAGCGGGTGCGCCCAGCGCCGCCGCACCGCGAGGCTCAACCGGTACGCACCCAGCGTGAGCGTCGCGCAGCCGACCACGAGCACGGCGAGGTCGAGCTGGGGCCCCGCGGTCACGACCGCTTCGCCAACTGTTCCGTCGTGACGCCCGCGACCGCGTAGCCGAGCACGGTGCTGATCAGCAGCGACACGACGATCCCCGTCCCGGCGCGCGCGAACACCGAGCCGAACGCCATCACGCCGACGGTGACCGGCACGAAGAAGAACGCGAGGTGCTTGGTGAGGAAACCGCCGCCGGACTCGAACCACTCGCTGCGCAGCACGCCGCTCGCGAGCCCGCCGAACAGCGCGCACATCCCGATCACGTTGCCGGGCACCGGCAGGTGCATGCCGCTCGCGAGCGCGCTGCCGCCCGCGGAGAACGCCCACAGCGCGGCCATCTGGGCGACCATTCTGGCGATCCCGCCGAGCGTCGCCGCCCAGCGCGGGCTGAGCAGCGGTCGCGTACCGGCCGCGCTCGAAGGCGCCCGCAGCACGGCGGAAGAGAACGTAAGAGGTTCGGTGGCCATCCTTGGACTCCGCGATCGTCAATCCGTTTGTGAGGCACCCGCCGACCCGTGTGATCGGGCGCAAGGCGGCGTTGCTCCAGGGGGTTGATCGCAGCTTCACCGCGACCGAACGAGAACTGAACATTCGGATTTCCGAATCACCGGTCGCCTTGCCGATTCAAAAAGACGTGAACCCGCAAGATTTGGCGCGGCTCGCCGACCACATGGCCGGCGCGATCGGCCATGTGCGTGGGATGACGGGTGCCATCGCCGCGAACGCGCGCCAACAAGCAGCCTCGCTGCGCGACGTGGTCGAGACGACCCAGGGCGCCGCCCGTGAGCTCGCCGCGACGAGCGCCGTCGTGCACGCCGTGCGCGACGACGTGTCCGACGCGCGCACCGCCGTGACGCTGGCCTCGCAGCAGATCGCGGACCTCAGCGGCACGGTGGACGGGCTCGCGCGCCACAGCCGCTCCGCGGCCGATGCCATCCACGAGCTGCTCGAAGCGAGCACGAAGATCAGCGCCGCGGTGAAGTTCGTCGAGGACGTGTCGGACCAGACGAACCTGCTGGCGCTCAACGCGTCGATCGAAGCGGCCCGCGCGGGCGTGCACGGTCGCGGCTTCAGCGTCGTCGCGCACGAGATGCGCAAGCTCGCCGAGTCGACGCGTGCCGCGACGACCGAGATGAAAGCGCTGCTGCGCGACATCGGCACCAAAGCGGGCGCCGCGACCGAGGTCGTGCGCGGCACCGACGACGCGGTCGCGCTCGGCACCGCGGCGTCGGCGCTGGCGGATCAGGCGCTCGCGTCGATCTCGTCCGCGGTCGCGAGCGTCGAAGGCGCGTTCGAGCGGGTCGACGACACGATGGCCGGCCAGGCGACGCGGATCGAGGAGCTGGAGCGCGCGACGCACGGCGTCCTCGACATCTCGCGCTCGCACCACACCGCCGCGACGGAGAGCACGCTCTCGGTCAACGCGCTGGCGCACCACATCAAGCGGCTGCAGATCGCCGAGTCGGCCGCGGTGGTGCCGCGCCGCGGCGTGCTGCGCGTCGCGACGATCTTGGGCGACTCGCCGTCGGCCGCCGCGTGGTCGCACTTCGCGGCGCTGGTGGAACAGCGCACCGAGCGGCGCGTCCGTGTCGAGCTCGACATCCCGTACACCGGCAAAGGCCGCGGCGAGGTCAACGCGTTCGACGATCTCGTGGACGGCGAGCTCGCGCTCGCGTCGGTCGGCTGTTCCGTGAGCGGCAACGTGATCCCGTCCGCGCAATTGTTCGAGCTCCCGTATCTGTTCGAATCCGCGGAGCACGCGTTCGCCGTGCTCGACTCGCCGGCCGGTCAGGCGGTGCTCGCCGAAGCGGGCGGCGTCGGGCTGCTCGCGTACGGTTTTCTCGAGAACGGGATGCGGCACTTCACCAGCTCCGCGCAGCCGATCCGCACGCCGGACGACCTGCGCGGCCTGCGCCTGCGCGTGATGGAAGCGCCCGTGTACCTGCACTTCGCGGCGGCGCTGGGCGCGGTGGCGACGACGGTACCGTACTTCAAGCTGCCCAACGCGCTGGAGACCGGCGAGGCGCAAGCGCAGGAGAACCCGCTGACGAACATCCGCGGGCTCGACTTGCCGCGCGTGCAGCGCTACCTCAGCTTGAGCGCGCACAGCTACACGCCGCAGATCGTGTTCGCGAACCCCGCCGCGATGGACGCGCTCGGCACGCGACCGCGAGACCGTCGAGGCGGCGCTGCGCGAGACGATGGCGTGGCACCGCGGCCGCGCGCGCGAGATGGAGCGCGACGCGCTGAGCTGGCTGCGCGCCCGCATGGACGTGACCGAGCTGGATGCGAGCGCGCGCGACGCGTTCCGCGCCGCGACCGCGGTCGTGGACCAGCACATCGACCGCCTCGTCGGCGCGGGCCGCTGCGCGAAGCTGCGCGCCGCCGCCGCGTCGCTGCGCCCCGGCCGCATGCCCGTGGCCCGCGCGTGACGCAGGAACGCCGGCGGCGCGAGCGCCGCGGCGGTCAGCTCGCGATCTTCATCGAGCGGCGCCTGGGCGACCGGCGCCGGGCCGCACGGCAGTTCCTCGACCGCCTGCGCGCGTTTCTGGGGCTGCCGCCGCTGAGCTGACGGCCGCGCACGGAGGTCGGTTCGACGCGTCGCGAGTAGGCACAGGGCCGTGCCCGCACACGACTCTCACCTGGACGATCTGCTGTACGCGGCGCGGCTGCACGCCGCGCGGTTCGGCGGCCCGCGCCCCGTCATTCCGGCGAAGCACCTCGCCATCGTGACCTGCATGGACTCGCGCATCGACGTGTTCGACCTCTTCGGCTTGAACGTCGGCGACGCGCACGTGATTCGCAACGCGGGCGGGCT
Source organism: Vulcanimicrobiota bacterium (assembly GCA_963797935.1). Taxonomy (GTDB): domain Bacteria; phylum Vulcanimicrobiota; class Vulcanimicrobiia; order Vulcanimicrobiales; family Vulcanimicrobiaceae; genus Vulcanimicrobium. The sequence continues at coordinate 178,124 of CAWCRI010000004.1, forward strand.
CGTCACCGACGACGTGCTGCGCTCGCTCGTGCTCTCGCAGCGCGCGCTCGGCACCCGCGAGATCGTGCTCGTGCACCACACGGACTGCGGGCTGCAGAAGATCGACGAGGGCAAGTTGCGCGAAGAGCTTCGCGCGGAGACCGGTGAGCCGCTGCCGTACGCGTTCGGTGCGTTCGACGACGTGGACGCCGCCGTGCGCCGCGCGGTCGCGCGCGTCAAGGAGCACCGGTTCCTCGCGCACCGCGACCGCACGCGCGGGTTCGTATACGAGGTCGAGACCGGGACCCTGCGCGAGGTCGGCTAGGCGGCGGTCACGCCGTCTTCTTGCGCGCGGTCTTCTTGCGCGCGGTCTTCTTGCGCGTGGTTTTTTTCGCGGTAGTTTTCTTCCGCGGAGTTTTCTTGCCGGCGGTCTTCTTCGGCGCGGCGGATTTCTTGCGGCTCCCGGTCCCGCTCTGCGGCCCGAACTCTTCGCGCAGAACGTCCTTTGCGTCTTCGAGGATCTTCCGGCGCGCTGCGGGGAGGTTCTTGCCGGCGCGGTTGATGTAGAACGTCAGCATCGACATCGCCGAGCGGTACGGCGACGATTTGCGCCGGTTGGATTTCTCGGCGTCGCGCTCGAGCTCGTGAGCGATCGCCTTGGGGTCGTCCTTCGCGAACGTGCCGCCCGCGATGTCGAGCGCGTCGCTGGTCTCCGTGACGTGTGCGGACCAATACTTCTTTCCGGCCGGCTTCGCTTTCGCCATGCGCAGACGGTACCCAGGGCGCTACGATGTTCTTCGCGGGAAAGCGCACGCTCGCAAGGCGTTCACCCGGCGTTCAGGTTCGCCTCGTTATCTACACCATATGACGCTCGGAACGATGCTGAACAAAGTCCCGCAGATCACCCTCTTCTTCTGGATCATCAAGGTGCTCTCGACCACCGTCGGCGAGACGGGCGCGGACTACCTGAACACGAAGCTGGGCCTGGGCCTGATCAACACGTCGTACGCGATCAGCGCGCTGTTCCTCATCGCGCTCGCAGTGCAGCTCACGCGCAACCGCTACATCCCCGCGGTGTACTGGACGGTCGTCGTGCTGATCAGCGTCGTGGGCACGCTCATCTCCGACACGCTCGTCGACAAGCTGGGCTTCGGGCTCCAGACGACGACGGTCGCCTTCAGCTGCGCGCTGGCCGTGGTCTTCGTGCTGTGGTATCTGAGCGAGAGGACGCTTTCGGTCCACTGGATCGCGACCCCGCGGCGCGAGCTGTTCTACTGGGCGGCCATCCTGTTCACGTTCGCGCTCGGCACGTCGGCCGGCGACTTCCTCGCCGAGAAGTCCGGCGCCGGCTACGCGCTCGCAGCGCTGATGTTCGCCTCGCTGATCGCGCTGACCGCGCTCGCGTACTTCGTGTTCAAGATCAACGGCGTGCTCGCGTTTTGGATCGCGTACGTCCTGACGCGCCCGCTCGGCGCGTCGCTGGGCGATCTGCTGTCGCAAGCGCGCGCCGATGGCGGCCTGGGTCTGGGAACGACAGTGACCAGCGCGATCTTCCTGCTCGTGATCGTCGCGCTCGTGACGTACTTGACGAAGACCCTCAAACCGGAGGATCTCGAACCACCGGGCAGCGCCGAACGTCTAGCTGCCTGAACGCAACGCGCGCGCACGTCCGTTGCGGATGGTCCAGTGCAGCGCGAGCGCCGGCGCAAGCAAGACGAACAAGAAGTAAAACCGGATCTCGGTAAAAAACTGCAGCGCGACCACGCCGAGCTGCACTTCGCCGGTATGGAACCACCGCATCGCCAAGCCCGTCCAGATCGGCCAAGCCGCGAGCATCGCGATCAGCGTCAGCAGCGCGAAAACGACCCCGACGGCAAACGTCCTCAGCAGGACGTTACGAAGCAGCCGAAGCGTGTCGAGAACGGTCATGGTGAACCTCCTTTGCCGCCGGCGGCGGCGCGCCGCGCACGGGGACACCGAACACACGAGGAGAGAGTGGGATTCGAACCCACGAGCCCCGTTGAGGGCCTTCGGTTTTCAAGACCGACGCGTTCAACCGCTCCGCCATCTCTCCGCGTCGCGACGGTTGTCCGGCCGCGCGAGTTCGCCCTCTCGGCTACCGTCGTCGGGCGAGTCATCCCTTGCTCGTTATCCGTGTAAAGAACGGATCAAGCCGCGCGAGATGCGGCGGGACACGGCGGCCCACCGTCCTATGCGGTGACGCAATGGACACGCCGGTCGATATTCCGCCGCCGTTGACGACGCCGGCCGAGCGCATGTCGTCGCTCGCCATGGGCGAAGCCTCGGTCGCGGCGCTGCACACCGACGGTCTCGCGGAAGTCGCGGACTGGACCGCGGCGAAAGTGCTCGTGGAGCACTTGTTCGCGCGCGGACACGCGGAGATCCCCGGCATCGAGTACGCCGTCGGCTACCGGCTCGCGCACGGGCTCACGGGCGGCGACATCGTCGACGTCTACCACTTCGACAACGACGCCGTGTCGTTCTCGATCGCGGACATCTCGGGCAAGGGCAGCGAGGCCGCGATCCACGCCGCGATGGTGAAGTACGGGCTGCGCTCGTACGCGTCGCACGGCCTTACGCCGGAGACCGTCCTGCGCGCGCTCGACCGGTTGTACCTCGAGAACAACATCTTCGAGCGGATCGACTCGTTTGCGAGCGTGTTCTTCGGCATGGTCGACTCCTCGCGGCGCATCATGTACTACGCGTCGGGCGGCCACGAGGCGGCGGCGATCGTCATCCCCGGCGAGCGCGCGCAGGCGCTGCTTCCCACGGCGCCGCTGATCGGCGTCTTCGACGACCAGCACCATCTCTTCAAGCAGCGGCACGTCGAGCTGCCGCCCGGCACGGTCTTCGTCGCAACGACCGACGGCATCACCGAAGCGCGCGCGCCGGACCGCTCCTTCTTCGGGATGGAGCGGTTCATCGAGACGATCGAGGCGTTCGCGGAGGCGCCGGTCGACACGATCGTCCAGAAGCTGATCGAGCGCGCGCGCGCGTTCAGCAACGACAACATCCGCGACGACATCGCCGTGGTCGCCGCGCGCTTCTTGTAAGCGCGCCGGGCGGCACGATCTCCGTGATCCTGCGCGGTGAGGTCTGCACGCTGCGGCCGTGGCGGCTCGAGGACGCAGCGGCGATGCCCGCGGTCGCGAGCGATCCCGACGTCGTGCGCTACATGAACCACCGGTTTCCGTCGCCGTACACGCGCGCGGACGCCGACGCGTGGATCGCGCTCAAGCTCGATGAGCCCGAGGTGCTGCACTGGGCGATCGAGGTGGACGGCGCGCTCGCCGGCGGCATCGGGCTCACGCCGGGCGCGTTGGAATACGCCGGCAGCGTCATGATCGGCTACTGGCTCGGCAAGCGCTTCTGGGGGCGCGGGATCGCCGCCGATGCGCTGCGCACGCTGACGGCGCACGCGCTCGCAACGCTGCGGCCGCACCGGCTGTGGGCGAACGTGATGGCTGCGAACGCCGCGTCGGCGCGCGTGCTCGAAAAGGCCGGCTACGTGCGCGAGGCCGTGCACGCGCGCGCGATCGTCGACCGGCACGGCACCGTTCACGACGAGCTCATCTTCGTCGTTCCACAACTGCCGCCGAACTGACGGCGCGCTCACGGAGGCGCGCCTCTCAGGGATTTCTCAGGTGCTCGGTATTCTCTAGTTGAACCGGCTCACCGGCCTGGAGGAGGCGCCCGATGAATCGCAGGCAGGCTCTTTCCGCGCTCGCGGTGTCCGCCGCCGCGTGCTTGGTGCCGCGGCCCGCGCTCGCCGACGGGCTGATCCGTTTCCGCAACGTCTCGTTCCCGGGCGCGGTGCTCGTGGAGGTGCGCGTCGGGAGCACGCTCGACGCCGCGACGCTGTACGGCACGCAGAAGATCGCGCGCGGCGACATGTGGGAGGTCGACACGACGGGCACGCTCGCATGGTGGCGCCGCGAGCTGGCGCCCGGCGCGAACGACGGCCGCTACACTGCTTGGCAACGCGTCGATCCGAGCCGGTCCGACGAGCGCGTCGACCTCTAACCGCGGAGCTACGCGCGCAAGACGATCCGCGCGGGGCGCCACGGCTCCGCGTCGTCGGCGTACACCGTCGTGAGGATGCGCTCGGCCCATGCGCGCCCGGCGACGTCTTCGATCCCCGGCTCGCGCGAGTCGAACGCGCGCTGGCCCTCGTCCGTGTCGAGCAAGAACCCGTCGAAGTCGCCCGCCCGGTCGTAGATCAGCCCGGTGACCTTGCCGGTGTACCCGCGCCGGTCGTCGTCGTGCTCGTGATGATGGTGCTCGTGCTCGTGATCGTGATGATGATCGTGCTCGGCGTGATGGTGCTCGTGCTCGGCGTGATGGTGCTCGTGCTCGGCGTGATCGCCGCGTTCGTGATCGTGATCGTGGTCGTGTTGGTGCACGAAGGCCTCTTGCCCGGCGCGACCCGGCCTCACCCGCCGCGCGCGAGCAGGAAGACGCTCGCCGTCCGAGCCGAAGACCGCGCGATGGCGCTTTCACCGCTCCCGGTTCGCGCGCTCGCCGCCGCGCTCGCGTTCGCGCTGTCGGCGTGCACGCACGCGAACGATGCCGGGATGAGCACCCCGTCCGGCGCCGCGCGCGACGTGGTTCGCACCGCGATCGGCACCGATCCGCCGGGGCTGAACCCGCTGGTGTTCGACAACGCGCAAGTCTCGTATCTCGGCCCGCTGATCCACGGCTATCTGCTGCGCACCGACGGCGCCGGACGCCTCATCCCCGACCTCGCGACGGTCGTGCCCACGCGCGCGAACGGCGGGATCGCCGCCGACGGGCGCACGGTCACGTACCACCTGCGGCGCGGCGTGCGCTGGCACGACGGCGTTCCGTTCGACGCGAAGGACGTCGCGTTCTCGTTCGCCGCCGTTGCGAACCCGAGCAACTCCGTGCCCGACCGCACCGGCTTCGACCACGTCGCGGCGGTGCGCGTGGTCGATCCGTACACGGTGCGCGTGCGGCTCACGCAGCCGTTCTCCCCGTTCGTCGCGTCGTGCTTCACGCTGGGCGCCAACGACCCGTACCCGATTCTGCCCGCGCATCTGCTGGCCGGTAAGCATGACATCAACCGCGACGCGTACAACTCCGCGCCCGTCGGCCTGGGCCCGTACAAATTCGCCGCGTGGGACCGCGGCTCGCGCATCGTGCTGGCCGCCGATCCGCACTACTATCGAGGCGCGCCCGCGATCCCGCGCCTCGAGATCGCGATCGTCCCGGACCCGAACACGCTGGCGACGCTGTGGAAGACCGGCGCCATCGATTTCGTCGTCGGCCGCGTGACGTACGGACGCACGTTCCTCGACTCGCTGCGCAGCCGCGCGAACGGGCACGTCGTGCTTCAGCCGCACTATGAGTTCGACTTCGTGCAGATGAATCTGATGCACCCGCCGCTCGACGACGCGCGCGTGCGCCGCGCGCTAGCCGCCGGGACCGACCGCAAACGCATCATGCGCGACCTCGACGGCGAGCTGTGGCTCGACGCGGAAACGGATCGTCTGCCGGGGCAGTTCGCATTCGACGCATCGATCGTGCAGCAGCCGTATGACCCCGCGGCGGCGGCGCGGCTGCTCGACGCCGCCGGCTGGCGGCTAGGCGCGGACGGCACGCGCCGCAAGAACGGCCGCGCGCTCGCGCTCGACTTCGTCGCGACGACCGAGTCGAAGACGACGGGCCGCTTCGGATTGTTCGTGCAGCAGGACCTCGCGAAGCTCGGCATCCGGGTCGACATCAAGTCGTACAGCTACAACCAAATCTGGGCGGGCAAGGCGGACAACGGCATCTTTCAGACCGGCCGCTTCGACCTCGCGTACTCGGGCTGGCAGCCCAACGTCGTCGCCGACCACTCGTACCTGTTTCGCTGCGACACCCGGCCGCCCAACGGCGACAACTTCGGCGGCATCTGCGATCCGGCCATCGAAGCGGCCGCGCGCGAAGAGCTCGGCGCCAGCGCCGACCCCGCCCGCGAAGCCGCCGGCGACCGCGCGCTCACGCGGCGGCTCGTCGGGCAGACCGGCGTGATCTTCCTCGGGTTCAACCGCGAAGCCGTCGCCTACCGCGACGGCCTCGAAGGCGTGGTCCCGTCGGTCACGGGCACGCACCTCTGGAACGCGTGGGCGTGGCGCTGGTCGCGCTGACGGCGCCACGGCGGTAGTAGCCGCGCATGCCGACGCGGAAAGGTGCCGGGTGGCTACCGCGTCGCTCTCCTACGGTTCGTACCTCAAAGTCCCCGAGCTGCTCGAGCTCCAGCAGCGGGTCAGCGATCCGCCGCACCACGACGAGCTGCTGTTCATTCTGATCCACCAGGTGTACGAGCTGTGGTTCAAGCAGACGCTGCACGAGCTCGACGCGGCGGTGACCTACCTCGACGCGGGCAATCTGCTCAAGGTCGCCAAGGCGTTCCGCCGCATCCACGCGATCCAGCGCATCTTGCTGCAGCAGGTCGACGTGCTCGAGACGATGACGCCGGCAGACTTCAACGCCTTCCGTTCCGAGCTCAACCCCGCGAGCGGCTTCCAGTCCGCGCAGTTCCGGGAGATCGAGTTCCGCTGCGGGCTGCGGGGCGACGAGAAATACCTGCGCCACCTCGCGCTCACGCCGGACGAACGCGCGCGGCTCGAGCGGCGCATGCGCGAGCCGACGCTCTACGACGCGCTCAAAGCGCACCTCGCGCGCCACGGCTTCGACGTAACGACGCACGACGCGCTCATCGACACGTTCCGCACGATCTACGAGCACGAGGAGGAGCACTACGCGCTCTACCTGCTGCTGGAAGACCTCATCGACTTCGACGAAGGCGTGCTGCTCTGGCGCGGCCGCCACGTCGCCATGGTCGAGCGCATGATCGGCATGAAGCCCGGCACCGGCGGCTCGCTCGGCGTCGCGTACTTGCAGACGACGCTGCAGCGCCGCTTCTTCCCCGAGCTGTGGGAGGTGCGCACGGTGCTGGGCGGTTCGTACGGCGGCTGACCGCTAGGGCGACGGCGAGGGCGACGGCGCCGCGAGCGCCTGCGCCACGCTGCGCGGTGCGGCGAACCGCTCGTGCGCTCCGATCACGTTGAGCACGACCGCCGCCTGCGCGCGCGTCACCGGCTGCTGCGGGCGGAACATCGCGATCGCGCCGAACGTGCGGCCGATGTTGTCGATCTTCGGCGAGCCGTCTTTGGGATCGTCCTGCACGTCGGTCGCGACCGCCCCGGCGTACGTCTTCTGCACCTTGTCCTTGTCTTTCCACGGCGGCAGGTTGTAGCGCGCGTAGCTCGCGTCCGTCGCGTAGCTCTTCTCCACCCCGCCGCGGTCGAGGCCCGATTTGATCGCGATCATCTGCTCGCGCGTCAGCGGCTGATCGGCTTTGAAGCTCTTGTCCGGAAAGCCGACGGCGATCCCCGCGTCGCTGAGCCCTTGCACGTAGCGAAAGTCGGCATCGCTCGACGGCAAGTCGGGGAACGACGATTGCGTCGCCGCATCGGCCGCGTGGATCTGGCGGCTGGGCTGATCCGCCCACACCGCGTTGTTCGCCTTGAACAGCCAGCGCACGAAATCGCGCCGCTTGACCGGATCGTTCGGATGGAACGGCCCGCTCGTCGCGTCGAACACGCCGAGCTGCGCGAGCGCGACGATCTCTTTTTCCCCCTGCACGCCGGCGATGTCGGTGAACGCAATCGCGGCGAGCGGCGAAGGCGCGCTCGCCGCAGCCGCAGCGGACGGCGACGCCGCCGGGCTCGCGCTCGACAGCACCTCGGGCACGGCCGACGACACGGGCGTCGCGGACGCATCCGAGGTCGCCGTCGACGTCGTGCTGGTGCTCTGGTCGTTCTTGGTGCAGCCGGCAGCTGTGACGGCGCACGCAAGCACGAGCATGACGATGAACGGCGTTCGCATGGCGCCCGGTACGCCGAGCCGGCTGAGCGATCCCTGCTCGCGCGTCAGCCGGGCCGTCGCGGTTGAAGGGCTCCCCGCGGTCCGGCGGAAGGTCGCCGCGTGATCGCCGCGACAACCGCCCGCGCGCGCGACCGCTTCGCGGGCATCGACGTCAACACGTGGCTCGTCTCGCACTCGATGGGCGCGCCGCCGCTCGCCGCGCGCGACGCGCTCGTGCGCTACCACGCGCAGTGGGCCGATGGCGGCCCCGAAGGCGCCTGGCCCGGCTGGCTGGACGAAGCGCGCGCGATCGGCGACGGGATCGGCGCCATCATCGGCGCGCCCGCGGGCTCGATCGCGCTCGCACCGAACGTCAGCCTGCTGCAATCGGCGCTCGCATCGTCGCTCGAGTTGCGCGACGCGGACCGCAACGAAGTCGTGTACGAGGCGCTGCAGTTCCCGTCGCTCGCGTACGTCTGGACCGCGTGGGAGCGCGGCGGCGGCAAGACCGTGCGCGTCCCGACCGACGACGGCAAGACGATTCCCACCGACCGCATCTGCTCGGCGATCACGGAGCGCACGGCGGTCGTCGTGCTGTCGCACGCGTATTATCAGAGCGGCGTGGTGATCGACGTCCCCGCCATCACGGCGCGCGCGCACGAGGCCGGCGCGCTCGTCGTGCTCGACGCGTACCAGACGACCGGAACGTATCCGTACGACGTGGTCGCGCTCGACGTCGACGTCGCCGTCGGCGGCTCGCACAAATGGCTGTGCGGCGGCCCGGGCTGCGGCTGGATGTACGTCAAGCCCTCGCTCGCGCAGCGGTTCGCGCCGATGGTGACGGGCTGGTTCGCGCACCGCGATCCGTTCGCGTTCGAGCCGCCGCCGATCGACTACGCGACCGATCAGCTGCGCTGGGCGACCGGCACGCCGACGATCCCCGGCTACCTCGTCGCAAAAGCCGGCCACGACGTGATCCGCGAGATCGGCGTCCAGGCGATCCGCGAGCACAACGTGCGGCTCACGACGCGGCTCACCGAGGCAGCGCTCGAACGCGGCTGGCGCGTCAACACGCCGCACGACGCGGCGCGCCGCACGGGCTGGGTCGGCATCGACGTGCCCGACGGCGAGCGCGTGCTGCACGAGCTGATCGCGCGCCGCATCTTCGTCGACTACCGGCCGGGCTGCGGCTTGCGCGTGAGCGCGCACTTCTACACCACGGATGAAGAGGTCGAACGCTTCCTTGCGACCATGAACGAGGTCGCGCGTTAGACCGAGCACGCATCGGTTTCGTCGCATTGTGGTAACACGGCTCCTGACTGGCACTCGCAATCATAGGAGCCCACGCATGCAGCAAACCAGCCGACTGATGCTCGCCGCAGCAGCCATCGCGCTCGCCTCGACGGCTGTGGCGTCCGCGCAATCATCGCCCATGCCCTCGTCGACCACGATGCCGATGCAGATGTCGTCGCCCGCACCGGCGGCATCGTCGATGCCCGTGGCGCCGGCGACCGCGAACCCGACGATGGGCACGTCGCCGACCGCGAACCCGGTGTCGTCACCGTCATCGTCGTCGACGTCCGCACCCGCGTCGTCGTCGGGTTCCGGCACGACGCGCTCGACGGGCGGCACGCCGAACGGCGGAAATGGCGCAGGGAACGGTAAGATCAAGCAGATCAAGAGCGGCTCGCTGACGCGCTCGCAAGTCCTGTACGGACTGACGCACCAAGTCCAGGCAGCGAAGCAACTGCTCAAAACGAAGACCATCAATTTCGACAACCTGCGCGTCTACAAGCTCCCGACGTCGCTGAAGTCGATGGTGAAGCTGAGCGACGCGGACCAGCAGGCGATCGTCATGGCGATGCTCGGCAACGGCGTCCAGGTCGCGCAGACCACGCCGGCGCTCCCGAGCTCGAACGGCAACAACTCGCCGATCCAGTACCTGCGCGACGTGCTCGCGAACATCAACGTCAGCAACGCGCTCAACAATCTCAACGTGCTCAACGGCTCGAACGTGAACGTCAACGTCGCGCTCTCGAACGTGCTCAACAACAACAAGATCTCGATCGGTCAGGTCGTCGGCCTCTACATCGGCGGCGGCGGGATCATCACGACGATCACCAAGTGACCGCGGGGAGAATGCTGATGATCACATCCAAACTCACGCCGCTCCTCGCGGCCGCCGCGCTGGGCCTCGCGCCCGCCGGCGCCGCCGCCCAAACGGCAGCGCCCACGACGGCGCCGATGACCGCTCCGAGCCCGTCGCCGATGCAGCCGGTCCCGGCCCCGACCTCGATGTCCGAACCGAGCGCCGCGCCGAGCGCGCCGGCATCGTCTTCAGGCTCGTCGTCGTCGTCCTCGACGCCCGCACCCAAAGCGACGATGTCGACGAACCCGAGCCAGCGCGGCACGGGCGGCACGCCGAACAAGCTCGCGAACGTCAAGAAGATCGCGAACGGCTCGATGAACGTGGCCGACCTGCGCTATGCGCTCACACACCCGCTGGTCGAAGCGAACAAAGTCCGCCAGATGAAGCACGTCAGCTTCGACAAGCTGCGCGTCTACCGGCTCTCCTCGGGCCTGAAGTCGATGCTCAAAGTCGGCGACGCAAACGCCGACATCCCGGCGCTCGCGATCCTGGGGCCCGGCACGCTGGTGGCGCAAACCACGGGCCTCCCGGGCACGAACGGCAGCAACTCGCCGATCGCGTACCTCCAGTACGTCCTCGCGAACATCAACGTGAGCAACGCGCTCAACAACGTGAACGTCCTGAACAACTCCAACGTCAACGTCGGCGTGTCGCTCCAGGACGTCCTCAACGGCAATAAGATCTCGATCGGCCAGGTCGCCGGCATCTTCGTCAACGGCCTGGGCATCATCACGACGATCACGAAGTGATCGCGAAGCCGGTCTAACCTCACACACCGCGGAAGCGCGGCCCGGCCCTCCGGCCGGCCGCGCTTTCGCACGGACGTTACTCCGGCGACTGCATCCGCTCGCTGAGAATTCGCTGCGCCGCGTGCAGCGTTGCAAAACGCTCGGCCGCGCGCGCATAGATCGCTTCCGTGATGGCGTCGAGCACCGCGGGCTCGACGTCGGGCGCGTGCTCGGCGATCACCACCGGGATCGCATCGCGAATCGCGCGCAACGCATCCTCGGTGGTCTCGGTGAGCTGCGCCGCAAGATCGTCGAGCGCAGCCGAGAGCCGCAGCGAAAGGCCGCGCGAGATCTCTTGGGTGGACTTCGCGAACACGCCGGGCAGCCCGTCGATCTGGCGCTGCAGCTGCTCCAGCGCCGCGCGCGACACCACGACCATCTCCTCGTTCGGTTCCATGCCCGCTCTCTGGCCGCTGCGCGCCGCGATCCCCTGCCGTCACACCTCGCCCAGCAGCCGCTCCATCTCGGCGTGCAGCAAGCCGTTGGACGCCAGGATCGAGCCGTTTGCAATGTCGAGCGCGCCGCCGGTGAGCGCGCCCGCGCGCCCGCCGGCCTCCTCGATCAGGAGCGCACCGGCGGCGACGTCCCACGCCTTGAGATCCCACTCCCAGAACGCGTCGTAGCGCCCGGCGGCGACGAACGCGAGATCGAGCGCCGCGCTGCCGTCGCGCCGCACCGCCTGCGCGCGGTCGGAGAGGTGCGCGAAGTACTTGCCGTTGCGCGCGTACCCCGCGGGATTGAATCCCGTGCACACCATCGCGTTCGACACGGCCGCAACCGCCGACACGCGAACCGGTGCGCCGTTGCACGTCGTCCCGCCGCCGCGCCGTGCGGCGAAGAGCTCGTCGAGCACCGGCGCATAGACCGCGCCCGCCTCGACGACGCCGGCGCGCTCGTACGCGATCGACACGCAGAACAGCGGATAGCGGTGCGCGTAGTTCGTCGTCCCGTCGAGCGGGTCGACGATGAACCGCTCGTCGCCGTCGCCGGCGTGCGCGCCGCTCTCTTCACCCAGGATCGCCGCGCCCGGAAACGCCGCCCGGATGCGCGCGACGATCAGCGCTTCGCTCGCGCGGTCCGCGTCGGTGACGAGATCGTGCGGACGCTTCTCCGCGATCTCGCGCGGGTCGTCGAACCGCTCGCACAGCAGCGCGCCGGCGTCGCGCGCGAGCGCGGTGATGAACGCGAGCGGGTCCAACGGGGTCCTCCTCGGAAAGGCGCAACGATGAGAACCATCCCTTCCGGACGGCGCGACCGCGTCCTCGCGGCCATCGAGCTGCCGGCGCTCGGCGTCTGGCTGGGCGCGCTCGCCGGCTTCGCGTTCGTCTCCGCGCCGCTCGCGTTTCGCATCGTCGCGCCGCTCGACGCCGCGCGCTTCGCCGCCCTCACGGCGCGCACGATCGGCGACCTTACGGTGTGGGGCTACGTGCTGGGCGGGATCGCGATCGTCACCGGGCTGATGCGCGCCGCGGCGGCGGGCGACCGCACGTGGGATTTCGTGCGCGTTGCGCTCGTCGCGATCGCGCTGGGTTTCGCGACGTACCAGCAGCGCGCGATCGTGCCGCAGATGGAAGCGGCGACCGACATCCACGGCGCCGCGTACCACGCGCTGCACACCCGCTCCACCGTCGTGTACGGCGGCGTCGTGCTGCTCGTGCTCGCCGCGCTGATCCTGGGCGCCGCGCGGCGCGACGAGTGACCGCTGCGCGCGCTAGTTGACGAGCAGGTTGTACTGGATCACCGCGGTGTAGGTCCCCGCGGGCTGCGAGTTCGGCACGACGATCGTCAGGTCCACGCAGTGCTGCTGCGCCTGCAGCTTCGCGCCGGTCCAGACTTTCTCACCCGGAGAACCGGAGTTCCAGTACGCGTTGAACGTCGGCGAGAAGTCGGGCGTGGCCCACGACAGATAGCTCGTCGCCGGGAAATTCAGGACGGGATACGGACCCGTGCCGCTTTTCGCGGTGCCGGAGCCGTAGTCGTTGAGCGCGTACGTCGCCTTGTCGTAGTACGTGTAGATCTCGAACGCGCACGGGAACACGGTCGTGCCGTACGGCACGTCGAGCTCCGGCGTGTGATCGATGAGCTTGAGATACAGCGAGTTCGGATCGGGCTTCGCGATGAACTGGACCGGAACCGAGGGCGGCTGCACCGTCGACTGCGCGATCAGCGTGCCGCCGCCGGGGGCGACGTCCCACATGGCGCCCGCCGACGCGATCTGGCGCGGCGGGAACGGATCGTCCAAAAGCCGTGCGAGCGCGGCGGCCGGTGCGGGCGCGACGGGCGGCGCGGCGCGGCGGAAGAATCCGACCGGCGCGGGGCTGGGCGTCACGACGACGGTGATCACTTCGTCTTTCGACGCGCGCACGCTCTGCAGCGCGTCCGCTTGCGAGAAGGCGGCGAAGACGGCGAGGACCGCGAGCGCGCTCAGCGCGACAATGTTAGAGCGTCTCAATTTCCGATCACCGTGTAGACGATGTACAGGTTGAACTGACTGGTCGGGATCGTGCCCGGCAGCCGCAGCTGGTAGTCGAAGCCTTGCGTCACGTTGCCGGACCCGGGATAGGACCACACGACCGAGCCCGCCGACGGCTTCCCGCCGACGCCGGAGTAATCGATGCCCAGCGCGCCGCCCGCGATCGGGGCGCCCGCGGTTTTCGCGAAGCTCTTCGCGGGCGTGTACGCCGTGTTGCTGGCGTTCGACGTCAGCCAGTAGAGCGTGTGCAGGATCGGCCACGTCGCCGGCGTGGGCACCGGGTTGCTGCCGTTCCAGTCGGTGGCGCCTTCGGCGTACACGACGAAGCCGGCGGCGTCGTTGGTCTGCACGCTCAGCTGCGCCGCGTACTTGTAGATGTACTGGTAGCCGACGACGACGTTGCCGAAGTCGACGGTTCCGCCGTTGAGTACGGCCCCGGCGCCGGCCGCCGGCGTGGAACCGCTGCCGAAACCGCCTTGCGGCCCGAAGCCGGTCGCGTAGTTCGGGACGATCTGCGCGTGCACGCTCGGGAGGACCTTGTAGTTGACCTGCGCCGACCCGTAGGCCGGCCCGGCGAACGCGGGGACCGGGGCGAGCATCGCGGCGGCGAGCAGGGCGGCGAGCGCGCGCATCACGTTGGTACCCATCAGTTCGCGATCAACGTGTAGGTGAGGGTGACGGTCTGCGTCTGCGACGCGTTGGTGACGTTGGCGCCCACGACGACTTTGTACGACATGATGTTGTCGATGGGCTGATGGCGCACGGCTCCGTTGAACGCCGACAGCGCCATCGTCCCGACCGTCGGGATGGTCTGCCAACCGGTCCCGCAGTCGACCGCGTTCACGACCGTGAATCCGGCCGGGCCCTTCGAGTTTAATCTGTCCAGGCAGGTGTCGACTCGTCCGCCGGCAGGCGACGGGTTGACGTCCGCGGCGACCGACAGGTTCCAGCCGTTCGAATCGTCGCTGTACACGGACGCCGCGAGCACGTCGGTCGCCGTCACGCTGCCCGTGAACGTGCCGAGGTTGATGATCGGCACGAGCGAGTTCACGTAGGTGCACGTCAAGCACACCGGGGCCGCGGACGAGCCGCCGAACAGCGCCGGGTTGTACACGCCGGCCGTCGGGATCTGGATCGACAGCGTTGCGTCCGTCGCGATGTGGATGGTGTTCGAGAGGCTGTACAGCGGCAGCGTGTTCGGCGTCGCCGGAGGGCGCGGATCGGGCGGCACGCCGCCGTTCGCGACGTTGGCGGGGAACGTGAAGTTCGAGCCGTTGTCGTACGGCGAGAGCGCGTCGAAGAACACGTCGATCGTGCCGCCGATCGGAACGTTGCAGCCCGAGAGCATCAGCAGGCCGTACGTCCCCGGTGACCCGCGCACGGGCTGCGTGAGCGACTTGTAGCCGTTGTTCAGGCATTGCGCGCCTTGCGCGCCGGAACCGTACGTGTGAACCGAGGCGGCGATCACCGACCAGTCCTGCGCGTCGGTGATCTGCCCCGACGTGTTGGAGGACGGGATCGCGATCGAGATGTCGGTTATCGGCGTCGAGCCGTTGTTGTGCAGCTCGTACACGAAGCCGTTGCCGTTGGCAAAGTTGGACCACGATCCGACGGTCGGCTGCGCGTTGCTCGGGACGGCGAGGATCGGCAGGACCGGCGGATACGCCGGCGCCGCGGTGTAGCCGCCGGAGAACGTGAAGCTCGTCTGCGCCGTCGTGTTGGCGACGATCAGAGTCGGAATCTGTGCTCCGGACGCGACCACGACGCCGTTGCCGTTCGCGCCGCGCACCGTCCAGGCGATGGGGTAGTTGCCGATGCTCGGCGCCGCGACGTAGTTGAACTTCACGTCGAGCTCGTCGCCCGGCGGCAGCGAGTTGGCATCGGTGACGCCGGCGCACGGCGCGGGACCCGGCGAACAAAGCTCGATGCGATATTGCCCCGCGGTGCCGGTCGGGTTCGCGAACCACGTCACGCCGCCTTGGTTCGGCGAGGTCACGGTGACCGAGTTCGGGATGGCGCCCGCGGGCACCGTGATCAGGAGCTGGTCGACGTAATCCGGGTTGGGATCCAGGCCCGTGGAGGTGTTGACGAACTTGAACGTGGTCGTAACGCCGGGCAGCGCGGCGATCGTCGAGGGGTTCAGCGTCGCCGACATCAGCGCGGTGTCGAGCGAGAACACCGCGAGCTCGGTCGAGTCGATGTTCGTCGTCCCGGCGACGGCGTTGGTCAGCACGTTGGTTTGCCCGAGCTGGTACGCCGTGCCGCCGATGCTCGCCGAGTCGCAGTAGTTCGCCGTACCCGCGATCTCTTCGAAGGGGAACGCCGTCGGCAGGATCGGCATGGAGATCGTCACGACCGCAGTCTTGCCTGTCGCCAGGGTGGCGGCGTTTTTCGTCGTCGTGATGCCGAAGTCGTTGACGGCGGGGTCGCAGCCGGTGCCGATCCCGCCGAACGGGTTCGGCGTCTGGATCGACCAGTTCGCGGTCTGGTTGACGCCGTTCACGACGATGCTGGTCAGCGTCGGCGGCGTGAGCTGCATGTCGAAGCCCGGCGGCAGCGCAAACTCCGCGCTCTCCATCGCTTGCGCGGAGCCCGTGTTGTTGATCGTGAACGTCATCGTGTACCGGCCTCCGCTCGCCGCGTTGGTGCCCGTGCGGTACATCATCTGCGGATAGCGCGGCGTCGGCAGCTGCGCGCCGGAGTACGCGCCGACGGCGAGCGAGTACGTCGGGACCGAACCGCCCGAGCCTGCGGCGAACACCAGGAGACCGTTGCTGGCCGTGTTCTGCATCTTCGCGTTGGTGACGCTGGCGTTGATGCCGTGCAGCGGGAGGATCGAGGTGCGCAGGATGCAGCCCGTGCCGCCGCACTTCACGCCCGGGTCCGCGACGGTCATCGGGATCGGGATCGTGCCGTTGGCCGGCAGGCTCGTGCCGGCGACGTTCGGCGTCGCGATGATCGTGTGGATGTTGGGGTTCGTGAGGTTCCAGACGTTGCCGCTGGAATCGGTCGCCGTCGTCTGGCCCGCCTGCAGCCCCAGCGACACGAAGTTGTTGGTGTCGCTCGTGATCGTGATCTGCTTGATGCCGTCGGCATTCCACGCGCCGTACAGGATGCCGGCCGTGTTCTGCACCGTCGTCGTGACGTTCGTCGCGGCGACGTTGGCGTTCACGAACAGCCCCGCCGGTGTGGTCCAGCGAAGCGCGCCGGCATACGACAGCATGCGGAACGACTTCGACGCGACGACGGTGCTCGCGGTGGTGTCGTAAAGCTGCGCCGTGTAGACGTTGGGAGCGAACTGGACCTGCGCTTGGCCGAGCGAGGTGATCGTCGTCGTGTTCACCGGGAAGTCGACCTTGGTGGCGGGCAGCGCCCCGCCGACCGCGGGCGTCGTCGGGAGCTGCGCGAACGACTGCTGCTGCGGGTCGGTCGTCGTGCTGTTCATCACGACGCCGTTGGGGTTGCTCACCGTGATGCGATAGTTATGGCCGGTGACGAGCCCCGATGCGGCGTAGGTCAAGCCGGTCACCGACTCCTCGACCACCGCCGGTGCGCCCGTGTTTCCATTGAGGATGCCGTTGACGGCAAACGTGTCGTTGACGTTGGCGCCGATCGTCGCGCCGTTGTACGGGACGAGCGGGTTCCACGTCACCGACGCGGGGTTCAGCGAGATCTGCTGCGTCGAGATCAGGTCGCTGGTGGTGACGTCGTACAGCTGCACGGAGTACGTGCCGACGCTGTTCGCGCCCGCCGCCGGCGAAGGGAACGTGCCGGTCAGCTTGCCGCCCGTCGGAAGCACGCCGGACGAGCCTTGCAGAAAGCACGTCGCGTTGGCGTTGTTCTGCGCGGCCGACGGGATGGTGTACACGCACGGCAGCCCGTTGCCTGACGTGTTCACGAAGCCGAACGCGTAGAAGTGCGCCGGGTTCAGCCCCGACGCGGACACGTAGACGTTGGCGCCCGACGTGTAGTTCGCCGCCACCGTCGTGAAGCCCGGATCGCTGTACGTGTTGAAGTTGAGCGTGCCCAGCACGACGGTGTACGCGACGGCGTCGAACTGACCCGACGTCATGTTCTTGACGGCGATCGTCCAGACGCCGGAATACGGCGGATCCGAGCCCGCGGCACCGCCGCGCAGCGCACCGATCGCGGTGATCGGATCGGGGTTGTTGCCGCCGCCGGGGCCGTTCGTCATCGGCGTCGACAGCGGGATGAACGCGTAGTACGCGAAGTTCGAGCTGTCCAGACAGCGGCCCTGAGCGTCGGTGGTGAACTGCGCGACGTTCCCGCCCGCGGACTGCTTGAACGGGAGTACCTGCGCCGCATAGCCGTCCGGCGAGAACACGATGTACTCGTACGGCGTCGTCGCCGCAAGGTTCTCGCACACCCAGCCGACCAGCGAGCCGTACGCGACGGTCGCGTCTTCGAGGTACGCGACGCCGAGCGGTCCGCTCAGCACGATCGACGCGCCGCTCGCCGAGTGCGGGCGGCGATAGCGGTGGCGCAGCATGTCGGAGAGCTTGGGGACCGGCGGCCGCGGGCCGGTGTACGGCACGAGCCGGCTCTGCCCGCGCGTCGACGCCATCAGCCGCGCGAGCGGCCCGGCGAGGTCGCGCGATCCGCTCCCGGTGTCGGTCGAACGCTTCCCGCTCTGCGGGCGCGTTTGGTCGCCGAAGGGCAGCGGGGGCGGCGTTACTGCGGTCGTCGTCGACGTGCGCGGGCCGCCTGTGGTCCGCTGCGTCGACTGCGCCGTCTGCGCCAGGGCGACCAGCGCCCCGATCCCGAGCACACTGGCGACGACGAAGGCGATAACCGCCATCGTCCGCGACACGTGGTACATGAACTCTCCGGAATCCGTTCCGTAGTGCGGTGCTTAATGCACCGTGATGTTCGCTTGGCCGGCGACGAGATTCGGACCGCCGTAGTCGACCATTGCGACGACGGAGTACGAACCCGGCGCGAGCTTTTTGCCGACGGCGTCGATCAGCCGCTTCCCGGCGCGCTCGACGAGCATGCCCTGCGGGAAGCTGACCCGGTCGACGACCGTCCCTCCTTGTTTGATTTCCACGCGCCCGCTCAGATAGACGTGGGCGTTTCCGGTATTGCGAAAGTTGACGAGATAGTGCTGGCCGTCGTCGAGCGCCTGCGCCTTGACGTCATCCACTTCGCCGGCGATCCGTGTCGACGCGGGGATGAGCACATAGACTTTGGACGCGATCTTTTCCACCACCGAAAGGCCGCCGCCGTGGCGCATCGGCCTGGTGGTGAAGAACACGAGGCTGCTGTACTCGCCGGCCGCAGCCTGCGGAACGTCGACCGAGAACCGTACTTGCACGAATGCGTTGGGCTCGAGGTCGAACTCCCGCGGGTTGATGCTGATCTCTTTCGAGAGCGAGAACAGCGATTTTCCGGCCGGGGTCAAGATGTAGTTTCCGGTCGGCCCGACCGAGTAGTCCGAAAGCGACGCCACGATGTGCACCGCGGCGCCGCTCGTGTTTCGGACCGTGATCGGGAACGTCTCCTGCTTGCCGGGCTGGGTAGACAGCTCGTACTTCGCCGGCGAGACGTCGACGGAGATGTCCGCCGAGGACGGAACGGTCAGCACGAGCCCGAAGCCCGTGGAAACCGCGAGAACCGTGAGAATCCGCGATAGACGCATCATGTGTATTCTCGGCGATTCCGTTCGGCAGGTTGAGGCGGCCGCTGCCGCTTAGTTCGCGATCAGCGCGAGCGTGATGACGCTCGAGAGGTTCGCGCCGGATGCCGCGGCAGGGCTCACGCTCAGGCTGACGTCCTGACCCATGAAGTTCCAGCCTGCGGGCGGAGCCGCAGCGCCGCTGTTGTAGAGCGCGAAGCCGCCGGCCGTGTACGCGGTCGACGTCGGCGTGCCGGGACCCACGACGACCGTGCCGCCGGGGGCGCCCTGCGCGCCGTAGCCGGAGCCTGCGGTGGTCGCACCCAATGCGCCGAGCGCCGTACCGGCGGCACCGCCGGTCGGAGCCGCGCACGTGCCGTTGCCGGCGATCGCCGTCGCGGCCGACTGCGTCGGCTTGACTTTCGGCGTCGCGTCGAGCGGATACGCGCAGATGACCGTGCCGGCCGGAAGCACGTCCACGTACTCCATGACCTTCACGCCGGCGGAGTCGTTCGAGTTGACGCCGACCGAAAGCGCGTTCTTGTAGAGGCACGAGGTGTACGTGCCGGCGCCGCCGGGCGGCGTGATGCCGCCGAACGTCAGCGTCGCGGCCGACGCTTCCGGAACGCCGTTGGTGCAATTACCGGCGGTGGACTGCAGGATCGTCGAGTTGACCGCGGGTTGGATGTTGCCGTTGACGTCGTAGTTGACGGCAATGGAAATTGAAGCCGTCGCGTTGACGGTGTACTTGAGCTGAGCTGATCCATAGACCGTCGTAGCCGCCGAACTGGGCGCCGCCGAGACGGTCGCGATCCCCAGCATGACCAGAGCAGCAACTGCTCTTTTCACGTTCGAATCCTTTCGAGTTTGGGACGCTGTGGAGGAGGCGGACTGGCGCCCCTCCATGTGATCATCGTCCGCTCGCCCACTCGTCTTAACGGGCATGGGTCATTTGACCCTAGCTTAACGGAGACTTATCGGGTAGGTAGGCCCTCGCTTTGTCAGGAGGGTGGCCGAGTAGGGGAGGCCGCGGCCCCAGATCCGCACGTCGAAGCTGAACAGGTGCCCGACCGGTTTGGGAAGCGCGATTTTGTAGCCGTCCTCGAAGACCAGCGAGTCGCCTTCCTCGGCCGGCGCGAGCGACTTGAGCATCACGCGCGCGGTCTGTCGGGGGCCCGGGGCGCGCGGGTTGAGCCGCACCGCGAACAGCGGGATCCGCGGGTCGACAGGGATCAGCGACGACGCGTCCGTGACGTCTTGGCGGTGCGCCGTGACGGTCAGCGCGTAGTCGCCCTTCACCAGCGCCGGCACGACCGTGCTGCCGGTCCACGCCCCGGTCTTCGCGTCGAGCCGCAGCGGGAACGCGCCGAACACGTCGCTCTCGACGGCCAGCGCGGCGACGTCCTTCGCCGAGGTACGCGCGCTCACGCGCAGCAGGCTGCCCGGCGGTGCGACCGCGGGCGTGACCTCGACCTGGATCGGCATCCGCCGGCCGTCGCTGTACGTGAAGACCACGTTCTTCGCGGCGGTGCCCAGCTTGAAGATGATGCCGGAGACGGGCGCGGCACCCTGGACCGCGAGCGGGCCTTCCGGCCCCGACAGCACGCTCAGCCCGTCGGGGATCGTGTCGGGATCGACCGTCAGCGTGTACGTGCCGGGCGGCATGTTGTCCATCAGAAACGAGCCGTCTTCGTTGGTGATCACGGCGTGCTCGCCGGGCTCGGCGACCACGTAGACGTTGCGCAGGCCGAGGAGCGCCCCGAACCCGCCGTCCGCCGGGGCGACCACCTGACCGGCGATCGAGCCGAGCGGCAGCGCCGTGAAGTTGAGCGGCGTCGAGGTCCCGGCGCTGACCGTGACCGTCTTCTTCTTGTCGGTGATGAACTGCACGGTCGAGGGGACCGTCGCGTCGACGATCTCGATCGTGTGCGCGCCGGGCGACAGGCGCCCGATCTGGTAGTGCCCGTCCGGCGAGGTCGTGACGGCTTGGATGCCGTCGACCGAGATCCCGATGTCGCCGAGCGGCCGTTTCGCGCCGGACGCGTCCTGCGCGGCGACGATGCCGGTCACGCCCGCGAAGTTCCCGACGCTGAACTGGATGCTGGTCGTCTGGCCGCCTAGCACCTTGATCGTCTGGTAGTCGCGGTCGACGATCAGCCCCGGCGCGATGGTCGCCGAATCGATCCGGATCGTGTGCGTCCCCTGCGACACGAACCGGAACTCGAACTCGCCGCTCGAGTCCGTTCGCTGCGTGATCTTCCCGTCGAGGATCACGAGCGCGTTGTTGAGGCCGCGCAGCGTCGGCGCGTTGTAGGCGAACGGGCTCGACGACGTCGAGAACGTCACCAGCCCGCGGATGACGGCCGGCAGGTTGGGATTCGCCCGGCCGCCGGCGTTCGCCGGCTGGCCGAAACCGAACGGCCCCACGAGCGAGGCCGCAAACGACGTGCCCGTCCCGCCGCCCAGCCCGGTCTGATGGTAGCGGTCGGCGGAGACTTGCACCGCCACGACGTCGGAGAGCCGGCGCACCAGCGCGACGCTCGTCTCGGTCAGCCGCGTCGCGACGCCGTTGTTGGACGAGGTCTGCAGCGACTCGGTGAACTGGCGCGTCGAGCTTCCTCCCGAGCTTGCGGCGAAACGACAGCGCCTGCGACGCGGCGGTGCCGTCGCTGCCCGCGCCCGACACGGAGTCGCTGCGCGAGAACTGGTAGGCCAGCGACCCGCCCATGAACGGTTTGCTCGCGCCCAGCGCGAGCTGCCGCTGCGCCGCGAACCCCGAGCTCTGCGACGACGACGTCGCCTGGAACGTCTCGAACAGCGACAGCGAGCGCAGCGACTCCGTGAGCGTGAGCGCGGCCGACCGCTGCAGCGTGTCGTTGCCGGTGATGCGCGTGCGGTCGAGGCCGGCGACGTACTGGAAGCCCACGTGGGTCCAGCTCTTCCCGCCCGAAAGCGTCAGCCGGTCGTCGTGCTGCACCGCGCTGTCGAGCCGGTCGTCGGCATGGGCGAGCTCGATGTTCGTCTCGCCGAACCGCTCGGAGTGGCGGCGCACGGCGAGGTCGGCGGAGAAGCCGCCGTTGACGGAGCTGGTCAGCGACTGGAATCCGGCGGGGTCGAACTTCACCGAGAGCGTGGTGAAGGTGCTCTTTCCTTGGAGGTCGGCCTGGAACGCGGTCGCGATGCGCGCGCCCTCCGGCGAGCCGGGGATCCCGTTGGTCGACGAGACCGCGACCTCGGTGTCGGTCGACAGCGCCGCGCCGTACCGGCGGAAGCCGACGTCGGCGATCGTCTCGCGCCCGATGCCCTGCTCCCCGGCGCCGTAATATGCGCCCAGCGCGAGAAACCCGCCGAGCGCGTTCCAGTCGCGGCGCAGGCCGAACACGCGGAACGTCTCGTTGAAGGACGGCGTCTGCTGCGCGGCCGTGCCGACCACGTACGACACGTCTCCGTTGCGGACCGGGATCGCGAGCGCGATGCCGCGGGCGATGCCGCCGATCTGCAGCTGGCTGTCGGCCGGCCCGGTGACCTGGCCGTACGTGAGCCCGTACCCCGGCGTGCGGTAGCCGACGATGAGCCCGCCCGCGGAGAAGGCGCTGCCGCCGTATCCGAACGAGTTCGAGATCGAGAACGCGCTCTGCTCGGTCCGGCGCTCGGCAACGACGGACAGCGCGGTCGCGTAGTTGTCGCTGCCGGTGCTCAAGCCGTTGCGCGCCGAGCGCTGCACGGCGAGCTGATACGTGCCGGTGCCTTTGAGGACGATGGGGCCGTTGCCGAACGCGCCGCGCCGCCGAACCAGCGAGGCGGCGGGCTTGGCGGGCCCGGGCGACGGCGACGAGGACGGTTCGGCGGCCGAAGCCGGCACTTCCACGTGCAGGCGCTGGGCCAGAAACGGCAGCCGCAGCCGCACGGCCAGGATCGGCGCCGCGTGCACCACGGTCTCCGACGTCAAGCAGAAGGCCGACAACGCATAGCAGACGGTGGCTGCTATGACGAGGGGCCGCCGCAGACGGGTACGCACACCCGTGTCATCGGCCGGGTTGCAAAGAACCTGTACCAGCCTGCTTGCGGCATTAAAGTTCCGAGGGCCGATCGGCCGATAGGGTGGTAGGGGTACACCGATCCCCGCCACTGGGTGATTTCCAAGGAGGGAAGTCGACCACACCACCATGGACGTTCTCAGTCTAGCCGGCGGCGCGCTCAACGCGTCGCTGAAGACGCAGAACGAACTGCAGACGTTGACGAAACGTCTGTCGTCTGGTTTGCGCGTGAATACGGCCTCTGACGATCCGAGCGGACTCGCGATCGCGGAGTCGCTTGCCTCTAAGGTCTCCGGCCTTGACGAAGGCTCGCGGCAGATTCAGACTGCGAACAACGCCCTCACCGTCGCCGAAGGCGCGATGACGACGATCGGCGACATCTTGCAGCGGATGCGCTCGCTGGTGGTGGAAGCGCGCAGCGATCTGCAGAGCACGGCCGACCACGGGAACATCCAGGCGGAGCTGACGCAGCTTCGTTTAGAGATCGACCGCATCGCGCAGAACACGTCGTTCAACGGCCGCACCCTGCTCGACGGCAGCGCGTCGAGCGCGGGCGCGCTGCCGACGCGCGCGCTGCTGGTCGTCAACCCGTCGGCGTCCGGCGGCGGGCAGATCATCGACACGTCGGTCGACCCGAACATGCCCGCGATCGCACCGAACTCGCCGCAGCTCGTGCAGAGCATTACCGTCGACTCGTATGATCCGGTGGCGAACGCGCTGAACCTCACCGTCACGATCGGGAGCCAAGAGGCGCCGTTCGGCCCCAATCAGACGTCGCCGGTGCAGATCGGCAACGGCACGAACTTCCAGCCGGGATTCTTCCCGCCCACGCCGGGTTCGCCGACGTTCTACCAGTACGACCAGAACGGCAACTACGTCATGTCGTTCAACGTCGGAACGCTCACGCCGGCGGACGTCGGCAAGAGCGCGATCGTCGTGACGCTGCCCGCGCAGTCGAAGGCGCCGGGCTCGGCGCTCTTGGTGAACACCGGCGACGGCGAAGGCGCCGTCGTGTCGGTCGACATCCCGGGCATGAGCTCGGCCAACCTCGGCGTCAACCAGATGATCCTCGGCGACGATCTGCAGAACCAGGGCGCCGAATACCGCCTCGACTACGCGATCTCGACGCTGGGCGCGAGCCGCGCGGTGGTCGGCGCGCAGATGGTCTCGCTGCAAGAAGCGGCGCAAAACGTGAACACGACGAGCGTCAACACGCAGGCGTCGGAGAGCGCGATCCGCGACTTGAACGTCGGCGCCGCGATGGTGGACTTCACGCGCGCTCAAGTGATGCGCCAGTTCCAGACGCGCATCGTCGCCGACGCCGACAAGATGTCGCAGGGCGTCGCGACGCTGGTCTCCGCCTCGATCGTTCACTAACCGCGACCAAGGTCCGGGCCGCGCGCGCTCATGCGCGCCCGTCCGGCCGCCGAAGACCCATCTATGTCGGATGCGCAGCGCAGATCCACCATGAACCGTGCCCGGGCTTTTTCGCTGTCCGCCGTTCTGCTGCTCGCGGCCGGGTGCGGCGGCGGTGGCGGCGGCGGGGCCGCGTCGATGCCGCCCGCGCCCACGCCGGCGCCCTCGCCGGCGGCGACGCTCTTCCCGACGACGTCGTCGGCGGCCACGTACATGCTGTCCAGCGTGAGCTCGTCGCCGTCGAGCGTCCCGTACGGGCGCGACAACCAGGACGACGGCGGCTGGAGCGAGCTGCACCTGCCGGCGCTCCAGGCGTGCGGCAACGGCGCGCTGGCGACGGACTGCACCGTGTGGACGTTCTCGGGCGCGGCGGGCTCCTCAACCGCGCGCGCGCCGCGGACGCCGATCGTCGGCTCGCGCCCGCCTACACTGAACTTTTGCCGCGACGCCGCGGCGTACCCCGCCGATCTGGGCCGGCCCGCGATCGCCATGACGAACCTCAGCGGCGGCCTCTTCTCGCTGAGCTATAACGGGACGAAAGCGCTCCCGATCGTCACCTTCGCGACGCACCCGTGGACCGTGCAGATCACCAACGCTTTCGCGCCCACCGCCAAGACGGCGGCCGCGATCGGGGTCACGCCGGCGGCGACCGACACGCCCGCGCGCGGCTGGCTGCTGTTCTTCACCTGGAGCTGGCCGGCCGACGTGCTGCTGATCCCGTTCAGCGTCAACCAGGTCCAGCTCGCCGCGTCGTCATCGCCGATGGCGATCCCGCCCGGGACGTCGGCGCCGCTGGGCGCGTTCGATTGCCTGGGGCGGCCGATCACCGCGACGTCGTCGTTCGGCTCGGGCTTCGGCTTCAGCGCCGACCTCACGTCGTCGAGCATCACGTCGACCGGTCCCGAGCTGAACGTGCCGCTCTACACGAGCGCGTCGCCGTCCGGGCCCGCCGTGCTGTACGACGACCGCGGCGCCACGGCTCAGACCCCGGTGACCTGACCGCTCACGGCTTCGTCGGCACCACGACGTCGCGCTGCGGCGGCGGCGGGATGGCCGGGACGATGCTGTTCTGCTGCGGGTCGTAGTGCTCGCCGTTGGTCGCGTT
The DNA here is from genome assembly GCA_963797935.1 of Vulcanimicrobiota bacterium. Lineage (GTDB taxonomy): Bacteria > Vulcanimicrobiota > Vulcanimicrobiia > Vulcanimicrobiales > Vulcanimicrobiaceae > Vulcanimicrobium. The sequence goes on from CAWCRI010000004.1 coordinate 203,599, forward strand.
GAGGACGCGGAACACGACGTATCCGTGCGGCTTGCCGCCACGCCGGCCCGATGCGCCCAGGCCCTCGTCGTCGTACACCACGAGGTGCGGCTTGCCGTCGTCGGCGGTCGCGAGCGCGTAGCGCAGGCGCGCCCGGACGGCGGGCCGGGCTTTGGCGACGGTCACGTCGAGCTCGCGGCGCTCCGCGGGAGCGAGCGGGATCGCGCCGGGCTCCCCGGCGCGCGGCACCGGCGCGTTCGGTGGCCCCGTTGCTCGCGCAGCACCGGCGGGCGCGGCGGAACTCGGGGCTGACGCCGCCGGCTCCGTGCCGGTGCTTGCGCTCGGGTGCCCGCCGCAGCCACACAGCAACGCCGCGGCGACGACGCTCGCGGCGAGTCGGAACGACATGCTGCGGACGGTTCACGCCCGCTCGGCCCGGTTCCCGTTTCCGCGCGCTTGACGCCGCGGCGTACACTTGAGAGTGGATTCCTCGTTAGGTGAGGCGTCCACACGCAGATACGCCGCTGCCCGGAAAGGTCGAGAGACCCCGACGTGGTTGACCAGGCTCCGCCGAATCAAGGCGGCGCTCAACGCGGCTGACACCGAAGGTTCGCTTCGGTGCCGATGGCGTGTGGTGCTGAAGCTCGACGTTGAGGACGTGATTTCGGCGCCGCGGCGCCGCGAGCGCACCCTTCGCGCGGAGCGACCGGACGGGAACACCCGTACCGGTTCTTTTTTCGGAGAGGGGGTGAGCAGATGGCGTTCCACGACGGTTTCGTCTCGCAGCTCGTCGGCCGCTCCGCGGTGGTCGACCGCGACGGCACGCGCACGAGCGTCGGCCGCATCGCCGACTTCGTCGTCGAGCATCCCGAGGACACGTTCCCGCGCGTCGATGCGGTCGCGGTCAAGACGCGCGAGGGCCGCAAGCTCGCGCCGATGGCGACGGTGCTCGAGATCGCCGACGACGGCACCGTGCTGCTGTCCGCCGCGCCGACGATCGACGCGCCGCCCGACGATCAGACGCTGTACCTGGTCGAAGACCTCTTCGACAAGCAGATCGTCGACGTCGACGGCCGCAAGGTCGTGCGCATCAACGACCTCGAGCTGGCGCGCACGGCCGGCGCGATCCGCGTCGTCGCCGCGGACATCGGCGTCGCGGGACTGCTGCGCCGGCTCGGCGGCGGGCGCATCGCGCCGGGCTTGATCGCGCGCATCCCGCGCTCGCTCATCGCGTGGGACAACGTCGCGCCGCTGCACGACCTCAACCCCGACCAGATCCGGCTCTCCGTCAGCCAGCACCGGCTGTCGCGCATGCGCCCGTCCGATCTCGCGGGGATCATCAGCGAGCTTTCCGCGCAGGATGCCGCGCGCGTCGTCGGCTCGCTCGCCGACGAACAGGCCGCCGACGCGCTGGAACATCTCGATCCCGAGCGGCAGCGCACCGTCATCGACGATCTCGGCACGGAGCGCGCCGCCGACATCATCGAAGAGATGGACTCCGACGACGCGGCCGATCTGCTCGGCGAGCTGTCGGAGGACAAGCAGCAAGAGCTGCTCGCGGAGATGGAGCCGCAGACGGCCGACGAGCTGCGCGAGCTCGTCGCATACGACGAGGACACCGCCGGCGGCCTGATGACGACGGATTACTTCTGGGTGTATCCGCACCGCACCGTGGAGGCGACGATCGCGAAGATCCGCGAGCTCGCGCCGGAGACGGAGTTCATCTATTACCTCTACGTCACCGATCAAGCGCAGCAGCTGCTCGGCGTGCTGTCGCTGCGCACGCTGCTGCTCGCGGCGCCGGACGCGACGATCCACAGCATCATGGATCCCGATCTCGTCACCGTGCGCACCGACACGTCGGCCGAAGACGTCGCCGCGACGATCGCGCGCTACGACATTCTCGCGTGCCCGGTGACGGACGAACAAGGGAGGATGCTGGGGCTGGTGACGGTCGACGACGCGATCGACGCGATCATCCCTGAACGCCTCACGCGCAAGCTGCCGCGCTTCACCAAGCGCGCGCAGCGCCGCCGCGCCGAAGCGCCGAGCTAGGATCTTCGCCGATGCGCCGCCCGTGGCGAACGCTCATCGCGTTCTTCGCCGTGCTCGGACCCGGCTTCATCACGGCGTCCGCCGGCAACGACGTCGGCGGGATCGCGACATACTCCGCCGCCGGCGCGCGCTTCGGCTACGCGACGCTGTGGACGCTCGTCGCGCTGACCGTCTCGCTGATCGTCGTGCAAGAGATGGCCGGGCGCATGGGCGCGGTGACCGGTCAAGGTCTCGCCGGGCTCATCCGCGAGAACTTCGGCTTGCGCACGACGCTGCTGGCGATGGCGGCGCTCTTCTTCATCAACACGGGGATCGCGGCGACGGAGTTCGCCGGCATCGGCGCGGCGTCGGAGATCTTCGGCGTATCGCGCTACGTCGCGGTGCCGGCGTCGATGGCGATCGTGTTCCTGTTCGTGCTGCGGCTGCCGAACAAGATCGTCGAACGCATCTTCGTCGCGCTGTCGCTGGTGTATCTGAGCTACGTCGTGTCGGGCGTGCTGGCGAGACCCGACTGGGGCCAAGTCGCGCACGGTACGTTCGTCCCGACCATCGAGCACGATCCCGCGTTCTTGTTCACGGTCGTCGGTTTGATCGGCACGACGATCTCGCCGTATATGCAGTTCTTTCTGCAGTCCGCGGTCGTCGACAAAGGCTCCCGCGCGCGCGATCTGCCGGCGATCCGGGCCGACGTCGTGCTGGGCTCGGTGCTCGCGATCGTGCTCGCCGGCTTCATGATCATCGCGAACGGTGCGACGATCCACCAAGCCGCGCTGCACGCCGGGAAGCCGCCGCTCGACATCGGCAGCGCGCAGGCGCAGGATTTCGCGCTCGCGCTCAAACCGCTCGCCGGCAACTTCGCGGAGATGCTGTTCGCGTTCGGGATCCTCAACGCGGGCATCTTCACGGCGACGGTGCTGCCGCTGTCGACCGCGTACATCGTGTGCGAAGCGTTCGGTCTCGAAGCATCGCTCGACCGCCGCTTCCGTGAAGCGCCGGTGTTCTACACGCTGTTCGCAGGCGCGATCGTGCTCGGCGCCGGCCTCGTCATGTTCGTGCCGAAAGCATCGCTCGTCCAATTCATCGTGTACGCGCAGGTGGTGCAGGGCGTGCTGCTGCCGTTCGAGCTCGTGCTGATGCTGGTCGTCATCAACCGCCCGCGCGTGATGGGGCGCTACGTGAACAACCGGTTCGCGAACGTGGTCGGGTGGGCGACCGCCGTCGGCGTGGGCGGCCTGGCGCTGGTCTACGTGTGGCAGCAGCTCCGAGGCGGGGGCTAGGCAGTCCCATAGTTCTCGCGTTGACGGGTTAACGCGCGAAAGGGAAGAGCACGAGCCGGACGAACCGACTCGGCACTCCCTGATGACGAGGCCCTCGCTTATGCGAGGGTCCAAGAAAGGACTGCTATGGTACTCTCGGGTGTTCTGATCCTAGCTGCAATCGCGACCCTCAGGGCCATCCCGATCTGATCTAAGGATCGATCGGTTTGGCAAGGAGAGGGGCGCCCGGCCAGGGGCGTCCCTCTTTTATTTCTTACGTCTTTTGCCGTTCCACGAGATCGACCATCGCTTCGACGACTTCGGGGTCGAACTGGGTCCCGCGGCCGCGGACCAGCTCTTCGAGCGCGCGGATGGGCGGCATCGGCAGGCGGTACGGGCGGCGCCCGATCATCGCGTTGAACGAGTCGGCGACCGCGACGATGCGCGCCATCAGCGGGATCGCCGACGCCGGCAGCCGGTCGGGGTAGCCGTGGCCGTCGAGCCGTTCGTGATGGCTCCGAACCGCGGGCGCGAACGGGCGCAGCTCGGGGATGGCGCGGACCATCGCCTCGCCGGCCGCCGCGTGCGCACGGATCAAGCGCCATTCGCGGTCGTCCAGCGCGCGGGGCGCGTTGAGCACTTCCAGCGGCGTGGCAACCTTGCCGACGTCGTGCAGCAGACCGCAGCGCGCCGCGAACGTGACCTCGGCGGAGTCGAGCCCGAGCCGCCGGCCCAGGCGCGAGCACCAGGCCGCGACGGCGCGCGAGTGCTCCGAGGTGAGCGGATCGCGCGCTTCGAGCTTGACGATCAGCGCGTCGATGCGCGCGTCGACCTCGTCGAGCGACTCGTCGCGCACGCGCTGGAGCGGCCGCCACGACACGTCGACGATCGCCATCACCTGCTCCGCGAGCGCATCGAGCTCGCCGTCGCGCACGCGGCGCCCGAGGACGTCGTGCACGGCGCGGGCGAGCGCATCGGGCAGCTCGACGAGGATGTCGCGCAGCGACGCGACGTCGCCGTATGACGAGCACATCGTGTGGACCCAGGCGGCGAGCTCGTCCTGGCCGCCGTCTTCGTCCAGCGCGCCGGCGCGGCGCACGAACCCGTCGACGACCGCCGCCGCGAGGAGCGGTGCGCCGGGTCGAACGAGCCGGCCGCGCAGCGTCGCGCCGAGCTCGTCGCGGTGCGCGCGAACCGTCGCCGCGATCGTGTGGCTCACGCGACCACCGCCGGCAGCGCCGCGAGCAGCTTCGCCATCCCGTGCAGCTCGTGGTGCTCGAGGTCGTCGAACGCGGCCAGCAGCTCGTCGCCCGTCGCAAGCCCGCGGCCGCGGCGGATCACCACGTCGACCGCATCCGAGAGCGCGGCGAGCCGCGGCGGCAGCGCGAACTCGAACACGGCGTCGTACTGTTCGCCGAGCAGGGCGCGGGCGAGCCGCGCGAAGATGACGGCGCGCACGGCGAGCGGGGCGCGCGCGTCGTCGCGCGCGACCGCGGTCTCGAACTCGCGCAGCGCGGCAGCGGACCGCTCGCGCATGCCGGCCGCAGCCGCGTAGAGCGCGATCTCCGCCCAGCGCAGCGCGGCGCGCTCGAGCGCGTTCTGCTGCACGCCGCTGGGCGCGAGGATCTCGTACGCGGCGTCGAACGCGCCGGCCCAGCCGGCGAACAGCGCGCGCGACGGCACGAGCCCTTCGAGCGCGAGCGCGGCGCCGTAGTTCACGTCGAACGCGTGCAAGTCGTTTTCGAGCCGCTCGATCGCGACGATGTCGCCGCGCTCCACGTGCAGCTCGTAGGCCGCGACGATCGCGTAGAGATGGAAATCCAAGTTGCCCGAGCGCACCGCGCAGTTGCCCAACCGTTCGAGGTGCTCCAAGCACTCGGACGGGCCGCCCTCGTCGTACGCGAGGTTGTAGAGCACGCTGTACGCGCCGGTCGCGACGACGTACAGGTTCGCCTGCTCCGCGATGCGCGCGCCGATCGTCGCGTAGCGCCGCGCGCGGTCGTGATCGCCGCCGTAGAGCTCGACGTACGACGCGCGCGTGTAGACGTGCGCGCGCGTCGCGAGGTCGGCGCGCTCGCAGCACGCGAGCGCGCGCTCGAGCGTCGCGCGCGCGTCGTCGGGGCGGTGCGCGATCAGATACGCTTCGGCGAGCACGGAGAGGATCGACGAGCGCTGGTCGTCGCCCAGCGTCGCGTCGTCGGCGTACGGTTCCAGCAGCTCGACCGCGTCGGCGCGGTCGCGGCGCACGATCTCGCGCGCGAGCCGGTACGCGGCCTCGGCCGCGACGACCGGCGACTGTGCGCGCGCGATCGCGTGGCGGAACCACGCTTCGGACGTGTCGGTGCGGCCGAGCCGCGACTCGCGCGTCGCGCGCAGCAGCAGCACCACCGCGTCGTCGAGCTCGGCGGGCAGCAGCTCCAGCGCGGCGTCGAGCGCGTCGACGTCGCCGCGGTCTTCGAGCCGCAGCCCGTTTTCGCGCAGCAGGCGGTGCACGTAGTCGCGCAACTGCGCGTTGCGCGCGATGTCGAGCGCCTCGCGCATCCGGCCGACCGCTTCGAGCGCCTTCACGGTGCGTTCGGCGACGCACTGGTGCGACGCGAGATCGGTGCGCAGCGTCTGCTCGGCGCGCGAGCGCAGCCCTTCGTCGTAGCGATAGCCGCCGCCGTCCCAGCCGACGATCAGCTTGCCCAGGCCCGACCGGCCTTCGAGCAGCGGGTGCAGCGGCAGTCCGGCCGCCGCGAGCACGTCGCCGTCGAGCGTGCGGAACAGACAGGTTTCGAGCACGTACGACCGCTCGTCGGGCGTGAGCGCATGTAGCAGGGCGAGGCCGGGATCGACGCCGCGCGGCGGCAATTCGCCGACCTGCAGCGCGTACAGCGTGGCGAACGCGCGGCCGTGCGCGGCTTGCAGCGTCCGTTCGAGCACGCGGTCGGAGACGTCGAGCCCGCAGCCGTCGGCCGCAGCGCGCGCGTCGGCGACGGTCCAGCGCAAATCCGCTTCGCCCACCGGCATCGCGATGAGATCGGCGGCGAGCCAGCGCGGGACGGGCAGGTCGCCGGAGTCGCGCGCGGCGACGACGAGCCGCGGCGCGAACGCGCCGCGTCCCGCGAGCACTTCGACGAACTCCGAGAAGAGGCGCGCCTCGTCGCCGAGGCGGTCGACCGAGTCGACGACGATCGTCACGTCGCGGCCTTCGAGGTAGCGCGCGAGCCAGACCGCCAGCGCGGCGGCGCGCTCACCGCGCTCCGCGGCGCGGGCATAGGCGCTCGCGAACGACAGCCGCGCACCCGGGGCGACGCCGCGCAGCGCTTCGCACAGCTCGCGCACGGCGGCGCGGAACGTCGGCTCGCTGGCGGCGAGGTCGACCAGCACCGCCGGCTCGTACATGGTCGTGAACGCGCGCAGCAGCGCGCTCTTGCCGAACCCGGCGGGGGCGACGACGACCGCGATCGGCCGGCGGGCGGCCTCGATGAGACGCTCCACGGCGCTGGCGGCGTACGGTGCGAGCGCGCCGGGACGCGGCAAAACGCGCGGCGTCATCATCGCCGCCGCCGCATCGTCCTGCGTCGTTCCGAACGCCCTAACTTCCATGTCCACCATCCGTGATCGGGCTTCGGACATGGTACCAAATAGGCGGGCTCGATGGGCCGAATGGCCCATCGATTTAACCGACGCTTGGCAAACTCGGCCCCCTCTAGGGGGTGCCCAAGCCGCCGCGCACGGCCTGCTGCCCGATCCCGAACGCGATCAGCACCAGCAGCGACGACACGACGGTCACGATGATCGCGGTCCGGCCGCCGCCCGGCCGGCGGCTCAGCGCGTTGGCCGCCATGTAGCCCGCCCAGCCCAGCACGGCCAGCGCGTAGTGATACCACGGCCCGCGCAGGCCCTGGACGACGAGCACCACGCCGACGAGGATCTGCAGCGTGACCGCGTACAGCGTGATGCGGCGCCCGGTGCGCTGCCAGACGGCGAGCACCGCGAGCGCCGCCACGGCGAAACCGATCCAGAGGTGCAGCGTCAGCGTCGTCATCGGACGTGGCTTCGCTGCGCTTTGGTGATCGACTTCCAGCGGCGCTTCTCGTGCGCGAGCGCGGCGGGATCGTCGCGGCGGTCGAGGTACGCGAGCTCCGCGCGCAGCGCGCGCCAGCGCTCGTAGCGGCCCGCGCCGATCTCCGCGCGCACCGCGCAGCCCGGCTCGCGCTCGTGCGCGCAGTCGCGGAAACGGCAGCGGCTCGCCGCGTCCGCGACGTCGGCGAACACGTCGTCGAGCGCGTCGCCGTCAGACCACGGCGCGAACGCGCGCATCCCCGGCGTATCGATCAGCCATGCGCCGGACGGCAGCGCGACGAGCTCGCGGCGCGTCGACGTGTGCACGCCGCGGCCGTCCGACGCGCGCGTCGCCTGCGTCGCGAAGCGGTGCGCGCCGAGCAGCCGGTTCGCGAGCGTCGACTTGCCGACGCCGGACGAACCGACGAGCGCGAGCGTCGTGCCGGCGGCGGTGTACGCGCCGAGCGCGTCGCAGCCGTCGCCGTATTCCGCGCTCATCGCGATCACCGGCACGTCGCCGCTCACGGCGTACAAGCCCGCGACGAGGTCCGTGGGATCGCGCGCGAGATCGCACTTGTTCAATACGATCACGGCGCGCGCGCCCGACGCACGGACCGCGACGAGATAGCGCTCGACGCGCGGCGGCGAGAACTCGCGTCCAGGCGCGGTGACGACGCAGACGACGTCGAGGTTGGCCGCGATGGGCTGCGCGGTCGCGCCGCGATCGTGCCGTGCGCGCGAGAGCACGCCGCGGCGCGGCGCGAGCGCGACGATGCGCGCGTTGTCGGCGGCGGCCCAGTCGCCGACGACGGGGCGGTCGGCGAGCGCCGGCGTGACGTGAAGGATCGTCTCGTCGCCGGCGGCGTCGAGCGCGAGGAAGTCGGCACCGCGATCGGACGCGATGCGATGGTCGAAGAGCAAGGTCGTGCCTTTCGTGCAGCGGTGATGGAACCGGACGAGAAGGGCGCGACGAGGTGCGGGCGTCAGCCCGCGCTAGCGGTCTTCAGCTATGCGAAAGAAGACGCACGCAGAGAAGAGCTCGTCGCGCCGGTCGGCGCAGAGACGGACGTCATACGGCTCGCTCCTCTCTTGTTTGTGCGGGGTGAGTCGGGTTCGTTATCGCGGCTGCACGGACGCTCCTGCGCGCCCAGCCCGGAACGCCGCCGGCATGCCACCGGGGGCGCGAATGGGGCGCGAATGCCGGTGCGCGCTGTCCATCTGGCCATCCGTCCGCAGGAGACGCGGGACCGCGCGAAAACCTACGCGCACCCGTGCAGGACGATCACGTAGTCCCCGCCCGGCCGTTGCGCCGTGACCGATCCGAAGCGCTGCTGAGCTACGCCGAAGCGCTGGCGCGCGTCGCCGCGAGCGGCGGCGGCGCACCCGCGCTCGCCGCGCACTTGGCCGTCGCCATCGACGGGGCGGTGCTGGTGGAGGACGCGCAGTGGCGCCACGTCGCGGTCAGCGGCACCAGCGAGCGCGCGATCCCGGCCACCGTGCGCGATCTCTTGCCCAAGGACGCCGACGGCGAGGAAGGCGTCGGGCTGGCGGCGCCCGCCGACCGGCACGCGCGCGCCTATCCCGTGCGCGCCGGCGAGGCGCGGCTGGGCTGGCTGTCGGTGTTCCCGTCGGCGGCGCGCACGCTGGACGACCGCACCGGGATGATCCGGCTCACCGCGGCCCAGATCGCCGTCGAGCTGTCGCGCGAGGCCGGCGGCGGGCGCGGCCGGCGGCGCGGCTTCTGGGACCGTCTGCTCGCGCGGGCGTACGAAGATCCGCTCGAAGCGCGCGAGGACGCGCAGGCGCGCGGGATCGCGCTCGCGCCCGGCTACGTCGCGGTCGCGATCGAAGGCGAAGGGCTCGACGAGAGCGTCGCGGCGCAGAAGAACGCGGAGATCCGGCGCGTGTGCCTGGACACGCTGGGAACGCGCACCGGCGACGTCGTCGTCGTCGAGCGCGGCGGCGGCTTCTTCTTCCTCGTCCCCGCGCCGCTCGAAGTCGACGCAGCCAACGCGCGCACCGCCGCGACGCTGATCCCGCGCGGCATGCAGCGCGCGGGGCTCGACGTGAAAGTCGTCGGCGGCGTCGGGCGGCACGCCGACATGATCGGCGTCGCGCAGAGCGTCGACGAAGCGCGCGAGGCGATGACGATCGCGCGCCGGATGTTCGGCGGCGCGAAGGTGATGCCGTATGACGATCTGGGCGTGTATCCGCTGCTGCACCGCACCGGGGCGACGCGCGAAGACTGGCGCACGTTTGCGACGCGCGTGCTCGGCCCGCTGCGCGCGTACGACGAGAAGCACCAGACCGAGCTCGTGCGCACGCTCAAGCTGTTCTTCGACGTCGGGCAGAACATCAAGGAGGCCGCCGCGCGGCTCAACGTGCACCGCCACACCGTGTTCTACCGCTTGCGCCAGATCGGCGAGATCGGCCGGCTCGACCTCGACTCACCGCACGATCAGCTCACCGTCCGCGCCGCATTGGCGGTAGACGCACTGGACGGTTGATGTTGACGACGGTGAAAGATGCGGCGGCCGCGCGGCGTGCGGTACTGGCGGCGGCAAAGGAGCGTGGCGTGCGCTGGGTGCGGCTCGCGTTCGTCGACGTGCTCGGCATCGAGAAGAGCGTGTCGGTGCCGGTGAGCGAGCTCGAGCGCGCACTCGCCGGCAACGTGACGTTCGACGGCGGCTCGATCGACGGGTTCGTGCGCGGCGAAGAGGTCGACATGGTGCTGCGGCCCGACCCGGCGACGTTCACGGTCCTGCCGTGGTCGAGCGATGGTCAGGTCGAGGCGCGCGTGCTGTGCGACATCGAGACGCCCGACGGCACGCCGTTCGAAGGCGATCCGCGCTCCACGCTCAAGCGCGTGCTCGAAGACGCGGGCGACGTGGTGCAGACGCTGCGCGCGGGGCTCGAGGTGGAGTTCTACCTGTTCGCGCTCGCGCCGGACGGCACGCCGTCGACGCGCACGACCGACGCAGGTTCGTACTTCGACTTCTCGGCGAGCGACCGCGGCGAAGAGGTGCGGCTCGCGACCAGCGTCGCGCTCGAAGCGATGGGGATCCCGATCTCGTCCGCGCACCATGAGCACGGCGCGGGCCAGCACGAGCTCGACATCGCCGCCGGCAGCGTGCTGACCATGGCGGACCGGCTCGTGACGGTGCGCGGCGTCGTCAAGCGCATCGCCGAGCGGCACGGCTTGCACGCGACGTTCATGCCCAAACCGCTGGAAGATCAGGCGGGCAGCGGATTGCACGTGTACTTCGCCCTCGGCGCGGTCGACGAAGTCGTGCGGCTGCACGCCGTCGCCGGATTGCTGGAGCACGCACAGGGCTTCACCGCGATCTGCAACCCGACGGTGAACTCGTACAAACGGCTCGTCGCCGCGTGGGACGCGCCGGTGTACACCGTGTGGTCGGAGCGCAGCGCGAACGCGCTCGTGCGCGTGCCGCCGCCCGTCGGCAGCGATCCGCCGCTGCTCGAGGTGCGCAGCCCCGACGCGTCGTGCAATCCGTATCTCGCGATGGCGGTGCTGGTCGAAGCGCTCGCCGACGGCATCCGCACGCGCGGCCTTCCCGGCGACCCGTTCACCGGTTCGACGTACGAGCTGGGCGAACGCTTCCGCACCGAGCACGGCATACGACAGCTGCCGCGCTCGCTGCGCCAGGCGCTCGCGGCGCTCGACGACGACGTCGTGATCCGCGGCGCGCTCGGCGATCACATCTACCACGCGTTCCGCGACGCGAAGCTCGCGGAGTACGAGCGCTATCGCAAAGCCGTGCACCCGTGGGAGCGCGAAGCGTACCTGCGCACGTTCTGACGCTCAGGCGTCGGGGTGTTTTTCCAGGTAGTCGATGTAGACCGGGCGCATCGCGTCGAGCAGCTTCGGGTCTTGGTCGATCGCATCGAGTACTTCGTGGCGCGGGTGCAGGATGTCGCCTTCGGAGCCCGCGAGGTCGCCTTCCGCCGCTTCGGCGACCGGCAAGATCTCGAAGAGGTCCCAGAAGAATTTCACGTCGAGGTGGCGTTCGGCGTGATGGAAGGCGCGGTCGTGCAGCTCCTTCGAACTCAGCGCGTTGAGCTCCGCGAACGTCATCGGCACACGATCTCGAGCCGGTTGCCGTCGGGGTCTTCGAAGAATGCGGCGTAGTACGGGTCGGCGATCTCCGGACACGGCGCGGGCGCTTCGAACGCGCGCGCTCCCGCGGTTCGAGCGATGGCGGCGATGCGGTCGACGTCGTCCGGAGACTTCGCGGAGAACGCCAGGCGCGTCGCGTTCGGCCGATGGTCCGCTTCCGGGATCAGCGCGATCGCTTCGCGCACGACCCGGTCTTCGAGCCGGTAGTACACGTGCACGCCGTCGGGCTGCGGCTTGCCGCGGAAGCCGAACGCGCGCAGGAACGCGTCGTAGAACGGGCGGCAGCGCGCGACGTCCGCGACGCGCAGATCGACGTGATCGAAGACCATCATCCGGCGCGCTTCGGCCGCACCGGCGGCGTTCCTACGCCCGGCTGTTCGGCGCGCTCGTGCTCGCCGGGCGGGGTTTGGTGCGCACCGAGTACTGGACCGTGAAGCTGCGCGGCGTCAGCGGCTGGCCCGGCTGGATCGCGTAGCCGCCGCCGGCGAGCGGCAGACGATACGCGTATTGCGTGGTCCAGAAGATGCCGGCATCGACGTTGGTGAGGTTCGACACGAACGCCGTCAGCGTGCCGCGCGACAGCGCGCGCGAGACGCCGGCGTTCACTTGCGTGTACGCGCCCAGCCGCCGGCCGTTGTTCGCGCCCTGGTACTGCGCGTTGGCGATCCATTCGAGCTTTGCGCGCGGCTGCAGCGCGTCGACGGTGAAGCTCGCGGTGTGGACCGGGCGGTTCGGAAGCTGCCAGCCCGGCACGATGAAGCTGTACGGGCCGCTCAGGCGCGGGTCGACGGTGAGGATCGTCGCGCCCGTCGTCGCGAGCGTCGGGAACACCACGACGTTGCGCCCGAGCCCGACGCGGCCCGTCAGCGACCAGCCTTCGTAGCGGCGCGTCGTGCCGCCGATGCTCTGCGCGATGTAGATCGAGTTTGGATCGAACGGCACGCCCGCGCACGACTCCGCCCGGTTCCATGCCTGGCGAACCGCGTCGAGATACCCCGCGGGCAGATAGCCGGACGGCTCGCTCATCACGGGCACGCCGGCGTAGAACGCCTGTCCGATCTGGAGCTGGCGGTACAGCGACGCGGTGAAGGAGCCGGTGCGCCAGTTGTGCGTCCACGCCGCGTTGTACGACGCCGACGACTGCTTCGTGTTCTTGTCGCCGGGACCGCCGAGCCGCGTGACGCCCGCGCAGTTGTACGCCGCCAGCGCCGGTTCGGAGAACGCGTCCGCACCGGTGCCCGTCGGCTGCGCGCTGCCGAACTGCGCGTTGGCGTCGAGCGTGTCGTTGTTCTCCGGCTTCCACGTTCCGCCGACGGTTTCGAGCAGCGACGCCGTCGTGCCGCTCGCGGTGGCCGTCGACAAGCCGCCGCGCAGCGACAGCTTGGTGCTGATCTTGTACGTGTCGGTGAGGTTCACGCTCGACGAATGGTCGCGATAGATGGTCGCCGCCGAGTACAGCAAGTGCACGGGCGTGTAGACGTTGCGGCTCGCGTTCGTGTCGAGGCCGAGCGCGAGCGTGTGGCGCCGCACCGTCACGTTGAACGCCGCGGTGCCGAAGCGGCCGTCGTAGTCGTAGATGTCCTCCGACGGCGCCGGCACGCCCAGCAGCAATCCGTTCGAGCGGTCTTGCGTGTAGCGGCCGCCGTACCCGCCGCCGGTGACGTTGAGCGCGACGTTGCCGAGCTGCGCCTGAACGCCGAACGAGCCCAGCCGGAAGCGGTCGCTGTCGAAGTTGTGCGGGCCGTTGCCGCACGCGAGCTCCTGCACGAACACCGGGCACGTCAGCGAGCTGCCGCGGTTGCTCAGGATGCCGCCCACGTTGAGCGTCACCTTGTCGCCCAGCGCGTAGCGCAGCTTCGCGGACTCGCCGGTGAGGCGCTGGCCCGCGTCGTGCGCGTACGTCAGGCCGCTCTGGTCGCCGAAGATCAGGCCGTCGAACGGCGAGCCGGTGGAGCGGTGCGCGAGCTGCGCCGCGATGCTCAGCTTGCCGAGCCCGCCGCTCACCGCGGCGACGTACGACGAGCGGTCGTAGGTGCCGTAGGAGCTGGTGAAGCGCGTGATCCACTGCTTCGTCGGTTCCAGCGTGCGGTAGTTCACCTGGCCCGCGATGGAGTTCGCGTTGCCGTTGAAGTCGACGCTCGCGCCGCTGAACAGGTCGGTGCCGAGCGCGCGCAGCGCCGCGCCTTGCGACGCGCCGGAGAGGCGAATGCCGGCGATGCTCACGCCGGTTTGCGACTCGTCCATGCCGCGCAGCGAGATCGTGATCGAGCCGTCGACGTTGTTGCCGCTCTGGTTCACGCTCACGCCCGCGAGCTGGCCCAGCGCGTCGTTGAGCGAGTCGCTGATGCGGCGCACGGCGGAGCTCTCGTTGACGTCCTGGCTCGACGCGGACGCGCTGCTGCGCGCCTGCACGTGGCCGATCTCGTTGATGGTCGCGACCAGCGCGATGCGCACCGTGATGCGGCGTCCGTCCGGCACCTCGACGTCGTTGAGGGTCGCCGGCTGGTAGCCGCGGAGCTGCACCTTGACGCGGTACAGCCCCGCCGGCGCTTCCTCGAAGCGCAGCAGCCCGGCCTTCGGGGTGAGCGCGCTGGTCTGGACCGGACCGGTCAGGAAGACCTCGGCGTTCTCGAGCGGCGCCTTCGTCGAGGCGTCCACGACCGTCACGACCAGCTCGCCGGGCGCGATCTGCGCGCCGGCGGGGCCAGCCGGCACGAGCGCGAGGCAGACGACCGAAACGGCGGCGATCAGCAAGCGTCGAAGCATCGAGCCCTCCAACCAACGAATTAAGACTAATTCAATAGTAGTAGCGGGCCGGGCCTGCTCTTGCATGAGGGGACGATGAGAGTTCGCGGGCCGGCCGGGGGAGCGCGGGTCCACAGCGGCTCCACAACAGCCGGCCGAAGTTCCGGAAAACTTTGTAGAACGGCGCGCGCCGCACCGGTAGGATCGGTCCAGCGATGCCGCAGTACAGCGTGGTTCTCACCAAGGGCAGTTATCTGGTCGACGAGGCGGACGCGGATCGCATCCGCGATGCGGTCGCGGCGCGCTCGGCGTTTGTCGAGGTCGGCGTCGACCTGCGCTGCGACGGCGTCGTCGCGCACCGCGCGGAGATCGCGACGGCGCACGTCGTCACGCTCGTGCGCGTGCCCGAGCGAACCGCGGAAACCGACGACCCGAAGGTGCGGCCGCTCTTCTCAGCCTTCTGACGCGCTCGCGCGACCGGCGCCGAGACGTGCGAGCGCGTCCTCGAGGAGCGCCCAGCGCACGGGATCGAGCGTTCGCGCGGCGTCCGCGTCGCCGTCGAAGAACCACGCGGCGTAACGGCGGCGAACCGCCGGCGGCGTGAGGTTCATGCGGTCCTGCGGCCAGCGGCAGCGTGCGCACAGCAGCGCGACGAAGCCGTCGCTGACGAATGCGCGCAATGCGCGCGCACGCGGCGCGTCGTCGCGCAGCGCGAGCAGTTCCGGCGGGATGCCGTGCGCGGCGGCGAGTTGGGACTGCTCCCACGCAAGCGCGACCTCGCCGCGAAGCTGCGCCGTCAGCAAGCCGTACCAGTGGTCCGGCCGCGCGTGCAGCTCCGGGTTCTTGCGAAAATAATCGCGCAGCTCGGCGGCGAGCTCCTTGCGATATTCCAGGATCCACGCGCGCAGCGCGACGTGGTCGCCGAACGCGCGGAACGCCGGCGTCTTGCACTCCGCGCAGCGCGCGTGCTCGTCGCGCAGCTCCTGGTCGAGGCTGAGACGGCGCACCGGCGAAACCGGCCGGCGCGCGGGGCGGACACTCGGTTCGTGCTCCATCGCGGACACGCACCGTTGCACGCGTCGCGCGCGTATGCTTCTCGAACGCCCGTTCGAGTTTCAATGCGTGGTAGGCGGCGGTCCGCCGAACCCCGGATGTGCCGTAAAGGTTCGGTAAACACGGGCGTCGCGCACGGCGCGAATGCGGTCGGGCTTGCGGCGCACGCGAAACGAGCGTGATGCGGAACGGCGGTTCGGACGGATACCGGTTCGTCACGCGGTGGCGCGTGCGCGCGCGCTGCGAGGACGTGTCCGACGTCCTCGAAGACACCGACCGCATCGCGCGCTGGTGGCCGTCGGTGTATCGCGAGTGCACGATCCTCGAGCGCGGCGGCGAACACGGTCTCGGGCGGCGCGTCGCCGTTACGACAAAAGGTTTTTTGCCGTATTTGATCCGCTGGGAGTTCACTGTTGTCGAGCAGCACTATCCCAACGGCTCGCGCATCGTCGCGACCGGCGATCTCGAAGGCGAGGGCCGCTGGACGCTGCAGCAAGACGGCGACGACACGGCGGTCACCTACGAGTGGACCGTCAGCGCGAACCACGCGTTCATCCGCCGGTTCTCGTGGCTGCTGCGCCCGCTCTTCGCAGCAAATCACAACTGGACGATGCGCCAGGGCCTGCGCGGCCTGCGCAACGAACTGGCAGCGCGCGCGGCAGCCTAAGCGGAGGCCAGCCAAAACTGGTCGAATCGGATTGCATGCGGGTAGCGGGTCCGTGGCGTCTCCATTCGCCGAACGTTTGCAAGGTCTGCGGCCTCGACGACATCGTGCTCGTCGATTCAGCTGCGGAAACGGTGCGTTGCAGACATTGCAGCGCCGACCGCGAGGGCTACCGTTGGCTCGACACGGATACGCCGTGCAGGCACTGCTTCCGCTCGAAACGCATCGTCGCGTGGGAGATCAGCGCCCAAATCGTCGCGCGCTGTTCCGCCTGCACGCTCGAACGCGGCAACCTCGATCACGTCACATACGGCACGGCGTTCGGCCGGCACATCGCGAGCGCGAAAGGGCGCCGGAGCCGCACCGGCCTACGGAGTCCACGCGCGCGCTCGTCGCTCGCGTCACCGCCGGCGAGTGCGTACATCATCTCCTACGATCGATCGGCGTCGTGCCGAAGTTTACGCCGGTACCGGACCGGTTCTACACCGACGCACCGGCACGCCAGCTTTCCCTCGAATCGTTCAGCGATTCAACGGGTGAAGACTTTGCGCTCACTTGGACACACGAGATTCCGCGGCACGAGCATGACGATCACATCATCGGTTTGGCGATACACGACCGGCTCGCGCACACCCTGACCGATGCGCAGAGCCGCCGGATGCGAGTCGTTTGGCTCGTGCCGTCATGCGCGGAATGCAATCAGCGGCGTGCCCGAGCGCTGGAGGACGTCGCCTATCTCGTGACGGTGTTCGGCCTCTTTCTTCGCGCGGCAGGCCTAGAGTACCACGAAGAAGCCGAAGAGGTCCGCATGTTCGTGGACGCGGTGAAACTGGCGCACATGCACCTGCGCCTCGAAGCGAGTTTCCGCCGTCGCGCGAGCGGTACTTAAGCCGAGCGGACGATGGCCTGGAAAGGAACGACGTTCGACGATTGCGCCTTCGTGTGCCCCACCACGCCGACGACATCGCTAAGCGTCAGCTCCATCCGCTCCGCAGATCCTCGGTGAGTCGAGCAACGGCAAACGACGTCCAGGATGACGCTCGCGGCCCGCGCGCGCTTGGCGGCGTTGAGCCGGGCGATTTGCGCTTCGTCGACCAGATACAGGTCATAGTCGGTGAGAATGGTGAACACGCCGTTGCCTCCGGAGCACGACCTACGGCGGCCCGAGATCATCTGCCCGCCGGACTCTACACAATCTCGTCCCCTGAGTTGTCCCCATTCCGGCGTTCGCCGGCTGTGGAGACGCACGAACCGTGTGGAGAACGATGACGACGACGACATTAGCGGTCACGAGTGCCAGGTGTATGACACTTCATGGCGCGGAGCGCTCGGCTTCGGCTCGGAGGAGGTCCCATGCCAAGCGCACGTCGGCGCGGGTCGTGCGCTCGTTGCCGATCGCGATGCGCAGGACGATGCGGCCGTGCAGGCGCGTCGAGGACAGGAACACCTCGCCCGTCGCGTTGACCGCTTCCATGATCGCGAGGTTCAGCGCGTCCAGCGCCGCGGCGTCCACCGACGGATCCGGTGCGTAGCGGAAGCACACGACGGACAGCGGGTGCGGCGCCATGACCGCCCAGCCCGGTTCCGCTTCAATCCACGTTGCGAGCTCCTGCGCGAGCGCGATGTGCGCGCGCAAGCGCTCTTGCAGGCCGCTCACGCCGAACGTGCGCAGCGCGAACCACAGCTTGAGCGCGCGAAAGCGGCGGCCGAGCTGCAGGCCGTAATCCATGTAGTTGTGGACGTCCGTTTCGGGCGTGACGAGGTAGTCCGCGACCAAGCTGAAGGTACGGCGCAGCAGCTCGGGATCGCGCACGTACAGTACCGACAGATCGACCGGGACGAACAGCCACTTGTGCGGGTTGACCACGATCGAGTCGGCGTCGTGCGCGGGATCGAGCAGCCAGCGGAACTCCGGCAGGATCGCCGCCGGGCCCGCCGTACGCCGCGTCGACGTGCAGCCAGACGTTGCGCTCGCGCGTGATCGCGCGGATCGCGGCGACGGGATCGGTCGACGTGGTCGACGTGGTGCCGACCGTCGCGACCGCGCACATCGGGCGCATGCCGCGCGCGACGTCGGCGTCGATGGCGCTCGCGAGCGCGTCGGGCCGCATCGCGAACGCGTCGTCGACCGGGATCTTCACGACGTTGTCGCTGCCGACGCCCAGCGCGATCGCGCCCTTCTCGACGTGCGAGTGCGTGTGCTCCGTGACGTACACGCGCAGCGCGGGCAGATCGTCGCGGCCCGCCATCCCGCGCGCGCGGATGTCGAGGCCGAGCCGCTCGCGCGCGGCGGCGAGCGCGGTGAAGCCGCCGATCGACGCCGTGTCGTACACGATCCCGTGGAACGCATCGGGAAGGCCGAGCATGCTGCGCAGCCAGCCCAGCGTGACGTCTTCGAGCTCCGTCGCGGCGGGCGACGTGCGCCACAGCATCGCGTTGACGTCGAGCGCGGCGGCGAGCGCTTCGGCGAGCACCGTCACGCGCGCCGCGCTGATCGCGAAGTACGCGAAGAAGCGCGGGTGGTTCCAGTGCGTGATCCCCGGAACGACGTAGCGCTCGAAGTCGGCGAAGATGCGTTCGAACGGCTCGCCGTCGACCGGTGCTTCGTTCGGCAGCGCGGCGATCAGGTCGCCGGGCCGCGACCGCGAGAGCACCGGATATCGCCGGGTCTCGCGGTAGTAGTCGTCGATCCATGCCGCGACGCGCTCGAACGCGGCGCGAAACTCGGCGTCGCTCGTCGGCGGGTCGCTGCTCATTCGGCGGAGATCGGTACGGGCACGATCTCCGCGATTTGGTGGATGTAGAGCGTCACGCCCTCCTCGCCGTCGCTTCCGAGCAAGAAGACGCTCACGCTGCGGTCGGTCAGCAGATCCGTTCGCAGCATCCCGGTCCAGGCCGAACCGTCGGCGAGGCGCACGCGGACCGCGCGGCCGGCGAGCCGCCGCAGCGCCGCGACGTCGTTCGGGCTACCCTCCGGCGGATCGGCGCGTCGCTCGGGTGCCATGTCCGATGGACGCCCTGGGCGGGGCCCCCGTTCCCGGTCCCGAAAACCACGCGTCGATGAACGACCGCGAGACGATCCACACCACCGCGGCGCCTGCGGCGATCGGCCCCTACGCGCAGGCGATCGCCGCCGGGCCGTACCTGTTCGCATCGGGCCAGATCGCGCTGGATCCCGCGACGGGCCAACTCGTCGACGGCGACGCGGCGGCGCAGACGCGCCAGGCGATGGCGAACGTCGCCGCGGTGCTTGCCGCCGCGGGGCTCGCGTTCGCCGACGTCGTGAAGACGACGATCTTTCTCACCGACATGGCGGATTTCGCCGCGGTCAACGCCGTCTACGGCGAGTCGTTCGAAGGCGGGCCCGTGCCCGCGCGCTCGACCGTCGCGGTCGCGGCGCTGCCGCGCGGATCGGCGGTGGAGATCGAAGTCGTCGCGCTGCGCCGGTAGAGCGAACGGCTGCGCGTGAGCGCTAGAACTGCACCGCGCTGAACATGAACTGTGAGTTCGCTCCCGCCGCGAGCGCCGCCCACGTGGACGTCACTTTGAACACCTTGTTCGTGGTGTTGTAGTTCGCGGGGAACGCCGTGTTGTTCGTGAGGTTGTAGTAGTACGTCACGGTCGTCGGCGCCGTGCCGGTGGACGAGTATCCCGGCGTGTTCAAATAGCCGCCGTCTTTCGCCCACGAGTTCGGGTTGGAGCCGTCGTCGGTGAGCGTGAGGCTGTTCGCGCTCAGCGTCGCGGATGCGGGCGTCGTGCCGTTCGCCGCGACCGCGATGTTGCGCACGTCGATCGTGTACTTGAGAATTCCGCCGGGGCACCACGTGCCGGCGGGCACGCCGCCGCTGCAGCCGGTGCTCGTGATCGCGTATGACTTCGTCTGCGCGATGAAACCGGTGTACAGCTCGTCGTGCACCGTGTTGTTGTTCCCCACGTTCCCGGTGTCGATGACCGCGACCGCCGCGTCGAAGCGGTTGAACGCCTGCAACCCGGTCGGCGCGCTGTACACCGTCCACACGAAGTAGTCCGCGTTCGCCGCGATCGCGACGGTCGCCGTGGTTTGATAGACGTTGCCGCTCGCCGTCCCGGTGATCACCGCGCCCAGCGCACCGGCGCTATCGGCGTTGACGGTCATCGTCCAGCTGCCGCCGCTCGTCGGCGCCTGCGCGTAGAAGATGAAGTTCGACGCGCCGCCGTAGTTGTGCACTTGGTGGCGCACCGCGATCCCCGTCACCGCCGACGGGTACGTGTTGCCGTTGGGGCTGCCGGGCGTCGTGGAGCTGTTGACCGCGTTGAAGCCCGCGGGCGTGAACGACTTCTCGACGAAGTCGTCGTTGTTCGTCGTCGCGACGCTGCCGTCATAGCTGCCCGTTGCGTTGGGCACGCCGACCGGCCCGATGAGGATCCCGTTGACCGGCGACGACGCGCATTCCGCGCCCGACGACGCGCCCGGCACGCCGGCGTACGTGATCGCGAGGTTCTGCCCGCTCGCGCCGGCCGCGGCACCGTAGTGCGCGTCGGGCGTCGGGCTGCCGTCGGTGACGCCGGCCGCGCCGCCCGTGAGCGTCGCGGCGATGCCGCCGCTGCTGACGGCGACGCCGCCGCCGCCGCCACCGCCCGGACCGTGCGCGGCGTTGCCCGCGTTGAGGACGTCCGCGTCGGTGCCGTTCGCGCCGTTCGCGGTCACCGTCACGCCGGCCAACGATGCGAGCCCCGTCATCATCACGGAGCCGCCCGCGCCGCCGCCGCCGCCGCCGTCGTTCTGCGGGTCGACGCCCATGCTGCCGTTCGCGGTGATCGTCACGCCGCCGGTCACGCCCGCGACGCGGATCATCACCATCCCGCCGCCGGTGCCGCCCGAGGAATCGAAGCCGCTGCCGTTGTTGCGCGCGCCCGCGCCGCCGCCGCCGCCGAGCACGATTTGCGTGGCGGACGGCGCGAAGCTGCCGCCCGTCCCGCCGTACGCGATGTTGGAGCTCCAGGACTTGCCGCCGACGCCGCCGGCGCCGCCGTTGCCGCCGCCGCCGCCGCCGGTGTTCTGATCGTTCGCCGCCACGTTGGCGTCCGCGCCGCCGCCGCCCGCGTTGCCGCCCGCGCCGCGCCCGGTGTCGCCGAGCGACGGATAGGTGTTTGCCACCGTCGAGCCCGTGCCGTTCGCGTACACGAGGCCCGGCGTGCCGGCGGTGCCTTCGCCCTTGATGCCGTGCGCGTTCTTCGTGTCGAGGTTGACCCAGTCGCCGTTCGCGGTCGTCGCGTCGCCGGCCAGCGCGCGGCCTTGGCCGCCGCGGAACCCCTTCGCGTTCGCGGACACGGTGGCGCCGTTGCCGTTGAGGATGTTCGCGACGTCGATCGCGAGCACGCCGCCCGCGGTTCCGTTCCACGCCAGTGGCGCGAGCGCGCCCCCGACCGTCGGCGCGGTGTACTGCGGCACGCGGATCACTTGAAAGTGCGCGTTGCCGCCGGTCGTGTACGCGTGGATGAGACCGCCGCCGTTGGTGCCCGTGATCGTGACCGAGCCGCCGCCCACCGCGAGCGCGCCCGCCGCGACGACGTACTCGAACGTGCCGGCCGTCGTCGAGATCGCACCGGTGCCGCTGCCGCTGCCGTCGCCGTAGCTGCTGGTGTTGGTGGTGTTGATCGTCGCGCCTTGCATCTGCACGACCAGCAGCAGATCGCCCGACGCGATCGCGGTGCTCGCGTCGCCCGTCGCGTGCGCGCCGACGGTGATCGACGTCGCGCCGGCCGCCGCGTTCGCCGTCGCGGGCCAGTACGTGTTGACGATGCCGGTCAACGCGCCGGGGCTTCCGTCGCGCCCGGGCGTGGCGCACAGCGCCGCCGCGCGCGCGGGCGCTCGAACGGCAACCACGAGGGTTGCGGTCATGGCCAGCGCGACCAGCGTCGCGCCGAGCCGTCGGATCACCGTTTGCCCCACCCGAACAGGCGGTCGACGACGCTCGTCACCGTCATGTAGAAGCCGCGCTTCGTCGGGCCCGTCGCGAGCGACGGATCCGCGGTGCCGTGCAGGTTGAAGCCCGCGCCGACGCGCGTGTTGTCGCCGAGCCGCACGCCCGCCTCGACGGCGAACGCGGTGGCGTTGGTGCCGTCGATCCCGCGGATCGAGGACTGGCGCGCCTCGGCGCCGAGGTCGAAGCGCGCCCCGATCTTTTGATCGAGCCGCAGGCCGAGCAGCGAGCTGTGGGCGGCGTAATACGAATCGCCGTCGAGCTTGTACGCATAACGTCCGACGAGCTCCGTACGCGTGCGCACGCGAAGGACCTGCTCCAGCGACACGACGCCGCTCTGCGTGTTCGTCAATGCGCTGGTGCCGTCGCGGCGGTCGTACTCCAGCAGCGTCACGCCGTTGTCGTTGCGCGACGGCCGCCACGCCAGCCCGACGCGCTCGTCGGACTGATTGCTGCCCGGCGCGCGCGCGTCGTTGACGCTCGCGAACAGCGAGAAGTCCTGACCGAGCGAACCGATCGCCGCGAGCGAGATCGACACGCCGTTGCCGGAGCCGGTACGCAGCTGCGTCGAGCCGCTCGCGCGGAACTTGTTGGCGGGATCGGCGTAGCCGAGCGACACGCCGTAGAGGTCGAAGCCGCCGCCGGTCGTCGTGCCGGCCGCGGTCGCGTGCTGGTAGAACGCGTCGCCTTTGGTGCGGCCCAGCGAGATGCGCTCGCGCACGCCCATCGTCGCGAACACGTCGCTGCCGTTCGCGCCGTGATCGATCAGGTACGACGTGTCGACCGTCGCGTTGCCGATGCGCCGTGCGAAGCCTAGCTCGGTCGCGTGCGTGCCGCCCGTCGGCGTGGTGAGCGCCTGCGTCGCGGCGGCGAAGCTCTGCACCGGCGTCGCGCTCCAGCGCTCGCGCAAGAACGCGCGGCCGCCCTTGCCGAGATCGTACGTGACCTGCGCGTCGGTTTGCGTGGGCTGCACGTCGTTCGATCCGCCCAGCGTCTGCACGCGGTTCACGCTGACGTCGAGCGCGCTTGTCGCGCGCCAGTCCACGCCGAGCGACGCCTGCGTCGACGACTGGTTCGGATTCGTCGTGTACGGCGAGTACGGCGACGGCGACGCGCCCGGCGCCGGCAGGATGCCGACCGGGTTGAACGGCGCGAGCGGGTTGATCGGACCGGTGGCGAGCAGCGGTCCCGTCGCGGCGCTCGTCGCGATGCGGCGCTCGAGCGCCGCCGTCATGGTGAAGCGCTTGGTGATCGCGCGGCGCGTGCGCAGCGCCGCCGTCGTCTGCGTGTTCGTGACGATGCCGAGCCCGGAGTTCGCCTGGTGCCCGAGCTCGAGCGCGAGCTCGCCGCGGCCGCCGTCGTACTTGTGCGCGTAGTTGAGGTGCTCGTTGAGCAGCCCCGGGGTCGACAGCCCGCCGAACGGATCGTTGTAGCCCGCGTCGGTGCGGTCGAACAGCAGCGACAGGCGGTCGGCGCCGACGGCGCGCGTGAGCTGCGCGTGCAGCGCGCTGCCGCCCGCGCCGGTGAGCGGCGCGTCGGGCGAGATCGCGAGCAGCGAGCCGCGGCTGGTCGCGTGCACGATCTGCCAGTTGCCGCCGCGGATGATCCCGCTGAGGTCTTGCGTCGCGAGCGACACGTTGCCCGCGCCGCTGGTGTCGTTGACGTAGCCGACGCCCAGCTTGATCGCGCGGTTGCGGCCGAACGACGTCTCGGCGCGCCCGCCGACGGTGCGCGCCGAATTGCCGGGCGCGTCGAACTGGTACGTCAGCACGATCTGGCGCGGGTTGAACGCCTCGTCGAACGGCAGCGGCACCTCGATGAAGTGCAGCTGGCCCGTGGCGTACTCGATCGAGTAGTCGATGCCGCGCGTCAGCGCCGTCTGCGCGATGACCGCGCCGCTGCGCGCGTCGACCGTCGCGAGCAGCACGACCTCGGAGCCGACGACGATGTCAGGGCGCAGCGTGATGCCGTTGGCGAGGCCGCTCGGCGGGAACACGCGGCGGTCGTAGCCCACGTCGTTGCGCGCGGCGAACACGGTCGCGCGGCGCGTGTCGCCGCCGAGCTCGAGCTTCGCGCCCGCCACGAGCTGGTCGAAACCGCCGAGCGCGTTGGCGTCGCCGCCGGTGCGGGCGCGGAACTCGCCCCACTGCGCGGACGCGCGGCCGCTGTCGAGCCGCGCGAACAGGTGATCGCGCGAGAGCGCGTCGTCGCGGCGCGTGCTCGCGTCGCCGGTGGTCGAGTACGCGCGGTCGTTCGGATCGCCGTTGTACGTGCCGAGCGCGCCGCCGTACTGCGGCGTGCGCTGCAGCGTGTCCGCGGTATCATACGCGAACGTCGCGAGCGACTTGCCAAGCGCGCCGGTGCCGAACACCGCGACGCGGCCGCGGCGCGAGTTGGCGCCGTTGGGATCGCCGTCGCTGCCGCCCGGGATGCCGGGCACGGAACCGGCGCCGGCGCTGACGAGCCCGTTCACGAACGGCTTGCGCAAGTTCGGCGCGAGGAAGAACCGCGCTTCGCGCGACGCGTCGGCGCAGTCCGCGCGCAGCACGACCGCGCCCGGCGTCAGGCCGGGGATCAAGCGCACGAGCCCGACGCCGTCGGCGTCGAGCGTGACGTCGATGGTCTGCCGGCTGACGGTGTTGCCGACGGCGCCGGGCGACGACGTCGCGAGCGGGACCGGGCTCGCGGTGCCGCCGCCCGGCGCGACGAGCGGCACGGAGGCGATGCGTTCGAGCCGCGCGTCGCCCTGCACGAGCACGACCTGCACGACGGTGCCCGACGCCGCGTGGTGTCCCCACGCGTCGCGGCCTTCGACGCGCACTTGGTCGGCGCTCGCGCCGTCGGCGCGGAACGGGCCGACGCCCGATACGCTGAAGCCCGTCGGGCGGCCCGCACCGAACACGCGGTGGATCGTCGTCGTGCCGCGCGCTGCGTTCGCACCGAGCGGCGTGAGCGCTATGGTGTTGGGGCCTGGCTGCAGCGTGACGCCGTAGTACGTGAAGTGCGTGTCGCCCGTCTTCGAATCGACGGTGCGCTTGCCGATGCGCGAGAACGGCACGACGGTATCGCCGACCTTGAGCTCGACGCCCGCGCCGAGCCCCGTCTTCACCTCGACGCTCGTCGTGGTGCCCGACGTCACGCCGTCGTCGGCGGGGCTCACCAGCGCCGCGCTCAGCTCACCGGTCGCGGTGAACGACAAGTGCGTGAGGTCGCCGCCTTCCGGGCCCTTCGCCGGCATGATGACGGCGGCGCTTTCGGGTTGCGCGACGCCGGACGGCGCGGCTGCCGCGCCGGACGCCGTGGTGACCGTGTCCGCCGCGACTGCCTGCGGCGAAGCCGCGGGTTGCGCCGAAGCGGACGGCTGCGATGAGGCAGCCGCCGGAGACGCCGCCGGCTCGCCGGCGTACGCGCTGGGAATCTCGCCCGCGGGGTTCACGTCGACCGTCGAGAGGATGAGCCCCATGACGGCCAGCGCGACGCCGCTGCGGTGGATTCGCCGGCGCACGTTCATGCGGCGGGTTCCAGCGCGAAGTTCACGTCGTGCATCAGGCCCGCGTCGTAGATGCCGTGCAGCAGGCGCTGCAAGCTGCGCGGACTGTCGTAGCGGCGGTCGTCGTACGCGCGCACGCCCGACGGCAGCGTCGTCGTGTCGACGCGCAGCACGTGCTGGCCGGGATGCACCGACGGGAACGTGAAGCGGCCGTAGCGGTCGGTCGTGACCGACTCGCCGTCTTCGAGGAACACGCGCACGCCGGGCACGCCTTTGTCGCCGTCGCGGAAGCGGCCGGTGCGCGCCGCATCGACGAACACGCGCCCGGTGACGACGATGCGGTTGCCGAGTGCGCCCGCGACGACGCGCGTGTCCGCGGTTGCGGAGCCGTGCACGCGCAGGCCGCCGTTCGAGAGCGTATCGACGTCGACGACGTTGACGAGCGTCGAGCCGTCGGCGGTGAACGGCATCACCACGCACGCGTAGGTGATCGTGTGCTGCGCGACCAGCGACGGGAACGTCCAGGTGAGGATGCGCCCGTCGCGCTGCGGCTCGACGGGAACGCCGTCGACGCGCGCGGTGCCCGGCGCGTACACGACGCCCGCGGGCAGCGTGTCAATGACGCGCGTCGCGCCGAACTGCGCGCCCTGGCTGCCGGCCAGCACGGTGTAGACGAGGCGGTCGCCGCCGGAGGCGACGTCGCGGTCGACGGTCTTCGACACCGTCAGGGGATGGGACGTGAACATCGGTTGATTCCCGAGCAAGCCGAAAACCTCGGAGAGAGAGACGTTGGTGGTGACGAGCTCGAAGCCGCCCGCGCGCGCGAGCTGCTGATCGTCGAGCGCGCTCAGCGTCGCGCCGTAGAGCATGCCGGTCGCGTCCGGCGTGACGGTGATGGCGACGCGCCGGTCGCGATAACCCGGCGCGGTGATGTCGAGCTCGTAGCGCGCGGGGACGCCCGGCGTCCCGAGCTGCTGCTGCGTGAAGACGAAGCTGTACGCGCCGTCGGCGCCCGTCGTGAACGGGTTCGCGTTGGCGGTGTTGGGCGGAAGGCCGGCGGGATCGGTGAGCGCGTCCTGCGGCGCGCGCCCGAACGCTTGGCCCGCGGTCTTCGGCAATTGCACGATCGCGTGCGTGTCCACGTCGCGCAGCGTGAGCGTCGCGGCGCCGATCGGCGAGCCGCCGCCGGCGTACCCGTCGTACACGATGTTGCCGACGCCGATGA
Source organism: Vulcanimicrobiota bacterium (assembly GCA_963797935.1). GTDB lineage: Bacteria > Vulcanimicrobiota > Vulcanimicrobiia > Vulcanimicrobiales > Vulcanimicrobiaceae > Vulcanimicrobium. Next base: position 230,217 of record CAWCRI010000004.1, read on the forward strand.
ATACTGCCGCGGGCGCGGTGGAGGTCGCGGCGATCCCGTCGGCGCTGACCGTGGCGACGTTGACGAACGAAGAGCCGGCGCTCAGCGAGTTGTCGACGAGCGCATCGAACGTGAGCACGTCGGACTCGTTGACCGCCATCGTGCCGATCTTCACCGTCAGGCGCTGCCCCGCGACCGTCGTCGCGGCGACGGCGCTGACGCCGTTGAGCGCGACGGTCTGCGGCAGCGCGTGGATCCCGGCCGGGACGTCGTCGACGACGACGACGTTGGTCGCGGGCGAGCCGCCGTAGTTGCGGAACGCGATCGAGTACGTCACCGTCTCGCCCGGATGCGCGGGATGCGCGCGCACGTGGTTGACGAGCTTTGCGACGATCGTGTTCGGCCCGTTGGGACCGCCGATCGACGCGCCCGGCTGCGCCACGGCCCACGCGCGGCCGTTGTCGGTGACGACGCCGTTGGCGGTGGTCGCGTTCGTCGAGCGCGCGACGAGCGCGACGGAGAACGGTGCGCCGACGGCCACGCCGGCCGTCGCGACGACGACTTGAACTTTGATGGTCTCACCCGGCTGCAGCGCCGGCGAGACGGTGCTCCCGATCGTCGCCGGGATCACGCCGCTCGCCGTGAGGAACGCGATGGAGGTGATGCTGCCGGCGCTCGCCGTCACCGACGCGAGCACGTACGCGTCGGGGACGTTGCCGGAGTTGGTGATCGTGAACGTCCGCGTGACGGGCGTTCCGACCGGAAAGCTGTCGGCGTTCGGATCGACCGCCGTTTCCTTGGGGGAGACGACGATCGCCGAGACGGACGCGACCGAGACGGTGACGGTGTTGGACTGCGCGCCGTACGTGAGGCCTTGCGGGTCGGCGTACTGCGCCGTCACCGTGTTCGAGATGACGGCACCCGCGGCGGGAGATGCCTCGCCGGTCCCCGTCGCCGAAGCGACGAGGAGAACGGCGAGGCCCATCGAGCGCACGAGGCGCACGAAGACTCCCGGCATCGAGCTGTTACTTGACCTGGACCTTGAACGTGCAATTCCCGGTCGCACCCGCGGCGAGCGCACCGATCGTGTCGGTGAACCGCGAGGATCCGACCGCACCCGGGCCGGGGTTGTAACCGCCCAGCGCGCCGCCGTTGGAGTCGACCGGGATCGCGAACAGCCCGTTGCTGTTCGTCGCCCAGCTATTGGCGTACGCGACCTGCGTGCCGCCCGCGGCAGCACCGTCCTCCGTGATCACGAACGACGACGCGTTGACCGTGAGGTCGTTCGTTCCGCCGCTCGGCATCACGTTGAGGTACGTGATCGTGTACTGGATGCAGTCGCCCGGATTGACCGACGCCGAGCTGGCCGTGAACACCGACGCCGTCGCGCACGGCTGGCCGAGCGCCACCGACCACGTCTTCGTCAGCTTCACGAAGCCGCCGACGACGATCTCGTCGATCGTGACGTTGCTCTTCGTGTTGTCGTTGACCGACGTCGCCGTGACCGCGTCGCCGTAGCCGGTGTACGCGTTGAACGTCGTCGCTCCGGCGGGCGGCGTGTAGATGGTCTTGTACGTCTGCGTCGCGCCCGACGGCACGCAGACCGACGTGATCACCGTGTTCGCCGCGACCGCGCCGCAGCTGCCGCTCGCGGCCTGACCGGTGCTTTGGAACGTCACCGTCCAGCCGGCCGGCAACGCCGACAAGCTGCCGCCCGTCGCGGCGGTCAGGTTGTAGGTGTCGTCCTTGTTGCCCGTGTTCTGCAGCGAGTTGGTGAACGTCACCGCTGCGGCGGCGGCCGCCACCGTGACGGTGTTGCCCGTCACCGCGGAGACGCTCGCGCCGCCGTTGGTGTAGCTGAGCGCCGTGTAGTCGTCGTTGTTGTTCGTCGGTCCGACGGCTTGCGGGAACCCGTTGGGCCCGTTGAACAGCACCGTGTTCAGCGGCGACGCCGCCGAGGTGATGGAGCCCGCACCGGCGAGCGCGCCGTTCGCGTTGGCGATGATGGGCGCCGTCTGCGCCGTCGTCGCCGCGGCGCTGTTCGTCACGGTTTGCACGCCGATGCCGGGCCCTTCGATGAAGCCCGACTGGTCGCCGAACGTGGAGTTCGCGACGTTGGTGATCGCGGTGGGGTTCGCCGCGCCGACGGCCGTCGAGCCGTTCATGACGAACGACAGCGTGAGCGAGGTGTTCCCGACGGGGACGTTGTTCTGCGACGTCGCGTTGTTGTTGGGCTGGAACGTCGTCAGGCCCGCGCCCGTGATCGACGTCGCCGGCAGGAAGACGCCGATGTACACGGCGCCGGCTTGCGTGGTCGTCCACGTCGTGCCGTCGGTGGAGTAGATGATCGTGCCGGTCGCACCGCTGATCGTCGGCACCGCCGCCGTCAGCGTGAGCTGCGTGGCGTTGTAGGACGGCAGCTTGTCGGTGAAGGCGACGCCGCACGCGGTGCTGTTGGCGCAGCCGCTGTACGCTGCCGCGTTGCCGCCCGGCAGCGCGTTCTTGAACACCGGCGCCATGTTGCGCGCGCCGCCGTTCGCGAAGCGCACCGTGTACGTCACCGTGGGAGCCGCGACGGAGCCGCCGACCGCGGCGACCTTCTGCACGTCGACGCGCGCGTCGACCGTGACGGTGTCGTTGTACTGGCCGACGACCGACGCCGACGTGGCCGGCGACGTGCCGGCGGGACCCGGCGGCGTGCCCGCGGGGCCCGGCAGCGTGACGGTGGGCGTCAGCTTGGTCGTGATCGTGCCGCTGGCGCCGACGTTCGCCGAGTACGTCACGCCGATCGTGATCGTGCCGTTGACCGCGGTCATGAACGCGCCGCCGCCGCTGCCGGTCGACAGGTAGTTGTTGACCGCGGCGATGGTGGCGAAGCTCTGGTTGCCGGCGCCGGCGTTGACGACGTACGTCGTGAACGTGCCCTGGCCGGCGGTGACGCCGTCGTCGGTGCTCTGCACGCCGGTGAGCTGGAAGAAGCCCGCGCTGTTCGACGTGTTGGTCAGCGTGTAGGTGTCGGTGATCGTACCGCCAGGGCTGACCGTGTTCGTGCCCGGTGTTCCGGACGGCGGCGTGATCGTCATCGACGGCGCGTTCTGCACGGTCGTCGTGACGGTGTTCGACTGCGAGTTGTAGGTCGTGCCGCCCGGGTCTTGGTAGGTTGCCGTGGCCGTGTTGGTGATCGGCGTCCCGGCGGCCGTCTGCGCGGCTGACGCCGGCGCAGTGCTCGCGACGGCGAAGCCGATGACGGCCGGGGCGACGACCGCCGCGCACGCGCGCAGCAGCGAAGCGAACGAGAAGGTGCGCATCACTTGACGCGGACCTCGTACGTGTAAGCGAGGCTCGCGCGCGGCGCCACGGCGCCGTCGGTGACGAAGCGCACCGCCGTATACAGCGCCGGATCCGCCTTCTTCACGACGGGAGCGCCGCTCGGGCCCTTGACCGTCACGGTCGGCGAGGCCGACCACGTCTTGCCGCCGTCGAGCGAGAACTCGGCATGCGCGCGCGCAGCCTTCGCCGAGCCGTCCACGTAGGCGGTGCCTGCGGGGATCTTGCCGACGGGGACGAGGCGGACCGCAGGCGTGCTGCCTGCGTTCGACGCGACGATGTCGTACTCGATCTCGTCGCCCGCCTTGGGCTGGATACGCTCGATCGGGGTCATCGTGGTCCGGCCGTCGGCGGCCTTGGTCACGAGCGACCCGGTGAGCTTGAGCGTGACGCTCGGTTTGGCCGATGCGATCCCCGGAAGGATCAGCGCCAGAGCGACGAGCGACGACGCCGCGATGCTACGCATTCAAGTGTTAACTCCTGGTAACGTGCGGAACGCCGCTACGAACAAGACGCGAAGCGGCCGATGCAGATGGTATCGGAAGGCGGCGACCTACTAGGGAGCGCAACCTTGCCTGCAACACAAAGAAAACGGCGCTGTTACGCGCCGTTTACATTTGAGGGCTCGGTTGCCGCGCCGAAGCGCGAGGGTTAAGCGGCCTTTACATCGTCAGCCTTCGGCTGACTTTGTCAGCTGCGGCTGACTCCGTTGAGCTGCCGCTCACTCCGCTACTGGGCCGGCAACAGGGCGAGCTCGGCCTGGGCGGCCCGGACGACGATCGGCTCTTCGGACGCGATCGCGTGGCGGTACTGCTCCCGCGCCAGTGCGATCTTGCCCTGGAGGTTGTAGGTCACGGCCAGCAGGAAGTGGAGCCGTCCGTCGTCCTGCGACACGCTGAGCCCCTTGATGTAGGCGGCCTCCGCCAGCGGGAACAGCCGGTGCTCGCTGTAGTCGAAGCCGAGGTCGATGTAGGCTTCGGGCTTGAGCGGATCGGAGCGGATCGCTCGGTTGTAGTAGCCGATCGCCGTCTTCCAGTCGCCCTGGGCGTCGTGGATGTAGCCGATGTCGACCAGCGCTTCGGGGGCCTCGGGGTGGATCGCCAGCGCGCGCTCGAGATGCGGGCGCGCCGTCGCGGCGTCGTTCTTCTCCAAGTACGCTTCGCCCAAGTTCACCACGGCCGGATAGTAGTTGTTGTCGACGGCGAGGCACGCTTTGAGGTGCCCGATCGCCGGGTCGATGCGGCCCAGGTCGACCAGCGCGTTGGCGACGTCGACGCGCGCGCCGCACGAGGACGGGCGGATCGTGACGACGTGGTTGAACGCGTCGTACGCGGCCTGGTAGCGGTGCAGCGCGCGCTGCGCGTTGCCCAACTCGGACCATTTGCCCACGTCGAACGGGTGCTGCTCGGTTTCCCACTGGAGCGTCGTCATGTACTGGGCCAGATCGCCGGAGCGCTTGTGGAGCATCACGAGCCCCACGTAGCCGCCGCGGCTGGGCAGGCTCAGCTGGAACTCGCGCATCGCCTCGGTGATCTTGTCCTGAGCCGCGTAGAGCGAGCCCAACCGGCTATGCGTCTCGCGGTCGTCGGGCGCGATGGCGAGGATGGCCTTCCACACCTTCTCCGCCTTGGCGAAGTCGGGGACGCGGAAGTACAGGTCGCCCAGCAGCCTGCCCGCGGCGCCGTCCTGCGGGTGGTCCGCGACGTACGGGGCCAGCCCGGCGATCGCGCCCTTCGTGTCGCCCGCGGCGACTTTGGCGCGCGCGGCGTCGAGCACCGCGGGATCGGTCTGGTTCATGGCCCCCGGCATGACGACGGTCGTCTCCGTCGCAAGCACGGGCGCGGCTTGGACCGCGAGCAGTGCGGTGATGATGGCGGCGGCGGCTTGGCGCAAAAGACGCATGATGACGCTCCTGGGGTGGAGGACGACTCTTAAAGTATACAGTCGGGACAGGCCTCCGGCCTAGGCCAATTCTGCCAGGCGACTGCCGTCCACTTCGGCCGTGCGACGTTTCTCGCGGAGTGCCCCGGGGTCAAGTCGCCGAAGTGTGAGCTTCTATGGCCACCACGCAGACGAACGGCTCGGTCGGACGCCCACGCGTCGAGACCGACTCCATGGGGAAGATCGAGGTCCCCGGCGACAAATATTACGGCGCCCAGTCGGCGCGCTCGCTCATCCACTTCGACATCGGCGACGACTCCACGCCGCGCGACGTCATGCCGCGCGAGATCATCCGCGCGATGGCGCAGCTCAAGAAGGCCGCCGCGCTCGTCAACCACGATCTCGGCAAGCTGGACGAGGAAAAGACGAAGCTGATCACCCAGGCGGCCGACGAGGTGATCGCCGGCAAGCTGTTCGAGCACTTTCCGCTGCGCGTGTGGCAGACGGGCTCCGGCACGCAGACGAACATGAACGTCAACGAGGTGATCTCGAACCGCGCGATCGAGCTCGCGGGCGGCGAGATGGGCTCGAAGAAGCCCGTCCACCCCAACGATCACGTCAACATGTCGCAGTCGTCCAACGACACGTTCCCGACCGCGATGCACATGGCCGCGGCGGAAGCCATGGTGAAGATGCTGCCCGCGGTCGAGCAGCTCCGCGACGCGCTCGATGCGAAGGCCAAGCAGTGGGCGGACATCGTGAAGGTGGGGCGCACGCATCTGCAGGATGCGACGCCGCTCACGCTGGGCCAGGAGTTCTCCGGGTACGTCAGCCAGCTCGACCGCGACCTCAAGCGCTGCCGCCAGTCGCTCGACGACCTCTACGATCTCGCGATCGGCGGCACGGCCGTCGGCACGGGGCTCAACGCGCATCCCGAGTTTGCGGAGCGCGCGGCGAAGAAGATCGCCGAACTGACGGGGCTGCCGTTTCGTTCGCATCCCAACAAGTTCGCCGCGCTGGCGTCGCACGACGAGGTCGTCGCCGCATCCGGTTCGCTCAAGACGCTCGCGGCGTCGCTGATGAAGATCGCCAACGACGTGCGCTGGCTCGCGTCCGGACCGCGCGCCGGCATCGGCGAATTGATCCTGCCCGAGAACGAGCCCGGGTCGTCCATCATGCCCGGCAAAGTCAACCCGACGCAGTCCGAAGCGATGACGATGGTGTGCGTGCAAGTGTTCGGCAACGACGTCGCGATCGGCTTCGGCGGCTCGCAGGGCAACTTCGAGCTCAACGTGTTCAACCCGATAATGATCTGGAACTTTTTGGGCTCGTGCCGGCTGCTGCAGGACGCGTGCACGATGTTCCGCGAGCACGCGGTCGAGGGTCTCCAAGCCAACGAGCCGGTCATCGCGAAGTACCTGGGCGAGTCGCTGATGACGGTCACCGCGCTGACGCCGAAGATCGGCTACGACAAGTCGGCGGAGATCGCCAAGAAGGCGCACCACGAGGGCAGCACCCTCAAGGAAGCGGCGCTCGCGCTGGGCTACATCTCCGCTGAGGACTTCGACAAGTTCGTCGTCCCGGCCAACATGACGCATCCGTAGGCCACCGGTAACGCAAAAACATGAGCCCTCCGTGAAAACGGGGGGCTCCTTTCTTTGGAGGTGGAAGGGGCCCGGCCATGATCGTGCGGCGCCTCCTCGCCGGCGTGCTCCTGGCGGGGCTCGCCGTCCCCACGCTCGGTGCCGCGCCGCAGGCGCGCGTCACGCCCGCGGCACAGAACGCCGCGCAGCGGCTCCCCCTCGGCCTCGGCTCGCGCGTGTTCGCGCGCGCCGAGGCGGAACCGCCGGCGCCGGCGCCGTCGGCTGAGCCCTCGCCGCCCGCGTCCGGACCCGCCGCGTCGGTCCCGTCGCCGGAGATCGCAGCGCGTGCGCGCGCGGCGTTCGAGGCCAACCGCGCCGGCAAGATCGACCGTTCGGCGTACACCGCCGACATGAGCTCGAAGATCACCGACTCCGGGCTCGCGCGCGTCGCCGCGGAGCTGCGCAGCCTCGGCGAGGTGAAGAGCTTCGTGCAGGTGCGCAAGATCACGCTCGGCACGCTAGTCGCTTACGTGTTCCGGATCGAGGCCGAGAAGCCGCCGGTGATCGAAGAGACGATCAGCTGGGACGCCGCCGGCAAGATCGACGTGCTGCAGTTCGGCCCGGCACGATGACGACCGCCGATCCGTACGACACGTCGGCGACGATCAAGGACGACGTCACCGTCTTCTTCCGGCGCTGGCGCGCGTGGAGCGACGACGTGCGGGCGCACACGCTGCACGCGCGCGACCTGCGCTACGGTGAGTCGGCGGACGAGACGCTGGACCTCGTCGTGCCGCACACCGGCGCGCCGCTGGTCGTGTTCTTCCACGGCGGCTACTGGCGGCGGCTGCACAAGGACGACCACACGTTCGTCGCGCGCGGGCTCGCACCGCACGGCGTCGCCGTCGCGATCGTGAACTACGGGCTCGCGCCCGCGGTGCCGCTCGAGGAGATCGTCGCGCAGGCGCAGCGGTCCGTCGCGTGGCTGCGCGCGAACGCGACGGCGCACGGCGCCGACCCCTCGCGCATCGTCGTGGCGGGGCACTCGGCCGGCGGACACCTCGCCGCGATGTGCGCCGTCGACGCGCCGGTCGCGGGCGTCGTCAGCTTGAGCGGCCTGCACGATCTGCGCCCGATCGCGAAGTCGTTCGTCAACGAGTGGCTGCAGCTCGACGACGCGCGCGCGGCCGCGCTGAGCCCCGCGCTGCTGGCGCCCGCCGCGCCGACGCGGGTCGAAGCGATCGCCGGGACGCGCGAGAGCGAGGCGTTCAAGGACCAGGCGCGCGCGCTCGCCGACGCATGGCGCGCGTACGGCTGCGACGCGTCGTCCGGCGAAAGCGACGACGACCACTTCACGCTCCTGAGCCGGCTCGTCGACCCGAACGACCCGCTGACCACCCGCATCGCCGAGCTCGCGCTCGCGAGCGGAAGGCGGCACGCGAAAGTCTAGGCGACGGCGGCCCGCTTAGAACCGCTTGACGAAGTGGTGGTGGCCGATCGCGTAGCCGTGGCGTTCGTAGAAACGGCGCGCGGCGGCGTTCTCGTCGACCACGTTGAGCGTCACGAAACGGTAGCCGCGCTCGCGCGCGCGGGCTTCCGCGGCCTCCATCAGCAGCGCGCCGACGCCGTCGCCGCTGCGCACCGTCGCGAGCTCGCTGACGTGCAGGTACGGTTCGTCCGTGAAGAAGTCGCGCTCCGTCACCGCGTAGACGAAGCCTGCGCGCTCGCCGGCCTCCTCCTCGGCGATCAGGAAGACGTCGCCCGGCTCCGGCGTTCGCAATGCCTCGCGCAGCACGCGGCGCGTGCCGTCGATCACTTCGTCGGGCGTGTGGCCGTCGGCGGCGCCGTGTTCCACGAAGCGCGGCACGAGGCTCGCGACGAAGACGTCGTCGTCCGCGCGCGCTTCGCGCACGCGCGTCATTTGACGAGCGGCAGGACGTTCGACGGCGTCAGCGGCACGAGCCCGAGCGCGAACGTGGCGACCGCGCACACCGCGACGGCGACCCACGGCAGCACGCTGCGCGGCCGTTCGTCGCGCACGTGGCGCGGATCGGCGTCCGCGAACATCGCGCGCACGATCTTGAAGTACACGTACGCGGAGATCGCCGTGCCCGCGATGAGAATGCCCGCGAGCCACGCGTAGCCGGCGCTCACCGTCGTGCTCAAGATCAGGATCTTTCCGGTGAAGCCGATGGTCGGCGGCAAACCGGCCAGACCGATCAGGAAGAACGTCATCGCGGCGGCGAGCCACGGCCGCCGGTGCGCGAGCCCGGCGAAGCGCGGCAGCCCGACGACGGCGTCGCCGTCGCGCGCCATCAGCGCGATCACCGCGAACGCGCCCAAGTTCATGAAGAGATAGCCCGCGAGATACAAGATCGCGTAGCGCAGCCCGAGCGTCGTCTGGCCGGCGAACGCGGTGACGATGTAACCGACCTGCGCGATGCCGGAGTACGCGAGCAGCCGCTTCATGTCGGTCTGCGCCAGCGCAGCGAGGTTGCCGACGAGCATCGACAGCGCGGCGAGCACCCACAGCGGCGCGAGGATCGCGGACGCATGATCGGACGGCAGCGCCGCGTAGGCGAAGCGCGCGAGCACCGCGAGCGTGCCGGCCTTCGTCACGATCGACATGAACGCGGTGACGGGCAGCGGCGCGCCTTCGTACACGTCGGGCGTCCAGGCGTGGAACGGCACGAGGCTCAGCTTGAACGCGAGGCCGACCAAAAACAATCCGGCGCCGAGCGCGAGCAGCGGCGTGACCGTCGCGGTCGCGAGCGCGGCGAACGCCACCGAACCGGTCGCGCCGAACATCAGCGCCGAGCCGTACAGCAAGAACCCCGACGCCATCGACGACAGAATCAAATACTTCAGCGCCGACTCGCGCGCCGTGCGCCGCGGCGACATCGCGCACAGGCAGTACAGGGCGAGCGACAGCAGCTCGAGCCCGAGAAACACGGCCATCAAGTTCGCGGCGCCGGCCATCAGCATCGCACCGCTCGTGCTCCACAGCAGCAGCGAGGTGGTGCCCGCGACTTGATCGTCGCGGCCGACGCCGGCGGACAGCAGCAGCGTCGCGATCGTCGCGACGATCGCGATCTCGGAGAAGACGATCGAGAAGCCGCCCTGCACGAACGCGCCGCCGAACGCGGCGTATCCGGGCTGATGGTACTGCTGCGCAAGCATGATGCCCGCGGCCACGAGCCCGGCGATCGCAATGCCGGCGGCGACGCCGCGCCGCAGCGCGCCCTGACCGCGGAAGAACAAGTCGACGAACAGCAGCAGCAGCGGCACGACCGCGACCAAGAACGCGGGCATCACCGCGGCGTAATCCGCCGCGACGGGATAACTACCGAGAGCCGACGACACGCGAGTCCTCCGCGCCGTTGGGCGCATGGCTGAGCGTAACGGCGCCGGGGACGGCGGCGTGCGCCGCACTCTCCGCGACGGCGACGACCGGGCCCGGGTTCACGCCGAGCAGCACGAAGCCCGCGACGAGCGGCGCGACGGCCAGCGCCTCGGTCCAGGTGAGATCGCGGCGCTCGGGCAGATCGGGCACTTCGGGCCCGTTCATGATCATCTGGAACATACGCAGCATGTACGCCGACGCGAGCACGATGGCGACGAGCGCGACGATCGCCGGCCACACGAAGCCCGCGCGGAACACGCCGGTGAGGATCAGGATCTCGCCGGTGAAGCCCGCGAGCCCGGGCAGTCCGAGCGCCGCGAGCGCGGCGAGCATCAGCGCGCCCGCGAGCTTCGGGTTGCGCGCGCCCAGGCCGCCGAGCCGCGCGACGTCGCGCGTCTCCTCGCGCTGCTCGACGCCGCCGAGCACGAGGAACAATGCGGCGCTGAACAGCCCGTGCGCGACCATGTAGACGACCGCGCCTTGGATCGCCAGCACCGAGCCGCTGAACACCGCGAGCAGGATCAAGCCGAGGTGCGACAGCGAGCTGTACGCGACGACGCGCTTGGCGTCGCGCTCCGCGAGCGCCGCGAGCGCGCCGTAGATCAGCGCGATCATGCCGAGCACGAACATCAGCGTCTGCGCGCGCGCCGACTCCGGCCCGAGGAACGGCAGCGCGATCGCGATGAAGCCGTACAGCCCGGCCTTCGACTGCACCGCCGACACGACCGCGACCATCGGCGGCGGCAGGTCGGCGTACGTGTCGGGCATCCACGTGTGGAACGGGAACACCGGCGTCTTCACCAAGAACGCGAACGCGAAGCCCGCGAAGATCCACGTTCCCCACACGTCGCCGATCACCAAGTGCAGGCCGGTGCGGCCGATCACGTCGGTGGTGCCCGTCACCGCGCCGAACGCCGCGGTCGCCAGCAGCAGCGTGAGGCCGCCGCACAAGTTGTAGATCAGGTACTTCCACGCGGCGCGCGCGTGCGGCGTTCCGATCAGCACCAGGAACACCGGGATCAGCATCAGGTCCCAGAACAGCGCGAACAGCAGCAGGTCCTTGGCGAGGAACACGCCGTTCATCGCGCCTTGCAGGATCAGCAGCTGCGCGACGACGTCGCGCGAGCGCGGGCCGCACGCGGCGAGCGCTCCACCGAACGTCGCCAGCGACAGCAGCAGCACGATCCAGTACGAGACGGGCCCGAAGCCGAGGTGGAACGACGCGTCGAACGGGCGCGACAGCCAGTGCAGCGACGCATCGGCGGCGTGCGGATCGGTCACCGCCAGCCCGAACGTCAGCACCGCGACGAACGCCGCGACGATGCGCGCGGTCGCGGCGTGCTCGCGCGGGATCGCGTAGAGCACGAAGCCGATCAGGATCGGCCCGAGGACGAGCGCGGTGACGGTCATCGCGCGCCTCCGGTGAACGCGAACGCGTAGTACGCGACGAAGGCGACGACGCCGACCGCGATCGACAGCGCGTACGCCCGCACCAGGCCGGTCTGGAAGCTGCGGAACAGGTGGCCCAGCCACTGCGAGCTGATCGCGACCTCGCGCACGCCGGCGTCGATTCCGTGCGGGTCGACGAAGCGGTAGAACCAGCGCCCCAGCGCGTACGCAGGCCGCACGAACAGCGCCTCGTACGCGGCGTCGAAGTAGTACGCGTTCGCGAGCACGCCCGGCATGCGGATCGTCTCCGTGCGCAGGCGCGCGATCGCGTCGCGCAGCGCGGGGCTCGCGCCGTAGCGCACGTACGCGACGGCGAAGCCGGCGACGACCACCGCGAACACGAGCGCCGTCGAGAGCACCTCGGAGATGGGGGCGTGCGGCACAGCGACGTGGCCTAAGCCGATCGCGTCTTGCGGCGCCGGGAAAAACCCGGCGAAGAACTGCTTCCAGCGCGCGCCGCCGCCGAAGTCGAAGTCGAGCCAGCCGATGGCGATCGTCGGCAGGATCAGGATCGCGACGGGTCCCGACATCAGCCACGACGGCGCGTGGTGGTGCGGCTCTTCTTCTTCCGCA
>CAWCRI010000005.1:0-99351 GCA_963797935.1 Vulcanimicrobiota bacterium
CCCACGTCAGGTGCGCCGCGATTCGGTCCTTGGGATCGTTCGACGCGGCGAGCTTCGCGAGAACGCGCTTCCCGAGGTGATAGTAGAACCACAGCTCGGAACGGCAGTCGCCCTCCGGCTCTACTGCTTTGTGGTGCCACTGCAACAACCGCTGCGTGTTGGTGAACGAGCCGTTCTTCTGCAGATGGTCGGCGGCCGGCAAGAAGAAAATCTCCGTCTTGATCGCTTCGGTTTTCAGCGCCCCGCTCTCGATTTCCGGGCCTTCGTACCAGAACGCCGCGCTTTCGATCTCGGAAAAGTCGCGCACCACCAGCCAGTCGAGGTTGGCCATCGCGCGGCGCTGGAGCGAACCGTTCGCCGAGCCGACCGCGGGGTTTTCGCCGACGCACAGGAAGCCTTTCACGTTGCCTTCGAGCATGCCCATCGTCATTGGGTACACGGAATGGTCGCCGTCCACGCGCGGCAGATCGTCGTAGCAGAAGTCGTTCGCCGCGGTCGCGTAGTCGCCGAACCACGCTTTGAGCAGGCTGACGATGTACGCGTCGGTGTGTCCCCAGAAGCCGCCCTTGGCCGTGGTCGCTTTGATGTATTCTTGGAGATTGGCTTGCTCCGCGTGCGGCATCGCCAAGTATCCCGGGAGAATCTCGTAGAGCGTCGGAATGTCGGTCGAGCCTTGGATCGAAGCATGTCCGCGCAACGCGAGGATGCCGCCGCCGGGCCGGCCGATGTTGCCGAGCAGCGCCTGGACGATCGACGCCGCGCGAATGTACTGCACGCCGACGGTATGGTGCGTCCAGCCCACCGCGTACGCCATCGCGGTCGTGCGCTCGCGTCCCGAGTTGTCGCACAAGGTCTTGGCGACTTCGAGGAAGTGCTCGCGCGGCGTACCGCACACGCGCTCCACCATCTCGGGCGTGTAGCGCGCATAGTGTTTCTTCAAAAGCTGGAAGACGCAGCGCGGATGCTGCAGCGTCGGGTCGACGTGCGGCGGCAGCCCGTGGACGAGCAGCTGCTTTTCGTCGGCCTCTGAGGTGTCGCCCGGGTGCGAGACCTGTTTGCCGCCCGATACGGCGCTGCCCATCCGGCGTCCGGCGGCGCCGTGCATCGCCATGCCTTGGTACTGCCAGCTCGCCAGATCGTACTGATCCGTTTCGGCCTCGAAGCCGGAGAAGACCCCGTCGAGATCGTCCGCGTCGCGGTACCGTTCGTCGATGATCACGGACGCGTTCGTGTACGCCTTCACGTACTCGTCGAACCAGCGGCCGTTCTCGAGAATGTAGTTGATGATGCCGCCGAGGAAGGCGATGTCGCTGCCCGGACGGATCTTGACGTACGAGCTGGCGACGGCGCTGGTGCGCGTGAACCGCGGGTCGACGTGGATGATCGTAGCGCCGCGCTCCCGCGCCTCCATGACCCACTGAAAACCGACCGGATGGTTCTCGGCCATGTTGGAGCCCATGATCAGGATGCAGTCGCTGTTCTGCAGATCTTGCTGGAACGTCGTCGCGCCGCCGCGGCCGAATGAGGTGCCGAGACCCGGCACCGTCGAGCTATGTCAAATGCGCGCCTGATTCTCGACCTGCACCACGCCGAGCGCGGTGTAGAGCTTCTTCATCAGGTAGTTCTCTTCGTTGTCGAGCGTGGCACCGCCGAGGCTCGCGATGCCGAGCGTTCGGTTGAGCGTCTTCCCGTCTTTGTCTTTGGCCTGCCACGTCTCGTTCCGCGTCGCGACGATGCGGTCGGCGATCATGTCCATCGCGCGTTCGAGCGGAAGCTCTTCCCAGTCCGTCGCATACGGGCGGCGATACTTCACCTTGTACTCGCGCAGCGGGCTTTGCGAGAGCGTGCGCGTCGCGGATCCCTTCGGGCAAAGGCGCCCGCGCGAGATGGGAGATGCGGGATCGCCCTCGACCTGAACGATTCGTTCGTCCTTGACGAACGCGAGCTGCCCGCAACCGACCGCGCAGTACGGACACACCGATTTGACGACGCGATCCGCGGTTTGCGTTCGCGGGCGAAGGTCCGCCGTCTTCTGAGAGACCGCGGCGTCGGCGAGCGCAAAGGAGTCGTCGCCACGCAGTTGCCGCACGAAAGGCCAAGCGCGCCGTGATTGCATGGCGTGTATTTACCCCTCCCAGCGAGGGGTCGAAGCAGGCTTACTCGCCCTCCAAGTGTGCGTCGTTCCGTTTGCGCGACAGACCTGCGCGACGAGCCACCACGACGGGCACGTCGTCGGCAATGCTCCAGACGAGGGCGCGGAGCGATCCGCTCTTCGGGGCGGGATTGAGGCTAGGATTCGTCCTTCGTCGCGACCGTGCAGATGGTTTCAACTGCTCAGCCAGTGAAACGCACCTCGAACAAACGCCTTTGCGTTTCTCTCAACGCACGCGCCGTGCGCAAGGATGAGGCGGTCGAAATCCCACTCGAGCAACTTCTCGAGCGAACGTCGGGCGAGTCGCCGATTTGTAAACGTCAGCCGGATGTCGGATGGTACGCCGCCATCCAGGACCCCGCCCATCCGCTTCACGAGGTTGCCGAGAAATGCACCTTCTTGCGCGGGATAGTTTTGGAGGAAGTCAGTCATGATGAGCGTGCGGGATCTCTGGTGGAAAAACTCCGCTTCCTCGATGACGAAGTTCCCCTTGAAGAGCACCTGATCGATGTCGGCCGCCCAGGCCGGCGGGGGATCGTCGCCCAACACACCGTCAACTCTGAGGCTAGATCGCGAAACCATCGGAGGCCCCCACACTTGCGCATGCGGGTAGAGCGCGTGCCATTCGCGGAGCCGCCAGAGGTGCAGCGTCGTCGGCGCGACCAGGTATCTCACGGAACCGATCGCATTCAGCTCGTCAAGTACAACGTGTGGTACGGCTACCGGCGAATTGACCCACAGAGACCCGTGGCCGAGTTCAATCACGATCATGCGTGTTGGAAGCGCGCCGCCCATGAAACGAACGTGCGGCCCATCCGCAATCCAAATATTCTCGCCGAACCGCCGAAGCGCTGTCATCGACCGAGGAACGGCGTATCGTTCAGCGGCTGCGCACGATCAACAGCGCGCCGAGAAACAGCATCGCGACGATGCCGAAACCCGCCGCCGCGGGCGAGAAGCGTACGCCGGAAGCGCACCGCTGCGACGAGGATCAGCGCCCAGACCAGGACGGCGACTGCCAAGGCCGCGTAGGTGAAGATCCGCCAATCGTCGGCGAGGGCCGTCGCTTGCGCTTCCAATCGCCGGCCATGTCTGACCGTGCACGCTGTCATGCTACCCACGTTTACCACTACCCCACCCGGGTAGGGTTTTTCATATGCAGTTCGTCGCAATCGTTGGGATGCCGCCGCTCCGGACTGCTCCGTCTGAACCAATTTCGCTGGAGCAAAAAATGACCACGCCGAGAAGGCGAGCAACGCAAACGAATGCGCTACGCCGGACGACACCTGCTCGACATGAATCACGCCTTCGCCTCTGAGAATGCCGGTCGGCGGTTACGGTACAGCTGTGGGCGCGACGACGGAGGTGACTTGTGAAACTTCGACGACGAGCGTGAGACGCCGGCCTATGCGCCGCTCCGCGAACGACTGAAGGAAGCCGACCTGCGTCGGCGTGACCGCATCCTGAGCCCGCACCAACAGATCGACTTGAATCGGCTTGGAGAGCCAATCGACGGAGATCTTCACCAGTTGTGCCCGCCGGAAGGTCTGTGTGTCGTTGAGCAGTCCGGTACGCAGCGCCGCCTCCAGACGTGACTGCTCGACGAGTCTCGAAGTCGCGAACCCCAAGGGAACTGCCGTGGCCAACACGGTAACGGCGGTTGCGATCAGCCCCCGGCGTGCATGGTGCGTCGCAAATCCCGACGCCGCGAATACCGCCGCGCAGGACAACATGATCCCAATCAGATTCGTCGCGAACAACAGCAGCGCGCCGTACGCGAGCTCGCCGTTGCGCAGCGATGCGCCGATTCCAACGACGCAGATCGGGGGCATGAGGGCAACCGCAATTGCCGCCCCGCCGACAGTCGCCGCTATCTGCGTCCGGACGCGAGCGTACCCGGCGATCGCGCCCGCCGCCAGCGCTACGCCGAGATCGAGGAGATTCGGATGACCGCGCGCGACGATCTCGCTTCCCGGTTCCGGAAGGCCGACGATCGACGCGAGCAGAGTCGAAAGGAGGACGGAAAGCGCCGCACCGGCGATCAACGTTACCGCGGCCCGGCGGAGCAGACGCATGTCGCCGCGAACGACTGCGAGCGCGAGCGCGACGATCGGTGTCATCAGCGGGGCGATGAGCATGGCGCCGATGATGACCGCGGCGCTATTTGCAAGCAGACCGAGCGTTGCGATGGTACAAGACGCCGCCGCTAGCGCGAGAAACGCGCCGTTCAGCGCGACGTCCGTGTCGACCTCGGCCGCGAGCGCTGCATGGTCCACCAGCATCCTCCTTCCCTATCCGGGCTCGTTGCCGTCGAGCGGATACGGTCGAAGGTCTACGACGACGGCGTGCAGCGCGATGGCCGCGACAACGACGTCCTTCGACATCAGCCAGGGCAGGCGCAACCTCGAGAAGCATTTGAGCAACGGGCTAGTCGCACGTTTGTTCGATCGCAAGGGCGCCTCAAACTTTTTTCGCGCCGGTGTCGAAAGGTCGCGGAGCCGTTCGACGTATCGGTACACGCACCCGACGACGGAGAGATATCGATGCGATTCATGGTTCTGGTCAAAGCGAGCAAAGACAGCGAGGCGGGGGTGCTGCCCACCCGCGAGCAGCTCACGGAGATGGGCAAGTTCAACGAGCAGCTCGTCAAGGACGGCGTGATGCTCGCCGGCGAGGGGCTGCAAGCGAGCTCGAAGGGCGCGCGCATGCGCTTCGACGGCGGCCGCGCGACCGTGACCGACGGTCCCTTCGCCGAGACCAAAGAGCTGCTCGCCGGCTTCTGGATCGTGCAGGGCAAGTCGAAGGAAGAGATCATCAGCCGGTTCATGTCCGCGCCGTTCGATCGCGGCGAAGAGATCGAGATCCGGCAGATCTTCGAAGCCGACGACTTCGGCGACAACTTGCCGGACGACGTTCGCGAACAGGAAGAGCGCCTGCGGAGCGGCAGCAAGTGAAGATCATCTCGATTCTCACGATCCCGCCGGCGAAGGCCGGCAACCCCAGCCAGGACGAGATGGAGCGCATGGGCGCGTACATCACCGAGCTGCGCGAACGCGGCGTGCTCATCGATACCGGCGGCCGCGACAACGACATGTTCGAGAAGATCATGTCGCGGCACGACGGCAAGACGACGGCGACCGATGGCCCGTTCACCGAAGCGAAAGAGGTCGTCGGCGGTTACGCGCTGATGGACGTGCGCGACGTGGAGGAAGCGACCGCGCTCACGGAGCGTTTCCTCGACATCATCGGCACCGGCACATGTCACTTGCACGAAGTGGGGCCGACGCCGTTCTGACCGCATGACGCCCGAGACCGATCTCGCGCTCGACGCGATCTGGCGCATCGAGGCGCCCAAGCTGATCGCCGGCTTGACGCGCATCGTGCGCGACATCGGACGGGCCGAAGAGCTCGCGCAGGACGCGTTCGTCGCGGCGCTCACGCAGTGGCCGCGCGAAGGCGTTCCGCGCAATCCCGGAGCGTGGCTGATGACGACCGCGAAGCGCCGCGCGATCGATCTCGTGCGGCGCGAAGCGTCGCGCGAGCGCAAGACGGAGGAGCTGGGCCGCGACGTCGCCGATGCGCCGGCCGCGGACGGCTTCGCCGAAGTCGACGCGGAGATCGGCGACGATCTGCTGCGCATGATGTTCGTCGTGTGCCATCCCGTGTTGTCGGCGGAGGCGCGCGTCGCGCTGACGCTGCGGCTGCTCGGCAGCTTGACGACGGGCGAGATCGCACGCGCGTTCCTCGTGCCGGAGCCGACGATCGCGCAGCGCATCGTCCGCGCGAAGCGCACGCTCGCGGAAGCGCGCGTTCCGTTCGAGCTTCCGCCCGTCGCGGAGCGCGCGTCGCGGCTGCGCTCCGTGCTCGAGTCGATCTATCTCATTTTCAACGAAGGCTACGCCGCGACGGCCGGTGAGGACGTGCTGCGGCCGGAGCTCGTCGAGGACGCGATGCGGCTGGGGCGCGTGCTCGCGGGCCTCATGCCCGACGAGCCCGAGGTGCACGGGCTCGTCGCGCTGATGGAGATCCAGGCGTCGCGGATGCGCGCGCGCGTGGGCCCGTCGGGAGAGCCGATCTTGCTGAACGATCAGGATCGCGGGCGGTGGAATCATTTGCTGATCCGGCGCGGCCTCGCCGCGCTCGAGCGCGCCGAACGCCTGGGCGGGACGCTCGGCACGTACACGCTGCAGGCGGCGATCGGCGCCTGTCACGCGCGCGCCGGCACGTTCGCGCAGACCGACTGGGCGCGCATCGCGGCGCTGTACGACGCGCTCGCGCAACTCGTGCCGACGCCGGTGGTGCGGTTGAACCGCGCCGTTGCGATCGGCATGGCGTACGGGCCGCAGGAGGCGCTCGAGCTCGTGGACGCGCTGCGCGACGAGCCCACGCTGCAGGCGTATCATCTGCTGCCGAGCGTGCGCGGCGATCTGCTGTTCAAGCTCGACCGCCGCACCGAAGCGCGCGCCGAGTTCGAGCGCGCCGCGGCGCTCGCGCACAATGCGCGCGATCGAAAATATCTGCTCGAACGCGCGGCAGCACCCGAAGAATGACCTCGCCCCGAGGGACAAGCGTCTCGTACGCTTGCCCGCTTTACCGCTCCAAGTCGCTGCCGGGAGCCGAGAGGAAAGAAGGTTCTTTACCCAAAGTAAACGGCCCAGTATACCAAATTCCCCATCCCAAGTCCCAAATGCCAATGCCCCGCAGGTGTCGCTTATGAAGAAGCTGCTCGCTTTCGCGTTTGCCGCCGTCCTCGCCACCACGACCGCCGCACGCGCGGACGATGCGACCGACGCGAAGATCCAGGCGCTCCAGGCCCAGATGGACTCTATGAAGGCCCAGCTGGAGATCCTCAAAGCGCAGCGGGCCGCACCGCCCCCTGCCGCTCCGGCCCGGACGGCGTCCGCCCCGGCCGGCGGGATCTACAAGAAACCGGGCGACGCGCTGACGTTCACGAACGGCGGCGCCGATGAGGTCACCCTCTACGGCAACCTCGATCTCTCGGTCGATCACACCACGAAGGGTTTGCAGAAATTCTACCCGTCGTCCGGTGACTCGCCGGCCGGCAACGTGAGCTATCAGAGCGGCGTCTCCACCAACCTCTCGTACATCGGCGTCCGCGGCACGCACAAGCTCGGCAAGAAGAGCAACGTCGTGTACCAGCTCGAGACGCAGCTCGACATCTCCTCGACCGCGGGCACGGTGTACTCGAACTCGAACAACGACAACGTCGTCAAAGGCGCGCTGACGTCGCGCAACAGCTTCCTCGGCGTGTCGACCCCGATCGGAACGTTCCGCGTCGGCAAAACCGATGCGCCGTACAAGAACTCGACGGCGCGGATGAACCCGTTCAGCGGCGAGCTCGGCGACTACTCGGTGATCATGGGGAATTCCGGCGGCGACAACCGCGTCGAGTTCGGGACGCGCCTCGATCACTCGCTTTGGTGGGATTCACCGACGAGCTGGGGTCCGGTAGCGCTCAGCGTTCTCGTCGCGCCCGGACAAAACCGTTCCTCCGACAACGGCATCACCGCCTCGGGTGAATCGGGCTGCGCCGGCGGCAACGCGCCGGGCAGCGGCGCCGGCGCCCCGCTGTGCAACGACGGCGCGTTCGGATCAGCCTACAGCGTGATGGGCTCGTGGACGAGCCCGAACAAGCGGTTCTATTGGACCGCCGCGTACGAAGTCCACAAGAGCGTGAACCGGTCGGGCGACCTCGCCGGCGACCCGCGCGACATCGGCGACGAGCAGGCCTGGAAGACCGGGTTCCAGTTGGCGCTCACCAAGCAGACGACGTTCAACGCGATCTACGAAGAGCTCACGCGCAACATCCCCGCGGATCTGCAGTTCCAGAACGAGCGGCAGCGCAGCGGGTACTGGCTCGCGCTGACGCATCAGCTCGACAAGATGAGCAACGTCAACTTCGGCTGGGCGCACGCCAACGCGACGCCGGGCGACCTTCCGCAGCACAACACGCCGCTGGCCGGTGCGAATCCCGACAACGCCGCCAACCTCTACACGTTCGCGTACAAGCGCAACCTCGACCGGCACTTCTCGTGGTACGTCGACTACGCGCTCACGCTCAACCACCCGGACGCGCACTACGACCTGGGCGCGGGCGGCCGCGGCCTGACGACGGACTGTCACGACGGTTCACCGATCACCGGGTTCGACCCGACGGTGAACCCGCCGGTGAGCGGTGTCGGACCCCGCTGCTACACGGGCGGCCGGCTCCAAGGTTTCTCCGGCGGCCTGAAGTTCCAGTTCTAGCGTAACCGCCGCTCGCAGAAGCGAGGCCGATACGACCGAGGGACCCTCCGGCAGCGGAGGGTCTTTTCGGTATCGTTGATTCGGCGATCCGCGTGTCGATTCTGAGGGGCGTCGTTCGACGCGTAGATGAGGGCGCAAACAGCGCCCGCACCGCATGGAGAACCGCTCGTGAACATTCTGACGACCGCCACCCGCCTGCTGCTCGGAGCCGGCCTCGCCTTCGCCGGCGCGAGCATGTATCTCTTCGGCAACCCGCCGCCGCAGCCCGGACTCGCCGGCCAGTTCGACGCCGTGTTCTTCGCGTCGCACTACGCGCTGTTCGTCGGCGCGGCGCAGCTCGCGATCGGCGTGTTCTTGCTGCTCAACCGCTTCGTGCCGGTCGCGCTGATCATGCTCGCCGCGTTCGTCTACAACAGCTTCGCCTTCCACGCCACGATGGCGCCGAGCTCGCTGTGGGCACCGTTCGTGCTGATCGCGCTCGCGCTGCCGACGGCGCTGCGCCATCGCGCGGCGTTCGCGGGCGTCGTGACCGCCGCGCCGGGATTGTACGGCCCGGCGCCGGCGCAAACGTCAGCTCTACCCGCGAGCTTGTCGGGATCGCTGGGCCGCAGCGTCACGTGACGCGAGGCCGCCGGGGCGTGCCGGCCCAGCGAGCGGTTCCACACGCTCGCAGCGACCGGCCTTGTCCTTTGGAGTACGATGTGTTACAAGAATTGTAATATATAATACGACGCACGGGGCAATGCCCGATGGACTGGCTCCTTTTCGTCCACTCCCTGCCCGGGCAGAACGGCGCGCTGCGGATCAGCACGTGGCGCAGCCTCCAAGGCATCGGCGCCGGCAGCCTTCGGGACGGGGTTTCCATGCTGCCGGACCGGCCCCAGTTCGCGGACGCGCTTGGCGGGCTCCGCCGCGACATCCAGGCCTCCGGGGGCACCGCACACGTCCTCAGGGTTCCCGGCAGCGGCGAGGCGTCCGACGCGGAGCTGCGCGTGCTGTTCGATCGCGCCAAAGACTACGCGACGCTCGTCGCCGACGTCGAGCGGACGTTGTCGGCCCTCGGGGAGTCTTCGGAATCCGAGGCGCGCCGCAACGCGCGCCAGCATGCGCGTGAGCTCGCGCGGATCGAGGCGATCGATTTTTTCGGGAGCGACGGACGCGACCGCGCGCAAGCGCTCCTCGCGTCGCTGGGTGATGCGATCACGAAGCGCTTCTCGCCCGACGAGCCCGTTGCCGTCAGCGCTTCGATCCCGCAGCTCAGCCTCGACGACTATCGGCGGCGCGTGTGGGTCACGCGAGCGCGCATGTGGGTGGATCGCGTCGCGTGCGCGTGGCTCATTCGACGGTTCGTCGATCCGGAGGCGACGTTCCGCTGGCTGGACGACGTTCGCGAAGCGCCGGCCGACGCCGTGGGTTTCGACTACGACGGCGCGGCGTTCACGCACGTCGGCGACCTGACGACGTTCGAAGCGATCGCGGCCTCGTTCGGGTTGCGCGAGCATCCCGCGCTGGTGCGCATCGGCGGAATCGTGCACGTGCTTGATATCGGCGGTCCGGCGGTACCGGAAGCGGCGGGTTTCGAAGCCGTGTTGGCCGGCATGCGCGATCGCGCGCGCGACGACGCCGAGCTTCTGGAAAAGATGGGCACCGTGCTCGATGCGCTGCACGACGCGTTTGCGAACGATGTCGCGCCGCCGCGCTGATCGCGCGGTGCTGCCCGCGTGCGCCGGCTGCGCGGCGCTGGCGCTTGCGCTTGCAGGCTGCGGCCCCGTGGCGCGCGCAGGCGCCGGGACGCCGTTGCTGGTGCACTCCGTGGCGTACCTGCAGCAGGACGGGCCTCCGCGCATCTTCATCGCGGACTTCGACCGCGGGCGCGTGGTGGTGCTCGACGCGAACACCAACCGCGTCGTCACGGTGATTCGCGATCTGCCGACGGCGCAACAGATACTCGCGGTGCCGCAGCTACACCGCATCTACGTCGCGGAGCCCGGCGTGTACGAGATCGCCGCGATCGATACACGGACGTACGCCGTCATCGCGCGCGTGCCCAGCGGGCGTTACCCGGCCGGAATGGCATGGGACCCCGTGCACCGCAAGCTGTACGTGTCGGACGTGATCGACGAAACCGAGACGGTGATCGACACGACCAAGAACGTGCGCATCGCGACGATCCCGCTGGGAGGCGCAGCCGGCGGCTCGCAGTTCGCCCGCAGCGAGAACCTCGTCTACGTGAACGTCACGTCGGCGGACGAGCTCGTCGCCATCGACCCGGTGGTGGACGCCGTCGTCGCGCGGTATCCGATCCCGGGCTGCGCGGGCAACGGCGACCTGCTCGTCGACGACGTGCGCCGGCTCGCCTCCATCGCGTGCGGCGGCAACGCACGCCGGGTGACGTTCGATCTGCGGACGCATCGCGTTCGCGACACGCGCTCAGCGCCGTTTGCCGGCAAGCCGCAGCGGGACGTTCGCCGCGCGCAGCTCCACGCGGCGGCCCCAACCGAAGCGCAGAAAGTCCGCTTCGATCCCGTCGCCGAAGATGACGCCGCCGTCGCTCATCTCCGACGTCACGGCGACCGCGCCGCCGTCTACCATCGCCGCGGTGAGCTGCGTTCCGAAGCCCGGCGCCGGAAATGCTTCACGCACCAGAACCGCGAGGCGATGCGAGCGCGCGTCGAGGTCGAGCTGTAGGTTTCGCTCGCGGGAGATCGAGCGCGCCCAGCCGGTCGCGCCGGTCCCGGTGGCGACGATGATGCCCGACGACGACTGCCGTTCCTCGCGTTCGTCGATGCGCAGCCGGTAGCGCGCGCTCTGGTGGCTGCGGTGGCCGATGAAGATCTCGTTCAGCGCGTGCAGGATCTGTCCGTCGTCGAGGTGCGCTTCGATCAGCGTCAGCTCGTCGATCGGAGCGCGGTTCCGTTCGACGAGTTCTAGGATGCTGCGGAACTCCATGCGCGTGAAGCGCACCAGCGTGCCTTGGACGTTGTCCGGATCGGGGTTGACGCCGATGACGGGTTGCCGGTCGAGATATTTCGCGACGTTCGCGACCAGGCCGTCCTGTCCGACCGCGACGACGATGTCTTCGGGTGCGAACGCGAACGTTGCGAGATCGCTGCGGTCCAGATGTCCGCGCCGCCATGCGACGGGGATCCCGTTATGAACGTCCGCCACGGCGAGCCGCTGGAGCTCGTCGCGGCGAACCGCCTCATCGAACCAGCCCGGTCGATCCTGAGTGAGAAAGCGGGCTTGCTCGCGCGTGCCGTGCTCTTGCACGAGCAGCTCGAGGTCGCTGGGCCGCGTGACGACCATGACCCGCGGCGCGAGTACCGGCGCCATCGCTACGCATCTGCTCTCGACGGATTCTGCGCGAACGCGCTCGCGATCGACGTGAGGAGATCGGGCGTGATCTGCAGGTTCGCGATCGAGTTGATGTGCTCGGCGAACGCCGTCGCAGCGACCGTTGCGAGCACGGAACCGGGTGCGTGCTGCAGCGCGTCGAGGCGATTGGCTTCGACCCGCTGGCGCGCGCCTTCGACCGTTTCGATGCGTTCGGCGTCGGCCGCCGCCGCGATCTGCGCACTTTCCGCTTCGTCGGTCGCTTTGCGTTTCGCGTTGGCGCCTTGCTGCTCGATCAGCGCCTGCTCGCGGCGCGCCAGCTCGATGCGGCTCTGCAGCTCGTTCTCGGCGATGGCGCGCTCTTTTTCGACGGCCAGCGCGCGGCGTGCGAACGCCGCTTCGTCGGATTCTTGTTTGATGTGCTCGCGCACCGGCGCTTCGATCGCTTTCTCCAGGTCCGGGGTCGGTCGCACGCCGGTGATGCGCACGCTGCTGACGGTTAGGCCGAACTCCGGTAGTTGCGGCGCTTCGGCGAGCGCGGCGTCGACGGCTTGGCGCAGCCGCGCGATGCCGTCGCTGAGCAGCTCGCGGATCGTCGTGCGCGCGAGATAGCGCAGCACTTCTTCTTGCGCGAGCTGCGACAGCAGCACCTCGACGCGATCGATCGGTTCCGACACGTAGGTGCCGGTGGCGAGGTCGAGCGAGTAGTCGACGCGGTCCGCGAGGCGAGCCGGATCGGTTGGACGATACGTGAGAATGCCTTGCACGGTGACGTCCTGGTAGTCGGAGCTTCGGCCGTGGACGACGAGGGTCAAATCGCGATCGTCGGTGGGCACTTCGATGACGCTGTCGGAGAGCGGTCGCGCCCAAAACGACAGCCCGCGTCCGGATCGCTTCACCTTGCCGCGGCGATAGTGCAGAACGTACGCGTTGGGATTCGAGCGCACGTGGCGGACGAACGGGAAGCGCTGGATGTCAGCCATGAGGACCTCCTTGCGGCACGCGGCGATACAGCGCCGCGGGCCGGTGATCGACGCCGTCCTGCGTTGCGCCGGTTTGCTCGAGCTCACCCGAAGCGAGCATCCGGCGGCGGAACGAGTCTTTGTTGACGCGCGTGCCGAGAATAATCTCGTGCACGCGCTGAAGCTGGAATAGCGTGAAGTGCTGCGGCAGCAGCGCGTAGCCGACCGGAGCGTAGTTGAGCTTGCCGCGCAGCCGCTTGACGGCCATGCCGACGATCTCGCGATGATCGAACGCCGTCTCGAGGAGTTCGCCGCGATCGCCGATGAGATCGACGGCGCCGCCGGTATCACCGGCCCACGGCACGCGGACCGTTTGGAACCGCGTCGTGTCGCCGGCCGGCACGCGGTCGAGCAGCGCAGTGTCCGCGAGCGCGTAGTATGCGATGCTCAAGACGCGCGTGCGCGGATCGCGGTCGGGCCGGCCGAACGTGTAGAGCTGCTCGAGGTAGACGTTCTCAACGCCGGCTTTCTCGCGCAGCACCCGGGCCGCGGCGTCGTCGAGGGACTCGTCCAATCGCACGAAGCCCCCGGGCAGCGCCCACCGGCCGAGGTCAGGATGCTCGGCTCGGCGGACGAAAAGCGTTTGCAGCGAGCCGCCGCGGATCGCGAGGAGCACGACGTCCACTGTGGCCGACGGCTTCGGGAATTGGTTCGAGTCGTACGAGGCGAGGAAGGCGGCTTCGTCGGAATTTTGCATCGCTTCACCCTTATCTGCAAATAGTATATATTCCGAATGAAGATAAGTCAAGCGCGGAGTTACGATCCGAACGCGGCGGTTTACCTAGCGGGACATTGCCTTTCCGAAAGCTCCGATGAGCCGCGGCGTAAGATCGACGCAACCTACCGGCGCAGTGTGGGCGATCGGTACGGCGGCTTGTCCGCCGCGATCAGCGATTCCACGCGACACGAGATCAGGCACGTTCATGTGGTAAAACGCGATCTTCTCCGAAGCGAGATTGCTGGAAGGTTGGGCGGGCATAAGCCACACCTTCACGGACTTTCGCATTGTGCGCGCGATCTTGGCCGCATAATGGTGGTCGGCGTCGCCCCCGACGATGATGACGCGGTCGAAATGGTTGTGTGCGCATCCGTATACGAGATCGACCGCGAGAGCTACGTCGATCGCCTTTTCGCGATTGTCTTTGTCGCGGTACCCTTGAAAGAAATCCAACCCGACGATGTGGCGATTGGCGGAGCGAAATGCCTGCCACCGCGATTGAAATGGTTCGAGGAGCTGCGGCGCGCTGTAGAAGCGCGCATAGACCAACTCGTCGGTTCCCTGAATCCAGGAAATGAGCGGGCTTAAAGCGGGATAGCCAAGACCACAGCGATCTAGCTGAGCTAGAAAATTGCTGCCGTCAATGAGGATCGCGACCCGGCCCACTGTCGGCTTCCGAAAAGAAAAAGCCCAGCGTGCACAAGTCACGCTGGGGGTGGTGCAACGATGTTACGTCGAACCGAGGGTGACTGTCAAGCGTGGTAAGGACTGCTTCTTTCTTCAAAAACATCGCACCGCGGGAATGAACAAGGGAGCCTAGCGGCTCCCTTGTGTGAGGTTAATGGTCCGCCCCTAACGGAGCGATTACGCGGATGATAATCGCACCGCGCCACGCCGTCAACGCGTCGAGGATTCAGGAACGTCACTCTTTGCCGCTATACGGCCGAAAGGAACTCGCTATTATTCCGCTGTGGTTGCAGCTCACGTGACGTGGTAAAAGAAATGGAGCGTGCGGCAGCTCACGCACTGCATCTTCAGCTTGGGCAGGCGCAGCAACACGTTGATGCTTCCCCGTCCGCGGCTCTTCACGACGAAGGCCGTCCCTCGGTCCGACGCGGCGTCGTAACCGCCAAAGAACGACCGGCTGCGCAAATCCTCGGAAAGATCGTGCTTGCGGATGCGCACGTCGCCGATGCGGCGCAGGTTCGGGTATCCGTCCGGCGGCGTAGCGATCGCCCCGTCGTACAGCGGTATCACGAGGGTCTGACCGACGTGGACTATGTTCGCGTTCGGAACCTCGGGCCTCGCGACGACCGTGTTGGAGCTCGCGGGCGACACGGCGCGCGCCATCGTACCGCCGGCGCGCGCGACGCCCGCTGCGGAGACGTGCCGGACGCGAACGTCGGCGGCAGGCGCGTACAGATACCCGCCGAGCCCGAGCTCGATCCGCCGGGCCAGCGCGGCCGGCTCTGTGCCCGCGGCCCGCAGTCTGCCGATAAGAGGTACGGAGACGAAACCGCCCTTCGAAACCGACGCCGGGCCCGAAAGCTCAGGATGATCGAAGATCACGATGTCTAGAATGTCGCCGGGGTGCAGCGCAGCGAGCGCGGGTTGGATCGCCGCCGACCACGCCGCCAGCGCCAGCAGGATCACGCGCATCGCTTGCGCGGCTTTGCCGCGTCCCGGCGCGGGGTGCCTGGCGTGCAC
Source organism: Vulcanimicrobiota bacterium (assembly GCA_963797935.1). Lineage (GTDB taxonomy): Bacteria > Vulcanimicrobiota > Vulcanimicrobiia > Vulcanimicrobiales > Vulcanimicrobiaceae > Vulcanimicrobium. The sequence goes on from CAWCRI010000005.1 coordinate 15,200, forward strand.
CCGGAAAGAGCGGACCCGCCACATGATTGTATCCTCCACGAGCAAGCGGCACGGACGTACGGCACATTTGCGGGCCGGGCTTCGTACAGCCTTTGTGTCGTGGTATGCCGGTACAAGGCCGGGTCGGCGGCGCGGCGAAGTCGGACCTGACGTGTCCTCGCGCGCCCTTTTGCTTTCCGTCGTCCTCGTGTTCGCCGGCCTCTCAGGCTGCAGCGGCGGCGGCTTCGTGCCCGGCGGGCCCCACTCGCTGGGGTCGGCTAAGCTGGACGCGATCGTGCGGACCTACGCGTCGGCGAACTCCGTGGACCCCAAGCTCGTTGCCTCCGTCATCGACGCGGAGTCTCACGGCGACCCGAGCGCCGTCTCGCGCGTCGGCGCCCAGGGACTGATGCAGCTCATGCCCGGAACCGCCTCGATGTACGGCGTCGCCAATCCCTTCGATCCTTCCATGAACGTGGACGGCGGGACGCGCTACCTGCACGACCTGCTGCGGCGCTACAAAGGAAACGTTCGGCTCGCGGTCGCCGCGTACAACGCCGGCCCCGGTGCGGTGGATGCTGCGCACGGCATCCCGCCGTATGCGGAGACGCGCGCGTACGTCGACCGCGTCGTCGCCGGCATCCGCTAGGCGGATGACCACGTATCCGGGCGTGCGCACGCCCACGTTCGCGCGGGCCGCACCGCCCCGGCCGCCGCGGCTGCTGCGCATCCTCGACTCGTACGTGCTCAAAGAGCTCGCGGCGCCGTTCGGCTTCGCGCTCGCGGCGTTCTTCCTGTTCTGGTTCGCGAACATCTTCGTGCTCGCGGCGGACTATCTGGTCAACAAGGGCGCACCGATCTTTCTGGTGCTGCGCTTCCTCGTGTTCCGCATGCCGCAGGCGACGCCGATGGCGTTTCCGTTCGCGTGTCTGTTCGGCACGCTGCTCGGGATGGGGCGGCTCGCCGCGGACAACGAGATCAGCGCGCTGCGCACGTCGGGCGTGTCGTTCTTTCGCATCATCCGGCTGCCGCTGATCGCCGGGCTGCTGGTGGCGCTCGCCGCCTTCCAGGTGAACGAGAAGATCGCGCCGGTCGCGACCGATCTCTCGACGCGCAGCTTCTACCAGATCCTGTACAAGTCGCAGACGCTGCCGATCGAGCCCAACATCTTCCGCTCGGACCCGTCCACCGGCAACACGTTCTACATTCAATCCGTGTCGCCCGACGGCAAGACCATGCAGAACGTCATGATCTACCAGCCCGACCGCAGCACGCCGTACGTGCAGCTGCTCACCGCGAAGACCGCGCGCGTCGACGGCACGTCGATCGTGCTCGAGCACGCGGTGCGCACGCAGATCAAGTCCGACGGTCAGATCGGCGCGGTCGACGTGATGACCAAAGAGTCACGCATATCACTGCCGATGGGCGACAACGGCCAGAACTTTCTCAGCAGCGCGTTCAATGATACGTACACCATGAACACCGAGCGGCTCGCGCAAGAGATCAAGTTCCGCAAGCAGACCGGACAGGGCGGCACCGACCTCGCCGTGCGCGAGCTCACGCTGGGCACGAAGTACGCGTATCCCGTCGCGTCGTTCATCGCGGTGATCATCGCGCTGCCGCTGGCGGTCAAGTTCGGCAAGAAAGGCCGCACGCTCGGGATCGTGCTGTCGATCATCGTGCTGTTCATCTACTACGCGATCGTCGCCGTCGCCGGAGCGTTCGGCAAGAACGGCGCGCTCGACCCGTACCTCGCCGCGTGGCTGCCGAACATCATCATGGCCGCCGCGGGCGGCTGGCTCGTCTGGCGCGAGGACCGGTGACCCGGGCCGTGCGACGCGCGAGCGCGATCGCCGTCGCGCTCTCGTTTGCCGTTTGCTCCATCCCCGTGCCCGCGTGGGCGCAGCAGGACGACACCGCCAGCGCGCTCGCGCTGTTGGCGAAAGGCTGCGGCACCAGCGTCGCGGACGCGCGCGATCAGGGCTCGGTCGTTGCCGCCGCCGCGACGCCGGCGCCCACGGCGACGCCGTCGCCTTCGCCCACGCCGCAGCCGTACGTCGGGCCGCCGGTGTCGCCGCAGGGCCCGCAGATCCTGGTGCCGCAGCCGCCGACGCCGTCGCCCGGCGCGGTCACGCCGCCGCCCGTGCCCAGCGCGTCGCCGTCGCCCAGCGGCTCGCCCGCGCCGGTCATCATCACGCCGCAGAGCGCGCCGCCGTCGAGCAGTCCGATCCCCGCGCCGAACGTGAGCGCCGGACCCGTCGGGTTGCCGTCACCGTCCGCGGAGCCCTCGGCGTCGCCGTCGCCGGGCGACATCCTCGAGCCGAACACGTACGCGATCCTGGGCGACAAGCTCACCGGCGTGAACAAGCCCGGCCAGCCGTTCGACCTCGACGGCAACGTCAACATCTTCTACCAGGACGGCGTGCTGGGCGGCGACCACGCGCACTACGACGGCAGCCGCTACATCGACATCACGGGCAACACGTTCGTGAAGAACCGCAGCGGCGACACCGTGCTGTACGCCGAGTCGGTGCGCTTCGACGAGAACACGCAGAAGGCGACGCTCATCCGCGGGCGCGGCGAGTCGACGCAAGGCGTCGAGCAAGGCAAATTGCACTTCACCGGCACGTCGATGGTGACGGACCGCGCGGGCGTGACGCACGTCGAGCGCGCGAACATCACGACGTGCGAGAACCCGCGCGGCGGGTACCACATCGAGTCCAAGACGCTCGACGTCATGCCGGGCGACAAAGCCGTCGCGCGCTCCGCGGTGCTGTTCCTGGGCGCACTCGCGATCTTCTACTTGCCGATCCTCGTGATCTCGCTGCACCGCGACGACACCGGCAGCAAGCGCAACCCGGGCTTCGTGCCGATCATCGGCTACTCGCAGGCCGAAGGCTTCTGGATCAAAGCGCGGCTCGGGTTCTCGCCCAGCGACTACTACTACGGCTACTACCGCATCGAAGAGTACACGCGCATCGGCTTGGGGCTGGGCTACGTCGCGACGCTGCGGCGCAAGGACGGCCGCCGCCAGACCGACGTCGACTTCTACCGGCTCAAGAACAAGACCAGCGGCACCGAGAACCAGAACCTCACGCTCAAGGACCAGGAGTCGTTCTCGCGCTCGACGCGCGGCAACTTCGGGTTCCAGTACACGGGCAACTACGGCCCGCTGGTGTCGCTGCCCGCGCAGCTGAACCTCACCGCGGCGCTCGACCACGGCAACGAGCGCGGCGACCGGCAGAACTACAGCTTCAGCCGCTCGTCGACCGGGTCGCAAGGTTCGCAAGACAACTACGGGATCATCGATCACCGCGCGCTCTCGCCCAAGCTGACCAACGACTTCACGGTGTCGTACACGACCAGCCAAAACCTGGGCTATCCGGGCAACACGACGCTGCACTTCCAGACGCTCTCGCACTACATCGGGCGGTCGTACGACTACGACATCATGTACGACCGCTACGACGCCTCGACCGCGAGCAACATCCAAAAAGAGCCCGAGATCGCGATCCACCCGCACGAGCCGCTGTTCTCGCGCTTCAAGTGGCTGCCGATCAACGCGCAGTACACGCTGGGGATCTACAACGACCCGCAGGCGAGCCTGACGACGTCGCGCGGCGAAGCGCGCTTCATCATGGGGCCCGCGCTCGCGCACGTGCTCGGCAGCGACTTCTCCGCGACCGTCACCGTACAGCAGGACGCATACGGCACCGGCGATCTCAAAGCGCAGGTCAACCAGGAAGCGACGCTCACCACGCCGCTGTTCGGCCACGTGCTCAACGTGATCTCGTACACCGAGTCGCACGTGAACGGACCGTTCGCCGAACCGTTCAAGTCGATCGACGTGCTGGGCAACGGCAACAAACAGGCCAACGACGTGCTCCGCATCTTCAACGGCGACACGTACTCGCTGTCGCTCACCGCGACGACGTTCTTCAACCGCCAGGCGCAGTCGGTCGGCTATCAGCTCACGTCGCGGCCGTCACCGCGCTCGACGCTGCTCCTCGGCGGCAGCTTCCTGCCCGGTCCGGGCAACGGCTTCGACCGCACCAGCGTGCAAGTGTCGACGCCGTTCGGCTACCAGAGCGACTTGCAGTTCTCCACGTTCGTCGACTGGAAAGCGCACGGGCGGCTGGAGAGCAAGAACATCTACTACCGCCACATCGTCGGGAACTGCTACGAGATCCGGCTGTCCTACAGCCAGGACACGAAGCAGGTGACCGCGAGCATCGACCTGCTGGCGTTCCCGTCGCACGCGCTCAACTTCGGCATCGGGCAGACGTCGCTGAGCTCGATCATCCCGCAGAGCTTCTCGTCGCAGTCGTTCGGGCTCGGGGCCGGGCCGTGACCGGGTCGTTCGCGTGGGATGCCGCGGCGCGTTCGTGCGGTATAAGGCCGCTATGAACACGTACACGCAGCCATGCGAGCATCAGGACTGCAACTGCACGGTGACCGGCGGCGTCCAGGGCGCGGCCTACTGCAGCGCGGAGTGCGAGGCGCGCGACTCGACCGACGAGGAGATGGAGACGGCGTGCCCCTGCGGGCACCCGCCGTGCGACGCGGAGTAAGGGGCGCCGCTGCGCGGCGCGGCGCGAGCGCTAGGGCGCGCGCGTCGCGCCCGACGACGGCGACGGCGACGGCGAGGGGACCGGACCGGCCGGCGGCTGGCTGAAGACCTCGATGCCGGTGATCTGCGAGCCGGCGTTCGACAGCGTCGTGTTGTTCGCGGGCTTGAAGTAGTTCTTGTTCACCAGCTGCGACGTGTCGAAGTCGAACTTGTAGTCGGCGGAGCTCGGGTTCGTGGTGCTCAGCGAGTCGATGGGGTTGGAGCCGCGGTCCAGCGTGAACAGGCTGACGTTCCACAGCGACTGGCTGAAGCTGTAGGGCGGGCAGATGCGGTTCGTCGTGTTGATGGGCGGCGGGCTCGCGGACGGCGCCGGCTCATCGAGCAGGCAGCGGTTGAACGTGATCTGGAAACCGAACGACGAATTGCCGGACGGAATCGAGGCCTGGAAGGTCACCGCGTTCGACGGGTACGTCAGGTGGTACGGCAACGGGCCGCCGTTCACGGGATCTTGGTAGATCTGGTAGAGCGGCGGGTTGCTCGCCACGCCGGCCGCGCCGCCCACGATGAAGTAGTACGACCAGTTCTTGAAATCGGAGTTGTAACCCTGAGCGGTCGGCTGCTGGTCGTTCCCAGTCGTATTGATCACGATGAGATACTGCACGTTCGCGAAGTCGAGCGTGCCCGCCGTGTCGAAGCGAATGAGCGTCTGCCCCTCCGGCACGAGCTGATTCGCGGTTGGCGCGTTCAAGCCGGTCACCTGACGACCACATCCTGAGATGATCAACATCGCCGCAGCAACTACTACCATACCGAGCCGACGCACGCTGTTCTCCTCCGCGACCGTTCGCAGCACGGCCGTCGCGCTGGTGTGCGCGTTCGGGCTGCATCTCGCCTTCCCACTCACAACGTGGTGGTGGCTCGCTCCGTTCGCTTCCGCGGGGCTGATCGCAGCGTGGTGCGCGCTGCCGCCGCGCCGCGCGGCGCTCGTCGGTTACCTCAGCGGGCTGCTGTTCTTCACGCTCGGTTTCTCGTGGTTCGGCGAGACCGCGGGCGCGCTCGTGGGGCCGTTCGCACCGGTTCTCGACCTCGGGCCGGCGCTCGTGGAGGCGCTCGCGTTCGCGTTTGCCGCGCTGCTCGCGTCGCTCGCGGCGCGGCGGTGCGACGTGCGCGCGGTGCCGTTCGTCGCGGCGGCCGCGTTCGCGCTCGGTGAGCAGCTTCGCTCGACGTCGGCGCTCGGCGTGCCGCTCGAGCAGCTCGGGATCACGATGGTCGATTCGCCGCTGCGCCCGCTGGCGGCGTTCGCCGGCGGGTACGGGCTGACGTTCGCGACGGTGCTGCTCGGCGCGTCGCTGGGATGGTGGCTGTTGGCGCGGTCCGATGCGCGCCGGTTGCGCACGCTGGTTGCCGTGTGGGCCGGCGTGCTGGTGTGCACGTTCTTCGCGTGGGCCGTGTGGCCGGCGCGGCATCATGCGGTGCCGGTACGGCGCGTGGCGGCGGTGCAAGGCGGGATCGCGCAGACCGTGAAGCGCAGCGACACCGGGCTCGCGCTCGCACTCGACCGCTACACGACGATGACGAACGCGCTGCGCGCGCAGCATCCGGCGCTGGTGCTGTGGCCCGAGACCGTCATCACGACCGACCTCTTGCGCGCGCCCGCGCTGCGCGCGCGCTTCGCGCGGCTCGCCGCCGATCTCGGCACGACGCTGTACGTGGGCGGCTTCTGGGACGACGGCACGACGCTGCAGAACGCGCTGCTGATCTTCGACCCGCACGCCAACCGCAACGACGTCGCGGGGCTGTACGTCAAAGAGCAGCTCGTGCCGATGGCGGAGTATCTGCCCGGGCCGGCGTGGCTGCGCTCGCTGCCGTACGCCAACCAGATCGGCGGTTTCAAACCCGGCACCAACGTGCAGGAGACGTACGCCGGCGCAACGCCGCTGATCTGCTGGGAATCGGTGTTCGGCGACATCGCGCACGCGCGCTTGCGCGACGACCCGTCGCTGTTCTTGATCGCGACCGACGATGCATGGTTCGGCACGACGGAGGGCCCGTACGAGCACGCGCAGGGCGCGACACTGCGCGCGGTCGAGACGGGGCGCTGGGTGCTGCGCGCGGCGGCGACGGGGATCAGCGGCATCGTCGCACCCGACGGCACGTGGACGCAGCGCACGGCGCTCGGCGGCGCGGCCGTCGTCGTCGGCGACGTGGGCGCGTCCGCGCCCGGGCTCTACGCGCGGCTCGGCCCGGCCCCGATCGGGTTCGCGCTGGCGTTCATCGTCGTCGTGCCGTTCTTCGCGCTGCGGCGGCGCGCGTGATGCGGCTCGACTGGCGCGCGCCGGTGGTCGTTGCCGTGCTGGCGTTTCTCGCCTGGGTGGGATACGAGATCGGACGCGCCGGCAACGACGTGACGGTGCCGCGCATGGCGGCCAACGACGTGCTCGTCGGCGGCACGATCCACGGCAAGCGCATCGATCAGCGCGCGTGGTCGCTCGACTTCGATACGGCATCGGTGAGCCCGGACGGGACGACCGCGACGATCGCGCACGTGCGCGACGGCCGCATCCACCGCCCGGGGAAACCCGACGTGACGATGAAGGCCGACGGCGTGATCGTGAACCGCATCAGCAACGACTTCACCGTCAGCGGCCCGGTGACGTTCGTCGAACCCGAACCGGGCGGGCGGATTCGCCGCTTCACGACCGTGGGCGCGCACTACATCGGGGGCACGCGCGAGCTGCAGCTCGATCATCCGGCGACGATCACCGAAGGCACGACCAAAGCGACGTTCGCGAACGCGAAGGTGAACTTCCGCACCGGCGACGTCACGGTAGGCCGCATGGAAGGCACGCGCACGTGAAGCGGTTCGCAAAAAAAGAAACCGCGCGGCGTTTCGTGAACGCCGCGCGGGATGCTGATGCGCGGTGGTTTTCGCTAGGTCTCTTCGGGTGCGGCGTTCTTCTTCGCTTCGGCGATCAGCTTCTTGACTTTCTGACCGCCCTTGTGACCGATCTGCTCGTAGAACGTCGGCCCATACTTGTCTTTCACGACCTTGCCGCCTTTTTGGCCGATCGATTCGTAGAACTCCGCGCCGTGCCGTTCGCGCGTGGCCTGTCCGCCTTTGCGCCCGATCTCTTCGTAGAATCCCGAACCGTACCGGTCGCGAACCGTGTCGCCGCCTTTTTTACCGGCTTCGCGCACCGACATCTCGCCGTCGACCTTCTCCGTCCGCGCCTTTGTAACAGCGGGCTTCTTGGAGTCGGCCATGCGTCAGCCGGCCGTTTTCGTCGTGCGCTTCAGCTTCTGCCCGCCTTTGGCACCGATCTCCTCATAGAACGACGGCCCGTACTTGCTCTTCGTCGCCTCGCCGCCTTTGCGGCCGATAGCTTCGTAGAACTCGCTTCCGTATTTGGCCTTCACGCGGTCGCCGCCGCGTTTACCGGCCTCGCGAACGCTCATCCCGCCGCCGTTCGTCGTGGTCATGTTGTCGTTGGTCGCCATGTTGGAAATAGTCCCCCTGAGCTGTCGGCCCACCGTCTGCCTCGTACCCAGCGGAAGCTAGGTTAAACGCTGCTCTGGACGATCTTGGAGCGCCCCCGCGTCTATGACGGACAGGGCGGCGAACCGTTCACCACCGATGTCGCCGTCGCGGACGGAAGGGTCGTCGCAATCGGGGACCTTACCGATCGCGATGCACACGAACGCGTTCCGTGCGACGGTTTTGCGCTTGCGCCTGGCTTCATCGACGTTCATTCCCACTCCGACGCGCTTTGGCTCGTCGATCCGCGCTGCGAAGGAAAAATTCGCCAGGGCGTGACCACGGAGATCGGCGGCAACTGCGGGATGTCGGTCGCGCCATTGTACGGTAGCGCGCTAATCAAAGCGCGCCGCAGCGCGCGCGACTACCGGCTGGACGTGCAGTGGACCTCGTTCGACGCGTTCTTCACGCTGGTCGAACGCGAAGGCGTCGCGCTCAACGTCGCATCGCTCGTCGGGCTGGGCACGACGCGTTCGTGCGTCGCCGGACCGGCCGCGCGGCGGCTGGAGCGCGAGGAGATCGACGCGCAGAACCGGCTGATCCGCGGCGCGATCGAAGAGGGCGCGCTCGGCGTGTCGAGCGGCTTGATCTACGAGCCCGGCCGCTACGCGGATCTCGCCGAGCTGGTCGCGTGCGCGGGCGCGGCGCGCGATGCGGGCGCGCCGCTGTATGCGTCGCACGTGCGCAACGAAGGCGACGACGTCGAAGCCGCGATCGCCGAAGCGCTCGCGGTCGGCGAGCGCGCGGAAGTCGCCGTGCAGTGTTCGCACCACAAAGCGGCCGGCAAGAAGAACTGGGGCAAAGTGCACCGCACGCTCGCGGCGATCGACCGCGCGCGCGCGCACGGCATCGCCGTCGGCTGCGACGCGTACCCGTACGTCGCGTCGTGGACCGAGCTCGCGACGGTGCTGCCGCCGAACGTGCGCGAAGGCGGCGACGAGGCCGCGCTCGAGCGCCTGCGCGATCCGGAACAGGCGCTGTCGATCGCGCTCGCGATGCAGCTCGCGCGCGATCCCGCGCTGGGCGGCGACGGCTGGGACACGATCCTGGTGACGAGCGTCGCGAGCGAACGCAACGCCGAGCTCGCCGGCATGCGCATCGACGACATCGCGCGCACCTGGCGCACGACGCCGCAGCGCGCGGTGATCCGGTTGCTGATCGAAGAGGAGATGCGCGTCGAGTCCGTGTTCTTCTCGATGAGCGAGGACGACGTCGCGACCGTGCTCAGCGCGCCGTTCTGCAGCATCGGCAGCGACGCGTCGGCGCGCGCGTTCGCCGGGATCACCGCGCGCGGCGTACCGCACCCGCGCACGTACGGCACCTTCCCGCGCGTCTTCGGCCGCTACGCGCGGCAGCGGCACGTGTTCGACACCGCCGAAGCCGTGCGCCGCATGACGTCGCTGCCCGCCGCGCAGTTCGGCTTGCGCGACCGCGGCATCATCGCGCCCGGGATGCACGCGGATCTCGTCGTGTTCGACCCGGAGCACGTGGTCGACCGCGCGACGTACGAAAATCCGTTCGTCCCGCCGGACGGTATCCGCGACGTCTACGTGAACGGGCGCGCCGTCGTGCGCGACAATGCGCTCACGGGCGCGCGCCCGGGCCGCGTGCTGCGCAACGGCCGCGCGGAATGAACCTAGCCGATCTCGAGCCGGCAGGCCGCGCCGCGCTGCTCGCCGGCGCGCAGCGCGTGCGGCTCGCGCGCGGCCAGCGCGCCTACGGCCCGGGCGACCGCGCGGACCGCGTCTTCTTCGTGCACAGCGGCCGCATCAAGCTCGTGCGCGCCAACGCGTCGGGTGCGGAGATCATCGTCGGCATCCGCACCGCGGGCGACGCGTTCGGCGAGTTGTCCAGCCTCGACGAAGGCGTGCGCGCCACCAGCGCGGTCGCGATCGAAGCGGTCGAAGCCGACGCGATCGCGGCGGCGGCGTTCGGCGCCGCGCTGGAACGCGACGTCGCCGTCGCGCGCGCGTTCGCGCGCGGCGTGGCGCGGCGGCTCGCCGCGGCGGAACACGAGTTGGCGGAGCTGATGGGCAAGAGCGTCCCCGGCCGGCTGGTCGACGCGCTGGGCCGGCTCGCGTCCGAGCACGGCGTCCCGGAGCCCGGCGGTGCGGTGCGCATCGGGATGAACCTCACCCACAAAGACCTGGCGGACCTCATCGGGACCAGCCGCGAGACGCTCACCAAGGAGCTGAACGTGCTGGCGGACGTGGGACTTCTGCGCGTCGCGCACAAGACGATCACCCTCGTGCAGCCGCAAGCCTTTCCGTTCGCGCGCCGCCCCGCCGGCGAAGCTCAGGACGAGCGATGACGCGCGCCGAGCTCTTCGCCGCAGCGCTCGTCGCGGTCGCCTCGCCGCACCCCGGCGGGTCGCCGGCGCCGCGCGGCGTGTCGGCCGACGTCACGCTCGAGCGCCAGGGCACCGCGCTGCTGGCGCCGTTCACCGTCGCGATCACGCTGCACAACGCCGAAGACCACGTCGTGCAGCTGCGCTTCCCCACCGCCGACCTTTTCCGCGTCGACGTGCTGCGCGACGAAGTGCCGGTGTGGTCGTCGCTGACGGCGCACAAGCCGATCCCGATCACGCGCCAGCTCGACGTGCCGCCGGGCCAGCTGCGCGTCGCGCAGGTGATCGTCGACTCGACCACCGACGACCGCCGCGCGCTCGCGCCCGGCCGCTACACCGTGCGCGTCGCGATGCTCGGCACGAACTTCGGCGTGATCGTCAACAAGCCGGTGACGTTCGACCCGCCCGCGACCATCGCGACGGCGCTCGCAACCAAACCCGGCACGGTGATCACGATCGCCGGCGAACCGTACGTCGACGGCGGCACGCCGCGCCTGCGCGACGGTACCGGCACGCTGCGCCTCTCGCGCGCGCTCGGCATCCGCCCCACCGGAACCTACGTCGTGCGCGGCTTCCTCGACGCATACGGCGACGAGCGCGTCTTCGACGTGGGCCGCAGCGCGCCGGCGTTCGAGAACGCCCCCTCGCCACGGCCCTGAATCAACGCACTATAAAAGCTTGCCGTCGTCGTCCGCGCCGAGCAGCAGCTTGCGCACGACGGCGATCGGCGGGTTGCCGTGCGCGAGGAACGCGTCGTGGAACTTCTGCAGCGTGAACGACGCACCCAGCTTCTTGCGGTAGTCGTCGCGCAGCTTGAGGATCTCCAATTTGCCGAGCGTGTAGTAGCCGTACAGCGGATCCTGCGTGCCGCGCAGCGCTTCGCGGCGCGCCGCGATCTCCGGCATGAACGCGTTGTCCTGGAAGAACCGCGTGCCTTGCTCGACCGTCATCCCCTGCGTGTGCTCGCGCAAGCCGACCAGATAGCGCGCCTCGCGCTGCAGCGCCAGCGCCAGCTGCGCGAGCCGCACGCGCGGGTCGCCGTTGCCCCAGCCTTCGTCCACCATCATCTGCTCGTCGTAGTGCGCCCAGCCTTCGCTGTACGACGGGTTGCCGGAGATCGCGCGCACCAGCGAGAGATGCGCGAACTTGTGCAGCACGAAGTTGAGATAATGTCCCGGCATCACCTCGTGCGCGCTGATCACCGGGAACGCGTACGTGTTGTAGAACGACAGGTGCTGCTCTTGCTGCGCCGGCGTCCACGCCGGATCGGGCGGCGTGACGTAGTAGTACGCCTGCGTCGCGACGCGCTCGAACGCGCCGGGCGTGTTCATCGACGCGAACGACGTCTGCCGGTTGAACGACGGCGTCTCGCGCACGCGCACGTCGAACTCCGGCGGCAGCGTGACGAGCTTCTTGGCCGCGACGAACGCGCGCAGGTCGGCGAGCGAGCTCTGCGCGGTGCTCAGCAGCGTGGCCGCCGTCGGGTGCTGCTTGCCGAGGTCCGCGAACACGTCAGCGGCCGGCCGCGCGGGATCGATCTTCGCCGCGGTCGCGACGAACGCGGCTTTCGTCTCGTCGAGCGCGCGCTGTCCGACGCGCTCGTAGAGGTCCAGCGGCAGCGCGCGACCTTCTTGCAATTCGAGCCGGCGCGCGAACGACGCCGCGCCGATCGCGAACGTCCCGCTCGGATGCGCGAGCGGCCCGGCCGTCATCGCCGCCTGGTAGTCGCGCAGCGCCGCGACCGCCGCAGCGTTGGCATCCGCAAGCTCACGCGCGAGCGCGGCGTCGTGCAGCTCGGCGAACGCCGCCGGCACGACGCTGGTGAAGAACGTGACCGCGCCCGCGAGATCCGACTTCGTCAGCTCCGCGGTCGTCGCATCGACCGTCGTGATGTTCGCTTTGCCGGCGGCGAGCAGCGCCGGGATCGCGCGCTCCCGTGCGATCGTCGAGCGGGCGCGCACGTCGAGCGGCGCGAACTCGCGCGAGAACAAACCGTAGATCGCGTACGACGCCGCCGACGTGTACGCGCCCGGGTAGTGCTTCCAGCGCTGCTCCGTCTCGTCGTCGAGCAGCTGGCGCTCGAGCGCGGCGCGCATGATCTGCGCGTCGGCGGCGTCCTCGTCGTTCAGCTTCTCGCTCGAACGCGCGAGCGTGTCGAGCTCGGCCAGCTGCGCGTGCGCGCTCGCGATGCGCGCGGCGACCGCGGCCGCGGAGAGGTCCGGCAACCGGTCGTCGTATGCGTGGATGCCGGCCTGCGTCGCGGACGACGGCTGGTCCGCGAACAGCCGCTGCACGTACGCGGTCTCGAGCGCGCCCAGCCGCGGCGACGCCGTGCCGGCGGGCGGAAGGGCGATCCCGCTCTGCGCCACGGAGGGTGCCGGTCCGAGCGTCAGCGCGGTGAGGACGGCGGCCGCGAGCGCGGCGATCGAAGGAGCACGCATGCGTCCTCTGTTACGACCAGCGCAGCAGCAGTCCGTTCTCCACCAGGCCGCCGCCGAAGCCGTACAGCAGCACCACGTCGCCGGGCTGCACGCGCCCGTCGTGCACCGCCGGCGCGAGCGCGAGCGGGATCGAGGCCGCCGAGGTGTTGCCGCACCACTCCAAGCTCATCAGCGCGCGCGCGAACGGGATCCCGGTGCGCTTGCAGATCGACTCGATCATGCGCGCGTTGGCGCTGTGCGGCACGAACCAGTCGACGTCCGCCGCGGTGAGCCGCGCCGCGTCGAGCAGTTCCGCGACGCCGTTGGTGACGGCGGTGACGGCCCACTCGTAGACCGCGCGACCGTTCTGGCGCAGGTACCGCTCGGGCTCGACGACGCCCGCGATCTCGCTGCGCAACCCCATGAGAAACAGCTCTTTCCCGAGCGCGCCGTCGCTGGTGGCGCGGCGCGCGAGCAGCGTGCGCGGCGCGTCCTCGGGCGCGTCGACGAGCACGACGCCCGCGCCGTCGCCGAAGAGAATGCACGTGCCGCGGTCCTGGTAGTCCATGATCTTCGACATCGTCTCGCCGGCCGCGACGAGGACCTTGCGCGCGCGCCCCGTGTTGACCAGCGCGTCGGCGACGTCGAGCCCGTACGTGAACCCCGCGCACGCGGCCGTGATGTCGATGGCGCCGATCTTGCCCAGGCCGAGCCGGTGCTGCAGCCGCGTCGCCACGCTGGGGAACCCGTAGTCCGGCGTGGACGTGCACGCGACGATGTAGTCGACCCCGTCGAGCCGGCCGCCGCGCGCCTGCATGTCGGCCACCGCGGCCATGCAGAGGTCGCTGGTGTACTCGTCGGCCGCGGCGATGCGGCGCTCCCGAATCCCGGTCCGCCGCACGATCCAGGCGTCGTCGGTGTCCACCAGCCCCGCGAGGTCGGCGTTGGTCAGCCGCTTCTCCGGGAGGTAGGTGCCGATGGACGCGATCCGGATCGACGAGCGCACCGTGCCGACGGCCGGGGAGAGGGGGAGGGTCTGCGCCACCCGGCCGCCTTCGCCGCCGCCCGCCGACCTCTTGCGGCGTCAGGCGGTCTTCGCCGCGAGGTCGCGCAGCAGCGCGGCGTGGACCCGCGCGCTGCGTTCGCGCAAGTCGTCGAGCTCGCCGTCGTTCTCGATGACGTAGTCGGCCCGCCCGCGGGCGAGCGCCGGATCGATCTGCGCGGCCATCCGGAGCTCGATGGCGGCGCGGTCCGTGGCGTCGCGCGCGACGACGCGCGCCATGCGCACGTCGGCCGGCGCGATGACGACGACGGTCTTGTCGCATGCGCGCCAGAACTCGCCCTCGAACAGCAGCGGCACGACGTGCACCACCAGCCCGTCGGGCGCAGCGCGCTCCAGCTCAGCTCCGCGCGCGCGCACCCGCGGATGGGTGATCGCATTGAGCCGTGCGCGCGCCGCATCGTCGGCGAACACGACCGCCGCCAGCGCGGCCCGGTCGAGCGCGCCGTCCGCCCTGATCGCCTGGGGCCAGAGCACGCCGATCTCGCGCAGCCCTTCGGACCCGGGCGCAACGGCCTCGCGCGCCAGCGCATCGGCATCGATCACCGTCGCGCCGAGCTCGCCGAAATACGCCGCAACGGCGCTCTTGCCGGATCCGATCCCCCCAGTCAGCCCGACCCTGAGCTTGGCCATCGCCTGAGCCGTTCGCAGCGGCGAAAAGAAGTCCGTCCCGCTGCGCCGCCTAGTTATCCTTGAACAGGGCGACTTCTTATTCAAGGTTATGCCGTAAGGTTGAATATGGCGCGGCACCCGCCCGGCCGCGCAAGTGAACCAGCCAAGCGGCGTCGTATACCGGCGCCATGAGTGCGACGACGACCACCGCCCCGGCTATCGACGTCACCGATCATCCGCTGGTCCACGACGTCAACCAAGAACACAGCGACAGCCTGTCCCCCGTCGAGAAAGCCTGTAAGAAAATCGCCGACTCGACCGGCGCGCCGATCGCGCTGTTCCTCGCGGTCGTTCTTCAGATCATCTGGATCCCGCTCGGGATCATCACCAAGTTCGACCCGTTCCCGTTCACGTTCTTGCTGACGTGCTCGAACGTGCTGCAGCTGATCCTCATCTTCATCCTCGCGGTGGGTGCGCGCCAGTCGAGCGCGCACGCGGAGCTGCGCGCCGAACACGATCACGACTCCATCTCGCGGCTGATCTACCACCAGGAGCTGCAAGAACGCATCCTCATCGAGATCGCGACGAAGATCGAGGTCGACGTCGAGTCGATCAAGACGATGGTGGCGCAGCTGGCGTCCGAAGACAGCAGCCCGTGACGGCCCCGGCGTCCGACGCCGAGTTCAAAGGGTCGGTACCGGAGATCTACGACCGCCATCTGGGACCGTTCCTCTTCGAGCCCTACGCGGCGGAAGTCGCGCGCCGCGTGCGCGACGTACCGGTGAAGAACGTGCTGGAGGTCGCGGCCGGCACCGGCATCCTCACCCGCGCGCTGCGCGACACGCTGCCGCGGGACACGCGCATCGTCGCCACCGATCTGAACGCGCCGATGGTCGCGTACGGCGCGCGCAAGGTTGCGGCGGACAACGTGACGTGGGCGCAAGCCGACGGGATGTCGCTGTCCTACGCGGACGGCGAGTTCGACGTGGTGGTCTGCCAGTTCGGCGCGATGTTCTTCCCTGACCGCGTGCGCGGGTTTCGCGAAGCGCTGCGCGTGCTCGCGCCCGGCGGGCGGTACATCGTGGCGATGTGGGCGCCGGTCGAGTTCAGCCCGGTGTCGCAGACCGTCGAGCGCGCCGTCGCCGCCGTGTTCCCCGACGATCCCCCAGGGTTTATCTCGCGCACGCCGCACGGCCACGGCGATCCCGCGGTGACGCAGCGGGAGCTGCGCGAAGCGGGGTTCACGGAGATCCGCGTCGAGGACGTCGCATGCACCGGCCGCGTGCGTTCGGCGCTCGATCCCGCTATCGGGTTCTGCCAAGGCTCGCCGCTGCGCGGCGAGATCCTCGCGCGCGACGCGAGCCGGCTCGACGAGGTGACGCAGGCGGTCGCCGCGCGCTTCGGCAACGGCCCGTTCGACGCGCCGCTCCGCGCGTTCGTCTTCACCGCGCGCGCATAAAAAGTTCGGAGAATCCGTTCGAGCGCCGATGCGCGTGATCGTGTTCGACGCTAGGGTAGCGTCCGGGTAGATTTCTTCGCACACGCGCCATCGGCCAAGCCGTTTTCGGCGCCGTCGCCAAGTGTGAGGTCGGCTATCGGACGAAGCATCTGCCGAACGTCGATATCCCAGCCGAGTGCACGGGCGAAGGTGCGCAGGGTGGGAAGCGAGCACCGGTCGTACGCGCCGCCCTCGAGCTTCGCAACGTAGGCTTGATGCCGGCCCACCCGCCCGGCGAGTTGGGCCTGGGTCAGCTTCGCGTCTTTGCGAAGCTGCGTGAAGAGCCGCGTGAGCGCAAGGCTGATCTCGCTCTCCGCAAAGCGCCGCGCGTTCTCCGGATCGCGAAGAAACTCGGCGAGTTCATCTTGGGCGCTCCGGTGCTCTGCCATCCTCGAAGAGATGGGACTACGGCTGCGTTTGTTCAGCGGCCTGCGCCGGGCCGACAAACCGATTCAAGAGGGCGAGACGGTTCGATCCGGGTGTTTCTCGGAACGCCCCCAGGATCCACAAGGCGCCCGGCAGCGCGGGTCGCGGCGGCGGTGCCCAGCCGAACGTCACGACCACCGTGGATGACGAAGCCGGATACGACCGATAGAAGTGCAGGCCGAGCTGAACTGTTTCCGCCTCCCGGTGGAACGTGTTCTCACAAACGTACAGGTTCTGAAGCGGCGTGGCCGCGAGCCGGCCGGCGATGTCGGGATAGTCCAAAGGCGTGAGGGCGGCGACGATCGCGCGGGCATTGGCACCGTCGGCTCCAAGGGCCTTGAGGTCGCCCTCCGCGCCGGTGAAGTAGTAGATCGGAAACCCCATCTTCCGAACCCCTTCATAAGTTCTTGACTATAATAGTGTCTACAGACGGTCGCCCGCACCCCGAAGCTCGCTTCTTTTGCTCCTCCGGACCGTCGCTCCCGTCAAAGCGCATCGTTTCGGCCAAGAATGGGAGGAGTGAAGGAACCACGGGTAATTACCGATAAGTTATAAGACCGTCAGCGGCCCCCAGGGGGGCGACCTCCTCGGCCGCGGGTCAGGCAAGCAAGCGAAAGGGCTTCTTGCGCCACCGGGAATGGCGCGGGGGCACGGATGACGATGGAAACGATCTCTCGATACAAGACTGCCGAGGACGAGCTCAACGAGTTCAAGCGCGAACCGCAGAACCTGCGGCGCTTCGCCGAAAGCGAGATCGCGTTGGCGCTCACCCATTCGTTGAAGCAGCTTCGGGTCGCGCACGACATCTCGATCGAAGAGTTTGCCGGGCGCGTCGGGCGTACGGCGGCGTACGTCACGCGGCTCGAAGAGGGCGGGTACGGTCGCTGCTCCCTGCCGGCGCTGCGCACGTTCGCACGCGCTCTTGGCTACGACCTCGACGCCACGCTCAGCGCGCTCTTCACGGAGATCCCGGAAGCGCAATTCGCTCACGACGTCGGCGTCGAACCGGGGCTCGACGCGATCTTCATGTCGCCAACGCACGCAAGAAATGAACCGGCGGAGACGCCGTCTCCGCAATGGTGGGACGAGCTGATCCACGCGTACGAGTCCAACGACGTCATCGAAGCGGTCGTGAGCGAGAGCTCCAAAGGCGGCCTCGTCGTCAACCTCGGCGGCGTTCGCGGCTTCGTTCCCGCGTCGAACCTCGTGGGCCACGATGTCGAGAGCCACGAGGACCTGGTCGGGCACCTCCTGCGCTTCGAGGTGCTCGATTTGGACCGCGAGCGCAAGAGCGCGGTTCTCTCGGAACGCGACGCATCGCTCGGCGTTTGACGAGGGCCCGGTCGGCTCGTTGTTCGTTCGTCAGTTGCTTCGCATCACCGAAGTCGTAGCCGTAGTCGCGTCGGTCGTCCTCGTCGTGGGAGCGATCGCGTATTTCTTCATGCCCCCCGTCACGGTCGACACGAAACACCCGCCGGATTGGGCAACCGTCTGGGCGATGCGCTGGTCCGCTGCCACCGCCGTGTTCACCGGGCTGTCATGGGTAGCGATCGGCCTCACGGCCCTCTTCGCGCTGCACGCAATCAGTGCGACCGCATCGATCGAGCGCAGCAAGCTCGCGCGAGATCTCCTCGACCAGTACCGCTCTCGAAACATCGATGCAGCACTCCAGCGATTCATGCGCGGCACGAGTGGGGAATACACGCGCGAGGCGTACCTCGGGGATCTCAACACCGTGATCACGTATTACGAGGAGTGTGCGCTGTACTATGAGGTCAAGAGCGTGAACCGCGAGCTGCTCTTTCGCATTCTCGACGTCAAGATCGTTTCGACGTGGCACCAATTGGCGCCGATGCTTCAAGGCCTTTCCGACCCTCCGGAGGCCGCGGCAAAGCAGTTCCCGGGCTTCCGCGCATTCGCTGTGTTGGCGCAGACGCACCTCAAACGGCGCAAAGACATCACGGTGCCGTCCGAGCTCATTGCACCGCTGCCGTAGCGGGCGGCCGAGAAACGACAGGGGAGGCGTTTCCGCCTCCCCTGTGCATCAGATATCGCTCGCAGCCGTAGCCGCGAACCGACTCAGACGGTGGTTTGCGAGAGCTCCGTGCCGAGATTGCCGAAGCCGTCCTCGGATGCGGTGAGCTGCTCGAATTCTTCGGGCGCGACGTCGGCCACGTGCTGGATGGAGCCCGTGATGCGGCGCGTGCCGTGGTTGATGGTCAGCAGCGTGACCTCGACCTCTTGGCCCGGCGAGTACTGCACGCTCGCGTCGAACTCGCCCTTCGGTACCATCGCGAGCACGCCCGGGACGATCTCGACGAGCAGATAGTTCGGGGTGACCTTGACGACTTGCGCGACGAGCTTGTTGCCCTCGAACAGTTTGTCGGCGTGCTCGACCCACGGGTCGGGCAGCGCGTGCTTGAGCGACAGCGAGACCTTCTTGGCCTCGGGGTCGAACTTCATGACCTCGACCGAGACGGTCGCGCCGATCTGCACGACTTCGGACGGGTGCTTGATGCGCGCGTACGACAGCTCGCTGTTGTGGATGAGGCCGTCGATGCCGCCGAGGTCGACGAACGCGCCGAACTCGGCGAGCCGCACGACGACGCCTTCGCGGATCTGTCCGACCTGCAGCGTGCCGAGCAGCTCTTGCTTCTTGGCGTTGAGTTCTTCTTCGAGCACTTGGCGCTGCGACAGGACGACGCGGTGGCGCTTGTGGTCGAGGTCGATGACCTTGAGCCGCAGCTTCTTGCCGACGAGCTCGTCGAGGTTGCCGACGGGCTGGCGGCGGATCTGCGACGCGGGGACGAAGCCGCGCATGCCGAGGTCGACGAGGACGCCGCCCTTGACGACCTGCGTGACGGTCGCTTCGATCACTTCGTCGTTGTCGTGCGCTTCAATGACCTTCTCCCAGGTCTTCAAGGCGCGGGCGCGGCGCTCGCTCAGATAGAGCTGGCCGTCCTGGTCGTCGATCCGGTGGATCATGACTTCCAGGGTGTCGCCGACCTTGAGCTCCTTGGGCTCGATCGCGAGCGAGAGCTCGCGGAACGGAAGGATGCCCTCGGACTTGCCGCCGATGTCGACGAGCAATTCGTCCTGGTACTTGGCGACGATGACGCCGGTGAGCACCTGGCCCTCGTCGAGGACTTTCAGGGACTCTTCGTAGAGGCGCTGCTCGAGCGCGAGCTGGTCTTCGACTTCGGGTTCGTGGTGGACTTCGGGGGCCGCGGCATGCGGTTGCGCCGTCGCCGATGCATCGGCTTGGGCTTGCGGGTCCTGCGGTTCGAGGTCGAGTGTGCTAGTGATGGTGGAGTAACTTCCTTCGCTTATATTTTTTCTTATTTTTGGCAGCCGCGGCACCACCAGGTCCCACGCTGTCCGATGACCGTGCGCACGATCGGTTTCCCGCATCGGGGGCACGGTTGACCGAGGCGGCCATAGACGGCGAGTTGGTTTTGAAACCCGCCCTTCAGCCCCTCGGCGTCGACGTAATCGTCGACGCTGGTCCCTCGCGCCTCGATGGAGCGGTGGAGCACGTCTCGGATCGCGCCGTGCAGCCGGCGTCTCGCCGGCTTGCTGATCTTGTGGGACGGTCGGCTCGGCCGGATCCCCGCTTCCCACAAGGCTTCGCATGCGTAGATGTTTCCGACCCCGGCGATCCTGGTCTGATCGAGCAGGAACGACTTGATCGGCGTTCGACGCCCGTCCAGCATACTCACAAACGCTTCGCTGGTAAAGCCCTCGGAAAGCGGCTCCAGCCCGCCGTCGGCGTCCCAGGGGTCGCCGGCGGCCAGCAGCCGCATCCGCCCGAACTGCCGGACGTCCGCGAAACACAGCCGCGAGCCGTCGGTGAACGTCAGCAGCACGTGCGTGTACGGATAGGGTTCGGTGTACTGGGCGCCCTGGACGATGAGCCGGCCGGTCATCCGCAGATGGACCGCCAGCCGACGTCCGGACCCCAGCTGGAACAGCACGTACTTCCCGCGCCGCCCCACCGAGGCGATCGTCTCGCCGGCGAGGGCCTGCTCGAACGTTTCGCCCTCGGGGGCGATCGCGATCTTGCGCATGGTCACCGCCGCCGCGGCCACGGTCTTGCCGGTAACGGCGTTCGCGAGGCCGCGCGCGATCGTCTCAACTTCAGGAAGCTCGGGCACCTCTACCTAAGACCCGGCCCGCGACTCCGCTGTTGCGGCCGAAGCCGCCGCAAGGGCGGGCCGGGATCGCTAGAGGCCGCCGCCGGAGCTGGGCGGGCCGATCGTGAACGTCACCTTCCCCTTGAGGCCCGGATCGCAGGGCAGCGTCGGGCCGCAGGCCGTCCAGGTCGCGGTGACCTTTGCCGGGCCGGGCGCGTCGACGGTCACCGTGTAGTCCGTCTGGCGGATGAACGGCGTGCCGTACTTCGGTTTGTCGAGCGTGACGCGGACGTACTGCGGCGTCTGGAAGTTGCGTCGACTCCGAGCCGGCGCTGCCGCGCTGGTTCCCGCGCGACGTCGCGCTGGTGACGCGGCAGCGCGCGATCACGTTCGTCGGCACCGCCAGCGCGCCCGTCGCATACGCGGGCGATCTCGTGACGTATGCGTCGCGAACGAGCGACGACGCGTTGCGCGATGCGTGCGGCGACGGCTTCGGCAACCGCGCCAACGCGTGGTGGAATCAAGCCGTCGACACAACGGTTCGCATCGACGTGACCGCCCGTGTCTTTCGCTGATTTCCGCGCCGACGTGCCGGCGCCGCGAAACGCCTAGAGGCCGCCGCCGCCGTCAGGCGGGCCGATCGTGAAGTTCACCGTGCCGGTGAGCCCCGGCGTGCAGGGCAGCGTCGCACCGCAAGCCGTCCACGTCGCTGTGACCTGCGCCGCATCGGGCGCGTCCACGGTCACCGTGTAGTCCGTCTGGCGGATGAACGGCGCACCGTACGCAGGCGTTCCGAGCGTCACTTGCACGTACTGCGGCGTCGAGAAGTGGCAGTTGGACACGACGAGCGGCGGGCCTTGCCCGGCCGGGAACGACAGATTGTGCGCCGGCGCGTAGCTGTTCATGATGGTGAGCACACCGGGGCTGCACTGGCCGACGTTCGCATAGGTGTCGTAATACGTGATCGTCGTCGTTCCGGGTCCGCCATTGAGCGGCGCGCGGCCGATGGCGGCCGGGGCCATCGGGTTGGACGGAACGGTTGAACCACCGCCGCCAGAACACCCGGCCAGGATGGCGACGAGTGCGACGGACGCGATCGTTTTCACAACAATACCCCTTTTCGCGGCTGCTCGCCGCTACGGGGCAAGTATACCACTCCTCCGCCCGGCCGGATTAGCACTTTCGACCCTGGAGCCGTCGGGTCCGGTGCGCCGTCAGGCAGGCGCGTCGGAGCGGTGCGCGCCGTAGAGTTTCGGCTCGAAATACCATTCCGGCAGCGCGTCCGGGAACGTGACGTCGGTGAACGTGTAGTCGGTCTCGAACTGGCCGTACTGCGATTGGCCGTGGATCGAAGTGATGAGCGGCAAGCCGCCGGATCCCGGCGTGAAGCGCACGTCGAACTCTTCTTCGATCGACTGGCCGGTGATCCCGAAGTAGAGGTGATCGCGCACGCGCGCGCGACGCAGGTCGTACGTGCGTGCGTCGACCCACATCTCGTCGAGGCGATTGCGTTCCGCATCCGATTTCGGTTGGAGCCACAGGTGGATCAGCTCGCCGTCGCGCGCCGTGCGCACGACGCGGTAATCGCCGTCGCGCGCGCCGACGCGCCCGATCTCCGGCAGCATCGTCGGCGCAGCCGGCGCGGCGGTGCCCGTTTCGGCGACCCGCGTGTCGGCGGGCGTAGCTGCGGGTGCGGGCAACGTGCCGGTGTCGCGCCGTGCGCCCGATGCGCCGAACAGCCGCTTCTCGAACATGTCGGCGGTCGGCGGCCCGGGATCGACCGCCTTGTCGAACATCACCGTGAGGTTCTGCAGCTCGCCGTACGCTTTCCCGCGCCACGCCTTGCGCGCGAGCGCGGAACGGTCCGCGGTGCGGCACCAGAGCTTGAGCGTGTAGCTGTTCTCGAAGTCGGGCGCGCCGTTGTGGCGGTCGCGCCGGACGAGCGTGTACGCGACGAACGGCGGGCGCGGGTACGCGCGAAACACCGCCTTCGCGCGCGCGAGGATCTGGTCGCCGGTCAGCGATTCCGCCGAAGGCGACTGTGCGATGCACGCGAGCGCGACGGCGGCCGCCGCGAGCACGCGCACGGCGCTCATTTTGCGTCGACGGCTTCGATGTAGAGCTGCATCCCGGGTTCCAAGCCGATGCGCTCGGATTCTTTTGCGCCCAGCTCGATCACGTACTGCGCGAGCGCTTGGCGCCGCGCGACCTTGTTGTCCGGCGTCCCTGGTTTGGTCGCGGGCACGTTCTCGGCGATCATCGTAATGACGCCGTCGCTGCGCACGAACACCATGTCGAGCGGCGTGATCGTGTCCTTCATCCAGAAGCCGCGCACGTCGTCGCCGCCGGGAAACGCGAACAGCATCCCCTGACCGGCGGGCACGAACGGCACGTTCATCAGGCCGTGCTCGCGCTGCGCGTTGGTCGCCGCGACCGCCAGCCGCAGCGTCGTGCGGCCGGCCCGCACCTCGAGCACGCGGCACTCCGCGGCGTGGCCGCGGTGCACGGGGTTGCCTTCCACCTTCATGGGTGCAAGGTCGGGGCGCGGCAGCGGGAAGCGCGTGCACCACGCCTGCGGCGCGGGGGTAGCGCCCTGAGCCCGGCTCTGCGCGGGTGATGCGAGCAGCGACGCGACCGCGATCAGGCTAAGCGTCGTCGTCGACTTGCGCATCAGGGTCGTAGCTCTCAACGTCGTACCAGTTCTTTCCCGTCTTGAGGGTCGCTTCGATCGGCACGCTCAGCTCGAGCGCGTGCTCCATCTCGTACTTCACAACGCGGCCCACCGCGTCGAGGTCGCGCGCCGCCACCTCGAAGATCAGCTCGTCGTGGATCTGCAGCAGCATCACGGCGTCGAACAGCTCGCCCTCGAGCCGCCGCGCCAGCCGGACCATCGCCAGCTTCATCAGGTCGGCCGCCGAGCCTTGCAGCGGCGCGTTGGTCGCTTCGCGCTCCGCCGCCGCGCGCAGCATGTAGTTGCGCGAACGCAGGTCGGGCATGTAGCGGCGCCGCCCGAGCAGGGTCTCCACGTAGCCGCGCTCGCGCGCCTCTTCGAGACAGCGGTCGATGTAGCCGCGCACGCCGGGGAACCGCTCGAAATACGCTTCGGTCATCGCGCGCGCCGACGCGCGGTCGATCTCCAGCCGCTGCGCGAGCCCGAAGTCCGACATGCCGTACAGCAAGCCGAAGTTGACGGACTTCGCCATCGTGCGCTGGTTGCGGTCGACGTCCGCGAAGGGTCCGACGTCGAAGATCTTGCGCGCGGTGAAGTCGTGGATGTCCTGGCCTTCGTGGAACGCCGTGCGCATCGCTTCGTCGCCCGAGAGGTGCGCCATCAAGCGCAGCTCGATCTGCGAGTAGTCCGCGGCGAGCAGCACGCGGCCGTCGCCCGGTGCGACGAACGCTTTGCGAATGCGCCGCCCCAGCTCGCTGCGCACCGGGATGTTCTGCAGGTTGGGATTCGTCGACGAGAGGCGCCCCGTCGCGGTCGCGGTCTGGTTGAAGACGGTGTGGATGCGACCGTTCGAATCGACGAGCGTCGGCAGCACGTCGACGTAGGTGCTCTTGAGCTTGGACACCTCGCGCCACTCGAGCACTTTGGCCGCGACCGGAAAGCTTTTCGCGAGCCCTTGCAGCACGTCGGCGCCCGTCGCGTAGCCCGTCTTGTTCTGCCGTCCCGCCGGCAGCCCGAGCTTGTCGAACAAGATGCGCCCGAGCTGCTGCGGCGAGCCGAGGTTGAACTCTTCGCCCGCCAGCGCGAAGATCTCGCGCTGCAGCCGTTCGACCGCCGCATCCACCTCGGCGGAGATCTCTTGCAGCGCCGCGGGGTCGAGCGCGATGCCGGCGCGTTCCATCGACGCGAGCACGGACGCGAGCGGCAGCTCGACGTCGGCGTAGAGTGCGAGCTGATTGCGGCGCTCCAGCTCTTCGCGCGTCTTGCGCGCGAGCAATCCCGCAGCGTCCGCGGCGGCGGCCGGGTGATCGTCGGGCAGCAGCCGGTCGAGGAACTCGCTCGACGCCTGGCCGGCGTCGGCGAACGTGCGCGACGGGTTGAGCAGGTGCGACGCGATCATCGGATCGTCGCCGATCGTGCGCACGCGCAGACCCAGCGCGCCGATGACGTGCTTTGCGTCGTACGCGACGAGGTGCGGCGCCGTCTCCCACAGCCGCGCGAACGCCTCGCCGACGTTCTGCGCCGACGCGATCGCGGACGCGAGGAACGCAAACCCGGTGCCGTCGTCGACCGACACCGCCACCGCGTCACCGCGCAGCGCGACGGCGACGCGCGGACGCGTCGCCGCGTCGTCGAGCATGCGCGCGATGCGCGCGTAGTCCGGCGGATCGGTCGCCGCGACGAACGTTTCGTAGCGTCCTTCGAGCACCTCGTCGGCCGCAACGGGCTGCGGCGTGTCGGGCGGTGCGAGCTTCAGCAGCAGCGTCTTGAACTCGAGGTCTTTGTAGAGCGCGTACTGCGCGTCGTTGGTCGGCGGTGTGTAGCGCGCGGCCTCCCAGTCCAGCGTCAGCGGCAGATCGCGCGCGATCACCGACACGTCGCGGCACACGCGGGCCTGCTCGCCGTACTGCACGATCAGCGCTTCGAGCTTCGGCGTGCCCGCGAGCTTCGGGTTCGCGAGCAGCGCGTCGAGCGAGCCGGCGTTCTTCACCAGCTTGATCGCCGTCTTCTCGCCGACACCGGGGATGCCGGGCAGGTTGTCCGACGGGTCGCCTTTGAGGCCGCGGTAGTCCGGGAGCTGGCGCGGTTCCAGGTCGTAGCGCTCGCGCACTTTGTTCGCGTCGTAGCGGCCCAGCTCGGTGATCCCGCGGCGCGTCGTCAGCACCGTCGTGCGGTCGTCGACGATCTGCAGCAGGTCGAGATCGCCGGTCACCACGAGCACGTCCTGCTGCGCGGCTTCCGCTTGCGCGGCGAGCGTCGCGATGATGTCGTCCGCTTCCTCGCCGTCGATCTCGACGATGGGGATGGAAAACGTCGCGAGGATCCTGCGCACCAGCGGGAACTGCGAGCGCAGGTCGTCCGCCGTTTCCGCGCGCTGCGCCTTGTACTCCGGGTACAGCGCGAGGCGCGCCGCGGGCAAGCCTTTGTCGAACGCCGCGATGACGTGCGTCGGCTTCTCGTCGGCGATGATCTTGTTCATCATCATCGTGAAGCCGTACGCCGCGTTGATGTGCACGCCGCGCGTCGTCGTCAGATCGGGCAGCGCGAAGAACGCGCGGTACACCAAACCGTACGTGTCGAGCAGCATCAGCCGCGCCGTTCCCGGCGCGGCGGCGACCGGCATCAGCTCGGTCTGGGACATCAGCGCACCTCGATTGCGAGCGTCGCCGCGCCGACGTCGCCGTCGTCGGAGACTTTGAGGACGGACACGACGTAGCGGCCCGGCGCCTGCGGAAGCGCCAGGTCGAAACCTTCCCGGTCGGTGCGATCGATCCGCCACAGCAGCGAACGCTCCGACGCCGCTCCGAGCACTTCGGCGGGCGGCGCGCTGCTGCGGTCGGCACCCGACAGATCGAGCGCGGTCGAGCGCGTCGGCACGACCGATGCGTGCCAGGCCGGATCGGACGACGCGGGATTCTGCGTGGTCGTCCCGGTGCCCGCGAGCACCGCGGCCGCGTCTTCGAACGATGCGCCGCTCGAGGCGCGCATGTCGGCGAGCCGGATCGCGAGCGTCGCGCCCGCTTGCAGGTTGCCGTCGGCGATCGTGAGGTGCGCGACGCTGCCGGGTGCGTAGGCCGGTTTGTCGGCCGCGAGCGCCGTGGCGCGCTCGTGGCCGGGGCCGTCGACGGCGACGTGCTGCGTCGCGTACTCGAGCGCGCCGTCGCGCACGAACGCGACGCCGACCGCCGCGTCGCCGACGGTCTCCGGCACGGTGAACACCGCGCTCGCGCGGCCGCCGCCGGCCGGCAGCGTCTGCTCGCCCATCGCGCGCGCGCCTTCGAAATCGACGAACGCGTCGCCGATCGCACCGGCCAGCGACGCCGTGACGCGCAGCTTCTCGCCGACGCGATAGCGCGGCTTGTCGGTTGCGATCTGCAGCTCCGCGCTGCGCCGCGAGCGGTTGCCGAGCAGCGCCTGCGGCGCGACGGTCACCGCGCCGGCGTCGATGATGCTCTTGCCGTCGGCGTCGGCCTGCGCGAACGCGAAGCTCGTGCCCGGCCCGACGTTGCGGAACACCGCGCGCGCGCGGCCGTCGGCGTCGAGCGTGACCGGCAGCTCCTGCGTCGCGGGCCCGTGCACGAGCCGCACGCGCACCGCGAGGCCCGCGGCCGGGCGGCCGTCGCTCGCGTCGAACCCGCGCACCGCGAACGCCGCGGGTTCGCCGACGTCGAGATCCGCCCGTTCCGGCAGCACGGAAAGCGCGAGGCGCCCGGCCGATGCGACGACGCGCGCCGACGCGGTCGCGGCGCCGCTCGTCGCGACGATGCCGTACGTCGACGGCAATCCGTCCGTCGGCGCCGGAATGCTTGCGCGCGCGAAACCGTCGTCGTCGGTGCGCAAACGCCAGTCGGCGGCGGGCGCGGTTCCCCACGCGGTACCGTCGTCGGGCACGCCGGGTGCGAGCACGTGCGGCACGCGCACGACGCGCACGCGCAGATCGCGTCCGGCGGCGGGCGTGCCGTCGGAACGCTTTGCGCTGACGATCACCGGCACGGCCGCGTCTGGCGCGCACGCCGCACCGCAGGTCGCGGCGACGGTCAAGACGACGTCGCCGACGCCGTCGACGTGGATCGCGGCGCCGCCGCTCGTACCCCCGAAGCTCGCGAGCACCGCGCCGTCGCCGGCCGGCGCATCGGGCGGCAGCGCGAGCTCCACGCCGAACGCGCCCGCGCGGTCGAGCCGCACGTCCGCGGAAGCGACGGTGCGCGCGCGCGCAAGCATCGCCACGTGCACCGTGCCCGATGCGGGGCGGTACACGGTGCCGCTGCGCTTGCGCGCGAAGCCGACGACGTGCACGCGCTCGCCGGCGCGCACGTTCGCGCGCTCGGTTCGCACGCCGACGACCGCCGGCGGAACGGGCGGCTGCGCGAGCAGGGAAACGAACGTCCGGCTCTTGCCCCACTCGGCCAGCGCGAAGCGCGGCCGCTGCGGACCGCTCCAGCGCGCGACGCCGTGCGCGTCGGTCTTCCCGTACTGAAACGACGTGCCGATCAGATACGTGATGCGCATCCCCGCCAGCGCGTGGCCGCTGCCGAGATCCGCGCCGTAGAACACGATCCCGCCCGGCGACTCTTTGGTCAGCAGCCCGACGCGCGTGAGATTCAGCCACGCTTGCTGCACGGCGTCGCCGCGCCGCGCTTCGACGACGAAGAAACCCTCGCGGTTGCCGAGCGGCACCTCGACGTCGTTCGGCGTGTAGCGCAGCCCAACCGGCGGCGTGAAGCGCCACTTGGCGACCGGCGTGCGGTGCGCGGTGTCGATGGCGCGCGCGCGCGCCGTGCCGGCGATCAGCACGTCGGTCGGATCCACGTCGTACGCGGCGAAATCGACGGGCGCGCCGCTGTACGTGTCGAGGCGCACGGCGATGCGCTTCCACGGCACCGTAGCGTCGCGCGCGTACAGCGCGAACGTGCGATCCCACTTCCCCGAATCCGGCAGCGGGCGCGCGGCACCGGCCGGCGCGGCGGCGACGGAGAACGCGGCGAGGCCCAGCGTCAGCAGGCGAAACGCCGCGCGGAGCCTAGCGCTCGTAGAGGATCGTCCCGGCGACGTTGGGGTCGGTGGTGCGAAAGCCGATCGTGTACTGGCGCTTCTCGTCCTTCTTCAGCGGCAGCGTCGAGTTGCTGACGCCCATGAACACCGACGATCCGCTGTCCTTCGCCTGATAGCGGTTGTTCTTGAGGTCGATCAGGTAGAAGTTCGCGATCTGGGGCGTCGCGTCGATGCCGAAGTCGTTGGTGAGCTCGACGCGCGCGATCACGTACCCCAGCGTGCCGCCCGACGTGGTCGCGGAGGCCTCGCCGGTCGGGACGATGTGCGCTTCGAGCACCTTCACGTCGCCGACGCCTTGAAAGAGCTGCTGGCCGGGGTTGTTGTCGTTCTCTTTGCACGCCGCGAGGCTCACGCACAGGAGCAGCGCGGCGGCGAAACGGTGGATCATGACGGGCCGTGCGTTCGGCGGCCCCGTCACCCCGTCCGCGGCCCGCTGCGGCGAGCGCGTTGATCGAGACGTTCCGCGCTGGGTACGGCCACCGACCCGGCCGCCCGCGCTAGGGTCGGATCAGCATATCCGGGAACAGGGTCCTCGTGGACGATGACCGCTCGCGGGGGAACTCTACCTCGACCCGCTGCCGTTCTTGCGGCAGCCATGACAAGGACAAGCGCACCACCGATCCGCGCCAGCGCGGGACCACGTTCCAAGTGATCGTCGCCTGCGCGAGCTGCGGCGCGGCCTTCGCGGCCCTGTCGCGCAACTGATGCGCCTCCCCGTCTTCGTGCTCGCCGCCGTCCTCGCGGCGAGCAGCGCCGCATCGGCCGCCACGCCTGCCCCGCGCGCGGCGGCGCCTGCGCCGGCTGCAACAGGCCCGGTCCGGATCAACGTCGAGCAGCTTCAGCCGAAGTCGCTGTTCCCGAAGGTCAAGCTGCACACCGAGATGATCGTCGAGGTCAACAAGCTCGGCCAAGTGTCGCGCGTGCGCTCGATGAAGCCGTCGCACAACCGGTGGCTCGACACGACGTCGTACGGCAACGCGCTGCAAGCATTCATCCGGACGCCCGACGGGAACGTCGTCATCGGCTCGTACCGCATGACCTACGACTACGATCCCAAGACGCAGCGCGTCCGCCGCGACGTCGCGCTCGTCAAGGAAGGCGGTGTCGACCCGAACCGCAAGGGCGCCGCGAACGACATGATGGACATCGCGAAGCTCAACCACGACCGCGGCCGCACGCCGCCGCCCGGCATCTACACGACGCCGCCGCCCGCGGCGCCGAGCGTCCGCCGCCTGCCCGACCTCAAGCGCGTGATGGAGAGCCCAACCCCGTCCCACTAGCTCACGCGGGAAGCGCGATCTCCGAAATGGAGCACACGACGATGCCGCGCCGGTACCAGCCACGCAAGAAGAGCGGCGAGAGCGAACCGCTCATGGAGTGGTTCGTGAAGGACCGGATGCGCCCGGATCCGCGCATCGACGCGGACGTGGAGCGCTCGTGCACGTCGAAACAGCAGTACGCCGACGAAGCGGACGCACACGCGCACGCGCTGATGAACGGCATGGGCGACGTGCTGTTCTCGTACGAATGCCGCTACTGCGGCTTCTGGCACCTGACCCGCCGCGCGACCTAGACCTTCGTGTCATGAACTGAACGTTCGCGTCATGCTGAGGGTTCGTGTCATGCGGAGCTTGTCGAAGCATGCGCCACGATCGTCCCTTCACCGACGTGCTGCGCACCCTTCGACAGGCTCAGGGTGACGCTGTCTCAGGGTGACAGGCGCGCTTCTTCGACCTTGGCCGCGTTCTTGGGGTCGAACGACCAGCGGTCGTCCAGGTCGAAGATCTCGAACCAGTTGCGCAGGTGCGGGTACTCGCGCAGCACCGGGTAGCGCGGGAGCACTTGCGCGAAGTGGTCGTCGTCGCGGATCGCGCGTTCGGAGAGGCGCTGGTTGATCGCGCGGAACGTGTCGCGGTCGGCGCGCGCGAGCAGCCAGTCCACCACGTCCTCGTCGTAGTTCGCCGCGCGCACCGCTTCGGTGAACTCGTCCTCGTTGATGCCGAGCCACTCGAACAGGTACTGCGAGATCCCCGGCGTGACTTTGTAGAAGCCCAGCGTGCCTTGCAGCTTCGCGCGCGTCTTGTCGATCGTGCGGGCGAGAAAGTACAGGCCGCCGAGCATCACGTGCGGGCTGCGCGGCGGGTGCTCGCGCAAGTCCGCGTCGGGATACGGCAGCGCATCGGGCCGTTCGGCCGGCGGGTCGACCCCGTTGCCGGCCATGCCTTCGCTCACGACGCCGACGCCTCGCTGCGATACGCGCCGATCGCTTCGAGCACCGGACGGTCGTCGTAGCGGAACAGGAACGTGTCCTTGCGCGCTTCGTGACGGTACGGCATCCACGACGGGATGCAGAACGTGTCGCCCTTCTGCCAGTCCAGCCGCTCGTTGCCCACGACCGTCGCGCCGCGGCCTTCGTACACGTGATAGATCACGCCGGCGGTTTCACGCCGCGTCGCCGACGTCGTGCGGCCCGAGAGACGTTCCGCCGCCGCGCCGATCACGCGCGACACCGGGCCGCCGTGCGCGCGGTGCTGGTACTCGCAGTACGCGTACGGGCCGTCCTCCGCTTCGAGGCGCGCTTCCATGTCGGACCACGGATAGCGCAGGTGCGACTCCGCGGGCGCGGGCTCGGACGGGAAGCGCTCTTCCGCGTACGGCTGCGCGAAGTTTGCGGGGAAAAACTGATACACGGGCAGGTCGAGCCCGTCGAGCCATACCATCGGGCCGTCGCCGTCGTGGCCGTGGTCGTGGAACTCCCACGACGGCGTGAGAATCAGATCGCCGCGGTGCATCGTCACGCGCTCGCCGCCGACGGCGGTGTACGCCGCTTCGCCTTCGACGATGAAGCGCAGCGCGAACGCGACGTGGCGGTGCGCGCGCGCGACCTCACCCGGCAAGATCAGCTGCAAGCCCGCGTAGAGCGTGTCTGTGGTGTGCGGCGGTTTGAGCGCGGGGTTGATCAGCATGAACACGCGCCGCTCCGCGTCCTTGGTTCCGACCAAATTGCCGGAGCGCTCGAGCAGCGGGCGCATCGCAGCGTACGGCCACACGTGCGGCACGGCCTTGGGCTCGGGATGGGGCGGCACCATGGCGTCCATCATCGTCCACAGGGGCTGCGCGCCGTGGGCGGCCGCTTCGGAGAACAGGCTGTCGAGTGAGTCCGTCGCGATCATCTGGCTTCCTTGGTGGGCGGGGAGCCGGTCGGGAAGGGAACCGTGTGTCCAGCGTTACCCCAAACCCGCGCCGCCGTGCGGGGGTGCAGTCGGTCGAGGTCGGAGCGGCGCTCCTGCGCGCCCTCGCGGACGCGGACGGGCCGCAGTCGCTGGGGGTGCTGGCGCGCGCGGCCGGGATGTCCTCGGCGAAGGCGCACCGGTACCTGGTGAGCTACGTCCAGGCCGGCTTGGTCGTCCAGGGCGAGCGCACCGGGGCGTACGACGTCGGGCCGCTCGCGGTCCGGATCGGGCTGGCGGCGCTCGCGCGGTTCGACGTCGTGCGCGTCGCGGGCGAGCGGCTCGCCGAGCTGCGGGACGCCGTCGAGCAGACGGTCTCGCTCGCGGTGTGGACCGACGCCGGCCCCACGGTCGCGCGCATCGAGCTCAGCCGCCATCCGGTCACGCTGGCCGTGCGCATCGGGACGACGTTCCCCGTGCTGACCACGGCCACCGGCCGCATTTTCCTCGGCTACGCGTTCGACCGCATCCCGGCGGCGGTGCTGGCCGACGAGCTGGCCGCGGCGCGGCGGGTCCACGTCCCCGGCGCGCCCGCGGACGACGCGGAGGTCGAGGCGCTGCGCGACGAGGTGCGCGCCCGCGGCCTCGCCAGCGTCGACCAGTCGTTCCTGGTCGGCGTCGACGCGATGGCGGGCCCGCTGTTCCACCAGGACGGCCGGCTCGCAGCCGCGGTCACGGTCATCGGCCGGCCCGACACGCTCGATCTCGCCTGGGACGGGGCCACCGCCGTAGCGATTCGCCGCTTCGCCGCCGCCTCGTCCGCAACGCTCCCGCCGGTTCACGACGACTCGCCGGCGA
Source organism: Vulcanimicrobiota bacterium (assembly GCA_963797935.1). Lineage (GTDB taxonomy): Bacteria > Vulcanimicrobiota > Vulcanimicrobiia > Vulcanimicrobiales > Vulcanimicrobiaceae > Vulcanimicrobium. The sequence continues at coordinate 47,531 of CAWCRI010000005.1, forward strand.
ACCCACCCTAGCGTCGAGCCGGGAGGCGAAGCTTCCCTCTGCATGGCAAAACGCATTTCGCAATCCGAAGCCGGAGGTCCCTTTGCGACTCGTCCTTTTCAGCACCTCGTCGGCGGCGCCGCGGCCCGGCGTCGTCGACGGCGACACGATCCGGCCGCTCGACGGCATCGGCTCGCTCGACGAGCTGATCGCGCTCGAGCCCGCCGCGCGCGATGCGGCCGCGAAGCGCACCGGCGCCCCCGTCCCGCTCAACGGCGCGACGCTGCACGCGCCGCTGCACCCGAAGAAGAACGTCTTTTGCGTCGGCCGCAACTACCTCGCGCATGCTGAGGAAGGCGCGCGCGTGCGCGGCGAGGAGCTCAAGCTCCCGACGGTGCCGACGCTGTTCACCAAAGCGCCGACGTCGATCACCGGACCGGACGCGACACTGCACCTCGACGGCGACGTGTCGCAGAAATACGACTGGGAAGCGGAGCTGGCCGTCGTGATCGGCACGACGTGCAAGGACGTGCGCGAGGAAGATGCGCTCGGCGTGATCTTCGGCTACACGTGTCTCAACGACGTCAGCGCGCGCGATCTGCAGAACGCGACGACGCAGTGGTTCAAAGGCAAGACGCTCGACGACACCTGTCCGCTGGGGCCGTGGATCGTGACCGCCGACGAGATCGGCGACCCGCAGAAGCTCGACGTGTCGCTGCGCCTGAACGGCGAGACCAAGCAGCACGCCAGCACGGCGGTGATGATCTTCTCCGTCGCGCGGGTGATCGCGTACCTGTCGCGCGGCATGACGCTCGAAGCCGGCGACATCATCGCGACGGGCACACCCGAAGGCGTCGGCTTTGCGCGCACGCCGCCCGAGTTCCTCAAAGACGGCGACGTGATGGAAGTGGAGATCGAGAAGATCGGCGTGCTGCGCAGCCCGGTCTCGATCACGTCGGGCGCGGGCGCGGCGGCGAACGGCGCGGCGGTACGCTCGGCCACCACGTAACGCTCGCGAAGGAGGTCCGGTGATGGACACGCTCTCACGTCCGCTCGAGCTCGGCTGGGATACCGATGCGTGCGCGCGCGTGCCCTACCGGCTCTACACCGACCCGGCGATCTACGAGCGCGAGCTGGAGCGGCTGTTCTACCGCGGGCACTGGTGCTACGTCGGCCTCACCGCCGAGGTGCCGAACGCCGGCGACTTCAAGCGCTCGCGGATCGGCGAGCGCGAGGTCGTCGTCACGCGGCTCAAAGACGGCGCGATCGGCGTGGTGGAGAACCGGTGCGCGCACCGCGGCGTGCAGTTCTGCCAGAAGACGTTCGGCACGACCAAGACGTTCGTGTGCCCGTACCACCAGTGGAGCTACGACCTGCGCGGCAACCTCATCGGGGTGCCGTTCCGCAAGGGCGTGCGCCAGGGCGATCGCGTGAACGGCGGGATGCCGGACGACTTCGAGCTCGCCTCGCACGGGTTGACGCAGCTCGCGGTCGAGGTGTGGAACGGCGTGATCTTCGCGTCGTTCGACCACGGCGCCGAGCCGCTGCGCGAGTTCGTCGGCCCGGAGGTAGGCGCGTACTTCGAGCGCATCTTCGATGGCCGCCAGCTGACGCTGCTGGGCTACTCGCGCCAGCGCATCCCCGGCAACTGGAAACTGATGCAGGAGAACATCAAGGACCCCTATCACCCGGGGCTGCTGCACACGTGGTTCGTCACGTTCGGGTTGTGGCGCGCCGATCAGCAGTCGGAGATGATCGTCGACGCGCGCGGGCGGCACGCCGCGATGGTGTCGCGCAAGAACGACGGCGGGCGCAGCGACGCGGTGACGTCGGGCGTGACGAGCTTCAAGGAGAACATGGTGCTGCACGACGACCGCGTGCTCGACGTAGTCGTCGAACCGTGGTGGAACGGGCCGACCGTCGCGATGCTCACGCTGTTCCCGAGCTTGATCGTGCAGCAGCAAGTGAACTCGCTCTCCACGCGCCACATCCAGCCCAACGGCACCGGCAGCTTCGACTTCGTGTGGACGCACTTCGGCTTCGCGGGCGACGACGCCGCGATGACGCGCCGCCGACTGCGCCAGGCGAACTTGTTCGGTCCGGCGGGCTACGTCTCGGCCGACGACGGCGAGGTGATCGAGTTCTCGCAGCGCGGTTTCGCGCAGCACGCGGACCTCGCGACGGTGTGCGAGCTGGGCGGGCGCGGCCGAGGCGGCGCCGACCACAACGTCACCGAGGTGCTGATCCGCTCGATGTACGGCTACTACCGCGAGGTGATGGAGCTATGAACGCAACCACGACCGCGGTGTCGGTGGAAGACCGGCTGCGCATCGAGGACTTGTACGCACGGTACGCCGCCTGCCTGGACGACCGGCGCTTCGAGGAATGGCCGGACCTCTTCACCGACGACTGCACGTATCGTCTCGTCCCGCGCGAGAACTACGACCGCGGCCTGCCCCTGTCGACGCTGTCGTTCGAGAGCAAGGGGATGCTGCGCGACCGCGTGTACGCGGTCACCGAAACGCTGTTCCACGAGCCGTACTACACGCGGCATCTGGTGAGCGGGTTCGTCATCCAGGCCGCCGGCGCAGGCTACCGCGTTCGGGCAAACTATCTGGTGATCCGCACGAAGGCCGGCGCGCTTTCGGAGGTCTACAGCGCCGGCCGTTCGATCGACCACATCGTCGACGATCGCGGAACGCTCTTGTTCCACGAGAAGATCTGCGTGTTCGACAGCGAGCTGATCCCGAACTCGCTGATCTATCCGATCTAAGACTGACGAGTGAGCCGAGTGCAGCGGCGCGACCGCTACGACGTCGTGGTTTGCGGCGGCGGCGCGGCCGGTGTGGGCGCGGCGATCGGTGCCGCGCGCGGCGGCGCGCGCGTTGCGCTGCTCGAGCAGGCGCCGTTTCTGGGCGGTGCGGCGACGCGCAGCGGCGTGCTGACGTACTGCGGCTTTTGGACGCAAGCCGATCCGCCGCAGCGCGCCGTCGGCGGGGTCGGCGCGGAGGTGCTCGCCGCGCTGGACGCGCTCGGCGGGATGAGCGGCCCGACGCGCACGAGCAGCACGAACGTCGTCATCGCGCTCATCGAGCCGGAGGCGGTGAAGCTCGTGCTCGACCGCCTGTGCGCGGCGGCGGGCGTCGACGTGATCCTCCACGGGCGGCTCGCGGCGGTCGAAAGCGATGCCGGCGTGGTGCGCAGCGCGCACGCGCTCGATCACGACGGCACGTTCTGCCTCGATGCGGCCGCGTTCGTCGACGCGAGCGGTGAAGCGGATCTCGCGCACCAAGCCGGCGCCGCGACGCGCTACGGCGACGCGCACGGGCTCGTGCAGATCGGCACGCTCGCGATGCGGATCGGCGGCATCCCGCGCGATGCCGACGTGTCGCGCGCGGAGTGGGCGCGCGCGGTGCGCGATGCCAAATCGCGCGGCGCCGACAACATGACCAAAGAGCACGGCCTCGTCGCGCGGCTGCCGCACAGCGGCGAGATCATCGCGTTCCTCGCCGACGAGCGCTACGACGCGCGCGACGCGCGCTCGACGTCGGCGGCCGAACGGCGCGCGCGCGAGCAGGCGTGGTCGTACGTCGACGCGATCCGTGCGCTGCCCGGCCACGAGCGCGCGTACCTGATCGCGACGGGACCTGCGATCGGCACACGCGAGTCGCGCCACATGCTCGCCCGCGCGCCGCTGCGCGGCACCGACGTTCTCGCCGCGCATATCGGCGACGACGCGGTAGCCCTCGGGGCATGGCCCGTGGAGCTGCATCCGGGACCGGGGCTGCCGAACGTCTGGAAGCGCTTGCACGACGACGGCGCGTACGGCATCCCGCTCGACACCCTGTTCAGCGCAACGCACCGCAACCTGCTCGCCGCGGGGCGCCTCCTGGACGCCGATGCGGACGCTTTTGCGTCGGTACGCGTTATGGGGACGGCGTTTGCGACCGGTCAGGCCGCGGGCGTCGCCGCCGCGCTCGTCGCGAACGGCCGCTCGGCGGAAGCAGGTGCAGTGCGCGCCGAGATCGACCGCCAGCACGGTATCATCGAACTCGAAGGGAGCCCCGCATCTCCATGACGTCACGCGCGCGTTTCTTGAGCACGGCCGCCGCCGCGACCGCCGCCGCAACGGCTTTCCCCACGGCGATCTTCGCGCAGGCGCGCAAGCCGCTCACCATCGGCTACGTGCCGTCCACGCTGTTTGCGCCCGTCTTCGTCGCGGTCGAAAAGGGCTATCTGCGCGAGGCGGGCTTCGATGCGAACCTCAGCCCCATCGTCGCGGGCGCCGACTCGATGAGCCTCGTCGCGCAGGGTCAGGTCGACGTCGCCGCAGCCGCGCTGTCGGCGGCGTTCTACAACGCCGTGAACCGCGGGCTCGAAGTGAAGTTCGTCGCGTCGACCGGCTACCAGCCGCGCCGCGGCCGCCCGTCCGCGCTGCTGATCCGCCAGGATCTCTTCGACGGCGGCTTGCGTCTGGGCCCGGCGCTCAAAGGCAAGAAGTTCGGCTGGATCGGGAATTCCGGTGCGGCGTCGGCGTACTACGTCGCGCGCATCCTGCGCGCCGTCGGGCTGAGGCTCACCGACATCGAGTCGCTGAACATCCCGAACCCCGAGCAGCAGACCGCGCTCGAGCACAAAGCCGTCGACGTGCTGTTCACGTCGGCGCCGTTCAGCGACGAGTTCGCGCAGAAACGGCTCGGCACGATCGTCGCGTCGCCGCCGGCGGGGATCGCTGCGTCCGGGATCTTCTTCGGACCGAGCCTGCTGCGCAATCACGAGAATGCGAGTGCCGTGATGGGAGCGTTCCGCAGAGCGGGGGCGGAGATCGTGGGCGACGGCTTCTTCGCGCCGGCGAACGTCGAGGCGTACGCGAAGTACACGAAGCAGCCGGTCGACGTGATCAAGGCCGCCCCGCGGTACGATTTCAAGCCCGATCTGCGCATCGATCAAGGCACGCTCGAGGACATGCAGCGCGAGTTTCTCGCCGACAAGATCCTCACGTACCCGCAGCCGCTCAACGAAGTGCGCCTGGTCGCGCGCTTCTAGACTCGGTTCCGCGCCCGGCGGCGTCGAAACGTCCGTCATGCAACGCACGCTCGCCCGCAGCGCGGCCGTCCTCCTTACGCTCCTCGGCGCCGGCGGGATCGTCGCGCCCAAGGCCTCCGCCGCGCAGTTCGGCATCCCGGTTGCCGATCCGCCGGCGCTCGCCTTCGTGCGCGCGACCGCCGTGCGCGACGTGATCCTAGGCGGTATCGTGTTCGCGTCGCTGAGCGATCGCCGGGCGCTGCGGCGCGTCCTCGCGTGGGCGTCCGTCGCCGGGCTCGGGGACGCGCTGGCGGTCGCGTCGGTGCGCGGGCTGCGCCCGCAGCACGCCGTGCACCTCGGCGGCTTCGCGGCGCTCGCGCTCCTCGCGCTCTCGATGGACGCCTAGGGGGTTCGACCGCTGCGGCCCGCCGAACCGACGCGCATGGAGCTCGTGCGGGGCGGCCGCATCGGAACGATCGACGCACTCCGCGGCCTCGCGATCGCCGCGGTCGTCTGGTTCCATCTCTGGCAGATCTCGTGGACGTGGGCGATCGTCCCGTACACGAACATCTCTTTGCAGCCGATCGCCGAAGCGGGCTTCCTCGGCGTCGCGCTGTTCTTCTTCATCTCCGGCTTCGTGCTGATGCTGCCGTACGCGCAGGCGCACCTCGCGGGAACGCCGTGGCCGACGCTGCGCCACTTCTTCGGGCGGCGCTTCTTGAAGATCGTGCCGTCGTACGTGCTCGCCATCGCGGCGATGATCGCGCTCGGCTACCAGACCTACACGACGCTCGCCGACGGTGTAAAGGACGTCGCGTTCCATCTGCTGTTCATCCACGACTGGTTCGCGAGGACCAACGCGTCGATCGACGGCGTGATGTGGTCGCTCGGCGTCGAGATCCAGTTCTACGTGATCTTCCCGCTGCTCGTGCTCGCGTTCGTGCGCCGCCCGCTGCTGACGACGGTCGCACTGTTCGCCGTCGCGAACGCGTGGCGCGTGTGGTGCATGCTGTCGAACCATTACTTCTACGAGCAGCGGCTCGCGCAGCTGCCGGGCTACATCGACTTCTTCGCCGCCGGCATGCTGGGCGCGTTCGCGTACGTCGCGATCGCGACGCACCGCCCGCGGCTTGCGCAGCGCCGCTGGGCGTTCACCGCGCTGTCGGCGGCGGGGTTCGCCGCACTGTGGCTGCTCGTGGCGAACTGCGACTTCCACCGCTCCGATCACGAGTGGCCGCAGCTTTGGTCGGTGGAGTGGCGCTCCGCGTTCGCGCTGGCGTGTCTGGCGGCGGGGCTGGGCTCGCTGTTCGCGGTGCGCGGCTTTCAGCTCGTGCTCGCGAACCGCGTACTGCTGTTCCTCGCGGCGATCTCGTACAATCTCTATCTGTGGCACCAGCCGATCGCGCGCGCGCTCGTGCAGCACCATCTGCCGCCGTACGCCACGGCCGATCCGCACGAAGACCCGCACTGGCAGATCGTCTACTGGTTCGTCGCGGTACCCGCGGCGATCGCGGTCTCGACGCTGATCACGTACGGGGTCGAACAGCCGATCCTGCGCTTGGGCAAACGCCGCCGCGAGCTGCGCCCGACACCGATACCGATCGCACCGGAAACGGTCGCCGAGACGTAGTTTTCCACCGGCCGAGCAAAGGAGAGACAACGATGATACCGACGGGAACGGAACTCGCCCGTCCATTCCTACCCGCCAAGGACTTCGACGTTTCCAAAGCATTCTACGAAACGATGGGCTTCGAGAAACTCCTCGACGCGGATGTTGCAATCTTCCGCATCGGCTCCAGCGGGTTCGTACTCCAGCGCCACTATCAAAAAGACTGGGCTGAGAACTTCATGATGCAGCTCATGGTGGACGATCTCGACGGATGGTGGGAGCACATCGAACGGCTCGACCTCGCGACGACGTTCGGCGTACAGCCGCCACGCGCGCCTGCAATGCAGCCATGGGGGCTTCGAATCGCGTACGTCTTCGATCCGTCAGGCGTGCTGTGGCACGTCGCCGAACGGCGCCCCGGCGTAGGACACGACTGAACCCTCGCGGCGTTGACAAGTCATGCCTTCCGAGGTATATTCCTCCTATGGCATGGGCGTTGGGTGTGACCGTGCAAGTCGCGGAATGGTATCTTTCGCTCGACGCGCGGGAACAGGAGAGCGTCCGTTATTCGCTCACACTGCTCGCTGAAGCGGGTCCTTTGCTTGGTCGACCGCACGTCGATTCGCTACGTACGTCACGTCATCCGAACATGAAGGAACTGCGAACGCAGCACCGCGGCCGGCCGTACCGATACTATTCGCATTCGACCCCGCTCGCACCGCAATGATGCTCATCGGCGGTGACAAGACCGGCGATGCGCGGTGGTACGAGCGGATGATCCCAATTGCGGATCGCCTCTATGGCGAACACCTCGCGAGCTTGAAAGACACCGAACGATGAAACGGTTCGAGAACCTACCGGACAAGCTGACGCCTCAAGCACGCGGCCGCATCGATGCGCGGGCTCGTAAGACCGTCAAGGAGATGGGGCTCGACGAGTTGCGCCGCGCGCGGCGCATGTCTCAAGACGAGACTCGCGCGGACGATGGAAACCACGCAGGCACACGTCTCTCGTTTGGAGCGCCGCGCCGATCTCTATCTCAGCACGTTGCGGCGATACATCAGGGCCCTCGGGGGAGAGCTTCGTATCGTCGCGACGTTCAACGGCGGCCGGTACGGCGAATTGGAGATCGAGCAGTTCGCCGACATCGAACCGCCGGGTGAGCGCGCGGATACGGACGACCGGATCGCAGTGTCCTATCTGATCGGCGACGCCCTGCCCGCACCGAAGACGCCGAAGAAGCCCGCGAAGCGACCCCCGAGCGCGGCGAAGCGCAAGAAAGGCTAGCTCCGGCACGGTCGGGTCGGACCCGCACCGGTCGGACGGAGGGACCCGGGGTTCCGGCTCCGATAATGGCTCGCATGAAGATCGCGGTCCCGAAGGAACGCGCGCCCGGTGAACGACGCGTTGCGCTCGTTCCCGAGATCGTCGCGAAGTTCGTCAAGGCAGGACATACCGTCATCGTCGAGCGCGGCGCAGGGACGAGCGCCGGCTACACCGACGCGGCATACGAAAGCGCCGGTGCGACGATCGCGCCCGACACGCGCGTCGCGTACCCCGAGGCCGACGCCGTGGTGCGCGTCGCCAAGCCGTCCGATGCGGAGCTGGACGGGATCCGGCGCGGCGCTGCGCTGATCGGGTTTCTCTCGCCGCTGGGCGATCCGCAGTCGGTCGAGCGCTACGCCCAGCGCGGCATCACCGCGCTCTCGATGGACGCGATCCCGCGCACGACCAAGGCGCAAGCGATGGACGCGCTGTCGTCCCAGGCGAACATCGGCGGCTACAAAGCCGCGCTGCTCGCCGCGAGCTATCTGCCGAAATTCTTCCCGATGCTGACGACCGCCGCGGGCACCATCCCGCCGGCGAAGGCGCTGATCATCGGCGCCGGCGTCGCGGGCTTGCAGGCGATCGCGACGTGCCGCCGCCTCGGTGCGGTCGTTACCGCGTACGACACGCGCGCGGTCGTCGCGGAGCAGGTGAAATCGCTGGGCGCGAAATTTCTCGAGATCGACGTCGGCGAGAGCGGCGAAGGGCAGGGCGGCTACGCCAAAGAGCTTTCGCAAGAGGCGATCGCCAAGCAGCGCGCCGGCATGGTGAAAGCCATCGGCGGAAGCGACGTGGTGATCACGACGGCGGCGATCCCCGGCAAGCGCGCGCCGATCCTCGTCACCGCCGAAGCGGTCGCGGCGATGGCGCCCGGCAGCGTGATCGTCGACCTCGCCGCCGAGACCGGCGGCAACGTCGAGGGCACCCAGCCCGGCGAGGTGGTGACGACCGAGAACGGCGTGACCATCGTCGGTTTGCTGAACCTGCCGTCGACGCTCGCGTACGACGCGAGCCGGTTGTACGCGCGCAACGTCCAAGCACTGCTGGACTACGTCATCAAGGACGGCGCGCTCGCGCTCGATCCGAACGACGAGATCGTCGCGGGAACGACCATCACCCGCGACGGCGAGATCGTGCACGAACCGACGCGCGCCGCGCTCGCCGGCGACGGTGCCAAAGCCAGTACGCCCGGAGGAGCCGCGTGACCGTTCATCTGCTCACGGAGCTGACCATCTTCATCCTCGCCGTGTTCGTCGGGCTCGAGGTGATCTCGAAAGTGCCGACCACGCTGCACACGCCGCTGATGTCGGCGACGAACGCGATCCACGGCATCGTGCTCGTCGGCGCGATCCTCGTCGCGGGAACGGCGGACGCACCGTTCAATGCGATCGTCGGCTTCGTCTTGGTGGTGCTGGCGTCGCTCAACGTGTTCGGCGGCTACACCGTTACCGAACGCATGCTGCAGATGTTCCGGCCGAAGGCGCAATCGCCCAAGCCGCCCGCGGACGGTGCGCGATGACCGCCGCCGACACGCAAATCGCGAATCCGGTCGACCTCGCGTACCTCGCGACGGCGATCCTGTTCATCCTGGGCCTGCGCTATCTCAGCTCGCCCAAGACCGCGCGGCTCGGCAACCGCCTCAGCGCGGTGGGCATGCTGATCGCGGTCGTCGCGACGCTCACCCAGCACATCACGAACTGGGCCGTCGTCGGCGCCGGGCTGGTTGTCGGTGCGGTCGTCGGCATCGTCTCCGCGCAGCGCGTGAAGATGACCGCGATGCCGCAAATGGTCGCGCTCTTCAACGGCGCCGGCGGCGGCGCCGCATCGCTGGTGGCGGCCGGCGAGCTGCTCAAGTACGTCAACGGCAACCTGCCGATCACGTACGACGTGTCGTTCACCAGCATGCTGACCGCGGTGATCGGCGCGATCTCGTTCGCGGGCTCCATCATCGCGTTCCTCAAGCTGCAAGAAGTGATGACCGGCCGGCCCATCACGTATCCGGGCCAGCAGATCGTCAACGCGCTCATCCTGCTCGTGATCCTCGCGACGTGGGGGATGGTCGTCGCAGGCGTGCAGCCGGTGCTCGAATACTTCTGGATCGCGCTCGTCGCATCGTTCGTGCTCGGCATCCTATTCGTGCTGCCGATCGGCGGTGCGGACATGCCGGTCGTCATCTCGCTGCTGAACTCGTTCACCGGCCTCGCGGCGGCGTCCACAGGCTTCGTGCTCGGCAACAACGTGCTGATCGTCGCGGGCGCGCTGGTCGGTGCCTCCGGTACGCTGCTCACGATCCTGATGGGCAAAGCGATGAACCGGTCCGTGACCAACGTGCTGTTCGGCGCGTTCGGCGCGGTCAAGAGCAGCGGCGGCGGAGCGGGCGCGAAGAAAGAGCACAACGTGCGGTCGGTCAGCGCCGACGACGTCGCCGCGCTGCTCGCGTACGCGAACGAAGTGATCGTCGTGCCGGGCTACGGCATGGCGGTCGCGCAGGCGCAGCACTCCATCCGCGAGCTCGCGGACCAGCTCGAGAAAAAGGGCGTCGAGGTAAAGTACGCGATCCACCCCGTCGCCGGCCGCATGCCGGGGCACATGAACGTGCTGCTGGCCGAAGCCAACGTGCCGTACACGTCGCTGTACGACATGGACGACATCAACCCGGAGTTCGAGCGCGCGGACGTCGCGCTGGTCGTCGGCGCGAACGACGTGACCAACCCGGCCGCGCGCGAGGACAAGGACAGCCCGATCTACGGCATGCCGATCCTCAACGTCGACAAGGCGAACAACGTCGTGGTGCTCAAGCGCTCGATGGCGTCGGGCTTCGCCGGCATCGACAACCCGCTCTACGACGACCCGAAAACCGTGATGCTGTTCGGCGACGCGAAGAAGTCCATCGACGGCGTCGTGGCGGGCGTTAAGGCGCTCTAACCTGTAGCTAGGGAACGCGCGCCGACGATATGAAACCGTCCGGCTGGAGCAACGGCACGGTGGTGCTGACGTCGACGTCGAGCGCCCACGCGATTTCGCCGCCGCATCCCCACTGTGTGAGCTCGCGCCCGGACACGCTGTCGCGCACGATGTCGTCGAGCGTGTGGCGCACGGCGCGAAACGCGCTCGCAGCGTAGCGCGCTTCCGGCGAGAACGCTGCGTCGAGGTCGAGCGCGGCGAGGATCGCGCCCGCGCCCAGATCGTCCTCCACCGCCGGCCGCAGCGTGCCGTCCGGCCAGCGCTCGCCGGCCGCGATGACCGCGATGATGCCGCGCGTGCCCGCGCGTGCCCGCGCGAACGCCGCGACGGCCGACACGTTGCGCAGACATCCAACGAGCACGACGGGCACGTGGCGCTCGTAGACCGCGCGCACGCAGCGCGCGCCGTTCGCCGACGGCAGCACCAGCCGCGCGCCGGCGGGCAGCGCGTCGAGCGTGGACGGCGAGAGCGTGTACGGCGACGCGTCGGAGCGCTCCGCGCGCGGCACCGCCAGCAGCGCGTCGTACATCGTCGCGATCTGCGCCGATTCGGCGAGCGATTTGAAGCGGCTCGGAAACACCTGCGCGCCGCGCGACACCGCGACGTCGACCGCCGTGGAGAATGACAGCACGTCGACGACGATGGCGACCTGCACGTCGGGCGGGCGCCGCTCGAGCAGCCCGAGCGCGCCGTGCTCGCCGCGCTCGAAGCGCACGCGGTACGCGTCCTGACGGAGAAATTCGCCGGGCACCGTGCGTTCCATCGTCCGGGTATCCGCCTTTGCGCGCCGAACTCCGCTCGCGATGCTTCTGGCCGCCGTCCTCTCCGCCTGGCTCCAGTACGCCGCCGACGGCGAGCCGCACGCGCGCGCCGTCGTGAGCGACGCCGCGTGTCCCGCGGCGAGCGCCGGCGGCCGTGCGCTGCCGATGACCGAGCGCGCGCCGCGTTCGGCGCAGTTCGCCGACGTCGTGTGCGACGTCAGCGCTTCCGCCGGGCGCCAAACACGTGCGCATCGGCGGGCGCGAACTGCCGGCGCCGGCGTACGATCCGCGCACGATCGTCGTGCTGGGCGACACGGGATGCCGCATCAGCTTGCTGTCCGCGCAGTCGTGCGACGATCCGGCGGCGTGGCCGTTCCCGCGGATCGCGCGCGCGATCGCCGCGGTGCACCCCGATCTGGTGGTCCACGTCGGCGACTACCTCTACCGCGAGCGCCGGTGCCCGCCGCTCGCGCACTGCGGCGACAGCCCGTACGGCGACGACGCGGCCGCGTGGTACGCCGACTTTCTCACGCCGGCCGCGCCTCTGTTCGCAAGCGCGCCGCTCCTGCTCGTGCGCGGCAACCACGAGGAGTGCGCGCGCAACGGCACCGGCTGGTTCCGCTACTTCGACGCGCACGCGACCACCGCGTGCGCCGATGCGACCGATCCCTACGACGTCGGGCTCGGGGATCTGCGCATCGTCGCGTTCGATTCGGCGGTCGCCGAGGACCGCAAAGCCGACCCTGCGCGAGCCGCCACCTACAAGAAGCAGTTCGCCGCGGTGCGTGCGCTCGCGAAGGGTCGGAGCTGGTTCGTCACCCACCGCCCGCCGTACACCAACGACGACGAGCGCAGCGCGATGGGCGACGCGCTCGCGCCGTTCGACGCGGTGCTCGCCGGGCATCTGCACCTGTTCGCGGCGATGAACGCGGAAGCGCTGCCGCCGCTGCTGATCAACGGCGAGGGCGGCACGACGCTCGATCCCAACTACACCGCGTTTCTCGGCCTGATCACCGGCGACGTGCGCGTGCAGGGCAGTGTATTCGGATCGGCGCACTTCGGGTTCGGAGTCTACACGCGCGGCGGGGACGGTTGGACGATCTCGCTGCGCGATCCCGGCGGAACCGAGCGCGCTCGCTGCACGCTCGCGAACCGCACCGTTCGCTGTAACGACAAGGAGTGAGATGCTGCTCGCCGCCGTCCTTTCCGCCTGGGTCCAGTACGCCGCCGACGGAAAGCCGCATGCGCGCGCCCTCGTCCCGCTGGCGTGCCCCGCGGTCACCTACGACGGCGGCTCGGCACCGATGCGGCAGCGCGCCGGCTTCGCGCCCGGCTTCGACGAGGTCGTGTGCGACGCACCGATTCCGCCCGGCGCGCGCAACGTCGCGGTCGAGAACGTGCGGCTGCCGTCGCCGCCCGCGGCGCCGCGTACGATCGTCGTTTTCGGCGACACCGGCTGCCGCATGCTGGACGACGAGCAGCAGAACTGCGGCGACATCGCCGACTGGCCGTTCCCGAAGATCGCGCAGACGATCGCGGCGGTGCACCCCGACCTGCTCGTGCACGTCGGCGACTACTACTACCGCGAGAACAACTGCCTCAAGACGATGACGGCGTGCGTGAACCGCTGGGGCGACACGAGCATGTCGTGGAACGCCGACTGGTTCTCGCCCGCGAAGCCGATTTTCGCGAGCGCGGCGCTGATCATGATCCGCGGCAACCACGAGGATTGCCACCGCGGCGGCCCGGCGTGGTATCGCTACCTCGACGCCGCCGATACGATGACGGCGTGCCCGGCGAGCGGGACCGACGGCGCGCCGCCGTGGGCCGCGTCGTTCGCCGGCTTGCGCATCGTCGTGAACGACTCGGCAGCCGATCCCAGCGACAGCAAACCGGATCCGGCGCGCATCGCGTTCTACGCGGCGTCGTACCGCAAGGCGCAGCAGCTCGCCGCGGGCGCGAGCGGCGACACGTGGTTCGTCACCCACCGCCCGCCGTTCGCGAACACCAACGAGACGCAAGCGCTGCTGCAGCTGAACTGGAAGCTCGCGCCGTTCGACGTGGTGCTCGCGGGCCACGTCCACGACTTCGAAGGCATCAACCTCGCCGGCTACCCGCCGCTGATCGTCAACGGCGAGAGCGGCGACGACCTCGACGACGCCGGCTCGACCGCGAAGTACATCGGCCTGCAATCCGCCGGAGGGCATCCGGTCTACACGTTCGCCGCGCCGGCGCCGTACGCCACCAAGCAGTTCGGCTTCGCCGTCTACACCAAGATCACGGGCGGCTGGGCGATCTCGCTGCGCGACGCCGATGGCATCGAACGCCGCGCGTGCGCGCTGACGAAGGGAGCGGTAGCGTGCCTCTGATCCTCTCGCACGTCGACCTGCGCGTGCGCGACCGCGCCAAGGGCGTGGAGTTCTACGACGCGTTTCTCAACCTGCTCGGCGCGGTGAAGCACGCCGGCCCGAACTTCACGACGTGGTCGATCCCGCCGCCGCACGCGGACGCGGACTGGCAGCCGCAGGAGTGGTTCGGCCTCACCGAAGACCCCGCGATGACGCCGGGCCCGACGCGCATCGCGTTCGACGCACCGTCACGCGGCACGGTCGACGCGATCCGCGTGTACCTCCCGGCGATCGGCGCGCGCACCGTCGAGATGACCGAAGGCGAGTACGGTCCCGAGTACTACGCCGTCTTCTTCGAAGACCCCGACGGCAACAAGCTCGAAGTCTGCCACATCGGCTAGCATCACCGGGAGAGCGTCCAGCGGTATGCGTCCCACGTCGGGTTGAACGCGTTCGGGTAGAAGCCGCCGAGCGCGGTGCGGTACGCGTACGAGTACGACGGGTTGAACAAGTACACGATCGGCACCGCATCCGCCACCCGCCGCTGGATCTGCGCGTACAGCCGCCGGCGCTCGTCGCGGCTGGGTGCGACCAGCGCGCGCCGTTCGAGCGCATCGACGCTGCGATCGCACCAGCGCATGTAGTTCGCGTTTCCGTTGCACGACAGCAGGAACGAGTCGTCGGGGTCGGCGCCCATCGGCCACGGCACGTACGCCATGTCGAACGCGCCGCTCGCGAGCGCGCCGCCCTGCGACTTCGGCAAGAACAGCTGCACGTTGCTGAGCGACTTGATCGTCACGCGCAAGCCGCGCGCCCGGAGCTCGCTCTCGACCACCGTCGCGACGCGCACGCCGGTCTGCGACTCGGGGAACTGCACGTACGTCAGCGCGAGCGGTTTGCCGTCCTTCGCGCGCACGCCGTCGGCGCCGCGCTTCCAGCCCGCCGCGTCGAGCAGCCGATCCGCCGCCGCGGGATCGTAACCCGGCTCCCGCACCGCCGGGTCGCGCGCCCACGAGCTCAGCGGCTGCGCGGTGTCGACGACGGGATACCGCCCGAACGTGATCTTCTTCGAGATGGTCGCGCGGTCGATCGACGCCGCGATCGCGCGGCGCACGCGCACGTCGTCGAGCGGCGGGCGCGTGACATTGATCGCAATGCCCGCGACGAGCGCCAGCGGCACGGTGCGAAACGCGAGCTGCGCGGGCGTGCCCAGCGACTGCCGCTGTGAGGGCGACATCAAGTTCCAGTCGAGCCCGCCGCTCTGCAGCAGCGTGAAGTTCGTGCCCGGATCCGGCACGATGCGGATGTCGAGCCGCGCGACCTTCGGCGCGCCGCGCCAGTACGACGGGTTCGCTTCGTACACGAGGTGGTCGCCGCGCGCCCACGACACGAACCGGTACGGACCGTTGCCGACCGGATGCGATGCGAACGCGCTCGTCTCGAGCTTCGGCTCCTTTTCGAGCAGGTGCGCCGGGAGCACGTACTGCGGCGCGGTGCCGTAGCTGAACAGCGTCGCGACGGCGGGCGCCCACGGTACCTTGAGCGTGATGCGCACCGTGCGATCGTTCAGCGCCTCGGCCTTCGCGACACGGTCGTAGCCCGCGCGCGAGCGCACGGGATTACGGTCGTCGAGGATCGCGTGCAGCGTCCACACGACGTCGTGCGCGCTCACCGCCACGCCGTCTTGCCAGCGCACGCCGCGCCGCAGCGTATACGTGATCGTGCGGCCGTCGCGCGACAGCCCGCCGTTCTCGACGGTCGGGATGCGCTCGAGCAGCACAGGGACGGGCGTGCCGTGCTCGTCGACGTCGATGAAGGGCTCGAACGCGAGCCGCGCGACTTGCTGCTCCACGCTGTTGGCGTCGGCGTGCGCGAACAGCGGGTCGAGCGACTGCGGGTCGGCGGCCAGCGCGAACCGCACGGTGGACGCGGGCGCTCCGCCCGTCGCGGGACGATCGGTCCGTGAGCACCCCGCGCACAGCGCGCACGCGAGCGCCACGACGGCGAAGGTGGGGAACCAACGGGCGATGCGCATCCCGCGCGAACTTCACGGGATGCGCGGGACCGCCTTCGCTAGGCGATCTCCGCCGTTTCGTCCATGCGGGGTGCACCCCACGGGTTGCGGCGCGCCTGCTCGATCGCGGATTCGAGCGCTTCTTCCTGATCGTTGATGCACGGGCACAGCCGGCGGCCGTCGCCGTCGCAGCCGCCGGGAGCGTGGCGGTCGAGCCCGTGGCCGCAGTTGCAGAACACGAGATATTTCATCGGCCGGTCTCCTCGTCTCCGGCAGGAACGATCCGCGTGATGAGCGCCAGCGGCACCAGCCGAATCGTTCCGCCGATTGGTTGAGCATTGCAATCGTCTTCCAGCAAAAATGCGCTGCGCGACGAGACGTGCCGGAGACGTCCCGTCAACGCCGGGGGCTTTTCGCACAGGAGCGCGACGCGGCGTCCGAGCCAAAGGCATGCATCGGCTTCGGAGACCACGTTCATCGACGATCTCCGGGACGGAGTAGACACCCGCTGATCATCTCGCTCGGCATTGGATTTGCATCGTAACGCTGCTCGAACAGGGGTGTCGGTACGCTCGCGTACGACGGATTTTCGAGGGCGCGTGCGGGCCCGCGCGGGCGTTTGCGACGGCTAGCGCCGCGCCGATACCGGCTGGTTCGCCCGGACTATAGCCTTCATCGGAGCCGCGGTAAGCGTACGGTAAGTCCGTCCTCGCATACTGGCGGTCCAAAGCAGTGCGGGGGAATTCCTTGGCAGCACAACACCGCCGGTTCGACGTCTGCGTGTTCGGCGCGGGTCCGGCCGGCGTCGCGACCGCGATCCGGCTCGCCGAAGCGGGCGCATCCGTCGTCATCCTCGATCGCCCGTCCCCCGATCCCCCGTGGGTCGGCGAGACGTTTTCGAACGCGATCCGGGCGCCGCTCGCCGAGCTCGGGCTGTGGGACCGTTTCGCCGCCGCCGGGCACGAGCGCGGCTACGAGATTCGCAGCGTGTGGGGCGGTCCGCAGATGGTCGGGCAGAACGCGCTCTTCGATCCGCACGGTGCGCGCTGGCACGTCGATCGCGGGCGCTTCGACCGCGACCTGCGCGAAGAAGCCGTGCGGCGCGGCTGCGCGCTGCGGCTGTACGCGCGGCTCGGCGCCGTGCGCCGCGAGAACGCCGAGTGGACGATCGCGCTGGGCGAGGACACCCTCGCGCTGCGCGCGCGCTTTCTCGTCGACGCGACGGGTCGGCGGTGCGTGCTCGGCCGCCGGCTGGGCGCGCGGCACCGCCGCTTCGACCGGCTCGTCGCCGTCGTGGCGCGCGTCGCCCGCAATGCCGACCCCGCCTACGCGCACGCGATCGTCGTCGAAGCGCAGCAGGCCGGCTGGTGGTACGCCTCGCCCGTGCCGCACGGCCACGCGCTCGCGTATCTGACCGATCGCGACCTCGTGCCGCCGGGTGTAGCGGCACGGGACGGGCTGCGGATCGTCGCCGCCGACAGCACGCTGATCGAGCCCGGCTCGCACACGCACTGGCTCGCGGCCGGCGACGCGTACGCCGCGTGCGATCCGCTGTGCGGCTGGGGCGTGACGCGCGCGCTGCGCAACGGCATCCACGCGGCCGATGCGATCGGCGAGTTTCTCGCGCACGGCACGCCGTCGCCGCTCGAGGCCTATCATGCCGCGCGCCGCGCGGAGTTCGACGCCTACCTCGACGGCCTGGTCCGTCACTATTCGCGCGAGGAGCGCTGGGCGGACGCGCCGTTCTGGACGCGCCGCTCGCACGCGCTCGCCGCAACGGCTTAGGAGAAATCAATGCCACCAACGCTCACGCAGGTCAAAATCTATCCGTCGGTCGGGATCGCGCGCATCGGCAACAGCCCGGAGTATTACGTCGGCCCGGAGCTTCCGTTCCCCGAGCCGCCGCGCGTCCCGCCCGACGGCGAGTACAAGGACCCGCAGTGCCGCATCCGGCGCCAGGCGCAGCGCTTCCGCCTCTTCGGCACGTACAGCGACAGCAGCGTCAAGGAGCTCAACGCGGCGGACGGCGCGATCACGTGGACGGTGCACGTCGCGAACGAGAAGGCGAAGCCGACCGAGGCGATCACGATCGATCCCGGGCCGCGCACGCTCAGCGGCATCGGCGCGTCGGCGACGTTCGACGGCGGCACGTATCAAGGCGTCGCGGTGCCGCTCGGCGAGGCGCACGTCGACGACGACGGCACGCTGCTCGTCGTGGGCGGTTTCGGCACGAGCGCGTCGCCGACGAGCCAGCCGATCACGACCTATTTGAACAACGCGGGCTGGTACGACGACGTGTCCGACGGGCCCGTCAACGCGAGCATCGTCGTCGGCGGCACCACGTATCAGGCCGCCGGCGCGTGGGTGATCTGCCCGCCGCCGCGTTTCGCGCCGTCGACCCAGAGCCCGACGTCGCTGCACGACACGCTGCGGCAAGTCGCCATCGACAAAGGGCTGCTGCCCGCGCCGGGCACCGCCGGCTACCCGCCGGTGTCGTTCGTCGCCGACATCTGGCCGATCCTCAGGCGCGGCATCGCCGCGCTGCGCACCGCCGCGGCGGCGTTCGGCGCGGGCGATCACGACACGCTTTCGCAGGTGATCCCGCCGGGGCCGGGTCAGGACGCGATGCGCGCGGCGATCAACGCGAAGCTGCGGCCCAGCGGCGACATGCCGCTCCTGAACGGCGATTCCGCGCTCAAGCCGTTCCAGCTCTACAACATGGCGCAGTGGGCCGCCGGAACCTTCGTGAACGACTGGCCCGAGGCCAGCCCGGCGCTCACGCCGGATGGGATGACGCTCGCGGCGCTCGAGAACTGCGTCGGCGCGGCGTTTTTCCCGGGCATCGAGGCGACGACGACGGTGTCGACGTTCCCGTACACCGAGCCGTTCCGGTTCGATCAGAGCGGGATGCAGCCGGGCGACGTCACGCAATTCATGGCGCGCCCGTGGCAAGCCGACTTCACCGCGTGCAGCGGAGGCACCGGGCCCGATCAGGCGGCGTGGTGGCCGGCCGCGCGTCCCGACAGCGTGTATCCCGAAGCGACGCCGGCGACGCCCGCGGATTGGACGCGCGGCCTCGTCACGACCTACGCCGACATGGTCGCGAGCTGGTACAAGCTCGGCTTCATCGTCGATCCCGGCGACGGCAAACCCGTCGAGACGGAGCGCCACGTCGTGTGCAAGGACTGCTGGTTCATCATGGACCGCAGCACGTTCGGCAAGGACGAGATCGCGGCGATGCTCCTGACGGCCACCCCGGCCGACGTGAACGCCGCGTTCTACGTCGTCGTCGAAGGCTTCACGCCGAACGATCTGGGCATCACGACGGCGGTGCCGACGCCGGCGCAACTGCAAGCATGGGCGCCCGCGATCGCGATGTCGCCGCCGGTCACCGACATGACGACAAAGTGCACGGCGCTGCTGTTCGAGGACGCGACGCTGCCGAATACGCCGCAGCGCTTCACGTTCGTGTACGACGTCCTCTTCGCGAGCACCAACGGTTTCACGGTGGAGCTGGAGACCGTCACGCTCACCGCCGCGATCCAAGACGTCAAGCGCAGCGGCGCGATCGAGCTCATCGAGCAGCCGAACCCCTATCTCATCGACGGGCCGATCTCATGGCTCAGCACGGATCTGCGCGTCTTCCAAATCGAGCCCGGCGGCGCGCTGCCCGGCCTCCCGGCCGTCACGATGGGCACCACGCCCGCGGACGCGTCGGCGTTCATCAAGGCGGTGATGGCGGGGCTCACCGCGCACGGTCCGGTGTCCAACCCGTTCGACGCGATCTCGACCGACGAGACGACGTCGCAGCTCGAGCTCTCCGAGCAAGTGAACGGCGTTGCCGTCTTCAACTTCGCGGTGTGCCGCGTGCGCTATCGCGCGGCGGCGCTCGACGCGTCGCAGGTGCGCGTGTTCTTCCGCGCGTTCCAAACCGCGGCGACGTACACGAACTACGACCAGGCGACGACGTACCGCCGCGGCGGCTTGACCGGCACCGCCGTACCGCTGCTCGGCATCATGGGCGGCGAGCTGGTGACGATCCCGTTCTTCGCCGAGCCGCGCGTCGACTCGTCGGCGATCAACCTCAACGGCCAAACCGATCCCGCGAACGTGCAGACCATCGTGCACGACGCGGGCGGCGCCGAGGTCGACGTGTACTTCGGCGCGTGGCTCGACATCAACCAGCCGTCGCAGCCGCAGTTCCCGGTGCAGCCGTCACCCGCCGACGGGCCGTTCCCGGGCGCGCGCCAGACGATCCAGCAGCTGATCCGCGGGCTGCACCAATGTCTGGTCGCGGAGATCGCGTTCGATCCCGATCCGATCCCGAACGGTTCGACGACCGGCTCGTCCGACAAGCTCGCGCAGCGCAACCTCACGATCGTGCAGTCCGACAATCCCGGCAGCGCGGCCTCACACACGATCCAGCACACGTTCGACGTGCGCCCGACGCGCGCGACGCTCGCCAGCGGCGAAAAACCCGACGAGCTGATGATCGACTGGGGCACGACGCCGCGCGGCAGCATCGCGACGCTGTACGTGCCGGGCGTGCGCGCCGCGGAGATCCTCGCGTGGGCGGGCCGTCTGTACGAGACGGCGCTGCTCGAGCGCGTCGACGACCACACGCTGCGAACGAAGACGGACGGCGTCACGTACGTGCCGATCCCACCGGGCTTGGGCACGGCGTTCGCCGCGCTGCTCACGGTCGAGCTGCCGGCGGGCGTGCGCCGCGGAAACGTCTACAAGATCGTCGTCCGGCAGATCACGAACGAGAAGGTCGTCGTTCGCCCGCCGGTGCCGCGCCCGCAATTGGAAGCGCTCGACACCGCGGGCCGCTTCTCCGAAGCCGCGCTCGCGGTCGGGCGCATGAACCTCGCGACGTACGCCGCGGCGGAACGCCCGTCGTTCGGCGAGCGGCGCGTGCTCGGCTCGTTCCAGATCACCGTGCCGGTGACCACGAAGGAGAACATCCTGACGCGCGAAGAGCGCGCGCTCTCGGTGCTGCGCTGGATCCAGCCGGCGATCCCGCGCGAGAACCGCTGGTACTTCGTGTTCGAGCGCTACGCCGCGCAGATCGGCGAGCGCGTCGACGCGCTGGGCGGGGACGCGGCGGCGGTCGGCGCATCCGGCAGCGGGAACTGGAAGCAGACGGGGGCCGGCGACGGCGACCGTGGCGACGGCGGCAAGCACGGCTACGGCGAGGGCGGCGGTGGTGAAGACGAGCGCGGGGGCTGCATCTTCATGGTGCTGCGGCTGCTGTTCGGGCGGCGCCGCCGGCGCTGACCCGCCCGGGAAAACGGCCCTTTGGCTGTCGCCCAACCGGGCGGCAGCCTTCTTTTTTGCCGGGCCGGTTTACCGAATAGCATTCGAGGGCTTTAATCCTTAGCCGAAGAATTGTGGGGTCTATGATTGTGAAGCCCGAATCGATGGAGGGCCGGAACGGCCGCCCGCCGGCCGGGCATCCGGAGCTGGACCGCGTCGACCTGCGGTTACTCGAAGCGCTGCAGCGCAACGCGCGTTCGACGTATGCGGAGCTGGGCGCGCTGGTCAATTTGAAGCCGCCCGCGGTGCACGATCGCGTGAAGCGGCTCGAGTCGCGCGGCTTCGTGCGGCGCTATGCCGCGCAGCTCGACGCGCACCGCGTGGGCTACGAGCTCACCGCGTTCGTCAGCGCGTTCTGCGCGCCCGACCTCGATTACGACGCGTTCACGGCCGCGGTTGAAGCGTTCCACGAGGTCATCGAGATCCACAGCGTCGCCGGCGACGAGTCGTACGTGCTCAAGGTCGTCACGCGGTCCACCGCGCACCTCGACGACTTCCTCACCCGCATCAAGCGCGTGCCGGGCGTCGCGCGCACGCGCACCACGATCGTGCTGTCGACGCCGTTCGAGCGCGGCGGCCTTCCCGTCGAGGCGCTCGCATGACGCAGACGCTCGACGACGCGCACCTTCTCCAACCGCTCGGCACCGGCTGCCGGCTCGGCTCGCACCGCGTCGTCGAGCCGAAGGGCGCGCTGCCGCAGGGCGCATGGCGCCTCGACAACACGCCGCGCGCGTACGCCAACGAAATCCTCTGCGACGTGGAGACGCTCAACGTCGACTCCGCCTCGTTCAAGCAGATCAGCGACGTATGCGCGGGCGATTCGATCGCGATCGCCGCGCACATCCTCGCGATCGTGAGCGACCGCGGCAAGCAGCACAACCCCGTCACCGGCAGCGGCGGGATGTTCATCGGGCGCGTGCGCGAGATCGGCCCCGCGCTCGCGTCGCGCGACGACGTCGCGGTGGGCGACCGCATCGCGTCGCTCGTCTCGCTGACGCTCACGCCGCTGCACCTGCGCGAGATCGAGTCGGTCGACGTGGCGACGGGCCAAGTGCGCGTGCGCGGCACGGCGATTTTGTTCGAGAGCGGGATCTACGCGCGGTTGCCGGAGGATCTGCCGGTCGACGTCGCGCTGGCCGTCCTCGACGTGGCCGGCGCGCCGGCGCAAGTGCGGCGCATGGCGAAAGCAGGCGAGACGGTATGCGTAATCGGCGCGGACGGAAAATCGGGTTTGCTCGCCTGCGCGCAAGCGCGCGAGCAGGTCGGCGCGGACGGTCGCGTCGTCGGCATCGTGCCGTCAGGCGACTCGCCCGGTGCGCGGCTGCTGGTCGAGCACGGTTACGTCGACCACCTCGCCGTCGCCGACGCGCGCGACACGCTGGCGGTGCTCGAAACGGTGCCGAACGCGCTGCCGCTGCTCGCCGACCTGGTCGTCAACTGCGTCAACGTCTGCGGCACCGAGCTCGCGTCGATCGTGTGCTGCAAAGACGGCGGTACGGTGTACTTCTTCTCGATGTCGACGTCGTTCACGGCCGCGGCGCTCGGCGCCGAAGGCGTCGGCAAAGACGTGAACATGATGGTCGGCAACGGCTATGCGAAAGGCCACGCCGTGGTGGCGCTGCAGACGCTGCGCGACCATCCGGCGATCAAGGACTACTTCGTCGCGCGGTACGGCGCGCGATCAGCTCAGGAGACAACCCCGTCGTGAACCACCACGTCAAACCGCCCGCCGATCCCGCCCTGCTCGAGCACCGCAACCTGCGGGGCGGCGAGTTCTGGCGCACCATCCCCGCGTACGAACACGTCGACGAGAAGACGTTCCTCGACCACATCTGGCAGGGCAAAAAGTCGGTCAAGACGCCCGAGGAACTGTTCGAGACCATCGGCGAGATCGTCGACCCGACGTTCCTCGAGGACGCGAAGGAAGGCTTTCGGCGCGCGCCGATGGCGGTGCGCGTGTCGCCGTACGCGATCGCGACGATCGACTGGACGCAGCCGTACGAAGACCCGATCCGCCGCCAGTTCATCCCCGTCGCGTCCAAGCTGCTGCCCGATCATCCGCGCCTGACGCTGGACTCGCTGCACGAGCAGGACGACGCGCCGGTGCAGGGGCTCACGCACCGCTACGTCGACAAGGCGCTGTTCCTGCCGCTGCAGACGTGCCCGGTGTACTGCCGCTTCTGCACGCGCTCGTACGCGATCGGCCCGGACACCGAAAGCGTCGACAAAGCGTCGGTCGCGAAGACGCCCGACCTGTGGAAACAGGCGTTCGCGTACATCGCGTCGCGCCCGGAGATCGAAGACATCGTGATCTCCGGCGGCGACGTGTACCAGCTCGCCGCCAAGAACATCACGCTGATCGGCGAGTCGCTGCTCGCGATCCCGCACGTGCGCCGCATGCGCTTCGCGACCAAAGGCCCGGCGGTGATGCCGATGAAAATTCTCACGGACCACGCTTGGGTGAACGCGCTCACCGGCGTCGTGGAGAAGGGGCGCAAGATGGGCAAGGACGTCGTCCTGCACACGCACTTCAACACGCCGACGGAAATCACCGAGATCACGCGCCAGGCGATGGACGTGCTGTTCCAGCGCGGCATAACGGTGCGCAACCAGAGCGTGCTGATCAGGGGCGTCAACGACGACGTGCAGCGCATGACCACGCTGGTGAAGCGCCTGTCGTGGATCAACGTGCACCCGTACTACGTGTACATGCACGACCTCGTCAAGGGCGTCGAAGAGATGCGCACGCGCGTGCAGACATCGATCGACCTGGAGAAGTACGTGCGCGGCACGACAGCCGGCTTCAACACGCCGCTGTTCATCTGCGACGCACCCGGCGGCGGCGGCAAGCGCGACATCCACAGCTTCGACTACTACGACCGCGAGAACGGCATCATCGGTCTACAGCGCGCCCAGCGTGAAGCCGGGCCAGTCGTTCCTCTACTTCGACCCGATCGACACGCTCGCCGCGGACGCGCAAGCCCGCTGGGCCGTCCCGGCGCTCCAGGAAGAGATGATTCGCGACGCGGTCGCCCGCGCAGGCGGAAAGGTCGCGGCCCTGGCGTAAGCCCACGGCGATGCTGGTCAACGCTGTGACGTACACCTTTCCCGCAGGCAAGGCCGATGAGGTCGAGCGCCTGCTGCGCGAGCTCGGCGACGTCTCGCGCCGTGAGACCGGCTGCGGCGGATTCGACGTCTGCCGCGGCGACGGCGACAGCGCCGGCACGTTCGTGCTCTTCGAGAAGTGGCGCGACCAGGCCGCGCTCGACGCGCACTACGCGACCGAGCACTTCAAGCGGCTCGGCGCTGAAGGCATCCGGCCGCTCGCGATCAGCCGGACCGCCGTGAAAGGCACGCTGGTCGAGTAATCGTGCGCGTCTGCGTGTATTGCGGGTCGTCGGCCGGGAACGATCCGCGCTTCGCTGCGGTTGCGCGTGATTTCGGCGCAATGCTCGCGCGCGCCGGGATCGGCGTGGTGTACGGTGGCGGACGCGTCGGGCTGATGGGCGCCGTTGCCGATGCCGCCCTCGAAGCGGGCGGCGAGGTCATCGGCGTCATCCCGCGGTTTCTCGAGGAGCGCGAGGTCGCGCACCGGGGCGTCGACCTGCGCGTCGTCGAGTCGATGCACGAGCGCAAGCAGCTCATGTCGGAGTTGTCCGACGCGTTCGTCGCGCTGCCGGGCGGTTTCGGGACGTTCGAGGAGTTCTTCGAGATCGTCACGTGGGTGCAGCTGCGGCTCATCGACGCGCCGTGCATCATCGCGAACGTCGACGGTTACTACGACGCGCTCGTCGCGCTGATCGACGCCGCCGTGGAAAACGGCTTCATCAACGCGACGAACCGCGCGATCGTCGAGTCGTATGCCAACCTCGACGACGTGATCGCGCGGCTCTCGCGCTAGATTTTCGCGCGCGGCGGTTCAGCGCGCCGCTTTCAGCCCGTCGAACAGAGCGAAGACGCGCTGCTCCGCGAGCGCGGCAACGGCCGCGTCGTAGCCGGGTACGCCCGGCACGGCGAAGTTGTGCGTCGTGTGCGGATAGACGAAGATCTTAGCGTCCGCGTTCTCGCGCAACGACTCTTTGATGGCCTCGACCTCGCTCATCGGCGCGATCGGATCCTCCGCGCCGAAGTGCAGCGACAGCGGCGCGTGGACGCTCGGCGCGTCGGCGAGGCTCGCCCCGATTCGCGTAGGATGGAACGCTCCGGCGGCTTGCACGTCGAGCCGTGCGGCGGCGAGAAACGCGTAGCGCCCGCCGAAGCAGAACCCGAGCACCGCGACGTTTCCGCTGCACGCCGGCATCGCGCGCACCTCCGCGATTGTCGCGCGGAGGTCGTCGACGACCGTGTCGACATCGACCCGCTCCGCCCGTGCGAGCGCTTTGGCCCGCCCGGCCTCGGTGCGCTCCATCATCCCCGGCTCCGCATCGCGCCGAAACTGGTTGGGGACGGCGACCACGAAGCCGCGCGACGCATACCGGTCGGCGAGCGCGCAAACCACCGGCTCGATCCCGAAGACCGGCGGCAAGAGAACGATCCCGGGCGCAGGCGCCTCGGGCGGCAATGCAACGTACATCACGCCCTCGAACCCGCGCTCGAATGGAACGGTTCCTGGCCGAGCCCGGGAGCTAGCGACGGTTTTTCGACACCGCCCTTGCGGCGCGGCCGGACATTGCGTGCAGCCAGTCCTCGGGATCGTGGATTTCTATCGTGCCGCCGACGACAGGCAATCGGTCCTTGAAGATCACGACCGTTTCCGACAGACCGCTCGGATCCGCAGCGCTAGGCGCGTGAACGGCAACGATGTTGCCGAGTTCGTATGCCGTTTCCCCGAGCAATTGCGTCGGCGCGAGGTCCTCCGTGAGCCATTGGCCGGTCAGCTCTTGACGGCTCGTCCCCAGCAACGCTTGGACCGCGCGCTTCCGCAGGTCGAGGACCCCTGAAGCGAGTTCGAGTCGAACACTCAGCAAGATGCCGGGCGGCGCGGCCACAGCGTACTGCGCGCGAAACATTCGGCCGACTTCGTACAGCGCGGTCACTGGATTGTCGGCAAAATAGAGCGCAGGTGATCCGCCTGCGATGTGGTACCGTCCAGCTCGCTCTCGCGCAGCCTTCGGAGACAGGAGCGAATCGCGCCACTTATAGAGCGCAATGTGCGATACGTTCGCCGCGAACAGCGAGAGCGGCGCTCGTTCGAGCGCCGCTCTCAGCGCGTCTCTTTCTAGCAAAGCGGCCTCAGGCGAAGCTGAGGTTCATCATGGCGTCCCTGACGCGTTCCAAAACCTCGATGCGGCCCTCCGGTACGAAACTCGCGGGCGAACGATCGCCCAGCGCCGGGTTGGGATCGCTGAACCATTCCCGCATGATGGCTCGGTCGCTGTGAAACATTTTGTAGAAATCGTTTTGGATGCGGTTCAAGCGATTGTACTTCTGGTGTCTCGTGCCGCCACGAACTCGCAGCGCCAGCTCGATGACGTACACATCGACGCCGAACTTTTCCGCAAGCTTCTCGATCTGTTTCTGCGTGATACGCTTCTTGTTGCCGTTGGTCCGCACCATTCGTCCTTACCGTTCCGGGCCCGTTCTCGTTCCATCGCCACATGGCAGCAGCCTAGCAAATATTTGTGACCGGCTTATTGCGCTCCTGCGACCGTCGTGCGGTGGATTTTGCGCGGAATGTTCCGCCGGCCGCGCGAAACAAGCCCGTTCGTTCCGCCGTATCGCCACCGGTGGACGCAACGCTGCTGTGCCGGACGGCTACGTCGGAGCTGTATGTCCGCGCGGACGGTTCGATCTTGAAACGGTCGGGCGTCATCGCGCCGCCCGGTAACGTGCTCGGCCGCCGCGAGGTCGACTTCTACCGCTACGCGCGTCGGCGCTCGGATCTCGCGCTGCCGGCTCCGATTTGCTCCGAAGCGTCTTACGACGACGGCGGCGACGGCGGACGGCTGGTGCTCGAGAAGCTGCGCGACGCCAAGGCCGTGCCGCTCGCGCGCCACGACGCGCTCGTCCTCGCCGTCGACGCGCTGGCGCGCGTCCACGCCGCGTTTTGGGGCGGCACGCCGCCGGCGTGGGCCGGCGCGCTGCCGCTGGCGGGCGTAGGCATTCCCGACACCGGGACGCTGTACGCGCGGCTCGAGCGCGCCTGCTGGCAAACGCCGCGCATCCTCAGCGACGAGGACGCGCTGATCGTCGGCGACGTCATCGCGTCCGGCGTCGTCCCGGCGCTCGCGCGGCCCGCACACCGCACGCTCACGCATGCCGACCTGCACGTCGGCAACGTGCTCTTTCGCACCCGCGGCGCCGCCGTCGAAGCGGTCGTCATCGATTGGCAGCTGTACGAATCGGGGATCGGCCCGTGCGATCTCGCGCACCTGCTCGTCTCCGGACTCGAACCGCCGGACCGGCGTTCGGCGGAGGACGTCCTCGTGCAGCGCTATCATGCGGGCCTCGTCGCACGCGGCGTGCGAGAGTATCCGCTGGAAGCGTGCATCGCGGACTACCGGCTCGGCCTCGCGCGACAAGTCCTCGTCTTGCTCGGATTGTCCGAACACGGCGTGCTCACGTCCGCCCACGCCGAGCGCGCGCTGGCGGCATACCGCGACGTCAGCGTCACGCCGGCATAGCGAGGCCGAACGCCCGCTTCGTTCGTGCGCGTCCCAACGGGTAGACGTGCACTATGAACGGACGGCATCCCGACGCCGGCGCGGCCGGTACCATCGCGCTCGGCGATCTCACGGTCAACCGGCTCGGCTTCGGCGCGATGCGCCTGACAGGCACGGGCGTCTGGGGCCCGCCGAAGGACCGCACTGCCGCGCATGCGGTGCTGCGGCGTGCCGTCGAGCTGAACGTCAACCTCATCGACACCGCCGACTCGTACGGACCGCACGCCGACGAGGAGCTGATCGCGGAGGCGCTGCATCCGTACCCCGCGGGTCTCGTCATCGCGACGAAAGCGGGCTGGCAGCGCCCCGGTCCGGGTCAATGGGTTCCGGACGGGCGGCCCGAGCATCTGCGCGACGCGGTGCACGGCAGCTTGCAGCGTCTGAAGCTCGACCACCTCGATCTGCTGCAGTTCCACACGCCGGATCCGAACGTGCCGTTCGAGGAGTCGGTCGGGGCGCTCGCCGAGCTGCAGCGCGCGGGCAAGATCCGCCACCTCGGCTTGTCCAACGTCGACGTCGATCAGATCGAGCGCGCGCAGCGCATCACGGCGATCGTGTCGGTGCAGAACCGCCTCGCGGCCGACGGAAGCGACGACGCCGAAGAACGCGACGTGCTCGCGTATTGCGAGCGCCACCGCATCGCGTACCTGCCATGGGCACCGCTGGGCGGCGGCTCGCTGAACGCCGAAGCATTCGCGAACGTCGCGCGCGCGCGCGGCGCGACCGTGAATCAAGTCGCGCTCGCGTACTTGCTGCAGCGCGCCCCCGTCATCACGCCGATCCCAGGGACGTCCTCGATCGCGCACCTCGAAGAGAACGTCGCCGCCGCATCGCTCGTGCTGAGCGAGGACGAGGTGGCAGAGCTGGAAACTCGATAACGTCGTGTGTGGGCTCAACGCTAAGGTTCAGCCGTCCATGGACCAGTTGAGTCTAAGGGCTCTTGACAGGTGCGACACGTCACCGCCGGACGATCGGATGACGCAATCGTCTTCTACCTGGTTCCGCATACTTTCCGTTTTTCAACGCTCATAGAAAGCGGCCGAAACTTTCGAAGCGATCGGGCAAGCCGCGACGGCGAACACGTTGTACGAGCGGGCGCGATCGCTGTTGCGAGACCGCCTCGAAAAGCTGCCCGACGCGCGCACCCGCAGCGCGTACGCAGCATTGCACGTGCATCACGCGCTTCTCGAACGCGACGGTTACGAGTGCGCGTAGTCTCCCGGCCGAACGGTGATACGGAACGCCTGGTGCTTCCGGTCGTACGGTAAAAGAACGATTTTCACCGGAACGAAATCCACGGGCACGTCGAACATGACTTGCTCTTTCCACTGACCGCCGGGCGGCTCGCCGAAAACACCGCCCGTCGGCTTGACCTTATCCGGCTGTGCCTGAAGCGTATCGCCGTTCGAGTCGGTAATCGACGCGACGAATTGCTGCATGTCAAGCGCGTGTGCCGTACCGTTACTCGCTGACGCGGTAAAGACAATCCATTTCTTTCCGGTTGCCGCCATGAGTCCGTCGGAGTCCCTTGCATCGCGAAGATCCCGCGGAATCAGTCGAACCTCACCGTTGAAAAGCCGCTGTCCGAATGTTCCGGCCACGCCGGCTGCTTGATTCGCGCCACCCGGTATCGGCGTCGGCGACGACAATGCAGCTGCGCTCGTGCACAGCATCAAGACCAGGGCTGAGAGTGCGGTCGTGCGTTTCATGAAAACCTCCAAGAAATGGTGTGCCCCTATGATAGAACGCGGGGCGTCCAGCAGCCGTCCAAGCCGTGGACGGCGACGATCTATCATGTACGTGTGGAGAACGAACGTCGTGAGGACGCTTTTCTCGCCCGTACGTGGAGTGAAACCGGAGCCGCCGGCACGCGTGAGGCGCGGCGGGGATCGGTGGAACATCTGCCGACGAAGCAACGGCGCTACTTTCGCGATCTATCCGAGCTTACGGCATTCATCCTCACGCACCAACTCATCGATCCTTCCGACCGATAGTCAGCGTCGACCCGTGGACATCCTGCTCGGAGGCATCCGGGTGTCGCCGTGCCGTCCTGGGTCAGGCGTTGATCGCGATCGTCCGTAACGCCGTCGCCGTTCCGCCCACGAGCACACCGTCGGGCCCCACGCGCACGATGAGCTCGCTCGGCGCCGGATCGGGCGACAGCGCACCCTGCACGAAGCGGTAGTTCGCACGTTCCTCGCCGCCCGCGAGATAGCCGCCGAGCAGCCCCGCGGCCATGCCCGTGGCCGATTCCTCCGGGATGCCGTAGCGCGGCGCGAACATGCGGATCGTCGCGTCGGCACCGCGTTCGTCGCGCGCGTACGCGTATATTCCGATCGCGTCGGTTGTCTCCGTGATCGTCTCGATGGCGTGCTGATCCGGCACGATGCCTGCTAGCGCATCGCGCGTCGTCTCAATGAGCACGAAGCGCACGCCGTGATCCGCGAGCACCGGCTCGCCCAGGATGACGCCGGCGGCGCCCAGCCCGAGCGCATGCGCCAGTTCGCCGGTGTGCGCAAACGGTGCGATCGATGGGCGCGGCTGCTCCATGAACACGGTCGCGTCCTCGACGGTGATCGCGCGGTCGCCGATGATCGTGCGCTTCGTCGCGCGGCCGCCGTGCAGCGCGCCGCGCTGCGCGAGCAGCGCGAACGTCGCGACGGTGGCATGGCCGCAGTCCGGAACCTGCTTGTTGGGCGTGTAGAACGCGACCTCGAACACGCCGTCGCCCACGGCGCGCACGAACGACGTCTCGGAAAGCGCGACCGCGCCCGCGATGCGCTGTCGCTCGGCGTGCGAGAGATGCTCCGCGTCGAGCACGACGCCCGCGAGGTTCCCGCCCGCGCCGTCTTTGGTGAACGCCGCAACGATCTCCACGTCGGCCGTGCGCGCTGCGGCTGCGGTGCTTTCCGTCATGCCGTCATCGAACCGCATCGGCACCGGCGCCGCAAGGTCCACTCCGCACGTCCCGGCTACGCCACTTCCGCAACGTGGCTTCGCCGCGGAGTCGCGGACGCTTTACCAGCGGTGGCGAAGCATCTGCTCCGTGTGCTCGCGCTCGAAGCTGTCGCTGAACTTCTCGTTCACGAGGCTGAGATCGGGCTTGGGCCGGAGACGAACGGCGACCGTGTCGACAAAGCGCTTCAGCGTGCCGGGCACGGCGACGTGGCGGTGTTCGGCAGTTCGGGCGTTTCGGTCTTGAATATGCACAGCTGATTTCTCCGGGGGACGTCCCCTACGACCGCAGTGTACATCCAGTGGGTTGCATGATGCAAGTCACCCGGCCAGCATTGCCGAGACCCGCTCCGGGTAGGCTCCGCAAGGGCCACTCCGCGCCTCTGCACTGGGCCACTTCGGCAAAGTGGTCTGGTGACCGAACGCCGAACGGTCGCGCCATGCGAGACCCGATCCGGCCCGACCGGTTCGTCGCGCTGAGCTCGCTCGACGTCGACGTCGGGCGGCGCGGCACGATTCGCGTGCAGCTGCTCGAACAGTTCCGCACCGCGATCCGCGACCAGCGGTTGCCGGCGGGCTCGCGGCTGCCGTCCACGCGCGCCGTCGCGCAGCGCCTGCACATCTCGCGCAGCACCGTCACCGACGTGTTCGATCAGCTGCTCGCGGAAGGCTATCTCGTCGCGCGCCACGGCGCCGGCACCTACGTGTCGCCTGCGGTGCGCGGCTGCGCCGTTGGAGATTCGCTCGCGAAGTACGCCGGCGCCGACCTCGTGGGAGCGCGTCTCGCGCCGCGGCAAGCTGTTCGCCGACATCACGACGCGCTCGCGCTACGCCGACAAACAGCCGCGCGCATTTCAGACGGGCGTGCCCGCCGTCGATCTGTTCCCGTTCGCCGTGTGGTCGCGGATCGCGGCGGCACTGCTGCGCCGCCCCCCGCGCGATCTCGTCTCGTACGGCGATCCCGCCGGCTTCCGTGCGCTGCGCGAGGCGATCGCCGCGCAGCTGCGCGACCGCAAGCACGGCGCGTGCGACGCCGATCAGGTGATCGTCACCAGCGGCACGCAGCAGTCGCTCGACATCATCAACCGGCTGATGCTGGATCCGGACGAAGAAGTGTGGGTGGAAGATCCGGGCTCGCTGGCGGCGCGCGCGACGTTCGTCGGCGCGGGCGTGCGGCTCGTGCCCGTGCCGGTCGACGACGACGGACTGCTCGTGGCGCACGGCGTGGAAACCTCCCCGCACGCACGGCTCGCGTTCGTCACGCCCGCCGTGCAATCACCGACCGGCGTGCTGATGTCGCCGGCGCGGCGCGCCGCGCTGCTCGCGTGGGCCGACGCGGCCGATGCGTGGATCGTCGAGGACGACTACGAGGACGTGTTCCGCTACGACGGCGACGACCCGCCGCCGCTGCACAGCATCGCCGCGAACGACCGCGTCATCCTGATCGGCTCGTTCAGCCTGAGCACGTTTCCGGCGCTGCGCATCGGCTACATCGTCGCGCCGCGCGCGCTCGTCGACGCGTTCGTCGCCGCCAAGGCCGCGATCGACCGCCAAGGCGCGACGCTCGAGCAAGCCGTGCTCGCGCAGTTCGTGCTCGGCGGCCATTACTTGCGCCACCTGCGCCGCATGAGCGCCGAGTACGCCGAACGGCGCGCCGCGCTCGTGCGCTGCTTCGCGCAGTATCTCCCTGAATTGCCGTTCGCGCCGCCGCGCGCGGGATTGCACGCGCTGCTGCCGCTCGCGGGCCGCGACGACGTCGCGCTCGCGCGCGCCGCGGCGCAGCGCGGCATCTCGGTATCGCCGCTGTCGCCGCTCTATCTCGACCGCGAGCGCCGCCGCAGCGGGCTGCTGATCGGTTTCGGCGTCGCGTCACCCGGCGAGATCCGCCTGGGCGCGCGCAAGCTGCGCGAGGGGTTCGTCGACGTGCGCGGCCGCACGATCACCGCGCGCTAGCGAGCGCGCGTTCGGGGGGTACCGCTGCCCCGTAGACGGCGCGCGCGTCGATCCCGCGCGCCGTGATCCGCGCGCGCGTGACGTCGTCGTAATACGCTTGCAGCTTCGAGGCCACCGGGCCGATTCGCCCCGTTCCGATCGTGCGGTGGTCGAGGCTCGCCGTCCACGCGATGCCCACGCCCGTGCCGCACACGACGATCTCGTCGGCTTCGTAGAGCTCGGTGCGGTCGATGGCGCGCGACTCGACGGCCAGGCCCAGCTCCTCGCGCATGAAGCGCGTCACCACCTTGCGCGTGACGCCTTCGAGCAGGTTCTGCGAAAGGTCGGGCGTCGTGACGACGCCGTCGCGAACGACGAACACGTTCGCCGCCGTGACTTCGGACACGTGGCCGTCGTCGGTCAGCACGATCGCGTCGTCGAAGCCGTTGAGCCGCGCCTCGCTCTTCGCGAGCGCGATGTTCACGTAGCTGCCCGTGATCTTCGCGCGCGCGGGCACGGCGTTGTCGTCGACGCGCCGCCACGAGCTGACGCACAGCTTCAAGCCGTCATCCGTCTCCAGATACCGGCTGTTCGGGAAGGCGACGATCGCGAGCTCGTGCCCGACGCCGTCGATACGCGGCCGGAAGAACTCCTCGCTCTTGAACAGCAGCGGGCGGATGTACACGTCGCAGCGGAAACCGTTGCGGCGGCAGAGCTCCAGCGTGATCTCGGTGAGCGCCTCGTCGTCGGCCGGCAGATCCATCAGCAAGACGTTGCCCGAGCGGCGCAGGCGGCGGTAGTGCGCGGCGGGCTCGAACACGTAGAGCTGCTCGGCGCCGTCGTTCCAAAAGCCCCGGATGCCTTCGAAACAGCCGGTGCCGTACTGCAGCGCGTGCGTCAGCAGCCCGAGCGTGGCCTCACGGTACGGCCGAAACGTTCCGCGGTGATAGACGATGAGCTCCGAGAGATCCACGTCAGCCTCCTTGGCGCTATCATCGCACCGCGGGGGCACCGCAGCGGAGGTCCACTTCGCGCGCCGGTGGCCCACCGCGCGCCGCGGCTATGACGGCGCGTCGTTCTGGTGCGCCGCGTACGTGCGCGCGTCGAAGTACCACGCCGGAAGCGTCGCGGGAAACGCGATGTCGCTGAACCGGTAATCGACCTCCTGGCCGTCGCCGTTGTAGCCGCCGCCGACGACGCCGTGGAGGTTCGTCACCACCGGAAAGCCCTGGACGTTTCCCATCGTGATCGTGAAGGTGACCGGAAAGACGCCGTCCTTCCCGTTGTTCAGGAAGAGCTTGTCGGTGGCGATCAGCTTCCGGAGCTCGAGCGTCTTCGCATCCACGTACACGTCGCGCAGCCGGTTCCGTTCCACGTCGCGAATCGGGTAGATCTGCAGGTGCAGCTGATCGCCTTCCGCGTGCAGCGAGTCGACCCGGTAGTCGGATTCGATCAGCGCGCGCACGGTGCCGATGACCGGCAGCGGCGTGTACCGCGGCTCCGGCGTCGGCACCTCGCTGACCGGGTGCGGTCGCGCCGGAGCGGGCTCGAACACGTCGGCCGTCGGAGGACCCGGGTCGCGGGCTTCGTTGAACGCCGGCCGGTCGAACGTCAGCGGGCCGCGCGCTTCGTCGCGGAACACGAGGCGCGTGAGCGCGGCACGGTCTGTATTGCGCACCCACACGTGCACGGTGTAGCTGCCGGTGGGATCGGGATAGCCGTTCGTCGCCTTCTGCGAGCGCACGAGCGTGTACGTCTCGTAAAACGGCGGCGGGCGGTGCGAGCGGAAGTGCGAGCGGATGAGGCCGAGCACGCGTTGCGGGCTGGGAGTCGGTTCCGCGTTCGGGGCGGCCGTCGGCGCCGCGAGTGCGGCTGCAAGCAAGACATGGGCCAGCATGATCGTCCGTGGTACGCCGCCGCCGGGCGCGTGGCCCGCCGACTTCGACCGGCGAGCCGACGGGAAGCGCCGCGTTCCCAGCCGCATACCAGATCCCAATGACGCAGCTCTTCCGCATCACCGCCGTCGCGCTCGCAATCGTGTTCGCCGCCGCACCGGCTGCCGCGAAACTGCCGCGCCCGACGACGCCCGAAGATGTAGCACGCATCGCGTACGTGACGGGCGCGACGATCTCGCACCGCGGCGACCGCGTGGCGTTCGTGGTCACCAAGCTCGATCCGGCGGCGAACCGCTACGTGCGCAACCTCTGGATCGTGCGCGCCGACGGGACGGGGCTGCGGCAGCTCACGCGCGGCGGCGGCGACAGCGATCCGCAGTGGTCGCCCGACGACCGCACGATCGCGTTCTCCGGCGCGCGCGGCGGCCCGTCGCAGATCTTCACGATCGCGCTCGACGGCGGCGAGGCGCGGGAGCTCACCGGCGAAGCGAAGGGCGCGTTCGGCGCGCGCTGGTCGCACGACGGCACGCGCATCTTGTACGGCGCGAACTTCGTCGACCCGCAGCCGAAGACGCACCTGGACGAAGCGGCCGCCGGCGGCACGCTCGACGACAAGCACAAGACGTCCGACGTGCGCACGACGGACCGGCTCGACTTCGAGGTGAACGGCGAAGGCGAAACGTTCGCACGGCACGCGCACCTCGTGACGATGCGCGCCGACGGCACGGGCCGCAAGCAGCTCACCCCGGCGTCGCCGTGGTCGGAGTCGTCGGCGGCGTGGTCGTACGACGACCGCAGCATCGCGTTCGTGTCGCTGCGCCGGCCCGTCGATCCCGATCGCATCGACAGCGACGTGTACGTCGTGCCGTCGCGCGGCGGCGCGCTGCATCGCGTCGCGACGACGCACCGCACCAGCGCCGCGCCCGTGTGGTCGCACGACTCGCGCTCGCTCTACGTCTCCGTCGGCTCGCAGCCCGATCCCGCGGCGCTCTCGGGCATCGACGCCGTGCGGGTGGACGGCGTCGGCGAACGCGCGGTCGTGCCGGAGAACCGGGTCGCGTTCGGCGACGCGCTCCTCACCGACACGAAGGAAGGCGGCGCGGGCTGCGGGCCGCTGCTCGAGCCGCGCGACCGCTGGTTCGTCGCGGACGTCAGCGTGCCCGGCGCGACCGCGCTGCAGCGCTTCGACGTCGCGAGCGGCCGCGCCGCGAACGTCGTCGCGCGCGGCGACGAGGTCGCGGACTGCTCCGCGAACGACGCGCTGACGGCGATCGCGTACACGGCGTCCGACGTGACGCATCCCGCGGAGGTGTTCGTGTACGACACGGCGCGCGGGACGTCGCGGCGGCTCACGAATTTCAACGCGGCGTACGTCGCGAATACCCGGCTCGCGCGCCGCGCAGCGCTTTCACGTGCGCGACGAGCAGGGCTTCGCCGTCGACGCGTGGTTCTTGCCCGCGAACGTGCCGCGCGGCACGCGCGCGCCGACGCTGCTGGAGATCCACGGCGGCCCCGTCGCGGAGTTCGGCAACGCGTTCTTTCACGAGCTGCAGCTGCTCGCCGGGCGCGGCTACAACGTCGTGTATGCGAACCCGCGCGGCAGCAGCGGCTACGGCTACACGTTCACCGCGGCGCTGTCGAAGAACTGGGGCGACCCGATGTTCCGTGACGAGCAGGCCGTGGTCGACGCGGTCGCGGCGCGGCCCGACGTCGACCCGCGCCGGCTCGGCGTGCTGGGCGGCAGCTACGGCGGCTACGCAACGCTATGGATCATCGGGCACACGCAGCGCTTCAAGGCGGCGGTCGCGGAGCGCGTCGTGAGCAACATGACGTCGTCGTTCCTCGCCTGCGACGAGTGCTACAACGTGGACGCGAAGTACGCGTTCGGCAACGCGTGGGAAGATCAGGCGCGCTACTGGCGGATGTCGCCGCTCGCCTCGATCGCGAGCGTGACGACGCCGCTGCTGCTGCTGCACTCCGGCGAGGACACGCGCACGCCGCAAGTCGACTCCGACGCGTGGTTCACGCTGGCGAAATCGCTCGGCCAGAACATCACCTACGTGCAGGTCCCGCGCGAGAACCACGACCTCAACCGCACGGGCGAACCGGTCCACCGGATCGAGCGCCTGCACCTGATCGCCGACTTCTTCGGCAAGGCGCTGTGACGATGCGACCGTTCTTCTCGTTCCTGATCGCCGCCGCGCTGCTCGCGAGCGCGCTGCCTGCCGCGGCCGCGGCTGCCGGCGTGAAACGCCCCGTCACCGCGGAAGATCTGTTCAAGATCGCGTTCGTGTCGAACACGACGATCTCGCACGACGGCCGGCACGTCGCATTCGTCGTGACGCGCGCCGACCTGAAGCAGAACGCGTACTTGGCGAACCTCTGGATCGCCGAGAGCGACGGCTCGCGCGTCGCGCAGCTGACGCGCGGCGACCACGACGGCGAGCCGGCGTGGTCGCCCGACGACCGCACGCTGGTGTTCACGCGCGCGCAGCATGGTCCGCCGCAGCTCTACGCGCTCGACCTCGCCGGCGGCGGCGAGGCGCGGCAGCTCACGCACCAGGCACACGGCGCGTCGGGCGCGCTGTTCTCGCATGACGGCAAGCGCATCGCGTTCCAATCCACCGCGGTCGACGACGCGCCGGCGAGCAAAGTCGATTGGAAAGCGCTCGGCATCAAAGCGCCCGCCAAATTCAAGCGGACCGACATCCGCACGCTGCCGTGGCCGCGCTACGAAGGCAACGGCGCAGGCTACACCTACGACAAGACGACGCACATCTGGACGATCGCCGCGGACGGCACGAACGCCAAGCAGCTGACGTCGGGCGCCGACGGGGAGAACCTCGCGGACTGGTCGCCCGACGACGCGCGCATCCTGTACGGCGCGACGCCGCTCGCGTCGGTCGAGGGCGACGAAGGCAAGATGTTCGTCATCGCGTCGAGCGGCGGCGCGGCGACACTCGTCCCCGTCGCACATTACGGCGTCAACCCGCAGCAGTGGACGCACGACGGCAAGCGCATCGTGTACGGCTACGTCTCGCGCCACGACAGCTCCGGCTTACCGGCGATCGCATCGGCGAATGCCGACGGCTCCGGCGAGCGCACGCACGTGGCCGAGAACGCGCTGCTGATCGGTGACGGCGTCATCAACGACACGAAGGAAG
The DNA here is from genome assembly GCA_963797935.1 of Vulcanimicrobiota bacterium. Taxonomy (GTDB): domain Bacteria; phylum Vulcanimicrobiota; class Vulcanimicrobiia; order Vulcanimicrobiales; family Vulcanimicrobiaceae; genus Vulcanimicrobium. Next base: position 85,484 of record CAWCRI010000005.1, read on the forward strand.
GCGGCGCGGGCTGCGCGCAGCTCACGCCCGACGACGCGGCGCTGATCGCCGACGTGAGCGTCCCGGGCGCGACGGAGATCGACCACATCGATTTGGCAACCGGCAAGCCGGCGACCATCGTCGGCGGCGGCCGCGAGATCCAGGACTGCTCGCTGAGCCGCGACGCGAAGACGATCGCGTACGCCGCGCTGGACGCGACGCACTTTGCGGAGATCTACGTGCACGACGGCGCCGGCTCGCGCCAACTGACGCATCTGAACGACGCGCTGACCGACGCGCTCGCGATCGCCGTGCCGGAGCTGCATACAATTTCGAACGGCCAGGGCGGCAGCGTGTCATACTGGATCATCAAGCCGCCCGGCGCGGTGCCCGCAAAGCGCTATCCGACCGTGCTCGACATCCACGGCGGCCCGCACACCGAGTTCGGCAACAGCTTCTTCCACGAGTTCCAAGTGCTCGCCGCGCGCGGCTACAACGTGGTGTACGCGAACCCCCGCGGCAGCGTCGGCTACGGCTACGACTGGGCGAGCGCGCTCGACGGCAACTGGGGCGACGCGATGTTCGCCGACGAGACGGCGGTGATGGACGACGTCGTGAAGCGCGCCGACGTCGATCCTGCGCGCACGTTCGTATCCGGCGGCAGCTACGGCGGCTACGCGACGCTGTGGATGATCTCGCACACGAACCGCTTCAAGGCCGCGCTCGCGGAGCGCGTCGCGAGCGACCTGTTCACCGAGACGCTGACGGCCGACTTCGCCGCACCGCGCGGCTTCGAAGGGCCCGCCGGCACGCCGCACGCCTGGGGCGGCGCGCTGCAAGGCTACATGACGCTCTGGCAGCAGTCCCCGCTCGCGCACGTCGCAGACGTCCACACGCCGCTGCTGCTGCTGCACGGCGACGCCGACACGCGCACCCCGATCGCGGAAACGCTGCAGGAGTACGAAGCGCTGAAAATCCTGAAGCGCCCGGTGGAGCTCGTCCAGTTCCCGCGCGAAACCCACGACCTCAGCCGCACCGGCGAACCGATCCACCGCGTGGAACGCCTGCACATCATGGCCGACTGGTTCACCCGCCACCTTCGCTGACAAAGGAAGAAACCCGATGAAGCGTTTCGTCTTGGCATTCGCCGTCGTCTTCGCGTGCGGTTCCGCCGGCGCGATGGCGGCCGACTCCGACATGCAGTCCATCGTCGCCGGCGGCGCGTGGCACGGGAACGCGGTGCTGTGCGCGCCCGGGATCGTCAAGGTCGTCGGCCCACGGTTGGAGGAGCCGAAAGGCCAGTTCCAGAGCGGCGTCACCGTCGGCATCGCGATCCCGTCGAAGCCGCGCTGGCTGATGAACAGGACGTTCGCGACCGCGAGCGTCGTCCACTATCAAGACTCGGCGGGGAACGCGCTCATGCAGCAAGCGCGCCCGGGCGACGCGGTGCAAGTATGTCTCGTGTCGTTTCCCGTGCCGACACACGAGCCGACGACGGGCGCCGTGACGTGTGATCCCAACGTCGACTCGCGCGGGTTCGTGTTCCGCGTCTACGCCTACAGGCAGCACGCCGCGTACATGGGGCCGGATTCCCAGCACTCCTGCGGCGGAGCATAGCAACGACGGCGGTGAGGCCGCAGGCTGTCCGGCGTCGAATACAGCGAGCGAACTCATGGAACTCGTACGGTTTTCCGCGCTCGAGCGGCACTACGGCGCAAACGAAGTCTTCACCGGGCTCGACGGCGTCATCCGCGACGGCGACAAGGTCGGGTTGGTCGGGCCCGAACGGCGCCGGCAAGTCGTCGCTCGTGCGGCTTGCTCACCGGGCGTGACGAGAGCGACGGCGGGACGATCGTGCGCGCGCGCGAGCGAAGCCTCGGTTACCTCGCGCAGGACGCCGCCGAGAGCGGGCCGCAGACGCTGCGCATCGCGTTCGACGAAGCGATGGCGCGCGGGCACGCGCAGGAGTGGGAGATGCGCGCGACGCTCAACCGCTTCGACTTTGCCGAAACCGATCTCGACCGGCCGCTGCGCGAGTTCTCCGGCGGCCAGCGGACGCGCGCGCTGCTCGCGCGCACGCTGCTCGAGCAGCCCGATTGGCTGGTCCTCGACGAGCCCACCAACCACCTCGACCTGGACACCGTGCGCTGGCTGGAGAACTTCGTCGCGCGCGATCCGCGCGCGTTTCTGATCGTCTCGCACGACCGCTATTTTCTAGAGACGGTCGCGACGGAGATCTGGGAGCTCGACCGCGGCGAGCTGTCGGTGTACGACGTGAAGCCGGGCCGCGCGTACAGCATGTACGTCGAGGAGCGCGACATCCGGCGCGAGCAGCAGCGGCGCGACTACGAGGCGGCGACGACCGAACGCAAGCGCCAGCGCGCCGTGATCGACGAACTGCGCACGCACGGCTCGCACAACTACAGCGCGGTCTGGAGCCGCGAGAAGGCGTTCGCGCGCGTCGACGTCGTCGATGCGCCGCGCGCGGAGCGCCGCAAGATCGCCGTCGCGCTCAAAGCGGCGCGCCGCGCGACCGGCGGGCCCGCGGTCGAGATCAAAGGCATCACGAAGGCGTACGACCGCACGCTGTTCGCGAACGTCGGCGCGACGTTCACGCGCGGCGAGCGCGTCGCGATCGTCGGCCCGAACGGCGCGGGCAAGACGACGTTCCTGCGCATCCTCAGCGGCGAGCTCGACCCCGACCGCGGCAGCGTGCGCTACGGCGTCGGCCTGCGCACGGCAAGCTACTCGCAGAGCACGGTCGACGATCTCCCCGCCGGCGCGACGGCGAGCGAAGCGGTGATGCGCATGGGCGTCACCGACCAAGAGGCGCGCGGGCTGCTGGGCCGCTTGAACTTGGGCGGCGACTCCGGCGACAAGCGCGTCGAAGCGTTCTCCGGCGGCGAACGGCGGCGCATCATGCTCGCGCGGCTGATGGCGCAGCGCGCGGACTGCCTGTTCCTCGACGAGCCGACGAACGACCTCGACATCCCCAGCCGTGAAGCGCTCGAAGACGTGCTCGCGGAGTACGACGGTGCGCTGTTCGTGGTGTCGCACGACCGCTATTTGCTCAAACGTCTGGGCGAGCGCGTGGTGTCGATCCGCGACGGCAAGGCGAAGGTGATCGACGGCGACTACGAAGCGTACGAGCGCCGCGCGCACGAGCAGCCCGAGGCGCGCAGCGACGCGCCCGCGAACGGCGCATCGCGCGCACACGCCGCGACCGCGCCGAAGACGTCACCGGCGAAAGCCGACCGGCAGAGCGCGCACGAAGCGAAGGTCGCGGCGGGCCGCCGCAAGCGCGCCGTCGCCGATGCGGAGAACCGCGTCGCAAAGCTCGAAAAGGAGCGCGCGCGGCTCGAAGCCGACTTCGCCGCGCCCGACTTGTACGATCATCCCAAGCGCGTCGTCGAGCTGGTGCACGCGCTCGAACGCGTCAAAGAAGAAAGCGCCGCGGCGATGGCCGCGTGGGAAGCCGCGGTCCACGCGGCGGAAGCGGAGTCCTGACCGCTCCCGCCGCGACGCTCATTGCTGCTCCGGCGGCCGCGCGATCAGGTAGAACCCGAAGCGGTCGCTGAACCCGATCGCGCCCGGCCGGCGCGCGTCGGCGATACCGGCGGCTTGCAAGTGCGCGCTCGGCACGCCGCCGACGTGCAGGCACTGCACGACCGCGGCCTGCGCGCCGGCATCGGCCGCCTTGATCTCGAGCCACCCCGCGGCGGCGGTGCCGCGCGCGACGATCTCCGCGATCTCCGCAGGCGGCACCGGTGTCCCGGCGCGCTGCGCTGCGCGTGCCGCGCGCACGGCCGCGATCACCGCGTCGGCGACCGGCTTCGAGCTTGCGGGACACGCCGGCGCGGCGCGCACCGCGAACGGATCGGCCGGCGGTGTTGCAGGCTCCGGATCCACCGATGCGCGCATGAGCGTCGCACCGTGCCCCGCTTGCGCGGGCGGCGCGAAGTAGATGCCCAGCGCCGGCGCGTACGCGATGAAGAATCCGGTCTGATTCGCCGGCAGATAGACGTGGAATTTCTCGCGGTCGTCCGGCTGCGCGACGCTGAGCCGCGCGCAGTTGATCACCGCCGCACCGGCTTGGGGCGTCGATGCCGCCGCGACGACGAACCGCGCGCCGTCGTCGTACGGCGTGTACGTCAGCGTCACGCCGCTCACCGTCGCGCTGCCGTCGCGGAGCGCCGCGGGATAGCGCCCGTTCGATTTCGCGCGCTCGGCAGAGGCCGCGATGCGTCCCATCGCGTCCATCACCGGCTGCGCGACGTTCGCCGCCGCGGGCGTGCACGCATCGTTGTCGGGATCGATCTTGAGCGCGTCGGGGTGCGCGCCTTCGCGCAGCGGCATCGCGCGGATGCGGATCTCCACGCCGCCGTGCGGGTCTTCGTCGTCGGGCGCCGACGCGTCGGTGGCGGCGGCGCCGCTGCCGGTCGCGCCGACGCGTCCCGCGCGCACCGTGTACGTCAACCCGACGGCGCGCGCGGTGAGCGGCGTCGCGGCGAGCGCGAGCGGCACGGCGCCCGCGCGCGGCAGCGCGACGAGGTCCGCGCGCGACGCGAACGGACCCGCGTGCACGTTGCCGAGGTTCGTACCGACGAGCGCGATGGAACCCTCGCGCAGCGGCGCCGCAAACCCCGCGTTGAACACGGTGTACGCCGGCAAGCGGTTGGGGTTGTTCGCCGCGGTGTAGCTCACGTTCGCGAGCGCGTCCACCGACTTGCCGAGCTTGGCGGTGGCGACGAGCCCCGCGCGGTGCAGCGGCGTGCCGGGGACCTGCGTCGCACCCGGCGAGAGCGCTTCGGTCGCGGACGTCGCGCCCGTGACGAACCGCGACTGCACGCTCGCGAACCCCGCGATCAGCGCCTTGCCGATCTCGAGCGTGCCCGCGAGCGTCGCGCCGCGGCTGAGCTGGTCGGCGGGCTGGAACGACGTGAACGCGAGCGTTCCGAGCGACGAGCCGCATACATACGGCGACGACGAGAACGCACCGACCGCGCCGAGATAGCCCGGCGGCACGCCGATCGCGCCCGCGTCCTGCGCGGTGAACACCGGCGCGCCCGCAAGCCGCGCCGACCACGCAGTCAGCGCGAGCCGCCCGCGGCGTCCCGAGCGTTCCACGGACGCGCGCAGCGCCGATGAGCGCTGGCGCGCCGCGTTGGTCGACGGCAAGCTGCCGTATGCGAGCCCGCCTGCGCAGTCGAACGTGAGCGAGCTCGGATCGGGGAACGCCGTGCCCGTGATCGCCAGCCCGGCGCCCGCGTCGCCGAACGAGCCGCCGGCCGCGAACGCGGTGCTGCGGTTCGGCTGCCAGCGCGCATCGAGCCCGGTCGTGAACGCGTTCGAGCCGTTGCCGCCGTTGGCGCCCGCGCGCGCGGTCAGCGTCACCCGCTGTGTCGGATGATAGCGGTCGACGACGGATGCGCCGTGGAACGACGTGCTCTGCGCGAGCGCGAACGTGCCCAGCGACGTCGTCGTGCTGCCGTCCACGTGCACTCCGTAGCTCTGGGCGTTCAGCGACACGTCGTGCCGGTCGCCGGCCGGCAACTGCACGCCGAGGTTGAAGCCGCGCGCGTTGGCGCGCAGCTCGGTGCTCTGCGGTGCGGCGACGCCGGCCAGCATGCGCTGCGATTCGTTCGTCGCGTCGTACGAGCCGTTCGCGAACGCGCCGATCGTCAGCGTGGTCGCGCCGATCGTCGCGTTCTCCGAGAGCGTCAGCAGACGGCCGTTGGAGCGTCCGACCGCGCCGGGCCCGTAGCCGCACGGAAACAGCGCGACGAGCTGCCCGCACACGAGCCCGTTCTGGGCGCTGGTCGACGTGGCGGTCAGCGCCAGCGTCTGCGCGATCGACGGCGCCCAGCGCAGCTTCGCCAGATCGCCGGACAGCAGCCGGTCGCCGTCGTGGCGATACGTCAGGCTGGTCGCATCGGTGAAGTCGAGCCCGGTGAACGGGCTCGTGCGCCCGCGGCTCGCGTGCTCGACGACGTAGCCGAGGTTGCGCACCGAGCCGCGCGCCACGAGCAGCGCCGACGACGCGTTGTCGCTGCCGTACTGCAGCGTCGCCTGCTGCTGCGCGAAGCGCGTCGGCTGCAGCGTGCGGAAACCGACGTCGCCGCCGAGCGCGCCGTGCGACGCGCCCGAGCTCACGCTCGCGCCGCCGAACAGGTCCGCGTTGATGCCGCGTCCCGTCAGCGAGCCGCCCGCGCCCGCGACCGGCACGCCGTCGATGCTCGTCCCGGTCTGCGATGCGTCGTTGCCGTCGATCTGCACGCCGTCGCCCGCTGAGGTGACGCCCGGGAGATCGCCGATCGCGTCGCGCAGCGAGCCGTCGAGATAGCGCAGCGCGTCGTCTTGTCCCACCTCGCGCGACGCCCGCGCCGGCGAGCTCGACACCGAGATGCTGCCGATCTGCTTGAGCGCGCTGGTGCGCTGCAGCCGCACGCGCACGTTCGACGTGCGGTTCGCGGACACGTCGAACAGCGGCGAGCGCGCGCGCACGAACCCGCGCTTGATCACCATCGCACGGTACGAGCCGGTTGCGACGGACTCGAAGCGCGCGCGCCCGTCGGCGTCGGTGTACCCGATGAGCCCGGCTTCGCCTTGCACGAGCACGCGCGCGAGCGCGAGCGGCGCTCCCGTCGCGGCGTCGACGACGTCGATCACGATGTCGCTCGCCTCGTTGGCGGCACGCACCGGCACGGCGGCGGCGAGCAGCGCCAGCGCGGCGGCGAGAAAGGCGCAGACCGCGCGCGGCGCGTGTCGAACAGACCGCCGGTTCGGCAGTGACATGGGAAGCGGCATCGGAAAACCTCTAGCGGGTGTGCGTCTGAACGGTGGGGGCGGAGTCGTGCGTGAGGCTGCGCGCCTCGAGCTCGTCGAGCAGCGCGCGCAGGTGTTCGGGCGAGGCGCCGTCGAGCGCGCGGAAGTCCTCGAGCGTCTGCGCGTCGCCGTGGATCATCATGACGCGCGCGTGGCGCGCGTCGAGGGTCTTCCTCTTGCCGTTCCGGTCGAGGAGGATCACCTTCGTCTCCTGGACGCGCGTGATCTGGTGCGCCTGCGCGCTCGGCGCACCACCGACGTCGAACGACGGCGCGTGCACTGCGGCGGCGCCGACGACACCGAGCGATGCGGCGAGCGCAAGCGCGGCCGGCGCGATCGCGACGCGCGGCGCGGTGAAGCGCCGCCGCGCCAGCAGCTCCTCGACGCGCAGCGAGAGCTGCTTGCGCGTGACGAAGATCGCCGGCGCCGCGATGCCCGCGTAGGGCCACGCGGTCGACTCCGCCATGCGCGTGAGCCCGACCGCATAGGAGCGCACGTCGGACGTCGCGGCGACGACGCGATCGTCGCACGCGATCTCGCGCTCGAGGTCGAGCCGGCGCGCGATGAGGTGCACGACGGGATTGAAGAACTGGACCACTTGCGCGAGCCGCTCGAACGCCGTCGTCCAGTCGTCGCGCCGTTCGAGGTGCGCGAGCTCGTGCAGCACGAAGCGGTCGACGTCGGAGGCCTCGAACGCGTCGAGGATGTGCTTGGGCAGCAGCACCATCCCGTCGAACAAGCCCACCGCGACGGGGACGTCGACGCCTTCGGACACGCACAGCCGCGCTCGGCGGGCGCGCGCCGCACCGGCGTGGGCGTTCCACAGCGACAACTCGGCCCGGCGCTCCGGTGCGAGCGGCAGCGCGTCGCGCTTGAGCCGCGCGAGCATGACGACGCCGGCGGCGAACCGCGCGCTGCCGCCGAGCACGACGAGCAGCCACAGCGCGGTGCCGCCGAAGGCGAGGTACGGCGCGATCCCGATCCGCGGGTGCGGCCGGCGAACGGCGACCGTCACGGGCGCGTGCGCGTCAGGAGACGCGCTGATCGCGGTCGCCAGCTCGTCGACTGCCGGCCCGTGGCTCGTATATTGCATCACCGCGGTCGCCGCGAGCGGCCCGAGCACGATCGCGATCAGCGCGACGTACCACACCGCGTAGCGCGACGCCGCGTCGAGCGGCTTCCAGAAGCGCACGACGAGCGCCGCGAGCGCGGCGATCACGACGCCCATCCACAGCGCCGTCACGCAGTACGTGGCGAGCGCCTGCGCGACGCCTTGGAACGGCACGAGCGCCTGCGACACGGCGTTCATTCGGCGTCCGCCTCGTGCTGCTCGATCAGCGCTTTGAGCTTGCGCAGCTCATCGCGCGACACGCGGTCGCGCTCGACGAGCCGCGCCGCGAGGTCGAACGGCTTACCCGAGAAGAAGCGGCTGAGCACGTGGCCGACGTCTTTGTTCGCGGCCTCATCGCGCGCCACGACGGGGCGGTAGAAGTACGTGCGGTTGACCTCCTCGTGCGCGGCGTACCCCTTGCGCTCGAGGATGCGCAGCGTCGTGAGCACGGTGCTGTACGAAAGCGGCGGCTCGCCCACGTCTTCGACGACGTCGCTGACGGTCGCGCGCGGCCGGCGCCAAAGCACTTCCATGAGCCGAAGCTCGGCATCCGTGAGAACCGGCGATTCGCGGCGAGGCATGCGTCCTCCGCAGCTGCGTTAAAGAATTAATACTCACGATACCACCGGCAGCGGCGGCTGTCAATTAATTCTTTAATGCGGGTCTGCGGGCGACGCGCCCCTGTGCGCCGGTCGAGGCGTCGCACGCCGGACCGCGAAGGCTCACGCCCGCCTCCGACCGGAAAGGACCGCCGCCCATGACCTCGGTGCTCGAACGCTCCACGCTGCTCAAGTCGCTCGCGTACGTGGGTGGGCAGTGGGTCGGCGCCGACTCGGGCGCGACGTTCCCGGTGTACGATCCGGCGACGGGCGACACCGTCGCCAACGTGCCGCGCATGGGCGCCGCCGAGACGCGCCGCGCGATCGAGGCGGCCAACGCCGCGCTGCCCGGCTGGCGCGCGACGCCCGCCAAGGAGCGCGCGAAGATCATCCGCCGCTGGTACGACCTGATCGTCGAGCACACCGACGAGCTCGCGCACATCATGACGCTCGAACAGGGCAAGCCGCTCGCCGAAGCGCGCGGCGAGATCGCGATGGGCGCGGCGTACGTCGAGTGGAACGCCGAAGAGGCGAAGCGCGTGTACGGCGACACGATCCCCACGCTCGCCAACGACCGCCGCATGGTGGTGGTGAAGCAGCCGATCGGCGTGTGCGTCGGCATCACGCCGTGGAACTTCCCGCACGCGATGGTCACGCGCAAAGCGTCGCCCGCGATCGCCGCCGGCTGCACGTTCGTGCTCAAGCCCGCGGAGCAGACGCCGCTGTCGGCGCTCGCCGTCGCGGCGCTCGCCGAACAGGCCGGGATGCCGGCGGGCGTGTTCAACGTCGTGACGGGCGACGCCGACGACGCGCCGGTGATCGGCGAAGAGATGACGTCGAACCCCATCGTGCGCAAGCTCGGGTTCACCGGTTCCACCGCCGTCGGCAAACTGCTGATGGAACAGTGCGCGCACACCGTGAAGAAAGTATCGTTGGAATTGGGCGGCAACGCGCCGTTCATCGTGTTCGACGACGCCGACGTCGACGCCGCCGTGTGCGGCGCGATGGGCGCGAAGTTCCGCAACGCGGGTCAAGTCTGCGTGAGCCCCAACCGGCTGTACGTGCAGGAGGGCATCCACGACGCGTTCGTGGAGAAGCTCACCGCGCGCGTGCGCAAGCTGCGCGTCGGCCATGGTTTCGCCGAAGGTACGACACTCGGGCCGCTGATCGAGGAGCAAGGGTTCTCGAAAGTGGTCGAGCATGTCGAAGACGCGTGCTCGCGCGGCGCGACCGTCGTGCACGGCGGCAAGCCGCACGAGCTCGGCCGCACGTTCTACGAGCCGACGATCCTCACCAACGTGACGCGCGCGATGCGCTTGAGCAACGAGGAGACGTTCGGCCCGGTCGCGGCGATCGCGTCGTTCAAAACCGAAGCGGACGTCGTCGCGATGGCGAACGACACGCCGTTCGGCCTCGCCGCGTACTTCTACACGCGCGACATCGGCCGTTCGTGGCGCGTCGCGGAAGCATTGGAGACGGGCATGGTGGGCATCAACACCCCGCTGATCGCGAACGAGTCGATGCCGTTCGGCGGCATCAAAGAATCCGGCATCGGCCGCGAAGGCTCGAAGTACGGCATCGACGAGTGGGTGGAGATCAAGTACATGTGCTTCGGCGGGCTGGACGCGTAACTGCGGCGATCGACAAACCGGTGAAAGAAGAACGGCTGAAGCCGCTGATCGCGGGCGTCAAGCGGAGCCTTCCGTTTCATTTCCGTCGCAAGCGGCTCCGCTGGTCCACGGTCCGGCCGGAGGCCACGATCGGGCTCAGCGCGTGGGCGCGCTTCAGCGGCCGGTACACGGTCGAACTGGGCGCACAACCGAATGACTTCGTCAATCCGGCTTTCGCGTTCAACCGGGACGACATCTCGACGTACGGTTTCCGCGAGCGCGCCGACGACCTCGTCCCCGCCGGCACCGACTTGGCGGCACTCGACCTCGATCACCTCATGGACCCAGCCGAACGCGAAGAGCGTGTCGCGGAGATCATTGCATTGCTGATCCCCAACCTCGTCGCGTGGTCGACGCTCGACGGCTTGCGCGAGGCGGCGATACATCCCACCCAACGATTCTCGATGCACGATGCACTGAGACGGTGGCTCGGCGTACCGCCCAAGGTGCGTCCGGCGGAGGTTTGTGCGGATTTCGGCGAGCGACTGGTCCGCTTTCGCCTGCAGGCAGGTTTCGAGCTGGATGCCGCCGCCGCACGCATCGGTGTCGACGCCGACCGTCTCGCAGATGCGGAAGCGGGTCGGAACATGCTCTACGATGACGAGCTCACGCGCATCGGCTTCGCTTATGGCATCGATCCGAGCCTCGTCTTCGGCGGTAGCGGCAAGGTGATCGTCCGTCACATCACCCTCCCATAGCGCACGTGGTTGTGGCCGGTCGCCTCCGGCACCGGTAGGGGGAGGCTTGGAACGGGATTCGAAGCCCTTCGCACAGGAGGCACCGAACATGCGCACAGCCGGTTTTTCATCGCATCGCACCGTCCTCGTCGCGGGGCTCGCCGCGGTCGCGGCGCTGCTGCTCGCGGGGACCCGCCCCGCGGTGCCCGCCGGGCCCGGGCACTACACGCGGGCCCAAGCCGCGAGCGGCGCGGCCGTCTACACGGCGACGTGCCAGCAGTGCCACGGCGTGAACCTCCAAGGCCAGTCCGGACCCGCGCTGGTCGGCGCGGCGTTCAGCAACTACGTCGGAAAGCACGGTACGGCGGCGTCGCTGTTTGATTTCATCTCGCGCCAGATGCCGGCCGACAAGCCGGGCTCGCTCACGCAGCAGCAGTATCTCGACGTCACCGCGTTCTTGCTGTCGCGCAACGGCTATCCGGCCGGCGACGTGCCGCTCACGAAGAGCACCCTCCCGCAGGTGGCGCTGGGCGGCGGCGGCAACGGCGCAACTGCCCCGAAAGGTCCGACGAACGGCAAGCGCGGCGCGGGCAAGAACGCGGCGAACAACAACGAGATCGTGCGCGCGGCGCCGCCGAAGAACACGGTGTACGCGAAGCTTCCGAACAACGCGAACGTGAACGTCACCGACGCCATGATGGCGGGCGCCGACGGCGACCGCGCCAACTGGCTGCTGCCCGGGCCGCACCTGGGACAACCAGCGCTATTCGCCGCTGACGCAGATCAACGACGGCAACATCGGCGGGCTGCAGCTGGTCGGCATCGCGCAGACGGGGATGACGGCGAGCTTCGAGACGACGCCGATCGTCGTCAACGGCGTCATGTACGCCACGACGCCCACCGTGAACAACACGATGAAAGTGATGGCGCTCGACGCGACCAACGGGCGGCCGATCTGGGACACCGTCTACAGCCTCGGATCGTTCCAGATCTGCTGCGGCCCGGTGAACCGCGGCGCTGCGGTAGCGTACGGCATGGTGTACGTGCTGACGCTCGACGACAAGCTGCTCGCGCTCGACGCGACCACCGGCAAGCTGCGCTGGTCGAGCACCGTCGCCGACTCGTCGGTCGGATACTCGGAGACGATGACGCCGCAGGTGTACGACGGCATGGTGATCGTCGGCAGCGCCGGCGGCGAGTGGCCGATCCGCGGCTTCGTCGCGGCATACGACGCGCGCAGCGGCAAGCAGCGCTGGCGCTTCGACACGACCGATCCGAAGACGTACGGCGGCGACTCGTGGAAGCGCGGCGGCGCGATGGTGTGGACGACGCCGGCGCTCGATCCGAAATTGGGGCTGGTGATCTTCTGCACCGGCAACCCGAACCCCGATCTGAACGGCACGTACCGCCCCGGCGACAACAAGTGGAGCGACTCCATCGTCGCGCTCGACGTGCACACCGGCAAATTCAAATGGGGCTATCAGGAGATCAAGCACGACGTGTGGGACTACGACGCCGTGAGCAACGTCGTGCTGTTCGACGTGCACGTGAACGGCCAGACGATCCCCGCCGCGGGCGAGGCCGGCAAAGTCGGCTGGTTCTACATCGTCGACCGCCGCAACGGCAAGCTGATCCGGCGTTCCGACGCATACGTCGCGATGTCGAAGAACATGTTCAGCCAGCCGACCGCCAAAGGCGTCGTGATGCTGCCCGGCGCGAACGGCGGCGCGGAATGGTCGCCGCCGGCGTACTCGCCGGAGACCAAGTACGCGTACGTGCTCGGCATGGACCAGCTCATGAAATTCGCGACCCACTCCGAAGCGTATCAGCCCGGCCGCATCCGGCTCGGCAGCGCGTTCAGCAACATCGAGCCGCACGGCGTGCAGGACGGCCGCTTCGTCGCGATCGACACCGAGACGGGCAAGATCGCGTGGACCGTCATGACGCCGCAGCCGCTCATCGGCGGCGCGCTCGCGACGGCCGGCAACCTCGCGTTCTACGGCGAGGGCAACGGCTGGTTCGACGCGGTCGACGCGAAGACGGGAAAGAACCTGTGGCGCTACTACCTCGGCGCGGGCGTGAACGCGCCGCCGATCACGTACGAGGTGAACGGCCAGCAGTATGTCGCGGTCGCCGCCGGCGGCAACTTCCAGCTCACGTTCCCGTACGGCGACATCATCGCGATCTTCAAGCTGGGCGCGTCGCAACCGGCGCCGCAGCCGACGCGGTAGGCGCTTCGAGCACATCGCCCGATGGCCCAGTTCGTCAGCGAGGCGCTGACCGCTTCGGCTGCGTGCATCGACACCGGCGCGCTCAGCCGCGGCGAGCCGCCCCTGCCGCGAGAGTTCGGCTGGCGCGGCGAGCGGCTCGTGGTGCGCGACGTCGTGCGCACGTGGCGCTCGACGATCAGCGATCGCGGCGACACGTACCTCGCGCGCCATTGGTTCGAGCTCGCGCTCGACGACGGCCGCGTCGCGGTGCTCTACTTCGACCGCAAGTCACGCCGCGACCAGCCGCGCTGGTGGCTCTACACGCTCGCCGACGCGCCTGCATAACGAGGAGTTCGATCATGGCCGATCCGCACTTCGATCAAGTCAACCTGGTCGTCAACGACATGGACGCGACGCTGGCGTTCTACCGCAAGCTCGGACTCGACGTGCCCGACGGTTACGACTGGCCGGCTGGCAGCGGCGCGCAGCACGTCGACGTGAAGTTTCCGAACGGGATGCGACTCGAGTTCGACAACGTTCCGATGGCGAAGATGTGGCATGCAGGGCTGGCGCGAGAACGGGCACGGCAGCAAGACGGTCCTCGGCATCGCGCTGCCGTCGCGCGAAGCGGTCGACGAGCGCTATGCGGAGCTGACGGCGGCGGGATACGTGGGCTGTCAGCCGCCGTACGACGCGTTCTTCGGCGCGCGATACGCGGTCGTCGAGGATCCCGACGGGAACGACGTCGGGCTCATGAGCCCTATCGAAGCGGAGCGGAAGTTCGTACCGCAGTTGTG
>CAWCRI010000006.1:0-6323 GCA_963797935.1 Vulcanimicrobiota bacterium
CGGCGCGCTCAACCAGCCGCCGACGGTCGAAGACGTCTGGCGCGAAGAGCTCGCCGCGATCAGCGACCGCGTCGCGCTGGAAACCGACTACACCGCGCAGGAGCACACCGACCTCGTGCGCGCGAAAACGAAGGGCCCGCGCTTCGCGGACGCGGAGGAGCGCCGGCTGATCGCCGCGCGCAAACGCCGTTTCACGGAGCACGGCAACGCGGAGGTCGCGCGCTTTCGCGAGGAGCGCTGGCCGGCGATCCGCGACCGCGCGGCGGCCGAGTGGGACAAGTACGCCGCGTACCGCGCCGACGTGCTCAAGCTCGAGGATTCGCTGCAGCGCATCCGCGGGCTCACGGAGCGCACGGTGAAAGCGCCCGCGCTGCTCGACGCGCTCGAACACGCGGCGTTTCCGGTGCGCGGCTTGTCGTTCGACGCCGCGCGGCTGGAAGAGATCGCCTACGCCGACGAGCTGCTGCGCACCGATCGAGCTGCTGCACGCCGCGATCCCGCTGCGCGCGGCGTCCACCGCGACGAGCTTCAGCGCGTACCGCGCGCCGACTGCGGGACCGGCCGTGACTCCGCCTCGGCTTTGAGCGCCGCGAGCATCATGTCGGAGTTCTCGCGCACTTTTTTCTCCAAGCGTCGGGCCGATCAGCTCGGCCAGCGTCGGCACGCCGAAGTCGTACTCGACGCTGAGCACGACGCGCGTGACGTCGCCGTGCTGCTCGAACGTCCACGCGCCCTCGAACGTGTCGAGGTCGCCCTCGATCAGCGCGTAGTCGATCCGCAGCCGCTCGTCGTCGAAGACGTCGTTCTCCGTCCACTCGATCGGCGCGTCCTCGACCAGCGTCTTCCAGCGCGTGACGACGTGGTCCGGATGGCGCTCGAGCACGACGACGGTCTCGACGTCGGGCATGAAGTCGGGGAAGCGCTCCTGCTCCTTCGCAAGCTCGTACACCGTCGCGGCGGGCGCGGCGACGTCGATCGTGCACTCGACGTACGGCACTAGGCGTTCGTTTCCGGCTTCTCGGGCATCGGGACCAGCGTTCCCAACTTGTCGAACGCAGCCGCGACCGCCGCATCGAACGCGCGCAGCGCGACGTCGACTTCGTCTTCCGTCACGATCAGCGGCGGCTCGAGGCGGATCACGCGCTGCTGGTTGAGCGTCCAGGCCGCGGTGACGCCGCGCTTGAGCAGCTCGGGGATGATCGTGCCGCCGTAGCCTTCGCTGCGCAGCTCGACGCCCACCAGCAGTCCCGCGCCGCGCACGTCCGCGATCACGGCGGGGTGGCGCGCCATCGTCGCGCGCGCGCCGGCGAGCAGCTGCGCGCCGCGCGCGCGCGCGTTCGCGACCAGGTCCTCGTCGTGCAGCACGTCGAGCGCCGCGAGCGCCGCCGCGCACGCCAGCTCGTTGCCGCCGAACGTCGACGTGTGCAGCAGCGGCTGCTTCGCGTACGCGGCGTTCCACACGGCCGGCCGCGCGACGTACGCGCCGATCGGGATCACGCCGCCCGACAAGCCTTTCGCGAGCGTCATCACGTCGGGCACGACGCTCTCGCGGTCGCACGCGAACAGCGCGCCGCAGCGGCCCAGCCCCGTCTGCACTTCGTCGGCGATCATCAGCGCGCCGCTCGCGTCGCAGATCGCGCGCACGTCGCGCAGGTAGCCGTCCGGCGGGACGTTCACGCCGCCCTCGCCTTGGATCGGCTCGACGATCACCGCCGCGACGGTGTCGTCGACCGCCGCGCGCAGCGCGTCCGCGTCGCCGAACGGCACGCGCCGCACGTCGGCGAGCAGCGGCGCGAACGGATCGCGAAACGCGTCGCGCCCGCTCGCCGACAGCGCGCCCAGCGTCTTGCCGTGAAACGCCGCGTCGGTCGCGACGAGCGCCGGCCGCTTCGTCGCGGCGCGCGCGAGCTTGAGCGCGCCTTCGACCGCCTCGGTGCCGCTGTTGGCGAAGAACGCGATCGACAGATCGCCCGGCGCGAGCTCCGCGAGCCGCTTCGCGAGCCGGCCCATCAGCGGGTTGAACATCGTGCGGCCCGACAGCGCCATGCGGTCGAGCTGCTCTTTCACCGCGGCGACGACGCGCGGGTGGCGGTGCCCCAGCGTGAACACGCCGTAGCCGCCCGCGAAATCGAGATACGTCTTGCCGGTGTGGTCGGTGATCGTGCAGCCTTGCGCGCGCACCTCGACCGGCGAACCCGACAGCTTCATCACGCGCGCCAGCGGCGGGTTCACGTGCGCGCGGTAGTTCTCGTACACTTCGTCGTACAGCGCCGCGGGCGAAGCCGCGCCGTAGAGATCGTCGTGGGTGGTGGGGATCACGCGACGGCGAGCTCGCGCGATTCGAGCTGCGCGATCGTTTCGTGCAGCACCGCCAGCGTCTCGGCCGCGGTCTCCGTGCGCATCAGGCGCTCGCGCAGCGCGCTCGCGCCCGGGAAGCCCTTGAGGTAGTAGCCGAGGTGCTTGCGCATCTGCGGCACCGCGCGCGCTTCGCCCCACTCGTCGACCATCGTCTCGTAGTGGTGCACGGCGAAGCGCAGGCGGTCGGGCGCATCCGGCGTCGCTTGCGGCTCGCGCCCTTCCATCAGCGCGCGCAGCCGCGACACGAGCCACGGGTTGCCGAGCGTCGCGCGCCCGAGCATCACCGCGTCGACGCCGCTCTCGCGCATGCGGCGCATCGCGTCGTGCGGATCGGCGAGATCGCCGTTGCCGATGACGGGGATGTCGACCGCGCGCTTGAGCTCGGCGATCTTCGACCAGTCGGCGCTGCCCTTGTAGAACTGCTTCGCGGTGCGCGCGTGCAGCGTCAGCGCTTGCACGCCGGCGGCTTGCGCGCGCTTGGCGACCTCGACGAACACGAGGTCGCTCTCGGTCCAGCCCAGGCGCATCTTCATCGTCACCGGGCAGTCGACGGCGGCGACGACGGCGCGCATGATCGCTTCGCAGCGGTCGACGTCGCGCAGGCACGCGCTGCCGCCCTCGGTCTTGGTCACCTTGGGCGCGGGGCAGCCGAAGTTGATGTCGACGATGTCGGCGCCGCACTCGCGCACGACCTTCGCGGCCAGCGCCATCAGCGCGGGGTCGTTCCCCCACAGCTGCGTCGAGACGGGCTTCTCGACGCCGTGCTGGTCGATCATCTCCATCGTGCGCTTGTTGCCGTACTGCAGCGCGTTCGACGACACGAACTCCGTGACGGTCAGCCCGAACCCGAACGGCTTGTAGAGCGCCCGCAGGGTGCGGTTCGTCACCCCCGACATCGGCGCGAGCACGACGGGGGGCCAGACCTCGATGGGGCCGATCTTCAGCGGCGGAACGGTACGGGCCACGACGGGAGATTGTACCACGCCGGGGCTCCCCGGACCCGGGAGCCCGCCTCGGCGGGCGCCGCTCGCTAGGCCGGAGCGCTAGCGAGCAGCCGCCCGGGCCGAGGTCACCAGATGCGGCAGACCGTCGCGACCGGCTTGACCATCTTGTCGCCCGCCGACGCAGTGGAACGCTTTGGCGAACTCGGGCAGGTTGATGAGCGTGCCGATCACGCGGTTGCGCGCGACCGGGTGCTCGTTGCTCTGGCCCAACAACCGCGCGAGCTCCGGCGTGTCGTTCTCGGCCCAGACCGTCGCGAACGCCAGGAAGAAGCGCTGCTCGGGCGTGTAGCCGTTGATCGTGCGGCGCGGCTTGCCGGCCAGCGACTTCTCGTACGCGTTGTACGCGATGCGCAGCCCGCCCAGGTCGGCGATCGACTCGCCGGTGACCAGCGGACCGTTCTGCTTCACGCCGGGCGCCGCTTCCATCGCGCCGTACTGCTTGGTGATGCACGACGAGCGCGTCGTGAACTGCTTCGCGTCGGCGGGCGTCCACCAGTCCGCCAAGTTGCCGAGCTTGTCGTACTGGCGGCCCTGGTCGTCGAAGCCGTGCGTCATCTCGTGCCCGATCACCGCGCCGATCGCGCCGTAGTTGAGCGCGTCGTCGTTGGTGTCGGAGTAGAACGGCGGCAGCAGGATCGCGGCCGGGAACGTGATGTCGTTCATGGTCGGGTTGTACTGCGCGTTGATCAGCTGCGGCGGCATGCCCCATTCCGTGCGGTCCGTCGGCTTGCCGATCTTCTTGATGTCGCGCGCGACGGCGAACGCGTTCGCGTTGCGCAGGTCGCCGAAGTAGTCGTCGCGCGTGATCGCCACCTTCGAGTAGTCGCGCCACGTGTCGGGATAGCCGATCTTCTGCACGATCGCGGTGAGCTTCGCCTCGGCGCGCGCCTTGGTCGGCGGCGTCATCCAGTCGAGCCCCGCGATGTCGGTGCGGTACGCCGACCGCAGGTTGCGCACCATCGTCTCCGCGTGCGCCTTGCCGGCCGGCGTGAACCGGATCGCGACGAACATCTGCCCGAGCAGCTCGTCCATGGAGTTGTCGACGGTGCGGATGCAGCGCTTCCAGCGCGGCTCGAGCTGCTTGAGGCCCAACAGCTTCTTGCGCCACTGGAAGTTCTCGTCGACGAACGGCTTGGACAGCGCGCCGGCGTTCGACGCGACGTAGTGCCACTTCACGTACGTCTTGAGGTCGGGCAGCGGCGTCGAGGTGAGGATCCCGTCGAGCTTGCGGAAGAACGACGGCTCGTCGACGTTGAGCGCGCCCTGCGACGAGCCGATCGCCGTGAAGTACGCCGGCCACGAGATCGTCGAGCCGAGCGTCGCGAGCTTGGCGACCGTGTACGAGTTCGTCGTCGACCTTGGGGTCGCGCAGCTGCGCCTTGGGCAGCGATGCGTTCGCGAGCGCCGTCTCGACGCGCATCACCGTCGCCGCGTCCGTCGGTCGCGGCGGTCGCGTCCTCGCCCACGAGCTGCAGCTCGCGCGCCGCGTGCGCGCTGAAGTCGTCGCGCAGCTGCTTGGACTTCGCGTCGCTGCGCGTGTAGTAGTCGCGCTCCGGCAGCGACAGGCCGCCTTGGCCGAGGTCGCCGATGGTGCGCGCGGAGTTCGCGGGATCGGGCTGCGAGCCGTAGCCGAAGAACGGCCCCGCCGCGCCGGTGCGGTGCAGGTCCGCGACGACGGCGAGCAGCGCCGGAAGGTCTTTGCGCGGCGTCGATCTTCGCCAGCTCCGGCTGTAGCGGCGTCGCGCCCTTCGCTTCGATCGCGTCTTCGTCGGTGCAGGCGGCGTAGAGGTCGCCGAGCTTCTGGTCGCGCGAGCCGGGCGCGGCGTGCGACGCGGCGGCGGTCTCGAGGCCGCGCCGCAGCGCTAGCAGGTTGCTCTCGTCGAGCTCGTCCCAGTGGCTCCAGGAGGCGTGGTCGCCGGGGATGGGGCTCTTCTTGAGCCAGCCGCCGTTGGCGAACTGGTAGAAGTCGCGGCACGCCGGACAGGTCGCGTCCCGGTTGGTGGGATCGATCGCGGCCGCGACCGGGCCTTGCGCCGCTGACAGCGGCAGGTGGCCGCCGGCGATCAGGGCCAGCGACTGCGACCAGCGCGGAAACACGAACGAACCAGCGAGCGAAGGGCATCGAAGAACCGCCTCCCGACGATGAGCTGACCGGAGCGTTCGGAGCCGCGCCCGGCCGTTCCTCCTATTTCCTACGGAGATACGAGTCGCCCGCGCGCGTTGAGATGGTCGACGCGCAGCCCGTGCAGCACGAGGTGCGGCTCGACGCGCTCGATCACCGCGGTCTCCGCCGCGACGACGGGCGCGAGCCCGCCCGACGCGATCACGCGCGCGCCGGTGCCCAGCATGGCGCGGATGCGGCGCACGAGCTCTTCGGTCTGGCCGACCACCCCGTACACGAGCCCGGCCTGGATCGACGCTCACGGTGTCGCGGCCGATCGGCGTCCCCGGCGCGACGAGCGCGACCTGCGGCAGCTTCGCGGTGCGGCCGACGAGCGCGTCGAGCGCGACTTGCAAGCCCGGTCGCGATGGCGACGCCGACGTACGCGCCGTCCGCGTCGATCGCGCCGAACGTCGTCGCGGTGCCGTAGTTGATGACGATCGCCGGCGCGCCGACGAACGACACCGCGCCGATCGCCCCCGCGACGAGATCGCTGCCGACCTCGGTCGGGCGATCGGTCTTCACCACGATCGAGCGCTGGTTCGCCGCGGTGAAGAACGACGGCCGCACGCCGAAAGTATTTCTCGCAGCCTTCGCCCAGCGGCCGGTCGACGACGGGCACCACCGACGAAACGACGATCGACTCGACGTCGCAGATCGCGAAACTCCGCGGCGGAAAAGAACGCCGCGAACAGCACGCCGTACTCGTCGGCGGTGCGGCGGCGCGCGGTGGTGACGCGCCACGTCCCGACGATCGCGCCGGACGCGTCGAACGCGCCGAGCTTGGTCTCGGTGTTGCC
>CAWCRI010000007.1:0-218776 GCA_963797935.1 Vulcanimicrobiota bacterium
CCGATGCCCGAGAAGCCGGAAACGAACGCCTAGTGCCGTACGTCGAGTGCACGATCGACGTCGCCGCGCCCGCCGCGACGGTGTACGAGCTTGCGAAGGAGCAGGAGCGCTTCCCCGACTTCATGCCCGACGTCGAGACCGTCGTCGTGCTGGAGCGCCATCCGGACCACGTCGTCACGCGCTGGAAGACGCTGGTCGAGGACGCGCCGATCGAGTGGACGGAGAACGACGTCTTCGACGACGAGCGGCTGCGGATCGACTACGCGCTGATCGAGGGCGACCTCGACACGTTCGAGGGCGCGTGGACGTTCGAGCAGCACGGCGACGTCACGCGCGTCGTGCTGAGCGTCGAGTACGACTTCGGCGTGCCGACGCTGGCCGAGCTGATCGGCCCGACCTTGGAAAAAAAAGTGCGCGAGAACTCCGACATGATGCTCGCGGCGCTCAAAGCCGAGGCGGAGTCACGGCCGGTCCCGCAGTCGGCGCGCGGTACGCGCTGAAGCTCGTCGCGGTCGACGCCGCGCGCAGCGGGATCGCGGCGTGCAGCAGCTCGATCGTGCGCAGCAGCTCGTCGGCGTAGGCGATCTCTTCGAGCCGCGCGGCGTCGAACGACAAGCCGCGCACCGGGAACGCCGCGTGTTCGAGCGCGTCGAGCAGCGCGGGCGCTTTCACCGTGCGCTCCGTGAGCCCGCGGATGCGCTGCAGCGAATCCTCGAGCTTGAGCACGTCGGCGCGGTACGCGGCGTACTTGTCCCACTCGGCCGCCGCGCGGTCGCGGATCGCCGGCCAGCGCTCCTCGCGAAAGCGCGCGACCTCCGCGTTGCCGTGCTCCGTGAAACGGCGTTTGCGCGCGGCGATCAGCCGGCGCTCCTCCGCGTCCGCGAAGCGCGGACCCTTCGTTTTCGCGCGCACGAGGTCGGTGTGCTCCTGCGCGGTGTAGTCGGTTTCCAGCGCGACGCGGTCGCTGATCGCGGCGAGCTCTTCGCGCCAGACGTCTTCGACCGTCGGCGGCTGGTTGAGCGCGCCGAGCGCGCCGCGGCGCGACGCGAGCTGCTCGCGCCGCGCGTCCAGCAACTCGCGCAAGCGCGCGACGCCGGCGCGCAGCGGCGCGATCCACGCCGTGTCGGCGGGCGCGCCGGGATCGTCGAAGCGCACCGCGATTCCAAGCCCCAGCGGCTGGATCTCGACGAAGCGCCACTCGTCTTTCGCCGGACCGGGCAAGACGCGCAGGCGGCAGCCGATGGGCGGCGGCGGGCCCGCGCTGCGAAACACGACGAACGCGTCGCCCGCGTCGATGCCGACGAGCGTCGTTTGCTCGTCGAACACGCGCGCGAATGCGACGATGCCGCCGTACGAGGCGTCGCCCCACACCGGCGCGTCGACGTCGTCGTAGCGCCGGCTCCACAGCACGGCCCAGAGCGCATCGTGCGCTTCGGCCGCGGCAGCGTGGTCGCGAGTCATCGTCTCGAGGACCGCACGAACGCCGGCGCGGCGGTACCGCTTCGTGGTCACGCTCGCTTGGTTCGGCTTTGACGCGGGCGCTCCCCGTTCACCCGCGCCGGCCGTCCTCTAGTCGGGCTTGGCGAATGCCACGATCGTGTTCTCGCCGCGGCAGTTCGTCCAGAACTTCGTACCGTCGAAGCCCAGGCTGCGGGCCGCGAACGGGATCGACGCGAGCTCGTGGACCTCGGGTTCTTCCTTGCGCGCGTCGAGGCAGAGCAGCCGGTAGTCATCGCTCTCGCGGCTCTCCGTCGTGACCAGATAGAAGCGTCCCGCAACGACGACCATGCCGGTGATCTGCCGCGGCACGGGTATCGTGCGGAGCACCTTGCCGGTGTCGTCGAGCTCGAGGATCACTTGCGCGTCGCGCTGGCTCAAGTAGAGCCGGTCGCCGTCGTACGCCAGGAACGAGCCGGTGCCGCCCGGGCAGCGGATGGCGTCGGACTTGAAGTCCTTGCCCATGATGTAGCGGCGTATGAAACGGTCGTCGGCGCCCCCGTCGTCGCGGTCGCCGACCACGACGCGCAGCGCGTCGCCGGTGACCGTCAGCCCGTATGGCCTGCCCGGTGCGATCGCCTCTTCGAAAACTCGCCCTTGCATTGCGACCATGCCGTAGATGCGGCACGTGTCGTAGGAGGCGATCCAGAGATCCGGCCCGTCACACGCGAGTCCCATGGGGCTGGGGCAGGGGGCGGGGATCCGGAGGAGCTCATCGATGGTCGAGAGCGTCTGATTCATGCGCCGCTCCCCTTCACCCACCGGCCCGCGGGCTCCCGGCGGCGGAGGGGCGAAACGGGCGTCCGGGATGGCCAAGTTCTGTTTCGTGATCCACCCGCTCTCGTTCGAGGACGTCGTGCGCTACGAGCCCGGCGCCAAGGGCAAGGGCAAGCCCATCATCGCCAAGATCCTGGAGTGGATGCCGGCATGGAACGCCGCGCATGTGACCGGGGTCCGCACGCCCGACGGCCGCGAGACCGAGGGCTGGTTCGTCGCCGCCGGTTTGCTGCCGCAGCAAATGCTGGACTTGCCGCGCGAGCAGGTGTACGACCGCATCCTCAAAGCGATCGAGCTCGGCGTCGATCTCGGCGCGGAGGTCGCGGGGCTCGGCGCGTTCACGGGCGTCGTCGGCGACGGCGGCATCACGATCAACGAGCGTTCGCCGATCCCGGTGACGACGGGCAACTCGCTCACGATCGCCGCCGGCGTGCGCAGCCTCTTTCGCGGCGCGGACGAGATGGGGATCGACGCGTCGCGCGCGACGGCCGTCGTCGTCGGCGCGACCGGCTCGATCGGCGGCGCGTGCGTCGAATTGATCGCGCCGCACGTCGCGCACGTGATCCTCGTCGCGCGCAACGAGACGCGCTTGCGCAAGTTCCACGAGGGCATCAGCGAAAAGCTCCCGTGCGCGTCGTCGTACACCACCGACATCGCCGCAGCGGTGCAGCGCGCCGACTTGGTGCTGACCGCGACGTCGTCGACGCAAGACGTGATCGAGCCCGAAGACTTGCGCACCGGCGCGGTGGTGTGCGAGCTGTCGCTCCCGCACGACGTCAGCCGGCGCGTCGCGAGCGAACGCCCCGACGTGCTCGTCGTGGAAGGCGGCAACCTGCGCGTGCCCGGCGACATGCGCTGGTGGCGCGTGCGCGAGCCGGGCGAGCCGTTCGACATGGGCCTGCCGCAAGGGACCGCGCTCGCGTGCATGTCGGAGACGATGCTGCTCGCGCTGGAGAACCGCTGCGAACCGTACACGCTGGGCCGCGGGATCGACGTCGCGCGGGTGCGCGAGATCGACGACCTCGCGGCGCGCGCGGGCTTTCAGCTCGCCGACATGCGCGCGTTCGACCTGCCGATCTCGCGCGAGCAGATCGCGCGCACGCGCGCGGCGGCGGACGAACGCCGCGCGGCGTCGGCATGAACGTCCGCCCGCACCGCTACGCGGCGCGCGTGCGCTGGACCGGCGGCGCCTCCGGCCCGGCGGCGGACTACCGGACGTACTCGCGCGAGTACGTCGTCGAGATCGACGGCAAGCCGGATTTGCGCGGCTCGGCCGATGCGCACTTCCGAGGTGACCGCTCGCTGCACAATCCGGAGGATCTGCTGGTGGCGGCACTGTCGGCGTGTCATCTGCTGTCGTACCTCGCGGAGTGCACGCGCGCCGGGATTGCGGTCGTGGAGTACGACGACGACGCGAGCGGCGAGATGACGCTGATCGACGGCAAGATCCGGTTCCGTGAGGTGATGCTGCGGCCGCGCGTGGCGATCGCCGACCCCGCGCGCATCGACGAAGCGATCGCGCTGCACGAGCGCGCGCACGCGGAGTGCTTCATCGCGAACAGCGTGAACTTCCCGGTGCGCCACGAAGCCGCCGTGACGAGCGCCCAACCGGCGTGAGTATCGAACAAACGCTGCGGGCGCCGAGTCTTGCGATGCGACGCCCACAGCATGAGAGCCCCACACCACCCTGCGGAATCGAAACGGTCCCGCAGAGCACCGACACCATCTCGTTACGACTGGTATCACGCCATGGCACCGCACGGCAATACCTCCGTCTCGAAGTTGGCCGAAAAGAAAAGGCGACGGGCACCGCGTTCGATGAACGCGATGCCCGCGACGGCGTGACGAACGGGCTTGACAACACCATCGTATCACACCGCAACCGGCGCCGCAAACGCCGGGCTGGAGCGAGCGGGAGTCGAACCCGCAAGAGACGGATGTCAAGCCCGCTCCACGGACCGCCGAATCGCCCCAGCGCTGTGCTCATCACGCGCAGCGACACAGTCGGCAAGGGTTCGTTGAAAAAAGCGACGGGCACCGCGTTCGATGAACGCGATGCCCTTAGCGGTGTGACGACAGGACTTGACACGGCCAGGTTACCACACCGCCACCGACGTCGCAACGCCGGGCTGGAGCGAGCGGGAGCGATATCGGCAAACAGAAAGGTCCCGTCGTGAAGAAAGTCGTCTCCGTTTCGCTCGGGTCTTCTTCGCGGGATCATCGTGCTGATGTCGAGTTGCTCGGGGAGCGGTTCGAGATCTCGCGCGTTGGAACGGACGGCTCGATCGACAAAGCGATCGCGAAGCTCAAGGAGCTCGACGGCACCGTTGACGCGATCGGGCTCGGCGGGATCGACGTCTACTTGTACGCGGGCAAAGACCGCTATGCGCTGCGCGACGGGCTGCGGCTGCTCGATGCGGTCAAGATCACGCCGGTGGTCGACGGCAGCGGGCTCAAGAACACGCTGGAGCGCAACGCGATCGACTTCATCCAGACGCAGCTCGGGATCGAGCTGCGCCACAAGCGCGTGCTGATGGTCAGCGCGCTGGACCGGTTCGGGATGGCGCAGGCGCTCGTGCAAGCCGGCGCAGACGTGGTGTTCGGTGATTTCATCTTTGCGCTCGATCTCGACCGCCCGGTTCGCGGGCTCGACGAGTTCGAGGAGATGGCGCGCAAGTATCTGCCCGACGCGTGCAAGCTGCCGTTTCAGTTCTTCTATCCCACCGGCAAGAAACAAGACCGTGCGCCGCAGCCGAAGTATCCCGAGTACTATGACGACGCGGAGATCGTCGCGGGCGACTACCACTTCATGCGCCAGTTCATGCCCGACCGGCTCGACGGCAAGACGATCCTCACCAACACCGTCACCGCCAACGACGTCGGCTTTCTGCGCGCGCGCGGGATCGCGCGGCTCGTCACGACGACGCCGGATTTCGGCGGGCGTTCGTTCGGCACCAACGTCGTGGAAGCCGCGATGATCGCGCTGCTCGGCAAAAAGTGGGCCGACGTGACGGACGACGACTACGCGCGGCTGCTGCGGGAGCTCGACCTGAAGCCGCGCGTGATCGAGTTCCAGGCCGCATAAACCGCCTTGTCGCTGCTGCGCAACCTCTTCGCGCGCCAGGCGCACGATCGCGAACGCTTGCCGTCGGACGGTGTCCCGCTGCGGCGCGTGCTCGGCGTGCGGGCGCTGATCGCCGTGGGCCTGGGCACGATGCTCGGCGGCATCTTTTCGACGGTCGGGTCCGGCGCAAACGCCGCCGGGCCGGCGGTGATCGCCGCCTTCGGGCTGTCCGGCGTCACGTGCGTGTTCGTCGCGCTGTGCTATGCGGAGCTCGCGTCGATGGTGCCGGTCGCCGGCAGCGCGTACACGTACGCGTACGCCGCGCTCGGCGAGTTCGTCGCGTGGGTGATCGGCTGGGACCTCATCCTCGAGTACGGGTTCTCCGTCGCGCCGCTCGCGGCGACGCTGTCCGCTTCGCTGCAGCAGCTGCTCGCGAAGCTGGGGCTGCCGCTGCCGTTCTGGGCGCAGACGGCGCACGTCGCGTTCGCCCGCGGCGGCATCGACTTCGCGCACACGCAGGTCGACGTGATCGCCGCGGTCGCGATCGTACTGCTCGCGATCCTGCTCGCGATCGGGATCCGCGAGTCCGCCGGCACCAATAGCGCGCTCGTCGTCATCCAGCTCGTCGCGCTCGTCGCGTTCGTGCTCGGGCTCGCCGGCGCGATCCGGCCCGGTGCGTACCATCCGTTCGCGCCGCTGGGCCTCGGCGGGATCGTGACCAGCGCGGCGCTCGTGTTCTTCGCCTACATCGGGTTCGACACGGTCACCGTCGCGAGCGAGGAAGCGAAAAATCCCGTGCGCGACGTGCCGCGCGCAATCATCGGGTCGCTGATCGTCGGCGCGGTGCTGTTCACCGCGGTGACGGCGGTGGCCGTCGGCGTCGTCGCTTGGGACAAGATCGATCCAGACGCCGGCATGCTCGACGCGGTGAAGCACGCCGGGTCGAACCCCGTGCTGTTCGCGCTCGTGCTCGCGGGCACCGTGACGGGGACGTTCGCGTCGATGCTCACGTCGCTGCTCGGCCAGGTGCGAATCTTCTACGTGATGTCGCGCGACCGGCTGCTGCCGCGCGCGTTCGGCGCGGTCAACGCGCGCACGCAGACGCCGGTCGTGACGACGATGGTCACCGGAACGATCGTCGCGGTCGTGGCCGCGCTCGTGCCGCTCACGCAGCTGCTCAAGCTGGTGAACATAGGCACGTTCTCCGCGTTCGTCATCGTGTGCGCGGGCGTGATGGTGCTGCGGTTCACCCACCCGCGTGCCGCGCGGGCGTTCCGCGTGCCGTTCGGGCCCGTCGTCGTGCCGGCGATCGGGATCGCGCTGTGCACCTGGCTCACGCTCGGAGGGCTCGACGCGCTTACGTGGCTGCGCTTCGTCGTCTGGTTCGCGGTCGGTGTGGTCGTGTACGCGCTGTACGGGTACCGCAACTCGCTTCTGCGCACGCCGCGGTGACCGGCGACACGTTCCCGGCCGGCGCCGGCGGCGCCGCGCCGCATCTGCGGCGCGTGCTGCGGCTGCGCGACCTCATCGTCGTCGCCGCGGCGTCGATGGGCCCGGCGTTCTCGCTCGCAACGACGCTGGCGGCGATGGTCGCCGCCGCGGGGCGCTGGACGTGGCTTGCCCTCGTGATCGTGGCCGTGCTCATGGGGATGATCGCCGCGGGCTACAAGCGCCTGGGCGAGCGCATGCGCGACGCGGGCTCGTCGTACGCCTGGATCCGCGCGGCGTTCGGGCCGGCGGGCGGCGCGTACGGCGCGTGGGTTCTGCTGGTGGCGAGCATGTTCGCCGTGCTCGCCACGGCGCTGCCCGCGGGCACGTACACCCTCGACCTGCTCTGGCCGGGGCTCGCGACGAACGCGCTCGCCGTCGCGCTCGCGGCGTGCGGCTGGATCGTCGGCTCGGCGCTGCTGCTATGGTACGGGCTGCGGCCGACGGCGATGCTGGCGCTCGTGCTGCTGATCGCCGAGGTTGTCGTGCTCGCCGCGGCGGCGATCGCGTCCGCCGGGCACCCAAGGCCCGACGCCGTGGCGTTCAACGGCGGTCCGCTCGCGTGGGGCGGCATCGTGTCGGCGATCGTGCTGGGCATCTGGCTGCTCGACGGCTGGGAGTCCAGCGCGTCGACCGCCGAGGAGGCGCACGGCGAAGCGTCGGCGCCCGGCGCCGGGGCGCTCGTCGCCCTCGGCCTGACGACCGCGCTGCTCCTGGCGGCGACCTGGGCGTTCACCCGCATCGGCAGCGGCGGCGGCTTCGCGGCGCACGAGGGCGACGCCCTGGCGTACGTCGGCGGGCTGCTGGGCGGCGGCTGGACGAAACTGCTGAGCGTCACCGTGCTCGTGTCGCTGGCGGCCTCGCTGCAGACGACGCTCGTGTACCTCTCGCGCAGCGTCTACGCGATGGGCCGCGACGGGCTGCTGCCGCGCGCCTTGGGCGAGCTGGACCGCCGCGCCGAGCCCGCCGCCTCGATCGCGCTGATCACGCTTCTGTCCGCCATCTTCACCTTGGCCGCGGGCGTGTCGCCGACCGCCAACGACGCGTTCCAGTTCGTGCTCACTGGGACGTCGTGGTTCATCGGCCTGCTGTTCGTGCTGACCGCCGCCGCGGCGGTGCGCGTGTTCGCGCCGGAGCGAACGGCCCGCTGGGCGGGTGTCGTTCTGCCGGGCGTGGCGGGCGTCGCCTTGGGCGCGGTGCTGCTGCTGGCGCTCATTCGTGACGATCCTGCTACCAGGGGTTTCATCGCCGCCTCTGCAATCATCGGGCTTCCCCTGGCGCTCTGGCGCGGCCGCGTGGTCGGCCGGGCGTTCGTAGCAGGGGCGGAACCACGTACCGGGAGTCGCTTTTGAACGACAAAGAAATCGTTTTGACCCGCGATGGGCTCAAGAAGCTCGAGGACGAGCTGGACGAGCTCAAGACCGTCCACCGCCGCGAGGTCAACGAACGCATCCGCCAGGCCAAAGAGTTCGGCGACATCTCCGAAAACGCGGAGTACGAGGACGCCAAACAAGAGCAGGCGTTCGTGGAAGGTCGCGTCCTCAAGCTCGAGGCGATGATCCGCAACGCGCGCGTGATCGACGCGTCCGACTACGTCGCCGACGAAGTGCACCTCGGCGCGACGATCAAGGTCAAGGAGACCGCGTCGGGCACTTCGCACGAGTTCACCATCGTGGGTTCCGCCGAAGCCGATCCGAAGAACGCGCGCCTCTCCAACGAGTCGCCGGTCGGCCGCGCGCTGATGGGCCGCAAGAAAGGCGAGACGGTCGACGTCACGACGCCGCGCGGCCAGATGAAGTACAAGATCGAGTCGATCAACAAGGACCCGAAGAAAACCAAGAAAGCCTCCTAGGCACGCGCCGTGGCTGATCTCGTTGCTGCGCGGCGCGCGCGTCTTGCCGCGCTGCGCGAGCGCGGCGTCGATCCGTTCACGGCGACGCGGTACGACGTCACCGCGCACGCCGCCGAGCTCGCGACGAAGTACGCCGAGCTCGGCGAGCAGGGCCGCGCGGAGGGCGAGACCTGGCAGATCGCCGGGCGCATCATGGCCGCGCGCGGCCAGGGCAAGGTGATCTTCTTCGACGTGCACGACCGCACGGGGCGCTTCCAGCTCTTCGTGCGCAAGGACGACGTCGGCGACGAGGCATTCGCCGTTGCGAAAGAGATCGAGCGCGGCGACATCGTCGGCGCCGGCGGGTTCGTGTTCCGCACGAAGATGGGCGACCTCGCGCTGCACGTCCGCGCGCTCGACGTCATCGGCAAGGCGCTGCAGCCGTTCCCCGACAAGTGGCACGGCCTCCAAGACCCCGAGAAGCGCTACCGCCGCCGCTACGTGGACCTGATCGTCAACCCGCACGTGCGCGACGTGATGATCCAGCGCTCGCGCATCGTCGCCGAGATGCGGCGCTTCATCGACGCGCGCGGCTTCTTCGAGGTCGAGACGCCGGTGCTGCTCACGATCGCCGGCGGCGCGTCGGCGCGGCCGTTCCTCACCCACTCCAACGCGCTCGACATCCCGCTCAAGCTGCGCATCGCGACGGAGCTGTATCTCAAGCGGCTGATCGTCGGCGGGATGGAGCGCGTCTACGAGATCGGGCGCACGTTCCGCAACGAGGGCATCGACGCGACGCACAACCCCGAGTTCACGATGCTGGAGCTGTATGCGGCGTACTGGGACGTCGAGGACATGATGCGCTTCAACGAAGAGCTCATGAACCACCTCGCGCTGACGGTGCACGGCAGCGAGACCGTGCTGCGCGGCGAGGACGCGATCTCGTTCGCGACGCCGTTCCGCCGCATCGGATACCTCGAGGCGTTCGAGGAGTACGGCGGCCTGGTGCGCGACCAGCTCCTCGATCCCGTCGCATGCATGGCGCTGCTGCGCGGCCACGGCATCCCCGACTCGCCGACGCACGCGCACGCGCTCGACAAGCTATTCGAGCGCGTGGTCGAGCCGCATCTGCTGCAGCCGACGTTCGTGTACGGTTATCCGGTCGTGCTGTCGCCGCTCGCCAAGCGCATGAAGGACGATCCCGAGCTGACGCAGCGCTACGAGCTCTTCGCCGCGCACATGGAGCTGTCCAACGCGTTCACCGAGCTCAACGATCCCGACGACCAGCGCCGCCGCTTCGAGCTCCAGATGCTCGAGCGCGCCGCGGGCGATGACGAGATCCCGCCGCCGGACTGGGATTTCGTCACCGCGCTGGAGTACGGGATGCCGCCGACGGCGGGCATCGGGATCGGCGTCGACCGGCTGGTGATGATGCTGACGAACAACGCGTCGATCCGCGACGTGCTGCTGTTCCCGCTGCAGCGCCCGCTGCCCGCGGACGAGGACGACGAGGACGAGGGCCCGGTTCCGACGGCGTGACGGGCCCGGGCATCGCGACGGACGCGCTGGTGAACGACGGCATCGTGATCCGCACGCGCGAGCGCGATCATGTCGTTCTCGAAACGCCGTCGCGGCGCGACTTCTGGTTCGGCCACGGCTTCGTCCTCGACGCGCCGCCCGACGCCGTGCGTATCGCCGCGCTCGTCGAAGAAGGCCGCGCGCGCTTCGCGGCGCTCGGCGCGACGCGCTTCGTCGTAGAGTGGGAGTCCGCACTCGATACGCCCGCTGCGGTGCTGGAAGCGCCCGATGGGACGCTGCTCGAACGCACCGTCGTCATGGTGTACGACGGACCGGTGCCGCACGCTGATACGCGCGTCGGCGATCTCGACGACGATGCGAGTTGGGACGAAGCTGCCGCGCTCGCGGCGGCGGAATATCCGGCGCACGCCGATTTTACGGCCTGGCGCTTTGCGTGCGTTCGGGAAGCCGTTGCCGCCGGTCGCGCGCGCGTCGTCGGCATCCGCGAGCACGGGCGCCTGCTCAACACGGTCGGATTGTACCGCGGCGACGGGCTCGCGCGTTTCATGACCCCGGTGACGCGGCCCGAGGCGCGCGGTCGCGGGCTGTTCGCGGCATGCGCGCGCACCCTGATCGGGTGGGCACATGCGGCTGCTCCGCGCCGTGTCGTCATCACCGGCGACCCCGGCGGCGATCCGGTGGCGCTGTACCGCCGGCTCGGCTTCGTTCCCGCGTCGCGGGTCGACGCGGTGATCGTACCGGTGCTACCGTAGCCCAGGGGCCGTTGATGCGGAGGAGGTTGCCGAGATGACGTCGTTCGTGCGCGAACCGCTGCCGATTCCATCGGATGAGACGGTGCGCTGGACCGGTGAGCCCCCGACGGGACTCCTCTGGCGCAGGTCGGATTGGGCGCTGGTTCCGTTCTCGCTCGTGTGGACGGGGTTCGCGCTCTTCTGGGAAAGCATGGTGATCAGCGCCGGCGCGCCGCTGGTGATGATGCTGTTCGGCGTGCCGTTCGTCTGCATCGGCGTGTACTTGGTCGCCGGCCGTTTCGCGTGGGACGCCAACCTGCGTGCGCGAACCCGGTATGCCGTCACCGATCGCGCCGCGTACATCGTCGTATCCGGGTTTCGCGGCGTGGTGCGGCGGTACTCGGGCTCGGGGCTGGACGACGTCGGCGTCGAGCGCAGCGATGACGGCTCGGGAACCCTGCGCTTCGGTCCGGACCCGCGCACGACGGCACAAGGTTCGCGCACGGCGTCGTTCGTGGCGCAAAACGCATTCGAGCGCGTTCGCGACGTCGACCGCGCGTACGAGGCCGTGCGCGCCGCGGCACATGGCTGACGACGTCTTCCTCGAGACGCCGCGGCTCGTGCTGCGCGACAAGACGCCGGACGACTTCGATTTCGTCGCGTCGCTGTACGCGGACGAGAACGTCATGCGCTGGATCGGCGACGGGCACACGCTGGCCGGCGACGAGGTCGAGGCGCGTTTCTTTCGCGTGCTGGAGATTCAGCGCGAGCCCGGGCACGAGCGGTGGGACTCGTTCAAGATCGTCGCGCGCAAGTCGGACGGGGCGCGCGTCGGCCAAGCGGGCATGCTCCGCTGCGCGATCGACGGTCTGCCGGACATCGAGATCGGCTGGTGGCTCGCGCCGTTCGCCTGGGGCCATGGCTACGCGACGGAGGCCGCGTGCGCGCTGCGCGACTTCGCGTTCGCCGAGCTCGAGCTGGACCACCTCAGCATCGTGCTGCACGCCGAGAACCTGCGGTCGGTCGCCGTGGCCCGGCGCATCGGCGGGCAATATGCCGGCACGGCGGTGTACCGAGACCGCTCGGTGACTCGCTACCTCGTGCCCAACCCGGCGGCGCAACCTCGCTAGCCGTGAGGTAGTCCAACCGTTCACCATGCTGAAACGCGATTTGACCACGTCCTACCCGCGCTCCGTGCGCGACGAGCTGTTCGGGGTCGTCCAGCTCGGACGCGCCATCGACAAGGGCATCGCGACCGCGAGCGGGCTCAACGGCGAGTACAACTTCGACTGCCCGATGGACAAGGGGGTCTTCGAATTCCTCGGCATCGACGGCAACGCGCTGCTCGGCGTCATCAAGAACGCACAGAGCGAATCCGAAATCGAAGCGTACGTGAAGCCGTTCGCCGACAAGAAGTCGCCGCAAGAGCTCGAGCACTTCAACGCGGAGTTCCTGTCGCACGGCCCGCAGGCGGGCAGCGACGCCGAAAAGTATTTCCTGAACTTGCGCGGCGAGGTCGCGCCGGACCGCACCGACGTCTCCACCTGGCCCGACCTGCTCGACCTCGACGAGAAGCGCGACGTTCCCCGCCGCGTCCCAGCGTGACGAGCGACACGAACTAACGTACGAACCGCGCCGAACTTCGCGAAAAGGCCGCTGGCAGGCGGCCTTTTTTCGTTCCTTGGAGCGGGCTGAGAACGAGCGAGCGGATGGAACGAGACGCATCCCCCGGGACCCGCGTTGTCAACATCGCGACGACAATACCGTGTGGGCACGGAACCAGGCGTCGACATCACACCGGAGCATCGCATGCTCGAAGACCACGGGGCCGTGCTGAGCCGTCTCTTTGCACAGCCCTTTACCTCCGCGTTTCTCGGCGCCGTATTAGAACACGATTACGAGACGCACCGCCATATGCTCAACGTCGGAATGTTGTGCGCGCGCATGGCGATCACCGCCGGCCTGACGCGTGACGAAGCCGTCGTGCTCGGGCAAGCGGGACTCTTTCACGACGTCGGCAAGCTCCACATTCGCAGCACGCTGCTCAACGCCCGCCACACGCTCAACGAAGCGGAGTGGCGGATCCTGCGCGCGCATGCCGCGCGCGGCGAGCAGATGCTGCGCGCGCAAGACGCGCACGGCATCGCGGAGATCGTCCGCGGTCATCACGAGCGGCTCGACGGTTCGGGTTATCCCGACGGCTTGCGCGGTCTGTCGATTCCGTGGGAGACGCGTTTGCTCGCCGTCGTCGACGCGTACGACGCGATGCGTTCCGGGCGCCCGTACGCCGTCGCGATCTCGCACGACGAAGCGCTGGACCGGCTGTTCGCGGCGCGCACGCTGTTCGACCGCGACGCGGTCGAGGTGCTGCTCGCGACGCTGGGCTCCGACCGTCGCCCGCGGCTAAAGGCGGTCGCGCCGATTTCGTGAACCCGTGGCGCGTGCCGACGTACCGGCTCGTCGTCGAATACGACGGGAGCGCGTTCCACGGATTGCAGTTCCAGCCCGCCCTGCGCACCGTCGCCGGCGCGCTGGAAGACGCGCTGGCGCGGCTTTTTCACGAGCCCGCGAAGATCACCGCCGCCGGGCGCACCGACGCCGGCGTGCACGCGACGGGGCAAGTCGTCTCGTTTTCGACCGGGCGGGACTTCCCGGTCGAGCGCCTCGCGCTGGTGCTGAACGCGAACACGCCGGCCGATCTCGTCGTGCGCGACGCGGCGGTCGTCCGCGACGGTTTCTCCGCGCGCTTCGACGCGCGCGAGCGGGTGTACGACTATCTCATCCTCAACCGCGGCTTTCCGTCGGCCGTGTGGCGCGAGCGCGCGTGGCACGTCGTGCGCCCGATCGACGCGGCGCGCTTCCTCGCGGCGGCGGAGCCGCTGCTGGGCGAGCACGACTTCGCGACGTTCTGCGGTGAGCGCCCGGATCGCGGCGGAACCGTGCGCGACGTGCGCGCGATCGCGCTCGCGCGGCGCGACGATCTGCTGCGCGTCACGGTGCGCGGCAACGCATTCCTGCACCGCATGGTGCGCGTCATCGTCGGCACGCTGGTGGCGTGCGCGACGGGCGACCGGGACGTCGCGTTCGCGGCGCGCGCGCTCGCAGCGCGCGACCGCACGGCGGCGGGCCCTACGGCGCCTGCGCACGGCCTCTATCTCACCGGCGTGCGCTACGACGATTTCGACTCGTACCGGCCGGCGGAGGTCGCGCCGTAACCACCGCTTGCGACGGCTACTGCGCGTCGTAGCGGTTGACGAGGATCTTGATCTGCCCGTTCTTCGCGCCGCGCAGGAACGTGACGTTGACGAACTGGCGCCCGAACGGGAACGGGAACACGAAATCGAACGACTCGGCGCCCGACCCGCTCTGCGCGGCGAAGCGCTCGAAGCGGCCTTGGAACTCCTTGACCGCGGTGCACGGCGCGACGTCGCGAAAGAAGTTGCGCCCGATGACGCGCTCTTTCGAGAGCCGCGACAGCTTGGACTCGTACGCATTGTACTGCTCGATCGTGCCGCCGGGGTCGACCGAGATCAGCCCGAACGGCAGCGCGTCGATTTCGGCTTCGGGCAGATCGGCGATCTCCTGAGCGCCCGGCACGTCCATCGCCGCTCCTTCGCGACGGGGCCGCGACGCCCCGGCGGCGCATCCGGTTCCCGTGCCCGCCCTCAGCCCCGACGACGTCGCGCGCCTGGCCCCCGAGGGCCGCGTGGAGCGCGTCGCGCGCCGGACGGTCGTCCCGCTGGACGCGCCGGTGGTGACGATCGTCGTCGAGGGCTGGTTCCGGGTGTTCCGCAACGCCGCGTTCGTGCGCGACGTGACGCTCGTGCTCGCCGGGCCCGGGGAAGTGCTCGCGCCCGGCGCCGTCTTCGGAGACCGTTCCGCGGAAAGCGGCGCCGAGGCGATCACCGCGGGGAGGCTGCTCGTGGTGGCCGCCGAGACGCTGGAACGGCATGCGGCGGCCGCGCCGGGACTCTATGTCGCCATCGCGCGGAGCCTCGCGCGGCGGGCGCTCGCGGTGCAGCGCAAGCTCGAGGCGTTCAGCCGGGCCACCGTCGAGGCGCGGGTCGCCGGGGCTCTGCTGGAGCTCGCCGAGAGCGCCGGGACGGCCGTCGCGGCCGGCGGCGTGCGGCTCAACCTGCCCGTTTCGCAGGAAGACCTCGCCGCGCTGGCCGGCACCACGCGCGAGTCGTGCTCGGCGGCGGTGGCCGCCCTGGCCCGGCAGGGGCTGGTGCGCGGGCGGCGCCTGCGGGGGCTCGTGCTCGTCGACCCCGTCCGCTTGGCCGCCGTGGCGGCCGCGGACGCCGTTGGGGCGTGATCTGCGGTTGACGCCGGTTACCGCCGCGCCGTATACTGCGTAGGTTGCCGCGGCGTCGCCTCGGCGTTTCTTGCTTGCCCCGACGGACCCCATGCGCACATATCAGCAGAAGACGGCCGAGACCCAGCACGACTGGTACATCGTCGACGCGACCGGGCACCGGCTCGGGACGCTCGCGGTGAAGATCGCGCGCGCCCTGTCCGGCCGCACCAAGCCGACCTGGACCCCGCACATCGACGACGGCGACCACGTCGTCGTGATCAACGCCGACAAGGTCGAGCTCGCGCCGCGCAAGTGGACCCAGAAGGTCTACCACCGCCACTCCGGCTACCCCGGCGGTCTTCGGACCGAGACGGCGGCCCAGGTGCGGGACAAGTACCCCGAGCGCCTCATCGAGCGCGCTGTCCGGGGGATGCTGGCGACGAACCGCATGCGCGACGTCCAGCTGGGCCGGCTCAACGTCTACGCCGGTCCCGACCATCCGCACGCCGCCCAGAAGCCGGAGCCTCTCGCCTAAATGCAGCCTCAGGAAAACTTTCAGGGCACCGGGCGGCGCAAGCGCGGCATCGCTCGCGTCCGCCTCTCGCTCGGCCAAGGCGTCATCACGGTCAACAAGCGGCCCGTCGACGAGTACTTCCCGCGGCCCACGCTGCAGATGATCGTGCGGCAGCCGCTCGAGGTCACGCAATCCCTGTCGCGCTTCAACGTCGATGTGAAATGCGAAGGCGGCGGCGTCTCCGGCCAGGCCGGCGCGGTTCGGCACGGCATCGCTCGGGCGCTTCTCGAGATGGATGAGTCTTTGCGCGAGCCGTTGCGTCGGAATGGGTTGCTCACGCGCGATCCTCGGGAGAAAGAGTCCAAGAAGTACGGGCGCAAGAAGGCTCGTAAGCGGTTCCAGTTCTCCAAGCGCTAGAGAACGTTTGTGGCGGTGTCGCGGTGCGCGACGTCGCAGTGGCGGACACGCAACGCCCGGGCATCCTGCCCGGGCGTTGCTACGTGCTCACGTCGCTCTCGGCCCTCCGGGCCTTCGCTCGTTCGCAGTGTCCGCCACTGCGACGTCGCGCACCGCGCCACAGGCAGTATGTGCGCGTGCGGCGGCTCAGTGTCACCCTGACGCTCATGTCACCGTGAGCCTCAATGTCACCCTGAGCTCGTCGAAGGGTGCGCCACGATCGTGACTTGGGGTTACGTCACGTGCGCGAACGTTGGGGCCGTTGGGCAGCCGCCGTGGGCTGCGCACCAGGCGGGGATTGCGGCGGGGCTCATTGCCATCGCGCCGATTGCCGCGAGGCTCAGGACGACGCCGGCGGCGAGCGCGACGACGCCGGCCATGCCGTGGGCGTTTTCCGTGCGGTCGGTTTTGCGGCGGGCGTTTTCCGCGATCGCCAGCGCGGCTGCGACCGGGTCGGGGGTGGCGGCGTTCGCGTGCGTCATCATGGCCGTAGCGTAGCGCCGGAGCACGGTGCGGGCCGTCCGTAGTTCTACGGAATTTCAGGTTCGCTCGGGCGGCGCTTACGTGATCGCGAAGATCGTGACCGGCTCCGCTTTGCCGCGGATCTTTGCGATGAGTTTTTCCGCTGGTGGGGCGTCGGGCACGCGCGTGTACGTGCGGTCGTCGACGTAGGTGCGGCCTGGCGGGGCTGCGCCTTGCAGGCGGCTTGCGAGGTTGGCGGCGTCGCCGATCACGGTGTAGTCCATGCGTTTGGGGCTGCCGATGTGGCCGGCAACGACTTCGCCCGTGGCGAGGCCGATCGAGAGCTGCAGCTGTTTGCCGTCGGCTTGGATGGCGGAGGCTGCGCGGTGGAGGGCTTCGGCGACCGCGAGGGCGCGCTTTGCGTCGTCGTCGCGTACGCGGGGCGGGCCGAACACGACCATCAGGCCGTCGCCGTAGAATTTGTCGAGCAGGCCGTCGTGCTCGAACACGATTTGCACGGCGGCGCTGAAGAAGTTGTTCAGGATCTCGACGACGCGTTCGGCGTCGAGGCGGTCGGCGAGCTCCGTGAAGCCCACGATGTCGGCGAAGAGGATCGTGGCCGTTGCGCGCTCGCCGCCCAGTGCGACGCCGCCCGGCGCGCGCATCAGCTGTTCGACGACGTGCGGGGCGAGATAGCGGGCGAATGCGTCGCGGATCGCGCGGCGCTGTTCGACGTCCGCCGCGTGCAGGCGTTCGAGCTTGCGGCGTTCGGTGAGGTCGGTGACCGCGATCGCCCAGCCGTGCGTCTCGCTGTTGTCCGGGAGGTCGACGGGTGCGACGCGCACTTCCAGCGCCAGCGTGCCGTGCGTCGGGTGGTGCGCTTCGACTTCCGCCGGTTGTGATACGAGCAGCTTGTCCGCCAGAAGTGTCGTAATGCCTGGGATCAGGGCTTCCAACGTGCGCGCCGGTTTGCCGATCATCGCTGCGCCTTCGACGCCGAACGTTTGCGCGGCGGCGTCGTTGAAGGTGGCGATGGTGCCGCGGCCGTCGACCGTGATCACGCCGTTCGTGATCGATGCCAGCACGCGCGCTTGGAGCTGTTCCAGGCGGCTGATCTCGACGACTTGCGCGCGCAGCGCGTCGAAGAGGCGCGCGTTTTCGATCGCCAGTGCGGCTTGGTTCGCGAACGCCGTCAGCAGGTCGGGGTCGTGCGGGGAGAACAGGCCGGGTGCGACGCGCGAGTCGAGGTAGACGACGCCGATCGTGCGCGCTTTGATCGCCAGCGGGACGCAGATGATCGAGCGCAGACGCAGCGCGCGCACCGACAGGTTGATGTTGAAGCGCGGGTCTTGCTGCGCGTCGGTGGTGACGGTCGGCTCGCCGGTCTCGAAGACGCGGCGGACGGTCGTCTGCGAGGGGCGCATGTCGTCGCCCTCGATCGTCGCGCGGTCGATGCCGTACGTCGTGGTGAGTTCCAGCTTGCCGTTCGGGTCGGCGATCATCAAGAAGCCGCGCTCGGCTTTCATCACCTCGACGGCCGTGTCGAGCACGCGGCGGAGCACGACGTCGAGCTCGAGCGAGGAGTTGACCGTTTCCGCCACCCGGCCCAGCGTGCGCAGCTTGGTGAGCTCGGTCTCCGCCTTGGTCGCGGAGGCGGTGAGGCGGCTCTGCAGCGAGGCGCGTTCCAGCGCGAGCTTCTCGTACGCGCGCTCCGCGGCGGCGGTCGCCGCGATCAGCGCGGCGTCGCCGGAGGCGTTCGCGCGCGACCGCAGCACGGCGAGCGCATCGGCGCCCGGCTGCGAAGCGTTCAGCGCGTCGGACAAGTGAAGGCAGCGGTGGTGGAGGGGGTCCGCTGCCTTCGCACCCTTCGACGGTACAGCACCTCGCGTGGTTCCGCAGAGCGCGGCGGCGTTCCGCCCCGGGCGCGGACCGGCGCAAGCAACCGGACACGCCGCGGCAATCCGGCGGTCACATCGATCGGCGATCATGTCCGCATGGCGATCGATTTCACGGCATCCACCGAAGCCGCCGCGCTGGGCGCGCGCGACCGGCTCGACCTTCTCGCGAAGGGGCCGGCGCGCGACGAGCGCAGCGCCGCCCGAGTCGCGAAGTCCGCGCTCTTCGAAGAGGCGCTGCTCGGCGCGCTCAAGGCACGGCTCGCCGAATTGCGCACGGTGGCGCGATGAGCGAGTTCGACGTGCTGTCCGTCGCGGCCGACGGGATGAGCGTGCAGCGCACGCTGCTCGACGTCGCCGCGCGCAACGTCGCCGCCGCGCAGGCCGCGACGCCGCAGCATCCGTACCCGCGCCTCGTCGCGCGCTTCGCTTCACCGGAGCCCGGCGATGCGTTCGATCCCGTGCCCGACGACGGTGACGCGGCCGACGACGTCAGCTGGACGCGGTTCACGGGCACGGCGCGCGGCGGCGACACCGCGGACTCGCTCACCGAGATGATCGCGGTGCTCGACGCGCAGCGCGCGTACGAAGCGAACGCGAGCGTGTTCGACGTCGGCAAGAAGCTCGCCGAGCGGACGCTCGACGTCGGGCGGTCGTGATGCGCGTCGACGTGCTGGTCCCCGACGGGCCCGTTGCGCCGAGCCTGCCGTCCGCGGCGCGCGCGGACGGGGATGCGTTCGCCCGGCTCGTCGATGCGGCGGGCTCGATCCTTGCCGGGGCGGATCGGGCCGAGGCGGCGTTCGCCGCGCATCGCGGCGGGCTGCAGGAGATGGTGGTGGAGCGGGCGCGGGCGGACATCGCGCTGCAAGTCGCCGCGACGGCGGCGCAGCGCGCCGCACAGTCGCTCTCGGCGCTGCTCGGGATGCAGGTTTGATGGAGGCGCGGGCTGCGCTAGCGCGCGTGCGCGCGCTCTCGCCGCGCGCGCGGCTGGTCGTCGCGTGCGCGCTCGTCGCGCTGCTCGGTGCCGGCGCGGTGGGGTTCGTCGCGTCGCGCGATACGCGCGTCGCGCTGTTCGCGACGCCGCTGCGCGGCGATCAGCTCGCCGAGGTCGAGCAGCGGCTCGCCGCGTGGAACGTGCCGCATGCGACGCTGAGCGACAACGTACGGGTGGAGCGCGCGCGGCGCGGCGAGCTGCTGCTGCGGCTTTCGCTCGCGGGCGTGCCGCACGCGCACCTAGCGGGGAGCGATGAAACGCTCGCGCACGTGGGCGCGCTGACGCCGCAGACCGTGCTCGAAGCGCAGACGCGCGATGCGCTCGCCGCCGATCTCGCGCTCGGGCTGCGTGGGCTCGACGGCATCGCCGACGCGCGCGTGGTGATCGCGCCGTCGAGCGGCGGCGTGTACGCCGACGAGCCGCGGCGCGATGCCAGCGCGAGCGTTCGCATTACGCTCGCGCCCGGTGCGCGGCTTGCGGCGCGCACGGTTGCCGGAATCAAAGCGTTCGTCGCCGGCGGGGTGCCTGCGCTCGACCCGGAGCGCGTCACCGTGCTCGACGACCGCGGGCTCGCGCTCGATGCCGACGGCGGCGACGACGCGGCCGACGTGCAGGTCGCGTTGCAGAGCGCACTCGACGGCGCGTTCGGTGCCGCAGCCACGATCGTGCGCGTCCATCGCGAGCGCGTCGCCGAGCGCCGCGAGGTTCGCGACGTGCACCGCGCGGCGGCCGGCGGCAGCATCGCGCGCAGCACGACCGACGAGCACTATGCGTCCAACGCGAAGAAGTACTCGAAGACCAGCGCGACCGAGGATCGCGGCAGCACCATGCGCGAGGAGCACCGCGTCGTCGCGCCCGATGCGACGGCGCGCTTGACGGTCGCGGTCTTCGTGGACGCGGCGCGCCGGCTCGATCTGGCGAAGATCCGCGCGCTTGCGGCCGCGACGGCGGGCACGCGCGCCGAGCGCGGCGACACCGTGAGCGTCGAAGCCGTCGCATTTCACGACGGTGCGCCGGTCGCCGTGCGCGCCGCGCGCGCGCCGGGCTGGCTGCTCGCGTTCGCGAGCGTCGTGCCGCAGGCGCTCACCGCGCTCGCGGTCGTGCTCGCGATCGCGTTCGGCGCGCGGCCGCTCGCGTCGGCCGCGGTGCGCGTGCTGGAGTCGGCATCGGCGCGGCGCGCCGCGCGCGAGGTCGCCGGCATCCCACCCGCGCGCGTGCGCGGCGCGCTCGACGGCGAGCCGCCGCACGTCGCTGCCGCGATCATCTCGGCGCTGCCGACGGCGACGGCAGCGGCCGTGCTCGAGCTGTATCCGCCCGAAGAGCGCGGCGCGATCGTGCGCCGGCTGGCGCGTGCGAACGCGTCGCTCGTGCCGCCGGCCGAGGAGCTGATCCGTGGCCGGTGACTTCGTCCCGCTCGCGGACTTCTTGCGCGCGCCGCGTGGCGGAGATGCGCCCGGCGCCGCATCGTCGGTGTCGTCGGCGGCAGACGATCGTGGTGCCGGTGACGCCGGCGTTGCACACGTACTGCTCGATTCGATTGCTGAGTTCGGGGTGGACGTCGCTATGCGTCCGGACGCCGACGCCGTCGCAGCCGTGCGCGAGGCGCGGCTCTTTCGCGCGCGGCTCGCCGATGCGTTCGACGATGCCGTTGCGCGACTGCTCCGCGAGCTCGCGACGGACGTGCTCGCGCGCGAGCTGCGGCTCGCGCCGTGCGATCTCGCCGCGATCGTGCGCGCGGTTGGCGAGCGCGCGCCCGTCGTGCGCGTGTGCATCGCGGCGTGCGATGCGACCGCGCTCGCAGGCGGGCCGCTGATCCGCGGGTGCGACGC
The DNA here is from genome assembly GCA_963797935.1 of Vulcanimicrobiota bacterium. GTDB lineage: Bacteria > Vulcanimicrobiota > Vulcanimicrobiia > Vulcanimicrobiales > Vulcanimicrobiaceae > Vulcanimicrobium. The sequence goes on from CAWCRI010000007.1 coordinate 21,375, forward strand.
CGCCGTCGTCGAGGATCCGGCGCTTGCGGCCGGCGATGCGATCGTCGAGTTCGCCGGCGGCGCGCTGGACGCGCGCTTGGGCGTGCGGCTCGCGACGGTGCTCGAGGCGTTCGCGTGAACGCCCGCGCGATCGGCTGCGTCGTCGCGACGCGCGGCAGCGTCGTCGAGGCGGAGCTGGCGTTCGCGCGCGTGGGCGACGGTATTCGCATCTGCGCGCGCGACGTCGCCGTGAACGCGCGCGTCGCGGCGCTGCGCGGAACGCGCGCGTTCCTCGCGCCGCTCGGCGCCGTCGACGGCATCGCGGCGGGCGACCGCGTCGAGAGCGATGCCGCCGTGCTGCGGTTGCCGCTCGGCACGGCGCTGTTGGGTCGCGCGATCGGTGCGGACGGTGCGGCGCTCGACGGTCGCGCGGCACCGCGCGGGCGCGGCGTCGCGGTCGATGCGGCGGCGCACGCCGTCGGCGAGCGGCGGCCGTGCCGCGGCGTCTGCTGGACCGGCATGCGCGCGATCGACGGTCCGCTCGCGCTCGGGCGCGGCGCGCGGATCGGCGTGTTCGGCGAGCCGGGGGCGGGCAAGTCGACGCTGCTCGACGCGATCGTGCGCGGCACCGACGCCGACGCGGTGGTCGTCGCGCTGGTCGGCGAGCGCGGCCGCGAGGCGGAGCGCCGGCTCGCCGCGCTCGACGCGCGGACCACGATCGTCTGCGCGACGAGCGATCGCGCGCCCGCGGAGCGCGTGCGGGCCGCCGAGGTCGCGTTCGCGCAGGCAGACGCGCTGCGCGGGCGCGGGCTCGACGTGCTGCTCGTCGTCGACTCGCTGGCGCGCGTCTGCGCGGCGGCGCGCGAGCTGATGCTCGGGCTCGGCGAGCCGGCCGGGCGCGGCGGTTACCCGCCCGGGGTCTTCGCGCTGCTCGCGCGGCTGCTCGAACGCGCCGGTCCCGACGGCCGCGGCAGCGTCACGCTGGTCGCCACCGTCCTGTCGGACGGGCCCGACGAGCACGATCCCGTCTCCGAAGCGGCCCGGGCCGCCCTGGACGGCCACGTCGTCCTCAGCGGCCGGATGGCCCGGGCCGGTCAGTTCCCCGCGATCGACGTCGGCCGCAGCGCGAGCCGCACGCTGGCCGAGGTCGCATCGCCTGCGCACCTCGCGGCGGCGCGGGTGCTGCGAGCTGCCGTCGCGGCGCTCGACGCGTCGCGCGACGCGCGCTCGCTGGGCCTCAGCTCCGCGGATCCGTTCCTGGCGCGCTGCGTCGCCCAGGAAAGCGCGGTGCTGCGCTTTCTCAGCCAGGGGGCCGCGCCGTGTCCACCGCACCAGACGCTCACGGAGCTCCTCCGACTCGCCGATACCCTCCAATGATGGACGTCTTCGCCGACATCTCCGCGGTCCAGAACCGGATCGCCGAGATCACCGGTGCCCCAGCACCGGGAAGCACGCTGCCGACACCGGTCGCCGTTTCGGCGTCCGTCGGTGCACCGCGCTTCGCGAACGCGCTGGCCACCGCGCTTCGACCCGCGAACCCGGCGCTCGGCCTGCAGGCCGGGGGCGCGGACGCACCGGGCCGCGGCGCTCCGGCGCCCGTCGCGCCGGCGGAGATCGATGCCCTCGTCGAGCAGAACGCCTCGACGTGGCAGATCGATCCCGCGCTCATCAAGGCGGTCATCGCGAACGAGTCGGGTTTCAATGCGAACGCGACCTCGAAGGTCGGGGCGCAGGGGCTCATGCAGCTCATGCCCGAGACCGCGGCGTCACTCGGCGTCCGCGACGCGTACGACCCGGCGCAGAACGTCGCGGGAGGCGCGCGCTACCTGCGCGGCCTGCTCGACCGTTTCGGCGGCGACAAACGCCTCGCGATCGCCGCGTACAACGCGGGCCCGGGCGCGGTGGAGAAATACCGTGACGTCCCGCCCTACGCCGAGACGCAAAGCTACGTGCAAAACGTCCTGGCTTCGTTCGACAAGTACAGCAGCAGCAGCCCTTAGCGTCGCGCTGGCGCTGTTCGCATCACCCGCCGCCGCGAAGCGCGCGGGCGATCCGGACGTGCCCGTCGCGACGATCCTCGCCGCGTACGACAAAGCGACGCACGCGGACGACGTGAAGACGTTCGCGGCCGAAGGGACGCTGAGCGGCGAAGGGCTGACCGGGACGTATCGCATCGTGCGCGACGGCACCAACCAGCGCGAGGACGATCAGCTCGGACCGCGCCACGAGACGACGCTGCGGCTGAACGACCGGGTGTTCGTGCGCAACGCGAACGGCAACGTGCGCGAGCTGCGCGGTTATCTGCGCCGCCGCGCGCTCACGGAAGATCTGATCGATTCCGGCGAGTTCGTGAAGCATCCGGAGCTCGCGCGCTTCGCGGGCTGGGGCGACGTCGACGGCGCCAAGGCGTGGCGGCTGGAGGTCAAAGCGGCCGGCGGCGAGCCGGAGACGCTGTGGGTCGATCCCGCGAGCGGGCTGCCGCTGCGGCTGGAATATCTGGACGGCGACGGCCCGTCGTACGTGGACTTCGCCGACTGGCGCGACGTCAAAGGGCGCAAGATCGCGTTCCGCAACACCGTGACCGACGGCGATCACCGCTTCGACACCGTGCAGCAGACCACGTCGGTGCGGCTCGACGAGCCGGTCGATCCCGCCGCGTTCGCGCCGCTCGCGCCGCGGCTGCTCGCGACGGATCGCGTGCACACGATCCCGCTCGTCGAACGCGGCGGGCACGTCGGCGTCACCGTGCGCATCGCGAACAAAGACTGGTTCTTCATCCTCGACACCGGCGCGCAGTCCATCCTCGTCGACAGCGCGGTGCTCAAAGCCGCCGGCATCGACGGCAGCGGCGCGCTGGAAGTGCGCGGCGCGTCGCGCAGCGGCGGCCTCACCGTCGCGACGCTGCCGCGGCTGGAAGTCGACGGCGCCGGCATGGACGACGCCGTCGTGTCCTCGCTCGACCTCGCGCGCAACCTCGGCGGCGGCTTGCGCATCGACGGCATCCTCGGCTACCCGTTCTTCGCGTCCGCGCTCGTCGAGATGGACTTCGCCAACCACACGTTGCGCTTCGGGCCGCCCGGCTCGTTCGTGCCGAAGGGGACGCACGTCGACCTCGACGTCGACCGCGAGCTCGCCGAGACGACGCTGCGCCTGAACAGCACGCTGGACGCGCAGTTCATCGTCGACACGGGCAACAGCAGCGAGATGCTGCTGTACCGCCCGTTCCTCGAGGCGCATCCGGGCATCGTGCCGTTCACGGCGGCGGCGGCGATGAGCTACGGCATCGGCGGCGCCAACGCGACGTACCGCACGGTGCTCGACGGCCTTCGCTTCGGCGGCTTCGACCTGTACCGCCGCAGCGTCGACGTCGTCCTCGCGAAGAACGGCGCGTTCGCCGACCGCGTCGACGCGGGGAACGTCGGACTCGGCGTGCTGCGCAACTTCGTCGCGACGTTCGACCTCGGCAACTCCGCGATGTATCTCGCGCCCGGCAGCGCCTTCGATGACGGACGGTACCGCGCGGCGCACCTATGAACCGGTCGCGGGCCGGCGCTATTTTGGAGTTTCGACGCTCAATTCAGCCGTAAGACGTCGTAGATCTCGTGACCGTAGTCGGCGAGTGAAACGCTCTGGTGAACATTTCCCTCAAGGTCGACGACATGGAGCGCGCAGTCTCCGGCGCCGATCCCGTCATCCGCGGGATTCAGCAAGAGGCGGCTGCTGCGCGATCTGATTCGTCCGCGACTCGTCCCGACGACCGCGCGCGCGGAGTCGACCGGCGCGACGCCGCGCGTGTAGCCGTCCAGCTCCGCGATCGGCCGGCCGAGCGAACGGAAGCGCTTGTGCGCCGACTCGCACAGAAAAAGCTCGTCGCCGAGATATGCGACGCTGTGCGGATGACCGAGGCCGTCGAGCAGAACGCGTTCGTTCACGACGTCGTAGACGAAACCGGCTTGCGATTCGGACCACAGATCGGTCTTCGAGCTGCGTGCTCCGAACCCGCAGCAGATGAGCGCGCCGCCGTGCGCCGTGAGGCCGTTGACGTGCACCGTATCGCTGCCTGATGCGCCGGCCGCCCAGAGCACGGTGCGCTCTGAAAAACCGGTCCCGTCGTATCGGTACCACAGAACCTCGTCCGTACCGCTCGACGCGACGGCGACGCCGTCTCCCCAAGCGACGAGCGAGTGAACGTCGAGCGCACCCGGCAACGGCGCTTCGCGGCGAACCTCCAGCGTACGTGCATCGAGCACGGCGACAGATGCCTCGGCGAGCTGGTACGCGACGAGGATCTCGTCACTGATTTGGCACAGGCCGGTCGCACCGGCGCCCGTCGCTACGGGGAGGGGCGCGATCGTCCACGATAGCGGATCGACCAGCAGCAGCGACGACGTCGTCGCGTCGCCGACGTTGCACAATGACACCAGGAGCATCGGCGTTCGAATTCGCGCAAGGGCCGTCCGTGCCCGTCCGTTCAAACAAGCGCTACTATTCTACGGTGAGCGGCTACTTGCTGCTCGACGTCTCGGGCATCGGTCGGCAACAACTTCGCCATGCGCTCGCCGTTTCGCGCATGTATGTTCGGGGCGGAGGCATCGATCGAACATGCAACACACCACCGGCGTCGCGGTCGTCGCGACGCAATTCGCCGGCACCGACCGCCGTGCGCTCTCGCAAGCCTGGTACAGCGCGCTTCACCTCGCCGAACGGCTGCCGCCCGCGCGCGTCGCCGCGTGCGCCCCCACCGTCTCCCGCGGCGTGCGCGAGCGAGTCCAGCGCGGAGGTCGCGCGAATCATGCCCCGCAGGGTAGCCCGACCGGCGGCGCGCGCGGCGCGTGTGACGCCCTGCGCAAAGCGGTCGCGCGCCATGTCGGCGAGGCCCCTGCGGCTGAGCGGCGCGCGCCGAAAACCGAGCTCCCGCCGGGTCCCGAGCGCACGCCCGCGCGAAGGCTGCCGCGCGGCGCGCCGCTGCCGTTCGCCGTCCAGGGCCGCAGCCGCAGCGTGCACGTGATCGTGCACAGCTGCGCCGGCCGCACGCGCATCGTCGCCGCGTGCGCGCCGCCGTTGCGTGAACGTGTCGAGCGCGCGCTCGCGCACGCGCGCTTCGCGCTCGCCGGCCACGGCGTCCGCGCGGAGGTGGCGTGATGATAGGCGCATCGCCGCTCGACGCGTACGAGCGCGTCCTCTCGCGCGCGCAGGACCTGCGCGACGCGTTTCGCGCGGGCTCCGTCCCGCTCAATGACGACGTTCGTACGCCGCCGCAGATCGCGGCGTCGAGCGATCCGCTCAGCGTCGTCCCGCCTCCGGGCGCGTGGTTCGTCACGCGCGCTGCCGACGGCTCGCGGGCGTACGAGCGCGACGGCGCGCTGTCGCTGGAGAGCGGCGTACTGCGGGCGCACGACGGTGCGGACGTGCTCGGGTATCCGCGCGGTGACGCGCGCGGTACGGTGCCCGTGCCGCTGAAGATTCCGGAGACCGATCGCGCGCTCGGGCGCGGCGCGGACGCGCGCGTCGAGAGCGACGGCACCGTCGCGTACACGCGGGCCGCGATCGACCCGCGCACGGGAGCGCGCGGCGCGGAGCGTGTCGTGCTCGGCCGCATCGCGCTCGCGCGCTTCCCCGCCGGCACGCAGCCCGCGCGGCTCGACGGCGCGCGCGTCGCGGCGCCGCCCGGTGTCGTGCCGCACCTGGGCACGCCGGCCGACGGCACGTTCCCGCCGCTCGCGACGTTCAGCCGCGACGCGGGCACGATCGACATCGCCGCGGGCGTCGCACGCCTGGACGAAGCGTACCGTGCGTTCGAAGCGATGGGCGCGGTGGTGAAGTCGCGCGCGAGCGTGCAGAAGACCACCGTGGACCTGGTGAAATGACGTGGGTGTCATGCCTCGCATGATTCTGGACGCGACGTTCGGCGCACCGTCGCAGCGCGTGCGGCGCTTGCGCTTCGTGCCGCGCGCGTCGATCCCGGTCGAAGCGGCGTGCGTCGTCGCGAACGGCATCCGCGAGACGCTGCGCGAGCTGTTCGGCGAGGCGTGCGAGCTCGTGATCGGCGAGCCGGCCGCACTCGACGCGAACGCGTGGTCGCTGCTCGCGCGCGACGCGCTGCTGTTCCTCACCCGCGGCCGCCAAACCGACATCGTGCTGGTCTTGCCGCACCGCGACGCGCGCCGGCTGGTGCAGCGCGCGTTCGGCGAACGCGACGCCCCCGGCGCGCCGCCGCTGCCCGAGGGCGCATGCTCGGCGCTGGAGCTGCACGCGCTCGAGCGGATCGCCGAGCGGTGCGCGGCGGCGTTCGACCCGCTTTGTGCAGAGCGCCGCGCGCGGTCGCGGGCGGTCGGCGCGCACGACGTCCCGGCGTGCGCCGCGTACTTCGACGTGCGCGTGCACGCGCCGGTGGCGCTGACGCTGGGCATCGGGATCGTGCGCGACCTGCCCGATCCCGGGCCGTCCGGCGCTCTGCCCGCGTGCGCGCTCGACTCGGTCAGCGTGGAGGCGCGCGCGGTCTTCGCGGAGGGGACGATCGACGCCGGGGCGTTCGTGCGGCTGCGGCCCGGCGACCTCGTCAAGCTGGGCACCAAGGTCGGCGCTCCGGCATCCTTGAACCTCGGGGGAAGACGCCTTGCTACGGGCGTCCCTGGCGTCGTGGCTTCGCGCACGGCATTCCTCGTCCACGACGTCGCGATGGGAGCCCATTCTCGGTGATGAGCGAGCAAGGTAAGAATCTCGACCTCTTGATGAACGTGCCGCTCAAGGTGACGGCCGAGCTCGGCACGTGCAAGATGCTGGTCCGCGACATCCTCAAGCTGGGCACGGGCTCGGTGGTCGAGCTCGATCGCCTGGCCGGCGGCCCCGTGGATCTGCTCGTCAACGACCGGCTCGTCGCGCGCGGCGAGGTCGTCGCGATCGACGAGAACTTCGGCGTCCGCATCACGGAGCTGATCGAGAAACCGTAACACGGCGGCCACGGCGCCGTCGCAGGCGGGGCGCAGGATGGTCCCATGGACGATCTGCTGCGCATCGCGAACCACGGCCACGCCTCGCTGCCGCTCGACGTGCTCGCGGCGCTCACGCTGCTCTCGCTCGCGCCCTTCGTGCTCGTGCTCTCGACGTCGTTCGTGCGCATCGTCGTCGTGCTGTCGCTGGTGCGCTCGGCGATCGGCGCGTCGACGCTGCCGCCGAACACGGTGATCACCGGCCTCGCGCTGGTCCTGACGTTCGTCGTCATGACGCCGACGTTCGCGGCGCTGCAGCGCGACGCGATCCGGCCGTACGCGGCGGGGCGGCTGACGCAGTCGGCGTTCCTCGACCGCGCGAGCCGGCCGCTGCGCGCGTTCATGGTGCGCCAGACCAAAGCGCGCGACCTCGCCGTGTTCGCGCGCGTCGCCCGGCGGCCGGAGGCTGAGGCCGCGCAGGACGTGCCGCTCACCGTGCTGATCCCGGCGTTCGTCGTCGGCGAGCTGCGCTCGGCCTTTGCGATCGGGGTGGCGCTCTATCTGCCGTTCGTCGCCATCGACCTCGCCGTCGCGGCGATCCTGATGGGCCTCGGGATGGTGATGCTGAGCCCGCCGGTGATCTCGCTCCCCTGCAAGCTGCTGCTGTTCGTCATGGTCGACGGCTGGGCGCTGGTCTGCGGCAGCGTTGTCCAAAGCTTTCGGTAACGCGGACGGTGGACAGCGAGAAGATGATGTTTCGCGCGCCGTGGAGGAATCAGCACCCCGTGCGAATCGCGCAGAAGATCGGGACCCGGCGGCCGTTCTATTCCTTCGAGTTCTTTCCGCCGCGCGACGACGCGGCCGAGCAGAACCTGCTCGAGACGATTCGGGCGCTCAAGCCGCTCGATCCGGGCTTCGTGTCGATCACGTACGGCGCGGGCGGCTCGACGCGCGTGCGCACGGTCGAGGTCGCGAAACGGCTGCGCGCGGACGACGGGTTCGACGTCATGGCGCACGTGACGTGCGGCGGCGCGACCGTGAACGAGCTGCGCGCGCTGCTGGCCGACCTGCGCCGCTGCGACATCGAGAACATCATGGCGCTGCGCGGCGATCCGCCGCGCGGCACCGCTGCGTTCGTGGCGGCGGACGGCGGGCTGCAGCACGCCAGCGATTTGATCGCGCTGCTGAAGACGGAGTTTCCGTTCTGCGTGGGCGCCGCGTGCTATCCCGAGAAACATCCCGAGGCGCCGAGCCTCGACGCCGACCTCGCCGCGTTGTCGGCGAAGGTGCGCGCGGGGGCGGAGTTCCTGGTGTCGCAGCTGTTCTTCGACAACGCGCGGTACTTCGAGTTCGTGGACCGGGCGCGCCGCTGGGGGATCACCGTGCCGATCCTGCCCGGCATCATGCCGATCACGAACTACGAGCAGATCGACCGTTTCACGCGCATGTGCGGCGCGACCATCCCGCCCAGCCTGCGCGCCGAGCTGGAAGCGCGCCGCGACGACCCCAACGCGATCGTCGACCTCGGCGTCGCCTACATGACGCTGCAAGTCGCGGACCTGCTCGCGCGCGGGGCGCCGGGCGTGCACTTCTATACCTTGAACCGCTCGCCGGCGACGCGCGCCGTCGTGTCGGCGCTGATGGCGGCGCGCGGCGCATGGTGAACACGCGGCGGTAACGCCCCGGACGTCCCGCCGAGCGATGATAGCCGCGTGCTTCCTCGCAGCATCGTCCTCGTCGGGCCCCTCCTCATAGCATTCGCCCTTGGCGAACGTGCACAGCGCGCTGAGGACGGCTCTTCTCTCGCACGGCACAGAGGTACGGACGAAACGGCTGAGCTCGCAAACGATCTCGACGAATCGTTCTCGTACGACGTCGCTGCGCGGTTCAACGACGGCGTCGTAGCCAACATCGACGCAATCGATACGGCATTGACCACAATTCTCACCGGTAACGTCGCGGTGCTGGTGTTGGCCATCGACAAGATCAAAGAATTGGCCCCTACCGAAGCGGCGTGCGCGATCCTACTGCTCTCCGTCTCGATGTCCGCATGTGTGATCGCGTACGCGTTGGGCTTCTCCGTCCACGCCAGTAAGCGTGATGGTCTGCGGCCACGGATCGTCATACCAGATCTGATGGAGCGGCCGAACTATGCGCTCGCGGCTGCCGTCATCGACCTCGTCAGCGCAGGCGAGCACAATCTCACGATACGTCTTCTGAAGAAGAGTTTGGCTGTGCTCGCTATTCTCTTGCTGCTCGCGGCGGCCGTCGTAATCGCGCTCGCTCGAGCTAGTGGAAGTATGGTATACTAACGCGATGAGAAACAGAGTCGCGGGTGGGCACGGCGGGTTTTCCGAGCTGTTCAAGGAGTACGCGCAGCGAATCGCCGAGGCGGACGGCGTCGTCCCGCTTAAGCCGGGCGAAGTTCGGCCGGACGGTTATTACATGTCGGGCTTCTGGTCGATCGGGCGTAAGCCGATCGACATGTCGAAGCCGGCACCGCCGCCGAAGCCGCGCGACGACAAACGCTGATCTCGCCGTAACGTAGCGGCAACATCCGTCCGCCATTATCAGGATGTGGACGGATTCGATGGGCTCTTGCGGGATGCGCTGCTCGTCACCGCGCTGCTGACGCTGCCGGTGCTCGTCGTGGCGACGCTGATCGGCGCGACCGTCGCGATCGTGCAAGCCGCGACGCAGGTGCAGGAACAGACGCTGACGATGCTGCCCAAGCTGCTCGCCGTCGGTGCCGTGCTGGCGGTAGGCGGGCGCTTCGGCATGCTGCTGTGCGCGCAGCTGTTCGCGGACGTCGTCGCGCGGATCCCGCTGCTCGTCCGCGGATGACGCAGACGATGCTGCTCGCGTTCGCCCGCGCGGCCGGGCTCGCGTCGCGGGCGCCGGCGTTCTCGCATCCGTCGGTGCCGCACGTCGTGCGAGCGGGCTTCGCGCTCGCGCTGGCGCTCGCCGTCGCGCCGCACATCGCGCCGGTTCGTGAGATGGACCTCGTCACGTTCGCGTTCGCGCTGGCGGGCGACTTCGCGCTCGGCGCGGCGATCGGCTTCGGCGCGTCGCTGCTGTATGACGGCGCGTACTACGCCGGCCGCACGATCGACGACTATCTCGGCGTGCGCGGAAGCGTCCCCGGCGCCAACGTCACGAGCGCGCAGGCGTTCGGGCGGCTCTGGTCGTCGGCGTTTCTCGCGGCGTTCATGCTGCTCGACGGCTGGGTCCCCGTCGTGGGCGCGTTCGCGCGCTCGTTCGACCACGTCGCGGCCGGCGCATTCGCCGGCGACGCCGCTTGGACGCGCTTCGCGCTCGCGCTGCCGGCGACGATCCTGCGCGCCGCGTTCGTCGTCGCCGCGCCGGCGATCGCGGTGGCCGCGTCACTGCAGCTCGTGCTCGCCGCCGTCGCGCGCGTCGTGCCGCGCTTCTCGAGCTTCACGCTCGCCTTTCCGGCCACGTTCGCCGCCGCGGTGCTCGTCACGCTCGCGACGCTGCGGCTCGTGGCGCCGCTCGGCGCGCAGCCGTGGATGGTGCTTCCATGGTGAGCATGGATCGTGGCGTGCGGCCATGGTGAGCGATTCCGGCGACAAGCGGTACGACGCGACGCCGAGCCGGCGCGACCGCGCGAAGCGCGACGGCAACGTCGCGCGCTCCGGTGAGCTGACGAGCCTCGCCGCCTTCGCGGCGGCGACGCTCGCGGCGGCGGCGGCGATCCCCGTCGGCGCCGGCGCTGCGTTCGGCGCGGTGCGCGACGCGGCGTTGCATCCGTTCGCGGGCGCTCTCTCGCCCTCGCTGGCGCTTGTCGCGCTGGCGGCGCTCGTGCCGGCGGTCGCGGCCGCATCCGCGGCGACCGCGGCCGCGCTGGCGCAAAGCGGCGGGCTGCACGTCACCGGGGTGCATCCGGATTTCAAGCGCTTGAACCCGTTCGCCGGCCTGAAGCGGATGCTGGGCGGCGAGGCGCTCGTCGGCATCGTGCGCGCCGCGCTCGCGTTCGCCGCCGCGCTGCTCGCAATGCTGCCGCTCGCGAACGACGTCGTCGGCGCCGGAACTGCGGTGCGCGCGCCGGCGGGCGCGGCGTCGCTCGTCGCGTCGGCCGCGCTGCGCGCGTGCATCGCCGCCCTCGCGGTCGGCGCCGTCTTCGCGCTCGCCGACTACGCGCTCGCGCGGCGGCGCTGGCTGCGCGGACTGAAGATGTCGTTCGACGAGCTCAAGCGCGACGCGAAGGAGAACGACGGCGACCCGCAGGTGCGCGGCCGGCGCAAGAGCGCGCACCGCGCGGTGGTGCGCGGCGCGATCGGGCGCACGCGCGAGGCGTCGTTCGTCGTCGTGAACCCCGAGCACGTCGCCGTCGCGATCCGGTATGCGCCCCCGGCCGTGCCCGTCCCCGAGATCCTCGTGCGTGCGCTCGACGACGCCGCGCTGCGCGTGAAAGCGCTCGCGCGCGAGTACCGCATCCCGGTCGTCGAGGACGTGGCGCTCGCGCGCCTGCTCTTCGCGCACGGCGAGAGCGGTCGCGCGATCCCGCCGGAGACGTACGTGGCGGTCGCGCAGGTCATCGCCGCGCTTGCGCGCGAGGGCGTTCTGACGTGAAGGAGCGGCTCACCAGCGCGTTCGCGGTCGCGGTGCTCGGCGTCGTCGCGATCCTCATCGTCCCGCTGCCGCCGCCGTTGCTCGACGCGCTGCTCGCGCTCAACGTCTTCGGCTCGGCGCTGGTGCTGCTCATCAGTCTGCGTGTCGAGGAACCGCTGGAGTTCTCGGCGTTCGCGCCGTCGCTGCTGCTCGCGACGCTGTTCCGGCTCGCGCTGGACGTCAGCGCGACGCGGCTGATCCTCACCGAAGGGCACGATCCCGGCGGCGTCGGCGCGCTGATCCCCGCGTTCGGGCAGTTCGTCGTGCGCGGCAACGTCGTCGTCGGGCTGATCGTGTTCGCGATCCTGATCACCATCCAGTTCGTGGTGATCGCGAGCGGCGCGCAGCGCGTCGCCGAGGTGTGCGCGCGCTTCACGCTCGACGCGATGCCCGGCAAGCAGATGGCGATCGACGCCGACCTTCACGCGGGCTTGCTCGACGCCGACGTCGCGCGCCGCAAGCGCGCCCGCGTGCAGCGCGAGGCCGACTTCTACGCGGCGATGGACGGCGCGGGCAAGTTCGTCAAGGGCGACGCGATCGCTGCGCTCGTCATCGTCGCGCTCAACCTGCTCGGCGGCGTGGTCGTCGGAACGGCGTACCACGGCATGGCGCCGCTCGAAGCGATCGAGACGTTCGCGATCTTGTCGATCGGCAACGCGCTGCTCACCACGCTGCCCGCGTTCCTGATTTCCACCGCGATGGGCCTGATGGTCACGCGCGTCGCGGGCGACGGCGCGCTGGGCGTCGACCTCGCCGCGCAGCTGGTCGCGCGACCGGACGTGCTGCGCGTCGCGGCGGTGCTCGTGTTCGCGCTCGCGTTCGTACCTGCGTTCCCCGGCCCGCTGTTCGCGTCGCTCGGCGTCGTCGCGTTCGGCGGCGCGCTGCTCGCCGAACGGCAGAAGCACGGTGTCGACGCGCACGTGCGCGCGGTGCACGAGCAGCGCCGCCGCGAAGCGGTGCGCCGCCCGGAGACGGCATTCGGCTTGGTCGGTGTCGACGCGCTCGCGATCGACGTCGGCGCCGACCTGTACGCATTGCTGGCGCCGCCGAACTGCGAGACGCTGCTCGACCGCGTCGCCGACGTGCGGCGCGCGCTGGCAGCGGAGACAGGCATCGTGATCCCGGGCGTGCGCCTGCGCGACGATCCGCTGCGCGATCCGCGCACGTACGCGTTGCGCGTGCGCGACCGCGCCGCCGCCGAAGGAATCGTTCGGCTCGACCGGCTGATCGCCGTTGCGTCGCCGGACGTGCTCGCCCATCTCGGCGGCGAGCCGACGACCGAGCCGGTGTACGGCCTCGCCGCGCGCTGGATCGCGAACGAGGAGCGCGAGCGCGCGCAGCAGGCCGGCGCGCTGACGTTCGATGCGATCTCAATCATCGGCTCGCACCTCGCGGAGATCGCGCGCGCGCACGCGGCGGAGCTGTTCGGCCGACAAGAGTTCCAGACGCTGGTGGAGCATTTGCGCGGCCTCGTGCCGTCGGTCGTGAAGGACGTCGGTGGCGACGTGCTGCCGCTGGCCGTCGCGCACCGCGCGTTCGTATATCTGCTGCGCGAGCGCGCTTGGCCGCGCGATCCGGTGGCGGTGTTCGAAGCGCTCGTCGACGCCGCCGCCACGACGCGCGACCCCCGCGACCTCGCTGAAGCCGTGCGCCGCGCGATCGTGCCTCAGCAACTGCGCCGCGACGGCGGGCGCCGTCTGCGCCCGCTGATTCTGGAGCCGGCGTTCGAGGCGGAGCTCGCGCGCATGTGGTCGCCTGACGGCGGCCTCGCACCCGATCCGGCGACCGCGATCCACGTGCGCGAGACGATCGCGCACTACGCCGCCGACGACGCCTGCGCGCCGCACGCACTCGTCGTCACCGCGCCGCTGCGCCCGCTGCTGGCGGAGTTTCTGGAACGCACCGCGCCAGCGGTGGCTGTCTATGCGTTCGCCGAATTGCCGCCCGAGCTCGCGCTCGAACCCGCGGGCGTCGTCGAAGCGCCCGTGGCGCTTACCGCGCGCTGAGCAGCGACGTCAGCTTCGCCGCCGCGTCGCGCGCCTCACCGAGTACGATCTGATACGACGCGCGCGATGCGGCGACGTCTTCGGCGCAGAACGGGCACGTCACGGTGCCGTCGAACACGTGCCGGAAACAGCTGTAGCACACCACGAGCTCCGTTGCGCTGACGCCCGCGGCGCGCGGCGTGAGGTCCGCCGGTACGCGAATGTCCGTTGCCTCGCCGGCGGCCGTTTCCACGGCGATCTCGAACACGCCGTGGTCGAACGACAGCCCGGGGGCCGCTTCCACCTGACGGACGCTCTCGCGTAAACCTTGCCGCTGCAGCTCCAGCGCGCGGTGGTGGCAGTACGGGTTGTCGCCGGGGCGGTTGAAGAGGCTGTGCGACATCCACGTGCAGCCGCCGCGGCACACCGCCGCGTAGTAGCACGAGCCGCAGAAGCTGTGCGGCACGTTGCGCTTCTCGCGCGCGAACGACAGCTCCGGCGTGTCGTAGTAGATCGACGTGAGATCGATGTCGCGCACGTTGCCGCCGGTGTAGCCTTCCGTCGGAAGCGACGGGCAGCCCTTGATCTTGCCGTCGGCTTCGATGCCGATCCCGCCGACGCCGGCGTCGCAGCCCTGGTAGTGGATCGTCTCCAGACCGTAGCCGCGCAGCTCGCCTTCGTACGGGCCGAAGTAGCCGATGTTGTTGCCGATCTGCATCAGCACGCCGAGCCGCGCGGCGCGGCGGTACAGGCCGGCGAGCTGCGGCATCACCGCGAGCAGGTCGTGCGGCTGCAGCAGCCGTTCCGGGCGATCGCTCGCGCGGCCCATCGGCACCGTGAGCTGCAGCTGCCAGTTCGTCGCGCCGGACTCCACGACGACGTCGAGGATGCCGTCGAGCTGGTCCAGCACGGCGCGCGCGATCTGCGTGTTCACGCTCGTGCTCACGCCGAACTCGCGCAGCCGGTGCAGCGACGCGACGGCCGCGTCGAACGAGCCGCGCACGCCGCGCAGCTCGTCGTGCAGGTCGCGCAAACCGTCGATGGAGATGCCGCAGTTCGACAGCCCCGCATCGACAGCCGCTCGTATGCGTTCGGGCGTGAGGTTGCGCCCGCCGGTCTGCATCGTGCAGACCATCCCGGCCTTGGTGATCGCCGCGATGATCTGCGCGAAGTCTTTGCGGAGGTACGCTTCACCGCCGATGAGCACGACGTGGCGCGTGCCGAGCGCCACGAGCTCGTCGACGATGTCCAGACACTCCGCGGTGGTCAGCTCGTCGCGGCGCGCCGTGCCCGCGCGCGAGCCGCAGTGCGAGCACTTCAGATCGCACGCGAGCGTGATCTCCCACACGACGAGCACGGCACGGCTCGTCGCGCGGTCCAGCTGCGAGAGATAGCGCTCCGGCGTCTCTCGCGCTGCGGTCACTCCTTGTGCTTCCGCAGTTCGGCGATCTTCGCTTCGAGCTCGTGCAGCGCGCCGCGGACCGCCGCGACCTCGTGCTCGACGACCTTCTCGAACTTCACCTTGGCGTTCTCGGGCGGGGGCTCGCCTGCGATCGCGTGCCGCGCGGCGTCCGCGTGCGCTTCCATGTCCTCGATGTCGCCGCGCTGGGCCGCTTTCGCGATCGCGTCGCCGTATGGCCGGACCGAACCCTGTTGTTCCTCGTTGCTCATTCGTGAACTCCGCACAAGATGATGCGCTTCGTGGACGAAGCGCATCAGGGGAAATAGCTGGTAGGCGGCTATGGTAACAGCCAAGGTAAGAGGGCGCAAGGTCTGGTGGAACATCACGGCGGCGATGCGGTACGACGCGGCGTGAACGCGTTGCCGGCGCAAGCGGAGGCGCTCGTCGCGAGGATCGAGGGCATGCTGGCGCAAGCCGAGGCGCTGCTCGCCGCCGGCGGCAGCGACGAGGCGGCGTACGCGCTTCGCGAGACCGAGCGCCGCTATTTGCCCGACACGCTCGGCGCATACCTCGGGGTGCCGCCGGCGCGCCGCGACACGGCCGCGGAGACGATGCTGATCGAACAGCTGCGGTTGCTCGAGCGCGCGACGGCGCAGCGCCTGGCCGTGCTTTCGGAGAGCGCCGAGGTCGCGCTCGCCGCGAACGGGCGGTTCCTCACCGAACGCTTCGGCCCCATCGACACGCTGCCCGAGAGCGCGCCGCCGGATCTCGCGGAACCCGCCGCGGCGGCGCCGGCGGTGCTCGTGCGGCGCGTGCTGGAGCGCCTCGAAGGCGAGTCCGGCACCGATCCGACCGCGGTGATCGAACGCGCCGCGGTGCGCCTGTCGGCGGCGTTTCCCGCGATCGCGAACGTGCGGCGCACCGGCCTGCTCGGCCGCGGGCCGGTCGAGGAGGTCGCGCTGGACGTGCCGCGCCGCGACGACCTGCTGCGCTACGCGCTCACGCGCACACGGCCCGGGATCGAAGCGACCGTCACGCGCTTCCTGCGCGGCGTCAAGAACAAGACCGTCGCCGTCGACGTCGGCGAGTGGACGCGCGCGCTGATCGACGACCTCGCCGCGTACGTCGAGCGCGAGCGCGGCGCGCGCGACGTGCTCGAGCGGCTCTTCAAGGCGCGATAGCGCCGGCCGGTGCGCGCACCGCGCGCGGGCGCAGGTGCTCGCGCAGCGTCGCCATCGCGCGCTCCGCGGTTTCGACTGCCGCCGCGTGGCGCGCGCGCGCCGCCTCGACGTCGGCCGAGCAGAACGGGCAGATCGCGGTGCCCGCGAACACGTGCCGGTCGCAGCCGTAGCAGACGACGAGGTCGGTCGTGCTCGCGCGCGCGTCGCGCGGCGTGAGGTCGCGCGCTTCCACGCCGGTCTCGTCACCGGCCTCGGTCTCGACGACGATCTCGAAACGGCCGCGGTCGAACGAGCGTCCCGGTGCGGCTTCGACCTGGCGCAGCGACTCACGCAGCCCTTGGCGCCCGAGCGACTCGGTGCGGTGGTGGCAGTACGGATTGTTGCCCGCGCGCTGCAGGATGCTGTCGGCCATCCACGTGCAGCCCGCCTTGCACACGTCTTTGTAGTAGCACGTGCCGCAGAATCCCCAGGCGTGGTTGACGCCGCCGCGCGTGAACGCGAGCTGCGGCTTCTCGTTCCAGATCTCGATCAGATCGACGTCGCGCGCGCTGCCGCCGCCGTACACGTCGGTCGGCAGGGACGGACAGCCTTTGATCGTGCCGTCGGCCTCGATGCCCATCACGTTCTGGCCGCCCGGACAGCCGCTGTAGTACATCTCGCCGCTGCCGTCGCCGCGCAGTTCCGCCTCGTACGGCCCGAAGTAGCCGACGTTGTTGGCGATCTGCACTTGCACGCCGTGGCGGCTCGCGCGCCGGTTCAGCGCGCCGAGCTTGGGCATCAGCTCGCGCATCCGGTGCGGCTGGATCAGCATCTTCCAGCCTTCGCTCGCGCGTCCCATCGGCACCGTCATGCCGATCGTCCACGCCGAGACGCCCGCGTCGATCAGCACGTCGAGCAGCGCGTCGAGATCGTCGACCGAGCGGTTCGAGATCGTCGTGTTCACGCCGGTCGGGATGCCGTGCGCGCGCAAACGTTTTAACGACGCGACGGCCGCGTCGAACGAGCCGCGCACGCCGCGCAGCTCGTCGTGCCAGTCGCGCATGCCGTCGATCGAGATTCCCGCGGCCTTCAGGCCCGCGGCTTTCGCCGCGGCGACGCGTTCCTCGGTGAGGTTGCGGCCGCCGCTCTGCAGCGTGCACTCGATGCCGGCCGCCGCGATCGCGGCGATGATCTGCGGGAAGTCGCGGCGCAGATACGCTTCGCCGCCGATCAGCGAGATCTCGCGCGTGCCGAGCTGCGCCAGGCGCGCCACGATCTCGAGGCACTCTTCCGTCGTCAGCTCGCCCTTGCGCTTCGCGCCGGCGCGCGAACCGCAGTGGCCGCACTTGAGGTCGCACGCCAGCGTGATCTCCCACACGACGTGCACCGGGCGGTACGCCGCGCGATCGCTCGCGGTCGCGAATCGATTCGCCGGCGTACCGCTGGCCGCGTTCACGTCGGTACGCCGAGTGCCCGCTCAGCTTGCTCGAGCGCCTTGAGCGCTCGTTCGACCTCAGCTCGCTGGGTCGGGTTCAGGTGGCCGGCCTTGAGACCTGCCTGCGCCTCGCGCTCCGCGGTCTCGATGTCGGCGCGCAGCGCCTTGATCACGCCGTTCATCCACACGCCGTACAGCGGGTGGACGTCGTTGGGTTTGCCGATGTCTGCCATGGATCACCCCTCGGTTGCGTTGGTCCCGGTACTCCGGGCGGCGCTTCTATCGCTCGGCAGGTCGAGATTCCTCCCTCCTGCCGAAAGGCTGCAACACCGCGGCGGAGGTCCGGTATGTCGCTCGCATGAGCTTCTTCGGGATCGGCCAGCCGCAGCGCGGCCAGCAGCAATCGGACGTGCGCACGACCGAGGGCGGCGTGCCGCTCGACGCGGTCTCCCGGTTGCGCCGCATGCGCGGCGAGGGCGGCGCGCCGCTCTTCACCAGCGACCTTTCGGTGTCGGAGTTCGTGCTGCTCGAGCAGATGGGTTGGCGGCCGCTGGGGCTCGTGCTCGGCAGCTCGATCTACCACGTCGGCATCCAGTACGGCAACCTGTTCCAGAACCAGGAACTGGACTATCTCACCGCGGCGATGTACGAGGCGCGCGACTTCGCGATGACACGCATGGAAGAAGAAGCCGACGTGCTCGGCGCGGACGGGATCGTGGGCGTGCGGCTGGAGGTCGGCGGCTACGCGTGGGCGGAGAACGCGCTGGAGTTCACGGCGATCGGCACCGCGGTCAAGGCGCCCGGCGACGCGGGCGGCTGGCGCACGCGCGACAACAAGCCGTTCACGAGCGACTTCAGCTGCCAGGACTTCTACAAGCTCGTCACGTCGACGGGCTACGTGCCGCGCGAGCTCGTGCTCGGCAACTGCGTGTACCACATCGCGCACCAGGGCTTCATGCAGCAGATGCGCACGCTGGGCTCCAACGTCGAGCTCAAGAACTACACCGAGGCGATCTACGACGCGCGCGAGCTCGCGATGAGCCGCATGCAGTCCGAAGCGGAGTCGCACGGCGCCGACGGCATCGTCGGGATGCAGATCGTCGAGAAGACGCACATCTGGAGCCCGCACGTCATCGAGTTCATGGCGATCGGCACGTCGGTCGAGAAGCGCGGCGAGCCCAAGACGGTACCGCTCACGTTCCAAGTCGGGCTCGACGACTAGTGGCCGACGATACCCTCCAACCGCCGATGCTCACGGCGCCCGAACCGGTCGCAGCAGTCGCCGTCGCCGACGCGATCGGCAAGGTGCCCGTCCCCGCGGACGAGCGCACGAAGCTCGACGCCGACGCGCAAACGCTCGCGCGCGAGCTCACGACGCTCGCGCCGGAAAGCCCGGAATACGAGGCGCGCGTGCGCGCGCTCGAAGCGCTCGGCAACGCGGAGATCGTGCGCTCCGCGAACGTCGCGAACCGGCTGCTCGACCGCCCGACGCGCGCGATGGCGACGCTGAGCGAAGGTTCGCCCGTCGCAAAGACGCTGCTGGACCTGCGCGCCACCGTCGAGAAGCTCGACCCGTCGCGCCAAGGCGACCTGTTCTCCGCGCGCAAGCTGCTGGGCGTCTTGCCGTTCGGCAACAAGCTGCGCGATTATTTTCGCGGCTACGAGTCGTCGCAGTCGCACCTCAACGCCATCATCGAGAGCTTGCGCCGCGGCAAGGACGAGCTGCTGCGCGACAACGCCGCGATCGAGACCGAGAAGGCGAACATGTGGGGCCTGATGGGCGAGCTCGAGAAGCACGGCTATCTGGCGCGCGCGCTCGGCGACGCGGTCGACCGCGAAGTGCAGGCGCTGCAAACGAGCGAGCCGGAGCGCGCGCGGGCGCTGCAGGAAGAAGTCTTGTTCGCGGCGCGCCAGAAGCAGCAGGACATTGCGACGCAGCTCGCCGTCAACGTGCAGGGCTACATGGCGCTGGACTTGATCAAGCGCAACAACGCCGAGCTCGTGAAGGGCGTCGACCGCGCGACCACGACGACCGTTGCCGCGCTGCACACCGCGATCGCGGTCGCGCAAGCCGTCGCCAACCAGAAGCTCGTGCTCGACCAGATCGACGCCGTGCGCGGCACGACGTCCGAGCTCATCCTCTCCACGTCCAAGGTGCTGCGCCAGAACGCGGCGCGCATCCAAGCCGGTGCCGCGGCTCCGACGATCGACGTCGACAAGCTCAAGGAATCATTCGCGAACGTGCGCGCGACGATCGACGGCATGGCCGACTACCGCATCAAAGCGCTGGCGTCGATGGAGCGCACGGTCGACGCCTTGAACGAAGAGGTCGGCAACGCGAAAGCCTACCTCGCGACGCGCCGCGACGTGCGGCCCGAGCTCGGTGCTTAGCCCAGCCCGATGCCGTTGCGCGCCAGGCCCGCGCAGCGCGCGCAGCGGCCGATGATGACGAGGGTCGCATCGATCCCGCTGTAGCGGTTGTCCTGCGCGATCGCCATCGCGACCGCGGCGACTTGCGGCGCGGGGACGTTCACGATCTCGCCGCACGCGCTGCACACGAGGTGATGGTGCTTGTCGAGCGCCGCTTCGTAGCGCGCGGCGCCGCCGTGGGCGAACGTCTGGACCAGCCCGATCCCGCGCAGGATGTCGAGCGTGCGGTAGATCGTACCGAGGCTGACGGCCGGCAGCTCGGCGCGGACGCGCTCGTGGATGGCCTCGGCGGTGAGGTGCGCACCGTCGTCGAGGGCGCGCAGGATGGCGGCACGCTGCTTCGTGAGGCGATAGCGCGTTTGCAGGAGTCCTGCGTCGACCCCCTTGCCGTCGGTCACCATGGGCCCTCCACGCGTCCGGCCCTGCGCCCCTCTCCGGCCCGAACGCCCGCAGCGCCGTTTGACGCTGTCCGCCCCCCATGCTACGATCCGGAAGTTCTCCCCTTCCCCGGAATCCGGTATGTGGAATAAGCTCAAGAGACCGCTTCAGGCGGTCTTACTGTTGACCTTGGTCGGCCTCTGTATCTGGGCCATCGTCCCGATCCAGACGAAGATCCACCTCGGTCTCGACCTTCAGGGCGGCGCTCGCGTGCTGCTCGAGCTCGGGACCACCAAAGACGTGCCGCAGATCACGGCGGAGGTCCAGAACCAAGTCGAGCTGGTGATCCAGAACCGGGTCAACAACCTGGGCGTGTCGGAGCCGGTCATCTCGAAGGTCGGCAACAACCGGCTGCTCGTCGAGGTCCCCGCGGTGAAGAACGCCGACGAGCTGGAGCGCCTCCTCAAAGAAGCGGCCGTGCTCGACTTCAAAATTTGCCCGCCCAACGTGCGCGACCACGCGGAGGCGGACAAGAGCAAAAACGGGTACGCGAACAACCCCAACGGCGCGTACAAGGACTGCGGGCCGGTCGTCTACACGGGCGCC
Source organism: Vulcanimicrobiota bacterium (assembly GCA_963797935.1). GTDB lineage: Bacteria > Vulcanimicrobiota > Vulcanimicrobiia > Vulcanimicrobiales > Vulcanimicrobiaceae > Vulcanimicrobium. Next base: position 42,311 of record CAWCRI010000007.1, read on the forward strand.
GAGCTGAAGAGCGCGCATCCCGGTTTCGGGCCGGGCGGTCAGCCGCAGGTCGACTTCACCACCAAGAACTCGAAGAAGTTCGCGGAGCTCACGCACGACCACATGGGCCAGCTCCTGACGATCTTCCTCGACAAGAAGTACGTCAGCGCGGCCACCATCGAAGGGATCATCTCCACCGACGGTATGATCCACGGCTCGTTCACGGAAGACCAAGTCGCGCTGCTCGCCAACGAGCTCAACGCCGGCGCGCTGCCCGTGCCGCTGACGATCATCAGCAAGGATGACGTCGGAGCGACGCTCGGCAAGGAAGACTTGATCGCGTCACTCCGCGCGTCGATCGTGGGCTTGGCGCTCGTGCTGATCTTCATGGTCGTGATGTACCGCCTGCCGGGCGCCCTCGCGGACCTCGCGCTGTTCATCTACGTCCTCATGCTGCTCGCGCTGCTGTCCGTGGCGCACGCCGTGCTCACGCTGCCCGGGATCGCGGGCTTCGTGCTCTCGATCGGTATGGCGGTCGATGCCAACGTCCTGATCTTCGAGCGTGTGAAAGAAGAGCTCTGGGCCGGGAAGACGCTGCGCGCCGCGGTCCGCATCGGCTTCCAGCGCGCGTTCAGCTCCGTGTTCGACTCGCACTTCACCACGATCGTCGGCGCGGGCGTGCTGTACATGCTCGGCACCGGCACGGTGAAGGGCTTCGCGTACACGCTGTTCTGGGGCACCGCGTTCTCGCTGCTCACGGCCGTCGTCATCACCCGCTTCTTCATGGACTTGGTCGTGGAGAACAACCTCGTGACGTCGAAGGCTGCGTACGGTGCCGGCGGCCCCGTCCTGCCGGCCGGTCCGATCGCTCCGGCGGAGGCTCGCAGCTAACATGTTCTTCCGTCGTCTCAACTGGAACGTCGTCGGCTGGTTCCGCACCGTGTCGGCGATCTCGTACGCCGTCATCCTGCTCGGCGTCGCCTTCATGGCGTATCACTGGATCCACGACGGCTCGCCGCTGCGGCTGGGCCTGTCGTTCACCGGCGGTACCGATCTCACGGTCAAGTACGCGCAGCCGGTCGACAAGGCGAAGATCGTCGCCGCGCTCGCCACCATCGGCGTGACCGACGCGCGCGTCAATACGCTGTCGAAAGCCGGCGAACCGGTCGGCGAGCGTTGGACCATTGAAACGCAGACCGATTTCGGCAACGACTCCGCGCCGCTGCGCAAAGCGCTCGACTCGGTCGGCCCGCGCACGAAAGCGGACCGTGACGCGTCGTCGACGTCCACCGTCGGACCGTCGCTGTCGCGCGAGTACCTGTTCAACGCGATCAAGGCGCTCGTCATCGCGATCTCGATCCAGTTCCTCTACGTCGCATTCCGCTTCGGCTGGAACCTGATCTTCGGCTGGGTCTGCGTCGTCGCGCTCGTGCGCGACTCGCTGATGATGATCGGCATCTACGGCATCGCCGGGCGGCGCGTCGACGATGCGTTCCTCGCCGCGGTGCTGACGGTCATCGGCTACTCGATCATGGATACGATCGTCATCCTCGACCGGATCCGCGAGAACGTCAAGCTGATGGACGGCAAGCCGTTCGACGAGATCGTGAACACGTCGATCCTGCAGACGATGACGCGCTCGGTGAACACGCTCGCCACCGTCGTCATCACGCTCGTCGCGCTGCTCGCGTTCGGCGGCGCGTCGCTGCAGAACTTCGCGTTCGCGCTGCTCGTGGGCATCTGCTCCGGCGGCTACCACTCGATCTTCTTCTCCGCGCCGCTCGTCGCGGTGATGCAGAAGCGCGTCTCCAAGCGCACCGGCGGCGGCGTGTTCCGCCGCTCGTCGCTCGCGGGCCAGCCGAAGACCGTCGCCGCCGCGCGCGGCGGCGCGAGCGCCGCGTCGGTGCAGCGCGACCGCGAGGCGGTCGCCGCCGCGCGCCGCGCGCGCCGCGAGCTGGAGCGCCAAGGCGCGTCGCGCCGCACGGTGGCGCCGCCGCGCTACAAGCGCACGCGCCAGGAGCAGACCGACTTCGAGAAGCTCGAGAACCGCAACTTCGGCGCGCAATTGCCGCAGACGCCGCCGCAGCCCGAAGACGGCGAAGTCGATCCGATGGACCACATCGAGCAGATCGACCCGCTCGACGCGCAAGCATTGGGCTTGCACGACGAGGCGGCCACGCTCGGCCACGAAGAGATCACGCTGAACCTGGGCGACGACGAGCCGCGCGCCGACGGCGAGATCATCTCCGACCTGGACAAACCGGCCCCCGCGCCGGAACCCGAACACAAGACGATCCCATAAGATCGTATGGCGCGGGAGAAGAAGCTTCCGCCGCCCACAGCCGTCGGAAGCCGCCTTCGAGCGGCTTCTGGCGGAGTTTCCTACGGGCACGAACACCGTGCCCGATCGTGGGTGCGCCACCCGGGTCGAATCCGGCGCCACCCCGGTCGAATCAGAAGCGCAGGTTTTTCTCGATGAGCTCTACGCGCATGCGCGGGAGTTTCTCGAGCGTGATCCCTATGCGACGATCGGTGAGGCCTCGGGGTTCAACACGAAAGTCGTCGGCGTCAGCTTCGAAGGGCGGCAGGACGTCGTTGCGGGGCTCGCGCCCGGTGCGGCGCTCGAACTGCGGCGTCAGCCCGAGAACGTGCACGATCCCAACGCGATCGGCGTGTGGTACGGCGCGCTGCAGCTCGGCTTTCTCAAGCGCCCGATCGCCGCGCGGCTGGCGCCCAACGTCGACGCGGGCGAGCACTACAGCGCGCACGTCACCGCCGTCACGGGCGGCGGCGCGCGGTCGTGGGGGATCAACGTGTACGTCACGCGCGAGCGCGCCGCCGCGCCGCGCGCGCACGCCGGGCGCACCGCGGTCACGCGCGAGGACGTGCTGCGCGCGCTGATCGGCGAGCAGCCGCTGCGGCGCGCGCAGCGCGACGTGCTCGAACGCCTCGACGCCGGCCGCAACACGCTCGCGGTGCTCGGTACGGGGCGCGGCAAGTCGCTGTGCTTTCAGTATCCGGCCGCGGTGCGCGCGCTGGAACGCAACGCGAAGACCGTCGTGCTGTACCCGCTGCGCGCGCTGGCGAACGACCAGTACGAAGCGCTCGTGCGGCGGCTCGTGCCGCTGGGCATTCGCGTCCACCGTGCGAACGGCGCGATCGACGCGGCCGAGCGCGCCGCGCTCAACGACGCGCTGGAAACCGGCGAGTGGGACGTGATCTGCGCGACGCCGGAGTTCGTGCAGTTCCACCTCGACCGCTTTCGCGACGAGGTGTCGCACCCGGCGCTGATCGTCGTCGACGAAGCGCACCATCTGTCGGAGTCGACGCACCGGCCCGCGTACCAGCGCATCGGCGCAGCGATCGCCGCGCTGGGCAGCCCGCAAGTGCTGGCCCTCACCGCCACCGCGGGCGACGAGGCGTTCGCGAAGATCCGCGCCGCGCTGCGGATCGACGCCTGGGTGATCGACCCGACGGTGCGGGACAACCTGCACGTCGTCGACGCGCGCGGCACCACCAACAAGCTCGCGTACATCGAGCGCTTCGTGCGCGACGGCGAGAAGGCCATCGTGTACTGCAACTCGCGCACGGAAGCGACGCGCGTTGCGGAGAAGCTGCGCGCGAGGGTAGGTGAGGGGGTCGCGTTCTACCACGCCGGCGTCGGCTCCGCGGAGCGCGCGCAGGTTGAGCAGTATTTTCGCGAAGGCGCGATTCGCGTCGTGGTCGCGACGTCGGCGTTCGGGGAGGGCATCGACCTGCCCGACCTGCGCCACATCTTCCTGTACCATCTCAACTTCGACTTTACCGAGTTCAACCAGCAGGCCGGGCGCGCAGGGCGCGACGGCGCCGACGCATCGATCCATCTGCTGTTCGGCGAGCTCGACCGGCGCATCAACGACTTCATCCTCGAGCGCGCGGCGCCGACGCTCGAGACGCTGCGCCGGCTCTACGCGGCGACGAAGCGCATGGCGTCCGACGGCAAGCTGCACGTGACGTACGCCGACGTCGCGTCCGCGCTCGACTTCGACCGTGTCGACGGCACGACGGTCGGCGTCGCGATGCGCATCTTCGCCGAGGCGGGGCTCGTGGAACTGGGGGAGGACGACGACGGCCGGTTCGTGCGCTTCCTGCCGGTCGGCACGAAGGTGGATCTCGCGGACACCGAGCGCTTCGCGGAAGGTGAGGCCGAGCGCGACGCCTTCGCGCGCTTCTGCGACGTCGCGCTGACCGCGCGCCCGGAGGTGCTCGAAGCGCTGATCGACCGCCCGATCTATCCGAGCGACGTGCCGCTGCTGCGCTGAACCCGCCGCCGCAGGAGGCGCGGCGTGCCGCCGGTATCGAATCGCCGCAGCACGGGGTGACGACGGGAGGAGCTTTGCGAGTCTTCGCGGTCGTTCTGAGCGTCCTGTACGCGCTCGCGTATGGTGTACCGACGGTGCTCTCGCTCAACGGCTACTACGGCTTGAACGGCATTACGAAAGCCGGCTTGACGGAGACCCTTGCGCCGGGCGCCGACGTGAACACCGTCGGCTCGGTCGATCCGGGATCGCCTGCGGCACGGGCGGGGATCGTCAAGGGCGACGTCGTCGCGCTGGTCGAGGCCGAGCACATGCCGGTGGTCTTTCAGCTGTTCCACCGCGTCGTCGCCGGCCGGCCGACCGCGTACGCGGTGACCCACGACGGCCGGCGGCGCATCGTGTCGCTCATCCCCGTCCGCACCCCGGCCTCGACCCGCGACGACGCGCTGGTCATCGCTCAGCTCGTGCGCGGCTTCTTGATCGTGCTGATGGGCGCGTTGCTGGTGCTGCTGCGGCCGAGCATCATGACGGCGGCGTTCTTCGTGCTCTGCCTGCAGTTCGGCGAGCTCGCACACCCGCTCGGCAACCTCGAGCTGGTCGTCGGCGTGCCGTTCTTCTGGAAGCCGCTGTTCCTCGCGCTGACGTGCATCGTGACCGGCGCCGGTCCGGCGACTGCCGCGATTTTCTGCATGCGGTTCCCGACGGGAGAGCCGCTCCCGTCATGGCGTCCGGTCGAGAAGATGATGATCGCGGTCGGCGTCTTCGCGATCCTCGACTACTTCTTCGCGCTCGTCGCCGGTGGGACGGTCACGGAGCTGGGGACTGCGCTCTACCGCGTGTTCACCGTCGCGTCGTGGCTGAGCTATGCGATCGCGACGGTCTCGTTCATGGCGCGCTACCGAAGCGCGTCGGGTGAGGACCGTGACCGCTTGCGGTGGGTCGCGATCGGTTTGGGCAGCTTCCTCGTGAGCTACGCGATGTTCTGGATCGCGCAGAATGTCAAGAACGCGCCGGACGAGCTGGACACCTGGGCGCAGTTCGTCAACGTGCTGCCGCTGGCGGTCGCCTACGCGGTGATCCGGCATCGCGTGATCGACGTGCGCATCGCCGGCGGGCGCGCGATCGCGTACGCGCTGCTGTCGGCGGTGCCGGTGGCCGCGTTCAGCGTGATCGACTGGGCGCTGAGCAACCAGCTCGCGCAGACGCGCTTCGCGGTGTTCGTCGAAGTGTGCGTGTCGATCGCGTTCGGCTTTTGGGTGAACGCGTCGCAGCGGCGCATCGACACCTTGATCGAGACGCTGTTCTTCCACGCGCGGCGCGTCGCCGAAGAGCGCTTGCGCGGCGTCGCGCGCCGCATCGCGCACGTCACGGAGCGCACGCCGCTCGACGAGACGCTCGCGCGCGAGCCGTACGAAGCGCTCGCGCTGACGTCGACCGCGCTCTTCCGGCTCGTCGACGGCAGCTACGTGCGGGTCGCGCAGCGCGGCTGGCCGGACGACGTGCTGCCGGTGCTCGATGCGAACGACGATCTCGCGCTCGAGCTCATCGCGACACGAGCGCCGGTCGACGTCGACAAGATCGCTTGGGATCCCGGCGCCGCGCTGCGCGCGCTCAAGCCTGCGGTGGCGTATCCGATCCTCGTGCGCCACGAGCCCGTCGGCGTGCTGCTGCTCGGCGCCCGCCGCGACGGCGAGCGCCTCGACGCGCTCGAGCGCGCGTCGCTGCACGTGCTCGTCGAGTCGGCGGCGACGACCTACGACCATCTCGAAGCGGTCGAGCAGCGCATGCTCGCCGCCGAGCTGCAGCATGCGCTCGAAGAGGCGCGCCGCGAGAACGAGACGCTGCGCGAGCTCCGCGCCCGCGCAGCGTCCGGCGTCTAGATCTCTTCCTCGTCCTCGAGGACTTCCTCGCTCGTCTCCTCTTCCGCGGACTCGGCGGGCGGCGCGGGCGCGTCACCTTCGAACGTTCGCGGCGGTCGGCCGACGGCGAAGATCGTGGGCGGTTCGAGCAGTGTCGTCATCGTGTTCCTCTCGACTTCAGTGAAGCTCTAGCGAAGGTCGTCAGCGCCGACGTCCCCCGAGACGCGATGGCGGTGCGTACCTTCTTGCCCGGCGCGTGGAATCCGTTCGCAACAGCGCGGTGCGGCCCTCGGTCTTAGGCCGCGTGCCGCCCACGGCGCGGCCCAGGCGATCAGCAGGGTCGCTGCGGGTACTTCGTCCCGTTGACGACCACCCAGCCGTTGTCCGCGCCGCGGTGCGTCGCGCAGTGCACGTCGTGCACGCCGGCGACGAACGGGCGCTGCCGGTCGGTGGTCTGAAAGTATTGGCCGTAGGCGAAGACCGTCGCGCCGCGCGGCGCCGTGACGCGGCCGTCGAGATCGTCGTTGGTGACCACCTCGACGAGCGCCGTTTGTCCGGCAGCGCCGATCGGCGCGCGCAGCGGGATCAGCTGGTGGCCGCCGTGGCGGCCGCGGCGCTGCGGGCGCGACGGTCCGATGGTCGTGCCGCACACCATCACGTTGTCGACCGCACCCGCGTGCTGCTCGGCGATCAAGCGCGCGAGCCGGTCGTTCGCCGACGGCGTGCACGCGGACGGGACCCCGACGTCGCTGGCGGCGGGAGCGCAGGCGCCGAGCACCAGCAGCGCGGCGGCCAGGATCGTAGAGCAGATGGAACGCATGCGCACGCTTTTCGGCGGTATGCGGCAAGGCTCCGCGCGGTGCGCGGGCAAGTACGAGCCATGCGCGCGGATCGGGTTCTTGCCGTTGCGGCCCTCGTCTGCGCGGTTGCAGCCGCCGGCTGCGCGCCGCACCGCCTTCGAGCTGAAGTCTCCGGCGTGTCGGCGTCGCCGGCTCCGCACCGTATCGCGCCCGCGCCGGCGAACCCCGATCTCGGTACGGTGATGGAGCGCTTCTACCAGCAGATCGAAGGCGCGCACTGGCCGTTCGCGTACGCGATGCTGTCGCGGCGCTACCGCGCGAGCATCAGCCAAGACCGCTTCGTCGCGCAGTACAGCGGGTTCGGTGATCTCGACGTGTCGCTGCGCCAGTACGGCGACCGCGTCGTCGTCGCCGCCATCGGCGCGAAGGAGCGCGGTGCGCCGGCCCGTGCGCGCCGCTTCGAGGAAACGGCGACGCTCGCGTGGGACGGCGAGGGCTGGACGATCGACCGGATCGTGCGCCGCGACGTCAGCCGGGCCGGTACGCGCTGAGCAGCTCGCCCGTGATGCGCGCCGCGCGATAGCGTTCGGCGCTTTCCCGCGCGCGGATCCCGAACGCGTCGCGGCGCTCGTCGTCGGTGTGCAGCGCGTCGATCGCCGCCGACAACGCCGCGGTGTCGCCGGCCGGCGCCGCGAGCCCGTTCACGCGATCGTCGAGCCACGCGCGCACGCCGCCGGTGTCGAACGCGACGACGGTCCGCCCGCGCGCGAACGCCTCGATCCCAACGTAGCCGAACGGTTCCGCCCACTGCGACGGCAGCACGACGAACGCGGCGGCATCGATCGCGGCGCGCACCGCCGGCGGCGGCACGGCGCCCGGCGCGTCGAGCGACACGCCGAGCCGCGCCGCATCCGCGCGCGCTTCGGCGAGCGCGGGGCCGTCGCCGAGCGCACGAATGGCAGGCCGACGCTCCGCGACGAGCAGCCCGACCGCGCGCACCAGCGACGCGAGTCCTTTCTGCGGAACGACGCGCGCCGCGAACACGACCGTGCCGGGCTGCGACGGAGCCACCGTCGCGGCGTACGCGTCGTCGGGGAGCGGCAGCGGGATCTGCACGAGCTTGTCGGCGGGCACGCCGCTCGCGTGCGCGCGCTGCGCCATGTACGCCGACGCGACGACGACGGTATCCGCCGCGGCGATCGCGTCGCGCAGCCGCTCGCGGCGCCGGATCAAGGTCGCCGTGCGCAGGCGCGGTCCGTAGCCGCAGCCGTCGAGCAGCGCGTGCGCCGCGCACGGCAATCCGAGCGGCTGCGCGCAGATGCGGCCGGTGCGCGGGAACACGCGATCGCCGTTGGGGCAGAACGGCCGGTGATCGTGCACGTGGTACGCGAGGCGCGGCGCGGCGCGCAGCGCTTCGACGACGCCGGCGTCCATCACGTTGTGCGCGACCGCGACGTCCGGCGCGAACTCCGCAAGCGCGCGCGCCGTCTCCGCGCGCGCGCCGTCGTCGGGCGCGTCGTGTTCTTCCGACCACGCGACGCGCTGCACCGTGACGTTCGGCGGCGCGGCGTCCATCTCGCGCGCGAGGACGTGCACCGTCGCGCCGCGCGACGCCAGCGCGGGCAGCACGACGTCGAGATAGCGTTCCATCCCGCCCGCGTGGCCGAGGCGTTCCGCCGCGACGAGGATGCGCATCAGCGGCGCGCGGCGATCGCGCGCGCGTACGCCTCGAGCGTCGCCTCGCCCGTGCGCCGCCACGTGTGCGCGCCGAGCCGGCGCTCGAGCGCGTCGCCGCGGTCGCGCGGGCCGCGCTCCAGCGCGCGCAGCACCGCGGCGCGGATGGTCGCAGGATCGGCGGGATCGGCGTAGTCGACGTCGGGCCCGAAGTACTCGCGCTCGCAGCCGCGGTCGCCCACCACGATGCGCGCGCCGGTCGCCGCCGCTTCGAGCGACGAAAGGCCCGGGCTCTCCAGCCACGACGGGTGCGCGTGCACCGCCGCATTGGCCATCATGCGCACGACGTCGTCGTGCTGCGCGTGCTCGACGAAGCGCGTGCGCGGCGTCGCCCAGCGCCGGCACAGCGCGAGGTAGCGCGGGTCGTACGCGCCGCCGACGAGCGTGACGTCGACGTCCTCGTCGCGCAGCGCGTACAGCAGCGCGGCTTGGTTCTTCTTGGATTCGATGCGCCCGGCGCACAGCACGCCGGCGCGCGCGCGCGGGCGTTCCACCGCGAACGCGTCGTCGTCGACGCCGAGCGGCGCGACCACGTACGGCACGTTCGCGATGCGCAGCCGCTCGCCGTACAAGTACGCCTCGACCTCGCTGGCCGGCAGCAGCACGTCGGCGGCGAGCGCGAGCGCGCGCTGCGCCGCGAGCCGGCGGTCGGCGTCGCGCGCGACGCGGCCTTCCCACGGCAGCCGCGGTTCGCGGCGGTGGAGTACCGTCAGATGTCGTTCTACCGTGAGCACCGTGCGCGCCGCGAGCGCGCGCTCGACGAGCGGCGCCGTCGCGAAGAACGCGCGCAGGTCGAGCCAAATCGGCGAGAGCGCGAGCGGTACGCCGTGCGCTTTGATCGCGTCGATCTGCGCGCGCGCCGTCGCCGGCTCGAACACGCCGAACACGTGCGCGACGTCGTAGCCGCGCGGATCGGGCGCGAGCGCCGGCACCACGTCGGCGTCGGCGCCCAGCGCGCGCAGCGCCGTCGCGGTGCGCTCGGCATGGACGAGATCGCCGCCCGGCTTGACCGCGGCGTCGGGCCGCACGACGAGCAGCGCCCTCACGCGAGCGCCGCGACCTCGTTCAGCACCGCGAGCGTCTGCGCGGTGCACCGCTCCCACGAGAACGTCGCCGCGCGCGCGGGGCCGCGCGCCGCGAGCTCGGCGCGCGCGGCGTCATCGGCCAGCAGCGCGCGCAGCGCACAGGCCCACGCATCCACGTCGTGCGCATCGTCCACCCACGCCGCCGCGTCGCCGCCGACTTCGGGCAGCGAGCCCGCGCGCGCCGCGAGCACCGGCGCGCCGCATGCCATCGCCTCGAGCAGCGGGAAGCCGAAGCCCTCGTACGTCGACGGCAGCGCGACCAGCGCCGCGCCGCGGTATAGCGCGGCGAGCGTGGCGTCGTCGGGCGCGTCGATCACGACGCCGCCCGCGGGCAGCTCCGGCGGCCGGCGCGTGAACGCGAGCGCGACGTCGCCGCCGGGGAACGCGCGCGCGAACGCCGCGACCAGCGTGCCGGTGTTCTTGCGCTCGTCGTGCGCGCCGACGTGCAGCACGTAGCGCCGCCCGCGCAGTTCCGCCGGCACGCCGTCCGTCGAGCCGGGCGCGAAGACCGCGTCCACCGCCAGCGGCGTCACGACGATGCGTTCCGGCGCGACGCCGAGCCGGTGCTCCACCTCATCGGCGGTGAAGCGCGACTGCACGAGGATGCGGCGCGCCGAGTGCGCGGTCGCGAGAAACGGGTTCTGCTCGATCGCGCGCTTGCGCGGGTCCGCCGACGGAAACGCGAACGGGGCGGCGTCGTGCACGGTCGCGACCGACGGCACGTCGGTGCGCAGGAACGTGCCGTTCCACGGAAACCACACGACGTCGGCGTCGCGCGGAACGTGCCGCGTCACCTCGACCGCGTCGGCGTTCAGCGCCGCCGCGACGTTCGCGCGCTTCGGAAAGAGATCGCGCACGACGAACGTCCAGCGAAAGCGCGCGTCGTGCACGGCGCGCGACAGCACCGCGCGCGCGTAGCGGCCGATCCCGCGGTCGTCGCGCGCGAGGTTGTGCGCGTCGACCGCGACGTGGACCGCGTTCAGCCGCGGCTTCCGGGGCACGGGGCCAGCTCGGTGTAACCGTCCGGCCCGGAATGGCTGATGATGTATTTGATCAACGGCGGAAAGTTCGAGGTGTCGGTTCCCGGCGGCGGCGCCTGCAAGGTGGTCGGCGAGGTCGAGTCCTTCTTGAGGTTCGTGTCCGACCACGGATCGGTCTGCTCGCCGTTGGGATACACCCACTTGTACGGAAACTCCGCCGTCTCGGCGTGCCCGTCGGGGAAGGTGACGGTGGCGCGGACCGTCTCGGTCGCCGTGCCGTTGCTGTAGCGCGGCGGGCCGTGCGGGATGAAGGACACGAACCCGCACGGCGTGTTCGCGTTGACCGCGCCGTTGCCGTTGCCGGCGTTGCCCGTGCCGTTGCCGGCGAGCCCGCCGCCCACGCCGGGCGCGTTGCCGCCGCCTTGGCCCGTCGACGTGCCGGTGCCGGAACCCGCCGCGTGCGGGTTCGCATACGTTCCGTGCGACGCTTTCGCGATCGCCTTGTGCGCGCCGCCGCCGCGCCGTTTCGCGGGCCGTCCCTTCGCGCGGCCCGCGACCTGCTGCACCGGCGCGGGCGTGCTGTGCGGGGGCGGCGTGACGCGCGGCTCCGGCGTCGGCGGCTGCGTGGGCTGCGGCGTGGGGGTGGGCTTGGGCGTGGGGCGCGGGCGCGGCGTGGGGCGCGGGGTCTCGAAGACGATGCGCGTCGCCACCGCGTCACGCTCGGTGTCGTTCGCGGGCCTTTGGTTGTGCACGAGACCGAGGAAGATCTCGTGCAGGGCGATGGCGAGCGCGACCGCGACGATCATGCGATCGCGATGGCGCTGGAAATCGATCACAGGCTGTCGTCTTCTGCCGAAGAGAAAAGCCACCCCGGGCGGGGTGGCTCGCTCGTCAGTCTCCGTCCGGCAAGATCAGTTCGACGGATACGTGCCGTACGTGCGGTAGTACCAGTTGCGGTACTGCGACTCGCTCGGGTAGTAGCCGTAGCGGTGATAGAAGTACGAGCGGTACGACGATTGGCGCCGCGCCTGTTCGCGATTCTCTTCGCGCTTCTGGCGCACTTTGTGGTTGTAGTTCGTGATGAGCACGGCCGCCGCGGCGCCGCCGATGAGGATGTTGCGCGTGCTCGCCGCGCCGTCCGCGAGCGCCGGTGCCACCGCGCCGAAGGTCATCGTCGCGGCCAGCGCGCCGGCCGTCAGCAGTTTCGAGTTCATAACGTCTCCCGTTTTCCCCAGGCGGGGAATGATTACGCAAGGACAACGAGTCGCGACCGCCGCGGGGTTCCCGGCAGATGTGAGCGGAGTCGCAGGCGCGCGCGTTTCGGGCGCAGGCCTCGTGGGGGCGAGCGCGAAGCGGGCGAGCCGTGAACGAGCCCATCGAATCGCTGATCCGGGCCATCCCCGATTTCCCGATCCCCGGCATCCTTTTCCGCGACATCACGCCGCTGCTGGCGGATCCCAAGGGCTTCAAGGCCACGATCGATCTGTTCGTCGAGCGCTTTCGCGACGCGCGCATCGACGCGGTCGTCGGCATCGAAGCACGCGGTTACATGCTTGGCGCGCCGGTGGCATACGCGCTGGGCGCGGGCTTCGTGCCGGTTCGCAAGCCCGGCAAGCTGCCGGGCGAGAAGTACAGCGAGCAGTACGCGCTGGAGTACGGCACCAACACGCTGGAGATCCACGCCGACGCCGTCGGCAACGGCCACCGGGTGCTCGTCGTGGACGACCTCCTGGCGACCGGGGGCACGATCGCCGCAACCTTGCGCTTGCTCCAGAAACTGGGCGCGCACGTGGTGGGCACCGCCGTCCTCATCGAGCTGGAAGCCCTGAACGGCCGCGCCGCCCTCCCCGACGTGGAGCTGACCAGCTTTATAAAGTATTGAGGCGCTCCGCCCCCGGCTGCGCGCCCCCCACGCCTATGGCGTGGGGCCCCCGGTCCGACCTCGCAACGACAATTCGGGCCGGGCGTGATGTTGCTGCGCTCGGTCCGCCGCCGTTATCTTCGCCTTCAACCTTTGCGCTTCGCGCTGGGTCTGGCTAAGATAAGGCTTCACATCTGATGACCATCGCCGATCTCGTCGCCAAGGTCCGCCAATACGATCCCTCGCTGGACGAGGGTTGGCTGGAACGCGTCTACGACGTCGCCGACCGGGCGCACGAGGGGCAGCACCGGGCGTCGGGCGAGTCGTACATCGCCCACCCGCTGGCCGTGGCCGACGTCCTGGCCGACCTCGAGATGGACCGGGCGACCATCGCCGCGGCGCTGCTGCACGACGTGGTCGAGGACACCGCGATCTCCAACGAGCAGGTCGCCGCGGAGTTCGGGACCGAGATCGCGGCGCTCGTCGACGGCGTCACCAAGCTGACGCGCATCCCCTACCAATCCAAAGAAGACGCGCAGGTGGAGAACCTGCGCAAGATGTTCCTGGCGATGGCCAAGGACATCCGCGTCATCATCATCAAGCTGGCCGACCGCCTGCACAACATGCGGACGCTGTCGAGCCTGCCCGAGGCCAAGCAGCAGTCGATCGCGCGCGAGACGATCGAGATCTACGCGCCGATCGCGCATCGCCTCGGCATCTGGCGCGTGAAGTGGGACCTCGAAGACCTCGCGCTGCGCTACCTCGACCCCGATGCGTACCGCGACATCGCCGAGCGCGTTGCGAAGAAGCGCGTCGAGCGCGAGGACGCCGTCGCGCACGTCATCACCGATTTGAAATCGGAGTTCGAGAAGGTCGGCGTGAACGCCGACACCACCGGGCGCCCCAAGCACTTCTACTCGATCCACAAGAAGATGCTCAAGGGCCGCGACTTCTCGACCATCTACGATCTCACGGCCGTGCGTGTCATCGTCGAGTCGGTCAAGGACTGCTACGGTGCGCTGGGCGTCGTGCACGCGATGTGGAAACCGCTGCCGGGGCGCTTCAAAGACTACATCGCGATGCCCAAGCCGAACATGTACCAGTCGCTGCACACCACGGTCGTGGGCCCGGGCGGCGATCCGCTCGAAGTGCAGATTCGCACCTGGGAGATGCACCGCACGTCGGAGTACGGCATCGCGGCGCACTGGCGCTACAAAGAAGGTCCGAAAAAAGACGAGAAGCTCACCTGGCTGCGCTCGCTGCTGGAGTGGCAGAACGACATGCGCGACTCGCGCACGTTCATGGAGAACCTCAAGCTCGACCTGTTCGACACGCAGGTGTTCATCTTCTCGCCCAAGGGCGACGTGTTCTCGATGCCGGCGACGGCGACACCGCTGGACTTCGCGTACCAGGTGCACACCGACGTGGGCCACCACTGCGTCGGCGCGAAGGTGAACGGCAAGATCGTCCCGCTGGACTCGCACATCAAAAACGGCGACATCGTCGAGGTGCTCACGAACAAGTCGTCGCGCCCGTCGCTCGACTGGCTCACCATCGTCAAGACGAGCGGCGCGAAGCACAAGATCAAGCAGTGGTTCCGCAAGGAGAAGAAGGAAGAGAACACGCTGCGCGGCCAGGAGGCCGTCGAGGCGGAGCTCGCGCGCGCGGGCTTGCGGCTGGACGTCGCGCGCGGCGACGCGATCGAGAAGGTTGCGCAGAAGCTGAACTACGTCAACCCGACGGATCTGTTCGCGGCGATCGGTTTCGGCGACGTGACGGCGAACAACGTCGTGCAGCGCCTGCGCGAGGAGTCCAAGGCCGACAACGTCGTCGCGATCCCGCTGCCGCGGCCGTCGACGGCGCGCCGCGTCGCGCGCAATGCGAGCGGCATCCGCATCGCGGGCGTCGACGACGTGCTCGTCCGGTTATCGAAGTGCTGCAGTCCCGTCCCGGGTGACCCGATCATGGGCTTCGTGACGATCGGCCGCGGCGTGTCGGTGCACCGTGCGGACTGCCCCAACACGGCGTACATGAACGCCGCGCCGGAGCGCATCCTCGAAGCGGAATGGCTCGACCAGTCGTCGCTCACGCACGCGGTCGACATCGAGATCGAAGCGACGGATCGCAGCGGCCTGCTGCAGGACGTGCTCGGCGTGGCGGCCGGCCTGAAGACGGCGATCAGCTCGGTCAAAGCGGGCACGAAGCGCGACATGGCGCTGATCTCGCTGACGGTGCAGATCACGAACATCGAGCACCTGCACACCCTGCTGCGCAAGCTCCAAGCGATCAAAGAAGTCCGAAACGTCTGGCGCGTGACGAAGCGCGAAGCGAGAGCCAGCGGATAATTCAGCCCGCCCCTTGACGCGGCACCCTCACGCAGTGATAGATTGGCGTGAGGAGTACGACATGTTGGCCCCGATGGAAATCCCCGAGACCGAACCCGCGACGGAACTCATCGACGGCCGTCTGGTGCAGAAGATGAGCCCGAAGTGGCGGCATCAGGAACTCGAACTGCGCTGGACGCTGGCACTGCGCGCGTGGGCCGGCGACCGGGGCAGGACGATCCACGAGTGGCGGCACGAATTTCGGGCGCCGGGCCATTCGTTCGCATCGCTCGTGCCGGACGTGGCGTATCTTTCGCGCGAGTCCCTCGACGCGCTGGGACCCGCGGCCGCGGAAGCGCCGCCGCGTGCGCCGGAGATCGCTGTCGAGATTCTCTCCGCCGGCGAGTCCGAGCGCCATCTCGCGTGGAAGATCGGCGCGTATCTCGCTGCCGGCACGCGTGTCGTGTTCGTCGTCGATCCGCCGCGGCGGACCGTTGTCGCGCATGCGCGTGACGGCGTCCAGCGGTTCGGTCCCGGTGACGTCGTGGTGCATGCGACAATGGTCGGGTTCGCGTATGCGACCGACGCGATGTTCGAGGGGCTCTACCTCGGCTGATATCGGCTGAGGACGGGTTGGCGGGTCCTCGGTTAGCGGCGCATGAGAATGCGCGGGTACACGGTTCTGCGGCGTAGCGTGTTCAGCGAGCATTCAGCTACGGCCGCTAGCATGATCGCTCTACCCGCATATTCATAGGAGATCGTCCGCTGTCCCTCGCTCGCTTCGCGTTGCGAAACGATAAGGTCATCGTCTTCGCCGTCGCGGTCCTCGCGCTGCTGGGCGTTCGGGCGTACCTCACGACACCGCAGAGCATCTTTCCGACGATGTCGTTCTCGCGGATCGACGTCGTCGCGGAAGCGGGCGACCTGCCGCCCGATCAAGTGCGCATCGCGGTGACGCGGCCGCTGGAGCAGGCGCTGCAATCGCTGCCTTCCGTGACGTCGGTCAACTCGAACTCGAGTCAGGGCTCCGCCGAGCTGATCGTCGCGTTCGATTCGAAGACCGATCCGCGCGCCGACTTGCAGTACGTCAACCAGGCGATCGGCGAAGTGCGCGCGAGCATCCCCGCGGCGAAGAACGTCGTCGCGGTGGTCGTCAACCCGAACAGCGAGCCCGTCGTGTCGTACGCGCTGACGTCGCCGACGCTGTCGCAGGCGGTCGTGCGCGACCTCGCGCTGACGACGCTCGTGCCGCAGCTGTACGGCGTGCAAGGGATGGGACGGCTCGCGGTGACCGGCGGCCCCGCGACGGAGTTTCACGTCGACCTCGATCCCACGGCGCTCGCCGCGCAAGGCATCGGCGCGGCGGACATCACCAAGGCGCTCGCCGACGCGAACAACGTGCAAGCGGTGGGCGTCGCGCAGCGGAACTACCAGCGCTACGCCGTGATCGTCGACGCGTCGCTGCACGACGTCGCGTCGCTCGAGCGGGTGACGGTGCCCACGAAAAACAACGGCGCGGTGCCGCTGTCCAGCATCGGCACGGTGCGCCTCGGCGTGTCGCCCGTCACCGCGCAGACGTCGTACGACGCGCAGCACGCGGTGATCCTCAATGCGTACGGCCTGCCCGGCGCGGATACCGTGAGCATGGCGAACGACCTCAAGGCGAAGCTCGACGTCGCCGCAAAGCGCCTGCCCTCCGACGTGCACGTGAATTTGTTCTGGGACCAGACGACGCTGATCGTCGAGTCGCAGAAGGCGCTGCGCGACGCGATCCTGATCGGCGCGCTGCTCGCGATCCTGGTGATCTACGGATTTTTGCGCAGCCTGCGGCTGACGCTCGTCGCCGCGGCGGTCATCCCGCTCGCGATGGCGATCGCAATCTTCGCGCTGCAGCAGGCCGGCTTCACGCTCAACCTGATGAGCGTCGGCGGGCTCGCCGTCGCGGTCGGGCTGATCATCGACGACGCGATCGTCGTGATCGAGAACATCGAGCGCAACCGGCGCGAGTCGCCGAACGAGCCGATGGACGACACGATCACCCGCGCGATGACGCAGCTCGGCTCAGCGATGGTCGCGTCGACCGCGACGACGGTCGTCGTGTTCGTGCCGCTCGCGCTGCTGACGGGCGTGACAGGATTCTTCTTCCGCGCGCTGGCGTTCACGCTGGCGGCGTCGCTGATCGTGTCGCTGGGGCTCGCGCTGCTGCTCGCGCCGATCATCGCGCGCTCGCTGCTGCGCGGCGAGCACCGCGACGCCGGGCCGCGCAAGCCGGACGCGATCGCGACGGTGCTCGACCGCTACGAGCCCGTGCTGCGCTGGACGCTCGGCCACCGCGCCGCGGTCTACGCCGGCGCCGCGTGCGTGCTCGTCGTCACCGTGCTGCTGCTGTCGCGGCTGCCCAGCGACTTTCTGCCGAAGATGGACGAAGGCCAGTTCGAGATCGCGTACACGATGCCGGTCGGCACCAGCTTGCCCGCGAGCGACGCCGCCGCGACGACGATGGAGAAGATCATTGCGGCCGATCCCGCGGTGGAGGCCGTGGGCCGGCTCACCGGCGTCGACTCCAACGGCTTCTCGCCGACGCAGACGAACCAAGGCCTGCTGCGCGTGCGGCTCAAGCCGCAGAAGCAGCGCGCGAGCTGGGACGACGTGAGCAACCGCATGCGCGACGCGCTCACCGGCACCATCCCGGCGTCGCTGTACGACTTCCACCAGATCCTCGAAGACCTCATCAACGGGCTCTCCGGAACGCCGACGCCGATCGAGGTGCTGATCCACGGCACCGATCAGCAGCAGCTCATCACGCTCGCGAACACGGTGAAGGACAAGATCGCGAAGATCCCCGGCATCGTCGACGCGAACAACGGCGTGGTGTACGACAGCCCGTCGCTGCGCATCGCGCCGCGCGGCAGCCGCATCGCGGCGCTCGGCATCACGACGTCCGACGTCGGCGACGCCGTGTCGGCGCTCACGCAAGGCACCGTCGCGACGAACGTGGCCGGCACGCACAGCCTGATCCCGGTGCGCGTGACCCTGGCCACGCCCGGCAACACCACGTCGAACGAGAACTTCGGCTCCACGCCGCTGTTCGCGAAGGGCGCGACCACGTCGCTCGGCGACGTGGCGAGCATCAACGCCGTGCGGCTGCAGACCGACATCAACGCGATCAACGGCCAGTCCGTGGTGCGCGTGACCGCGAACATCTCCGGCGCGAACCTGTCGGCGGTGACCGCGGGCATCGGGCAGGTGCTGAAGACGACGGCGTTTCCGCCGGGTTACAGCGCCGAGATCGGCGGCCAGGCGGCGACGCAGAAGCAGTCGTTCGCGGAGTTTCTCACCGTCATCGCGATCGCCGTCGCCCTCGTGTTCGCGGTGATGCTCGCGACGTTCCGCTCGTACCGGCTGCCGCTCGTGATCCTCACCGCGATCCCGCTCGCGCTCATCGGCGTCGCGATCGCGCTGTTCGTCACGGGCACGCCGTTCAACGTGTCGTCGTTCATGGGGCTGCTGCTGCTCGTCGGCGTCGTCGTCAAGAACGGCATCCTGCTCATCGACGTCGCGAACAAGCGCGTGCGTGCCGGCGACGGCATCGAAGACGCGCTCGTCGCCGCGGGCAAGACGCGCCTGCGCCCGATCGTGATGACGACGCTCGCCGCGATCGGCGGCCTCGTGCCGCTTGCGCTCGGCATCGGGCAAGGCTCGGAGATGGAACGGCCGCTCGCGATCGCCGTCATCGGCGGTCTCTCGACCGCGACGATCTTCACGCTGCTCGTGATCCCCGCGCTGTACGCCGCGTTCATCGGCGCGAAGCCGCCCGCGTCGATCGCCGCCCGGCGGGTGGCCGCATGAGAACCGCGGCAGCAGTGCTTGCGCTCGTGGTCGCTTTCACGCCGGTCGTCGCGCGCGCGCAGAACCCCGCGCGCCCGGCCACAGCGCCCGCGCCGGCGAATGCGCCGGCAGCCACGGCGCCGAACGCACCGCGGCCGATCGCGTTCGCCGATCTCTCGCTCTCGCAAGCGCAGTCCGCGGCGCTCGCGACGTCGCCCGACGTCACGCTCGCCGCCGCGGTCGTGCGCGAGAACGCCGCCGCGCTCTCCGGCGCGCGCGGTGCGCTCGGGCCGAGCATCACCGGGAGCTACGCCGAGGCGCCGCAGGGCGGTGCGAACAACGAGACGATCAGCCAGCGCCTCACCACCGTCGGCGTGCAGACGACGGTCGGCGATCTGTTGTCGTACTCGCCGCTCGTCGCGAGCGCCGCGGCCACGTTGCGCAGCGCGCAGGCGTCGCTCGTTGCGGCGCAGCGCACCGAGCGGGTGAAGGTGATCGGCCTCTACTACGACGCGCTCAAGGCCCGCGCGATCGCGCAGGCGCGCGACACCGCGCTGCGCACGGCGCAGCAGCAGCGCGACGCCGCGACGGTCCGCGTGCGCGCGGGCGACGCGCCGCGGCTGGACGTCGTGCGCGCCAACGTCGCCGTCGCGCGCGCCACCGCGGCCGCCGAGACGGCGCGCGCCGCCGACCAGAACGCCACCGAAGCGCTCGCCGTCGAAGCGAACGCGAAGGCGTCGCCGCTCGACCGCACCGTCGATCAGCCGCTGCCCGCCGCGAGCGACATCGCGCCTGCCGACGCCGTCGCGCGCGCGCTCGCGAACCGCGCCGACGTGCGCGCGGCACACGAGACGACCGCCGCCGCGCAGGCCGCGGCCGCCGCCGCGCGGCGCGGCGCGTTTCCCGCGATCACCGTCGGCGCAGGCTACGAGAAGGGCGTCGACGGCGGCGTGCGCATCCAAGGCCCGACGCTCAACGTCACGCTCGGCATCCCGCTGAACGGCAGCGCGCGCTCGCAGGTCGCGCAGAAGACCGCGATCGTCGCGCAAGACGTCGCCAAGGCGCAGGCGCAGGAGCGCCAGATCGCGCTCGACGTCGCCGCGGCCGCGCGCAACCTCGGCGCGGCGCAGCGCGCGACCGCCGCATCCGCGCAGGCGCGCCAGGAAGCGTTCAACGAGCTGCAGGCGACCGATCTGGGCTATCGCAACGGGGCGTCGTCGAGCTTGGAGCTCGCCAACGCGCGCGACACGTACACGCAGGCGCTCGTCGACGAGCTGTCGTCGGTCTACGACGAGCTCAAGGCGCGCGCCACCTTGGAGTTGGGAGTCGGACCGTGAACGAGGCCGTGAACCGCACGGTGGTGCAGATCACCGCGAACCGCCGTAACGCCGTCATCACGATCGCCGTGGTGATCGCCGTGCTGGCCGGGCTCGGCTGGGTGCTCGCACATCGCGGTGCGCCGACGACGGCCGCCGCGTCGCCCGCGCCCAGCGTGGGTATCGCGACCGTGCGCGTCGGCGACTTCGCGCACCGCGTCGTCGCGCAAGGCCGCATCGGCCCGCCCGCCGGCAGCAGCGCGAAGGTCGCGTTCGCGCAGCCCGGGATTTTGCGCGCCGTCGACGTGCGCGTCGGACAGCGCGTGACTGCGGGCACCACGCTCGCGGAGCTCGACCGCGCCTCGCTCGGCGCGGCCGTCGATCAAGCCGGCAACGATGCCGCGGCCGCTGCGGGGTCGTACGGCGGCGGCAGCGTGCCGGCTGCGGCGGTGCGCAGCGCGCAGGCGAAGCTCGCGCTCGCGGCGGCGAAGCTCCGGACGCTGCAGGCCGGCGGCCCCGCGGCGCAGAGCGATCAGATCTCCGCGCAGCAGACGCTGCGGCAAGCGCAGCTCAAGGTGCAGGCCGACGAAGCGGCGGTTGCGCGCCAGCGCACGCTGCTCGCGGGCGGCGTGATCGCCGCGAAAGATCTGCAGGCGGCGCAGAACCAGCTCGCCGTCGACCAAGCCGATCTGCGCGCGCAAGAAGCGAAGGTCGCGGCGGCCGGCTCCACGTTCGCTGCGTCACTGCGCCAGGCGAGCGCCGACTACGCGCAGGCGCAGAACGATCTCAAGACCGCGCAGGCGCAGACCAGCGTGCTCGGCGCGCAGAGCGGTTCGGCCGCGGCGCGCCTCGCCGCCGCGCGCATCGCGTTCGACAACGGCATCCTGCGCGCGCCGGACGACGGCATCGTCATCGCGATCCTCAAGCATCCCGGCGAAGCGGTCGATCCGACCGCGCCGGTCATCGAGATCGGCCCCGGCGCGGCGGACGCGATCACGCTCAGCGTGCCGGCCGATACCGCGCACCGCATCCGCGTCGGCGACGCCGTCACGCTGGACACGACGTCGCGCCAAGGCGCGCGCGGCCGCGTGAGCGCCGTCGTGCCCGCGATCGACCCCACCACGCAGTCGTCCACGGTCACGGTGAGCGGCGCGGTGATCGACGCCGTGCCGGGTGACGCCGTGACCGCGACGATCGTGGTGGATCATCGCACCGGCCTGCTCGTGCCGAGCAGCGCGATCGTGCAGGACCCGCAGACCGGCCAGACCGTCGTGTTCGTGCAGAAAGCCGACGGCAGCTTCGCGCTCGCGCACCGTCACCGTGCGCGGCAGCGACGACAAGACGGCGCTCGTCGCATCGGGATTGCGTCCCGGCGAGCGCGTCGCGTCGCAGGGCTCGTATCAGCTGCTCGCGCCCAACGGCGGCTGAGCCGGGAACCGCACGCGAACCACGGCGCCTCCGCCGGCGCCGTTCGCGATCGTGATCGTGCCGCCGTACCGTTCCACAGCGGCTTTTGCGATCGCGAGCCCGAGGCCGCTGCCCGGCAGGGCGCGCGCTTCGTCGTCGCGCCAGAACCGGTCGAACGCGCGCTGCAAGCCTTCCTCCGAAAAACCGCGGCCGTCGTCGCTGACGCATAATTCCACGGCGTCGCCGTCGCGCGCGACGCGCACCTCGACGGTGCCGCCGGCGGCCGCATACTTGATCGCGTTGTGCAGCACCGTGATCACGGCGCGTTCGAGGCCGTCGCGCTCGGCGAGCACGATCGCGTTCGTCGCGGTCTGCGCGTCGATGCGCACGCTGCGCTCCGCCGCGAGCACGCCGAGCCGCTGCACCGCCTCCGCCGCGACGGCGCCGAGATCGACCGCCGTGCGTTCCGCAGGCGTTCCGTTCGCGTCGGCGCGCGCGACGGTGAGCAGGTCGCGCGACAGCGCTTCGAGCGCGTCGGCTTCGGACGCAATCGTCGCGAGCGCGCGGCGGTATTCCTCGGGCGTGCGGTCCTTGCGCAGCGCGAGGTCGGCTTCCGCGCGGATCACGGACAGCGGCGCGCGCAGCTCGTGCGACGCGTCGCCCGTGAAGCGGCGCTCGCGGTCGAACGCGCGCTGCAAGCGGTCCAGCATGCGGTCGAACGTGGCCGCGAGGCGTCCCAGCTCGTCGGCGCGCGGCGGGAGATCGAGGCGTTCCGAGAGATCGTGCGCTTCGATCTCCGATGCCAAGCTCGCGATGCGGTCGAGCGGGGCGAGCCCGCGGCGTGCGATCGCGCCGCCGGCGAGCGCGGCCAGTACTGCGAGCACGGGGATCGCGAACGCGAACGCGAGCGCGACGCTGCGGTCGAGCGCGGCGATCGAGTCGGCGTCGCGCCAGACGGCGATCGCGCCGAGCCACGTGCCGCGCCGCTCGATCGGCTCGGTGAACACCCGCAGCTCCTCGCCGCCGGCCTCGACGGTGTCGTACCGCGGCGCCAACGATGCGTCCGCCTGCAGGCTGATCGGCGGCGGGATCGCATACGTGGAGCTGATCGCGACGCTGTGGTCGGCACGATAGATCGCACTGTTCGCCTTCGCGCCGACGATGCTGCCGAACGCGGCGCGGTCGCTCGGCTCGAGCACGATCGACGATCCGCTCGAGTCGATCAGCGCGCGCACGGCGCGCGCCGTCGTGGCGAGCTGTGCGTCGAGCGCGCGCCGCTGCGCGCCGTCGAGCACGGCGAGCGCAAGCGCCGCGAACGCGACGAGCGCGACGACGAGCGCGGCCGCGTACGCGAGCGCGAGCCGCCCGTGCAGCGTGCTAGGATTGAGCATCGGCGCTGAAGCGGTAGCCCGCGCCGCGCACGGTGTGGATCAGCGGCGGCTCCCGGTTGGGCGACAGCTTCGCGCGCAGCCGCCGCACGTACACTTCGATCAGGTTCGACGCCGTCTCGCGGTCGCGCTCCCACAGCGCCGCCTCGATCATCGGCCGGGTGAGCAGCAGCCCGGCGTTGCGCATCAGATATTCCAGGAAGGCGGTCTCGCGCGCGGTGAGCTCGACGGGCGCGTCGCCGCGGCGCACCCGGCGCGTCGCGAGGTCCATCACGAGATCGCCCGCGCGCAGCTCGTCGTGGACCGGCGCCGGCGAGCGGCGCGTGATCGAGCGCAGGCGCGCGTCGAGCTCGCCGAACACGAACGGCTTGCGCAGGTAGTCGTCGGCGCCCGCGTCGAGCCCCCGGATCGTGTCGTCCACGGTGTCGCGCGAGGTGAGCATCAGGATCGGCGTCTGCACGTCGCGGGCGCGCAGCGCGCGCGCCACCGTGAAGCCGTCCTTGCGCGGCAGCATCACGTCGAGGATGAGCGCGTCGTACTCGCCGCCCAGCGCCGTCAGCTCGCCGCCTGCGCCGTCGTGCTCCACGTCGACGACGTGCCCGCTCTCGGTCAGACCGCGCCGGATGACCTCCGCCAGCCGCACGTCGTCCTCGACGACCAGGATCTTCACGCCGCCATGCGTTCGCGAGCGGCCAGGCCGTTCATGCGGCGGTTTTTTCGCCGGCAGCAAACGGAGCGGACCTCTCGGGAGCTCTGTAGGGTAGACGCGAATGCTCCAGCACGGAGGACCCGATGGCGACCCCGGTACCCGCCGAGCTCGTCGATGCCGCCAGAACCGGCGGCCAAGACGAGATCGAAGTGCTCTTGCGCATGGTATGGCCGGATGCGTACCGGCTTGCGCGCGCCATCCTGGGCGAAGACCAGCCGGCCGAAGACGCGGCGCAAGAAGCGTGCATCATCGTGTACCGCACGCTCGCGTCGCTGCGCACCAGCGCCGCGTTCCGCACGTGGTTCTACCGCATCGTGGTGCGGGAAGCGGCCGGGCTCAAACGCCGGCGTTTGCGGCCGGAACCGGTGCCGGATGCAGCGGCGAGCGCGCACGACCAAACCGCGCCGATCGACGTCGGGCGCGCACTGTCGGGGTTAGGCCGCAAGCTGCGTGAAGTGGTCGTGCTGCGCTACTTCGAGGATCTCTCGAGCCCCGAGATCGCGTCGGTCTTAGGGATACCGGAAGGCACCGTGCGCTTCCGGCTCATGATAGCGCGACAGCGCTTGCGGCCGATTCTCGGCGACTACGGCGAACGCTCCTCACACTCTTCCGGCGAGGCACGAATCAATGCGATCTGACTTCGAGGTTTCATGCAAGACCGCGCGCGCTGCGATCGCGGTGCCGGCGATTCCGCTCGACGCGATCCGCCGCGCAGCGCACGACCGGCCGAGCGCACGTGCAGGCCGGAGGCGGCGCGGCGTTCTCGCCGCAGCGCTCGCGAGCGTATCGATCGTCGCGGTCGCCGCCGCCGCGGAGATCTTCGGCCACGTGCAGATCTCGCTCGATCCGTCGGGGACGGCGAATCTCTATTTCGACGGGACGGGCGGCTCGTGGCGCCCGGTGCGGGATCCGAAAGAGCAAGACATTCAGAAAGCCGCTCGGGCGATGAACTTCCCCGTGATCTTGCCCAAGGGTCTGCCGGAAGGTACGACTGCCGAGGGGCTCATGGTCATGGGGCCGGGCGCGATGCAGATCGCCTACAATCTGCCCGGCGCGTCGCGGCGCTCGAACCACTTGCTGTTCGTGATCTTGGCGAATCCGAAATCGGTCGCGCCGGGCACCGCGCCGGCGCCGCAAAGCAAATTCTCGATGCACTTCGGTCAGACGAAGGGGCTCGGCGCGGTGCGCTGGATGGTCGGTCAGGAGGAAGTGATCGTTCTCAAGAGCACGATCACCGCCGCGGAGCTGGCACACTTCAAGGACGTGATGACCGCTCAGACGCGCCCGTGAGATAACGGCCGGCCGGACCCGCGAGGACGTTGGGCGGCGGGCCCGGTATCTGGGGCGCATGCGCCGGTTCGCCATCCTCACGGTCGCCGCGCTGCTCGCGCTGGCCGCCCCCGTCCTCGCCCAGTCCGCGTTCGCGCCCGCCGGCGCGCAGTTCGAGGCACGTCTCGATCAGGAGCTCAACACGAAGCGTCTGCGAGACGGCGACACGTTCACGCTGACGGTGCACGACGGGTTCTTCCACAAGGCGCCGCCCGCGCTCAAGGGCGCGAAGGTCGAAGGCCACGTCGAGCACGTGTCCGCGGCGCGGCGCGATCACGCCGCGACGCTGAACCTGATCCTCGACGACGTGGTGATGGCCGACGGCACCACGGCAGCGATCGACGCGCAGATCACGTCGCTCAAAGAGCTCGAGCCGCGCAAGCACCACCTGCGCGACGCGGGGCTGGTGATCGGCGCGGCGGTCGCCGGCCACATGCTCGGCAAGAGGCGCGGCGTGAAGCACGGCGGGATCGTCGGGGCCGGCGCGGGCTTCGTGATCGCGACGTCGCTCAAGAGCGACATCGTCGTCAAGCGCGGCACGATCGTGCACCTCAAGCTGCTGGAACCGATCACCACCGTCGGCTGATCGCCGCGCAGCGCGCGGCGAGCCCGTTCATGTCGGCTTCAGCCTGAGCCGTTATGCTGGAGCTCGTTCACCTCATTCCGTTCGGAGATACCGTGCATTCATCGAAGTTCGCCGTGCTCGCGTTTGCGCTCGGCACCACCGTCGCCGCAAGCGCGGGGACGGCGTCCGCCGCGCCGATCCCCAAGCTGACCGGCCAGCAGCTCCTGCCGCTCGCCAAGGTGTCGCCCGCGCAAGCGCGCGCCATCGCCCTGCGCGCGGTGCGCGGCACGATCGTGTCGCAAGAGCTCGAGCGCGAGGCCGGCGGCAGCGGTCTGCGCTACACGTTCGACCTCAAGACCGCCGCGGGCACGCGCGAAGTCGGCGTGGACGCGAAAACAGGCGCCGTCATCGAGAATATCGCCGAAAAAGACTGATCGCTAGAAGTTCGATCGCCGGGTTGATGAAGGAACGCCCGATCCTGGGTGGACTGTGATCCCGTCAGTCACGCACGCGTGGCCGTCGGAGATCGTGATCGTGCAGTTGCCGGCCGCGATTGGCGTCAGGTCGAGGGCCGCGTCGTTCGAATTGGGACGATAGACGAAGTCGACGACCGCGGTTCCGCTGCACGAGTTGGTCTGCGTCAGGGTGGCTCCCGAGGTGCCGAGATTGTCGACGACGGTGGACAGCTCGGGCCCGTCGACGAACAGCGAAAAGTTCACAGGGTCGGAGCTACCTCCCGAACCGCATCCCCCTGGCTGCGCGCCGCCACCACCACCGCAGCCCGACAAAGAAATAGCGACCAGCAGTGCTCCAACGGATGATCTAAGCGTCATATGCGCCTCCTTCGTCGTGCTAGCGTCACGTCTCACGCTTAGACGCGGCTGCATCTCAGCGAAAGCTGAGTGAATTCTTATCAAAAATACATTCGGCGCAGCGTACGGCAAGCCCATTGTCATGCTGAGCTTGTCGAAGCATGCGCGACGATCGTGGCTCACCCTTCGACAGGCTCAGGGTGACATTGAGATAACCGCTGCATGATGTGGACGTATCGGCCTTCGCGTGCAACCGTGGTCACGGCGTCGGCGGCGGCGTGCGCGGCCGTTGCGGCGATTCTGGGCCGCGAGGTGGCTGAAGGCGAGACGCGGCGCGTCGATACCGCGATCCTCGACGCGATCCATCTGCATGCGTCGCCGCTGCTCGACGGCGTGTTCGCATTTGCGACGTTCATGGGCGGGCCGGGCGTCGTCGTCGTCGCGGTGGCGTTGGTGGCATACGTGTTCGCGCGCGTCGCGCGGCGCGAGGCGGTCGTGATGGCGATCGGGATGATCGTCGCCGAGGTGCTCGATCTCGTGCTCAAGGAGCTGTTCGATCGCGTGCGGCCCGATCTGTGGCTGCGCGCCGCGGTGTCGGGCGAGAGTTTTCCCAGCGGGCACGCGCTTGCGTCCACCGTGATCTACGGGCTGGTGGCGTACACGCTCGCGCGCCGGTGGCCTCGGCACACCGTGCTGATCGGCGCGATCGCGGCGTTCGTCGTCGCCGCGATCGCGTTCAGCCGTTTGTATCTCGGGGTGCACTGGCCCAGCGACGTGGTCGCCGGCATCGCGATCGGCTACCTCTGCCTCACCGCGACGATCTTCGTCGCTAGGCGGTCGTCGGTTCCGCTGCGCGTTCGCCGCTGACCGCGGGGCCGCGCGGGCGGCGGAAGGACGGCGGCTTGGGCGAGAAGCGCGGCTCGACGTGCCGTGCGACCAGCAGGTAGATCGTCGGCAGACGCTGGCGCGGCCGTCGGTTTGCCGATGATCGACGTATCAGGCGCCGGGCATCGCCCCGATACCCCACGGGCTCTCGGACGGTTGGTAGTACTCGCCATCCGATCCGTTGAAAACACGATATCGCGCGCCTTCGGCGCGCGGCCCGTCGGTCGCGTCGAACACGATGAAACGCTCTCGCGTGCCTGCGGCCTTCCTCGGCGAAAATAAGTACGCAAAGCGCAGCGTGCGCGATCGATGCGCGCGCGAGATCCGGCGCAGCACAGCGCGACTCTTAACATCCAGAACCGGGACGCCGACCTTGCCGAGATCGCTCGCCCGATAGCTCACGGGCGTCGGCAAGGTGTTGCGCGGCGCGCCCGGCGGCGACCACGGCGTACACGTCACACCCGGGCCCACGCGGACCGCAGGACCCATCGCGAGCATCGTTCCGATAATGAACGCCTGAAGCACGTTGCTCCAGACCACGGTCGGCGTCGCTGAGTTGCTCGGCGGCGGTGCCGCGGGGGTTTCATCGGGGAGTCATCGCGGCATCGTACGCTGCAGCGATGTGGACGTATCGGCCTTCGTGCGCAACCGTCGTCACGGTGTCGGTTGCGGCATGTGCCGCAGTGGCGGCGATCCGGGGACGCGAGGTCGCTGAAGGCGAGACGCGGCGCGCCGACACCGCGATTCTCGACGCGATCCACGCCCATGCGTCACCGCTGCTCGACCGCGTGTTCGCGTTCGCGACGTTCATGGGCGGACCAGGGGGCGTCGTCGTCGCGGTGGCGCTACTCGTATTCGTGTTCTTGCGCCTCGCGCGGTGTGAAGCGGCGATCATGGCAATCGGGATGATCGTCGCCGAGGTGCTGGACTCGTGCTCAAAGAGCTGTTCGATCGCGTGCGGCCCGATCTGTGGCTGCGCGCCGCGGTGTCGGGCGAGAGCTTTTCCAGCGGACACGCCCTCACGTCTACCGTGATCTACGGGTTTGTCGCGTACACACTGGCGCGCCGGTGGCCGGGAGATACCGTGCTGATCGCGTTCAGCCGGTTGTATCTCGGTGTGCACTGGCCCAGCGACGTTGTCGCAGGTGTTGCGATCGGTTATCCGTGCCTTACCGGGACGATCTGGGTTGCTCGGCGGTCGGCGTCGCGGCTCAAGCGCCGGGCGTAGGTGTGACACCCCATGGGTTCTCGGCCGGCTGGTAGAACTCGTTGTCCGCACCATTAAGAACTCGATAATAGGCGCCTTCGGCGCACGGGCCGCCGGTCGCGTCGAAGACGATAAAACGTTCTCGCGAACCGGCGGGCTTCCCGGGTGAAAATAAGTAGGCAAAGCGCAATGTGGGCGATCGATGCGTCCGTGCGATCCGCCGCAGCGTAGCACGGCTCTTCGAATCTAGAACCTGAACGCCCGCTTTTCCGACGTCACTCGCTCGATAGCTCACGGGCGTCGGCAAGGTGTTATGCGGCACACCCGGTGGCGACCATGGTGCACACGTCGCGCCAGCGCCGACGCGAATCGGCGTCCCCATCGCGACCATCGTTACGATCAAGAGCGCTGTTACCATCAGGTTACCCATACCCTACTGAAGCTGCAGGCGCGGTCCAATCTCATTGATGCCGACGGCCTCATTTGCGGGGTCGGTTGGATTCCACAAGAGAAGTCCGGTTGCTTTGCCGTTCGAGGGATCGTCAACATAAGTAGTCCCAAACCAAGGCACCGACGTGAGCGGCGCTGTTCGACCGGCGCGCGCGAAGGAGCCTTGAAGTACATTGCTCCAAAGAACCGTCGGCGTCGCCACGCTGCTCAGCGGCGATGCGACTCCCAAATAGGTACCGATAAAAGTTTGATGGGCGCAACCGGCACAGACGGCAAGCGACGTAACACGCTTTACCGTACATCCGGAACACACTTGCTTCCACTCCGGATATCGGGCCGCGTGCGTCATCGTCAAGTTCATGGGTCCGGTCAAACTCAGGACTTCCAGAGTCGGCGCTGCCGCCGATCTTTGGGCGAACCAAAATGCCATCGTGATGTTTTGATCACAAGCGAGATGCGGATTACCGCCGAACGAACCGCACAACGTCTTCTCGCACCAGAACGGTTGCACCGATGTCGGAGCTCCGTCCGGCGTCGGCGGATTCAACTGAACTCCGATGTCGAGCTGATGTCCATTCGGGGACAGTGAGCCCGTATATATATACCCCGTCTGCTGATTATTTGCTTCATAGTGTATTCTTGAGGTACTGCACGGTATCGTTATGCCGGATTGGAAGAATGTGTACCCGGGTGTTGTCTCGCGCTTGTGGAAAGGCCCCGTGCAACCGCCAGCTCCGCATATGACGGCGGTCCGTGGCACGGTGCCGATAACGGCGCTGTCATCAAGTTCGAGTGCATCACCGGGAAAGACCGAGGTTGTACCGTCCGGCGCGGTCAAGACGTTTCCGGAACCGGTAGGGCGGTAGATGACACCGCCGGGGATCAGCTCGGGACGATTTGCATAAACCGTCCCGTCACTATCGAAGTGAATGACGTTCTCGCGATACGAGTCCGGGACCGCCGCGAGGACGTCATAGATTTCGAACTGCTGTGCGACAGTCAGCATCGGCGAGATGTGACTTAAGACCGCCGCGTCGCCGTGATCGGCGTCTAATACGGAGATACCCATCGGAGCGGCCGGGGACGGGCTTACTGAACTTCCGCCGCAGCCGGCGAGAGCACCTAGCGAACAGATCGAAGCGACGAATAGGGCGGATTGAAGCGACAGCCGGGTTACCTTCAGATCAGTCGCGCGCGCATTTCTCATACTTCGATCCCCGCTCTTTGTAGAGACGATACTCGTTGAGCTCGGCCCGTCATCGAAGCGGACCCGGTTGATAGCTTTGGAGCGCGACGACATTCCCGAACGCGCGGTTCTGACGCCGGCAAATCACGCCGACATCGCGCCGGACCCATTCCTCTGTCGTGCCGGCTGCGTTACTCGGTCGCAGAGCCGAAGTGCTGCGGCCCATTCCGCGAACTTGCCGAATGCGATCGAGATAACCGGTTCCGCCGGCGTAAAGCAAATGCACTCCTTGGGTGGGCACGCCGGGGCCGACCACGCATTCCGGGGGGATAGTGCCGACGCCGAGGTCGGTAACCATGAGCGGCGGCAGCGTACCGGGCGAAGTTTGGCCGGTGGTAGTATATGGGGAACCGCTCGGAATCGCGGTAAAGGCACCGAACGCGTCTTGCCCGTTTGCGTATTTTATCTCCCTGACGATGTCCTCGGTCGTCAAAGTGCCGTCGCCCAGATAGGTTAGGCCAGTATCGCCGAAAAACGTATCGAAGGATGGCTGCATCGATAAACTGCTCGGACGCGGAAGTGCGCCGACGATCGTCGGTAATTGGAACAAGGTTATCACTGTCGAGTATTTGAGCGCGGCACTGACCTCGTTCTGCTGCCAGCCTGTTGATTGGGAAAGCCACAAGAGCGTGTTCGTGGTGCCGCCGCTCGACTGCGTGGTCACATATAGGTCATCACTTTGCATTTGATTGGTGTCGACAAGGTACAAGTCGGCAAGCGATGCATCGCCTCCGTCGCGGGCTGCATCGGCGATCGCCGGATTCGAGATATGGAGTTGGCAGACATTCGCAGGCGACGGCGGAATCGTGACCACGTTCGGATACGGCGTCGATGGGTATGCCGCTCCCTTGAGGACGGTCCACGACTCGATCGCACCGGACAGCGTGGGAGACGTAACCGAATAGGTCGATTGTGAGAGGTTAATCAGGGGGCGGTCCGCTCCGAGATTAAGCGTCGCCGGCGTAATTTGAGCCGCCGCAACGCCGTTCGCTACGGCTGAGATCGTTACTGGGATAGTATAGTCGATTCCGGTAAAGGTCAACGTTGGAGCCGCGGTCGCATCGGCGACCGTCGTTTGCGACAGCGTCGCGGCGCCCGAAGAATCGCTATTGGTGAGCGTGATCGGATTCTGAAACGTTCCCGGCGGCGTGATCAGCGCGCCGCTCGCATCGTATGCGGAAACTGTGAGCGGAAGCGGCTGCGAGGTGTCCAACTGGCCGACGCCGCAATCGCCTGCCGGCGGCTGCGGAAGGGCGAGCTGCACGGAAGCGACGTAGGGATTCATGATGACGGGAATCTGTTGCGGGGTACCGTCGACCCATGTGCTAGCCGTTCCCTCGGACAGCAGATGCCCACCGCCACCAGCTGCATCGTAGAGCTTCACGTCGAACGAATCGTTACCGTTCGGTGCTTGCGCGGATACGGTGCAATCGATCTCCGTGGTGCCGTTCGCGACACAACCGGGCGCGTTTACGCCGAGGTCCGACGTCGTGGTCTGCGCCCCGTTAATCGTCACTCCAACCGACACGGCACCAGGTGAGATGAACGATGGTCGCCGTCCGTGCGTGCTGCCGCGCTTTCGTCGCGGTATCGTGAAGGAGAACGAAACGTTTCCGCTGCCTGTGGTATTCTTAGTTGGCGACGACGTCGCGTTCGGCAACGGTACCGGCGCGGCGTGGCTGCTTCCCCCGCCCCCGCAACCCGCGGCGCACAGCAACGCGAGAAATGCAAACGTCTTGAGCATCGAAATGCGCGCTCGCGCATGCGCTACGACTCGTCGAGGTCCCATTTCCCACCCGCCTGGACACCACACCGCGTGGACCATGCAACGCCAGCACCCGATCGCTAAAACGCGCCCGGGCGCTGGCGGTGTACTGGACCGGCCGCCGATCTCCTGCTATCGCGAAGAGATGGCGTTCGACGGTTAGGCGGTCGTCGGCTCCGCTGCGCGTTCGCCGCTGACCGCGGGGCCGCGCGGGCGGCGGAAGGACGGCGGCTTGGGCGAGAAGCGCGGCTCCACGTGCCGTGCGACCAGCAGGTAGATCGTCGGCACGACGATCAGCGACAGCATCGTCGACGTGATCAAGCCGCCGATGACGACGGTGCCGAGCGGCGCCTGCGTCTGCGAGCCCTGCTCGATGCCGATCGCGATCGGCAGCATGCCGCCCAGCGTCGCGAGCGTCGTCATCAGGATCGGGCGCAAGCGCATCGGGCCGGCGTGCATCAGCGCTTCGCGCGGATCCATGCCTTCGTCGCGGCGCAATTGCTTGGTGAACTCCACCACTAGAATGGCGTTCTTCACCGCGATGCCGACGAGCATGAGTGAGCCGATGAACGCGGTGAGGCCGAACGCGCGGTGCGTGATCCACAGCGAGCCGATGATGCCGATGACCGCGAACGGGACCGCCATCATGATGACCAGCGGGTCGAGGAACGACTCGAACTGCGACGCGAGCAGCATGTAGATCAGCGCGATCGCGAGGATCACGACGAGCGTGAGGGCGCCGAACGTGTCGTTGTTCTGCGTTACGGCCGGGCCGTATTGCCAGCGATAACCTTGCGGGAACGTGTACGAGTTCATCACGTTGGTGACTTCGCCGAGCACGTCGCCGAGCACGGCGCCCCCGGAAAGCGGTGCGTCGATGTCGACGCGGCGCGCTTTGTTCTGGCGCGGAATCTGCGAAGGGCCCTGACCGAGCGTGATCTGCGCCACGCTCGACAGCGGCACGGCGTTGAACGATTGCGACGACGGCGTGTTCGCCGACCCGCCGGCCGTGGGGCCGCCGGTGGCCGTCGACGTCGCCTGGCTACCGGTGACCGAGCTGTTCGGCATGACCTCCAGCGTGTTGAGCGCATCGAGCGAGCGGCGCTGCGCCGGCGGGAGCTGCACCATGATCGGGTACTGCGTGCCGTTGGTTTGCCAGTACGACGCGATCGTGCCGCTCGTCGCGGTAGAGATGAGCGTGGCGATGTCGCCGGTCGACAAGCCCAGCTGCGCCGCGACACGGCGGTCGACGCTGATGTCGACTTCCGGCTGCGACGGCGTGATGTTCGTGTCGGGCCGGCCGATGCCCGGGATCTCTTTGAGCTGCGGGATGAGATCGCGCTGCGCCATGGTGTAGAGCTGGGTGATGTCCGGGCCGTAGAGCTGGATCTCGACGGCGTCGGAGCCTTGGCTGACGACGCGCTGCACGATGTCGATGCCGCTGACGAACGCGGTGGTACCGATGAGCGCCTTGCGCAGCGCACGGAACCGGGCGCGCTGTTCAGGCGTGATCTGTTGCTGCGTGTTCGTGGAACTCCCGCCGACGGCGCGGCCGCGCGCGGTGCCGCCGAGTCGTCCTGTCCACTGCGTTACGAATGCGTCGGCGGCCGATCCGGACACGCCTGGTTTGAGCGCGACAGCCAACGACGCCTGATTCGTGACGACGCGCGTGCCGCCGCCGCCGAACGCGGAACCGACCGATGCGGACACGTCGGCGACGCGCGGGTCGTTGCGCAGCGCGTCTTCGACTTTTTGCGAGACGTCGTTGGTGACCGCGACGGACGTGCCGTTGGGCGTGCGCACGTTGACCTGCACGTAGCGCGACGACGACGCCGGGAACGTCTCGGTCTTCACCACGCCGGCTTTGACCGCGATGAGCGCCAGCGCGAGCAGCACGACGCCGGTGGTCAGGACGACGGCAGGGCGATCGATGGCCGCGCCGAGCAGCCACCGGTACATGCCTTCGAAACGGGCGTACAGCCGGTCGAAACCGGCGCTGAAGCGCTGGTACGGACCCATGCGGTGGCCGGCCTGCGCTTCGGCGGCGTGCACGGTGCGCTCGTCGAGCATGAAGCTCGACAGCATCGGCACGGTGGTGGTGGCGACGAGGAGCGAGATCGCGACGCCGACGATGATGACGAGCGCGAACGGCCCGAAGATGAGCCCCTGCAGACCTGGGATCAGCAGCAGCGGCACGAACACGGTGACGACCGTGATCGTCGACGCGAGCACCGCGGTGAAGATCTGTGAGGTCGCATTGCGCGCCGCTTCGCGCGGAGGTTCCCCCATCGCGAGATGACGGTAGATGTTCTCGATGACGACGACGGCGTCGTCGACGATCAGTCCGACGGCCAGCGCGAGCCCGCCCAGCGTCATGATGTTGAGCGTCTGGCCCAGCATGTAGGCTGCGAAGAACGTGCCCATCACCGAGATCGGCAGCGACACGGCGACGATGAGCGTCGAGCGCAGCGAGTGCAGGAATAGCAGGATGATGAGCACGGCGAGGATCGCGCCGTAGATCGCGGTGTGCTCCAGCGCGACGACGGCGGCGCTGATGAAGCCCTGCTGGTCGAACACGACGCCGAAGTGCATCGT
Organism: Vulcanimicrobiota bacterium; assembly: GCA_963797935.1. Taxonomy (GTDB): domain Bacteria; phylum Vulcanimicrobiota; class Vulcanimicrobiia; order Vulcanimicrobiales; family Vulcanimicrobiaceae; genus Vulcanimicrobium. Next base: position 76,733 of record CAWCRI010000007.1, read on the forward strand.
GGGATAGCGCTTCTGGAAGTCGGCGATCTTCGTGTAGACGCCTTGCGACACGGCGAGAACGTTGGCGTCGGGCTGCGCGGTGATCGCCATCGAGATCGACGGCACGCCGTCGAGGCGCGAGTACGTGCGCACCTCGGTGATGCTGTCGGAGACCTTGGCGACGTCGCGGATGTACACCGGGGCGCCGTTCTTCACGGTCAGCACGGTGTTCGCGATCTGGTCGGCGGTCTTGTAGAGCGCGTTCGCGCGGATGACGAACTCTTTGGGGCCCACGGCGAGCACGCCGGCCGGCGCGTCGACGTTCTCGTTCTTGATCTTGCTGACGATCGCGTTGGTGTCGAGGCCGTAGCCGGCGAGCGCGTTGTTGTCGGCCTCGACCATGATCGCGCGCTGCGCGCCGCCGAACACGCTGACGGAGCCGACGCCCGACACGCCGGCGAACTCGTCGGCGAGCTGGTTGTTGAAGATGTCGAACAGGTCGCGCAACGGCCGGCTCGGATCCGTGACCGAGAGCCGAACGACCGGGATCGAGTTGGGGTCGGCTTTCTGGATGACCGGCTGGCTCAGGTTCGGGTCGTTGGGGAGCGACGTGGCCGCGCGCGCGACCTGCTGCTGGATGTCGGTCGCGGCGACGTTGATGTTCGTGCCGAACTTGAACGTGGCGCGGATGGACGACTGGCCCGTGGTGGAGGTGGACTGCATGTAGTCGATGCCGGAGACGCGGCTTACCGCGTTCTCCAGCGGCCGGGTGACCGTGGACTCCATGGTCTCCGGCGAGGTGTTGCCGTAGTTCACCGTGACCGAGACGACGGGCGGCTGGAAGCTGGGCAGCAGGGCGATCGGCAGTCGCGGGATGGCGAAGAGACCGAGCACGACGATGGCGGTGGCCATCATCGCGACCGTGACGCGGCGGGTTACGGCAAAATCGGCGATCGACAACGTGGTTCTCCGAAGGGCAGGGCTCGGATTAGTCTCCGGGATTTCTCTGGGATGGCCCTCAGGGGGACGTACCCGGCCTTTGTCGGCCTAGACGCCCGTCGTCGGCGCGTGATAGAATCCGGGGGTTCTGCCGGTGCTTCCCAGCACCCGAAGACTTCCCGCTGCCCGGCCGCCTGCGCCGGGCCGCCGGCCCCGCCGGCGTCCAGAGAGGGCATCATGGCCACCACGATCACCGACTACGAAGTCACCTACATTCTGCGCCCGAACCTCGAAGAGACCGAGGTGGACGAGCGCGCCAACGCGATCGCCGAGGGGGTCAAGACCCGCGGCGGCGAGGTCGTGGGCGAACTCGAGAAGATGGGCAAGCGCCGCCTGGCATACGAGATCGACGACGTCCGCGAGGGCTATTACGTCGTGATGAACATCCGCAGCGGCCCCGACGAGCAGAAAGAACTCGAGCGCCTGCTCCGGCTGAACGAGTCGGTGCTGCGCGCGCTGGTGATCCGCAAAGGCGACTGACCCCGCACCGTGCCAGGGTGCTGGCACGCACGTCGCGCATCATGACGCGGCAACAGCGCAAACATTAGCAGAAGGATGATGAGATGGCGGGTTCTTTCAATCGCATAACGCTCGTGGGCAACCTGACGCGCGACCCGGAGATCCGGTACGTCGGCTCAGGCGCCGCGGTGACGAAGTTCACGCTCGCGGTGAACCGGCGTTCGAAACAGCAAGAGGAAACGGACTACATCGACTGCGTCGCGTGGGACAAGCTCGCGGAGACCTGCAACACGTACCTCAAAAAGGGGATGTCGTGCCTGGTCGACGGCCGGCTGTCGATCCGGTCGTACGAGACCAAAGAGGGCGAGAAGCGCAAGGCGACCGAGGTCGTGGTGAACACGATGCAGATGCTGGACCGCGCGAACCGCGGCGGCAGCGGCGATGACGGCGGCTCGTACGAGCGCGCGCCGCGTGCTGCCGCGCCGGCTGGCGGTGGCGGCGGTGCTGGCGGCGACTACGATCAGAGTCTGGACGAAGAAGAGATTCCGTTTTAGCCGTTTTAGCCGCTTTAGCGTTTCAGCGTTTCAGCGTTTAGCCGTTGTAACGTTCTGACGCTCTAGCTCAGCGTCCTGAGGGGTTCATGGAAGACGAAGCAGAAGCGAAGATCCTACAGATGCTCGACATTATCTCCGTCGAGGTTGCTGCGAACCGGAGCGAGGTTGCGGCGAACCGGATCGAGACTGCTGAACTGCGCTCGGAGATGCGTGCGGGATTCGGCAGGGTAGAGCGCCGATTGGGACACATCGAAGTTCGTGTGGAGGGCGTAGAGACGGAAGTTCGATCATTTCGTGGAGACTTTGAACGCCGTATCTCGCCCCTCGAGCGCTAACCGAACGAGCCGCCCGCCAAATGGCGGAAGTGATTTCCCATCACGCGAATTTCTAGCGTTAAGCGCCCCAGACCGTAGTACGCTGTCGCTCACAATTGGCGCCATTCGCATGTTCAAATTGTGAAGCGCCGGTCTCGCGGTGCGAAAGAACGGCCCCGTGTTCGCTGGGCTTTTTCATTGTGGTTGTTTAGCGAACGGCCACTTCACGAATTCGCCGGTGATTTCGAGGCGAAGGCGTCTGCTACATCTCGGACGGTTGACGCTTTGGCATAGGTGAGGCGACGCCGGTCGCCGGATTGTCGCCTTTCCGAAAATCCGTTAGGATCGCGGCTGCGCGAGCCAGTCCACGATGCGGCGTACGACTTGTTCTGCCACGGCCTTCGCCTCGCGCGCTTCTTCGGGTCGCAAATCCGGCGGCCCCGTCGGATGTTCCGACAGCATGCGGCCGGCGTGGATGCGCTGACGCGTACGATTCAGGCCCTCTGCGCGCGTTTTCGTCTGGTTGTCGAGTATCGGGTCCGCGCCATGCCCTGCCCCGTTAAGCAGCGCCTCGAGTTTCCAGCGCATGGGGTCCCCCTCGAAATCCCGCGAGCCAAACAGGCCGACGCCGGCGTCCCGAGCGTGCTTGACGACGAACGTCAGTGCGCCTTCGACCGCCGCAGCGGAAAGTACGAGCGTCGAGGTCGGATGCGAAGCTGGATTCAGCGTGAGGAGCTCCGAGGAGAGTTGAGTCCACCACAGCCGGAAATTGCCGTAACCCAAACGTTCCAGTGCTTCCGCGAACGCCGGGAACGGCTCGGCATGACGCGCACGTCCGTCGGCGCGACGCGCTAGAACGTCCTTCACGTGCGGAAGGACTCCCTTGAGGTCGTCGCGGCGTATCGGCTCCTGATTTGCTAATTGCGCAAGATTTGCGCTCGGTAACGCGCGTTGTCCGCCTTGGCGGAACCGAACGCCGGCAGCGTCGTCTAGAAGATATCCAGCCTGCGACATCAGGAGGATGGTGGCCTCGACGTCGGCGGTCGGGATCGAGATGGAACGCGCGCGCTCGATCAATACGTCGCGAGGCAGCACGGCTTGCGACGCGCCCATCGTCTTCGCGAGGATGTTAAATTGGCCCACGACGAAGTCGAAGGCAGCGACGTTGCGGAGTTCGGGCTCCTCCCGGTTGATAAGCGTCGCACGATATTGCCAGACGTGCGGTGAGAGCGAAAGCCGGCCTCCCGCAGCATGAACGAACGCGCCAGGCCACCGCAACGCGTCGTCGACCTCGCCGCGTCCGAGCCCCATCCGACTTCCGATTTCGACGAGTTCATCGCGCGTCAATCCGAACTCGGTCGGCGCGAGCATGATACTCGCTTCGATCGCCGTTTGAAGCTTCCTCACGACGTCTTGCAATTGCATATCCATATCTAATCACGCCTCGGGTTGGAATTGGGCTCGAGTGTTTCGGCTTGAATCAGCCGAAACGCTTCCTTTCGTCGTTCATATCCTCTCGACCGCTAAACGCCTTATTTCTTCGCGCGGCGCAAATGCACGTTCGGGAATCCCGACAAGCGCGTCGGTCGGCCGCGGAAAACATGTTAAATTGGCGGCGGCGCCTCGACCAGAGCGCATCGCCGACGCCCTTGTGGAGACGTGCCCCTCGTGCGGGTGAGCCGCAGGCACCTTAGTGCGTCGGTGGCCCCGGCGCACCGGCCGTCCGACTAACTCGCGGGCGTCGGAGGCCCGGCTCCTGATCGCCCGGGACGTCGCGACCGCGCTCCTGTTGTCCTACCAGACCTGCGATAGAAACGGGCCGACTATCGCCGCTCCATCATCCGAAGACTAAGATTCCGGAAGCCCCTGCCCCGCCCACGATTCGGGAGCCGCTACCGGGCGAAAATCTCAACATCTCGCCCGCAGTCGTAGAAGTGCGAAATTTCGGACGTACTGCAATAGTAGCGCCCGAACTAACAATGCGAATATGATCGATTGAGATCGATACAGCGGTCGATTTGACAGAGGATCAGAATGTGGTCCGCAGCGTTGCAGGGCGTGGGTCAGCAAAGATCGCTGGTATCGCAGCTAATTCCGCCGCGGTTTTGCACATGGTCGGCCTTCCGGACGGGTGCGAGCTGCTGGTCGCGTGCACAAGGCGCAGCCCTCGCATAGTGAAGCGGGAGTTAGCGACGGTCTCGCCGTAACGGCGTTGCTATGTTCCTCGGAAACGATCGGATTGAGAAGCTCACGTCGATCATCGCCTACAATGAGGATGCAAACCCGAAAGAGGTTTTCACCTTGTTTCGAGACGCGGTTCGACTGCTCGACAAGTGCGTCGCAGCCGGTCGATCGCACGGCGGAGACCCAACCGATAAGAAGCGGGATACCGTGCTTAACCTGCTGCTGGGGTTTGGAATGCTCGCCATGAGCGAAAGTCGCGCGCTAATCGCGCTCCTCAGCGTTGGCCTCGAGCGCTCCGCACGGATCCATTTCCGGTCGCTGCACGAATACGCATTTCGCGCGGAGCTAGTTGAGGCGCCAGCGACCGCACACGCATTTAAGCTTAGCGCAGCTCAGGAAATGCAACGCGTCGTCGATGCTTTTGAAATTCCCGCCACGGATCCCCGAGTTGTTGCGGCGAAGGCGCGCTACCTTGCTGACATCGATCCCTGCGACGTGCCGAAACGAGAAAAGGCGGCTCTTGGTGGCGACATGGCTTCGCTGATGAAGAAGAACTTCGGCGACGAGAAGCACTACATGACTACCTTTGCTCAGCCTAGCATGTTCTCGCACGGAGCGATCTTGGCACTTTATGAAGTGAGCGAAGCTACCGCGGGGAAAGCAGACGACTTTGAAGTCTACGTCATGGTCGATGGTAACACGAAGACAATGTTACTTGCGGCGGCGACTCAGCTCTTGAATTTGTCGCTCCGCCTCGTCAGGTATTTTCAGGTCGACAGCCTTGATGAATGGGACGCAATCAAGGCGCAGATCGACACGTTCGCGCAGCTGGAGCTTGCAAATCCGAGCTAATCGCGGCCGTCGAACGCCGGCACGCTGGTCCGGAACATCTCCATGCGATCGGTGAAGGTACCGATGGCGGACAGCCTTCCCGACGATCAGACGACGCTCGCAGCGAGGACCCTACAGCAGGTCTTAAAGTTTGGTCTTAGACATCGGAGACGATCGTGAACGACCCACTTGTACGAGAACTATCGCTTCGTGAGAGACGCATCCTCGACCGCGACGATCCGCGAAACGGCGCAGCCGAGGTGCCTTTCCTCGCGGATCTCTTCCACGAGAGCGTGATCGAACTACTGGATCGGCATTCGCGCTTATTCTATGACGGTGTCAGCGAGCGAACGTTTGCCCAACGGTTGGGCGCGATCCTCGAACGTCGCGCTCGCGAGATCGGGCTGACCGAACATTACGCGGACGTCGAATATAATCGGCTCCGAGGCAATACGAAGTATCTGCCGGGAAATGCCTGTATCTGCGATAACGTGGGTGGCCGTAACCGCGGGCATGATAACATCACCGCTGATCTCATTCTTCACGGACGCGGCATCACGCCGCGATTGTATGAGAACTTGATCGCGGTTGAGATAAAGTGGAAGGACAACGATGAAACGCATACCGTGTACGACCGATGCCGCCTTCTACGAATGTCGTGCGCGAATAACCCGGAGCTATACACGGCGCAAGATTACCGATATGCGTTCTTTCTAGTTCTTCGTGCAAGTCGCAGACGACGCGGAGCGTGGTGGTACGAACATCAGGTGCTAGCCGACCAGGACGCCGCTTTGAAGCTCGGCAACCAATTCAATGTTGGTTATTACGAGACGTTTATTTTGGGCGCGTCGCACGGCATAACGGCATTCCCGACCCCTCATCGCGCTCGTCGCGGTCCTTTCTAACTGCGCTTACCGCGAGGATTGTAGCGGCAGCGGGTAAGCTTCTACCGGCGGCCCCTGTGCTTGGTTCCAACTGCAATAATTTCGAGCACGAGGGCGACCGTGCGCCTTCGGCAAGGTAAAGGCACGCGTCCCTTGCAATTCGGTGCACGGTACTATGCCGCGGGGTCGTCGCGTCTCATCACCGCGCCATCGTTGGGCGACGGCACTACACGCGTCGCTCCCCAATGAGGGTCAATGTGAGAGTGTTGACGTTAAGGCCAGTTCAATGCGAGATAGCGATTCATGCGAGACAGCGCTGTTCTAGTGTTTAGGGATCGCTGAAAGTCTCCGGCGAGCAACTCGAAGATGCTGAATCGCCATAAGTGTGCTCAACATACGGTTGCGGTCGCAGCGCACGCCGATGAAGAATGGCTCCCGCACCACGGGATGCCTTCTTTCGAGAGAAACGGTGATGCGGACGTTTGCGGGCCCGATCCGACCACGATCGCGTTCAATGCAGCTACTATTTGCTGAGAAGGGCGCCGATGGGCTCGGCCTTGCCAAAGATGTAGTCGCGTCCGAAATGATTGCGTTGATTCGCCACAGCCGCCGGAACGATCTTTAACACGCTGTCGAGCGGCTAAAGGGAAGCGCGTGGCCCAAGGCAATTGGGGATTTCACTTGGCGGGCGCAGCATGGAATTGCCGTGGAACGACAAGGTACGCCGCGCCTAAGGCGCAAGCCTGGCCGCAGTCGCTGATGCCTTCCAGCCGCGGCTATTATGAGCGCCGACTCGACCTCGTAGACGAGAAATTTATTCGCAAAATCTGCCGTCGTCGCACAGAAGCAAAATCGTCGCGACTCCTTCCCGCCGCAAGGGGCCGGGCGGAAGCGCGCGATCAGGAAATGGCAGAGGGTAGTTCGAGCTCAAAGGACGTGCAACCATCGTCTGACGCAGTGACGAACTGTGCGCGCGCCGAAAAGGGCGGTCATCGAGGCTTATGGTTGCGGCGTGAGCGTGTCGACGGCGATCCAGAAGGCGGTTTCTAAGGGTGATGGCTGAAATTAGTGGTATTTCGATGAAAACACTAAGCGATGGAGCCCGATGCACCTGCGCGGTAGCATTCGGTCTCATGACCGCTCCGCGCGCGTCCGCTGTGCAGGTGATAACCACTGACGGGGTCGAGGCGGAGATCCGCGCCGGTGTTCGCCACGTGGTGGTTCGCCTTCGTAATCCTGCGTCCGAGGACCAACTGCTCGATGTTGCAGTTGAGTCGGCGCAACGTTTCCTTGATTTTCAATCGGTTTTCTACAGCGACGCGCTCCAGATTGAAGCGGCCCTTCAGAAGCATATTCTCTGGCTTTGTTCCGACGGGATTAGCACAATACGAAAATACTCTACATGCGATATTTCCATTGGCGTTTCAACGGAGCTCCGCGATAGAGACAGTTTGGAAAGCGCCGCGCCTTGCAAAGCCCCTTCGGTGCCGTGGTCGCCCGCGCTCCGATATTTCAGACTGTCGATGCTGTCCTCCGACGTATTTGAAGCCTATAGAAACGCTTACCTGGCATTGGAGTCGCTGTTAAGCGTGATCACCCCTAAGACCAAGTCAGAAGGGGAAGAGGTGTGGCTTCGCCGCGCCCTCTCGATCAGCGCGACGAAGGCATCGCTGGGTCGCTTTGCGGTTGGAGTGTCAGCCCCCGTTGACTCGATCGTCGCTGCGCATTATAAAGCAATTCGAGTCCGTATATTTCATGCAAAGTCAAGTGTCTCAATGCTTCCGCACGCACCCGGCGATTACAGAACGGTCGCCGCGGCCTACATCGAAATCATTGCCATATGGGAGGAAATCGCCGGCGCATGGCTTCCTCTAACGAAAGTATCCAGTGCTGTGACCTACGGCGGCTTCCGGTTCCTAATCGGTCCCGCGTTTCAGAACGCGAAAACGGTATTGACCGACGACGCGGCGCCAGCGAGTCGAAGCGACGAGTCAGTTAGCCCAAATGGCCGGCCGGTGATCGCTTTTGCGGAAACGGAATATAGAGGGGAAGCGCGCCCCGGCGTCCTTGCCGTTTTGGCTCGCACCAATGTCAAATCGATGCCAGACGGGCAAGTCGTGGGCCGAATCGCAGTCTTAAGCGAAGATGATGTGCTTATGGTTGTCGATAGCATCGAAGGCGGCTTAACACTTCGCGATGCTGATCGGTTTGAAACCGTTCAGAGCATCCGATTAGTCAACACCGGGCAGCCACGGGAGTTCTGAGAGTTGATGAGACACGAACCTCTGTATGCTTTCGTAGTGCGTCACTCGCCATCGAAGAGCAACATGCACGCGCACGGCGTCGTCGGCGCGGGACAAGGGCGCCGAACGGTGCACGGGCCGGATGCGGTTGATCGACGGCGCATCAAGGCGAGGCACAACGTCGGGCCGGGTCGGTGTGGGGCCCACTTCCGTGAAAATGGGTGGTTGGCTTAAAGCACAGTGCTGAAGCAACTTCTTGGGAAGCCGATTCGCGGAAGGGTCGCTCAGAGCCGAAAGAGGATGCGCAAGTGTCCGAACTCGCTCGCGATCCGTTTACTCAACGTCCGGCTCCAGAAAGCGCGTAATACGCTCCAGCGAATCGCTATCGACGAACGGTAGGCCATTGCCGTCGATCATCGCGCCGTGCCGATGCAGCACACGATCGGTGTAGTTCTCGACGTGTGTACGGGCAAACAGGTGAACTGCGCTGGGGCTCTCAAGATCCATGAGTAGCGAGGCGAGACCAACTAAGTGGGCTTCGACCGGTAACTTATCTATCTCGTCAAACTTCGTGACTGCTACCAGTCGGGCCGCACGGCCGTGATGATGGTACCATTGCAGAAGCCACTGATTGATATAGCCGTCCGCGCCGCCATAACCAAGCATTAGAACGCGACGTGACTCAAACAGCTTATCGACGAGGTAATGGACGTAAGGTCCATAGGGCGCCCACAGTGTCTTGTCCGCCTTTCGCAGACCGCTGATTATGGGACCTACAAGAACCCGATCACCGGACTGGGCAGCAACGTCGATGGTATATCCCCACCTTTGAGACGCCGCGTCAGCCGACGCGAATTTCATTATCTGCTCACCACGATTCCACGCAACTCCGTTTCGAACTTCGCTGGCCGAGGCGACTCCGAAACGCACACTTCCGTGAATATGCAGTAAACGAGGCGCCGTACCTGAACTTCGCAGCAGTCCCCACTTAAACTTTGCCGGTGTTTCTGAGGAGTCGAAACCGTCAACTGCCATCGGCACCATGTCATCAATTGCATCGTCGTAGTTAAGCACGACGAACGTTACGTTAAATGTTGTCACGAGCCGCTCAACGAGCTCTCGCGCGCGTTGCGTCAAGTCGGCTGACGCATCGCGGGCGCCCGATGCTACAAGCAAAGCCGTTCGTTTCAAGAGCTCAGAAGCGAGGACCTCAAGGTCGTCCGATTCCGCCAATTTCCTCCAGCGAGGAGTTACGTCGAGGAACGCGTTCGAAATCGGCTTTAGACCATCGCTAATGCGCGCCCCCGGCACCCCTGTTTGCGCCGCGAGCAGAGATTCGATGCCATGAAGCATTGTCTCGAAGTTTGGAGCGTCATAGTACGCCGCAAGTGCCTTCCAGAGTAGGTCGGCCAACGGAACCTCTCGCGCGAATGGCCCGGTCCCGAGGTCGACGGTCGGGTACCGCAAGGCACGAGCCGCATCCGTGAGCTCTTGAGTGCCGGGGATACCTAAAGCTTGCGAAAAGCCTGCCCCGATGATCACGGTGAGGGGATGTGTGGGAACCTGCACCGGAACCTGTATTCGATTCTCCATCGGGAGAAGCATCGTAAGACGTGTGGTAAATCCCGACGCGCGGCACGGCCTGAGCGCAAAGCTAGCTGCGGAGATATCCCAGCGGAGCCGGATTTCGTGGTCTGCTCCTGAATGGGGTCCACCATGCCGCTAAGCTTGCAGCAGGTCAAGGCCGCATTTCAGAACGCCATTCCACGTCGACGTGATGACTTTTCCGAACGCGTAAAAGACCGTCTCAGGGCTATTGCGCACGAGCCCCAGTACGTTCAGCGGTTTCCGGTTGAAGTTCTTCGGATGGCGGAAGCGGAAGTGCGAGCGCGCGCTGTGATGGCGGCAGAACGGGTAAAGAGCGTTCTCGATTCAGGGTGGAAACCCGAACGGCCCAACGATGTTCGCTCCGCATTCCTGGAGATGTACTCTGGGTTCGATGACTGGCAAAAGGACCCGTCATCGGATCTCTACCAAGCGGTCGAGGCGGCCTTCGGCAACGTCGGCGTCCACGCGCCGGAGACGGCGATCGAACATGCCAGACGACTCGGCGCCGTGCAAGTCCAAGCAAGCAATGAATGGGTGAGCGACCTCGATGTCTACGCCGCAAAGTTCGTGGACTTTTCGCCCGTCCAGATCGGCGCTGCCCCGGCCGCCGGTAGCGCCGCCGCCGTCGCTGCGACCGACTCAACCGTCGTTACTACTCCGTGGAAGTACGATGTCTTCATTAGCCACGCGTCCGTGGACAAAGTTCCGTTCGTTCGAGACCTCTCAGATGCGCTAATTGCACGCGGGTTATCCGTCTGGTACGACACCCACACATTGATGATCGGCGACAGCATCCGCGAGAGAATCGACGACGGGCTGAAAAGCTCGAAGCACGGGATCGTCGTCCTTAGCCATGCCTTCTTTGAGCGGTCGTGGCCGAAGCTTGAGTTGGATGGGCTCTTCGTTCGGCAGACGACGGAACGAACCAATGTTATTCTTCCGATCTGGCACGGCGTGACCGCTGTCGAGGTTGCACAGTACAGCACGATATTGGCGGGACGATTCGCCGGAAACTCTGCGGATGGCGTCGGGCAGATCGCCGATGAATTGGTTGCTGCCATTCGGCGCGGATGACCATTTCTATGGACGGGTGCCCAATTGCGTGGTCTCTTCAACGGAACGCTGTCGTTTGTGGGCTCCGAGCCGCTTCACGCAGCGGATTCGTTCATGCGGCGCTGGCGGGTTACGTCCATACCGGGCCAACTTGCGTGACATACGCGTGGACCGCCTCGAGAGCGTCATCCCGGTGCTTTCGCAGCGTCATCGACAAAATGACTTCGGCGAAGTCTGCAGCGGCTTGGAGATCCTCGGCGACTGCTCCCTGGCGCCGAGACACGACGGCCAAGAGGAGGATCGACACCAACCCGTCTTGCCTGCACGAAACCTCGTAGGTGAGATACCCGTCTCGTAAAGTTCGCTCGCCATCGCTCACGGCATCGCGCGTCCAGTCGATGCCGAACCGCTTGAACGACTCGGGCGGCCTGAATGGAACGACATTCTTCCTAATCATGGGATATGCTCTCGATGTACCAGCACGTGCGGTACTTTCCGTGCAGTGCCGCGTCGATGTACCGGAGCGTGAGGCATATCTTTCTCTTGTCGCGGCGGAAGGTGTCCATCGAGACGCCGAAGCGCTTGCGATAGTCTCGATAGAGCGGCGGGTGGTCGAGCAGCATGAGCACGCTAAGATACCACCACCGCACGAATCGGTGCGCGTAGGCTTCCGCCCACGCTGAGAACCGTGGCCGATCGTCATCCTGATCGGCGAGAATCCATTGGAACCGCAACCGTCTTTGCACGCTACACCCCATCGTTGTCGCGTGAGAAGCAAATCATGCGGTAGGTGCCCGCTGCTGCCGATTCGAGGTAGAGGCCGGCTTCGCGGAGCAAGGCCAGGTCGCGGCGGAACGAGCGCAGCGAGACGCCGAACCGGCGCCGGTACTCCGCGATCGTCACCGATTCGCGGCGGGCGAAGATCGCGGTGAGCCAGATGACGCGGACGAGGCAGAAGCCGATCGTGCCGCGTTCGGTGTGGCGAAATCGTCCGCCACGGGGTGACCGGGTTTTCGACGCGAGCGCGTCGAATCGTGCGTTTGTCATTCGGTGGACCACTCCATCGGGTGACGGACTCGGTCGGTGTTACAGCACCGGCCGAGTCGCTATATTGTATGCGCGTGAGCGCGTAGCTACATTATAGCATTTGCAAATGCGGCGAGCAAGCGCGTGCGATCGACTTTTTCTTATGCGAACGTCGAAGGTCGCGGAGAACGACGCCACAACAGCGAAGAATCGCCACCGTGATCGACCACAGCGTCTACCCCGACGTCGAGCAAGGCGAGGAATTCGAGGACGACTACGACCGCGCCGACTACGTCCAGCGCATCTGCGCGGCGTGCGACTTCGGCGTGCCGCCCGATCACGACACGGTCGCCCTTTTTCGCGGCTGGCGCGATGTGTTCGACCGCTTTCCGCTGCCGGAGTCGCCGTCGTATCATGCGCTGCGCGCTCACTTTCGCTGGCCGTTCGTGCCAGTGGAACCGAGCTCTTATCCGGCACCGTGGGAAACATTGGACGCGCTCGAAGGCCGCGCCGACCCGTGCCGAGACCGCGTTTAGCCTTCATCGCCGCTGTGGCACTGCTGGCGATGAAGCAGCGCGCACCCGGCTCGAGCCCGCCGTAACGACCTCCGTCGCGCTCGCCTAGCGCGGGAACTGTTGTGGCCGAACACGAACCGGTTCTGTTCATGCCGAAAGTGCGCGTTGCCGGCTTTTCGATCTCGCTCGACGGCTTCGGAGCAGGGCCCGACCAAAGTCTTGAACATCCGCTCGGTAAGCGCGGACAGGAGCTGCACCAATGGTTTTTCGGCACGCGCACGTTCCGGGAAATGACCGGTGAAGGCGGCGGCTCAGAGGGCGTTGACGAGGCGTACGCACATCGTTCGATGGATGGCTTTGGGGCGTTCATTCTCGGTCGCAACATGTTCGGGCCGATCCGCGGCGTTTGGTCGGATGACAATTGGAAGGGTTGGTGGGGCGCCGATCCGCCGTATCATGCGCCCACGTTCGTACTCACGCACCATCCGCGCGACCCGATCGAGATGGAAGGCGGGACGACGTTCATCTTCGTTACCAACGGTATTGAGGCCGCACTGGAACAGGCGAAGATCGCCGCCAAGGGTCGCGACGTCAAGATCGGCGGCGGCGTGGAGACCGTGCGCCAATATCTGCGTGCCGGCCTCATCGACGAGCTGCATTTGGCCGTATCCCCGGTCGTGCTGGGCCAAGGCGAAGCGATGTTCGCCGGAATCGACTTGCCGGCGCTCGGCTACCGCGTAACCGAGCATCAGGCGACGGAATACGCGACGCACGTCGTCCTCAACCGCTAGCAGCCGCGCTGGACGGCGCGAACACGTCTGTGCGAGAATGAAGGATGATCAACTTGCGCGCTCTATGCCTGCCTGTCGCCGCCGCATTGTGCGCGACCGCGAGCCTTGCCGCTGCACCGGCGGCCTCGCCCGAATTCATCGTCGGTCAAGCGCGCATCAGCGTCGCCGCGCCGGCCGATGCGCGCGGCGACGCCTCGCGCCGGTTGAACATCGTCGTCTGGTATCCGGCGGCTGTCGGCTCCGCGACGCAGCCGATGGCCGATGGGCCGCCCGGGACGCCGTTCTTCGTCGAAGGCGACTCGTCTCGTGATGCGGTACTCGCCGCTTCGCCGCGCGCGCTCCCGCTGATCGTCGCCTCGCACGGCTCAGGCGGGACGGGGTCCGGGATGGGCTGGTTCGCGGCCGGGCTCGCATCGCGCGGCTACGTCGTCGCCGCCGTCGATCACCCCGGGAACAACGCGCTCGCGCCGGAAACGGTCCCCGGTATCACGCTGAGCTGGCTGCGCGCGAGCGACCTCTCGCGCACGATCGACGCCGTTCTCGCCGACCCGCGCTTCGCATCGCGAATCGATACGACGCAGATCGGCGCAGCAGGCTTTTCGATCGGCGGGAACTCGGTGCTCGAGCTGGCCGGCGCGCGCGCTGACTTGTCGGCGCTTCACGCTTATTGCACGCAGAAACCGCAGACGCCGGTTTGCAGCGGACAGGCCAGTCGCCATCTCGGACTCGCGCAGGATGCGCAGGCGCTCGCGCTGAGCGATGCGGTGTATCGCGACGCGCTGGCGCAGGCCGGGAACTCGTACCGCGATCCGCGCGTGAAGGCAGTCTTCGCGATGGCGCCTGCAGTGGTTCCGGAATTTACCGCGGCAAGCCTACGGGCGATCGCGATCCCAGTCGAGATCGTCGCGGGGGGCGCCGATCCAATCGTGCCCGTCGCCGACAACGCGATCCCGGTCGCCGCCGCGATCCCGGGAGCTCATCTCGATCTGTTGGATCCGCCGATCGGGCATTTCACCTTCGTCACGCAGTGCGCCCCGGCCGGGACCGCTGTGCTCGGCTATCTTTGCGCCGACAGCGGGCCGGTACGCGCAAAGGCACACGAGGCAGCGATCACGCTCGCGCGCGCCTTCTTCACAGCAAAGCTCGCGCGCTGAATGGTACTATTTGCGTTTAAAACGCTTATGGGGTACTTCTGACGGCTGTGAAGAAGGGTTGTCGATGCGGTCCATTCCGATCGGTGCAAAAGGAACGTTCGAGGCGGTCGTCCGCCGCGAGGATCTTGCGAGCACGTTCAAGGATGCGAGCCTGCCGCCGGTCCTGTCGACGCCCGTCATGATTAAATTCATGGAGAACGCGGCGCTGCGCGCAATCGTGCCGTACCTGGACGTGGGCGAAACTGCGGTCGGCACCGAGGTCAGCGTACGGCATCTTGCGGCGACGCCGGTCGGCCGGACGGTCCGCGCCGAAGCCGAAGTGACGGCGGTCGACGGCACGCGCGTCACCTTTTCGGTGCGCGCGACCGACTTTGAGCACGAAATCGGGGACGGCGTACACGAGCGCCGAGTCGTCGACCGTGCCCGCCTGGCACGCCATGTGGCTGAGATGGAGGCGAACGACGCCGCCTCGAAAAGATGACCGTCAATCAAAGCGATTGAGAAACAGAAAATGGATTCGAACAATCTGCCGCTGAATGCACGAGGGCAATGACAACTGGGCCGCGTCTCGACCAGCTGGCTCAGCTGCTAGCAGACCGTTCCCGCGCGGACATGGTGAGCGCGCTCATGGATGGCCGCCAATGGACGGGTCGCGAGCTCGCGGGCATCGCTCACGTCACGCCGTCGACCGCGAGTTCGCACTTGCAGCGACTGACCGATGGTGAGATCGTCAGCGTCGTGGCACACGGCCGGCACAACTATTATCGCATCAGCCGCCCTGACGTTGCCCGCGCCCTCGAGACCCTCATGACGATTGCGCCGCAAGCCGCCCCGAGGCATGCGCACGCGCGCGCGATCGACGCGGCGACGCGCCGGCTCCGAACCTGCTACGACCATCTCGCCGGTGAGGTAGCAGTCGCACTGGCCGATACGTTGGTAGCGCGCGGCGCAATTTGCTTTACGGACACCGCGGGGACCGTGACACCGCGAGGAGCCGCGCTCTTTGCAGACCTCGGTATCGAAGTCGATTCTCCGCCGGGCCGTCGCCCCATGTGTCGACCGTGCCTCGACTGGAGCGAGCGGCGGTACCATCTCGCAGGCCGCTACGGAACAGCGCTCGCGTTCCATGCCATTGAAAATGGGTGGGTAGTCCGTCACGGTGACACGCGCGCACTCGAGATCACCGAACGGGGCGCGATTGCGTTTCGCGATTCGTTCGGCGTCGGCGCGTTACGTGCCGCTCCGGAATCCTGAAATGCCGCTGCGCGGTTAGCGCTCGCGGGCGCCGTTCTGAACCGAGAGCTCCCAGCGATACCCGTCCGGATCGTGAAACCACAGGCCCATATGCGGCGAGCCTGGCGACGTAGGGCCGATCTCGTCGCCGGGATCTTCGAGTTCTACGCCGTTTTTCTTCAACGTCTCGAGCGCTTCGTGTAGCGCGCGCATACTGTCGAGGTAAAACGACAAGTGGTCAATCGTGTCCGGATGTGGTGTACCTTTGACGAACCCGATGATAATTGCGTCGTTCGTCAGCGCGATGGCCTCATCGGACCGGAACATTTCATGCAGATCGAAGTTCTTGGTCCAGAACTCCGCGCTCTTCTCCGGGTCTATGACGGCAAGGCTGAAATGCCAGACCGCGCCAAGTTGTACTCTCACGGTCCGAACCTCTTCGTAACGCATCAAGTCGCGGCCTGTGTACTATCCCGCTCGGGGTCGAGCGCACGCAGCGACCGCATGGCGCGAGCCGCGTCGCTCGCGGCTGCGGCGACGGTGCGGCTCAGTTGCTCGAGCAGCCGCGCGGCGACGACGTCCGGGTCGCGCACGCGCAGGGCCGAATAGCGCGCGGCAGGCACCTCGAACGCGTCGACGACCACATCGACCGGATGGTCGACGGGCATGGGCATCTGGTACGACGCCGCGGATGCGTACAGGTCCGCGTCGCTGAACGTGCCGCCCGAATAGATCCGCTCGTACAGCTCGCGCCACTGGTAGCCGAGCCCGGCCGACTCGTATCCCATCGCCAGGTACGCATTCCAGCCCGCGAGTATTTTCAGCTTAAGCTGCGCGACGGAACGTACGGGAAAGTGCGCGATGAACGCGCCGGTCAGCGGTACGGATGAGCAATCCGGCGACCATGAGCGGACGCGGTGATTGCCTTGGACCACGATCGCGTCCGGACGGCGCAGGATCGTCCGCGAGACGGCGACCTTCGACGTCGGAAAGGGCTCCGCGACCCGGCGGCGCACGATCCGGCGCAACGCCTCCGGTTCGGCCGCGTCGTCGGACGCCGTCGGCACATACGTACGCCACGCAAGCAGCGCGTGCGACTCGTACGGTATCGCCGCGAGCGCGGCGTCGAGGTCCTCGCGGGTATGCACACCGAGCAGCTCGTCGGCGTCGAGCAAGAACACACGATCGCAGCCGAGGCTCACGCAGCACGCGCGCGTCAAGTACGTCATCAGTTCGGACTGCCGATATGCGATCGTCGCATCGTCCAGGACGGTCAGCGGCAGCCGTTCGGCGACGAGCGCCGCAAGAATCTCTCGCGTGCCGTCCGTCGATGCGTTGTCGACGACGACGAGATGATCGAGCAGCGCGACGTGATGGCGCACGAACGCTTCGATCACGTCCGCCTCGTTCTTCACGCGGGCCAAGCCGGCGAGAACGCTCATGCGAACCCCTCGGCGGCGCGCACGCCCATGAGCGCGTCGGCGCGCTGGCGCCACACCGCGTGGCGCGGGTCATCGCCGCCGCCGGGCGCCGGGTGCGCCAACGTGCCGTGCCGCTCGTGAAAGTGCACGTTCGCGCGGCCCGCGAGCGAGTGCTCGTAGATACCGCGCAGCTTATGGTAGGCGGTCGCGTACAGGTGAGTCTCCCGGCCGAGCAGCGCCGCCGCGATCGCGACGTGCGCGCGGTCCGTATGCACCACGGCATGTGATGCCACGACGTCGAGCAGCAGTTCGGCCATCCACTCGCCGGTGATCTTGGAGACGTCGAAATTCCCTGGCGGTATCGGCTCACCCAAGCTCTCGGGATCGGAGCGAAACGCGTACAGCGTGCCGTCGCCCGGCCGCGCCCACGGACGCAGATCAGCCTCGAACGCGAGGTCATGATCGAGGTGCACGCCGGCCGCATCGCCGAGCAGCGCGCGGACTTGCGCGAGGCTCACGGCCTCACGGCAGAACACGTGCGCGCCGTGCGGCAAGTTCCGCAAGAAGCGCTCTACCGCGGGCGCTTCGGTTTGAACGCTCGCCGGCAGAATGCACACCGTTCGAAAGCTGTTCAGATACGGATCGATTCGCTCGGCGACGCCGTGATATGCGGCGCTCAGATTGCCGCCGCCAGGGGCCAGCAGCAGTTCGCCGCGCGCCGACTGCGGCGAATACAGCTCGCACACCCGCAGATCGAACTCGGCGCACAGGCGCCGCAGTCCGAGTTGGATCATGCCGTCCCCGCCGTTGCCCGGGTTCGGCAAGACGTGTACGCGCGAGCCGCGATAGCCGGCAAGCAGCTGACGAACCGTCATTCGCAGGCGGCGAGCGTGCCGGCGAGCGCCGCCACGGCGCTCCACGGCTCGCGATACGGCGCTGTCACGCGGGCGAGCGCAGCGTTGTCGAGCACGTCGTCGGCGAGCGGGTTCACGGTTATCCGCAGCTCGATCGCGTCAGCCGGTCCGTGCGACCGCGCGGCCGCCGCGTCGAGCGTCATCTCGACCGGTCCCGCGAGCGCGCGCAGCGAAAGGCCGGCTCGGCGCAAGCCGGCGCGCGCTCCGCCTTCGACGCGCAGGAGCGCGGCGAGTGCACCACCCTGCACGGACAGCGGGTCGTCGCCGTGCAGGAACAGGCGCACCGCGTCGACGTCGATGATCGCGCTCCCGAAGACGTCGAGCGTCAGCCGAATCTCGCGCGCCGCCATGAGACCGTGCAGCGGAACGAACACGCTGCGCGCGCGGCCCGGCAGCGCGACGAACGCGATGTGTTCCTTGTGTGCGGGACCTGGGACCGTCGTCGTTCGCAGCACCGCGCGATGGTTCTCGCCTGCGACGGCCCGCGTCTCGACGAGCGGTCCGCGCGCGCGTATCGCCTTACCGCTCGAGGACGCGCCCTGCACGGGCTGCACCGCGTGGAGGACTTCATCGAGAGCGAGCCGCACGATCCACGTCGCTTGAAGAAAATGCGCCGCCATCCAGACGAGTTGGTTCTCGATGCCGTCGTCACGCGAGCCTATCGCCTCGACCACGTGCACCCGGTGTCCTTTGTGCGCCAGCTCGTGCAGCATGCGCCGTGCGTCGTCGTCCTCGGGCCAAATCGCGATCAGGATCTCGGCGGCTGTTCGCCGCACGAACGCATTCAAGAGCTCCAGGCGTCCGTCGTACGACGTGACGACCGTAACAGCACGCACCGCCCATGACCTCCATCCGCTTGTTGGCGCCGCACGTCGAGCGGAACGCCGTCACGATCCGTTGGATCATCGAACCGCCACCCGGATTGTACGTGCGGGACATGTTCACCCTCCGCTTCCCCGCCGGCATCGACTGCACCGCGATACCGGAGCGCCTGTGGTGGACCGTGGCTCTGCTGTGCTTGCATGGACAATGGCTGCTGCTGCGGCCGTGCAGGGTCGAACTGCCGATACGGCTGCTGCCCGGCGAGGCCGAACTGTGGCTGCGCCTGACCGACGCCGGCGTCGCGACGCTCGAGGCGATGCGCGGAACGTCGGACGTCGCGCGCACGATCCAGTTGGTCGAAGGCGATCTGGAACTGCCGCAGCCGCAGCAGCTCCCGGACGTCGGGCGCTGCGCGACCGCGTTCAGCGGCGGCAAGGATAGCTTACTGCAAGCGGCGCTGCTGGCGGAGCTCTCGCCCCGGCCGCTGCTCGTGGCCACGACGTCGCCGATGGCGCCGTTCCACGATCACGTCACGGAACGCCGCCGGCACGTGTTCCGCGAGATCGCGGCCCGCCGCGACGTGCGGCTGATCGAAGTGGAGTCGGATCTTCGTTCGGCTTGGGACAACAACTTCGCGGCCAACCGCTGCAACTATCCGATGTCGGTGAGCGAGCTCAGCGATGCACACCTCTATCTCGCGTCGCTGCTCGTGAGCGGGTTCGCGCACGGCGCGACGCATCTGTTCGTGGCGTCCGAGGCGGAGGTGCAGGTCAACGCCGAGCGCGACGGACGGACCGTGCAGCACCCGCACTTCATGTATTCCGTGGTCACGCTGCGCGCGGTGAGCGCGCTGCTCGCGCCGTACGGCATCCGGTGCTCGTCGCTGACGTCGCCGCTGCATACCGACTCCGTGCAGCGCCTGCTGTGGACGCGCTACAGCGACCTGGCCGACTTGCAGTACTCGTGCTGGAACGTCCCGCTCGACAAAGCGGCGTGCAGCCGCTGCGGCCAGTGCCTCAAGATCGCACTCGGCGCGCTTGCGGCGCACGGAGACCCGGGCCGCATGGGCGTCGATCTGGCGTCCGTACTCGTCGCGCAGCGCGACTGGACGCCTAGCGCGATCGAGCCCGGGACGTCCGCGCTCCCGCACGCGCGCGCGCGATACGATAGCCACCGGCAAATCGCCGCGAATGCCGCGCGGCTGAGGCGCACGCGCGTTCTCGGCGCGTTGATTCGCGGCGACGTACGACGGCTTGCGAATCGCCGCACGTGGCGCGCGCTCGCCGCGTTCGACGCGATAAAGCGCCGTGCGCGGAAGCGGCCCACCGCGACGACGGGTTGGCTCGTTGCGGCGCTCGCGGACGTCGACCCGCTCTTGCGCGAGCGGGTGGGCGCGATCTACGCGCGCGCGTTCAGCCCCGAGCCGCCGGCGGAACACGAGGCGATGCTGCGCCGCGCGGACGCCCTGGCGACCTGGATCGCGGCCCCGATGACAGGCCCCCGAGTGGTGGCAGCCACGGAGCTGGAACCGTCCGACGCGTTCGTGCTCGAACTGCTCCCGGCGCGCGATCCGATCCTCAGCACCGCCGCAGGGCCGATCGTTCCGGTTTCGGCGCCGCTGCTCGACGGCAACGAGCTGCGCTACGTCACCGAATGCGTGCGGTCCGGTTGGATTTCGTCGGGCGGTGAGTTCGTGCGCCGCTTCGAGGATGCGTTCGCCGCGGCGGTCGGCTGCGCGCACGGCGTCGCGTGCTCGAGTGGAACGACGGCACTGCACCTCGCGCTCGCAGCGCTCGGCCTGTCCGCGGGGGACGAGGTGATCGTCCCAACGTTCACGATGATCGCGACGCCGAACGCGGTCGCCTACACCGGCGCGACGCCGGTGCTGGTCGACGCCGATCCCGTCCATTGGAACCTCGATCCGGATGCCGTCGAAGCGGCCGTGACGCCGCGCACCCGAGCGATCGTGGTGGTCCACACGTACGGCGCGCCTGCCGAGATGGACGCGATTCGCGCGATCGCGGCCCGCCATGGGCTCGCCGTCGTGGAAGACGCGGCCGAGGCGCACGGCGCCGCGTATCACGGCTCGCCCGTCGGCGCGCTCGGCGACGCCGCGACGTTCTCGTTCTACGCGAACAAGATCATCACGACGGGCGAAGGCGGGATGCTGACGACGAACGACGCGCGCATCGCGGCCGTCGCGCGCCGCCTCCGCGATCACGCCTTCTCCGAAGACCATCACTTCTGGCACCGCTACCGCGGTTTCAACTATCGCATGACCGGCCTGCAGGCCGCCGTCGGCCTCGCGCAGACCGAACGCTTCGCCGAGCTCGTCGCGAAGCGGCGCGCGCTCGCCGCCGCGTATTCGGAAGGCCTGCGCGACGTTGACGGCCTCACGCTGCCGGCCGAGCAGGCCGGCACGACGAACGTGTTCTGGATGTACGCGCTGCTGGTCGATCCGGCGTTCGGGCGCACGCGTGACGAGCTGCGGTCCCTGCTGGCGCAAGCCGGTATCGAGACGCGCACGACGTTCATCCCCGTACATCTTCAACCGATCTACCGGGCCGCGGAGCGCGGCCGCTCGTATCCGGTCGCCGAGTCGCTCTGCGCGCGCGGACTGTATTTGCCGACGTCGGCGGCCTTCTGCGATGCGGACGTCGCCCGCGTCGTGGCGGCCGTACGAGCGGCGCGGCAACCCGTGCGCGCGTGACGACGACGGTCGTGATCGTCGGCGGAACGGACCCGTTCGTCCGGGTCGGCGGGCACGAGACGTTCGTCCGGGCTCACGCGGAAGCCGCGGTTCGCGCCGGCTTCGACACGCACGTTTTCTACGTGACCGCGGACGATGCGCCCGCGCGCACGGAACGCTGGACGGCGCACGCGGTACGGTCGCCCGTCCGGCCGCTGAGGACGCTGTTGGCGTGGGCGCACGCGCCCTTTCTCGCCCGCGCGATCGAGCGGTTCTTGGCGCGCACGAGCGGTCCGGTCGTGCTGCATGCGTTCAGCGATTGGGCGTGCGTCGCGGCACGGGTGACGCGGTCGCTGGAACGCCGCGGGCGGCGCGTCGTTCCGGTGGCGAGCGCATACACGACCCTCGCCCACGAGGTGGGTTCCAAACTTGCGAGCGTGCGCGCGCACCACGGCGCCGGCGCGCGGCTCACCGCGCTCATCGAGTACGGCTGGGTCCGCGCTGTTGCGGCGCGCGCCGAGCGCGCCGGTTACGAATCGATGGCGCTCGTCCTCGTGAACTACGACGCGGTCGAACGGCTGCTGCGTGAGGAACACGCGTTGACCGTTCCGATCCGTCGCGTGCCGTACGCGCCGCTGACCGCGTTCGCCGACGACCCCGGTGCCGCGCGCGCCCGTGCGTTGCCGCCCGGCGAGATGCCGGCGTTGCAGCCGTCCGGCGCCCCGCTCATCGTCGCCGTCTCGCGCCAGGACCCGCGCAAAGGCATCGATCGCCTCCTCCGCGCTCTCGCGCTGCTGCACGCCGACGGCGTTCCGTTTCGCGCGTGCTTGGCCGGCGGCGGACCGTTGCTCGCGACGCACCGGGCGCTGAGCGCGCACATGGGCCTCGGGCGCTGCACCGCGCTCCCCGGGCGGGTCGGCGACGCCTTTGCGTACCTGCGCGCAGCCGACATCTTCGTGCTGCCGTCACTCGAAGAGGGCAGCGGATCCGTGTCGCTGCTCGAGGCGATGCAGGCCGGGTGCGCGATCGTCGCCACGCGCATCGACGGCATCCCCGAGGACGTCACCGACGGAGTCGACGGACTCCTCGTCGCACCGGACGATCCCCGGGCACTGCGCGACGCCCTCGCTCGCGTGCTAGGCGATGGCGCGTTGCGCGCGCGCCTCGGCGCCGCCGCCCGTGCCACGTTCGAACGCCGTTTCTCCGCGGAAACGCTCGTTGCGACGATGCGCGTGCTCTACGACGAGGTCGCGCGCTGACCGCACCACGGCGTCAAGCCGCTCCATCCGGCCTTCGCTCCTTCTGAGCGTCGAACCGGTACACTTCATTGTAGCTCCGCGATTCGACGTGCTCCGCGGTTTGGAAGACGTCGACGATCGAGTCCTGGACGCGTGCGTCCCATTGGGCCTGGGCCCAGGCAGTCCGATCGCTCCACTCGGAGATGACTGCGACGCGCGCCTCATCGTCGCTGACCAGTATTGCGCCGCCGAGGAGTCGTGGGGTCTCGGCGCCCCCGATCGCCTCGAGCGTCGATCGAATGCGCGCGACGAGATCGCGCGCTGCTGCGGGCTTTAGATTGAAGAGGTTCAGGTGAACGAATGCTCCCATAGCGGACAGGATAGCCGAAAATCGCGCCGGTCACCAGGCGATCGGCCGTTCGTACGTCCTCGACGCGTCCTTAGTCGTGGTGAAAATAGAAACGGTTTCCGTCGACGTCCTCGACGGTGAACTGCCGTAACCCCCATGGTTTCTTTTCTAGTGGCTCGACGATGTTCGCTCCCGAACTTTGCAACTCGTTGTACGTCGCGTCGATATCTTCGCGCGAACACCCAGTGAATCGCAGCCTCGAACGGCGGCGTGGTTTTCCGAAAGAATATCGCCACGTTTCCGCGTGACACCGCGCCGATGTCGTGCTCATGGAGCCAGCCGATCTCGAAGCCGAGTGCATCCCGATAGTGCTGCTGCGCGCGTTCAACATCGGCAACGGGCAGTTCCGGCACAAGCTGGCCGATCGACGTCAAGGACCGTTTCTCGCTCACGAAGCTCTCCCTACGATCAGCACTGACTGTTCGAGAAGCCGACCCGTGCTGATCTGAAGTTCGCCGGCGAGTAGACGTGCACCCAAGCGAAGCCGGTCCGGGCGTGACGCGGGTCGAGGTGCGCGCGGACGTGCATCCTGCCGCTCGGACCGATGGTGATCGTGCGAGTCTTCCAGGCGTGATTGTTCGAGCGTGCCCAGCGGTACTTGACGACGTGCGGCATTCCGGCCGGCCAGCCTCTCGTCACGATATCCGCGTCGAAGCGGAAAAAGCCGCAGCCGTTGACGGAGTTGCGCGACTCCACGTTCTCGACCGTGACGATCGGGCCCGCGGCGTCGGACGCGAGCGGCGCAAATGCCGCGAGCGCGAGCGCGAGCGAAGCCGCTGCGGATGAGGAAAAGCGCATGTTCGATCACCTCCGGACGGAAAATGCAACGAGGGCCGGTGTCCCAGTTTGCTGCAGAGGCCTGCAACTTCCTCGGGGCAACGACCCGAAGACGGGCGGGGCCAATTATTCAGCGCTCGTCACTTACGGGATGTCGCTTGCTGCGCCACTGCGTAGCGTACGGAAGCACGAACATGTATAGGCCGGTTAGCGCGAGCAAAGCGAGTGGGATCAGCGGTGAGAGGTACACCCAATTGGCAGGCTTTTAGCAGCGCGGAACGCTGAAAACCTATCACGGCTTCCCGCACGGCATGCCGACGACCAGCGTGGACACCATCAACGCCGACCTGCTGGCCTTCGTCAAGACGATCTGGACCTGACCGCCGCCCCCGCACGCGCGGCACGGTGGTGGTCTCGGGCATGCCTAATAGTGCAGCACGGCGTCCAGCGCCGGGTCGTCGCCGGCTTTGAACTGTGACCACGTCGGCGTCGCTTGGACGTCCGGGACGATGACGTTCGGGCCTTTCGGCGCGAACGTGTATCGTTTCGTCGAGTAGCGCAGCGCGAGGTGGGAGTTGGGCAGCTTTACCTCGTTGGGCTCCTGGTTACTGTTGGGCCGCTCGCCGATCGTCTCGCCCACGAGCAGGGCACGCGTACCGGTACGAAATTGGGCCGCGTTCGACATCGCGGCCGAGAACGTCGACGGTCCGACAAGAACGAAGAGCCGGCCCTTATGGTTGATGTCCGGCATCGCGGCCAAAGGTTCGATCAGGAACCGCAAGCCGGCATTGAAATCGCCGCCGCCGTTGAGCCGCATGTCGATGGCAAGCTTTTGCGCGTGATGAGCGCGCACGAACGCAAGTAGCGTCGCAGCGTTGGTCTCCAGATTGCGATAACTGCGAAAGCTGCAGTACACCGCGCGCGATGTCGGCAGGTAGGTGAACCAGAAGTCGTTGTTCGCCTGCTGCCGGTAGAGCGGCGGACGCTTCCATGCCCAGGTGTACTCGGCACGCGCGACCTGATCGGGAGTCATCGCTTGCACGACGGCCTCGGATTTCCGTCCGGTCTCGTCTTGCAGGTCGAAGCGCGCGCGCGAGCGGTCGGCGATGATCCCGAAGCCGTGCAAAGCGATGCCGAGGTTCAGAAAGTTCGTCACCCGCGTCTCGCGGAGCACGTCCGTTTCGCCGACGGGAGTGAGTGCGAGGAGCGCGTCGTGAACGCGACGGATCGCGTTCCCGTCGATTGCGAGGATGCGCGTGCCGAGCAGCGCCCGCGGCGCGCCGGCAGTCACCGCCACGACGCGGTAAGCGTCGCCGAAACGCCTGATCAGTAGTGGAAATCGCGCCACGTCCGGCGGAAACTCGACGTAGGTGTGTCCGTCGCCGATCAAGTTCGCGAGATGGTCCGCCTGCACGTACGCCTGGTCAGCGTCGAGCGTTCCCAAGCGCGCGTCGAGCGCTGCGACCTCGTGCTCGAAGACCTCGCGTGATGTGAAATCGAACGGCGACACGTGCCGTGTCTCGAGCGCGGCTGTGAGAAAGGCGAGGTCGGCGCGCCACTGCGCCGCGGTGAGCGCGAGCGTCGGCACGGTCGAAACGGGCGGGTGTGCATCGCCGGCGCGTTCGACGGTGAACGTCCCCGAATCGGCGCCGAGACGAAACGTGCCCATCGCTGCGGTACCGCTCACCGTCAGCGTGATCGTCCCGGCGTCGGCGGTCGGACCCTGGCCGAAGGCCAGCGTGAGTGTACCGGCGGCATAGGAGCCGTCTTGAATGGTGAACGCGCCGAGCGGCGTCTCCACCTCGCCGGCGTACATGCCGGCGTCGCATCGCAGGTTGACGGCAACCTTCAGCGCTCCGGCCTCCTTGCTTTGCGCGGTGCCCTGATAGTATCCGGTCGGGTCGCCCGGACTGCAAGAAGCCCCTGCGACGCCGGCGGAGAGCAGCAAAGCAGCGACGAGCGCGCACGTGAAAACGATGCCGTTCCGCACAGCTCTTTTCTCCCTGATAAGCATGAAGAAAGCCTGTGAGACTTGCAAGACACGGCGAAACCGCTCGTGACGGTCTAGCGGGGATGCTCCTGGTCTTGGGAGCTCTCAGGCCGTGAATAAACCCGCAACTGGGGGGTTGCGCTTTTCGTCCATATGTGCAACTATATGGTTGCACATCGGGAGGGCATCGAGCGTATGGAAATGGGCGGGTGGGTTGCGATGATGGCGGCGATGATGCTCCCTGCCGCGATCCCGGCAATGGCCAGAGCCGCCCGCGCGGGCGACGGCGTACGGAGCATGCCGCTCTTCGTCGGATCATACCTTGCGGTGTGGGCGCTCGTGGGCGTCGTCCTGTACACGTTGTACCGGCCGCACGAAGCGGTCGCTGCGGCCGTCGTCGTGTTCGCTGCGGGCATCTACGAGCTCACGCCGCTCAAGCGGTACTTCCGCCGGCGCTGCCGCGAGACGGTGCGGTCCGGAATCGAATTCGGGCTCTGCTGCGCCGGCTCGTGCATCGGGCTCATGCTGCTGCTCGTCGCGATCGACGTCATGAGCGTCGCGTGGATGGCGGTGATCGCTGCCGTCGTCTTCGTCCAAAAGATTCTGCCCGCGAAAGCCGTTGTCGATGTGCCGTTGGCGCTCGTGATCGTCGGCCTCGGCGCCCTGATCGTGGTCGCGCCGGCGGCGGTCCCCGGCTTCATGCCGGATATGTAGAGCCAGACATTCGCACCATGCAAGAAACGAGAGAACGATGATCGACCACAAGATCGGAACGCACGAAGAGTGGCTTGCGGCAAGGCTGCCGCTTCTCGAGGCCGAGAAGGCGCACACGCGGCGCGGCGACGAGCTGACGCGGATGCGGCAAGAGCTGCCCTGGGTTCGCGTCGACAAGGAGTACAGCTTCGAGACCGACGAGGGCACCGCGACGCTCGCAGATCTCTTCCGCGGGCGCTCGCAGCTGCTCGTCTATCACTTCATGTTCGGGCCCGAGTACGAGGCGGGGTGTCCGTCGTGTTCCGCGATCGCGGACAGCTTCAACGGCACGGTCGCCCACCTGGTGAACCACGACG
Organism: Vulcanimicrobiota bacterium; assembly: GCA_963797935.1. Taxonomy (GTDB): domain Bacteria; phylum Vulcanimicrobiota; class Vulcanimicrobiia; order Vulcanimicrobiales; family Vulcanimicrobiaceae; genus Vulcanimicrobium. The sequence continues at coordinate 103,890 of CAWCRI010000007.1, forward strand.
TTTCGTTCTACGCCGTCTCGCGCGCGCCGCTCGCGAAGCTGCAAGGGTACAAGCGGCGCATGGGCTGGAGCTTTCCGTGGGCGTCGTCGTTCGGCAGCGATTTCAACTACGAGTATCAGGTTGCGCGCACCGAAGAACAGCAGCGGTCCGGGCCGGTCGAGTACAACTTCCGCCCGATGGACATGCGTCCGGCGCTCGACGCGCCGCCGGAAAGCTGGGTCGCGCAGATCGCCGCCAACGCCGGGACCGACGTCGCGTCGTACATGCGCGAGGGCCCCGGGATGAGCGCGTTCGTGCGCAAGGACGGCGTCGTCTACCACACGTACTCGTCATACGGTCGCGGGCTCGACGCGCTCTGGGGGATGTACCAGTGGCTCGATCGGGCGCCGCTTGGCCGCAACGAGGACGACGAGTGGTGGTTCCGCCGCCACGACGAGTACGAGCGAAGCGATACGCCGCATCATCGGATAGTATCGTAGCCGCCGTTGACGTACCCGCCGGACACTCCGACGCTTCGCACCTGACTGTCAGCGCATGGTCAATCCGGTGAGGACGACGTCGTAACTGTCGGTCGTGCCGTCGTAATTCACCGCGTACCCCGTCGGGTAGTACTTTCCGGAATACGGATAGGTCTGCGGTAGCGCGATCGCTTTGGAGAACGATGGGTTCGTCTGCAGGAACGCCGTGGTGACCATCGGTTCGATGAAAGCCATCTTGCCGTCGTTGAAACCGTAGATGAAGGTCGCCGTGAACGGCTGTCCGTTGAACTCGGGCGACTTCGGGTCCATCCAGTGGACTCCCATGGCGGGCACGACCTGCGGCGCGAGCTGGACATATCCGCTGGGGATCTGGTCAGCCGGCGGCGTCGCGAGCGCGTTTGGATCGTTGGGCGAGATCGTTGCCCGCGTCGTCGCATCCACCATGTAGAAGTGGAAGTCGAAGTGCGGAACGTCGTAGATTCCGGGCGGCGGATGACCGTGCGGATTCCAGTCGATCGCGACGTCTTGAAAAGCGGTCGCGCCCGCCGTCGCGGGAAGCGGTAGATCGATTTCCGTGTCGGTGGAAGGCAGGTTCGTCAACGCGCTCCGCGTGACGCGAATCCCGATCTGGGCCGGCGTCCCGGACGCGTCCGTCGTGACGAACGTGTTCGCCGTACCGTTCCCCAGCGTGCGCGCGGTCCCGCTCGTCGTGACCGGGCTGGTGTTCGCTGGTGAGGCCGTCGATGACGAACATGCCGCGAGGAACCCGGGGGACGTGAGCAACAGCAGTGCCGCGAATCGCCGTGCGGCATGACTCGAAGAAGATGCCATGGTTCTCCTTTAGATGCATTGACGATGGCTCGGCGCGGCGATGCGATGACGATGGTGAACGAGTTGCCCGCGATGAAGGGAAAGCGTTCGCCCACGTCCGCGGCCTGAGCGCGCGACCTACGCCGAGCTGGTTTAGGCGCTCGGAGCGACGTTGTGGTTGGTCCGGAAGACGTTGTCAGGATCGTACGTGCGCTTCACCTGAGACAGGCGCGTGTAGATGCGAGGTCCGTACGCGGCCTCGACGACGTCACGACCGGTGTCGGCGAGGAAGTTCACGTACGATGCCGTGGCGGCACCAGGCCGCAGCGCTTCCCACGCGTCGCGGACCGAGGCGATGTGCGCCGGTGAATCGCCCTGATCGGTCCACGTCCCGACGATGTTGACGACGTAGTCCGCGCCGCGCAAGGGATAGGCTGTCGCGTCGTCCGAAAGCCGGCGCACGGCGCCTCCGAGATGGTGAACGTCGATGTGCGAGAGCGGAGACGTGAGCGCCGTCGCCCGCGATACGAGCGTCGCAGCCATCGCGTGGTCCAGATCTGCGAACGCCGACGATTTCCAATAGTTCTGCAAGCCGGCGGGCGCCGTTTCATCGAACATTGACTGCAGCGCCGTGTAGGGCAGTTCGCCGAAGAGGTCGACGGCGGGCGGCTGAAGATGGCGCAATGGGCGCAGCGCTTGCGCGCCTTTGGTCGCATCGCCGGCATAGAGCGCAGCGAGCGCGACGAGCGGCGCGCCGTGGAGCTCCGGCGGAAGGAACGGCGCCGGCGGTCCGGTCAGGAACAGCAGCGCGGACGTAACGGCATCCGGTAACGTCGCGGTCACGTCGCGGTAGCTGTGGAGCAGCTCGCGGGCGCGATCGGCCCGGTGAAACGCCACGCCGCCGAAGACGATGGGGCCGACGGGGTGCAATTGGAACTCGAACGACGTCACGACGCCGAAGTTACCGCCGCCGCCGCGCAGCGCCCAAAAGAGGTCCGGGTGCTCGCCGGCATTCGCCGTCCGAACGTGCCCGTCCGCGTCCACGAGCTCGGCGGAAATGAGGTTGTCGCACGCAAGACCGTACGCACGGGTGAGCCAGCCGAATCCGCCGCCGAGCGTCAGGCCTGCGACGCCCGTGCTCGAGATGAGGCCGCCGGGTGTCGCGAGTCCGAAGACTTGCGTCTCCCGATCCAGCTCGCGCCACGTGACGCCTCCTTGGACGCGTGCCGTCCGGCGGACGGGATCGACGTGAATGCCTTTCATCGTCGACAGGTCGATGGCGAGACCGTCGTCGCACATGGCGCTGCCTGCGACGTTGTGTCCGCCCCCGCGGACAGCGATCGGGAGCGCGTTGGCGCGGGCGTAGCGAACGGCGGCGATCACGTCCTGAACGCCGGTGCAGCGCGCGATCATCGCCGGCCGCTTGTCGATCATTCCGTTCCAAACGGCCCTCGCAGCGTCGTAGCGCTCGTCGCCGGGTCGAATGAGCTCGCCGCGGAACGTTTCCTCGAACGACGGCGCGGAGACGGCGCCGCTCACCTCCCGCTCTCGTCTACGCGGCGAGCAGACTGGAGGACTTCTTCGCGGGTCGGCTCGTGCCCGTGAAACTGCTTGGCGTGCGCCTGGACGTCGGCGATCAGCTGTTCTTCGGTGGCGGCGCGAATGACCGTGCCGCACGGCGGACATAGCGCTTCGTGCATTGTAACCTCGTGTCGGGAGAGGGTCGCATTACGCGACCGTCGAATACTTATGAGACTTGAGTATCATAAAGACAGTGCAGTCACGCCGTCAAGGGGTCTCCGCGGAGGAATTCGTTTCGGGCCACGGACGCGTCGCGCAAAAGCGCCGCACGCGGAACGACCTGCTTCGCGCGGCACGCGCGATACGCGATGCGGGCGCGGTCCCGACAGTCGGCGACGCCGCCAACGCCGCCGGCATCTCGCGCGCCACCGCGTATCGCTACTTTCCGACGCAGGAGTCGCTGCTCGCCGAGGCGAGCACGGGCCCGCTCATCGATCGCGTCGTGGAAGTCGTTCACGGCGCCGCTGGGATGAGCGATCCCGTCCAGCGCGTCGATGCGGTGTTCAAGGCGCTCGCGCCGCTCATGCTCAAGCACGAGGCCGAGCTTCGAAGCCTCCTGAAAAGCTCGCTGGAGCGGTCGCTGCAAGGCGATAGCGAACGCGAGCTTCCAATACGAAGCGCGCGCTGGGTCTTGGCCTGGGACGACGTCCTCGCGCCGTTCCGCGCGCGCGTTTCCACCGAGCGCTATGCGACGATGGTGCGCTCGCTCAGCGCGCTGCTCGGGGTCGAAACGATCCTCGTGATGCTCGATGCGTGCGATCGCGACGCGAAGCGAACCGTCGAAGCGATATGCCGTGCAGCCCGCGCGATGGTGCGCGGCTTTGACGCTGAGATCGAAGAAGACCGCGGGCGGACGCGCAAAGGTCTGCGCACCCGCGCGCGCACGTGAATTCAAGGACGGCCGCAGGAGGCGAAGCGCAACCCCAAGTTGCGGATTTCGTGCGCGTGCGACCGGCGGGGCGCCGCAGCGGTCGCTATCGATCGATCGGCGTTCTGGCTGTCGCGACGAAACGCGCCGCGGACTCCATGTCGCGGACGCCCATTCGGATCGCCTTCTCGATGAGGGCGAGTCCGTCGAGGTGCGTGGGATCCTCGCTCGCCGGCCCTTACTGGTTTTCTGCCAGACGTTTGATCTTGTCGAGCCGTTCATCCCACGCCGCTGCGACGCCGTGCATCCACCGTGCCGTCGACTCGAGCCGCTCGGGGCGAACGGAGAACTGCACTTCGCGACCTTGTTTGCGCGCTTCGACCAACCCGGCTTGCTCGAGAACAGCCAGATGCTTCACGATCGCTTGGCGCGTCACGGGGAGTTTTTCGGCCAGCGACGTCGCGGTCGTTTTCGGATGCGCGGAGAGCGCGTCGAGCAGCCGGCGCCGCGTGGGGTCGGCCAGGGCGACGAGCACCTCGTCCACGTCGCCCTTGCGCGTGTTCATCGCCGCCTCGCGGCGTTACGCCGCAAGCCCGTCGACGTATTCGTGCAGATCACGCAGCTGCGTCGCCCAGCCTTCGCTGTTGTTCTCGAACTGCTCGGCGCGCTTGCCGTCGGTCACCTGCAGCCGGCTGAAGCCCGTTTCCACGACGCGCAGCCGCGTGTGGCCTTCGTGCGGCGTCAGCGTGAACTCAACCAGCGTCGAGTTTTCTTTGTCCGGCTTTTCGCCGGCCACCGCCGGGTTCCAGCGGTACGAGAAATAGCGCGGCGGCTCGATCGTCTCGATCGTCGCATACTGCGTGCCGTGCTTTTCCCAGCGAAACGCGATCGTACCGCCCGGCCTCAGGTCGACCTCCGCCGAGTCGGCGAACCACGTGCCCACGTGTTCCGCCTGCGTGATGATCTCCCACACGCGCTCCGGTGCAGCAGCGATGACGACTTCCCGCTCGATCCGGTCTTCAACCATGATGCCTCCAAATGTGCAACTCCATAGTTGCACATCGCGCGCGAAAGCACAACCCCTTCGTCGCGCATGCCTGGTCGAGCTCGTGTTGGCCGCGGCCGTGCGGTTCGGCTCGGAGGGCTAGGCTCCGGCGTCCGTACGCGCCCCGACGGCGCGCGCCGTGCGCGTTCGAACGCCCTCTCGCCCCGCAAGCGTGCGGCGCAGGCGATTGATCCGATCGGCGAGGGACGTGACCGGTGCGGGCGTCGGCATGATCGCGAGCGTGCGAAACCGGGCCGACGGAACGCCGGCGCCGCCGACCGCGAGGGCCACGCGAACGCCCGCATCCCACGGCGGCAGCCACGCGCCGTCGATGCGATCGCCGAGCGTGATCCACGTGCTGCCGTCGGCGCTGTACGCGAAGCGGTACGAACGCCCGTCGGTCGCGATGCAGCGGAAGTGCAGCAATCGCGCGCGCGGCATCGCCGCCGATGCGAGCTCGACGAAGTGGCCGCCGCGCCGCCGCCAGACGACCACCGCGCCGTCGCGTATTCCGATCCCGATCGCGTCGCGCCGAGAGCCGTACGCGCACAACGATGCCAGCGTACCGGCGGCCGTCGCACGCGGGTCGAGCGTCGCCACCGCCGCATAGTCGCCGCAAAAGGTCGGGCGGGCGAGGACGGCGGCCAGCGGGTCGTCGGCGCGCCGCGGGTGCGACGCCGCCGACAGCACGCTGCCGCGGCGTTCGCGCTTCACGACCGGTGGATTCGACTGCGGCCACTGCCACACGCGGTCGAGCGGCGCGGCGAGGTTGACGCTCGTGCGCGCGCGCCGCGGCGGGACGCGCGGCGTGCCGAACGGTGCGGACGCGTGGCGACTCGGGCCGCGCCCGCGGTTGATGGACGGCCAGCCGTCGGCGCTCCACTCGATCGCATCGAGGCAGAGCTGGCGCCCGACGAACACGCCGTCGCGCGCGTGCTCGTACGCGTGATAGAGGTAGAACCAGCGGCCGTCCGCATCGCTCACCGGCGCGCCGTGCCCCGGGCACCGGAAGGCGTCGTTGCCGGCGAGGATCGGATTGCCGGCGTGCTTCTCCCACGGCCCGGTCAGCGAATGCGACCGCGCCACGCCGACCGCGTACGCGCAGTCTTCGCCACAGCACGCGTTGCCCGAATAGAACATATAGAACCAGCCGTCGCGCCGGATCACGTGCGGCGCCTCCACGACGTGCGCTTCCCACGGCTGATCGTTGCGGAACAATTCGATCGGCTCGCCGCGGAGCGTGGTTCCGCCGGGCGCGAGCGGCTGTGCCCACAGCGGCGTCGGCTCACCGACGCTGTTGCCGTCTTCTTTCCAGAGCAGCCAGCGATCGCCCAACTCGTCTTCCGCCGCCATCGCGTCGATCGAACCGTAGCGCTGGTCCACCAGCGGACCGTGGTCGGCGTACGGTCCCTCCGGCCGGTCCGCGCTCGCCACGGCCACGCACAACGTTCCGTCGGCGCGGCGCGCGGTGTAATAGACGAAGAAGCGGCCGTCGTACTCCGCCAAGTCGGGCGCCCAGAAGTTGCCGACGCACCACGCCGGGCGTTCCGCGAACACGTGCCCGACGATCGTCCACCGCACCAGATCGGTCGAGCGGAACATCGGGAAGAAGGGCGCCCAGTCCGTCGAGGTGGTGACGGCATAGAACGAATCGCCGACTCGTATAACCGACGGGTCGGGAAAGTCACCTGGATAGACCGGGTTGTGATACAGCCCCGGAAATGCCGCGTCGAGCGGCTGTAGAACTTTTGCCACTAGCTTCCGCCCCGATAACGTATCGGCCGCGTGATTCGGTTCTTGAGCGCCGGAAAAAATACCCGCCGCTACGTGATGAGCGTCGCTCCGTCCGAGGGGCACACCACCATCGTCGCCGGACGCCGGCCGAATCGCGACGCGAAGGCCGCATCGAGCGCGTCGCGCAACGGCCCCGTCGCATCATGGTCGACGAGCGCGATGATCGACCCGCCGAACCCGCCGCCCGTCATCCGCGCGCCATACACCCCGGGGACGCGCTGCGCCGTCGCGGCGAGGAGGTCGAGCTCGGGCGCGCTGACCTCGTAGTCGTCGCGCAGCGACGCGTGCGATGCATTCATCGCCTGCCCGGCGGAACGCAGGTCGCCGGCCCATAAGGCCGCCGCGACGCGCAGCGTCCGGTCGTTCTCGTACACGACGTGACGTGCTCGGCGCAGCAGGATCGGCGAGAGCGTGCCGCCCCGTTCCGTCAAGACGGCGGGCGTGACGTCGCGCAGCGTCGGTGCACCGAGGGCGCGCGCTGCCGCCTCGCTCTCGGCGCGCCGGGCGTTGTACGCCGACGACGCGAGCTCGTGCTTCACGCCGGTGTCTGCCACGACGACCGCAACCCCCGGCGGGATCGGAACCGGCGTCACCTCCGCCGTGCGGCAGTCGATGAGCAGCGCGTGATCGCGCACGCCGAACGCCGACGCGAGCTGGTCCATGATGCCGCTGCGCAAGCCGACGAAATCGTTCTCCGCTTCGCGCGCCGCGCGCGCGAGCTCGGCACGGTCGAGCGTCGCGCCGGACGCGCCGAGCAGCGCGAGGCCGACGGCGAGCTCGAATGCGGCCGACGACGACAGCCCCGCGCCGATCGGCACGGTCGTCGAAACCTCGAGCTCCGCGCCGCGCAGCGGCACGCGCCGGTCGAGCGCCCGCGCCATGCCCTGCGCGTAGTCGCTCCAATCGCCGCGCGCGCGCGCGCGAGCGTCGTCGAGATCGAACGACGCGTCTTCGCCGCGCTCCGCGGAGCGCACGACCACGCGGCGATCGTCGCGCGCGACCGCGCGCGCCGTGGTCGCGCGGTCGATCGCGAACGGCAGCACGAAGCCCTCGCTGTAGTCGACGTGCTCCCCGATGAGGTTCACGCGGCCGGGCGCGGTCGCGACGATCGCACTCACGGCGCGGGCGGCACCACCGCGCGCAGCTCGGCCGCCTTTTCCTCCGCCAGCGTATCGTTGATGTACATGCCCGCGCCGGCTTCCGATCCGGCCAGATACTTCAGACGCGCGGCGTTGCGCATCGGCGGATAGAACTCGACGTGCAGGTGATACGGCGAGGCGCGATCCGCCGGTGCTTGGTGGACGGCCATGATGTACGGAAACGAGACGCCGAAGAGCGCGTCGAATCCCACCAGCACGCGCTTCAGCAGCCGCGCCAGGCCGCGCACTTCGGCATCGTTCAGATCGACCAGCGACGGCACGCAGCGCGCCGCGACGAGGTGCGTCTCGTACGGGTATCGCGCGAAGAACGGTACGTACGCGATCCAGCCGGGCTCTTCGGCGAGAACGCGCCGGCCATCGGCGCGCTCGGCGTCGCGCACCGCGCAGAAGAGACAACCGCCGCCGTCCGCGCGATGCGCTTGCGCGGCCGCGATCTCGCGCGCGACGACGGGCGGCACGAACGGGTACCCGTAGATCTGCCCGTGCGGGTGGCTGAGCGTCACGCCGATCGCCTCGCCCTTGTTCTCGAACGGGTACACGTGCGCGATGCCGGGCCGCGCCTCCAGCGCGCGCGTGCGGTCGCGCAGCACGCGCACGAGATGCTCGATGCGCTGCGGCAAAGCCTGCGCGAGCGTCGCGTCGTGTTCCGGCGTGTACAGCACCACTTCGCACGCGCCGTAGGCGGGCGCGACGGGCTCGATCGCCGTACCGGCAACGTCGGGCGGCGGCGGGTTGCGCTGCAGCGACGGAAACTTGTTCTCGAACACGACGATGTCGTACGTGCCGGCCGGCACCTCGGTGGGGAAGCCGCCCGCACGGGTGGGGCAGAGCGGGCAATAATCCGGCGGCGGAAAGAACGTGCGCTCTTGCCGGTGCGTCGCGGTCGCGACCCATTCGCGCAGGAGCGGGTGCCAGCGCAGCTCGCTCATGCTGGTTCACCGGCGTCGTCGTCGACGGGCTCATCGTCGAAGGTGTAGAACCACAGCAGCCGTCCGTCGGGGAGAACGATCTCCGCGCGCACCATGCCCGGCTCCGGCGACGCTGCGTTCACGGACCGCCGGCCGCGCCGAGGCGTTCGACGAGCGCAGCGCCGTCGGCATCGTCGACGTCCTCGAGGAGCGACCACGTCTCGCGCTGTTCCGTCGATTCGCCCGGTGCCAAGCGCGCGAGCGGTCCGAGCGTCTCCACCTCGCAGAACGCGCCTTCGGTGTAGACCTCGTTCGAGCAGCCGAAATCCGGATACGCCGCACCGGGCACGTACGTGCTTCGCACGACGAACGCCGTCCGCTCCCGGACGTACGCGAACCACCCGAGCTCGTTGCCGGCACCGAGCTTGAGCGGCGCGGGCCGGTCCGGGTCGCAGCGGATGCCGACCGTGCGCGCGCCCCAGCGCAGGCGCGGGTCGTCCAGCGCCGTGTAGTGCCACACCGCATACGGGCGAGCGGGCTGCAGCGCGTCAGGCTGCGCGCGCCATACGGCGTTCGGGATGAGCGCGACGCCGCCCGGCTGCACGATCGTGATGCCCCACGGCGCAACGGTCGCTTCGCGCGCGCCGTCGTTGCGGATGCGATGCGTCACGCGCACGTCGCCGTTGCCCGCGAGCTCGATCTCCATCTCGATCGCGAACGCCGTGCGCGAGTCCGGCGCGCGACGGACGCGCGCGCGGGCCGGACCCGCGTCGATGCCGGGCGGCGCGTCGTCGAGCGTGTACGTTTCGGGGAACGATTCGGGCGCCGCCCACAGCCGGTGGCCGCCGTACGCGCGCCAGAGGCCGTGCGGCGTGTCGCGCGTCGCGTCCGGCGCGTCGCCGAACACGTTCGGGCCGCCGGCGCGCCGAAACGCCGTGACGCGCGGGCCGTACGCGCGCGCGATCCGGACCTCGACGATGCCGTCGGCGAGAACGAGTTCGTCAGTCAACGGCGACGCGATCGGTGTACAACGGCAAACTGCTCCGAGACCCGATATACCACCCGGATGCGGCCGTCAACACTGCTTGCTTCCGGCGCGTCGCGATCGCTCGCGGCGGGTTCGCAACGGTGCGCGGAGAATCGATGCGTCATGAAAAGGGTGCTCGTCTTCGCGCTCGCCGTGTTCTTGTTTGCTTGCTCGACTGTCGTCACGTGCCGGTATCCGGCCGCGGCGCAGGCTTCGCCCGCGTCGCCGCTGCCCTCGGCATCGCCGGACGTGCTCGACAACACGCTCGACGTGGACGGTGTGCGCGTGCCGCTGCGCGCCTTCGCGATCCTGATTGCGACGATGCTATCCGTCTACGTGCCGATGAAGGGCGCGCATCCGACGTCCGTCATCGTCACCAAGAAGCAGAGTGAGATGCCGGCCTTCGATCCGGACTTTCACTACGCGGGCACCGACGGAGCGCCCGACTCCCCGAAACTGACCATGTGGATCTCCGACCGGCTCGGCGGGAAGGCACCGCACGACAGGATGGTGAGCGCGGCGATCCTCGGCGTGCTCGACTCGGGTTTGGGTGGGCCCCAACTTCAGCAGGTGTATGCTGCGGCGCGCAATGACGACCTCGCGCTCGGACCTGCGGCAGCCGACACGTGGAAGAACAGGCGCGCGCTCTCCATGCGCCTCACGACGCTGGTCGACGTCATGATGGCGGGGATGACGAAGCAGCGCGCAGCCGGCTCGACCCCGCCGTAACGCGCGCGATGCGTGTTCAGGCCGGCCTCGCCGGCGCCTTGATGTGGTTTGCTGCGGCGCCGGCGGCGCAGCACGTCTCGGCTGCTCCGTCGCAGCCGGTGCCGTCGCTCAAGACGGCCCTCCAGTCGAAGATCGACGTCGACGTGCGGGCGCTCTTGAGCGCGGCGCACGCACCGGGCGCGTCGATCGCGATCGTTCAAGGTGGAGCGATCGTCTACACGCGCGGCTACGGACTGCGCGACGTTGCAAATGCGTTGCCGGCCGACGCCGATACGCGCTACGAGATCGGCTCGATCACGAAGCAGTTCACCGCCGCGGCGATTCTGCAACTGAAGGAAGCCGGCAAGATCGATCTCGACGCGACGGTCGCGACGTATCTTCCGCCGGTCGCGCACGCCAAGGAGATCACGATCCGGCAGCTCCTGACGCATACGAGCGGGCTCGACGACTACGTCAGCGACCCGAACTTCGAGACGCTTGCCGCGACGCCGGCGACGTTCGATCAGGTGATGTCGCGCATCTCCGAGAGACCGCTGGACTTCACGCCGGGCGCACGCTTTGGGTACTCGAGCACCAATTACTTGATCCTCGGGCGGATCGTCGAGCTCGTGTCACGTCAGAGCTGGGAAGCGTACGTGCAGCAGCACCTGTTCGCTCCTGCCGGCATGACGGATTCGGCGACGATGGCGCAAGAACCCCAGCTCGCCGGCATGGCGCGCGGTTACGTGTATGCGCAAGGCCGCACCGCTGAGTCGAAGCGGATCGACGAATCCTGGGGTTCCTCCGCCGGCGGCATCGTGTCGACGGCCGATGACCTGCAGAAGTGGGGCGCGGCCTACGAATACTTCGCGCATTTCGTGCACGCCAACGCGAACGTGACGTTCACGCTGAACGCGGCCGGAAAAGTTGCTGATCTGGACATAACCCCGATTTAGTGCGTGTGGCGGTGACCTGAGCTGGCGGCGCAGGAGACACGGGACTTCTTGACAAAATATACCCAAATGGGTATAGTGCAATGACGAAGTTGCGCGGCGTGCCCAGGCGTGACGTGATGTGGGCGCCCGGCACGCGGAACGAATTACGAACGTATCCAAAGCGAATCCGCCGTCTCATCGGCCGTGGTATCGAGGTGGCGCAATGGGGTCAAACCGATACTCATGCCAAGCGAATGAGGCAGTCACTTCGCGAAATTTACGAAATCGTCGTCGAGGGCGATAACGTGACGTACCGCGCGGCATACTATCCAACGGTGGATTCGGATGGCCCGATCGCGGTGCTCGATGTATTCATCAAGAAAAGCAAGATTGGGACGGCGACTCCGCAGCCGATAATCGATCGTATCAAATCACGGCTAACACGCGTCAAAGAGATTTTACATGAATAAGAAATACCTGGCACTACTCGACGAAGGTTGGGAGCATACGGCCAGCGCGTTCGACGGCCTGGGTCTCGAAGATGCAGAACGTCTGCAGGCCAAGGCCTATCTACGAGCCGCGATTCTTTCTCGAATCGCGACGCTGGCGATCACACAGCGCGAAGCGGCGCGCCGGATTGGCGTTCCACAGCCAAAAATTTCGAATTTGATGAGCGATACTGCCCAAAGGGGCTTCTCGAGCGACAAGCTCATGGAGTTTGCCACCAAACTTGGTCTGGATATCAAAATCGAGGTAACGCCATCTCGTTCTGATGTCGGTCGAGTCACGGTCACTGGAGCCGCTGCGAAGAAGCTGTCTCAAAAGAAAGCCGACCCTCGAAGGGCTAGCAAACGTCGCAAAGTTGCCAGAGCAGCGTAGCCGCCTCGCTGGCCCCGAGCATCGTTGCCATCTCGCGGCTGGGCCGACCTCTTCAGCGAGGCGCTGTTCGCGTTAGCGGCTGCCGCGGCTGCGGAGGCCGAGCACGTCCGCGAGAATCCATGCGACTCCGGCGATCGCGAACGTCTCTGCGCATTCGCTCCAGTTCGTGTGGCTGTGGGGATTGGCTGCGACCAACGGTACCCACACGAGGAGCCCGAAGATGACGAGCATCAGCGTCAGGAGGCGAGTCGCGAGCAGTGCCTGTCGATTCGAGAGAATGGCCACGGCCGCGAGGGCGAACGCAACGGTCGTAGCCTTCGCCCAAAACATTTGATTCGGCGGAAACCACCTCGGAACGAGACTAGCGGTATTGGCGAGATAAAACGCCTGTTCGAGGGTGAAAGACGCGACGCAGATGCCGAACAGAATGCGGCCGATGCGCTTCATCGTTTTCGGCGCCCGTGCCGATGACGAGCGCGCATACGCGATCGCTGCTCCGGTCACGAGCGAGAACTGCTCGAAGAAGTTGCCCCAGCGATCGTAAACCCGCGGTGCGGCGACGATTCGCGGCACGAACGACAAGGCGAACACGAGATACACCGCGCCGATGATGACGGCGCCGATGGTCGCGGTCCGGCGGAACTGAATCGCCACGCCGCCGAAGATCTGCGCGGCAGCGACGGCGTAGACGAAGACCGGGCCGTCGGTCGCGTTCAGAATCGAACGCAGTTGGGGCCAAAGTGTGTAGTCGGGCCAGGCCAGCGTGATGACGCCAAAGGCCAAGACCGCAATTCCGAACACGTGGCGGCCGAGGTTCGAGCTCGTCGTTGATACGGTCACGGCCCAGCCCTTCTTTGCGGCAGAGGCGCGCGAACAGGACCGTTGAGGTCCTGCTCGCGCGGGCCGACCTGTCTGCGTTAGGCTAGGTCGTAGCGGTCGAGGTTCATCACCTTGGTCCACGCGGCGACGAAGTCCCGGACGAACTTCTCCTGCGCGTCGTCGCAGGCATAGACTTCCGCGAGCGCGCGGAGCTGCGAGTTCGATCCGAAGATGAGGTCGACGCGCGTGGCGCTCCACTTCACCGCGCCGGTTGCGCGATCGCGCCCTTCGAAGAGTTCTTCCGCTTCGGAGGTGCGGGTCCAAGTCGTGCCCATGTCGAGCAGGTTGACGAAGAAGTCGTTGGTGAGCGTTCCCGGGCGGTCGGTAAAGACGCCGTACTTCGTGTGCCCGACGTTTGCGTTCAGCGCGCGCATCCCGCCGACCAGAACCGTCATCTCGGGCGCGGTCAGCGACATGAGCTGCGCGCGATCGACGAGCATCTCCTCGGCGGACACGCCCAGCGGCGCGGCTTTGAGGTAGTTGCGAAATCCGTCCGCATGCGGTTCGAGGACCGCGAAGATCGCGACGTCGGTTTGCTCCTGCGATGCGTCCGTGCGGCCCGGCGTGAAGGGAACCTGCACGTCATGGCCCGCGTTTTTCGCCGCTTGCTCGACGGCGGCGCAGCCGCCGAGTACGATCAGGTCGGCGAGTGACACGTGTTTTCCGCCGCTCTGCGCGCCGTTGAATTCCGTCTGAATCTTCTCGAGCGCGGCGAGCACCGTCGCCAGCTGCGCCGGCTGATTCGCCTCCCAATCTTTCTGCGGTGCGAGGCGCACGCGCGCCCCGTTCGCACCGCCGCGCTTGTCGGAGTTGCGGAACGTCGCCGCGGACGCCCACGCCGTCGCGACGAGCTGCGAAACCGGCAGTCCCGACGCGACGATCTTGCCTTTGAGCGTCGCGATGTCGGCTGCGTCGATCGGTGTGCCCGTTGCATCGGGGACCGGGTCTTGCCACAGCAGCTCTTCCGCCGGCACCATTGAACCGAGGTAGCGCGAACGCGGCCCCATGTCGCGATGCGTCAGCTTGTACCACGCGCGCGCGAACGCGTCCGCGAACTCGTCGGGATGTTCGTGGAACCGCTTTGAGATCGGCCCGTACTGCGGGTCCATGCGCAGGGCGAGATCGGTGGTGAGCATCATCGGCGCGTGGCGCTTCGTCGGGTCGTGCGCGTCGGGCACCGTGCCGTCGGCGGCCGCGTCCTTCGGTTTCCACTGGTTCGCGCCGGCCGGGCTCTTCGTCAGCTCCCACTCGAAGTTGAAGAGGTTGTCGAAGTAGTTGTTGTCCCACGTCGCCGGGCTCGTGGTCCACGCGCCTTCGAGTCCGCTGGTGATCGTCGCGTCGCCGTTGCCGCTGCCGAAGCTGTTTTTCCAGCCCAGGCCCTGCTCTTCGATCGACGCGCCTTCCGGTTCGGGGCCGACGTATTGCTTGGGATCGGCGGCGCCGTGCACTTTGCCGAAGGTATGGCCGCCGGCGATGAGCGCGACCGTTTCCTCGTCGTTCATCGCCATGCGCGCGAACGTCTCGCGAATGTCACGCGCCGATGCGAGCGGATCCGGCTTGCCGTTCGGCCCTTCGGGGTTCACGTAGATCAAGCCCATCTGCACCGCGCCGAACGGCGGCGCGAGCTCGCGGTCGCCGGAGTAGCGCTCGTCGCCCAGCCACTCCTTTTCACCGCCCCAGTTGATGTCTTCTTCGGGCTCCCACACGTCCTCGCGCCCGCCGCCGAAGCCGAACGGCTTGAGGCCCATCGATTCGATCGCGCAATTTCCCGCGAATACCATCAAGTCGGCCCACGAGAGCGCGCTGCCGTATTTCTGCTTGATCGGCCAGAGCAGCCGGCGCGCCTTGTCCAGGTTCGCGTTGTCGGGCCAGCTGTTGAGCGGCGCGAAGCGCTGCGTGCCGCTCGATGCGCCGCCGCGGCCGTCGAAGATGCGATATGTGCCGGCGCTATGCCAGGCCATGCGAATGAAGAGCGGGCCGTAATGACCGTAGTCGGCGGGCCACCACTCCTGCGAGCGCGTCATCAGCGCGAAGATGTCGTTCTTGAGCGCGACCAGGTCGAGCTTCTTGAATTCGTCAGCGTAGCGAAACGTCGGACCCATCGGGTCGATCAGGTGCGAGTTCTGATGGAGAACCTTGAGGTTCAACTGGTTCGGCCACCAGTCGCGATTCGTCATCAACCCGGCGTCCATGTGCGTGCCCGAAGGTATCCCGTGCGGCACCGGGCAGCCGCCGTTTTTCCCGATTTCCGATTCCAACATAGTCTTCTCCGATTCGTCGCAAGGCTGATCTGGCATAGACCACGGAGATACGCCGACGGTTCCGCGGCCGGATCTCTGTCTTTTCGAGCGGTACGCCGAGGCGCCTACGATTTCCGCCGGTTACCTTCCTTGTCGAACGAGCGTGCCGATGCCGAAGGGCTCGAATACGCCGGCCTTCAGCGGTGCGCCTCGGCGTGGCGCGCGTCGGCGCGCGTGCCCGCGACCCGCGCGGTCAACTGCGATCGCGACGTGACGCCGAGTTTCCGGTAGATAACCGTCAGATACTTCTCGACGGCTTTCTCGGTGACGAACAATGCGCGCGCCGCGGCGCGGTTGCCGTCGCCGGCGGCGACGCGCAGCGCGAGCTCGCGCTCGCGCGGGGTGAGCACGTGCAGCGCGGCCGGCACGTCCGTGTCGCGCGGCCGCTGCAGGCGGCGCTCCGGCCCGGTTGCACCACACCTGCGGTAGATGCTGAGCGCGCCGCCAACCTCGCCGGCGATCTCGAGGCAGGCGGCTTCGACGAGCGGCCATCCGATCGCGCCGAACCCCTGCGCGGCGGCGATCGCACGCTCGCGCGCGGTGTCGGCGTCGCCGGCTTGGCGTGCGATGGCGGCGTCGACGAGCGCCAGCAGCGCACGGTTGACACGGTCGCCGTCTGCGCGGCGAAGGCGACCAGGGGCGCGCGCAAGCCGCGCGCGAGATCGGGCGCCAACAGTGCGATCGTTGCGATCTCGAACGCCGGGGCGGCTTGTTCTTGCAGCGTCGCACTCGCGCGGCGCAACAACTCGATCGCCTCGGGTTTGCGCCCGCGCTCGATGAGCGCGGGCGCGAACGCCGCAGCCAACGACACCGTCGCGGAGTCGGCGCCGCCCGATAGCGCGACGTCGACGAGCTCGAGGTCCAAATAGGTATCGAGCATGCGTTCATCGCCGAGCGCGAGCGCGAGCTCCGTCCCCGCGACCGCAACGCCCCACTTGAGCAGAAACATCCGCACGGGTCCGACGCCCTCGAGCAGCTCGCGGGCGGCGGCCACGTTTCCGCAGCGCAGCTCGATCCGCGCCATGCCCGCGCGCGCGTACGCCTCGTCGGAACGCTCGACGCGCGCGATCTCCAGGCTCGTGCGCTGGTACTCCCGCGCGAGCGCGGTTTCGCCGAGCGCGAGCGCCTGAAGCGCGAGGCTGCCGTACGCCGTCTTCCTGACGTACTCGTGGACCCCGGAGCGCTCGAAGGTCGACGCCGCGAGCGCCGAGCACCGCCGCCAGGGCTCCAACGCGGCGCGCTGGGCGTGCAGTGAACCGCGCACCAAATAGTATTCCGCCGTGTAGCGGGAGTCTGCGGCCAATGCGGTCTCGTCGACTCCCTCGAGCACGCGCAGACCGTCGTCAGCGTGCCGGATCGCCGCGTGCACCGCGGCGCAGCGGATCAGGACGCGATGCCGCAGCTCGCGGTTCGTGTCGCCCTGCAACGAGGCAAGTGTCTCCGCGCCGAGCTCGATCGCTTCGCGCGAGCGGCCGCCGTTTGCGATGGCTCCGATGACGTTCAGCCGCGCGGTGATCGCCGCTTCGACGTCGCCGTGCTCGGTCAGCGCTTCGAGCGCGCGCCGATGCACCTCGAGCGCACGTTCGAGCGCGTCGCCGCGCAGCAGAACGTCCGTCGCTTTCACGAGCACGCGACCGCGATCCCCGACGCGCTCGCCGAACGCGGTCGCGGACCGTTCGAACCACGCGGCGGCGTCCTCGTACGCATGGACTGCGTCACGAGCGGCGTCGCCCGCGGCCTCGCAGTACGGCGCGGCGCGCTCGAGCTCGCCGGCTTCCCAGAAGTTGTGCGCGAGCTCTTCGGGAAAGTCGCCCGCGTCGTCGCGCCGCTCGATCGTTTCCGCGATCTTGAGGTGGAGCGGACGCGTCTGGGACGGCAGCATGTCGCTGTAGACGACGTCACGCGTGAGCGCGTGCCGGAAGGCGTACGTGAGAGGCCCCACGTCGACCGCATCGAGCAGCTGCAGGTCGCGCAGGCGCTGCAGCGTGGTCACGTGGTCGGCGGCGTGGAGCCCGAAGATCTCTTCGATCAGATCGATCCGAAAATGTCGTCCGAAGATCGCCGCCGCGCGCAGGAACGCAACGTCTTGCTGCGTGCACCGGTCGATGCGCTCGCGCACCACCGCCTGGAGCGAGAGCGGCAAGGCGTTCGCGCCTGGGGCGCCGCGCGCGAACCGGTAGTCGACGGCGTGGCGGAGCAGCTCTTCCGCGAACAGCGGGTTGCCGCCGCAACGGCGCGCTACGTCGAGCAGCGTCTTCGCCGGCAGCGCGTCGCGCTCGCCGAGCGCGGTTTCCAAGAGCTGCGCCGTCTCATCCTTTGCGAGGGGCTCGAGGACGAGGCGCGACACGGACGGCTCGCGCAGCAGTTTGCCGAGCGCGGGAAAGATCGGCTGCGAGGCCGTTACCTCGTTGTCGCGGTAGGTCGCGACGAAAAGCAGCCGTTGTGTCGTCGCGCGTTCGGCGAGCACGGCCAGTGTGCGCAGCAGCTCGATATCGGCCCAGTGCACGTCCTCGAGCAGAACGACGCTGGTGCGGTGCAGCGCGATGCGGTCGAACGCCGCGCACACGGCCGCAAGCTGGTCGCTCTGCGAGAGCGAGCGTTTTTCAAGCGGATTGTCGCCGCGCGGTTCGAGCTGGTTCAAGAGCTCCGCCAGCGGCTCGAGGGGCCGCTGCGCGAACTCGCGGCACACGGCGCGCGCGCTCTGCGTCCAGCCGTGCGCGAGCCGGCCGCGAAATTCCTGAAGCAGCCGCGATTTCCCGATGCCGGCTTCGCCCGCCACCAGAACGCCGCCGCCGTGGCCGTCGCCGGCGAGGCGGCGGCGTGCGAGCAGATGATCGAGCTCCAGCGCTCGACCGATGAAGGCCTGACAGACGACGCGCTCCGAGACCATCTTCGATTGTGGGGATTTCCCGACTGTGCACCGGAGGCCCCCCGCCCTAGCATGGAGCGCATGACGTTCACCGCCGCCATGCTTTCACGCTCGACCGCCGCAGCGCTCGGGGGCGCGTTGGCGCTCGTCGCCGTGCTCTCTGCCGGATGCAGCGGCGGTTCATCGACGGTGCCGCGCGGCGCCGGCGGTCCGCCGACTGCGACGCCGGCCGCGACGGCCGCGCCGCTGCCGGCATCCGCGTCGGCGAGCATCCCCGTCGGAGCATCCGCGGCGACCGCGTCGTTGGGCCCCGTGCTGGGCGGATACAGCAGCACGATCAGCGTTCCCGCCGCGTCGGGTACGGCGGCGCTCGCGGTGACGCTCAGTGCGACACAGCCGGGCGGGACGCCCGCGGTGCAGACGGTGAAACGGCGGGCGCAGTCGATCGGCGGCACCTCGGTCGCCGCGGTGGCGTTCGTCACGATGACGTCCAGCGTGACGGTGACGCTCGGCGCGGCGCCGTCGTTTTCGTTCACGCTGCCGGCGGGCTCCGCGAGCCTCGGCCAGATCAGCTACGTCGCACTCTACGATTCGACGGCGAGCCCGCAGCCGGGCTGGACGACGTTCGAAGGCCCGGGAACGGTGAACGGCAACACCATCGCGTTCACCGCGCCGAGCGCCGCCGTGCAGCTCACCGCCGGAGTAACGTACGACCTCGTGCTCTTCACCGTCGCGAGCGCGCTGCCGACGCCGACGCCGACGCCGTCACCGACGCCGTCACCGACGCCGGTGCCGGTGACGACCGCTCCCCCGAGCCATGGCGCGGTGGTCGAGTATCCGGTTCCGAACGTGGACCCGCTCGCGATCACGGCGGGTCCGGACGGCAATCTCTGGTTCACGACGACCTACGACATCGGAAAGATCACGACGAGCGGCGTCGTCACGGTGTACAAGATTCCGAACGGGTTTCCGAATCCGCAAAGCATCGTTACCGGTCCGGACGGCAACCTCTGGTTCGCCGAGTCGAGCGGCGGCAGGATCGGCAAGATCACGACCAACGGCGTGATCACCGAATACCCGGTCCCAGTTCCCGCACATCCGCAGCTCGACGCGATCGCGGTGGGCCCCGACGGCAACCTGTGGTTCACGGTCGAAGATCTCGATTTCAGCGCCCAGTACCAGGTGGAGCGAATCGGCAAGATCACGCCGGCCGGTGCGATCACCGAGTATCCCGGTCCGTCGTACTCCGTGCACCTCCAGGGAATCGCGTCCGGTGCCGACGGCAACCTCTGGTTCACGCAAAGCAACGGCTACATCGGCAAGATCACCACGGCGGGCGCGGTCAACCAGTACGGCATCGCCGAGCAGCCGAATCCGGGGCAGATCACGCCGGGGCCGGGCGGGGCGTTGTGGTTCTCGGCCGTGGGCATCGGCGATACCGGCGCCAGCGTGTACGGTGACGTCGGATTCATCGACACGAGCGGTAAGGTCACGCAGTTCACGTTCCCGCAGCACTACTACGGTCCCGGGATCGCGACGGGCCCCGACGGCAATCTGTGGCTCGGCGAATCACAAGGCTACAACGTCGCGAAGATGACCCCGAGCGGCACGCTCGTCGAGTACGCGGTTCCGTCCCACTCTCACCCGTTGTTCGTGACGGCAGGGCCGGACGGCAACGTGTGGTTCACGACGCGCGGCGGCACGAACTCAACGCTCCCCGGCAGCATCGGAAAGGTCACGCCGTGACGGGGAGCGAGGTCGAAGCACCCCGCACTTCGACGCGGGCCCTACGGCCCGGATACGAGATAGGCTGTTCGGCCTAGATCGGAATCGCCCGGAGCCGGGATGCTGCTGCGAGCGCGACGATGACGATGAGAGCGGTCATGGCTGGCCTCCTGGTAGACCGTCGCGTTGACGGTCGGCGATTTGGTGATGTCAGCATATGCGGAACGGCCCGGCGTCGCGCCCCGCAGGTTGATGACGCGCGTTGCAAACGCCCTGGCGACGCGGTTTTTGGGGGTGCCGAATCCGGCGCGACGAAGGTTTAAGGCCAATGGCGGATCATTGGCAGCTCGCCAAACGCGTGATGATCTGGAACGACGAGCCGCCGCTCCCGGAGCCCGGCGTGCGAGCGGACGCGACGAGCGCCCTCCTCTCGGGCATCGCGCGGGCACTGCGCGCCGGTCACGCCGCGGAAATCGACCGGTTGTGCCGGCACGCGATCCGCGGTTCGTCGGACTCGTTCATCCCGGGCATGTTTCTCGCCGCGCGGCTCCTGAACGCGCCGACCGGCGTCGACGAAGCCGAAGCGCTGATCGCGAGCTACGGGCTCCAGGAGGATCCCGAACGGCGCGCCTACGCTGCGGCGCTCACGGCGTTCGTGTGGGCCTGGCGCCAGCAGCGCGCTCCGTCGGAGCGGTACGCCGCCGAGGCGCTCGCGGCGCTGGAGGACGTCGAGGACGACGCCTTCATCGGCTTGGTCGAGATGCGCCTGACGCAGGCCGCGCAGTGGCGCGGTGATATCGTGAGCGTGAACGAGCTCGCGTCGCGTGCGTCGACGCGGCTCGAGCGGGCCCGTGCATATACGCTGGCCGCGAACACGCTGACGTTCCAGTACTTGCCGAACCTCGAGCTCGGCGACGTCGCGACGGTGCGCGCGATTCTCGCGCGGGCCGGGAAGCTGGCCGAGCTCGGCGGCGCCCCGACGCAGAAACGCATGATCTCGAGCATGCGCCTCGGATTCGCCGTACTGACCGGCGACGAGGTGGAGCTGCACGCGCACAACGCGACGCCGTTCGCCGCCCACAACGCGTACGACACGTTTCTCTCGACCGTGTACTTCGCGATGCCGGCGGCGTGGGACCGGCGGTGGCGCGATTTTCTCGCGCAGCTGCAGACCGCGGAGCCGGTCAGCCGCGCACAGCAGGCGCTCAAGGACGCGCTGATCGCCGTGGCGGCAGCGGCCACCGGCGACGACGGTGAGGCGCGGTCGCACTGGCGGCGGGCGGTCCACCGGCTGGCGCACGGTGCGACGTGGAATCTCTCGGATACGCGGATCCGGCGATTGGCCCGGGCGCTCGCGTGTGCGGCCGGCGAGACGATCGGTGAGGTTGCGCGAGCCCAGCGCGCGGCGATACCGCTGCGCGGCAGCCGTCAGCTGGCCGTCTTCAGCGGCGAGCAGGAGCCGACGTACGCCGGCTATCAGCGGCTCGTGACGGCGATGCGCGAGTCGCGCAAAGTCGGCGATCTCGCGATCGTCCTGACCCGGGCGCAAGCCGCGCTGCTGAAGCTGCTCGCGACCGACGCGAGCATCGCCGAGATCGCACGGCAGGATCCCGAACGGCGCAGCGTCGCGACGATCCGCAGCCACGTCCAGCACGTGTACGACGCCCTCGACGTGCACTCGCGAACCGCCGCGGTTCTCAAGGCACAGGAACTGTCGTTGCTCTGATTACCGCCCCTGCCAGCGCGGCGGGCGTTTTTCGAGGAATGCTGCTACGCCTTCTTTGAAGTCGGCGCTGCCGTAGCACATCGTCATCAGGTCCGAGCCGTCCGGTATCATGCGCTCGCGCATGCGCCTCAGCATCTCCTTGGTGGCGCGCAGCGTCAGCGGCGCGTACGACGCCACCGTTTGCGCGAGCTCCGCGACGCGCGCTTCGAACGCGTCGCCCGCTGCTACTTCGTGGATGAGTCCCAGCGTCAGCGCTTCCGGTGCTTCGACCAGGCGCGCGGTGAAGATCAGCTCCTTCGCTCGCGCCACGCCGGCGAGCGACACCAACCCGTAGAGGCTCGTCGGCGAGAGGCAGTTGCCCAGCCCTTTGGCGATCGGAAAGCCGAACCTCGAGTGCGGCGTGGCGATGCGCATATCGCACGCCGCGGCGATCCCGAATCCGCCGCCCACGCACGAGCCGTCGATCGCGGCGATCGTCGGAACCCTGATGCCCGCGAGGGCGTCGATCACCGTGCTGATGCGCTGCTCGTAGTCCAGCGCGTCGGCGTCGGTCTTGAACTCGCGGAACTGTGCGATGTCGGTGCCCGACACGAACGCCTTGCCGCCCGCGCCGCGAAACACGATCGCGCGCAGCGCGTCGTCGCCGTTGGCGTCGCGCGCGAGCTGCGCGAGCCGGTCGTACATCGGGAACGTCATCGCGTTGCGCGCTTCGGGGCGGTTGAACGTGACCTGCATGACGCGCGGATCGCTGCGATCGATCAGGATGTGCGCGTCGCTCATGCCGGAACGCCGACGACGCCGGCTGCGATGAGCGCCTCGATCTGCTCGGGCCGCCGGCCCAGCTCGTCGAGCACCGCGCGCGAATGCTCGCCCAACAGAGGGCCGGCCGCGCGCATGCGCGTGGGCGTGCGCGAGAAGCGCATCGCTGATGCGATCTGGCGCACCGGCCCGAGCGTGGCGTGCGGCGCATCGACGAAAGCTTCGCGCGCGGCCAGGTGCGGGTCGTTGAACACCTGACCGAAATCTTGCAGCACACCGCACGGCACGCCCGCCGCTTGCAGCCGCTCGACCCAGTGCGCGCTGCTCTGCGTGGTCGTCACCGCCTCGATGGCGGGGATCAGCGTGTCGCGGTGCTGCTTGCGCTGATGGTTCTCTTCGTAGCGCGGATCGTCGACCAGCGCCTCGAGCCCGAGGATGGCGCAGAACGAGCGCCAGTTCTTCGGCGTCGTCGCGCCTGCGGTGAAGTAGCCGTCTGCGCTGCGCAGCGCCTGGTACGGCGCGGACGCCTGATGCGCCGAGCCCTGCGGCTTGGGGATCTCGCCGGTGGCGAAATACTTGCCCGCTTCCCACACCGCCAGCGACACGCCGCTCTCGAAAAGCGACACGTCGATGAGCTGCCCTTCGCCGTCGGCGGCGCGCGCGTGCAGCGCGGACACCGCGGCGAGCGCACCGTACAACGCGCAGGTCAGGTCGGTCACCGGCACGCCGACTTTCACCGGCTCGCCGCCCTCGGTGCCGGTGATGCTCATCAAGCCGCTCATGCCCTGCGCGATGATGTCCAGCCCGGCGAGCTGCGCGTACGGCCCCGTCTGCCCCCAGCCCGTCGCGGCGACGTAAATCAATCCGCGATTGCG
The DNA here is from genome assembly GCA_963797935.1 of Vulcanimicrobiota bacterium. Taxonomy (GTDB): domain Bacteria; phylum Vulcanimicrobiota; class Vulcanimicrobiia; order Vulcanimicrobiales; family Vulcanimicrobiaceae; genus Vulcanimicrobium. Next base: position 127,217 of record CAWCRI010000007.1, read on the forward strand.
CTCGCGCAGCGCGGCGTAGTCCAAGCCTAGCTCCGCCATCGTGCCGGGCCGCAGGTTCTCCACCACGATGTCGGCCGCGGCGGCCAGCGCGCGAAAGATGTCCTTGCCGTCCTCGGCTTTGAGGTCGAGCGCCAAGCTGCGCTTGTTGCGGTTGAGGCGGATGAAGTTCGAGCTGACGCCGTCGATGAACGGCGCGGTCTTGCGCACCATGTCGCCGCCGTCGGGGTTCTCCACCTTCACCACGTCCGCGCCCAGATCGGCGAGCTGCATCCCGCAGTACGGCCCGGCGATGAAGTTGCCGACCTCGATCACGCGCACGCCTTCGAGCGGCGCCCTCACACGCCGAACGTCTGCCGCCACTTCGCGACGACCTCCGGGATCCCGGCGGCCAGCCGGTCGACCTCGTTGCGGTCGTCCTTGATGCGTTCCAGACGCAAACCATTCGCGGGCCGCACGTCCGAACGCATCGAAAAGTCGTACGTGTCAACCAGCGCTTGCGAGTACTCGCGCGAGAAGTAGAAGTTCGCGAACGGGTTGACGACCAGGATCGCGTCGTCGTCGGGGTTCATCCCGCCCCCTTAGAAAGCACGAGGCTCTTCCCTGCTCTGCGGCACGCCGAAGGCGCGAGCGTACGCTCTCACGTCCCAGTTTCCTAGGAGCATTCCGCGCCGGTCCGAAGGGGCGGCGGTGCTCATTCGTACCGCCCTCGTTGCTGCCGCGGCGCTATCGCTCGCGCCGCTTTCCTTGCAAGCGTCAGCAGTTGCTTCTTCAGCGCAGCCCCCGCCAATCGACGCAACTGTCAAGGCCAAGATCGATGCCGACGTTCAAGCGCTCCTGCGTGCGACGCACGCTCCGGCGGCGACGATTGCGATCGTCGAAGGCGGAAAAGTTGCGTACACACGCGGCTACGGAATGCGCGACCTCGCAAAGTCACTGCTGGCCGACGCCCGGACGCACTACGAGATCGGATCGGTCACGAAGCAGTTCACCGCTGCCGCCATCCTGCAACTGAAGGAGGCGGGCAAGGTCGATCTCGACGCGTCGCTGGCGACGTACGTCCCTTCGGCGCCGCATGCCAAGGATGTGACGATTCGTCAACTCCTCACGCATACCAGCGGGTTGGAAGATTTCGTCGGCCTCCCGAACTTCGACACGCTCGTCGGTACGCCCGTGACGTTCGACCAATTGATGGCGCGAATCGCCGACAAGCCGCTCGGCTTTACGCCAGGCACGAGGTTTGATTATTCGAGCACGAATTTCATAATTCTGGGACGGGTCGTCGAGGTCGTTTCAGCCCGAAGCTGGGAAGACTACGTACGCCGAAACCTCTTCGCGCGGGCCGGCATGACAGAGTCCGCTACGATCGCAGACGAAGGACAGCTCGCCGACATGGCGCGCGGCTACGTGTACGCGAACGGCCAAACGTCACCGTCGAAGCCGGTCATGGAATCGTGGCTCTCGTCTGCCGGCGGCATCGTGACGACGGCGCTCGACCTGCAGAGATGGAGCGAGGCGTTGGCGTCCGGCCGCGTCATCTCGGCGACAGATTACCAGCTGCTCACGACGCCGCAGCATCTCGCCAACGGATCGAGCATCGACTACGGGTTCGGCATGAAAATCGACACCTTCGAGGGTCAGCCGCGCATCTGGCACGGCGGCAACACCTTGGGGTTCGAAGGAAACAATCAGTTCTTCCCGAGTCAAGGTGTGCGCATCATCGCGCTGACGAACGCCGCCGACGGCGGTAGCGGCGAGATCGTCGCGCACATCTACAACGACTTGTTCCCCACCATTGCCGCAGCCGCAGCAGCCGCGGAACAGGCTCTGGCCGCGAGCGAAGACCCCGCGGTAACGTCGCGCGTCAAGGCGTTCATGGTGCCGCTGGCCGCCGGACACATCGATCGATCGCAGATGACTGACGCGTTCAGCAGCAAAGTCTCCGACGCGATGGTCGCGGGCATTTCGTCCCAGCTTACTGCGCTGGGTACGCCGACCTGGGTGTACCGCGGTAAAATCGATCGCCCGGGTGGTCCGGTATACACGTACCTATTGAACTATCCGGCGGGGACGCTCAGGCTTGTGATCCAGTTCGACAGTGCGCGCAACAAGGTTTCATCCTTGGGGCTGACGCCGCAGCAATAAGGCGCGGCGCGCAAGACGCCTCGCCGTTTTGCGGGCCAAGCGATCGTCACACGCCGAACGTCTGCCGCCACTTCGCGACGACCTCCGGGATCCCGGCGGCCAGCCGGTCGACCTTGTTGCGGTAGTACTTGATGCGCTCAAGACGCAGCCCGTTGGCGGCCCGCACGTCGGAGCGCATGGGAAAGTTGTACGTGTCGACGAGCGCTTGCGAGTACTCGCGCGAGAAGTAGAAGTTGGCGAACAGCCGCGCGGCGTTGGGATGCGGCGCGTTCTTCATCACCGCGAACGGGTTGACGACCAAGATCGCGTCGTCGTCGGGGAACGCGACGTCGATTGCGCTGCCGCCGGCCTTGCGCTCGAACGCCAGCGCATCGGGACCGCCCCCGATGCTGCGCTCGCCCGACACGATGTCGGTCACGGTCTCGTTCACCGACCGCCCGATCTTGGGCTCGTTCTGCGCGAGCTTCTCGAAGTACGACCAGCCGAACTTGTCGTTCATCGCCACCACCCATGCGCCGACGACGCCCGAGAATCCGGGATGGCCGGTGGTGACTTGCCCTTTCCAGCGCGGATCGAGCAAATCGGCCCAGCGCTGCGGCTTCGCGACCTTCTTGGGATTGTAGATCAGCGTCACGAAGCGCAGCGCGCCGGCATGGTACGTCGCGTCGTCGGTGAGCGCGCGCAGCGTGGGCGGCAGCGCGCCGATGTCCGGCGGCGCATACGCCGCCAGCGCGTTCATCTTGCTCAGCGCCGGATAGTGCGCTTCGTCGGTGGAGGCGAGGACGTCCACCGACGGCACGCCGGCTTTGAAATCCTGGACGGCGCGCTGGTAGATCACTTGCGCGGTCTGCCGCAGCACCTCGACCTCGATGCCGGGATACTTGCGCTTGAACGCCTCGCGCACTTTCTGCGCGGCATCTTCGGCGTAATGCGCCGTCCACCAGGTGACCGAGCCTTCGCGCTTGGCGTCGGCGTACAGCTTGCCGACGTCGGCGTCGCGCGCCGACGCGATGCGCGGTATCCCCGCCAGCGCGCCGGCCGCTATCGCCGCGCGCAGGAACGCCGATCGCTCGAGCGCCTCGTGCTTCATGTGCGGAAACTGCGCCGCGCCTCGGTTCTTCCCTGCCCGGCGCAACCGCGCACATCATGCGCGATCGCGGCGGACATGAGAACGACTACTCCGGGAGCATACGGTAGTTGCCGACCAGCGTCACGTCGTTGCGGTCGGGTGCCGCGATGCGCCGGTCCTCTCCGCCTTCGATGAACTTGGCGAACGCCGGCAGGCCGGTGATGGCAGCGCTGTCGCCTTCGTTCTCGTAGGCGACGAGGTGCGTGAACGTGCCGTCGGCGGCGCGAAGAACGGCATAGCCGACGCCGCTGGGCGCGGCCGCGGCGAGCTCGCGAAAGACGTCCTCGACGAGCTCGGTGTTGCGCTGCGTCGCTTCGGGTTTGGTCTGGTAGCGGATCACGGTGCGGGTCATGGGAGGCCTTTCTGAGGCGGGCGATGCCGTCGAGCGGCGCTACGATGACGACGGCCGCGGGCCGAAAGATTCTCCCCGACCGAATCCTTTCGGGGTGCTGCGAACGTCAATGCGGTATGAGCGATCCCGGCTTCGAGCAGCTCCTGGTGGAACTTCGCCCGAAATTGCACCGCTACTGCGCGCGCATGACCGGCTCCGTGATCGACGGCGAGGACGTGCTGCAAGATGCGCTGATCAAGGCCGTCGCCGCACGCGCGAAAGGCGGCGAGATCGCCCAGCCCGAGCGCTGGCTCTTTCGGATCGCGCACAATGCGGCGCTCGACTTCCTGCGCCGCCGCGCGCGGGCGGAGGCCCGGCAATCGCATGAGGATCCCGACATGATGGCCGATCCCGATGAGGAGCGGCCGGATCCCGAGCTGCTGTCCACCAGCTTGCGCACGTTCATGCGTTTGCCGCGCGTGCAGCGCAGCGGCGTCATCTTGATGGACGTGCTCGGCTATTCGCTGAACGAGATCGGCGACATCATGGAGGCCAGCGTCCCGGCCGTGAAATCGGCGCTGCACCGCGGCCGCGCGCGCCTGCGCGAACTGGCGAACGAGCCCGAGGACGTCGCGCCGCCCGTCCTCTCGCCGGCCGAACGCACGCTGCTCGCCGCGTACGTCGACCGCTTCAACGCCCGCGACTACGACGCCGTGCGCGCGATGCTCGCCGACGAGGTCCGCCTCGACCTCGTCAACCGCCGGCAACTCGTCGGCCGCGCTCAGGTGGAGATCTACTTCACCAACTACGCGAAAGCGTCGCCGCGCCGCTTCGAGCTGGGTTTCGTCGACGGGCATCCCGCGATGCTCGTCTACGAGATCGCGGCTCCCGAACAGATCGCGTACTTCGTGCTGCTCGAGTGGACGGGTTCGAGCATTGCGCACATTCGCGACTTCCTCTACGCACCGTACGCACTCGAGGGCGCGTCGATCTCGACCGTCGCCTAGTTGTGGCTAGTGCAACTGGAGGTCTTCATGCGCGAGCCGCTCCCGGCGTGCTCCCAGCGCATCGTCTTCTGACCGAGCGCACCGAAGACCGGCGCCAGCGCGTCGAGCGCCGCGGCACCGCCGGAGAGCGCGTCGACAACTCGCTCACCGGCGGTCGCGGCAGGCGAGTTTCAGCGACGCCTCATACCTTCCGTAGATGCTGAGCCGTCACGAACGGAGCTTTATGAGCGCTGTCCGAGCACGCAATTTCGACCGTGACCTGATCAACTTCATCGGCGAAATGGTATGACGGTCGAACCGAATCAATGACTGGGGTGCGGTTGGTCAAATTCTCCAGCGGGCCCGAAGGAGAGGACCCTCACGAGTGGGGCGACGTCTTCGTGCGCGTTACGATGAACGACGGGAACGAGCGTCTTCACGTCGGTGTTTCCGAGGGGCAGGTCGCGCTGGTGAAACTGCTCGCCGCCGAACTCGAACCGCCCTACATCATCCTCTACGTCCTCATCGTGCCGAGGGAAGAAGGGCAGAACGAGGGACGGTACGAGCTCCCGTCGCCTATCGGGGCGGAGGAGCTGTCTGCATTCTTCGACCGCTATGGAGTCGTGTTCGAACAGGACGGACGCCATACCGTCTGGGTGCTATCACCGTCCGGCCAGCTGGTCTTCACGCCTCACGACATCGTCTACGCGTACGGTCCGGTCGAGGCATTCCGCGCGGTGCTCCTACGGCGGGATTTCGTCGAAAAGCCCGTGGATATACCGGCGCCTCACACGCACCATTACCATAAGCAGTTCGACCCCGTGGTTCACGACTTGCTCTCGCACTACGCGTGGAAACACTATCCGCTTCAAGAAATTGACGACGAAACGTAAGGGGGACTTGGTGCTGTGCTCCACACCGGCGCGATGCGGTCGGACGACATCCGGAAGGCCCCGGTTCGCCCATGAGAACGCGACGAACTCGCGACTTCGGCGACGGCTCTCACGTGGCAGGTACCGCCGCGTGACGTTACGGATGAGCATCCATGCTGCTTGCGTCGATGGTATGCATCTGTCGGCCGGTTCGGGTATGATGTTGGCGTGGATCCTAGGAGGCCCGAGCACCCAGACCCGTTCGCAGCCGCATTTCTCGAGCGGCTTCAGAACCGCCCCGAGGCAGAACAGTTCGTCCTCGGTGGCGGCTTTGCGTTGAAGCACTACCTGGATTATCGGAGCACTGCCGACGTAGACGCCTGGTGGCGCACCATGCCTGATCCCGATGCGCTGGAGGCGGCTCGCGAAGCGTTCGCGTCGGTCGCGAAAGAATTCGGCTACTCGGTGCAGGAACGCGGGACGGGCTCCATGACTTCCATCGAAGCTGTCGACGGGAACCGCAAGGTATTTTCGTTTCAGGTCGCGTTGCGCGACATCGCGATCGAGTCACCCGTCGCAAGTCCCTGGGGGCGCTTCCCAATCGAGACGCCTGCCGACAATATTGCCGCAAAGATGAACGCTTTGGTGAACCGTGGTGCGCCGCGCGATTTTCGCGACATCCGCCAAATCGTCGCGGCGGGTCTCGCAACGCCCGAACGCTGTTGGGAGCTGTGGGTCGCGAAGAACCCGGGCCGCGACATCAACGATGCTCGCCTGGCGGTTCAGCATTGGCTGGCGGGCATCGCGGCACGCCGGCCGCTGGAACGACTCGCTCCCGACGAACGCGGACGCGCCGCCGAGCTCCGGGAATGGTTCCGCGACGTCTTCGCTGATGTCGCGCCCACGCCCGGGGATGATGGGCGCGACGACGAAGGGGCTGGGCGGTGATCGACCACAGTGTGTATCCCGACGTCGAGCACAGCGACGTCTTCGTGGACGACTTCGACCGAGCGGACTACCTGCATCGCGTGTGCACGTCGTGGGATTTCGGCGTGCCGCCTGAGCCGTACACCGTCGCACTCCTGCGAGGTTGGCGCGATATCTTCGACCGCTTCCCGGTGTCTGCTTCTCCAGCGTACCATGCATTTCGCGCGCATTTCCGCTGGAATGCAGTGCCGATGGCGCTCTGTCTGTCGACCGCGAACTGGGAGGCGCTGGACGCGCTGGAAGGCCGCGACGACCCGTTTCGTGATTGCGTCTAGCGCGGTAAGAACGCGATGAAAGCGCGTTGACGCCTACGAGTATACCAGCCCGACGTCAACACATATCGAGTCGCATGACGAGATCCAGTTCGTCCGTCAACGGGATGCCGTGCTCGCCCAGCTCCGGGATCGACGGCTTGCGGCGGCGGGCCGCATTCACGGCGCCGGGGCGCAGCTCGACGAGACGGAAGCCGCGGCGCTGATAGAAGCGCAGCGCATCGAGATTGTCGTTGGTCGTCGTGACGCGCAGCGACTGCGCCCCGCGTTCGCGGAGTTCCGCGATCAAGGCTTTCAGCAGCGCGGTACCGACTCCGGCGCCCTTCGTGAAGGCGCTCAGCAACAGCAGTTCTGCCGAAGGCTCTTCGCGGAAGATCGCGATGCCGTCACGCTCGCCCGCGACGAGCGCGGGACAGGCCAACAGGTCGATCTCATCGCCGTGGACGACGATCGTCGTGCCGCCCCAGTCGCGCTCGAGGACGCCGCGTAACCACTCGTCGTCCTGAGCGCGCTTTCGCCGAACGTTCATCGTGGGGCGATTTCGAGAGAAGCGCTTGCGTCAGCCGGTCGTTTCGTGAACGGCCTCTTCCAGGCGGTCGTAGCTTACCGCCATGCCGTCCGTCATGCCGGATTGCAGCGCTTCGTCGCGAGCCTCTTTCGAGTCGAACACCATTGCCATGGTCATCGTCGTTCGGGAGCCGCTTTCGACGAACGTTTGCGTGCACAGCACGTCACCGTTCATCCCGTCCATGGTTTCGGTGTGCACGAGGCGGTCCGGCGCTGCGATCTCACGGTACTCGCCGCGCACGCCGAACTCCGAACCGTTCTCGTCATTGCGCCAGACGTAACGGTAGCGGCCGCCGACGCTGAGGTCGATCTCGCAGACCGGCATGCTCCAGCCCGGCGGCCCGAGCAGCCATTTCTGCACGAGCTCGGCTTTGGTGTGGTAATCGAAAATCAATCGAGCCGGCGCCTCGAACGTGCGCGTGACGCATATCTCGCGGTCGGACGGGGTGGTGACATCGACAGTCGCGGGCATGTATCTCTCCTATTTTTTGCGGGCGTGCCGCGGTCGCGGCTTCGGTCGCGCGCCGGTTGCTTTCATCTCATCAGCTAGTAAGACGTCGAGCCGCTGATACGCGCGCTCCCACAGCTCGCGATAGTGCTCGATCCACGCGTTGGCTTCCATCATCGCCTTGGGTTCCAGCCGGCATGGCCGCCGCTGCGCATCACGGCTGCGCCGAATCAGGCCGGCCTTCTCGAGCACTTTGAGATGCCGCGAGATCGCCGGTTGGCTGATTCCGAACGGCTCCGTCAATTCCGCGACCGACGCTTCCCCGCTCGCCAGCCGGCCCAGAATGGCCCGTCGAGTGGGATCGGCGAGTGCGAAAAAGGTGGCGTCGAGGCGGTGTGCGTCCATCAGGGTCCATAACCAATCTGTTCTATAACCGGAACGCTATCATAGGAGGCACGGGGCGTCAAGCCATGAGGCGGATCCGGCGTCGCGGCGAATGGGACGCCGCGCATGAGCATGGATCGCGAGCTGGACGCCGGCTTTTGGGACGAGCGATACCGTTCCGCCGATGCGCTGTGGTCGGGTGAGCCCAACGCGCAGCTGATCGCCGAAGCTGCGGCGCTCGCACCCGGCTCCGCGCTCGACGTCGGTTGCGGCGAAGGTGCCGATGCGATCTGGCTCGCGCAGCGCGGTTGGCGCGTCACGGCGATCGACATCTCGAGCGTTGCGCTCGAGCGCGGCCGCGCGCAAGCCGCCGTGGTCGGCGACGACGTCGCACGGCGGATCGAATGGCTTTGCGCGGACATTCTGACGTGGGAACCGCCGGCGGGCGCGTACGACCTCGTCTCCGCGCAATTCATCCACTTCGCGAACCCCCAGCGCGACGCGTTCTTCAGGCGGCTCGCCGCAGCGGTCAAACCGCACGGAACGCTGCTGATCGTCGCCCACCACCCGTCGGATTTGCAGACGACGGCGCGCCGGTGGCGGATGCCCGAGTACTTCTACACGGCACAAGACGTCGAGGCGTCACTCGAGCCGGCGCGCTGGGACGTTCACGTTGCCGAAGCGCGTCCGCGCGAGGTGACCGATCCCGACGGGCAGGCGATCATCGTGCACGACGTCGTCCTGCGAACCAGCCGCCGGGAGTAACCGCCGCGCGGCGACGAGGTCACATCGTATTTGCGCGAACGATGCGGTCGCTCATGTCTTCCGGTAATCCGAACGCGAACAGATCCATGAAGACGGCGCCGTGTTTGAACCGCCGAACCGGGAGGCTCCATGACTTCCTGCCACCCCCCGCAGTGGCCACGTCGAGATGCGCGCGCGCCGGACCGGGCGCGACCGTCGATTCGTCGAACGCGATCCGGTAATAGTTGCTCGCAATGTGCGCTTGATACGTCATGCAAATGCGCCGGGTGCGGTTGTTCGCTGATCACCTACGCGTATTGAAAGCGGGTACCCTCCGGTAACCCGGTCGGCACGACGATCGGAAAGGAAATCCGGCGCTGGGCTTCCGCGAGCGTGAGACGGTCCGCAGCATGGATGCCGGGCATCAGCGGTTTCGAGGACACGAAGAACCGCATGAACGGCAGGTCGTGAAGTTTGTCCGAGCTCGCTGCCTGTGCTGCGAGTCCGCCGATCCCGGCGACGGCGAGCAGCGCCGCGGCATATGCGAACCCGCGCGAACTGCCTCTGTGGGCGCGCGATCCTCGCCGGCGCCGCCGGCGTCGCGCGCCAGGCACCGTCGGGGCACGGCGGCGTCGCCGCGCGTGCGAACCTGCGATCCAGTGCCGCCTTGATCAGCCGAGCGTCATCGTTCATGAAACAACCTCCAGCATCGCGGACGACGCAGTGCTATCGCAGAGAAGCGGCCGTAAACGCCGCCGCGCGATCATCAGGCGAAAGCGCACCGTGGCCGCGGGGATGCCGAGCGCGGTGCCGACTTCGCGGCTGGTCAAGCCGACGAAGTAGTGCAGCTCGAGAACGAGCCGCAGCGACTCGGGGAGGTGGGCGATCGCGGCTTCGAGGTCGAGGCGCTCGCTCGGATCGTCGCTCGTCGTGCGTCCCGCCGCCTCGTCGTAGCCGATCGTTTCTCGCAGCTGCAAGCGGCTTCTCGCGCGGGCATGGTCGCGCGCGTGCGACACGACGACGCGATACGACCAGGCGACGAACGCCCGCGTGTCCGCGAGCGCCGAGAGCTTCGCGCAAATCGCGGCGCACGCGGCCTGCGCCGCATCTTCCGCCGCGCCGCGGTCGCCGAGGATCGACCACGCGATCCGGTACGCGTTCGGCCAGAGGACGCGGACCAGGGCTTCGTACGCCGCCGCGTCCCCGTTCGATGCCGCCTGCGCCAAGCCGGCGAGCCTCGTAACGTCGTTCACACTGGAGAAGACGCCGGCCGGAGGCGAAGTGTTTGCTCCGTTTCTCACACATGCCCCGCCGGCGGCGTGAACGTGATCCTCAGGATGAGCGGCAGGTTTGCGAGCAGCATGGTCGCCCACGTGAGCGCGCGGTGCTTGTCTTCGGCGAGATAGTACATCCGGGCCGGAAAATAGAGCACCATGGCAAAGGCGGCGGTCGCAATGAGCCGGCCCAGAATATCGGTGATGCTGCCCGCCGTCCCCAACGGCGTCCGCGTCACGACCTCGGTGAACCAGCTGCTCGCCGTCAGGCCGTTCCACACGACCGCGAAGCCGATCGCGTTGAGGTACATGCAGGCGTCGCCGAGATGCTCGGCCGCGGGCGTGGTGAGAAACCTCCAGCGCGGCGGCTTCTTCGGCGTCATGAAATAGCGGTAGACGAAGCTCACGCTGACGACGCTCCACACCATCCCGGCGAGCAGGAACGCCATGCCGACACCTTCGCCGCCGGTGAAGGCTTGACCGAGGACGATCGCCGCAGCGGTGCACAGGACGAACATCATCACCAGGTACACGGGCATGAACCAGAACACCAGACAGCCGGCCCACGAGTCGCCGCTGAATGCATGCCGCTGATGAAACGACCACCGCTTCAGGAACGGCCCCACCGGCTGGATCGCGACGAGAACGGTGAAGAAGAGCCCGACCGCGAGCTTCGCGCGGGCGTCCTCGACGGTCGCGTGCACCACATGATTCGCGACGACCCCGAGCGCGCGCACGAGCATGACGTTGACGAAGAAGATGACGAGATCGAGCACGATCCCGCGATTCTTCGCGGCCCACAGCGTACCGCGGGCGGTCACGTCCGCCGGGCGGGCAAGAAGCGGCTGTTGCGCAAGAGGCCCGCGGACACCAGCGACACGAGCACGCCGACGGGGAAGATCTCGGCGAACGTCATCGGCAGCCGGTAGAGCGGGTTGGCGTACTGCTCTTTGAAGCGTTCCATGCCGGCGATGAACTTCGCCAGCGCTTCGCCGGTCACGCCCTTCGCCTTTTGCTGCTCGATGAGCGCGTTCGCGTACGTAGCAGCGAAGTCGCTGTGGGTGACCGCGAGCGCCGCTTCCCAGGCCGCGACGTAGAACACGCCGGCCACGAAGCTGATGCCCAGCCCCAGCCCCAGCGCGGGCCAGAATTTGATCACGCCGCCGAGGGTCTCGTCGCGGTACCGCTTGATCGCGATGAAAACCGTGCTGAGCGCGATCAGCATGATCGAATAGCCGACGACCGCGCTGTACGGCGCTGCCGGATGGCCGTGCATCGCGACGGTCAGGCCGAACAGCGGCACGCCGACGATCACCCCGGCGAGCACGCCGTAGGTCGCGACACTTCGGAGCATGAGGTCCTCCTTCGGGCAGGTTGGGCCACAAGCATCGCCGCCGCCGTCGCGCCCGGCAATCGGCCAAACGGGTGATTCCGCTGAAATCACCCGTCGTGCGCGCGGCTCAAGGCACGATCCCGAGCTCGCGGGCCTTGTTGATCGCCTCGGTGCGCCGGCTCGCGTCGAGCTTCCCGAACAGATTCGACACGTGGGTCTTCACCGTGTTGGGCGAGACGCTCAAGTGCTCGGCGATCTCTTTGTTCGAGCGGCCGGCCGCGATCTCGTGGAGCACCGCGAGCTCGCGCGGGCTGATGCCGAGGGCCGCCTGAGCCTTTGCGTTCCCGTCGAACGCCAAGGGCTGCGGGCGGCCGATCACGCGCGCGCCGATGTACACGCCGAGCGCCAAAAAGCCGGCCGCGGTCACGAAGGTGTACACGTGCGCGGGATGGGCCAGCGCGAGCTGCTGGTAGTCGATCCACTGCAGGGCGACGGTTCCGGCGGCCAACAGCGCCCCGTACAGAACCACGGGCTTCCAATCGACGCCCGTCCTCCGCCCAGACCGTATCATGCGGTCCTGATTCGCGCCGCCGTGGAGCGCCCCTCGGCACCGGCGCGGGGTCGCCGCCTTAGATGTCCACGTTCATCGTGTTGTCGAACGGCGTGAGGTTGTTGGGATGGTAGTTCTTTCAGGCTTTGTTGTACGCGAACAGTCCACCCGCAGAAACGACACGATCGGCGGTTTGCGCACCACCGGCTTTCGTGCAACCGAAAGAAGAAGCGCCGCCGCGAGCGCGAGCGCAACGTTGCGAGCCATATCAACGCGTGCCCCCGGAAATAGCATGAGCCGGTGACACCCTCAGCGCACCGGCTCGCGAGTTGTCAAGGCATTTGCTGTGGCGATGAGCCCTTCGGCGAAGCTCGGGTGAAGAGCCACCGCGATGGGCAAGACGTTGTCATGAGCGAGCCACGCCGTCTTCTCGTCTGGTCGGACGTCATTTGACCGTTCTGTTATCTCGGCTCGGTCTGGGTCGAGCAAGCGGCGCAGCAGCTCGGCGTACAAACGCGTTGGCTTCCGTTCGAGCTTCATCCGGATACGCCGGCGAACGGCGCGCCAAAGCCTTTCAGCGATGAGCAATGGCCCGCGATCGACCGCCGATTGCGCATGCTCGCGGCGCAGGTCGGCGTGCCCATCGAGCCGCCGCGCCGTAATGCGAACTCACGGCTCGCGCTGGAAACCGGTGAGCTCGTGCGCGCTCGCGCCGGCGACGAGGCATCCGCCGCGTTCCATCACGCCGTGTCGCGCGCGTTCTTCGTCGACGGTGCCGACATCGGCGATGTCGCCGGCGTCGCGCGTCACGCCGCGCCGTTCGGCGTCAGCGACGACGAGGTCCGGCAAGCGTGGGCCTCGCACGCGTATGCCGGTTCGATCGACGACTCGATGCGCGCGGCGATGGCCGCCGGCGTGAGCGGCGTCCCCGCATTCGGTTGGCCGGGCTCGCACGCGATCAGCGGGATGATGGAGCCGCAGCGCATCGTCGCGATGCTGCAAGGCTGACGCTCGCCCGTCTCGGCTACGGTCCAGCGTCGCGGCGAGACGTCGTCGCGCGCTCGTAGAACGGGCTTGCAACGGCGCGCGCGCGAGCTTCGGATCTGTCGTCCAGACCGGTTACGATCATCGTGTCGCCCTTGGGCGCCATGTTCTGAAATACGTGCAGCGCGGCGCGAACGGCGTCTTCATCCAGCCACGGATACGCGAACCGGACGGCGAGGACACGCTGCTCGGAGCCGTCGGCGGACGCAGACATCAGGAGATAGGCACGGACGACGGTGGGCACGCGCGCATAGAGATCCGCGAGCGCGTCTTGCAGCGCGCGGTTCGCGGGGCCGCCGGCCTCGCCGGTGAACGCGGAGAAGTCGTCCGCGCTCGCCCCTGGGATCCCCGCGATGACCTCGCCGGTCCGAACGTATTCCGCGTGTTCGATCCGCGACGCAACGATCTCCAGCCCGGCCAACACCGCCAGGGTCGCGATCGCGCCCGCGAACGAGCCATGGCGGTCGAACGTGAGCGTGAACGCCACCGCTGCGAGAACGACCTCGACGACAAAGAGGTACCAGACCGCCCGAAGCAGCGGCGTCTCGTTGCGCAGTTCGAACCGCTGCGGTGTCGTATAGACGATCCGGGTCGTGATCGCCGCCGCGGCCACCAGCACCCAAGCGAAAAGGCCTTTCGAAAACGCGCGCGGCCCGATGACGACCGCGAGAATGCCGAGCACGAGCGTCAAGGCATATCGCGTCAGCAGCTGCGCCTCGGGACTTCGGTTCACGCTCCCTCCTACTCCGCGTTATCCGGCGGCGACGAAATGCCAGCCTAGGCGGATGCGCAGCCGCTCCCCGAGCCAGTCGGAAAGTGCGACGAGCGCCCAGGTGACGAGCACATACGCGAGCATTTGCCGGTAGAAGAACAATTGCTGCGCCTGGAACAGCGCTTGGCCGACGCCGCCTGCGCCGATCAAGCCGACGACGGTCGCCGCGCGCACGTTCCATTCCAGCCGGAAGAGCGTGTGCACCACGAGCGGCCCCAGCGCCAGCGGAAGAAACCCGAAGGCGACGATCGGGAGCGGGCGCGCGCCGGTCGCCGCCAGCGACGCGATCGGTGCGACCGGCACGTTCTCGAAACTCTCCGCATACAGCTTGCCGAGCACGCCTGCGGAGTGCAGCCCGAGCGCGATCGCGCCCGCGAGCGGGCCGATACCGACGCTCACGACGAGGATCAAGCCGAACACCAGCTCGGGGATCGCGCGCGCGACGTCGAGGACGCGCCGCATCGCGACGACGAGCGGCAACGGCGCGAGCCGCCGCGCCGCGAGCAGCGATACCGGCAGCGCGAGCAATGCGCCGAGCAGCGTCCCGCCCGCCGCGATCGCCAGCGTCTGCGCGATGAGCAGCGGCAGCGCGACGATCTGCTCGGCGCGCAACTGCGGCGGGACCATGCCGGCGAACGTGTGCAGCGCGTGGCCGAACGCGAAGAGCTGCGGCCGGTTGAGCCACAGCGCGACGAGCCCGACGGGGAGCAGCACGAGCACGGCGCGCGGCGCGCGGCGGGCGAGCATGCCGAAGCTGTCGACGCCGGCGACCAGCGCGACGAGCACGATCACGATCGTGAGCGTGCGGTGGAAATCCAGCGTGCTGAGCGCGCCGACGAGCTCGGTGCCGATCCCGCCGCCGCCCACCGCGCCGACGATGATCGACGCGCGCATCGCGCACTCGAACGCGTACGTGCCGAACGTCAGCAGATCGGCTTGGGCGAGCGGGATCAGCCCGAACGCGGCGATCGCAACGCGCGAGGCGCCGGTCGCGCGCAGCGCTTCGAGCGGCGCGGCGTCCGCGGCGACGAACAAATCGCCGAACACGCGCCCGACCATCGCCGTGTAGAACACCGCCAGCGCCGCGATCCCCGCCGCCGGGCCGAGGCCGAGCAGCACGACGGCGAGGATCGCGAGCGTGAGGTCGGGGATGGCGCGCAGCGACGAGAGCACGGCGACGATGAGGCGGTATCCGGGCGCGCGCGTCGCGATTGCAACGGCGAGCGGAATGCCGAGCGCGAACGCGACGAGCATCCCGGCGGCCGCCATGCCGATGGTTTCCGCGACCGGTTGCAGCAGCGCGCGCAAATAGTGCGGCGACAAATCGGGCGGAAAGAACGCGCCGGTCAGGCGCAGCACGTTGCCGAACGCGTCGATCACCGGACGCGCCCGCCCACGAGCTCGACGACGCGGTCGAAATGCCGATGCGCGAGCTCGGTTTGGTGAAGCGAGCACAGCAGCGCGATGCTGCGCTCGCGCGCGAGATCGCACAGCAGGCGCACGATCTGCTCGCCGAGCTCGGGGTCGAGCGACGCGATCGGCTCGTCGGCCAGGATGGCCGCCGGATTCTGCACGAGCGCGCGCGCGATCGCGACGCGCTGCTGCTGGCCGCCCGAGAGCTCGCTGGTGCGGCTGCGCAGCTTTTCGGCGATCCCGACGGACTCCAGCGCCGCGCGCGCTTCCGCGTACTCCGCCGCATTCGGTGCGATCAAGAAGCGCAGCGCGTGCAGCGTGCTCCACCGCCCGAGTGCGCCCGCCATGACGTTTTGCGTCACGGTGAGGCGGTCGACGAGGTCGTGCTGCTGCGCGATGAACGCAAGCCGCGTGCGCAGCCGGCGCAGATCGCGCCCGCGCGCCGCCGCGACGTCGACGCCTTCAACCTGGATGCTCCCTGCCGCGATCGGAACCGTGCCGTTGAGCGAACGCAGCAGCGTCGTTTTGCCGCTGCCGCTCGGCCCGACGAGCGCGACGCGCTCGCCGGCGGCGACGTCCAGCGTCACGCCGTCGAGCGCGGGCAGCATGCCGCGTCCGTAGACGACGCGCACGCCGCGAATCTCGAGCATCGGGGTCAGAGCAATTTCAGCTTCGTCGCGATCGTCCGCAGCAGGTCGTACTCCGCATCGTTCGCGCGCACGAACTGCGTACCGCGCAGGATATCCAGGACGGGGGCATCGCCGGGCGCGCGCAGCCCCAGGAACGCGTTCGCGAACGCCGCGCGATCGGCGGCCGCCGCGTCCTTGCGCGCGACCCACACGTAGTCGAGGAACGGCGGCGTCGTGTAGAAGACGCGCACCTTGCTCTTGTCGAGCTGGTTGCCGTCGAGCATGGCGTGGTACACGCTCTCGTCCATCGCGCCGGCGTCGACGACGCCCGCCTCGACGGCCTTCGCGGTCGCGGGATGGTTGCCGGTGTACCGAGAGCTCATATCTTTGTCCGGATCGAGCCCGGCTTGCGACATCGCGTAGAACGGCATGAGGTGACCGCTCGTCGAGTTGATGTCGCCGAACGCGAACTTCTTGCCGCGCAGATCCTTGAGCGCGTTGATCGAACTCGCGGTCTGGGTGATGAACAGCGAGTGGAACTGCCGGTCGCTGGAACGCTGCACCAGCGGTACGACGCCGTACAGCGCGTGCGCTTTGACATACGTCAACCCGCCGAGGTAGGCGAAGTCGAGCGAGCCGTTCCCCAGCGCCTCGACCGTCGCGTTGTAGTTCGTCGGGATGACGAGGTCGACGTCGCGGCCGAGCTTCGCCGCAAGGTAGTCGCGCAGAGGTTTTTTCTGTTCGATCGAGAGCTGGGTCGCCCCGGCGTCGGGGATCATGCCGACCCGAACGGCGGCGGCTGCGCGAGCCGCCCGGGGCAGCACGGCCAGCGTGGCGAGCGCGACGCCGGACGCGAGCAAGGAACGTCTGGTGAGCATCGCGCCTGTTTCCCCAGCGGCCGTCGCCTGCACCTTGCCGCTTGCTTCGCGTCCTGGAACTGACGTCTCACCTCCGGCGGAGGATCGACGAAAGGCCATTGCCGGGTAGGACGACGACCGTGGACGTCACGCAACTGCTGCCGTCGTCGACCGTCATCTGGCAATGGCCGGCGGCGAGCGGCGTGATCGTGAAGTCGCCCTCGCCGCCGTTGTCATGGAAATTCACGGACGCGATCCCGCGGCACGTGTCGTACTCGTGCAGCTCACCGGCCGCCGTATTGGAGTCCGTCGCCGTATCCGTCAGCGGATCGCCGCTGACGTAGAGCGTGAACTGCTCGGCGACGGAGATGTCCTTGTTGAGCCGAGGGTCGCATTTGGGTCCGAAGCCCAGCGCGGTCGCGACTCCGCCCGTGCATCCCGCCATGCACAGCGCCGCGGCAAGCATGACGACAGTGGCGATCGTTTTCATACGCGGTACCTCCTCTGCACCGAGCATGGAAACGGACGCTTAGAGAAGCCGCAGTCTCAACGGAGCGCCAGCGTTTTCTTACGATAACCTAATTGTGGCTGGGCGAATCGCGGCGCCGTCCCGAACCGAGAGCTTTTTCAGACGAGGGGAACGCCGGCGTGCGCGTCGCATGTCGAACAATGCTGGCGACCCCGAAATCGAACCTCCGCAGGCGTCTTCTCATCGCCGTGGCCGCGCTGGTTGCCGTCGTCCTCGCGACGGCCGCGATCGCATGGTTCGTGCTCGACCCCGGAAACATGCACAAGATCGTCGTGTCGTCGACCCTGACGGGAACGGCGTCCTCGCATTCGTTTTGGCAAATCGCGATCCAGGACGACGACAGCTACACGTACTCGACGGACACGCTCAGGCGGCACGGCAGGCTCGCGTACGCACCGTTTGCGAAACGGTTTCGTTCGATCGCGGAGCTACGGTGGGACCTGCCGGCCGCCACCGCGACGACATCCGGCCTGTATTTCTGGGGCGTAGGCACGCGCAGGACCGTGGCTCCCTTCGCGTACGGCAACGGGTCGGATCATCCGGCGCTGCGCGGTTTCGCCGCCGCGCTGCACGATGCGGTGCTGGCCGACCTGCGCCGCGTCGACGCGCCGCGGCGCACGGCGCTGAACGGGCTCGAACAGCTCCGATCGGTCGAGATGCGGGCGAGCGGGGCCTTGTGCGGCCGGTGTCGGTGGACGATACGCATTGACGCATCGGGGATTGCGCGCGCGCATACCGACGAGCCCGTCGACCGCCCGCATGCCCTCGATCACGCCGCGTCGCTGCGTTGGCGCGAGGTTGTCGCTGCATTCCGGCGCGCGCAACTCGGCGAGCTCGACGACCGATACTCGACGCACGCATCCGATGTCGCCGGCGTCTCCTTCGGATTCGTGTTTTCGCATGCCCGGTACGGTATCGACGCGCCCGACTTTCACGAGTGGCCGCGTCCGCTTCGGCGCGCTTTCGTCGACATCTTGGCGCAACTCGAGCACGCGCGTTGGTCGCCGCAGATCGATTCGCGCTCGCTGCCGGACACGGCATCGATGCACGCCTGGGCGAGCGCCGCGCCGATTTAGTTCGTCTGATACTCGCGGTCGGGCACGAACTGCAGGCCGGCGGCCTTGCCGTCGGGGGTGAGGCTGATGTTGACGAGTACCGATTGGTCGCCCTTGGTGAGCCGGAAGGTCGATAGGGTGCGCGTCGGATCGACCGGACCCAGCGAACGCCGCACCAGTGTGAGCGTGCCGCCCGGCCATAGCGGCGCGATACGCCGCTGAACCGACTGCGTCATCTCCGGCGTGACGATCTTCGCAAAATTCGGCGTCATCTGATCGCGAGGGTCTTGCCCGGCGGCGATGCGGTCGAGCAGCCCGCGCAACGCGGCGGCGATCGCCGGCTGCGTGTCGTTCATCGCGGTCAGTCGCGGCGGAAGCAGCGGTGCGTGAACGAGCCCGGCGATGACGCGCGAGAGGTACGCCGGCTGCGCGCGGTCGAGGTTTGCGAGGACGACCACGGTGAGCGCGTCGTCCGGGTAGCGCGCGATATCGGCCGTAAAGCCTTGCCATGCGCCGCCGTGGTCGATGCGCTTGCGGCCGTTCTGCTCGCCGATGAACCAGCCGAAACCGTACCCTTCAGGGTTTGGCTTACCGTCGTTGAGCGGATAGACGGTCCAGATGCGGTCGAGGCTGCTCTGTTTGAGCAGCCTCGTGCCGTACAGGGCCGCGTCCCACTTCGCGAGGTCGAGCACGTTGAAGTACAGCGCCCCGTCAGCGGTGGTGTTGAAGGCGGGCGAAACCCATTCCTGATTCTTGAGCCCGGTGCCCTGAAGCTCGTACCCGGCGGCGCGGTTGGGGATGATGTCGGCTTCGCTGATGAGGCGCGTGGACGTCATCCCCAGCGGTGCAAAGATGCGGTCGCGGAAGAAGTCCGCGTAGAACGTTCCCGTGACGTGATGGATCAAGATACCGAGCAACAGGTAGTTGGTGTTGCGGTAGTTCCACTTGTCGCCGGGCGCGTTTTCGATCGGCAGGGACTCGGCCTTCTTGACGAACTCGTCTTCGGTGAAGTCCATGCGCCAGTCGAAGGGCCCGCCGCGCCCCGTGCGCTCGGGCGTCTCGTACTCCGCCAGACCGGACGTGTGCGAGAGCAGGTTCTTGACCAGGATCGGCTTCCACGCCGCCGGCGCGTCCGTGAAATACTTCGTGATGCTGTCGTCGAGCGACACCTTGCCGTCTTCGACGAGCATCATCACCGCCGCGGATGCGAACTGCTTGCCGATCGAGCCGGATTGAAACACGGTCTCCGGTTTGACGGGGACCGACAGCTCGACGTTGGACATGCCGTAGCCTTTGGCGAGCAGAATCTTGCCGCGGCTGTAGATGCCGACCGCGATGCCGGGGACACGCTCGCGCGCCATCTCGGTCGTGACGAACGTGTCGATCGACGCGAGTTGCTGCGCGGTGAGTGCGGCACGCGCCGGTGGATCCGCGGCAACCGACGGAGCCGGCGCGAGCAGTGCGGCGACGACGATCAACGCGGGAACACGGCGAAACATCAGCGGCCCTGCGGGAAGGCGCGGTGCGTGGGCCTGTGCGCGCGATTCGCCACGAAGAACGGCAGGTCCGTCCGTTTGAGTGTCAGCCTGCGCGCGGCATTGGCCATGAAGAACAGCAGGTTCGTCCGTTCGAACGTCGTCTGCCACACGTACTGTGCGGGCAGCGGTTTGCAGGTGCTGCCGGTCAACGGGTACGTTGCTCGCCGAGCGGCGCTCGCGACGGCATCGTCGTACGCCGGCTGCCCGCTGCGATCGACGACGGCGACGCTCGTGGCCGCGCCCGCGGCGTTCACGTGAACGGCTACGGACGACTTGACCTGGCTTCCCAGGGCGAGATCGTTCATCGCGTTGGGAAGGGCGGGGAGCATCGCCGTATATTCCGTCCCGGGCGAGAAACCGGGCCGGTAGCGAGCGCGCGTCACGGTCGGCACTTTGCAAGCTGCTTTGTGGTCGCCGCTCCAACCGGCCGGGTACACCGGCGAGATCACTGAGACCGATCGCGGTTCCGGCTTCTCAACCGGCACGGCCGTTCTGATCGTCGCCGTCACGGGGACGCAGTTGCGAAGCGCGGGCTCATACGTGCTCGCCATGAAGATCCGCACGATGTCCTCCGTCATGCCGGGGTACCGAGGCGGGGTGAGGACGACGACCTTGCGCGCCTTCCCCGCGGCATCCACCGTGACGTCGAACGCCGCGATGTTCGGCAGCCCGACCCGCTTCGCGATATCGCGTGCTTCGCGCAATTCGGCGTCATCCCGCGGGCTCGTTGCGGTTCGCCGCGACGGTCCCAACAGGTACGACATCACGATGCCACGGTTCGGCACGGGGCAGCTGCCGGCGACGGGCACCGTGGCCGATGCCTGCGCGAGCAGATCCGGCTGCGCGTCGTACGCCAGCACGGGCGAGACGGATTGCAGCGCGAGCGCGACGAGCGCGAGCAGCATGAGCGAACCTCCGAGGGCGGGCGGCGAGAGCCGCAGACGGCGCGGGCGTGCGTCGAGAAGGCGTTCGATCCGCACGACCACGGAGTGGCGCGAGCCGACGGCGCTCGGCGCCGCGAGCGGAGCGCGCAGGCGTGCCCGCGTGGCCAGCGCTGCCAAGGTGCGCGCGAACGCGTCGCCTGAGCCGGTGCGCGCGACGACCCAGTCGTCGCAGGCGATCTCGCGTTCGGTCGCGAGCCGGCGCATGACGAACCACGCGGCGGGGTTGAGCGCGACGAACGCGTGCGCGATCCGCGCGAACGCGTTCGTCCACACGTCGCGGCGGCGCAGGTGGGCGACCTCGTGCACGACGATCGTCTCCACGGCTCCCGCGTCCAGCTGCTCGACGAGCGCGGACGGCAAGATGATCGCGGGGCGCACGAATCCCGCCGCCAGCGGAACCTGCACGCTATCGGACAGCAGAATCGGGAACTCGTGCGCACCCGTCAGCGTGCGCGCATCGCGCCGAATCGCCGCGAGCGCGCGCAGGTCGAGTCCAAGAAGCACGCCGCGCCAGACGGCCATCAGCACCCAGATGAGCGCGACCGCGAGCGCGACGACGGGAGAGATCGTGATGCGCGGTTTGTGCGGGACGGAAAGCGCAGGCTCCGCGATCACCATTGCGGTCGCCGGCGCCGATGCGAGCGGTGCGGTGACGGCATGAACGTGCGCGGCCGGTGCGATCGGCGCGGCGGACACGCCGCTTTGGTCGCGGGACGCAGCGGGCTCCGCGATCGGTGCGAAGGACCGGTCGGCGAACGCAACGGTAAGAACCGGGGTCATCACGATCGCGGCCAGCGCGCACAGCCAGATAGCGTAGCGCGTCGCGGCGCCTGCGTGCGGGAACGCTCGTAAGACTGCCCACACGGCGATGACGATGAGCGCGCCTTCCCACAGCGAGTCGAAGGCAGCGGCGGCGACCGCGAGCGCCGCGTGCGACAGCGCGGCACTCATTTGCGCGCCTTCGTCTTGCGCTCGAGCAGCTCGCGAATTTGCTTGCGGTCCGCCTCGTGCAGCGGAACGTCGTCGAGCAGGGTGACGGCGAGCGCGTTGGGCGAGTTGTGGAAGAAGCGTGCGAGCACGTGGTTGACGGCGGATCGCGCCGCGTCGTCGCGCTGCACGAGCGGGCGGTACGTGAACGCGCGGCCGGTCTCGCGGTGCGCGACGTAGCCCTTTTGCTCCAGCGTGCGCATCGTGGAGAGCACGGTATTGTACGCCAAGATCGGCGGCGTCAGCGCGGCGGTGACCTCGGACACCGTGGCCGGGCCCTTCGCCCACAGCACGTTCATCAAGCGCAGCTCGTGATCGGTGAGCACGAGCGCTTTCTTCCGGGGCATCGCCACCTCCTAGATTCGTGAGAGCAGCCTACACGGGAAAAGGAGGCTTGTCAACTAGTATCGTGAGAGATCGGCGCCGAGCCGGCTAGGCGCGCGCGAACACGTACTGCGTCTGCCATCCGTCGAGGATGAGCTCGTTTCCGCTCGCTGCCGGCCGAAGGCGCATCACGCTGCTCCACGGCGGAGAGATCAAGACGATCATCCTCCCGCCGCCGGGCTGCGTCTCGACCGCGAGCTCGCTGCCCCAGCTCCCGAAATCGACGCGGTACCCGCCGGCGCTTCGGCTGACGCGTGCCGGTCCGAGTTCCTTGCAGCGGTATTCGCCAACCCACTCTTCGAGCCAGCCCGTCGAGCTCGCATTGGTATCGATTCTATCGCGATTGCTCTCGATGGCGAGGTTCATCGAACGCGTGGCGCTGGCGATGGTCTGCTCCGACGTCGCCGGCGCTGCGAAGGCGAGCTCGAAGATGCGCTGCCGCACTGCGGCCCGAAACGCGTTCGCACCGTACATCCCGCCGTGCACGCCGCCGATGTTGGTCAAGACGACGGCTCCGAGTCCCTTGTCGGGCAGGAAGAACATATCCGACGTGAAGCCGATCGTATTGCCGCCGTGCTCGATCACGGCGATGCCGCGGTCACGCGTGAGAAAGAGACCAAGTCCATAGCTCGACGTACCGTCGATCTCGATCTGCGGCTCCCGGCGCACCGCGGGCGCTCCGCCGCCGAGCTCGAGGATCAGGTAGCGTGCGAGATCGGAGGCCGTGGACCGCGCTGCGCCCGCCGGCGCGACGGCGTCGGTAAAATGTTCGAACGCGGGGTCGATCGCGACGACGTTGCCCGTGATGTCGAGCGCATGCGGCGCCGCCTCGCCGTCGCATGCATCGTCGCGAGGCGCAACCGTCGACCTCGTCATGCCCAGCGGTTCGAAGACGACCGCCCGCATCGCGTTCTCGAATGCCGTCTCCAGCGTACCGTCCGGCGAGAACGCGCGCGCCGCCGCGTAGCCGCCGGCGGCCACGAGGTAGTTCGAGTATTGGAACGTCTCGCCGAAGGCCGTTGACGGCGTCATCTCGGCCATCTCCGCGATGCGATCAGCCGCGGTGATGCCGTCGGTGCGGAAGAACAGATCCAGGTCGCGGCGCGGCATGCCCGTTCCGGCACCGACGGTGTGGCGCAGCTGCAGTTTCGCCGTCACGCCGGGATCGGCGAGCGCGAAACCGGGCAGCAAATCCGTGACCGGCGTCGACCACGCAAAGCGTCCCGATTCCACCAGCCGTGCCATCATCAGCGTGGTGAGCGACTTCGTCGTCGAACCGATCATGAACCGCGTGTCCGCGGTGACGGGACGCGGATCGTCCACGCTGGTCACGCCGAACCCCTGCGCGAAGACGATCGCACCGTTCTGCACGACCGCGATCGCCGCACCCGGAATTTTCATCTCGCGCATCGCGGCGCGCGTGAGCGCAGCGAGCGCGTCGCTGTCATGTGCCGCCCATGCGACCGGCTCGCGCCCGCTGAGATCGATGTCTTCGAGACCCTCGGGACGCCACGCGTCGATGACCCCACCGACCTGCGCCATGCGGCGGCTCATCCCGGCCTTCGTCCCCCAGAGCAGGTTGACGTAGGCGCGCTCGCCGAGCCGGCGGACGATCGCGGCGGCGATGCGCCCTTCCGCCGCTGCGGTTCGGTACCCGATCTCATGGACGACGCCCCAGCCGTTGCTCGACGCTGTTTCCGCTTGGTTGCCCATCGGCAGGTCGAAGCTGTCGTCGACGAACTGCCACGCGGATGCAGCGGTCGCGGCCGGGCTTCCGAGATGCGGCGCCGCCACGAACGCGACGCGCACGTCGCCGTCGGGCGCGACGAGGATCAAGGCCGCAGCCGCTTCGTCGACCGTCCAGCCCGCCGGCAGGACGATCGGCGCCGGCGCGTCCGGCAAGAGAACGTGCCCGCCAACGGGTGACGCTGAATTCATAAATGCGAATGTAACATCGCATTCGCATTCTGTCAACGCTTCGGCTACACTGTCGGGGTGACCACTGACACCCTCGCCCCGCAGCAGGAACGCAGCCGCCAGGCACTTGCTCGCCTTCTCAAAGCGACGATCGAAACGCTCGAGAAACACGGACTCAGCGGCACGACGATTCCACGCGTCGCAGCAGCTGCGGGCATGGCGCCGGCGAGCGTGTATCGACGCTTCCGTGACCGGGATGCCCTCTATCGGGCGGCATTTCTCGCGGTCTTGGAGCAAAGCGCCGAGGCGAAGCGCAGCGCCTTGCAGCCGCGGTCGATCAAAAAGCGCACGTTGAAAGGGGCTGCGGGCGAGCTCGTTGCCGCGATCGTCCGGCAATATCGCGAGCATCCAGGGCTGCTCAGAGCGCTGATTCGATTCGTGGAGACCGACGAAGATCCGGCGTTTCGGAAAAAAAGCGCTAGGCTACGTCGCGGCAAACATTCGCGAGCTCGGCGACGTGCTCCTGACGTTTCGGGATCGCATCGCTCATCGTGATCCGGAGCGCGCCGTGCTCTTTGGTCTCCTGAGCGTCGCCACCGTCATCGAAGTCAGATCCCTGGAGCAGCCGTCGATGTGGGCGGAAGTGCTGCCGATCTCGGACGAGGAGATGCAAGCCGAGCTCACGCGCAGTTTCATCGCGTATCTTCAGTGCAGGTAGCGCGTTGCCGAGCGTCGCCGCCGCGGAGGACTTGCGCCTCGAGGACTGGCGCCCCGTGCTCGACCTCAACTTGCGAGATCGCGAATACGATCGCGTTCGTGCCGTCGCGCCGAAGGTGGTCCGGCGGCGACCGGACGAAGAGCGCGGCATGGAACGGAAAAATGCCTCGGATTTTCCGCAAGAGCTTTTGGATCTGTTCGACCTCTACGTTCACGGTGAGATCGATCGGGCGTCGTTTCTGAGCCGGGCGGGGAAGTTCGCCGTGGGCGGGGTCACCGCCGCGGGACTTTTCGCGATGCTCAAACCGAACTACGCGTGGGCGCAGCAAGTCCCCAAAGACGACAAGCGGATTCGAACCGAGTACGCCACGGTAGCGTCGCCGCAGGGCAACGGCTCGATCAAAGGCTACCTCGTGCGGCCCGTGGGGAACGGTCCGTTTCCCACGGTTCTCGTGGTTCACGAGAACCGTGGTTTGAATCCGTACATCGAAGACGTCGCGCGCCGTCTCGGCACCGCGAACTACATGGCGTTCGCGCCCGACGGGTTGACGTCGGTCGGCGGCTACCCGGGCGACGACGAGAAGGGCGGCGCGCTGTTCGCCACCGTCGACGGGACGAAGATGCGCGAGGACTTCGCCGCCGCCGCCGCATGGTTGAAAGCCCGGCCCGACAGCTCCGGCCGGCTCGGCGCCGTCGGGTTCTGTTTCGGCGGCGGCGTCGCGAACTGGCTCGCGGTCCGTATGCCGGATCTCTCCGCCGCGGTTCCGTTCTACGGCCAGCCGCCGGCTGCCGCCGACGTGCCGAAGATCAAGGCTGCGATCCTCGCGCACCATGCCGAGCTCGACACGCGGCTGGCGTCCACGTGGCCCGCGTACGACGCCGAGCTCACCGCGGCGAAGGTCCCGCACGCCGGCTACATCTATCCCAACACCAACCACGGCTTCCACAACGACACGACGCCTCGCTACGACGCCGCCGCGGCGAAGCTGGCATGGCAGCGCACGCTGGACTGGTTCACGAAGTACCTGCGCGCGTAAGCGAGCGGCGCTCGCCGTTATGCGGGGTACAGCGTATTCGGCATGGCAACGGTAATGGCGAAGGACGTTACGGTCGAACGATCGATCGCGATCTTGCGCGGCATATTCGGCGAGCGGTCGGGGCGTGAGATCGGCGTGCGCCTGTGGGACGGCACTGCACTCGTAAGCCCGGACTCCGTCTTCACGCTGGCCGTCAACGCGCCGTACGCGCTGCGCGCCGCCTTCACCCCGCCGCTCGACCTCAATCCCGCCAAAGCCTTCGTCAACGGATGGATCGACGTCGACGGCGATCTCGAAACGGCGCTCAATTCGCTGGGCCGAGCGGTGGAAGAGCTGCCGAAGTCGGCGCTCGTGAAGCTCGCACCGTCGCTCCTGCGGCTTCCGGCACCACCGCGCGACGGCGCCGAAGGCGTGCGTCTTGCAGGAAAGCTGCACTCGCCGGCCCGTGACGCGGCTGCGATCGGGTTCCACTACGATCAGCCCATTGCGTTCTACCGCGCGTTCCTCGGTGCGAACCTCGTGTACTCGTGCGCGTACTGGGACGACGGCGTCGAAACGCTAGACGAGGCGCAGGACGCCAAGCTCGACTACGTGCTCGACAAGCTGCGCTTGCGCCCGGGGCAGTCGTTCCTCGACATCGGCTGCGGCTGGGGCTCGCTCGTGATCCGCGCCGCGCAGCGCGGAGCGCGCGCGTACGGGATCACGCTGTCGCGCAGCCAGCACGAAGAGGCGGTGCGCACGATCGCCGCGCTCGGCCTGGGCGACCGCGCGCGCGTCGACCTGCGCGACTATCGCGAGCTCGGCGACGAGCGCTTCGACGCGATCGCTTCGGTCGGCATGGTCGAGCACGTGGGGCGCGAGCGTTTGCCCGAGTACTTCGCGTGCGCGTACCGCGCGCTGCGCGACGGCGGGTTGTTCCTGAACCACGGCATCGTGCTGAACGGCGTGGAGGGGGCGTGGCGCGCCGGCAACAGCTTCATCGGGCGGTACGTGTTCCCCGACGGCGATCTCTTGGCGATCGACGTCTCCGCGCGCGCCGCGGAGCGCGCCGGCTTCGAGGTGCGCGACATGGAAAATCTTCGCGAACACTATGCGCGCACGCTTCGCGCGTGGGGCGCGAACCTGGCAGCGAACCGCCAAGCCGTCGTTGACGCCACCGACGCGCGCACGGAGCGGATCTGGCGCATCTACATGGCGGGCAGCGCGCGCGGCTTCGCGCTCGGCCGCATGGGTCTGATGCAAACGCTGCTCGCCAAACCGCACCCCGGCGGGCGCGCCGAGATACCGCCGACGCGGCGCGACCTGTATCGCGCGAAACCGGTGCGCACGCACTGAAAAAGGGTCGCCTGCTTTCCGGCGAAGCTTCCGCACTAGGAGGCCGCCCGTGATCTACGAGCAGGAACACCGGGAGCTGATGCGCACCGTCGCGCGCCTGATCGAAAGCGAGATCGCGCCGCACGCCGACGCGTGGGAAGCGGCCGAAGCGTTTCCCGCGCACGAGATCTTCAAGCTGTTCGGCGACCACGGCTTGCTGGGCATCACGCGCGCCGAGGAGTTCGGCGGACAGGGCCTGGATTGGAGCTACGCGTGCGCGTTTGCGGAAGCGCTCGGCGACATGCCGTGCGGCGGCGTGCCGATGGCGCTCGGCGTGCAGGTCGACATGGCGACGCCCGCGCTCGCGCACTACGGTTCGGACGCGCTGCGCCGCGAGTTCCTCGTGCCGAGCATCACCGGCGAGCACGTCGCGTGCGTCGGCGTCTCGGAACCGGGCGCGGGTTCGGACGTCGCGGCGATCGCGACCACCGCGCGCAAAGACGGCGGCGACTACGTGATCGACGGCGTGAAGACGTGGATCACCAACGGCATGCAAGCCGACTGGACGTGCCTGCTGGCGAACACGTCGGACGGTCCGATCCACCGCTCGAAATCGCTGATCGTGGTGCCGCTCGACCTCCCGGGCGTGACGCGCGTGAAGCTGCGCGACAAGCTGGGGATGCACGCTTCCGACACTGCGACGCTGTATTTCGAAGGCGTGCGCGTCCCGCAGCGCTACCTGATCGGCGAGGAAGGCCGCGGCTTCGTCTACCAGATGGAGCAGTTCCAGGAAGAACGCCTGCACGGCGCCGCGAGCACGCTGCGCGCGATGGAGCGCGCGATCGCGCAGACGATCGAGCACACGCGTCAGCGCGAAGCCTTCGGCGGGCCGCTGCTCGACAACCAGATCATCCAGTTCAAGCTCGCGGAGCTGCAGACCAAGGTGGAGCTCCTGCGCTCGCTCACCTATCGCGCGGTGGAAGAGTACGTCGCGGGCGGCAACGTCACGCAGCTCGCGTCCATGGCGAAGCTCACCGCCGGACGCCTCACGCGCGAAGTTGCCGACGGCTGCCTGCAGTTCTTCGGCGGCATGGGCTACATGAACGAGACGCCGATCGCGCGGTACTTCCGCGATTCGCGGCTGCTTTCAATCGCGGCGGGCGCCGACGAAGTCATGCTCGGCATCATCGCGAAGGGCATGAAGATCGCGTCGCCGCCGCCGCGCGCGGCGCGCAACGGCGCGGCCCCGAGCATAGCTGCAACCGATACAGCCCGAGCCGGCGTCTGAACGTGACGCGCCGACCGTCCGGTTCGAACTGGGGTGATTACGGAGTCGACGATCGCATCGGGCGCCTCAACGAGCTGACGGCCGAACGCGTCGTTCGTGCGGCGGCGGAGATTCGCACCGGACAGCGTTTTTGTCTCAGCCTTCCGCTCGATTTTCCCGGCGGGAACGTCGTGTTTCCGTTTCGGCTTCCGCCCGAGCGCAGGGTCGTCGACCGGATGGGCGCGCCCGCCTGCGATTTCCCGTTCTCCCGTGCGCGCGAGGGTGCGACCGGCGTCGTCAACGACGACATCGTCACGCTGTGGACGCAGTACTCCACCCAGTGGGACGCGCTCGCGCACGTCGGGTCGCACTTCGATGCGGACGGCGACGGCGAGGCCGAGGTCGTCTACTACAACGGGCATTATCCCGGGCCCGACGTCGACGCGATGGCGACGGCGGGGTTGCAAGGCCGCGGCGTCATGGTCGATCTTCGCCGCACGTACGGCGACGCGAAGACCGCCGTGGACTTCGCGATGTTCGAGGACGTCATGCGCGAGCAGAACGTCATCGTCGAGCCCGGCGACATCCTGACGTTGCGCACGGGCTGGGCGCAGTTGCTCGTCGACATGAACGGCGCGCCGGAGAAAGAGATCGTGCACAACTCCTGTGCCGGACTGGATTCGAGCGACCCCAAGCTGCTGGAATGGATCGCGGCGAGCGGCGTCGCGGCGATCGTCGCCGACAACCTCGCCGTCGAATCGTATCCGCCGAAGTTCGGCGGACCGGGGACGCCGATGCTGCCGCTCCACGAGCTGTGCCTGTTCAAGCTCGGCATCAACCTGGGCGAGATGTGGTATCTCACCGAGCTGGCCGACTGGCTGCAGCAGAACGAACGCACGCGATTCTTCCTGACCGCACCGCCGCTGCGCTTGCGCGGTCACGTCGGCTCCCCGGTAACGCCGATCGCAACCGTCTGACTGTTCAAAGACGGCGTCGGCGACGATTCCGCAAAGCTGCTCGCATCGGTGCGCGGCAAAGTAGGCGGGCAGTGGGCGTGGCCGCGCTGGAAGGCGGTTAAATCACCGCCCGCGCGCGTTCGCGCAGCTCGTCGGCGAGCGCGTACAGCGCGAACAGCAGGACGACCGTCACCGCGCTCGGGACGATCGCGGCCCACGGCGCTACCGTCAGGTTGCTCTGCGCGTTCGCCAGCATGTTCCCGAGCGTCGGCGCCGGCGGCTGCACGCCCCAGCCGATGCTGGACTGCGTGACTTCCAGCAGCAGCGCGCACGCTGCGACGTCGACCACGCTCGCGAGCCGCGCGCGGCCGGATCCCTGGAAGGCCGAAACGATCGCCGGCCACGAGACCAGCGCGATCAGCAGCGCGATGAAAGACGGTGTCAAGAAACGCACGTCGTGCCGCGCGGCGACGAGAACCATGATAGCGGCGATGATGAACGGAAACGCGCCGAACGGGCGGATGCCGGCGGTGCCGGGTGCGCTGCGGCCGTCGAACCAGGGAAGCGCCTTCGCGACCTTCGCGACGAGCGCCGCGATCGCGGCTGCGAGGAGCGCGGCGCACGCCGCGATGCCCAGGGAGAAGCGAAGCGCGACGAGCAGGCGCGCCAGCAGGTCGCGCCCGTTCTCTTCGGTTCCGAGCACGTGGCCGAACGTGCCCGGCGCCAGCGGATATCCCTGCCAGTGCTCTTGATCGATGAAGTAGGGCCCGATCGGCGCGATGACATCGGCCCCGAGGGCGCCCACGATTGCGACGAGGAGCACGACGAGCGCGAGTGCGGCGAGTACGGAGATCCTCGCGCGGCCGCGCGGGAGCGTTTGGCGCGCGGCGCTATCGGGCGTTACCCCATTGGACGTCGCGGGCGCGAGCCGGCCGCAGAGCTTCATCAGCACGACCGCTGCCGCGTATAGCAAGAGGCACGTCGCGACGAGGCGGAACTCGAACTCGCCGAACCCATTGTACAAAAGGCGCCCGATGCCGGGCCACGCGAATCGCGGTTCCACGAACAAGACGCTCGTCGCCAGCAGCGCGGGGCCGATCGACGCAGCCGTGCTCGCGAGCGGTGCGAGGAGACTGCGCACGCGCACGCGCGCCGCGCCGTTCGGCGCGCGGAAGAAATCAAAGAAGATCAGCGACGACCACGCTGCGAACGGCACGGCCAGACACAGAACCGGCGCGATCAGGTGCAGGAGCCGGTCGCGGAGGTCGAACGCGTCCGATGACGACGCGAGGGCGACCGGCAAGCCCGCGACCATCATCCCGATCTGCAGAAACAGCGAGAGGATGACGACCGGCATCGCGCGGCCCAGGAGCGGCGGTACGGAAAGCACCTCGCGCAGAGCCGGCGCGCGAACGCGCGCCCGCACGTAGCCGACGAGCGCGCCGAGCAGGGCGGCGGCGACGAACGCGACGAGCGCGAGCTCGATCGTGGACGGCAGCCGCTCCGCGAAGTCCCGCACGAGCGACTCCGAGTTCATCCTGGCGGCGTTTACGCCCGGTCGTAGGCCTCCTGCAACGCCTTGCAGTCGAGCTTCGTCATCGTGAGCATCGCCTGCATGACGGCGTCCGCCTTCGCGTCGTTGTCGTCTTGCAGCAGCTCGGGCAGCAGCTCCGGCACGACTTGCCACGACAGGCCGAACTTGTCTTGAAGCCAGCCGCACCGGCTCGTTTGGCCGCCTTCGGAAAGCCGGTCCCAGAAGTGGTCGACCTCGGCCTGCGTCTTGCAGTCGATGGAGAACGAGACGGCCGGCGTGAACGTGTATTCCGGGCCGCCGTTGAGCCCGACGAACTCCTGTCCGTCGAGCTCGAAGGATACGGTCATCGGGCTGACGCTGTTGATCTTCGCGTTCTCGAACACCGACACGTAGAAGTTCGCCGCTTCTTCGGCTTGGCCGTCGAACCACAAGAACGGCGTCACCTTTTTGCTCACGGAAGCGTCATCATCCATTCGCTGCCGAACTTGTCGGTGACCATCCCGAAACGCCCGCCCCAGAACGCGGGGCCGATCGGCTGCTGCACCTTGCCGCCCGCCGACAGCGCCTCGAAGACGCGCTCGCCGCGCGCGCCGTCGTCGAACGAAAGCGCGAGCGAGATGTTGCCGGCGTCCGTATCGACGGGCTTCACGCTGGCGCCGTCGGACGCAAAGAATTTGATGTCGTCGGCCGTGAACGACGCGTGCATCACGCTGTTCGCCGCCTCGGGCGGCATGTCGCTCGCGGCCTCCGTGTCTTTGACGCGCATCATCTCATAGCTGCCGCCGAACACGCCTTTGTAGAACTCGAGCGCTTCTTCGGCGCGCCCGTAGAGGAAGAGATACGGTACCAGTTGCGTGGACATGAGTGGTCCTTCGGGATCAAGCTGTGTGACCCATCCTAGCAAAAGGATCGCGGCTGCGACCTCGCGATCCGCCCCTACGCGCGTTCTCGCGTTCGGTAGGTTGATGGTGCAACACCGGTGGCATTGGTGAACCAGCGAGAAAAGTGCGAAAGCTTGTCGAATCCGGTGTTGCTCGCAATGGAGGTCACGAGGTTTTCCGTCGTTGCCAACAACTGTTTCGCGCGCGCTAATCGCAACGCCAAGAGATATCCGTACGGCGTATGCCCGGTTGCTGCACGAAATTGATGCGCCATTGTGAAGGGCGACAAGCCCACCTGCGCGGCGATGTCGGCAAGGCCGATCCGCTCGAACGCGTGCAGTTCGATGAACCGCTTGGCACGTTGAATGCGCAACGGCGACCCGACCCAGCGGCGATGCGTGCGATCGGAGCGCGACGCGACCTCCTCGAAGAGCGTAAACACCAGCGAGTCGACTCCGTCCGCGGATACCGCATCCGCCGCTCGCTGAGCCAAGCGCAGCGAGGAATGCGCAGGCACGATCTGTTTGGCGAACAACGGCGGATAGTTCGGGTCGAGCGCACCCGGCCGCAAGGCCACGACGAAAGCTTCGTCCTTTGCCCGGGGATGGTGACGGCAACCGTATTCGTCGCCGGCGACGCCGGCCACCAGCAGACTTGAATCGACCTCCGCCACACCGTCGGCGCCGTTGAACTTCCAACGACCCTGTGTCGTGATGACGATCGCATCGTATTCAAAGGTCTTGCCATCGACGGATGATGAGGAACGCTCAGGGTCGCGCGTGTATCCGAAAACGGCGGAGAACGCGGACGAACGGATGAGCAGCCGCAAGCCGCAGCCGCCATTGACGGGCTGGCTCGGATCTTGGCGCGGGCTTCCACGCGGCAACGCGTTCATGGGCGCCGCCCCGCTCGTCGACGGAAACCCGCGAGCGCTTTTTCGCAGCGCCCGTTGAAGAAGACGTAGCGTACCAGTCGGGTCGACATCAATGGCCTTCCGGAACCAAGGTGCCCCGATGGTAGCAACTAAAGTTGCGAAAAGCAAGTAAAGTTCAAATGGAAGTTTCTATACTAGAATGACAAGCTTGAAGACCCGGGCCTACGGCCAATACTGCGGCTTCGCCCGCGCCCTCGAGGTGGTCGGCGAGCGCTGGACCCTCCTCATCGTCCGAAATCTCTTGGTCGGCCCGAAGCGCTTCACCGACATGATGCGGGGGCTACCCGGGATCCCCAGCAACGTCCTGACCTTGCGCCTGAAGGAGCTGGAGCATGCGGGTATCGTGCGGCGCCGAGTGCTGGCGCGTCCGTCGCGCGCGGTGGTCTACGAGCTGACCGCGTACGGCCTCGAGCTCGAGCCCGCCGTCGCGGAGCTCGGCCGCTGGGGAGCGAAAAACCTGGGCGATCCGCGCCCAGGCGAGACGCTCACGGTCGACTCGCTGATCACCGCGCTGCGCTCGACGTTCAACCCCGCGCCGGCGCGCCGGTTTCGCGCGGGCTTCGAGGTGCGAGTCGGAGAGATCGTGCTGCACGCACGCGTCGACAACGGGCGCGTGACGGTCGCCGAAGGCGCGCTCCCCGGCGCCGATCTCACGATCGAAGCGGGGCCCGGGATCCGGGCTCTAATGGCCGGCGAGCTGAGCCCCGCGGCGGCGATCGAGAGCGGCACCATGCACGTGACCGGAAACCCCGAGCTACTGACGCGGTTCGCGGAGATCTTTCGCATCGAGCCGATGCCGGCGACGTGAAACCGACGTCGTCGTTGCCCGTCGTCGTCGCGCTGCTCGCGATCGGCGTCGACATCGGGTTGGCACGGCTCGGCTACGGGCTGCTGCTGCCCGCGATCCGCGCAGACTTGGGCGGTTCGTACGGCACGTACGGGCTCGTCGGCGCGCTGCACCTCGCGGGGTACCTCGGCGGCACGCTCGCGGCGCCGCCGCTGCTGTGCGAGCGAGCGCGGATCCCGCGCGTCATCGCGGTCGCGCACGTCGTGGTCGGGTTGTCGGTCGCCGCGTCCGCGGCGGCGACGGGCACGCCGGCGCTGCTCTTGGCGCGTGTCGTGATCGGCGTTGCGAGCGGCATCGGCGTCGCCGCGGTGGTCACCGAGATGCTCGAACGCGTGCCGGTCGCGCGGCGTGGATTGGCGAGCGCGATCGCGTGGGGCGGCGCGGGCCTCGCGCTCGTCGTGTCGGCGCCGGCGGGTGCGTGGGCGCTCGGCGAAGCGCCGCGGTGGCGTGTCGCGACGCTTCTCTGCGCGGTGCCCGCGTTTGCGGTCGCCGCGCTGGCACTGCGTCTGTCGCCGCTCAATGCGCAGGTCAGCGCCGGGACCGCCGGCGACACGCCGTTCGCGTGGCGCGACTTGCTGCGCGCGCGCAATGCGTTTTTCGTCGCGGCGTATGCGTCGTTCGGGATCGCGTACATCGCCTACGCGACGTTCGCGGTCGCTGCGTTCGCCGCGCGCGGCGTTCCGCCGCCGGTCGTGACCGCCGTGTGGTCGGCGCTCGGCATCGCCGCGGTTGCAGGCGCGCTCGCGGTCGTGCCGGTGCTCGCAAGCCGTTACGCGCGCTACAGCTTCGTGCTGCCACTTGCGGCCGGCGCGCTGGGTTGTTGGATCTCGAGCCTGCCGGGCAGTGCGGCGCCCGTGGCGGGCGCGGTGTGTGTCGGCATCGGCCTTGCGGCGACGCCCGCCGTCGCCAGCGCGTTCGCGCGCATGCGCAGCGACGCGGCGACCGCCGCCATCGCGTTCACCGCGGTGACGACCGTATTCGGTGCGGGTCAACTCCTCGGACCGCTTGCCGCAGGCGTGGTAGCGGACCGGCTCGGGCTATCGGCGGTTCCCGTGTACGCCGCGATCGTATTCGCGTGCGGCGCGGTGTCGGCGGCAGTCGACGCGCGGCTGGCCCGCACGGGATTCCGCGGCGCGCGCTGAAGCTCAGCGAGACCGCCGCCGTACGTCAGCCGCCGAAACGAGGATAGCCCATGCTCACGCGAGATGCGCTGCTCGCATTCGCTCATTTCATCTGCATCTTCACGCTCGCGAGCCTGCTCGCCGGCGAGCTTTTCATCTTGCGCAAGACGCTGCCGGGCGATCTCGTGCGGCGGCTGCAGGGAATCGACCGCTGGTACGGCATCGTCGCTGGTCTCGTCATCGCAAGCGGTCTTGCGCGGCTCTTTCTCGGCCTCAAAGGCGTATCGTTCTACACGCACAATCCCGTGTTCTGGACGAAGATGGGGTTGTTCGTCGCGGTCGCGCTGATCTCGATCGGCCCCACGGTCGCCTACGTTCGCTGGAACGCGCGGCGCGAGAACGACGGTTCGATGGTTCTGGACGACGCGGAGTTCGGGCGTCTGCGCGCGCTGCTGTGGCTGCAGGTCGTGCTCTTCGCGTTCATCCCGCTCTGCGCTGCGTTCATGGCGCGCGGGTTGTAACCGCGCGGTTCGCGCGTGCCGGCGAACTATAACCGCGTGACGTCGATCAGCTCGACGGTGCGCGAGCGAAAGTTCGTCAGGTAGAGCACCGCGCCGTCGGGCGAGAGCGAGAACTCCCGCGGGAACGAGCCCGTCGCGACGCTGCCGCGCAGCGACGGCGGCGTACCGAGCCGCAGGATCGATGCGGTCGACGCGGACGAACCGGGATCGAACCGGTTGGAGTTCGCGACGGCCAGCAGCGTGTCGTGCGCGAGCAGCGCGATGCCGACGGGTGCCGAACCGACTTGCGCCTGCGTGACGGCGGCGTGCGCGGGGTCGGTGCGAATCTTCGCGGCGTCGAACGCGACGACGCGATCGTCGCCGCGCGCGCTCACCCAGAGCGTCGCGCCGTCGGCGGTGATGACGGTGCGCACGGGGGAGCATCCGGCCGCGAGCCGCGCGACGACGGTGCCGCGCGCGACGTCGATCGCCGTCAGCGTCCCGTTCGCGACGCCGCGCGGCCCGCAGCGGCGCACGAGCTCGCCCTTCGCGTCGGCGGTCGCGCCGCCGCGCGCGGCGACTTCGCTCGTTACGTACAACGTCGTTCCGTCAGGCGAAAGCGCCATGCCGACGGGCGCACGGTCGACGTCGATGCGTCCCGTGCGAACGGCGCCCGGCGCTCCGCCGGGCCGGCGCTGCATGCGAAGCACGCTCACGGTCGCAAGGTGCTCGTCCGTTGCAAACGCGGTACGACCGTCCGGCGCCGCGAGCACTTCGAGTGGTGCCCGCACTCACGCCGTCGTCGACGTACACGGCGTCGGTACGTTCGCCTTTCGCGGCCGCCGCTGCGTCGATGAGCGCGACGCCGTTGCCGTCGGCGACCAGCAGCACCGAGTCGTCGGCGAGCAGCGACATTCCCAGCGCGCTGTGCGTGCGCACCGGAACGAAGCCGATGCGCGCAAGCCCCTTCGGCACGACGCGGAAGACGACCACGCCGCCTTCCGCGCCCGAGACAGAGACGAACAGCACCCGCCCGTCGTGCGTGGAGACGGAAGCGAACGGCTGGCCGGGAACGGCCACCGTCGCGATGACCGCATCGGCGTCCGCGCCGAAGGCCGGCGCAGCAAGCGCCGCGGTAACGATGAGAGCGAGCGCGATGACGATCGAACGCAGCATGCTGAGATAACGCTGTGATATTGCTGGCAACGTGCGATCGGCAACCGCGTCACATCCCGCCTTGCGGTGATGTTTCGGCGCTGCGGTAATTTGAGACAAGGGAACTGTCATCGTATCGCGGCGCGTAGCTGCATCATAAGGGAGTTCATATGTCTCGAATACTCGTCAGCCTCCTCGCGGGGCTCGGACTTGCCGCCACGGCGCTTGCGCCCGCTTCGGCGCAGTCTATTCCACCAGGCTCGTATCAGCAATCATGCCAGAACATCCGCGTGCGCGGCGATCAGCTAACCGCTCGCTGCACCAACGCTCAGGGCACGTGGATTCGCTCGACCCTCGCCTTCGGCGGCTGCCGCGGCGACATCGGAAACTCGAACGGCCAGCTCACGTGCAACAACAACGGCTACGGCAACGGCCGCTGGAACAACAACGGCAACGGCCGCTGGAACAACAACGGCCGCGGCCACGACCGCGATCGCGATCGCGACAACAACGGCAACAACGGCGGCTACAACAACGGCGGCTACAACAACGGCGGTTACAACAACGGCGGCTACAACAACCGCGGCGTGCCCGGCGGTTCGTACCAGAGCAGCTGCACGAACATCCAGCGGAACGGCTCGACGCTGACCGCGACGTGCACGGCGCCGAACGGTTCGAACGTCACGACGTCGATCAATGCGGCGCAATGCCGCGGCGGCGACATCGCCAACGTCAACGGACGTCTCGCCTGCCGCTGACGCTCGCGCGTTCGCGATGAACCAGCGCCCACGCCGGCGAATCCCGCCGGCATGGGCGCACGATTCGACTTGGTGATCCGCGGCGGAACCGTCGCGGACGGCACCGGGAGCCCGCCGTACGAGGCGGACGTCGCCGTCGCCGGCGGCCGTATAGCGGCCGTCGGCGCCGTCGCGGGCATGGGAACCGAGGAGATCGACGCGCGCGGCCGGCTGATCACGCCCGGCTTCGTCGACATCCACACGCACTACGACGGGCAGGCGCTCTGGGACGCGCGGCTCGCGCCGTCGAGCTGGCACGGCGTGACGACGGTCGTCATGGGCAACTGCGGCGTCGGGTTCGCGCCGGTGCGCGCCGCCGACCGCGACCAGCTCGTCGAGCTGATGGAAGGCGTCGAAGACATCCCGGGCACGGCGCTGCACGCCGGGATCGACTGGCAGTGGGAATCGTTCGGCGACTACCTCGACGCGCTCGCGCGGCGGCCGCACGACATCGACGTGTGCGCGCAGCTCCCGCACGGCGCGCTGCGCTTCTACGTGATGGGCGCGCGCGCGGCCCGGCTCGAGCCCGCGACCGCTGCGGACGCTGCGCGGATGCGCGTGCTCGCTGCCGAGGCGATGCGCGCCGGCGCGATCGGTTTCTCGACGTCGCGCACGCTCAACCACCGCACGAAGCATGGCGATCCGACGCCGTCGCTGCGCGCGACGGAAGAAGAGCTGACGCAGATCGCGCTCGGACTGCGCGACGCGGGCCACGGCGTGATCGAGCTGATCTCTGATTTCGACACGCCGGATCCCGTCAGCGAGTTCGCGATGATCCGCCGCATCGTCGCCGCGTCGGGGCGCCCGCTCACGATCTCGCTCGCGCAGCGGCACGGCGCGCCGGAGCTGTGGCGCACGCTGCTCGGCATGATCGAAGCCGCCGCCGAAGCCGGGTTACCCATCGCGGCGCAAGTCGCGCCGCGGCCGCTCGGCGTGCTGCTCGGGCTGCAGACGAGCTTGAACCCGTTCTCCACGCACCCGTCGGTGCGGGCGCTCGCGCCGCTGCCGCTGGCGGAGAAGGTCGCGACGATGCGCGATCCCGCGTTCCGCGCGCGCGTCCTCGCCGAAGAGCCCGATCCCGCGGAAGCGCCATTGCGCCGGCGTCTGCTGCGGATGGAGATGCTGTTCCCGCTCGGCGACGTCCCGGACTACGAGCCCGCGCGCGAATGCTCGCTGGGCAGCATCGCGCAGCGCGAAGGCCGCACGGCCGCGGAGGTCGCGTACGACATGCTGCTCGCCGACGACGGGCGCAGCTTTTTCTTCGCGCCGTTCGCGAACTACGCGGCGCTCGATCTCGACGTCTGCCGCGAGATGCTCGCGCATCCGAACACGCTGCCCGGCTTGGGCGACGGCGGCGCGCACGTCGGCAGCATCTCCGACGCGAGCTTTCCGACGTATCTGCTGATGCACTGGGGCCGCGACCGCGGCCGCGGGCGCTTCGACGTGGGCTGGCTCGTGAAACGGCAGACCGCGGACACCGCGCGCGCGGTGGGCTTGCACGACCGCGGCGTGATCGCGCCCGGCATGAAAGCGGACCTCAACGTGATCGATCTCGAACGGCTGCGCATCGAGCGCCCGTTCATGGCGTTCGATCTGCCCTCGGGCGCGAAGCGGCTGATGCAGCCGGCGCGCGGCTACGACGCGACGATCGTATCCGGCGAGATCGTGTACCGCGACGGCGAGCCGACCGGCGCGCTGCCGGGTAACCTCGTGCGCGGGCCGCAAACGATGGTGAGCGCATGATCGCGTTCGAGCCCAAGCCGCTGGAGACGCACGTCGACTGGCGGGCGGGCGACGTCGCCGATCCTGCTACGTGGACCGTCGAGCTCGACGCCGCCGACGTGCGCGAGCTCGACGCGGCGCTCGTCGCCGCGAAATCGGTGTCCGAGGACCTGCGCGACATCGGCCGCGAGCAGTTCCCGCTCGACGCGCTCGCGCGCAAGCTCGCCGGCGTCGAGCGCGAGCTGATCGACGGCCGCGGCTTCGTTCGGCTGCGCGCGCTGCCGTTCGAACGGTACGACGACGACGACCTGACGTTGCTGTACTGGGGGATCGGCGCGCACCTCGGCGAGCCGTGGGCGCAGAACAAGCACGGGCACGTGATGGGCGACGTCACCGATCAAGGCAAAGCCTACGGCGATCCCGACGTGCGCGGCAACGAAATCGGACTCGTCGCGCTCGACTATCACACCGACGGCTCGGATCTCGTGGGCCTGATGTGCCTGCGCGCGGCGCAGAGCGGCGGGCTGTCCTGCGTCGCGAACGCCGTCGCGATCTACAACGAGCTCGTGCGCACCCGGCCCGAGCTCGCCGCGGCGCTCTACGAACCGCTGCCGTACGACTACCGTGGCGAACAGCTGCCGGGCGGCGCGCCGTACTACACGTTTCCGGTGTTCAGCGAGCACGACGGGCGCATCTTCGTGCGCTTCATCCCGAAGTACGTCTACGCGTCGCAGCGGCACCGCGAGGCGCCGCGGCTGACGGCGCTCGCGCGCGAGGCGCTCGACACCGTGAGCGCGATGGCGAACGACCCGCAGTTCAACGTCTACATGGACTTACGGCCGGGCGAGATGCAGTTCATCAACAACTACCACGTGCTGCACGGGCGCACCGCGTACACCGACGACGCGGCCTCGGGGCACAAGCGCCACCTCAAGCGGCTTTGGCTCGCGACGCGCTCGCTGCGCAGCCGCCCCGCTCACTTCGGCATGCACAACGCGCACTGGGCGGAGCACCGCACCGTCAGCCGCATCCGCCCGGTCGGCAAAGCGCCGTCCGCGTAGCGGGCGTACCGTGGGCTAGGGGTTTCCGCTGCCGCCCGACGCGCCGTAAACTTGGCCCGTCGCGTAGCTCGACTCCGCGGATGCGAGCGCGACGTACATCGGCGCGAGCTCCACGGGCTGCCCCGCGCGACCCAGCGGCGTTTGCTCGCCGAATGCCGGCAGACTCTCCGGCGGCTGTCCGCCCGTGACCTGCAGCGGCGTCCAGATCGGGCCAGGGGCGACGGCGTTCACGCGGATGCCCTGCTTCGCGACTTGCTTCGCGAGCGCTTTGGTGAACGCGACGATCGCGGCCTTGGTCGGCGCGTAATCCGGGAGGTTCGGCGACGGATCGTAGGCTTGGACCGACGCGGTGTTGATGATGCTCGCGCCGGCGGCCATGTGCGGCAGCGCCGCCTTCGTGATCCAGAACATCGCGTAGATGTTCGTCTTGATGGTCCAGTCGAAGAGCTCGGTGGTGAGCTCGGCGATCGACGCGTGCGACTGCTGGCGCGCCGCGTTGTTCACGAGGATGTCGAGGCCGCCGAGCCGCTGCACCGCGTCGGCGACGAGCCGCCCGCAGAACGTTTCGTTGCGAATGTCGCCGGGGATCGCGACCGCGTTGCGACCGGCCGCGCGGATGATCTGCACCACTTCGCGCGCGTCGGGCTCTTCGGCCGGAAGATAGTTGATCGCGACGTCCGCGCCTTCGCGCGCGAATGCGATCGCGGCGGCGCGGCCCATGCCGGAATCGCCGCCGGTGATCAGCGCTTTGCGCCCCGCGAGCCGGTTCGCGCCACGATAGCTCGATTCACCGTGATCCGGACGCGGCGTCATTTTGCTGGTGAGGCCTGGCCACGGCTGCGACTGCACCGGGAACGGCGGGCGCGGATACTCGTTCACCGGATCGCGCTTGGTCGTCTGATCCGGCGCGCCGGCCGCAGCTTGAGCGCTCGCGGGCTGCACGCCGCCCGCTTGGACGGACGTGGCGATCGCAGCGGCAAGACCCGTCCCAACGCCGCCGACGAAGGTCCGGCGCGTGGTTGCATTCGGTTCGTTGGAGCTCATGCGTAGCCGCATTCCCACGCGGCCTCGCGGTCCTGCGGAGGAACGCTCGGTCTGCCGCTTCAGCGCATACCGAGTGCTCGGCGCAGCAACAGATCGCGTCTTCCATCGCCACCGTGATACACTCGAAGCCGATGCCCGAGCGCAATCGCGTCACGCCGTACGGGGAGATCGTCACGTCTCCGTTGCGCGGACGATGGATGGGTAACCGCGGCTGCCTGCACCGCGGGCACGACGTGGTTCGGCCGTGGAACGGAAAG
The DNA here is from genome assembly GCA_963797935.1 of Vulcanimicrobiota bacterium. Lineage (GTDB taxonomy): Bacteria > Vulcanimicrobiota > Vulcanimicrobiia > Vulcanimicrobiales > Vulcanimicrobiaceae > Vulcanimicrobium. The sequence continues at coordinate 168,449 of CAWCRI010000007.1, forward strand.
CGCTGGATCATCTGCGCGCTCGAGTACAAGGGCTGGGTCGCGCCGAAATGGGCTCCCGGGCGCTGGACCGCGCTGTTCTTTTACGACGAGGCGGTCGCATTCGCCGCGGGGCACCGCCCGTGCGCGTTGTGCCGCCGCGCCGACTATCTGCGCTACCGCGACGCGTTCGGCGCGCCGGGCGCGGACGCGATCGACGCGCGGCTGCACGACGAGCGCCGTGACGGCCGCCGCAAACGCGTGCACGCGATCGCGTGGCGGGACGTCCCCAACGGCGCGTTCGTCGAGATCGAGGGCGCCCCGCATGTGGCGCTGCCGCACGGTCTGCGGCGATGGAACGCGGTGTCGGGCTACAGCGAAATACGCACACGCCCGGTGCGCGGCGACGCGACGGTACTGACGCCGCCCGCATCGCTCGCCGTTCTCCGGGCCGGTTACGACGTGCAGATCGGCTGACGCGCGCGGGCGGTCAGTCCCGATGCGCCCACAGCCATTCGGTGATCGCCGCCGCGACCTGCGCGGCGTCGCCGCCGTCGCCCGCGTCGTCGACGAGGTTCACGGTGCCGCCCCCGGCCAGCGACGCGTTCACGCAATCAAGCGCCATGCGTCCGCCGCGTCCGGCGATACCCGTCGCGACCGCCGCGTGAACGTCTTCGACCCGCGCCGCGTCGAACGCCGTCGCAGGCCACATCGGAACCGGTCCGCGCCGGATCACGATGCGGTCGCGCCGGATCGTGGTGACGGTGCGGTTCAGCACCAGGATCAGCGCAGCATAGCCGCAGCCGCCGAACACGACGATCATCCCGACATGATCGAGCGTTCGCCGCGGTCCCGGCGCGCCGAACGCGAACGTGCCGAGGAAGATGAACAAGGCGACGATCGTCACCGCGAGAACGGCGGCACGCCCGCGCGACAGAAAAGACGCCGTCACCACGAGCGAGTCGACACGCCAGTCGATCGTCACGCGGCCGATTCGCCGCCGCTCGACCACTGGCCGCAGTTCCATCGCCGTGGAGTTCGGGAGGCGTGCGGAAATGGCTGCAAAAGGTCAGCGGATGACGCCCGTGATCGAAACAGCTCGCCTTCGATTGCGCGCGCACCGGCTCGAGGACTTCGAGGACAGCTTCGCGATGTGGTCCGATCCCGTCGTGACGCGCTTCATCGGCGGGAAGCCATCGACCGAGCAGCAGGCGTGGTCGCGGCTGCTGGGCTACGCGGGCCATTGGGTGCTGATGGGCTTCGGCTATTGGGCGGTCGAGGAAAAAGCGACCGGACGTTTCGCCGGCGAGCTGGGCTTCGCGAATTTCAAACGCGACATCGCCGCGTCGATGCGTGACGTCCCTGAGCTCGGCTGGGCGCTCGCCTCGCCGTTTCACGGTCAGGGTTATGCGACCGAGGCGGTGCGCGCGGCCGTCGGCTGGGGCGACGTTCGGTTCGAGTCGGCGCGGACGGTCTGTCTGATCGACCCGGCGAATCTCGCGTCGATTCGCGTCGCGGAAAAATGCGGCTACGCCGTGTTCGAGCGCACGCTCTTCAACGAGCGTCCGACGCTGTTTCTCGCCCGCCCCGGCCCGAGCTCGCGCGGCTGAAACTTCAGATGGCGGCGGGCCGTACATCGGCCGACCCCGTTCGAACAGGAGCATTTTCATGTCCTCATCGGCCGACGAGTTCTTCGAGCAGTATTTGCGACGGGCCGGCCTCGGCGGTCCCGCTGGCGTGGCCGCTGCGTGCGCGGCGGCGGCGCACGTCGCGGGTGACGTCTCGGGCGACCTCGACGTGAAGTCCGGCTCGGCCGTGCGCATCGACGGCGAGGTGTCGGGCGACGTCGCCGTGCGCGCGCGTGCGGTCGCGCAGATCAACGGCGACGTGTCGGGCGACGTTCTGGTCGAGCGCGGCGCGCAAGTGCAGATCGTCGGCGACCTCAACGGCGGTCTGACCGTGCGCGCGGGCGGCGTCGCGTACGTTGCCGGCGACGTCAACGGCGACGCGCTCATCGAAGGCGGCTTGATGATCAGGTCCGGCTCAGTGAACGGCGACCTCGCGGTTCGACCGGGCGGCGAGCTCGTCACCGCCTGACGCGCCGCCGAAACAAACCTGCGCGCCCGTCGGCGCTAGCCCTCGCGCGAGAGTCGCACGCGTTCTGGAACCTCTTCCGGTTCTTGTGCGAACAGCGCCGAATAGACGAACCCGGCAACGACGGCTCCCACGATCGGCATCACCCAGAAAAGCCACAACTGCGCGACAAAGTCGCCGCCCGCGAACACCGCGACGCCGGTGCTGCGCGCGGGATTCACCGACGTGTTGTCCACCGGGATGCTGATGAGGTGGATGAGCGTGAGCGAGAGGCCGATCGCGAGGCCGGCGAAACCTGGCGGCGCCCGCCGTTCGGTCGCGCCGAGGATGACGAACAGAAACATGAACGTCAGCACGAGCTCCGTCACGATCACCGCGAGCATCGTGTAGCCGCCGGGTGAGTGCGCGCCGAACCCGTTGCTCGCGAACCCGGCGTGCACGTCGAAGGCCGCTTTGCCGCTCGCGATCGCGAGCAGGATTGCGCCGGCGATCAGCCCGCCGGCGATTTGCGCGATCCAGTACGGCAAGATCTCCTTGGCGGGGAAGCGTTTCGCCGCCCACAAACCAGCCGTGACCGCAGGGTTGATGTGACAGCCGGAGATCGGCCCGATCGCATAGACCATCGTCAGCAGCGTCAACCCGAACGCGAGCGCGACGCCGGCGAAGCCGATGCCCAGCGCCGGAAACGCCGCCGCGAGCACCGCGCTGCCGCAGCCGCCGAACGTCAGCCAGAACGTACCGAACGCCTCGGCGGCAAGACGTCTGGAGAGAGGCATGGCGTGAACCTCCGATCGCGTGCGAGCGTGGTCCAGTTCGTGCGCAAGCCGGCGGTTCCTCGGCTAAGGGACACGAGAACCGGTCAGCCGCGCAGCCGCTCCTCCACGTAGGCGTGAACCACGGACTTCAGCTCGTCGATGAGCGCGCTGCGCTGCGCGGCGGACAGCGTACCGTAGACGATGGTGTTCATCACGCCGTTTACCATCGCGTTGACCATCCGCGCGTAGCGGCGTAACGTTTCCTTGCGAATGCGCGGGCCGTACGAGCTCAGGAACGCGACGGCGCTCCCGAGCTCGGTCTCCAGCTCGTGTATCGCGCGGGCGGTGGACGTGTTCGTCTCCAGCAGCCGCGACACCGCGGCGTGATCCAGATGGAACTTCACGCGTGCGTCGATCCCTGCGTCGATGGAGGCGCGCAGCCCGCGCGGTCGCGACGTCGCGAGATCCGCGCGCATGCGCTGCCAGTCGGCGAGGTACTGCTCGGCGAGCGCTTCCACGAGCGCCTCGCGGTTCGGAAAGAACTGGTACAGCGAGCCGATCGAGGTCCCGGATTCCGCCGCGATCGCGCTCATCGTCGTGCCCTCCACGCCGCGGCTGGTGAACAACGCCGCCGCGGCGTCGAGAATGGCGGCGATCCGGCGCTGTCCGCGCTCTTGCCGCTTGCGCGGCGGGCGTGGGGCGGGGTGTTCCACCCGGCGGTTCTCCTTGACATATACGAGAAAGTCCTCGTATTATCAAATACGAGAGAATGCTCGCATTGAACCAGGCCGGGACGGTGCCGCGGCGCCAGGCGTCCGTCCCCTTGATCACGGCGACGGTCATGATCGGCGTCATCCTGGCGCTGATCGACTCGTCGATCGTGAACGTCGCGCTGCCGACGATCGCCGGCAACTTGGGCGCGTCGATCGATGAAGTCGCGTGGGTGGCGACCGGCTATCTGCTCGGCAACGTGCTCGTCATGCCGCTCAACGGCTGGCTCACCGCGCGTTTCGGGCGCAAGAACTACTACCTCGCGTGCTTCGGGCTGTTCACCGTCGCCTCGCTGCTGTGCGGTACGGCGACGAGCGTGTACACGCTGATCGTCTATCGCATCATCCAAGGGCTCGGCGGCGGCGCGCTGCAGCCGATCGCGCAGGCGATCCTGTTCGAGTCCGTTCCGGCGGAACGGCGCGGCGAGATGATGGCGATCTTCGGCCTCGGCGTGATGGTCGGCCCGGCCGTCGGCCCGACGCTCGGCGGTTACATCATCGACAACGCCAACTGGCAGATGCTCTTCTTTTTCAAGATCCCGCTGTGCATCGTCGCGTTCGCGATGGCGTATTTCGTGCTAGGCGCCACGCCCAAATCCGAGCGCGAGGAGCACGACGTCAACTGGTTCGCATTCTCCGCGATGGCGTTGGGCCTGGCGAGCTTGCAATTCGTGCTGTCGCGCGGCCAGCGCGAAGACTGGTTCAGCTCGAGCACGATCACGCTGCTGACGGTCGCCGCCATCGTGTTCCTCGCGTACTTCATCTGGAATCAGGTGCGCGCCGAGCATCCGTTCGTCAACTTGCGCATCTTCAAGACGGTCCAATTCTCGATCGGCAATGTGATCGGCGTGATCAGCGGCTTCGGGCTGTACGGTCTGAACTTCGTCACGCCGCTGTTCTTTCAGGGCCCGCTGAAGCTGAGCGCGTACGACGCCGGCCTGTACCTGCTGCCGGGCTCGCTCGCGACCGCGGCGAGCATGCTCGTCGCCGGCGAGCTGAACCGGCGCTTCGACCCGCGCGTGATCATCGCGAGCGGCTTGGCGATGTTCGCGGCGGGAGCGTGGTGGATGGGTGCGCTCAACGCCGACGCCGGCTACTGGGACGTGATGATGCCGCGCCTCTTGCAAGGGTTCGCGCTAGGCTTATTGTTCGTGCCGCTCACCGTGGTGACGCTCAGCGGCATCTCGGTGAAGAACATGTCCGACGCCACCGGCATCGCGTCGGTCGTGCGGCTGCTGGGCGGCAACATCGGCATCGCGGTGCTGCAGGTGATCCAAGTGCGGCACGCGGCGCTGGTGCAGTCCGTCCTGTCGAGCGGCGAAACGCTGCAGAACGTCCAGGTCGCGGCGCAAGTGCACGCGCACGGTCTGGCGAGCACGGCGCGCACGATCGCGGGCATCATCGCCGCCGAAGCGAGCACGATCTCGTATCTCTATTTGTTCCGCGTCTCGGCGATCATGTTCGCGCTGACGATCCCGTTCTTGTTCCTGATCCCGAAGCGAAAAGCGACGGCCTAGCCGCCCGCCATCGCGCCTACGACCAGCAACGGCTCCGCGCCCGATGCAACGGGCTCCGGGAGCGGCTCGTCCGGCGAGTCGTGCGACAGGTCGCGCTCGCAGGCGAAGAAGCGCACGAACGGGCGGCGCTTGTGCGTGACGTGGTCGCGGATCGCGCCGCGCAGCACGGGGAACCGTGCTTCGAGCGCGTCGAGCACCGAGGCCACCGTGGCGTCGCCGCCGACGTCGAGGTGCACCTCGCCGTGCTCGCGCGACAGCGTGCGCAGATGCGCGGGGAGCACGACGCGAATCACCCGGGACGCCGGCTCCGTCATTGCAGCGTCTGCACCTCGACCGACAGCACGGCGGGGAGGTCGCGCACGATCGGTGCCCAGCTGTCGCCCGCGTCGGCCGATGCGTACACCTGGCCGCCGGTCGTGCCGAAGTAGATGCCGCACGCGTCGAGCGAGTCGACGGCCATCGCGTCGCGCAGCACGTTGACGTAGCAGTTCTGCTGCGGCAGCCCGTTGGTGAGCGCTTCCCACTCGTTGCCGCCCGTGCGGCTGCGGTACACTTGCAGCTTGCCTTCGATCGGGAAGTGCTCGGAGTCGCTCTTGATCGGCACGACGTAGATCGTGTCCGGCTCGTGCGCGTGCACGTCTATCGGGAAGCCGAAGTCGGTCGGCAGGTTGCCGCTGACCTCGTGCCAGTTGTCGCCCGCGTCGTCGCTGCGCATCACGTCCCAGTGCTTCTGCATGAACAGCACGTTCGGCCGCGACGCGTGCATCGCGAGGCGGTGCACGCAGTGACCCACTTCCGCGTCCTGATCGGGGAGCTGATCCGAACGCAGGCCTTTGTTGATCGGCAGCCACGTCGCGCCCGCGTCGTCGCTGCGGAACGCGCCCGCCGCGGAGATCGCGGTAAAGATGCGCTGCGGGTTCTTGGGATCGAGCAGGATCGTGTGCAGGCACATGCCGCCCGCGCCCGGCTGCCACGACGAGCCGGTTCCGTGCTGGCGCAGCCCCGACAGCTCGTGCCAGCTCCGGCCGGCGTCGGTTGATTTGAAGAGCGCGGCGTCCTCGACGCCCGCGTACACCGTGTCCGGATCGGTCAGCGACGGTTCGAGATGCCACACGCGCTTGAACTCCCACGGACGCAGTGTGCCGTCGTACCACTGGTGCATGCCCGGGACGCCGTCGTACACGAACTTGTTGTCGACCGGCTCCCAGGTCTTGCCGCCGTCGTCGGAGCGCTGGATCTGCTGGCCGAACCACCCGCTGGTCTGCGACGCGTACAGCCGGTTCGGATCCACGGGCGAGCCCTTGAGGTGGTACATCTCCCAGCCGGCGAAGTGCGGGCCGCTCACGTCCCACTTGTCGCGCTTGCCGTCCGCCGTCAGGACGAACGCGCCCTTGCGCGTGCCTACCAGAACCCGTACCGTGCTCATCGCTGCGCTTCTCCTCCGCCGACTACTTTTGTCGCTGACGACTTGTACGGCGGCCTCCGCGAGTCCGCCCGCCACGCCGCGGCCGCGTGCACGGATCGCCTGAGCCGCCGGGAGGCCGGGCGCGAAGCGCGAAGCACGTACGACCACGCGATGAAGCACGACTCCGCGGACGTACTCGGGTTATCGGACGCGGCAGCTGCGCATCGTCGTACGGCTGCCGCGTTGTTGCGCTATTACGACGGCTGCCTCGCGTCGCACGGCGACACGGCCGAAGGCGCCGGGTGGCCGAACGAGCGCGACCGCACCACGCGATTCGACGTGATGCTCGACGTCGTGGCCGGGCTCGGCGGTGATCGCGACACGGTCGTGTGCGATCTCGGCTGCGGCACCGGTGCACTTCTCGCGCGCATCCGCGAGCGCGGCATGCGCAACGTCGCATACCTCGGCGCAGACGCCTCAGGCGCGACGCTGCGGCGCGCGCGGGAGAAGTTCGAGGGCGTGCCGTTCTACGAGGTCGACGTCGTTTCGGCGCCGGACGCGGAGCTCGAAGCACTGCGCTGCGACGTGCTCGTCGCGAACGGCCTCCTCACGGTCAAGCGCGAGGTCGCGCACGCCGACATGTGGCGCTTCATGACCGATACGATTCGGCGCGTCTGGCCGCTCGTGCGGCGCGGTATCGTCTTCAACGTGATGTCCGCAGCGGTGGACTGGGAGCGGCACGATCTCTTTCACGTCTCGTACGACGAGCTCGCGCGCTTTCTGCACGGCATCGCGGGCCGCTCGATCGGCTTCCGTGCCGACTACGGCCTCTTCGAGTACACGGCCTACGCGTCGAAAGGCGGGCCGGGGCGGCGATCCGCACCGCTTCGCGCCGACTCGCCGGACGAGCCGCGCGCCGGCGGACGTGTCCCGGTGTACCGCGCGCAGCTTCCGGCGTCGCACCGGGTTGAACAATATCTGTCGTCGCTCGACCGCACGCGTTGGTATTCGAATCACGGCGAGCTGGTGCGCCGGTTCGAAGCACGTTTGGCGGCGCTGCTGCGCGTCGCGCCGGAGCACGTCATCACCGCGAGCTCGGGGACCGCGGCGCTAACGGGCGCCATCTTGGGGACGGCTGGCCGCGCCGAACCGCTCAGGCCGTATTGCATCGCTCCCGCGTATACGTTCGTCGGCACCGCATCCGCGATCGAGCAGTGCGGGTATCAGCTGCACCTCACCGACGTGGGCGACGACTGGAGCCTCGATCCCGACGAGCTCGCGAACCACCCTGCGCTGGCGCGCACGGGGCTCGTCGTCGTGGTCGCGCCGTACGGCCGGTTGCCGTCGCAACCGCGCTGGGAAGCGTTTGCGCGCCGAACGGGGATCCCGGTCGTCATCGACGCCGCGGCCGGATTCGAAGCCCTCACCGCGGATGCTCGTTCGCCTTTGGGCACCATCCCGATCGCGCTGAGCTTTCAGGCGAGCAAGACCTTCTCGACCGGCGAAGGCGGCGCCGTGATCGCAATGGACGCGGCGCGTGCCGACGCGACGCTGCGCGCGCTGAACTTCGGTTTCCGCGGCGAGCGCGTGAGCCGCGGTCCGAGCATCAACGGGAAGATGAGCGAGTACCACGCGGCCGTCGGCCTCGCCGAGCTCGACGGCTGGGACGACAAGCGCGCAGCGTTCGCGCGCGTTGCGGCGGCGTACGCAAACGCAGCGGAGGGCGAGGGTCTCGCCGAGCACCGCATCATCACCGCGCCGACCGTCGCGTCGTGCTATGCGCTGCTGCTCGCAACGTCTGCCGCCGAGAGCGATGCGGTGCGCGCCGCTCTGCACGCGGCGGACGTCGAGCACCGGCTGTGGTACGGCGGCGGCCTTCACTGCGAGCCCGCGTTCGCGGGCATCGAACGCGACGCGCTCGATCGCACGGATGCGCTCGCGCCGCGGCTGGTGGGGCTTCCGATGGCGCCGGATCTCGCGACGTCGTCCGTCCGCCGGATCGTCGGCACGATCGCCGGCGCCGTGCGCGGCTAGGAGACGGCGTGGCTCGGCGCGCCCACGGGGATGCGCGCCTCGATCATCGGGTTCCCCATCGTCGCCTTGCGCGCATGCCACGCCATGTTGTAGAAATGCCAGTGCGTCAAACATAACGTGACGTAATGGTGCAGCGGCATCGCGGCGCGTCCGAGCGCGAGGTTGCGGACGTAGAAGCGCAGATACGCGGGCGCCAACCGCCGCAGCAGCGAGCGCCGCGACATCACGCGGCCGAGCCGCGCCGCGATGCGCAGCGCCGCCAGATCGCGCAGGATGCGGACCGCCAGCCGCGGTCGCCCGATCGCCGCTTCGATCTGCGCGCGGCGGCGCCTGAATGCGACCGACGCACGATAACCTTGGAAGATGCGGCCGAGGTACGCATCGGCTTCGTAGAGCCGCCGCATCAGCGCGGTGTGCCCTTCGCGCAGCTCTTGCTGCGTCATCTTCGCCGGAATGAACGCCACCTCGGGATCGGAGTCGTCGAGCCGGCCGTCGGCCTTGAGCCGGTCGTAGAGCGGCGTCGTCGGCAGCGGTGAAAGGATCGTGACGCTGGCCTGCCCGACGCCCGTGTCCTGGATGAACCGGAACTGCTCGTCGAAGATCGCGACGTCGTCGTGGTCGAACCCGACCATGAAGCCGCCGATCACCACCAAGCCGGCGTCGCGCACGCGCGCCACTTTGCTCACGATGGAATCACCGCGGGTGTTCTGAAACTTGCGCGTCTCGCGCAGCGACTCTTCGCGCGGCGATTCCATACCGATGAACACCTGGCGAAAGTTTGCCTGGACCATCAGCTCCATCAGCTCCGGTTCGTCGGCGAGATCGACGCTCGCTTCGGTCGAGAACTGCAGCGGGTACCCGTTCTTGCGCTGCCAGTCGATCAGCACCGGAAGCATCTTTTTCGCGGCGACCCGGTTGCCGATGAAGTTGTCGTCCACCAGGAAGCAGATGCGCGCACCGGCGCGGCGCACCACCTCGATTTCCGCGACGAGCTGCTCCGGCGTCTTGACGCGCGGCCGCCGGCCGAAGATCGTGATGATGTCGCAGAACTCGCACTCGAACGGGCAGCCGCGCGAGAACTGGACCGCCGCCGACATGTACCGGTCCATCTCGAGCAAGTCGTAACGGCCCGCGGGCAACCGCGCGACGTCCGTCCGCTGCGCCTGCTGGTATCGCTCCGGCACTTCGGCGCCGCTCGCGACCGCGCGCAGAAACTCCGGCCACGTGTCGTCGGCCTCCCCGATGAAACGCACGTCGCACGTGCCGGCGAACTCGCTCTCCGCGATGGTGATGTAGGGCCCGCCGACCGCGACGATCGCCGGAAGACGTTCGAGCTCGCGAAGGATTTCGAGCATGCGGCGGCGCTGGACGATCATGCCCGTCACGCCGATCACGTCGAACCGGCGCAGATCGTCCCAATCGATCTCGCGGACGTTCTCGTCGAGGAGCTCGACGGCGACGCCGTCCGGCGCCAGCGCGGCGAGCAGCGGCAGCGCGCCGGACGCCATCCAGCAGCGCTTGTCGCCGTCGAGCAGCGGAAGCAGAAAATCGTGTCCCCAGAACGCCGGTTCGAAGCGCGGGTTGATGACGCACACGCTGAGCGCGCGGCGTTCTCGCTCAGGCCCGCCGCCCACCGAGGAGGTTGCGTGCGGCGTGGCGTTGAGATGATCGATCAATGTCGGATGTGGTCCTTTTTGGAGCCGGTCAGATCGCCGAGGTCGCGAAGGCGTACATGGACGCGCACGGCTCGGATCGTGTGGTCGGTTTCACCGTCGACGGTGCGTTCCGGCAGGCCGAGACGTTCGCTGGGTTGCCGCTCGTCGCCTGGGAACACCTCGAATCGCGCTTTCCGCCGAAGGCGGTGAAATTGCTTGGACCGCTCAGCTATCGCGCACTCAACGAGCTTCGGCGCGACCGGCATGCCGAAGGCAAGGCGCGCGGATACTCGTTTGCGTCGTTCATCCATCCCGCGTCGCACGTGTACACCGGCGCGATCGGCGAGAACGCCTTCATCCTCGAGGCCAACGTCGTCCAACCGTTCGTCACGATCGGCCAAGGCGTGATGCTCTGGAGCGGCAATCACATCGGGCACCACTCCGTCATCGAAGACTACTGCTTTCTCGCATCGCACGTCGTGATGGGCAGCAACGTCCGCGTCGGCGAGCGCACGTTCATCGGCGGCAACGTCTGCATCGAGCCCGGCGTCACGATCGGTGCGGGCTGCCTGCTGAACTTAGACGCGACCGTGAAGAAGGACGTTCCGCCGGACAGCGTGGTCGACGGTCCGCCGAACGGGCGCATCGTGCGTGTCGGCAACGCGCGCTTGAAGCGCCTCTTCTGACGTGGCGGTGTGGACCCGCCGCGGCTTGGTCGTCACGCCGCCGCGCGGCGACGCGCGGTGGGCGAGCCACGCGCAGATCCCGACCGTCCTCGCGCTGGCCGGCGACCGCTGGCGGATCTACTTCGCCGCTCGCGACGAGGACAATCGAGCGACCGTCTTCGCGGCCGACGTCGACCCTCGCGACGAGATGCGCGTGCTCGACGTTCATGCGCACCCGCTCCTCGAGCCCGGCGAGTTCGGCGCGTTCGACGCTGCGGGGCTGGGCCCGTCGTGCGCGCTGCTCGTCGATGGAAGGATCCATCTGTACTACGTCGGCGTCGCCGCGCGTGCCGACGTGCCGCACCCGCTCGCGATCGGTCTCGCGGTGAGCGACGACGGCCTCGCGTTCGAGCGCGCGACGACGGGCCCCGTCCTGTCCATCGGTCCGTACGATCCGTTCTTCGTCTCGGCGCCGTTCGTGCGGCACACGGCAACGGGGTACGAGATGTGGTACATGAGCGCGACGCGGTGGCTCCGGACCGGCGGGCGGGTCGAAGCAGAGTACGTCGTGCGTCACAGCGAGTCCGCGGACGGCGTCGTCTGGAGCAGCGCGACGTCGCTCGCACTCGCCGCCGGCGATCCGAACATCGTCGCCGTGGCGCGGCCGTGGATCGCACGCTGCGGCGGGCGCACGCAGCTCTGGTTCAGCCATCGCGGTGCGGACTTCCGCGGTGCGAGCTCCGGCGCGTACCGCCTCGCGCACGCGCCGCTGGGCGACGACGGGAAACGCGCCGCCGCGCCGATCGAGCGCGTGCACTTCGAAAACCCGCCGCGGCCGGGCGATTGGGACGACCGCATGCAGGCGTACCCGTGCGTCGTGCCGTCCGACGACGGCTTGGTGATGTTCTACAACGGCAACGACTTCGGCCGGCACGGTTTCGGCTGGGCGACGGCCGTTTGCGAATGAGCGCGTTGCCGCGCATCGCGGCCGTGATCGGTCACGGCGAAAAGCTCGGGATGCTCGAGCAGTGCATCGCGCACCACCGGCGGCTGGGGGTCACGCATTTTTTCGTCTCGGCGGACGCCGGCGCGGTGCGCGGCGAGGACGGGCTCGCGGCGCTGGCCGCGCGCGACGACGTCCGCGTCGTCTATCGCGAGGCGAATGAGGAAGGCTTCCTCTTTTTCACCGCGGCGCTGTCGGCGGCGGCGGAATGGGCGCGCCCGGACTGGATGGTCCTGATGGATTCGGACGAGTTCTTCGTGTGCGCGAGCGGCGATCTTCGAACGGCGGATCTCGACGAAGGCGGTCTCGTGCACGTCGAACGCTTCAATGTCCCGCTGCTGCGCGGTGCGGACGGCGGCGTGCGCGCGATCGATCTGTCGCGCCCCGACCGGCTGCCGCTGATCGTGCGGCCGCAGCCCGTCGATCTGCGCAACGCCTCGGAGACGATGTCGCCGCCGTGGATCATGTCCAGGGTTGCGCCGAAGCTCATCGTCCGGCCGAGCGTGGTCGAAGCCGTCCTGACCGGAGGCCACAGCGTGCGCGCGCGCGACGCCGGCGTTCAACCGCGCGCCGCCCGCGACGTTCGCGTCGTGCACGTGCCGCTCACCACGTACGATCGTTTCGCGCGCAAGGTCGAACGAATCGGTTGGACGCTTCGGCGGTTGGGGCACCTGTTCACGCCCGACGAGGGGCTGCACTGGAAGCGCTGGGCTGCGATCGCCGAGCGCGGCCGGCTTCGTGCCGAGTTCGACGCGCAGGTCCTCGACGAAGCGGCCTTCGCCGCGCTTAGCGGCGACGGAACGATCGCGACTGCGCAGGAGCTGTTCGCGTCGCTCGAGCGCGACGCGCTCAGTCGCTGATACGCGTCGTCGCGAGGACGTCGTCGCGCAGCGACGCCGGATCGCCCGCCACGAGCGCGGGCAGCAGGTACTGAAAACGGCCTCGGTACGGCTCCAGAAATTGCAGCGCGAGCTCGCGCGCATGAAACGCGTGCGCGTCATACAGCGCGCGACCGTTCGGCGCGTTGACGTACACGCTGCCGCCGGCGGCTTCGACGAGCGCGATGATGCGCTCTTGCCGCCCGAGCGACGCGTCGACGCCCAGCGCCGAGCTGCGCACGATGCGGGCCGGTAGGCCGAGCGCGCCGGCGACGAGCCGCAGCCCGGCCTCGATGAAATCCAGCGGCGTGCCGAGGCGGCCGAAGAGGTGGTCTCGGACGCGGTCGGCCAGCGGGCCGTTTGCGCGCGCCAGCCAGGTCAATCGCGCCAAGCGCGCGTCGAGCTCCGCACGCGCGCCCGCCGCGAACGCGAGCTCCGCGACCAGCACGCCGCGCGGCGCGCGCGCGAGCGGCAGCGTCAGCCATTCCGGAACGCCCCGCGAGCCCGGAACCTCGCACCGGTGCACGCGGCCGCGCCGCGGGAACTGCACGTCGTCGTAGATCACGAACGTATCCGCGGCCGCCAGCAGCCGAAAGTAGCCGGCGTACGGATAGAAGTACGGCTGCATCACCGCCACGACGGCCATCCGCCCTAGCTCTCGCGCCCGTGCCGGGCGTCTCCTGGCCGGCGGGTCAGTACTTCTACGGACGCCGCTCGCCGCGCCGCTGCCGTACAGTGGGCCCATCTTCCCGCTGTGAGGGCCCCAGATGTTCCACGTTTCCTCCATCGCCATCGACGCCGCGTCCGGCGTCGCGTGCCTGTTCGCGGTCGATCTCATCACCGGCGTGATCCACTGGGCCGAGGACACCTGGACCGCGCTCGGGCGCTCGAAGCTGCTGGACGCGTACGTGGTGCGCGACAACATCGAGCACCACCGCAGGCCCGGCGGGATCCGCGCGGGCACGTACTGGGAGACGAACCGCGTGTGCATCGCGCTGGGATTCGTCGCCGCGTGCACGCTGGCGCTGTGCGGCGTGCACGCATGGCAAGCGTACGCGATCGTGCTGTTCGCGTCGCAATCGAACCAAGTGCACAAGTGGGCGCACTGCGCGAACCCGCCGCGCGCGATCGCGTACCTGCAGCGCCTGGGCATCCTGCAATCCGCGGCGCACCATGCCGAGCACCACAAGCGCCCGTACGCGAGCCGCTACTGCACGACGACCAACTTCTTGAACCCGGTGCTCGACGGCGTCGGATTCTGGCGCGGCTTGGAGTGGCTGATCGAGCGCTGCGGCATCGCGGTGCAGCGCACGACGCCCGCGCGCCAGGGCTACTAGAGCACCGTTCGACCGAAGCTTCGGATGGATCGGCTCGCGCGAGGAAGAACGCGGGCGCGATGGGCAGCGGGGATCTGAGCCGGGCGGAGTTCGAGCGCGTGGTGAGCGAAGCGCTCGACTCGCTGCCGAAGCGTTTCGCGGACATGGTCGAGAACGTCGTCATCTCGGTGGAGGAAGAACCGAACCGCGAGGATCTCGAAAGCTTCGAGCCGGACGACGACCCCGACACCGACGAAGAGCTGCTCGGCATCTACCGGGGCGTCGCGCTGACGGAGCGCTCGCACGACATGCAGCTGATGCCGGACGAGATCGCGATCTTTCGCGGCCCGATCAACCGCGTCGCGCGCACCAGGCAGGAAGCGGTTGAAGAAGTTCGCGAGACCGTGATCCACGAGCTGGGCCACTACTTCGGCCTGGGCGACGACGAGATGCCCCACTAAGTGGGAAAGAGCCGGTGATGAAGGCACCGGCGGGGTTCGTGCGCGTGCGCGGCGCTCGGGAACACAACCTCAAGAACGTCGATCTCGAGATCCCGCGCGAAGCGCTCGTCGTCTTCACGGGCGTGTCCGGTTCGGGCAAGTCGTCGCTTGCGTTCAGCACGCTGTACGCCGAGGCGCAGCGGCGCTACCTCGAATCGGTGTCGCCGTACGCGCGGCGGCTGTTCAACCAGATGTCGGTCCCGGAGGTCGACGAGATCGACGGGCTGCCGCCCGCCGTCGCATTGCAGCAGCAGCGCGGCTCGCCGACGACACGCTCGTCGGTCGGCAGCGTGACGACGCTCTCGAACTTGCTGCGCATGCTCTATTCGCGCGCCGGCGTGTATCCGCCCAAGCAGCCGCATCTCGACGCCGAAGCGTTCTCGCCCAACACGCCCGCGGGGGCGTGCCCGCGCTGCCATGGCCTCGGGCGCATCTACGACGTGACGGAGCGCTCGATGGTGCCCGATCCGTCGCTCACCATCCGCGAGCGCGCGATCGCCGCGTGGCCCACCGCGTGGCACGGGCAGAACCTGCGCGACATCGCCGTCACGCTCGGCTACGACGTCGACCGGCCGTGGCGCGAGCTGCCCAAGAAAGACCGCGACTGGCTGCTGTTCACCGACGAGCAGCCCACCGTGCCGGTATACGCGGGCTACACGCCCGCGCAGACGCGCCGCGCGCTCAAGCGCAACGAAGAACCGAGCTATCAAGGCACGTTCACCAGCGCGCGCAAGCACGTGCTGCAGACGTTCGCGACGACGACGAGCCCGCTGATGAAGAAGCGCGCGGCGCAGTACATGGTGAGCGGCGAGTGCCCGCTCTGTCACGGCAAGCGGCTGCGGCGCGAGTCGCTGTCCGTGAGGTTCGCCGGCATGCACTTCGCCGAGATCGCGCGCGTGCCGCTCAAGCGGCTGACGACCTTGATGCAGCCGTACGCGGATTCGACGGAGCCGCGGCTCGCGGCGCTCGCCGTGAAATCGCCGGAAAAGGCGATCGTCGTCCAGCGCATCGCACAGGATCTCGTCGCGCGGCTCGCGGTGCTGCTCGATCTCGGGCTCGGTTATCTCACGATCGAGCGCAGCACGCCGACGCTGTCGCCAGGCGAATTGCAGCGGCTGCGCCTCGCGACGCAAGTGCGCTCGAATCTCTTCGGCGTGGTCTACGTGCTCGACGAGCCGTCCGCGGGCTTGCACCCGCTCGACACGGAGGCGCTGCTGAACGCGCTCGACCAGCTCAAGGCCGCGGGCAACTCGCTGTTCGTCGTCGAGCACGAGCTCGACGTGATCCGCCACGCGGACTGGATCGTCGACGTCGGTCCTGCGGCGGGCGAGCAGGGCGGCCGCATCCTCTACAGCGGCCCGCCGGACGGGTTGAAAAAGATCGAGGCGTCGCGGACGCGGCAGCACTTGTTCGGCAGTCATGCGTTCCAGCCGGCCGCTCCGCGCGCGCCGCGCGGATGGCTGCGGCTCACGGGCGTGACGCGCAACAACGTGCGCGACCTCGACGTGGAGTTTCCGCTGGGCGTGTTCACGAGCGTGTCCGGCGTGTCGGGTTCCGGCAAATCGAGCCTCGTGACCCAGGCGCTGGTCGAGCTGGTGGCGGCGCACCTCGGCGACGAGACCGCCGCCGTCGAAGAAGAAGGCGAAGCGCTCGAGCGCGAGGCCGCGATCGAAACCGGAGGACGCATCGCAGGCGGGATGGACCGCGTGAAGCGCCTCGTGCGCGTCGACCAGAAGCCGATCGGCCGCACGCCGCGCTCGAACCTCGCCACGTACACCGGGCTGTTCGACGCGGTGCGCAAGCTGTTCGCCGGCACCAAAGCCGCGCGCGCGAAGCATTACGACGCGGGACGGTTCTCGTTCAACGTCGCGAAAGGCCGCTGCGCGACGTGCGAGGGCGAAGGCTTCGTGATGGTCGAGCTGCTGTTTCTGCCCAGCGTGTACGCGCCGTGCCCGACGTGTCACGGCGCGCGCTACAACGCCGACACGCTGAAGATCACGTACGGCGGCAAGACGATCGCCGACGTGCTGGCGCTGACGGTCGACGGCGCATGGGACTTCTTCTCCGACGAGATCGCGGTGTGCCGCGCGCTCAAGGTGCTGCGCGAAGTCGGGCTCGGCTATCTTCGGCTCGGCCAGCCCGCGACGGAGCTGTCGGGCGGCGAGGCGCAGCGCATCAAGCTCGCAACCGAGCTGCAGCGCGCGCAGCGCGGCGACACGCTCTACGTGCTCGACGAACCGACGACCGGGCTGCATCCGGCCGACGTCGAAAAACTGATGGTGCAGCTCGGCGGGCTGGTCGATGCGGGCAACACGGTGATCTGCGTGGAGCACGACATGCGCGTGCTCGCCGGGAGCGACTGGGTGATGGACATCGGCCCCGGCGCCGGCGACGAAGGCGGCCGGATCGTCGCATCCGGGCCGCCCGCGGACGTCGCGAAGCATGCGCAGAGCCGCACGGCACCGTACCTCGCGCGTTTTCTCGGAATGCGCATGCCCGCGGGAGCTCGATGAGAACAGCGCTCGCGCCCGGGTTGGCGATCCGGGAGTCCGCGATCCACGGCAAGGGCTGTTTCGCGACGGCCCGCTTCGCGCGCCGCCGCAAGATCGCCGAGTACACGGGCGAGCGCATCACCAACGCGGAGGCGAAGCGCCGCGGCCACCGCCGCATCCTGCGCGTGAGCGGTCTCGACGACCGCTGGAGCATCGACGGCTCGGTGGGCGGCAACGGCACGCACTACATCAACCACTCCTGCCGGCCCAACAGCTTCATGCAGACGTTCGGCAAGCATCTGCTCGTGCTCGCGCTGCACGACATTCGCCCAGGCGAAGAGATCACCGTCGACTACGTGTCGTCGATGCACTCGGACCGCAAGCGCTGCACGTGCAACGCACCGAACTGCCGCGGCACGATCAACAAGCGCTGAGGCCTGTGAGCCACGCCGCGAGCGCGTCGTTCACCGCGTCC
This sequence comes from Vulcanimicrobiota bacterium, assembly GCA_963797935.1. GTDB lineage: Bacteria > Vulcanimicrobiota > Vulcanimicrobiia > Vulcanimicrobiales > Vulcanimicrobiaceae > Vulcanimicrobium. Next base: position 185,984 of record CAWCRI010000007.1, read on the forward strand.
GGCTGCTCTTGCGGCATCCAGTGACCGGCGTCGACGACGCGTTCGGTCAGGTCCGTGCAGTCTCGGCGCATCGGATCGGCGAGCCGCGAGTCGACGGTTTCGCACACGGGGTCGTACGTCGCGTGCAGGAAGAGCACCGGCAGCCGCAGCGTGCCGCCGTCGCCGGCGCGTCCGGCGTAACGGAGGTTGCGCTCGTTGTTCGCGTACCAGGCGTCCGGCCCGAAAAATCCGGTGCGTTCAAACGCCGCTACGTACTGCACGAGATCGTCCTCGGACATCACGGCCGGATCGCGCGGTACGTTCGGCGCGCGACCGGTACCGCCGAACCAGCCGCCGTCGCGCGTGATGCGCGCGGTCGGTGACGGCTTCCCGCGCTCGTTCGCGCTCCCGCTGCGGAACAGCGCCTTGAACGTGGCACGAATATCCGCTTCGAACGCCGCGCGCGCGCCCTCGAAGTCTTGCTCGTAGAACAGCTGGTAGTCCCACTGGCCTGCGGGATACTTCGCTTCGGGGTACACGTTGCGGTCGACCAGCGGCACGAGCGTCGCCGGCGCGAACCCGTTCGCAAGATACGGCACGCACAGGCTGACGGCGGCGCGGCAATGCTCCGGATGCTGCGCGGCCAGGCTCCACACGACGGGGCCGCCCAAGTCGTGCCCGATCCAGATCGCGCGCTCCGCGCCGAGCCCGTGCAGCAGCTCCACCATGTCCTGCACGATGAGCTCCAGCGCGTAGTCTTCCCGCGCGCGCGGCGCGCTCGAACGCCCGTAGCCGCGCATGTCGGGCGCGATGCAGCGATACCCGAGCGCGCCGAAATGCTCGAGCTGGCGGCGCCACATGATCGACAGCGCGGGCCAGCCGTGCAAAAAGATCAGCAATGGGCCGTCGCGCGGACCTGACTCGAGATAGAACGTCTCGTGCCGGTCCGTGCGAACCGTGCCTTCGGCGAGCGCCGTCATCGCGGTTGCAGCGCCGGGATGCGGTACGTGCCGTCGAGCCCCGCGGGCTGCGGCCAGTACATGCGCAGCGTGACGACGAAGGGGCCCGCCGGCGACGGGAGCCAGTTCGTGCGGTCGCCGCTCGGCGCGTCGTGCCGGATCGCCACGTCGATCGAGCCGTCGGCGTTGCGCCGCAGGCTCGCGTCGCGCAGCGTGTAGCGGTCGATCGCGTTCGGCACCAGGTAGTGGTCGGGCGAGTACAGCGTCAGCGACCAGAACGCGCGCGCCGGCGGGAGGTGCGCGGCGTCGAAGTGCAGCGCGTAGCTGCGTGCGCCTGTGAGCGGCGTGCCGTTCGCGTCGACGCTCGTCTCGGGGTACACTGCGTCTTCGGGCAGGTTTGCGGCCAGCAGCGTCTGCGCGATGAACGCGCGGTAGAGGTAGTCGGTCCCGAACCGTCCGGTGTTCTTCGTCCAGCGCCAGCCGTTGACGTGCGGAACGGGCGGGTCGTAGCGGTCGAGCAGCGCGCGCGCGTCGCGCACGCCGTCGTCGAGCTGTGCGCGCCGTGCGGCGTCGAGCTGCGCCGCGTCGAGCGCTTTGCCCGGTACGACACCGATCTTCGCGAGCCGTTCCACGATCGGGGCGTCGTTCGCGCGCGGCGGGTTCTTGCCGAGCGCCGTCGCGAGCCGTGCGAAGAACACCGGCGCCGGCATAGCGGCAACCAGCGACGGCGGCGTCGGTCCGGTCGGCACGTTTGGTTCGCGCAAGGCGCCGCGCGGCGGCTCGTACGACGCATCGCCGAAGCGGCTCAGCGGCACGACGCTGTATTCTTGCTGGATCGCGGTGATGGCTTCCGGCTGATCGTCTGGGAGCGCGCGCGTGCGCGCCAAGATCCAGACGTCGTTGGTCGAGGAGCGCACGAGCCGCTGACCGGGCCCTGCAACGCCGTTCCAGTTCGGCCCGACGAGCACGTAGTTGCCGGGCGACGAGCTCGCGATGCGCGTCGTGGGGTCGGCGATCACGTCGGTCCACGCGTCCATCACCTGCGCGACGAAATAGCGGCCGCCGGCGTCGGGCACGTGCAGCACTTGCGGTTCGGCGGACAGGTCGACCCATGCCGACGAGTAGCGCGTGTCGCCGTTGGGCGCGACGACGATTTGGAACGGCGGCGTCGGACCCGACAGCATGTGCACGAACCGGCCGTAACCGGTGGCGGCGGTCGCGATCTGCTTGGTGACGTCCATCAGCACCAGCGGGTAGCCGTAGACGTAGCCGTCGCGCGCGATGCTGCGGACGTCGTTGCCTTGCGCGAGGACGGCGTGCGGCGCGACGAACAGCGCAGCCGCGACGGCGCACGCCGCCAACGCTGCGACGAAGCGCCTCACGGCCGCTCCATGCGCGCGGCGAACTGCTCCCAGGTCAGCAGATGGCCGAGCCGCGCGCTGCGCGGCCACCAGTCCACGCCGCCGCGGCTGATGCGCAACTCGCCGAGCTTCTCGTCGTCGGCGAACACCTCGTACACGGCATCCACCGAACCCAGCTCGCGGGCCGGCGAGGTCACGACTACACGGTGCTCGGGCATGGCCGTCCTTTCGATCACGTGCGAGAGCCCACTTGCCGCAGCGATGGTGGCGCACCCTTCGCCCTGAGCTTGTCGAAGGGTCAGGGTGACACATAAGGCCGAGTGACTTGCGTTAAGCAAGTCACTCGGGTATGCTGACCCGGACGTGACTCCCGCAACCGCCGTGGCGCCCGAGGCGATGTCCCGACCGGCCCCCGACCTCGATCCGCGCACGCGGGCGCTCTTGCAGGCTCCGATCGTGCCGCTTTTGCTGCGCATGGCGTGGCCCAACGTCGTCGTCATGCTGGCGCAGGCGAGCTAGCGGGCTGATCGAGACGTTTTGGGTGGGACGGCTCGGTACCGATGCGCTGGCCGGTATGGCGCTGGTCTTTCCGGGTGTCATGCTGATGCAGATGATCTCGGCCGGCTCGCTCGGCGGCGGGATCTCGTCGGCCATCGCGCGCGCGCTCGGCTCGCGCCGGGCCGCCGACGCCGACGCGCTCGTGCTGCACGCGCTGATCATCAACGCCGCGCTCGGCGCGCTCGCGTCCGTGCTCGTGCTGCTGTTCGGGCCCGATCTCTACCGCGCGCTCGGCGGCCGCGGCGCGTCGCTCGATGCGGCGCTGCGATATTCGAACGTCGTGTTCGCCGGCAACATCCTGCTGTGGCTGATGAACGCGCTTGCGAGCGCCGTGCGGGGCACCGGCAACATGCTGGTGCCGGCGCTCGTCATTTGCGGCTGCACCGTCATCCTCGTACCGCTCTCGCCGGTGCTGATCTTCGGTATCGGTCCGTTCCCCGCGCTGGGCATCGCGGGCGGCGGCGTCGCGATGCTCATCTCGTTCGCGACCGGGCTGGTCGCGCTCGCGTGGTACGTGCTGTCGGGGCGCAGCGTCGTGCGCGTGCGGCTGGCGCGCTTGCAGAGCCGGTTTTTCAACGCGATCCTTTCCGTCGGCGCGGTCGCGACGATCTCGACGCTGCAGACCAACGTCACGATCGGCGTCGCCACCGCGCTCGTCGCGACGGCCGCCGGACCGGCCGGCGTCGCGGGCTACGGCACCGGCGCGCGATTGGAATATCTGCTGATCCCGCTCGTGTTCGGGCTGGGCGCGCCGCTCGTCGCGCTCGTCGGCACGAACATCGGCGCCGGACAGCGCGAGCGCGCCCTCCGCATCGCGCTCGTCGGCGGCGCGATCGCGTTCGCGATGACCGAAGCGATCGGCGTTGCTGCGGCGATTTGGCCGCGCGCGTGGCTCGGGCTCTTCGGGCACGATCCGACGATGCTCGCGACAGGCGCCGCATATCTGCATGCGGCCGGTCCGTTCTACGGGTTCTTCGGGCTCGGCCTCGCCCTCTATTTCGCCTCGCAAGGCGCGGGCAAGCTGCGCTGGCCGCTGATCGCGGGCTTCCTGCGCATGCTCGTGGCGCTCGGCGGCGGGTGGCTTGCGCTACGCGCGACCGGATCGCTGCTCGCGCTGTTCGTCGCGCTCGGACTCGGGATGCTGCTGTACGGCGTGCTGGTGACGGTGTCGGTGACGTCGGGCTCGCTGGTGGGCTCGCGCCGCACGGCGCCGGTGGCGGCAGCCCAGGCGAACTGACCCCGACCGGGAATCGTTCGCAGACCGCCATGCACTACGCCGAGCTCGCGATACCGCTCCTCGTGCTCGCGGCGATCGTCGGATTGCCGCTGCGAGCTGCGCTGCGCAACCGTCCGATCCGTCCGCGCAAGCAGCGCGCGCCTCGTCCGCGCCAGAGCACGCTCCGCGACGTGTCGCGCAGCCAGATGGACGAAGACCTCCAGGATCTCATCCGCCGCAGATCGTGAACCTGGCGCAGCGAACGCCGCCGCCGCTCGCGCTCACGCTCGCTGCGGTGACGGCGTCGCGACTCGGGCTCGAGGAACACGAAGCCGAGATCGCCCGCGCATTCGTTCCGGCGGTTGCCGCGATGGACGAAGCCGACCGCGCGTATCGCACAGCGATCGAAGCGACGCTGTCGCGCGACGCGAGCGCGGCGATGTTATCCGCGATGGCGTCGTTTCGCGCGCGAGCGCACGACGTGCGCGAGAACGCGCGCCGCGAGATCGGCGAGCTGTATCGCAAGTACGGCCGCGAGTACGGCCCGTTCGATCCGCTCGACGTCTATTTGCCTCCGACGACGGGTCTATCTCACGCCGACGGTACCCGCGTCGCGACGATGTCCGACGCGGCACGCTCGGAGGTGAATACACTTCGAACTCGTGTCAACGAGAACGTCGCGGCACGTCTCCAGCCCGCGCAACTCGACGCCTTGGTTGCCGCGAAACGTCGCCGCCGCGAAGCGTTCGAAACCGCGACCAAACGCGCGCTGACGGCAGTCGTCGCAGCGCTTGCTGCGACGACCACGGAGGCGGTCGAAAAAACCGTCGATCAGTTGGCGCGCACTGCAGACGGCTGGTATTGATCGCGGAAACGCTCAGGACGACGCCCTGCCGTCAGGGGCAAGAGACTTTCATTTCGATCACGGTGTTGTTCGAGGGATCGTAGCGAAGCAGCCGCCGCGGATTACAACCGATCGACGTCTTCCCGAGCTCGGGACCGCCCGGGTAGCTCATCGAGACGTAGATATAAGGGGTTCCCAACTCTTTCATTTCGAGGACGTAGTTCCCGGCGGCCGCGTTTTTGCGCACCGTGTCCAGTGCCGGCGGGTGCTGTTCCGCGAAGTCCATCGCGTTGAGCATCGCGCTAGCTTGGGCCGGTCCTAGCGTCTTGCTACCCAGTTCCGACGCGGAGGCCGCGCGCGAGCCGATGGGACGCGATACGGTCACCATGCCGCGCGAGTCCGACGACGCCGAACGGACCTGGAGTCCGTGGAACGCGATCGAGACACTCTCGGGGCTTTCTTGCACGTCGATCCACACGTTCGACCTCGGCGCCGCCACGGCCGGTACGGCCTGTTGTGACGCGAGGCTGCGGTAGGCGGCATGGACGGTGTTTGTGGCGTACCCCGATATGAACGTGAACGTTGGCTGGGCGGCGGCGCTTGGCGCCGCCGCCCAGCCGAGCGCGACGGCGATCACGATTGCGCCCCTTACCAATTTTTGCATCCTGTCCACGTCGAATTCGCTCGCATAGATCCTGAAGTAAGGTGGTTCGTCAGCGTTGGCCAACCGCGCCGAGCATCCTACAGCGTGCGCGTTTCCAGGCGGCGGTCGAGCTGTCCGAGGCCGAAGTTCGCCGTGCGAGGTTCTCCGCCATGAAATCCATCGACCAGGTCTGGCTCAACGGCTTTCGCTGCTAAGCGATCCCGCAGCACGACGGCTCGATGATAACGTCCGGTTTTTATCCAAGGTGCTCTCTGACAATCTCAATCAGCGCGAATCGCCGAATCGATCGACTATCGCATGAACGGAAACGTTTGCACGACATAGGTGTATAGATCGCGACTGGAAGGCCACGCTTTCGGCGACGACGCGCTCTGGATGCAGTCCCACCGATCGTTGAATCCGATCGCATCGTGCGAACCGTCGGTGTACGTTACGACGATAGCCCAACGTACGTCGAGTCTATACGGTTGAGAATGCAGCGGGCATTCAAGCGCAGGCTGGATCGCAGTATTAACGAAAGCTTGGTACAACGCATCGACCGCACGCCAGTTTCGTTCGCTTATGCGAACATAATCTTGGCTCGAAGAACTGATCACGTCGGTCAAAGGCACGGCCGCACGGTATGTCGTGAACTCATGAGCGATGTGATACACCTCGAAAAAAGCGACGTGGTCCTTTGTTTTGAAGAGGTCGCTGACGGAGGACAGCTCCTTCGCCCCACTCTGCAGCGGCTGCAGCGCAAGCGCGAGCGTGAAAAACAAACTGGGCAGCACTCTTTTTAGCATTTTGTTCCTGTCACTGAGATTGTCACCGTACAGGCGCCGCCATCCACTGTCGTCATACTCACTGTCTGGAAAGGCTCGCGCCTTCAGGTATCCACTTCGATCAGTTGCGATACGCCATGCATGAGCCGCTTCGTGCAATAGGCCCATAGCTGGCGCCGACGTGTCGTGAACCTAGGACTCGGGAGGATGGATCATTACGACGCCCGGCCTCGACGATGGCGGGTACTGATTTAGCAAACGCTGTTCAGCAGAAGCCACCGCGTGATCCGGCCCGGAAAACGTTTTATAAAGTGCGGGTTTCGAGGCGGCGGCCCAGTTGGCCCAGGCCGAAGTTCACGGTGAAATAGATCAGCGCGATCAGCGCGAAGACCGGGATCGGCTGGTACGGCGGCTGGCTGAACACGATCTGGCCGCGCGCGGTCAGGTCCAGCACGTTGATCACCGCCGTCAGCGACGTGTCCTTGAGCAGCGTCACGAACTGTGCGACGAGCGCCGGCATCATCTGCCGCAGCGCGATCGGCAACGTGATGATGCGCATGACCTGTCCGCCGTGAGAGCCCCTGCGACTGCGCGGCCTCCGTCAAGCCTTTGGGCACTGCGAGGATTCCCGCGCGGACGATCTCGGCGATCAGCGCCGCGGTGAAGGCCGACAGCGCCACCGCGCCGGCCGTGAACGGCGCGAGCTTGAAGCCGATGATGCGCGGCAGCGCGAAGAAGGCGAAGAAGATCACCAGCAGCGTCGGCAGCGCGCGCATCCCTTCGATGTAGACCGTCGCGGCGATGCTCAGCGGCCGGATCCGGGACAGGCGCGCGAGCGCGAGCAGCACGCCGGCGACGAACGACACGGCGATCGACACGGCCGCGAGCGCGAGCGTGATGCCCAAACCGCCCGCCAAGAACAAGAGCGTGCGCGGATCGAACAGCCAGCTCAGATCGGTCATCGCGCGTAGCGCTTCTCGAGCGCGTTCACCACGAACGCGGTCGGCAGCGTGAGGATCAGGTAGCAGATCGCCGCGCCGGTGAGCATCGGCACGTAGTCGAACGTGCGCGCGCCGATGAGCTTGGCCGTGCCGAGCACGTCGAGCACGGCGATCGTGCTGACGAGCGAGGAGTTCTTGATGAGGTTCAGCGTGGTGTTTCCCAGCGGCGGGATCGTCTTGGCGATCGCTTGCGGCAGCACGATCAGCCGCATCGCAGCGCTGTAGCGCAGGCCGCTCGACAGCGCCGCTTCGAGCTGGCCCTTGGGTATGGCCGCGATGCCGCTGCGGATCGCTTCGGCCACGAACGCCGACGTGTACACGCCCAGGCCGAGCACGCCGCACAGGAACGCGTCGAGCCGTATTCCCGCGCTCGGCAGCGCCTGGTAGAGGAAGAACAGCTGCACCAGCAGCGGGATGTTGCGCAGGAACTCCACGTACGCCGTGCCGATGCGGCGCAGCGCAGCCGACGGCGACACGCGCAGCGTCGCAACGATCACCCCGAGTGCGAGCGCGAGCACCAGCGCGAGCGCCGACACTTCGAGCGTCACGAGCAGTCCCTGCGCGAGAAGGCCGGCGTTCTCGCGCAGGACCGACCAGTCCATCGGGCGCTAGCCGGCCTTTTGCTTGTCGAACTGCTCGGCGGCGGTCGCGGCCGGCATGTCGTACCACTTGTCGAAGTCCGCCGGCACTTTTTTCTTCAGCCAGCGCTCGTGGATCTTCGCGTACTCGCCGCTCTTCTTCAGATCGGCCAGCGTGTCGTTGATCGCCTTCGCCAGCGATGCATTGCCTTTGCGGATGCCGATGCCGTACGGCTCGAACGTGAACAGGCCGCCCACGAGGTCGAGGTTGTTCGGGTCCTGCGCTTCGTAGCCGCCCAGAATGACGTTGTCCGTCGTCACCGCGTCGATGCGCCCGCCGCGCAGCGCCGTGAGGCACTCGGGATACGTCTCGAACGTGGTCACGTTCGCTTTGGGGACGAGCCGGCGGATCGTCTGCTCCGGCGTCGAGCCTTGCACCGAGCACACGCTTTTGCCGTCGAGATCCTTGTAGCTCTTGACCGGCGAGCCTTTCTTCACCAGCAGCGACTGGCCGGCACGGTAGTACACGTTCGAGAAGTCGATCGTCTTCATGCGCGCCGGCGTGATCGTCGCGGTCGCGACGAAGGCGTCGATGTCGCCGTTCTGCACCAGCGGGATGCGGTTGTCGGATTTCACCTGCAGCAGCTCCACCTTGTCGGGGGAGCCAAGGACGTGCTTGGCGATCGCGCGCGCGATGTCGACGTCGAAACCGCTGACCTGATTCGTCTGCGGGTTGAGCGAGCCGAACGGCGGTGCGTCGTACTTCACACCGATCTTGATCGTGCCGCGCTTCTTGATCGCGTCGACCGAGTTGTCGTCGGCCGCGCGCGACGGCACGGCGCTTCCGAGGACGAGGGACGCGGTGACGGCGAACGTTGCGGTGAGAATTGCGCGTCTGGCGAGTTTCATGGGTTGCCTCCGGGGAGTGGGTGCACGGTCTTGCGATGGTGGCGCACCCTTCGACAGGCTCAGGGTGACAATAAGCTCAGGGTGACATTGTTGGACATGTTCGCTAGTGGGCCAGGATCTTTGAGAGGAAGAGCTGTGCGCGTGGGTTGCTCGGGGCGGAGAAGAACTGCTCGGGCGTTGCCTGCTCGACGATGCGGCCGCCGTCCATGAACACGACGCGGTCGCCCACCTCGCGGGCGAAGCCCATCTCGTGCGTCACGACGACCATCGTGATGCCCGTGTGCGCGAGATCTTTCATCACGTCGAGCACTTCTTTGATCATCTCGGGGTCGAGCGCGCTGGTGGGCTCGTCGAACAGCAGCACCTTGGGCTGCATCGCGAGCGCGCGCGCGATCGCGATGCGCTGCTGCTGGCCGCCGGAGAGCTGCGCCGGATACGCGTCGGCTTTTTCCGGCAGCCCCACGCGTTCGAGCAGGGCGCGCGCTTCGGCATCGGCCTGCTCGCGCGGGACGCGCTTGACCGTGATGGGCGCCAGGGTGATGTTCTCCAGCGCCGTCTTGTGCGGATAGAGGTGGAAGGCTTGGAACACCATCCCGACCTGGCTGCGAATCGCCGCGAGCTCGCCGCCTTTGGCCGTCAGCCGCTTGCCGTCGACGACGACGGTGCCTTCCTGCACCGCTTCGAGGCCGTTGATGCAGCGGATCAGCGTGCTCTTCCCCGACCCCGACGGGCCGATCACCACGACGACCTCGCCCGTCGCCACGGCGAGATCGATGTCGGCCAGCACGTGGTTCGTCCCGAACCACTTCTGGACACCCGAAAACTCGATGGCGGTGGGCGGCGGCATCAGACGTGCAGTTACTCGGCGGGCGGACGCCGGTCCCCTGGCCGGGCGCGCAGAAGCGGCGAACCATGCGCAAAGTCAACACGAACGATATGGACGAGCTCACGTGGTCGTCGCCCAAAGGCACGTTCTCCGGCGCTGGCAAGCAAGTCTCCGAGGCGCTGGGCCGCGTCCCGCAATCGATGAACCTCGACGAGCGCCACCCGTTCGACGTCGAGATCGCTCGCCTGCCGCCGGGAACCACGCCGTTTCCGTACCATGCGCACAGCGCGCAGTGGGAGTTCTATCACGTGATCTCCGGCACGGGCGTCGTGCGCCACGCGGACGGTACGACGCCGGTCGAGCCGGGCGACGCATTCATCTTCAAGCCCGGGGAAGCGCACGTCGTCTCGAACGACGGCACCGAGGACCTCGTGCTCTACGTCGTCGCCGACAACCCGATCGGCGAATCGACGTACTTTCCCGACAGCAACAAGATCGGCGTGCGCGTACCGAAGCGGAGCCTCGTGCGGCTCGACCCGATCGACTACTACGACGGCGAGGAGTAAGACGCAGCCGCTGCGACGCGTTTGCCGCCGAAGCGCTCGGACCAGTCGATGCGCCCGGTGACCTGCATCGTGACGAACAGCGTGACGATGGCGCCGATCGTGATCGACAGACCGCTGTAGCCTTCATCGAAGAGCGCGTACGAGAACAGGATCAGGTAGAAGAACTGCGCGAGCGCCGCTTCGACGGCCGCGAACCGCAAGCCGGCGACGAGCCGTAAGTACGACACGGTGAGGAACATCGACACCACCGAGCAGATCACGAACGCCCACCCGACGGGGATGCGGTCGACGGTGTACGCGAACAGCAGGTGGAACGCGAAGAACGCCGCGGCCAAGAAGAAGTAGTTGACCGGGTGCAGCTCGATGCGGCGCAGCGTCGTGATCACGAGCATCACGAACACGTAGAACAGCAGCGAGAGCGGCGCCCAGAACGTGATGCGCTCCGCGAGCGGTCCGGGCTGCAGCCGCTGCGGAAACGCCATGCCCACGCCGGAGCCGCCGATGAGGTCTTGATACTGCCACGTGAGCCGCCAGCCGCCGTCGGGCGTCGCTTCTTTCGTGGTCGGGGAGAGCGTCTTGGGCGGAAAGTCGATCGCGCGAAAGTTCGTGTGCATGTTCATCACGAAGTCGTGCACCGACACGACGCCGTCGCCGAAACAGTACGTCCACGTGCCGATGCCGTGCGAGCGGTAGCGCACGAGCACGTCCCACGGGCGTCCCTTTCGCGGCGGCAGCGCCGCGGTGATGACGCCGCTGGCGCTCGTCACCGCGATGCGTTTTCCGTCGACGACGAGCGTCACGTCGTCGTACGTCGCGCGGCCGGACGGAAACGAGAAGTCCATGTGCACGCGCGCGCCAGCGCCAGGGTTCGCGACGCGGTACCGCGCGGTGAAGCCGACGCCGTAGGTGTTGTACCACAGCAGCCCCTTCTGGCGCGGATCGAGCGCGAGGTCGACGTCGATGCGCGACGATGCCGGCAGGACCGCCGTCTGGCCCGCGAGGGGCGCCGTCGCGACCCAGAACGTGGGCGCGTTCTGCCGCTGCTCGGAGCCCCACTCCGCCGCGAGCTGATCGCGCTGCGCGCTGTCCGAGGCCTGCGTGCGCACGACGAGCGTCTGGCCCAGGATGAACCACGCGGCGGTAGCGCCGATCACGACGAGGACGACCCCGGAAAGGTTCTTCACCACGACTCTGCTCCGCAAAGCTATCAATGTTTGTAACTTTGTATCACAAAGATGAGAAGGAGCGCAAGCCCGATCCGGACCTCGGCGCTGCCTTCTTGGGACCGTAGGCTTCCCGAGCGGCGGCGGACAACTGTACGGCGTGAGAACGTTCATCGTCGCGGTCGCCGGGGTTGCTGCGCTGCTGCTCGCGGGGGCGGGCTCGGCGCCGGCCGCTCCACCGGCGATTCACGACTGTCCGTCGTTTCGCGCGTGGTTTCAGCAGCAGCCCGGCTACGAGATCACGCTGGAGTCGGACAAGTACTGGAAGGATGCCGTAGCGCCGCGCAACGGTTCCGACCGGTTGGATCTCGACACCGGCGCCATGTCGTACTACCGCGGCAACGCCGGCGGCGGCGGTTGCGTAGGCGCGTTCTACGACGCGCGGCACCGGCGCGCGGCCTTCATCGACCGGTACGACACCGCGCGCGACGTCGGCGAGATGCTCGTCGCAACGCCGCCGATCGGAATCCGTTCAGGGATCGTCTCCGCCGCCACGCACAACGGGGTCGCGCTCGGCATGACGCGGCGCCAAGTGGAGTCGATCGAAGGCCCGGGCCGCGTGCGCCGGCGCGGGGGCGGCGACGTGATCGTGACCTACGCGTGGTCCGTGCCGTCGCCTTCGACGCCGCGGCCCGGCGGGCCGGTTCCGATCGCAACGTATAGTCCGACGCTGTATGCGATTTCGTTCTTGCTGCGCGGCGACCGCGTGATCGCGATCGATTACTTCTTCGGCGTCTGAACGTCGCGGACTCCGTTCGTCAGGAGGCGGCCCGTCGACGGACGTGGTGTGATAGAGCACCAGCACGTTCTGCGCCGCATGCGGCGGCGCGGCCGCCGTCGTGGGCGGCCGCGTCCAGATCACGTCGCCGTGGCGGCCGGGCAGCGGGGCTCGTTCGCGCTTGCGGACGAATCCCCGTTGGCGTGAGACGGTTGGGATGAGCGGCCCGCTCGACGGCGTGCGCGTGGTGGAGTTCGCCGGCATCGGGCCGGCGCCGTTCTGCGCGATGCTGCTCGCGGATCTCGGCGCCGACGTCGTGCGCGTCGATCGCGCCGGCGAGCCCGCGACCGATCCGGTGACGTCGCGCGGCAAGACGTCGCTCGTGCTCGACCTCAAGTCGTCCGGCGGCGTCGCGCTCGCGTTAGCCGCGATCGAACGCGCCGACGTGCTGATCGAAGGCTTCCGCCCCGGCGTGATGGAGCGGCTCGGACTCGGTCCTGAGGTCGTGCATGCGCGCAATCCGCGGCTGATCTACGGGCGGATGACGGGCTGGGGGCAGACGGGCCCGCTCGCGCACGCGGCGGGTCACGACCTCGCCTACATCGCGCTCACCGGCGCGCTCGCGGCAATCGGTCCCGCGAACGCGCCGCCGCCGCCGCCGCTCAACCTCATCGGCGATTTCGGCGGCGGCGCGCTGTACCTCGCGCTGGGGGTCGCGGCGGCGCTGTTCGAGCGCGAGCGCTCGGGGCGCGGCCAAGTGATCGACGCCGCGATCGTCGACGGCACGGCGTCGCTGATGGCGATTTTCAGCGGTCTCACCGCGACGGGGCGGCTCACGCTCGACCGCGAGCGCAGCCTGCTCGGCGGCGCGGCGCCGAACTATCGCTGCTACGAATGCGCCGACGGCCGCTACGTCGCCGTCGCGCCGCTCGAGCCGAAGTTCTTCGCGGTCCTGTACGAACGGCTCGGCGTCGCGCCGCCGCGCGACGCGAGCTGGGACGCCGAGGCGCAGGGGCTCGCGAGCGTGTTCAAGCGCAAGACGCGCGACGAGTGGGCCGCGCTGCTCGAAGGCACCGACGCCTGCGTCGCGCCGGTGCTCGCGCTGGACGAAGCGCGGGCGCACCCGCACATGCGCGCCCGCGAGGTGTACCGCGACGTCGGCGGCGTCGTGCAGCCCGCGCCCGCGCCGCGGTTCTCGCGTACGCCGGGCGCGGTTCGCCATGCCGGGCCGGCGCCGGACGACGGCGGCCGCGAGACCCTCACCCGCTGGGGCGTCGAACCGTGGTAGCATTGCCGAAGTTCGTCGTCAGCGAGGAGCACCGATGATTGCACCGAGCACCGCGGCACCCGCGCTCGCCGGATTGATGATGGAGCGCTCGCTGCTGATCTCGCGGCTCGTCGACCATGCGGCGCTGTGGCACGGCGGCACGGAGATCGTCACGCTGCGCGCCGGCTTGCCCGACCGGCGCGGCACCTATCGCGAATTGCGCGCGCGCAGCGCACAGCTCGCGCACGCGCTCGCGCAGCGATTGCGTGCGGAGCCGGGCGACCGCATCGCGACGTTCGCGTGGAACTCGCAGCGCCACCTCGAACTGTACTACGGCGTGTCGGGCAGCGGCGCGGTGCTGCACACGATCAACCCGCGGCTGTTCGCGCCGCAGATCGCGTACGTCGCGAACCACGCGCGCGACCGGTTCGTGTTCGTCGATGCCGATCTCGTGCCGGTGCTCGAGCCGCTCGCGGCGCAGCTCACCGGCGTGGAAGGCTACGTGGTGCTCTGCGATGAGGCCGACATGCCCGCGACGTCGCTGCCGAACGCGATCGCGTACGAGACGCTGATCGCCGGCATGCCTACCGACATCGCGTGGCCCGAATTGGATGAGCGCACGGCGTCGTCACTGTGCTACACGTCGGGCACGACGGGCAATCCAAAGGGCGTGCTGTACTCGCACCGCTCGACGCTCTTGCACGCGTTCGCGCAAGCGTCGTCGTGGCAGGCGGGCCCGGGCTCGCAGGCGGCGATCCTGCCCGTGGTGCCGCTGTTCCACGCGAACGCGTGGGGGCTGCCGTACCTCGCGCCGATGCAAGGCTCGAAGCTCGTGTTCGCCGACCCGCACCTCGACCCGGCGGGCCTCTACGACGCCTTCGAGCGCGAGCAGATCACGCTGACGTGCGGCGTGCCGACGATCTGGCTGCGGCTGCTCGAATACCTCGAGCGCAACGACCTGCGCTTCTCGAGCCTCAAGCTGCTGGGCGTCGGCGGCGCCGCGCCGCCGCGCGCCATGATCGAAGCGTTCGAGTACAAGTACGGCGTGTGCGTGATGAACGCGTGGGGGATGACGGAGACGAGCCCCGCGTGCACCGTCGGGATTCCCAAACCGCAGCACGACGCCTCGCCGCAGCGCATCGACTACAAGACGCGCGCGGGGCGCTGCCTGTTCGGCGTCGAGATGCGCATCGTCGACGACGACGGCGTGCCGCTTCCGTTCGACGGCGTCGCGCAGGGCGAGATCCACGTGCGCGGGCCGTGGATCGCGTCGAGCTACTTCGACGACGACGACGCGACGGCGCGCGGCATCACGGACGACGGATGGCTGCGCACTGGGGACATCGCTTCGATCGACGCAGACGGCTACGTGACGATTCGCGACCGCGCCAAGGACGTGATCAAGTCCGGCGGCGAGTGGATCAGCTCGATCGACTTGGAAAACGTCGCGGTCGCGCATCCCGCGGTCGCCGAAGCGGCGGCGATCGGCGTGCCGCACCCGACGTGGTCCGAGCGCCCGGTGCTGTACGTCGTCGCGAAGCACGGCCACGAGCTCGATGCCGCAAGTGTGCTCGCGTTCCTCGACGGCAAGGTTGCGAAGTGGTGGCTGCCCGACGAGGTGATCGTCGTCGCGGAGCTGCCGCACACCGCGACCGGCAAAGTCTCGAAGCGAACGCTGCGCGAGCGTTACGGAGAGATCGCCACCGACTCCGCCTGAAACAGGCCGTTGATCGTGACGACGTTGCCGTTGCCTTGATATACCATCGACGGTGACGTCCAGCCGGCCAACGCGATGTCGCCGTCGGCGTCGACGGCGAGCCCGACCGGACGGTTGTTGGAGATCGTGCGCACCAACGTGGGCGAGCCGGCGGCGAAGACTTTGACGTCCGCGCTCTCGCCGACCACGAGCCGGTTCGTGCTGTCGAACGCGACCGACTGGGCCGGGCTCGTGATCGTCGTGTACGAGGGCGTCGTCGCGCCCGGCGCATACACGGCGACCCCTGACTGGACGAAGGCGCCGACGGCGAGGTTTCCGGCGCCGTCGTACGCCAGCACCGCGAAGTTCGAGCCGTTGAACTCGAGGTCGACCGGGATCGTGCGGTTTGGCGTCGTCGACCCGCGCGCGAAGGTCTGCACGGTGCCGTTCGCCTGCGCCGCCGCCAGCTCGCCGGCGGGGCTGAACGCGAGACCGTATGCCGCCGGCTGCGCCGGGACGCGGTACATCGCGCTCGCGACGCCGCCCGGATAGACGGCGGTCGTCGTGCCCATGTTGTAACCGCCGACCGCGAGATCGCCGGCGGCGCTCACCGCGAGCGCGAAACCGCTTTGCAACGGCAGCGTCTTCGGCGGCGCATCGACGCCCGGCGCATAGATGAAGATACCGCCGCTCGTCGTCGCGGCGAGCAAATTGCCTTGCGCGTCGAACGCGATCTGCTCGAAGCAGCAGCCGTTGTACGTCAGCGTCGCGGATGCGACGCTTTGACCCGGCGCGTACACCCCGATGTGCTGCGGCGGGTTGCCGCCGTACGCGATCGCAACGTAGTCCTTGTGCTGCGTTGCATTCCACGCGGGCACGCCCGCCGGCGGCGCGATCGTCGGTACCGGTGTGGGCGAGGGCGACGGCGACGGCGACGGCGAGGGCGACGCCGACGGCGACGCCGGTCCCGGCACGGGACCGCCCCCGCCGGAACTGCTGCCGCCGCCGCCGCCGCACGCCGCGAGCATGCACACGGCTCCCAAAAACACCAGCGGCGTCAGTCGCATCTCATGACCCCCGACGACTACAACGAAAAATGCCGTGCCGTGGAAACGGCCGTGACATCCGGACCGTGCTCCTTTCAACCCGAGGATTCCTGGGCGCCGGGTCACGCCTGCCCGCACGGGGAAACGAAGGCTTGACGCATGACGCCCCACAGCCCCGACGATTTTCGCCGCCTTGCCGACGACGTGCCCGTGTTCGTATGGACGCAGGGCGCGGACGGTACGATCGACTGGGCAAACCGCACGTGGTACGACTACGTCCGCTTGCCGCCGGAGATCGCGACGACGCCGGAAGGCTGGGCTCGCGTCGTCCATCCCGACGACGTCGCCGCGGTGGTTGCGGCGTTTCAGCGCGGGGCGCAGACCCGAACGCCGTACGAAATGGAGCACCGGGTCAAGCCCGCCGACGGGGACGACACGACCTATCGCTGGTTCTTGGCGCGTTCCATCCCGCGCCTCGACGCATCCGGCGAGATCGTGAGCTGGGTCGGCACCGGCGTCGACATCCACGACTCCAAGATGCTGGCGGCCAAGGACAGCGCGTCGTTTCGGGTGATCGCGGACGCGGTGCCGCAGATGATGTGGTCGGCGCTGCCCGACGGTTGGATCGACTGGTACAACGCGCGATGGTACGAGTACACGGGGCAGACGCGGGGAGAAGCCGCGGGCTGGGGCTGG
The DNA here is from genome assembly GCA_963797935.1 of Vulcanimicrobiota bacterium. Taxonomy (GTDB): domain Bacteria; phylum Vulcanimicrobiota; class Vulcanimicrobiia; order Vulcanimicrobiales; family Vulcanimicrobiaceae; genus Vulcanimicrobium. The sequence goes on from CAWCRI010000007.1 coordinate 202,855, forward strand.
CAAGCCGTGCACCATCCGGCGGACTTGCCCGGCGTGATGGAAGCGTGGCCCGGCTCCATCGCGAGCGGCGAGCCGTTCGAGATGGAGTTTCGGCTGCGCCGCGCGGACGGCGTCTTTCGCTGGTTCCTGACGCGCGCGATCCCGGTGCGCGACGCCGCTGGTGCGATCGTGCGATGGTACGGTTCGAACACGGACATCGACGCGGAGTACGGTGCGCGCGCGCGCGAGCGGTTCTTCTCGCGGCTTGGCGCGGAGCTTTCCGGCGCACTCTCGCTCGAACAGACGCTGCGCGTCGTCACCCGCAGCGTCGTCCCCGAGTTCGCCGACTGGGCGGTCGTGAACCTGATGGACGAGCGCAACGAGCTGCGCCTTGCCGCGGGGCATCACGGCGACCCCGAGAAGCGCGATATCATCGAATCACTGCGCGGCGCCGCGTACGCGAACACGGCGGCGCGCACGGGCGTGACGCAGGTGGTTCGCGCGGGGCAGCCCGTCGTGTACGAAGCGTACTCGCTCGCGATCTTGCGCGAATCGATCGACACGCCGTTTCAACCGGCGTTCGAAACGCTCGGCATCGAGTCCGCGCTGCTCGTGCCGCTGTTCTCCGCAGGCAAGATCGTCGGCACGCTCAACGCGGTGATGCACGGCAGCGGGCGCGCGTTCGCGCCGTCCGACGTGCCGTTCTTCGAGGAGCTGGGGCGGCGCATCGCGCCGGCGATCGGCAACGCGACGGCCTACGAGCGCGAGCGCCGCGTCGCGACGACATTTCAAGAAGCGGCGCTGGTGCCGTCGCTGCCGGACATCCCCGGGCTCACGTTCGAGGCGCTGTACCAAGCCGCGATGCTCGAAGCGACGGTGGGCGGCGACTGGTACGACGCGTTCCGCTTGCCCGACGGGCGCGTCGTGTTCTCGATCGGCGACGTCGCGGGCAAAGGGCTGGAGGCGGCGGTCGCGATGGCGAGCGTGCGCCAGAGCATCCGCACCGCGGCGCTCATCAACCCGGACCCCGTCGCGGTGCTCAATGCCGTCGACCGCATCGTGCGGGCGATCGGACAGGCGCAGTTCGTCACCGCGTTCGTCGGCGTGCTCGACCCGGTGTCGTTCGAGTTCACGTTCGCGTCGGCCGGACATCCGCCGGCGCTGCTGCGCGACGCCGGCGGAACGGTCACGGCGCTGGCCGAAGGCGATCTTCCGCTGGGGCTGCGCGGACGCAGCGAGGACGGCTCGCGCACGATCGAGATCGCGCCCGGCTCGGTGCTGCTCTGCTACACCGACGGCTTGACGGAGTTCGACCGCGACGCGGTCGACGGCGAGCGGCGCGTGCGCGAAGCGTTCGGCGAAGCGACCGGCGACGTCGCGCGCGCGATCTACGCGAAGATCTCGCAGGGCCGGCCCGCCCACGACGACGTCGCGATGCTCGCCGTCGCGTTCGCGCAGCCGCTCGTCGCGCTGGACGATCCGCGCCGCGCGTCGGTGTGGAGCTTCGACTCCGCGGATGCGCACGATGCCGGGCGGACGCGCCGCGAATACGTCGAGCGCCTGCGTGCGGTCGGGCTGACCGGCGAAGAGACGTCGAGCGCCGAGCTCGTGTTCGGCGAGCTGGTCGGCAACGTCGTGCGGTACGCGCCCGGGTCGATCACCGCGATCCTGGACGTGTCCGGCCCCGCGCCGGTGCTCCACGTCATCGACGACGGGCGCGGCTTCGAGTTCCGGCCGCGGTTGCCGGTCGATCTTCTCTCCGAGCGCGGGCGCGGCTTGTTCCTGGTGACCGCCTTCGCCGAAGAGCTGTCGGTGGAGCGCCGCCGCGGCGGCGGCAGCCACGCGCGGGCCGTCTTGGCGGGCCGAACCCGCTCCGCGGCGCCGGCGAGCTTGAGCCGGGACGCCGTCCTCTAGACCCGCCCACCGGGTGGGTTCGATAGAGCGGTGGCTCCATGGTCCATGTGTGATACAATGCGTCCCGCGTGGCTACCACCGGCTCCCCCGCCACGGATCCCGTCATCGGCGATCCGCACGCGGATCACCTCGTTCAGCTTTATGGAAGCGATTCGCGCGCACTCGTGCGCAGTGTCGGCCGGTATCTGGCCGACGGGCTGAATGCAGGCGAGGGCGCGGTCGTCATCGCGACCGCCTCGCATCGCGGGGCCTTTCTCGATGAGCTGCGCGCGCTCGGCATCGATCCGGCGGCGGCGCTCGCTGCCGGCCGGCTCGTCGTGCTCGATGCGGATGAGACGCTGGCGCGGTTCATGGTCGACGGGCAACCGGACCGCGAGCGCTTCGAAGCTACCGTGCGGCCGGTGCTCGCGAGCTTGCGCGCGCTGTGCGCGGGCGGCGTGCGCGCGTACGGCGAGATGGTCGGCGTGCTGTGGGAAGCCGAGAGCTTCTGCGCCGCGATCCGGCTCGAAGAGCTGTGGAACGCATTGCTTCGCGACGGCGGCTTCCGGCTGTTCTGCGGATATCCGATCGACGTGTGCGGCGAGGGGTTCACGCCCGCGGACGTCGACGCCGTCATGTCGACGCACACGCACGTGGTTCCGGCCGGTCTGGAGCTCGAGGCAGCTCTGGAGCGCGCGATGCAAGACGTGCTCGGCACGTCGGCGTCGGCACTGCACCGCCTGATGGACGCGGACATGCGCCCGTCGTGGGCCGCGCTGCCGCGCGCCGAGGCAACGATCTTGTGGCTGCGCGACAACGTCCCGGCACTGACCGGCGCGATCCTCACCCGCACGCGGGAGTACGCGCACCTCGCGTAGCGATTCGCGCTAGACGCGTCATCGTAGCGCAGTCTTGGAGCCTTACGACGTCACGAAGGCGGACGCGTGGCTGGCGGTCGCGAAGAAGCTGACGCAAGACTTGGAGAGCGTGCTATGACGATCACGACGACCGACGGCGACGTCGCCGAGGAAGTGGAAAAGGCCGGGAGCCGCCTGGCCAAGGCCACCGCGGCGTATATGACTCGTCTCAAGGACATCGCCGACATTAGGACGCTGACGACCGGCGCGCACGGCTACGACTACACGGTCACCGTCAGCCATGCCGACAAACCGGAAGTTTTGGTTGCCCTGGCAGACCTCACGTTCGAGATCGAGTCCCAATTCGGAGTCACGATCAGGACCCTCGCGGTTGCCGGAAGTCTCGGCACGAAGAGGTCCGCGTAGCAACTCACATACGCGCTATGCCTACGGACCAGCGCGTCGCGATCGTCGCGGGGGCGTCGGGCGGGATCGGGACGGCGACCGTTCGTGCGCTGCTTGCGGCGCGATACATCGTCGTGCTGGCGGCGCCGCAGGACGCGCTGCTCGATGCGCTCGCGCACGATTTGCGGGCGTTCGGTGAGCGCGTGCTCGTCGTGCCCACCGACATCACGGTGCGCGCCGACGTGGATGCGCTCGTCGCGCGCGCGCTCGTTGCGTTCGGGCGCATCGACGTGCTGGCGAACGTCGCGGGGATCGGTTCGAGCCCGTCGCTCTGCGACTGCACCGATGACGAGCTCGAACGGGTGCTCGCGGTGAACTTGTTGGGCGCGGCGCGCCTGATGCACGCGGTGCTGCCCGTGATGAAAGCGCAGCGGCGCGGTGCGATCGTCAACGTCGGCTCGGTGGCCGGAGAGGCTGGAGTGATGGGGATCTATTCGGCATCCAAGTTCGGCCTGCGCGGCTTGAGCGACTCGGTGCGGCGCGAGGTGCGCAGCTTCAACGTCGGCGTGACGCTCATCGAGCCGGGCTTCGTGCGCACGGCGATGAACCCGTCGATGCGCGATCTGCCGGGCCCGGAGATCGTTGCGGACGCCATCGTCGCCGCGGCGACGCGGCCGCGGCGCGTGCACGTCGTGCCCGCGAGCTATCGCGTGCCGGTGTTCTTGATGAAGGCGTTCCCGGCGCTCGCCGACCTGGTGTTCGGCGACGCGCGCATCCAGCAGCGGCTCAACCGCGACGCGCGGGCGGAACGCGCGGCGCGCGAGGAGGTGCGGCCGTGAGCGCGCAGCGGCGCGAAGCGGTCGTCGTCACCGGCGCGTCGACGGGGATCGGGGCGGCCGCGGCGGCGCTGCTCGCGCGCGAAGGGTTCGTCGCGTTTGCCGGCGTGCGCACCGACGCGGACGCCGCGCGCGTCGCGACGCTGCACGAGCACGTGCGCCCGCTGCGGATCGACGTCACCGACCGCGACGCCATCCATGCCGCCGCCGAGCTGGTGGCGGCGAGCGGGCACGTGCTGCGCGGCGTGGTGAGCAACGCCGGGATCGCGGTCGGCGGGCCGCTGGAGTTTCTCCCGGTGGACGAGCTGCGCCGCATCTTCGAGATCAACGTCTTCGGCGCGGCCGAGCTCGCGCAAGCGTTCTTGCCGCAGCTGCGCGCGTCGCGCGGGCGGCTCGTGTTCGTGGGCTCGATCTCGGGCCGGCTCGCGGTGCCGTTCGTCGCGCCGTACAGCATGTCGAAGTTCGCGCTGCGCGCGCTCGCCGACGCGCTCCGCATCGAGCTCGTGCCGGCCGGCGTCGGCGTTTCGCTCATCGAGCCGAGCGCGGTGAAGACGCCGATCTGGAGCAAGGGCCGCGACTCGCGCGCGGCGCTGCTCGCGCTGCTTCCGCCGCAGGCGATGGAGCGCTACGGCGCGCAGATGGAGGCGATGTTCGCCCAAGTCGAGCGCGAGGAGCACGGCGCGATGCCCGTCGACGTCGTTGCGCAGGCGATCCTGCATGCGGTCACGGCGCGCAAGCCGCGCGCGCGCTATCTGCTCGGCAAAGGCGCGCGCGCCGGCAGCGTCGTCGCGCTGCTGCCGACGGCGCTGCGGGACCGCGCGATCCGGGCGTCGATGAAGCTGCCGTGACTTCGCGCGCCCATCTCGCGTTGCTGACGGTCGTGGCGTTCGCGTGCGGCAATGGTGCGTTGCTCGCGCCCGCGGCCGCGGCACCGAAGAAGCTGCTCGACTACCATGCGTACTCGGCGTGGCGGCAGATTCGCGACGTGCGGCTCTCCCGCGACGGCCGCCGGCTCGCGTACGCGCAAGTGCCGGCGGAAGCTGACGGCGAGCTGCTCGTGCGCGAGCTCGGCGGCACGGCGGTGTTCCGCGCGCCGCGTGGCCGTGCGCCGCAGTTCTCGCCCGACGGACGCTTTGTCGTCTATCGTATCAGCGCGCCGGTCGCCGACGTGAAAGCCGCCGAGAAGGCGACGAAGCCTCCCGATCAGCGCCCGAAAGAGGGTTTGGGCATCGCCGATCTCGCGGACGTCGCGAACGCGAAGACGACGACCGTGGATCGCGTGCGTTCGTTTGCGCTCGCACGCGACGGCACGACGCTGGCATATCTGTTGGAGCCGTCGCCGTCGGCGTCGCCGGCGGCGCCCGCCTCGCCGGCCGCATCTCGGCTGCCGTCATCGTCGCCCGCTCCTACGGTGTCGGTGCAGCCCTCGCCGTCGCCGCATCCCATCGTCGCTGCGTCGGCGTCGGCGCCGCCTCGGCCGGCCCCGTCAGCGTCGCCGGCCGCCGCGGCGTCGTCCGCGCCGAAAGGACCGGGCAAAGATGCGCCCACGTCGCTCGGGATTCGCCGGCTCGGTGATGCCGACGCGACGCGCGTCGCGAACGTGTCGGCGTATGCCGTCAGCGCGGACGGTTCGCACGTCGCGTACGTCGTGCAGACGAAGGCTGACGAAAGCGTACACGTGCGCGACGTCGCGAGCGGCACGGACCAGGTCGTGGCGCACGGTGGCGCGCACCTCGTGTCGCCCGCGCTGTCGCCCGACGGTGCTACGCTCGCGTACTTGAGCGATCCCGACGCGTACGACGAATCGGTGAAGAAGGAGGCCGGCGCGCGTTCGCCGTTCCGGCTGATGGTCGCGGACACGCGTGGCGGTGCCGCCGTCGAAGCGCTCGGACCGGCGACGCCGGGGCTCGCGCCGCACACCTATGCCACCGACGCGCGCACGCCGGAGTTCTCCGCGGACGGCCGCCGGCTCGCGCTGTGGACGGCGAACGTTCCGCTGCCGCGGCCGTCGTCGGCGCCCGCGCGCATCGATCTCGACTTCTGGTACTGGCGCGACGGCGAGTTGCCCACCCAGCAGCGCCGCGCCGCGCAGAACCCGCAGCACGGCACCTATCTGGCGCTGTACGACGTGGCCGCGCGGCGGGTGACGCAGCTCGGCACGCGCGACGTGCCGGACGTCGCCCTTGCGGGCAACGCGCGCTACGCGCTCGGGTGGAGCGACGTGCCGTACGTGAAGCTCGCGACATACGACGACGCGTACTTCGACGTGTACCGCATCGACGTCGCGACCGGCGCGCGCAGGCTGCTCGAGCGCAAGGCGAAGACCGACGCGCCCACCCTGTCGCCGACCGGACGATATGCCGCCGGGTACGACCCGCTGCGGCGCGCGTGGTACACGCTGCGGCTCGCCGACGGGCGCAAGACGTGGATCACCGATCCGCGGACCGTGCGCGCGGCGCAGGAAGATGACGACCATCCCGCGCCGCCGCCCGCGTACGGGTTCGGCGGCTGGACGCCGGGCGACCGCGGCGTGCTGGTCTACGACCGCTACGACGTGTGGCTGGCTTCGCCGGACGGTGGACCGCCTGTCGCGCTGACGCGCGGTGCGGGCCGCGCGGCGCAGCGGATCTACCGCGTCGTGCACCCACGCACCGACGAGCCCGACAGCGCGTTCCTGAGCGCGCGGCCCGTTTTTGCCGCGCGCACCGTACGTGCTCTCCGTGGTGGACGACCGCACGAAGGCGAGCGGCTTCGCCGCGCTCGCGTCGCTTGCGCCGCAGACACCGCCGCGCATCACGATGCTGCTCGACAAAGCCGTCGGCGCGCCCTGGCGCGGGCGCGACGGCGGCGGCCTCGTGTTCACCGAGCAGCGATTCGACGAATTTCCCGACCTGTGGTCGAGCGCCGCATTGCCGGTGACGGCCGCGCGCGTGAGCGATGCGAACCCGCAAGCCGCGCAGTACGCGTGGGGCCGCTCGCGGCTGATCGACTACACGAACGCGCGCGGCGAGAAGCTGCGCGCGGTCCTCACCGTGCCCGACGGCTTCGATGCGCACCGGCGCTACCCGATGCTCGTCTACGTGTACGAGAAGATGTCGAACGGGCTGCACACGTACGTCGTCCCGCAGGCGGGGACGGTCGTGAACCTGGCGCGCTATGCGAACCACGGCTACGTGGTGCTGCAGCCCGACATTCGCTACCGCATCGGGCACACGACCGCGAGCGCGATCGACTGCGTGCGGCTCCGCGGTGAAGCGCGTCGTCGCGATGGGGTTCGTCGATCCGAAGCGGATCGGGATGGCGGGCCACAGCTACGGCGGCTACGAGGTCAACGCGCTCGTGACGCACACCAACATCTTCCGCGCCGTCGAATCCGGCGCGTCGGACTCGGACCTTCCCAGCCTCTACGGCGGGTTCTGGGAGTCGGGCGACGTGCAGCAGGCGTACTACGAGCGCAGCCAGGGGCGCATCGGCGCGACGCCGTGGGCGCGCCCCGATCTGTACGTCGAGAACTCGCCGCTGTTCTTCGTCCAGCACGTGCGCGCGCCGTATCTGCGCATTCAGAACGACGAAGACGGCGCCGTGCCGTACGGCCAGGGCGTCGAATTCTTCACCGCGCTGCGCCGCGCCGGCAAAGAGGCGTACATGTTCAGCTTCATCGGCGAGGCGCACGGCCTCACGAAGCAGCCGAACAAAGACTACTGGACCGTGCACCTCGACGAGTTCTTCGACCACTTCCTGCTGGGTGCGCCGCGTCCCGACTGGATGAACCACGACGGCTCGTACGAGCACCGCGGCGAGCGCGACGTCGAGTCCATGTTCACGCCCGCGACGTTCTAACCGCGGATCAGCCGGGCGACCGTCTCGAGGTCGTCGATGAACGCGGCCATCTCGACGCGCCGCGCAGCGTCGTCGGGGGCGCGCAAGATCGAGGACGGGTGGACGGTCGCGACGACGGGCGGCCCCGGCGGCCTCGCGATCACCTCACCGCGCCGTTGCGTCACGCGAAAAGCCGGGCCGAGCAGCGCCCCGGCGGCCGTCGCCCCGAGCGCGACGATCAACCGCGGCTTCACGACCGCGATCTCGCTGTCCAGCCACGGTGCGCATGCGCGCACCTCGATGACCTTGGGCTTCGCGTGGATGCGGCGTTTGCCGCGCACGACGTACTTGAAGTGCTTCACGGCGTTGGTGATGTACACGTCGTCCGCTGCGATGCCGGCCGCCTCCATCGCCTCGCGCAGCACGTGCCCCGCCGGGCCGACGAACGGATGGCCCTCACGATCCTCGCGGTCGCCGGGCTGCTCGCCGACGAAGACCGCGGCGGCGTGGGCATTGCCCTCACCGAAGACCGTCTGCGTCGCGTCCTTGTAGAGGTCGCAGCCGCGGCAAACCTGCGCGGCTTTTCTCAAGCTCGCCAGCGTGCGCCGCGGGGGCAGAAAGTCGGCGGCGGAGCGGTTCTCCTTCATAGGCACGGCGACGCCTTCGCGGCAGCCTCGTACTCGCGCCGGATCGCGTCGATGTCGGCGGCCGGTTCGGGGAGCTGCACGTCGAGGTCGTCGAGCGTGTCGGCGACGATGCGCGCGACCGCGAGGTTGCGGAACCACTTGTGGTTCGCCGGGATCACGTACCAGGGCGCGCGCTTGGTGCTGCAGCGCTCGAGCGCGTCTTCGTACGCCTCGCGATACTCCGCCCAATGCTTGCGCTCGGCGTAGTCGCTCTCGTTGAGCTTCCACCAGCTTTGCGGGTCGTCGAGGCGTTTCTTGAAGCGCCGCAACTGCTCGTCGGGGCTTATGTGCAGGAAGAACTTGACGATGTGCGTGCCCGCTTGCGCGAGGTTCTTCTCGAACTCGTTGATGCGGTCGTAGCGCTTCGACCACACCTTTTCCGGCACGAGCTGGTGCACGCGCGCGACCAGCACGTCCTCGTAGTGCGAGCGGTTGAAGATCGCGACGTGGCCGCGCGCCGGGGTCGCCGCGTGAACCCGCCACAAGAAGTCGTGCGCAGCTTCCTCGGCGGTCGGCACCTTGAAGGCGTGCACGTTCGCGCCTTGGGGGTTGAACGCGCCGAACACGTGGCGGACCGTGCCGTCCTTGCCGCCGGCGTCGAGCGCCTGCAGCACGATCAGCACGGAGCGCTGGTGCTCCGCGTACAACCGGTACTGCAGCTGCCGCAGGCGGTCGAGATCGTGGACGATCGCCGTCTTCGCCTCGCTCTCGCTCTCGTGCTTGCCGGTGAACGACGGGTCGATGTCGTCGAGCTTCACCTTGGCGCCGGGTTCCACGACGAATTGCTTGCGGTAGTTCACAGCGGCGGAAACCCGATCTGGCGGCGCACCAGGCCGACGGCGAATTTTGCGATGATCGCGCCTTCGCGTTCCGTCGTCAGCAGCGCCGACGACAGCGGCTCGTGCAGCAGCTCCGGCGCCTTCGTCATGACGTTGCGGGCGAGCGTGACCAGGCTGTTCTGCACGTGCGACAGCGCGCGTGCCGGCGGCTGCGCCGCCGACGCCAGCGCGATCGCGTCGGCGCTCGGGCGCGCCAAATCGAGCGGTGCGTCGGTGCGCGGCGCGGTGCGCGCCAGCAACGGCAGCAAGGTGTTCGCGGCTTTGTCGCGTTCCGTCAGCGACGCGTTGAGGCCGAAGAGGTCGCGCGCCGTCGCGGCGAGCGTCGTGTGGTCGTAGACGGTCTGCGACACGGTGCCTTTCTCGATCCAGGGCGATGCGACCACGGCGGGGACGCGGACGCCGAGCCGCGTGAAGTCGAACTCGGGCGACGTCTTGCCGTCGGGGTTCACGGTCTGCGGCGGCAGCACGTGATCGTACAGGCCGCCGTGCTCGTCGGTGGCGACGATCAGCATCGAGCGCTCCCACAGCGGGCTGGTCCGCAGCGCTTGGTAGACGTCCGCGATCAGCACGTCGCCGTGCACCACGCCGTGGATCGGGTGCCAGTCGTTCGCGTGAAAGACGCCTTCGTTGAAGTAGCGCGGCTCGATGAACGAGTACCGCGGCAGCGTGCCCGCGCTGCAGTCCTCGAAGTACCGCGTGATGTACTCGTAGTTCGTGCCGATGTACCGGAGCTGGTTCTCCAGCGCGAGCGACTGCGGGAAGTCGTGGAAGTAGATGCGCCAGGGTACGTTCGCGTCCGAGAGGTTCTCGTACAGCGTGCGCATCTCATACAGCCGGATGGCGTTGTCGGTGAAGCCGTTCGACGTCGCCGCGTGCACGAAGAAGCGGTTGGGCCACGTGGGGCCCGGCACCGACGCGAACCAGTGGTCGCACAGCGCGAACTCCTGCGCGAGCATGGTGAGCGCGGGCACGTGTCCCGGCCCGTGACAGCGCATCACCGCGGCGGCGGCTTGCACGTCGTGCGTGAGCTGCGCGTAGTCGTAGAGGAAACCGTTGTTGTGCAGCGCGACGGGATCGGCCGGCCACGGCCCGCTGCGCCCCAGCAGCTGCAGCTGGACGTTCGCGATGTCGTGGTCGGGGCACGGATCGATGTCGGGCACGTACGGCGCATCGGGCGACACGGCCGCGCGAAATCCCGTGCCGTCGAGCGGGTTCTCGAAGTTGGCCTCGTTGCCGGTGAGCCCTTCGAACGGGACGCCGTTGCTCGGGAAATAGCCGAGCATGTGATCGAACGAGCGGTTCTCGAGCAGCAGCACGATCACGTGGTCGATCTTCTCGGCCATCGCGGTCAGGGCAGCTTCGTCGGGATGCTCTGCGGAAAGCTGAAGAAGTTGTCGGGATCCACGGCGGCTTTCACCTCGACGAGCCGGGCGAGGTTCGGGCCGTAGTATGCGTCGAGGTAGTCCTCGATGTAGTGGTCGGCGTAGTTCACGTAGGCGCCGTGCGCGTGCGGCAGCATCGCGGTGCGCACGCCCTCGATCCACGTCTCCGACTTCTCTTGGTCGGCCGGATCGGTCCAGTACGTGTCGTACTGCACGATGAAGACGCCCTTGCGGTGCGGCACCGGCGTCGCGTCGACCGGCACGCGGCCCGGCGCGCCGCCGCCGGCGAGCAATTGGATCATGCTCGGCTCGTTGGTGTCCCAGTCCGTCTGCGGCGGCGCTTTCTCGATCTGCGCTTTGAGCAGCGCGAGCGCATCGGCGGAAAAGACGTCGTACGCCACCGCCGACGTGCTCTTGAACTGCTGGCGGTCGTTGTGCGGGTGCAGCATCCACTCCAGCTTGGTGGGATCGGCGCCCGCGAAGATCGCCGCCGCCGTGGCGTACGGCATCATCTGCACCTGCACGCCGGTGGCAGGCGCGGCCGCGAGCATCGGCGCGAGCAGGGCGCTGAAGCCCGCGAGCTCGGCCGGTGAATCCGGCGTGAGCAAACCGTACAGCGTGATCACGCCGTTCACGGCCAGCCGCAGGAACGTCGAGAGGTTGTCGGTCGCGTTGGGCGCCCAGTGCTGCCATGCGTCGACGACCGCCGTGAAGTCGTCCCAGCGCCACGCGATGTTGCACAGGCCGACCAGACCGATCGGGTTGACGCGAAAATCGAACGACGTCACGATGCCGAAGTTTCCGCCGCCGCCGCCGCGGCACGCCCAGAACAGATCGGGGTTCTCGTTCGCGTTCGCGCGCACGTACTCGCCCTCCGCGTTCACCAGCTGCACGCCGGCGATGTTGTCGCAGGTCAGCCCGTACTTGCGCGACGTGACGCCGAACCCGCCGCCGAGCGCGAGCCCCGCGATGCCGACGCTCGCGCCGCTCGCGGCCGGGATCGTGAGGCCGACGTCATAGAGATTTTCGTGGAGGTCGAGGCAGAACACGCCGGCCCCGATCCGCGCCGTGCCCGCGCGCGCGTCCACGCTGATCTCGTCCATCTCGCTGACGTCGGCGATGACGCCGCCTTCGACGAGCGAGTACGCTTCGTAGCTGTGGCGGCCGGAACGCGCGCGGATCGGCAGCCCGTTCGCGCGCGCGAAGCGCACCGCGTTCTGCACGTCGGACACGTGCTGGCAGAACACGACGTTCTTCGGGACCAGCTTGCTGTAGTCGACGGAGAGCCGAAAGTCGCGCCGCGCCGCTTCCCAGCCTGGGCTGGCGGGATCGAGCACGCGGCCGGTCAGCTGGTGCATGGCTGGTCTCCTCACGCAAGCGGGCCGACGGGCTTCGTGGGGCGTGCGCCGTGGCCTCCAGGTGCTCGCCGTGCGACCTCTGGCGGGGGTGGCACCGGGGCACCGGTCATGGTATGATCGCCTTTGCTGCCTGCCCGGAACGGGTTTCGCAGTGCCCGCCGTCCCACCGGGACGGCCGGGGTCGTGGCGCCTTCGGGCGTCACGTGTGTAGGGCCAGAGTCCGTCCCGCGAGGGTCGCACGTCTGGCCGATCACCACCTACATCACCGAAAGGTCACCCTCTGATGCCGCCTCCCAAAGGCAAGCGCGCGTCGGCGAAAAAAGATCGCCGGCCCAAGCGCAAGGTCTGCAATTTCTGCGCGGAACGCTCCGGCGAGCTCGACTACAAAGACACGACGCGCCTGCGCAAGTACATCAGCGAGCGAGGCAAGATTCTGCCGCGCCGCATCTCGGGCAACTGCGCGTCGCACCAGCGCGCGCTGACGACCGCCGTGAAGCGCGCGCGCGTCATCGCCCTGCTGCCGTTCGTGGTCCAGTAGGAGCCGCCGCAGTGAAAGTGATTCTCACCGGCGACGTCAAGCCGATCGGCTCGCGCGGCACGGTCGTGGACGTCAAGGACGGCTACGCCAACAACTACCTGTTCCCGCAGAAGCTCGCCGTCGTCGCGACGCCGGGCGCGATGAAGCAGCTCGAGCAGCAGCAGCACGCCAAGAAGCGCAAACAGGCCGAAGAGGTCGCGAACGCTCAAGACGTCGCGACGCAGCTCGAGCAGAGCGTCATCAAGGTGTCCGCGAAGGCGGGCGGCAACGGGCGTTTGTTCGGCACGGTCACCAACGGTCAAGTCGCCGACGCGGTGCACGAGCAGCTCGGCCTCACGATCGACCGTCACAAGATCGAGATGAAGGACGGCATCAAGGCGCTCGGGACGTACCCGGTCGAGATTCGGCTGGGCAGCAACATCATCGCCAAGTCCGCGGTGCAAGTCGTCGCGCTGAAATAGCAGCGTGCGACTGAGCGCCGACGAAAAGATTCGCCGCGAGGTCGCGGCGCTCTACGACGTCCTTGCCGACGCGCTGGGGACCGAGAAGGTCGTCATGCGCGCCGGCAAGCTCGGCACGCTCAAGGAGATGCGCTCGACGGCGGTCCCCGACCGCCTGCTCGCGCTGCAGCGCATCGTCTTCGAAGACCCCAGCCTCGAGACGCGCCCTGCGAAGGCGCAGTACAAGAAGATCATCGCCGAGATCGAGGACCGGCTCGCCGATCTCGTCGCGCAGCGCACCGTCGGCGACCAGATCGAAGCGAAGATCAACGCGAAGATGGTGCAGCGCCACAACGACTACCTGCGCGAGCTGCGGCTGGAAGCGCTGCGCGACGAAGCCGGCCCGGAGACGCCCGCCACGCAGAAGCGCCTCGCGGAGCTCGAAGCGCTCGACGCGCGCGGGCTCGCGCGCGCCGCGCTCGACGTGCTGCGGCCCAAGTCGCTCGACCAGGTGGTCGGCCAGGAAGCCGCGATCAAAGCGCTCATCGCGAAGCTCGCGTCGCCGTATCCGCAGCACGTGATCCTGTACGGCCCGCCCGGCGTCGGCAAGACGACCGTCGCGCGGCTCGCGCTGGAGCTGGCGAAGGCGCGCGCGCACGCGCCGTTCGTGCCCGACGCACCGTTCGTCGAAGCAGCGGGGACGACGCTGCGGTGGGATCACCGCGAGACGACGAACCCGCTGCTGGGCAGCGTGCACGACCCGATTTACCAAGGCGCGCGGCGCGACCTCGCCGACAGCGCCGTCCCCGAGCCGAAGCTGGGTCTCGTGACGCGCGCGCACGGCGGCGTGCTGTTCATCGACGAGATCGGCGAGATGGACCCGGCGATGCAGACGCGCCTGCTCAAGGTGCTCGAGGACAAGCGCGTCACGTTCGAGTCGTCGTACTACGACGAGCACGACCCCAACGTCCCCGCGTACGTGAAGAAGCTGTTCCGCGACGGCGCACCGGCTGATTTCGTGCTGATCGGCGCGACGACGCGCGATCCCGAGGCGATCGACGCCGCGATCCGCTCGCGCTGCGCCGCCGTGTACTTCGAGCCGCTCACGCAGGCGCAGGTGGCGCGCATCGTGACCGAAGCGGCGCAGCGGCTGGGCGCGAAGATCGCGCGCCGCGTCGCCGCCCTCATCGCCTCGTACACCATCGAGGGCCGCAAGGCCGTGCAGATCCTCGCCGACGCCTACGGCCACGCGCTCGAGCGCGCAAGCAGCGCGCGTGGCGCGACGGTGCGCGAGGACGACGTGCTCGAGGTGGTGCAAGCCGGCCGCATCGTGCAGCACACGCCGGCGCGCGCGCGCCGGGGGCGCGAGGTGGGCAAGGCGTTCGGTTTGGGCGTGATCGCGTACGTCGGCTCCATCGTGGAGATCGAGGCCGCGGCGTTCGCCGCGCGCGAGCCGCGCAAGGGCGCCGTGCGTTTCAACGACACCGCGGGCTCGATGGCGCGCGACGCGGTGTTCAACGCGGCGTCGGTGATCCGCGCGGTCGCGGGCATCGATCCCGCCGATCACGACCTGCACGTGAACGTCGTCGGCGGTGGCAACATCGACGGCCCGTCGGCGGGGCTCGCGTTTTTCCTTGCGCTGTACAGCGCGCTCACGAAGGAGCCGCTGCCGCAGGACGTCGCGGTGACGGGCGAAGTGTCACTCGCGGGCAACGTGCGCGGCGTGGGCGGGGTTGTGGAGAAACTGTACGCCGCGCGCCAGGCGGGCATGAGAGCCATTCTCGTTCCGAAAGAAAACGCACGCGAGATTGACGCAACGCCCGAGGGAATCGAGCTGATCCCCGTCGGAACTGTCGCGGAAGCGCTCGCCGCGCTGGGCGTGCGCGTTCCCGCGCCGCCGGTGCTGCGCGCACGCCGTACGACTACGAAAGTGCCTCGTTGAACCTGCCTCCGTTCGTCTCCACGATCGACCGCATTCCGCCGAGCAATCTCGAAGCGGAGATGGCGCTGCTCGGCTCGATCCTGGTCGACAAGGAGATGATGTCGACGGTCGCCGAGATCGTGCAGCCGTCGGATTTCTACGCGTCGCTGCACGAGTCGATCTACCTCGCGCTGTTCGCGCTATACGAGCGCGGCGAACCGCTCGACAAAGTCGCGCTGGCCGAAGAGCTGCGCAACCGCGGGATGCTCGACAAGATCGGCGGCCTCGCGTACCTCAACTCGCTGATGGACACGGTGCCGACCGCCGCGTCCGCCGAGTACTACGCGCGCATCGTGCGCGAGAAGTCGACGCTGCGCGGGCTCATCCACGCCGGCACGCAGGTGACGGCGCTGGGCTACGAGTCCGAAGACGACGTGCCGGCCGCGATCGACCGCGCGGAGCAAGTCGTCTACGACGTCGGCAACCGCAGCGAGCACAACGCGTTCGCGACGGTGCCGTCGCTGCTGCTCGGCGTGTTCCAGTCGCTCGAGCGCCGCCACGAGATGAAGGGCGATCGCACCGGCGTCACGTCGGGCTTTCGCGACATCGACGACTACACCGCTGGCTGGCAGCCCGGCAACCTCATCATCATCGCCGCGCGCCCCGCGATGGGCAAGACGTCGATCGCGCTGAACATGGCCGTCGCGGCGGCGAAGGACGAGCACAAACCGATCGCGGTGTTCTCGCTGGAGATGACGAAGCAGGAGCTCGTCGAGCGCTTCCTGTCGTCCGAAGCGCGGCTGGACGCGTCCAAGCTGCGCCGCGGCGCGATCGCGGACCGCGACTGGGAGAAGATCGGCCACGCGATGGGCGTGCTGCACGAGCTCCCGATCTATCTCGACGACGCGGGCGCCGTCACGGTGACGGAGATCCGCTCGCGCCTGCGCCGCCTGAAATCCGCGCACGGCC
>CAWCRI010000008.1:0-33951 GCA_963797935.1 Vulcanimicrobiota bacterium
ACCTGCGGGTCCTCGTGCATCTTGCGGCCGATCCCGTGGCCGACCAGGGCGCGCACGACGCCGTAGCCGTGCGACTCGGCGTGGCGCTGGACCGCATGCCCGATGTCGCCGAGGTGGTTGCCCGGCTGCATCTGCGCGATCCCGAGCATCAGGCACTCTTGCGTGACGTGCATCAGGCGCTGCGCCGCTTCGCTCACGGTGCCGATCGCGACCGTGACGGCGGAGTCGGAGACATAGCCGTCGAGCGTCGTGCCGATGTCGAGCGACAGCAAGTCGCCGTCCTGGAGCACGCGGTCGCCGGGCATGCCGTGCACTACCTCCTCGTTGACCGACGTGCAGATCGCCGACGGATAGCCGTTGTAGCCGATGAACGTCGGGATGCCGCCCATCGAGCGGATCGACTCGTCGGCGATGCGGTCGAGCTCGCGCGTGGTGATCCCCGGCCGCGCCGCTTCCATCAGGCGCTCGAGCGTCTTGGACGTGATCTTGCCGCTGCGGCGCATGATCTCGATCTCGCGCGGCGACTTGATGTTGATCACGCCGGCGCACCGTTGCGCGAGAAACCGTTGCTGCTGACGAGCTTGACGAGCTGCTGCGTCACGTCGTCGATCGGCGCGAGCGCGTCGACGCGCACGAGCCGCGCATCGGTCGGATCGTCGTAGTACGCGATCAGCGGCGCGGTCTGGTCGTCGTACACCGCGAGCCGCGTGCGGATCGTCTCTTCTTTGTCGTCGGGGCGCTGGATCAGCGGCTCGCCCGACACGTCGTCGATGCCCGCGACCTTGCGGCGGGTTGTGCACGCGTGTGATAGGTACGGCCCGACGCCTCGTGCGTCCAGCGGCCGGTGAGCCGCTCGGTCAGCACGTCGCGGTCGACGTCGAACAGCACCGCGACCGCGGACTTCTTCTTGCGGCGCAGCAGGTCGTCGAGCGCCTGCGCTTGCGCGACCGTGCGCGGGAAACCGTCGAGGATGACGTTGCCCGGCGCGTCGAGCACCGGCTCCATCATGCGAATGATGAGCTCGTCGGGCACGAGCGCGCCGCGGTCCATGTACGACTGCGCTTCGAGCCCGAGCGGCGTCTTGTCGCGCTTGTTCGCGCGCAAGATGTCGCCCGTGGAGACCTGGCGGTATCCGAAGCGCTCCTCGAGCACCTTGGCCTGCGTGCCCTTACCGGCACCGGGAGGCCCGAGGAAGATGAGGTTCACTTATTGATGAACCCGCGGTAGTCGCGCATCGCGAGCGCGCTCGATCTGCGTGATCGAGTCGAGCGCCACGCCGACGACGATGAGCAGCGAGGTCGAGCCGATGTAGAGCGACGTCACGCCGACGTCGCGCTGGAGCGACGGCAGCACGGCCAGGATGCCCAGGTAGATCGCGGCCGCGGTCGTGATGCGCACCAGGATTTTGTTGATGTAGTCGACCGTCGGCTGGCCCGGCCGTATACCGATGAACCCGCGGTAGTCGCGCATCGCGGCGAGGCGCGCTTCGATCTGCGTGATCGAGTCGAGCGCCACGCCGACGACGATGAGCAGCGAGGTCGAGCCGATGTACAGCGACGTCACGCCGACGTCGCGCTGCAGCGACGGCAGCACGGCCAGCACGCCCAGGTAGATCGCGGCGGCGGTCGTGATGCGCACGAGGATCTTGTTGATGTAGTCGACCGTCGGCTGGCCCGGCCGGATCCCGGGGATGAACGAGCCCGACTTCCTGAGGTTGTCGGCGATGTCTTTGGTGTTGACGACGATCGCCGAGTAGAAGAACGTGAACACGACGACCAGCAAGAAGTACACCAGGTTGTACAGGAACGAGCTCGGGCCGAAGTACGTCTGGATGTAGAACGCGATCGTCCCCGCGACGCCCTTGCCGCCCTGCGCGCCGCCGAACCACGACAGCGCCTGCTGCGGCAGCAGCAGGATCGAGATCGCGAAGATGATCGAGATGACGCCGGCGTTGTTGAGGCGCAGCGGGATGTAGCTCGAGCGGCCCGCGTACATCTTGCGGCCGATCACGCGGCGCGCTTGCTGCACCGGGATGCGGCGCTGGCCCTGGTACATGAACACGATCGACACGATCGTGACGAGCGCGATCGCCAGCCACAGGATCATCCCGAACCAGTTGAGGTTGCCCTTGTTCGCCAGCGAGAACGTCTGGCCGAGCTGGGTGGGGAACCGCAGCACGATGCCGACGAAGATGATCAGCGAGACGCCGTTGCCGATGCCCTTGTCGGTGATCTGCTCGCCCAGCCACATCAGGAACAGCGTGCCGGCGACGAACGCGATCACGGCGTACACGATGAACTGCCACGAGTGGTCGTAGAACACGCCGCCGCGGCTCATCGCGATCGCCATCGACGTCGCCTGGATCGTGCCGAGCACGATCGTCAGCCAGCGGGTGTACTGGCTGATCTTCTTGCGGCCTTCCTCGCCGCCTTTCTTCGCCATCTCCTCGAGCTGCGGGATGACCACCGTCATCAGCTGCATGATGATCGACGCGTTGATGTACGGCGTGATCCCCATCGCGATGATCGAGAGATGCTGGAGCGCGCCGCCCGACAGGAAGCCCAGGAACTGGTAGAACGCGCCCGACTGAGATGAGCTGGTTCCACTGCCGGCTGGTTCACGTTCGGGCAGCTGAACGTGGATCATGAACACGAAGACGGCGAACGCGAAGAAGACGAACAGGATCCGCTTGCGGATGTCCGGGACGGTCAGCGCGTTGCGAAGCGTGTTGAGCACGAGTGGTGCTACTCGGCTTCCGGCGTTTCGGTAGCGGCGTCGCCGAAGTCGGCGCCCACCGCCGCCAGCGCTTCACGCGCCGACGCCGAGAACAGGATGTCGCGGAACTTCAGCCCCGCCGGCAGCGCGCCGCCGAGCTTCTTGGACTTCGTCGAGCCGCCGAGGATCTTCACGCCGTCCTTGGCGCTGGAAAGCTTGCCGTGCGCCTTGAGCGACTGCGGGCTGACTTCGACCGACGCGTCCCAGCCGTTGAGGTCGCCGACGTTGAGCACCGCGTACGTCTGGCGGAAGTGCCCGATGTCGCGCGCCTTCTGCGAGAGACCGCGCGCCATCGGCAGGCGCCGGTTCCACGGCGTCTGGCCGCCTTCGAACGCGGGGCCCTTGCCGCCGCCGGAACGCACGGTCTGACCCTTGCCGCCTTCGCCGCCGGTCTTCACCATGCCCGAACCGTGCCCGCGCCCGACGCGCGTGCGCTTCGGACGGGACTTCGGATTCGGCTTGAGCGTCGCGAGCGAAAAACCGCCCGTCGGTGCAGTGGTCGTCGTGTCGTTTTCAGCCATGGCTAGGCGTACAATTCCCGGACCGTCTTGCCGCGCAGCTGCGCGACCTTCTCGGCCGTCTTGAGTGAGCTGAGCGCTTCGAACGTCGCGAGCACGACGTTGATGGGATTGTTGGTCCCCAGCGACTTGGTGACGATGTCGTGGATGCCGGCGAGCTCCAGCACCGCGCGCATCGCGCCGCCCGCGATCACGCCCGTACCGGGCGAGGCCGGCTTGAGCATGACGTGACCGGCGCCGACCTGCACGTTGACCTGGTGCGGGATCGTCTTCTCGATCATCGGCACGGTGATGAGCGCCTTGCGGGCCTGCTCGACGCCCTTGCGGATCGCTTCGGGGACTTCGCCGGCCTTGCCGATCGCAAAGCCGACGCGGCCCTTCTTGTCGCCGACGACGACCAGCGCGGAGAAGCTGAAGCGCTTACCGCCCTTGACGACCTTCGCCACGCGGTTGATGCGGACGACGGCCTCTTCGAAACCCTGGTTGTCGCGGTCGCGACCGCCACGATTATACATGCGCTAGAACTCCAGTCCCGCTTCGCGGGCCGCTTGCGCCAATGCGGCGACGCGACCGTGGTACTTGTGGCCCGACGTGTCGAACACGACGGCGTCGATGCCGGCGGCTTTCGCGCGCTGCGCGATCGCCGAGCCGACCTTCTGCGCCGCTTCGACGTTCGTGCGCGAGCCGAGGCCTTCGGACACGGCGCCTTCGCGCGTCGACGCGGCGACGAGCGTGTGGCCCTTCGTGTCGTCGACGACGAACGCGTAGGTGTGGTGCAGGCTGCGGAAGATCTGCAGCCGCGGGCGCGACTGCGTGCCCACGACCTTCTTGCGAAGGCGCGAGTGCCGCTTGGTGCGCTGGTCGTTGCGTGAGACCGGCATTATTTCTTACCAGCTTTTCCGGCCTTGCCGAGCTTCTTGCGCACGACTTCGCCCGCGTAGCGAATGCCTTTGCCCTTGTACGGCTCGGGCGGGCGCAGGTTGCGGATCTCCGCGGCGACCTGGCCGACGCGCTGCTTGTCGATCCCGTCGACGTGCACGCGGTTCGTGCCCTCGACCGTGAACGCGATGCCGTCGGGCGCCGTGTACGATGACCGGGTGCGAGAAGCCCAGCGAGAAGTTGAGGTTCTCGCCGGCCTTGTTGACGCGGAAGCCGACGCCTTGGAGCTCCAGCGACTTGCGGAAGCCCTTGGTGACGCCGTCGATCATGTTCGCGACGAGCGTGCGCGTGAGACCGTGCGCGGAGCGGCCCGGGCTTGTCGTCGCTCTTGCGCGCGACGACGACCTGACCGCCCTCGATCGTCACGGTGACGACCGGCAGGATGTGCTGCTGCAGCGAGCCCTTCGGCCCTTTGACCGCGACGGAGCCGTCGTTCAGCGTCACGTCGACGCCGGACGGGATGGTCACGGGAAGCTTACCAATTCGAGACATGATCGATTACCACACGTACGCCAGGACTTCACCGCCGAAGCCTTCGCGCTTGGCGCGCTTGCCCGACATGATGCCCTTGGAGGTCGACATGATGACGAGACCCAGCCCGCCCAGGACGCGCGGGATCTCCGTCTTCGGAATGTACACGCGCAGACCGGGCCGGCTGATGCGGCGAAGGCCGGTGATGACCTTCTCCTTCTCGGGGCCGTACTTGAGCGTGATGCGAAGCGTGCCTTGCGGCCCTTCCTTCACCATCTCGAGCCCGGTGATGAAGCCTTCGTCGAGCAGGATCTGCGCGACGGCCTTCTTCATCTTCGACGCCGGGATGTCCACGGTCTGATGGTTGACGTTGTTCGCGTTGCGGATGCGCGTGAGCAAGTCCGCGATCGGATCGGTGATGACTCCCATTACCAGCTAGCCTTCGTGATGCCCGGGATGAAGCCGCGATGCGCGTTCTCGCGGAAGCAGATCCGGCACATGCCGAACTTGCGGTAGTACGCGCGCGGGCGGCCGCACACTTTGCAGCGGTTGTGCTGCGCGCACCGAGAACTTCGGCGTGCGCTTCGACTTCTCGATCATCGAGGTCTTGGCCATTATCGCGTCGCTCCGGCGGCCGGTCGCGGCAGGCTTCTGCAGCGGCAGCCCCATCTGGGTGAGGAACTCGGTCGCTTCTTCGTCGTTGCGGGCGCGTCGTCACGATGACGATGTCCATGCCGCGCGCCTTGTCGACCTTGTCGAAGTTGATCTCGGGGAACACGAGCTGCTCGCGCAGGCCGAGATTGTAGTTGCCGCGGCCGTCGAACGACTTGCGGTTGAGCCCGCGGAAGTCGCGGATGCGCGGCAGCACGACGTTGAACAGCTTGTCGAGGAACACGTACATCCGCTCGCCGCGCAGCGTCACCTTGGCGCCGATGTTCATCCCCTCGCGGAGCTTGAACGCCGCGATGGACTTCTTCGCCTTGGTGATGACCGGCTTCTGGCCGCTGATGGTCGTCAGCTCGTCGACCGCTTTTTCGAGCGCCTTCGAGTTCTGGATCGCCTCGCCGACGGACATGTTGATGACGACCTTCTCGAGCTTCGGGACCATCATCGGGTTCTTGTACTCGAACCGCTCCTTCAGCTTGGGAACGACCTCGGACTGGTACTTCTCTCTGAGTCTGGCTGCCATGACTATCGTGCCTTGCTCGGGGCGAGCAGCGGTTCGCCCGACTTGCCGACGCGTGCCGTGGTGCCGTCGGGCTGACGGACGCGCCGCACGCGGGTGGGAAGATCGGTCTTCGGATCGATGACCATCAGCGCGGACAACGGGATCGGCGCTTCCATCTCGAGGATGCCGCCGCTCTTGACGCCCGTCGCGCCGGCTTTGGTGTGGCGCTTCACGACGTTGAGGCCCTCGACCGTCGCCGCGCCGTCCTTCGGGAAGACGTGCTTGACGATGCCGCGCCGGCCTTTGTCCTTGCCGCGCCGCAGCACGACGGTGTCGCCCTTGACGATCTTGGGCTTCGCGACGCCCTGCCGCTTCAGCGGTGAGCTCATGCTAGAGCACCTCCGGCGCGAGCGCTGGCGATCTTCAGGAAACCGCGGTCGCGCAGCTCGCGGCACACGGGCCCGAACACGCGCGTGCCGCGCGGGTCGAGGTTGTCCTTGTCGCCCTTGATGATCACGCATGCGTTCTCGTCGAAGCGGATGACCGAGCCGTCGGGACGGCGCAGCGGCGCCGACGTGCGGACCACGACCGCCTTGACGACTTGGCCCTTCTTGACCGCCGCACCCGGGATCGCGCTCTTCACGGTGCCGACGATGATGTCGCCGACGTGCGCGTACTGGTGGCGCGAACCGCCGCTGACGTGGATGCACAGCAGCTCGCGCGCGCCCGAGTTGTCGGCCACCTTGAGCCGTGTCTCTTGCTGGATCATTAGCGGGCCCGTTCCAAAATCTCGACCAAACGCCAGCGCTTGTCGCGCGACATCGGGCGGCACTCCTGGATGCGCACCAAGTCGCCCGTCTTCGCGTCGTTCTTCTCGTCGTGCGCCTTGAAGCGCGTCGACTGCCGGACGACTTTCTTGTAGACGGGATGCGGAACGCGCGTCTCGGTCACGACGACGATGGTCTTGTCCATCTTGTCGCTCTTGACGCGGCCCTTGCTTGACGCGCCGGCGGTTCGCCGCGCTCCGCGGTCGCGGCGCTGTCGGTCGGCGCCGTCGCGGTCGGTGTCGGTTTCCACGGGGTTAGGCTGCTCCATGACGGGCCTCGGCGATCTTCTTCTCGGAGATCGCGGTTTGAATCTGGGCGTAGGTGCGGCGGACGAGCTTCACGCGCGAGAAATCGCTGAGATGCCCGGTGCGCAGCGAGAAGCGCAGGTTGAAGAGCTCTTCCTTGGTCTCGCGAGCGCGCTGCTCGAGATCCTTGAGGGTGAGCTCGCGCAAGCTGCGCAGATCGGAACGCTTCATTACGATGCCACCTCGGCTTCCTGGTCGGCACGCGTGATGATCTTGGTCGAGATCGGCAGCTTTTGCGCGGCGAGCCGCAGCGCTTCGCGCGCCGTCTTCTCGTCCACGCCCGCGAGCTCGAACAGCACGCGGCCCGGGCGCACGACGGCGACCCAGAACTCCGGGTTGCCCTTACCGGAACCCATGCGGACCTCGGCCGGCTTCTTCGTCACCGACTTGTCGGGGAAGATCTTGATCCAGACCTTGCCGCCGCGCTTGATGTGACGGGTCATCGCGATACGCGCGGCCTCGATCTGCCGGTTGGTCATCCACACCGGCTCGAGCGCCTGCAAACCGAACTCGCCGAACGTCAGCGTGTTGCCGGTCAGCGCTTTGCCGCGCATGCGGCCGCGGTGCTGGCGGCGCCACTTTACTCTCTTCGGGGTCAGCATGTTCTAACGTCCAACCTCTCCGGTGCCGGCGTTGTCGTCTTCCGGTCCGGTCGCGAGCTCGGGGCGGTTGTGCGTGCCGCCGCCGGGCGCGGGTTCGGGATGATCCGCCGTCGGCGCGCTGGAGTGCGCACCGGGGCGTTCGGCTTCGTCGATCGTGTGCTGCGAATCGGGATTCGTCTGCGAGACTTCGCCGACGACGCCTTCGCCCGCGTTGCCGTGCGCGCGGTAGCCGGTGTCGACGCCGGCGTGCGGCGCGTTGGGCTTGTTGCCTTCGGCGGACGGCGCACCGTCGGTGATCGATTCGAGCGACTGCGCCATCGGCCTGCGCGACGCGCATCGCTTCGTCGGTGTCGAGACCCGGCGCGGCAGTCGGCACCACCGCCCGCGGGACGCGGAGCGCGCGGCGCGCCTTCGCCGGTGCGCGGAGCACCTTCGCCGGCACCGCCGCGGCCGCGGCCGCCGCGCGTGCCGCGACGGTTGTCGCGGAAGCGTGCAGCGTCGCCGGCGGCGCCGCCTTGGCGGCCGCCCTGGCCTTCGCGCTCGCCGCGCGGACCTTCGGGCAGCACTTCGCCCTTGTAGATCCACACTTTGACGCCGATGCGGCCGAACGTGGTGAACGCCTCGACGTGCGCGTAGTCGATGTCGGCGCGCAGCGTGTGCAGCGGCACCTTGCCGTCGTGGTTGCGCTCGGTGCGCGCGATCTCGGCGCCGCCGAGGCGGCCCGAAACTTGGACCTTCACGCCGCGCGCGCCGGCCTTCATGGTGCGCATGATCGCCTGCTTCATGGCGCGGCGGAACGCGATGCGCTTCTCGAGCTGGTCGACGATGTTCTGACCGACGAGGCGCGAGTCGAGCTCGATCGTCTTGATCTCGACGACGTTGACCTGCACTTGCTTGCCGGTGAGCTTCTCGAGGTTGCGGCGGATCTCGTCGATGCCGACGCCGCGCTTGCCGATGATGATGCCCGGCTTGCCCGTGTTGATGATCACGCGCGCCTGGTTGGCGCGGCGCTCGATCTCGACGCGCGAGATCGCGGCCGCGCGCGTCATGCGCCCGAAATACTTGCGGATCGCGACGTCTTCGTGCAGCCACGCAACGTAATTTTTCTTCTCGAACCAGCGGCTGTCCCACGTGCGCGTGATGCCGAGGCGCAGGCCGACCGGGTGAATCTTCTGTCCCATGGTTTCCTTACGCTCCCGCGCCCGCGGCGGCGGCGGCCGGTTGTTTCTTGCGGCGCGCGGTTGCGGCCGGCTTGGTCGTGGCGGCCTTCGCTTGGCGCTGCGTGAGCGTCTTGAGCCCGATCGCCGCGCCGGAGCGCTGCTTCGGCTGGTTCTTCGGCTGCTGCGGGCCGACCGCGATCGTGACGTGCGAGAGGCGCTTGCGCTTGAAGTTCGCGCGGCCTTGCGCGCGCGGATCGAGGCGCTTGGTGAACCCGCCGCCGGGTCCGCCGTCGACGGTGATGCGCGTGACGAACAGCCCGTCCGAGTTCATGTCGTGGTTGTTCTCGGCGTTGGCGACGGCGGAGCGCAGCAGCTTCTCGATCGGCTCCGACGCGAACACGCCGGCGAACTTGAGCAGCACGAGCGCTTCGCGCACGCTCTTGCCGCGGATCGCGTCGGCGACGCGGCGCAGCTTGCGCGGCCCGATGCGCGCGAACTTGAGGTGCGCGACGGCCTGCGTTCGTTCGGTGGCGACGGCGGCGCTCATGATACCTTGGCCTTGTCGCCCGCGTGGCCCTTGAACGTGCGCGTGGGCGAGAACTCGCCGAGCTTGTGCCCGACCATGTTCTCGGTGACGAACACCGGGATGTGCGCGCGGCCGTTGTGGACGGAGATCGTGTGACCGACCATCGCCGGGATGATCGTCGACGAGCGCGACCAGGTCTTGATGACCCGCTTCTCGCGCGACGCGTTCATCTTCTCGACTTTGACCATCAGGTGCTCCGCGACGAACGGACCCTTTTTGAGTGAACGTCCCATGCTACTTGCTCTTCCGTTTCCGAACGATCATCTTGGTCGTGCGCTTGTTGCGGCGCGTCTTCTTGCCCATCGTCATCTGGCCCCAAGGCGTCGTGGGCGGACGGCCGGAGGTGGAGCGCGCTTCGCCGCCGCCGTGCGGGTGGTCGACGGGGTTCATCGCGATGCCGCGCACCGACGGGCGCTTGCCGAGGTGGCGCTGGCGGCCGGCCTTGCCGATGATCTCGTTCTCGTGATCGAGATTGCCGAGCTGGCCGATCGTCGCGCGGCAGACGACGAGGATGCGCCGCACTTCGCCCGACGGCATGCGCACCTGCGCGTAGTCGCCTTCCTTGGCCATCAGCTGCGCGGCGCCGCCGGCGGAACGCACGAGCTTGCCGCCCTGGCCGGGCTGCAGTTCGATGTTGTGGATGACGGTACCGAGCGGGATGTTCACCAGCGGCAGCGCGTTGCCGGTCTTGATGTCGGCCGCCGGGCCGGACTCGACCGAGTCGCCGACCTTGAGCAGCGCGGGCGCCAGGATGTAGCGCTTCTCGCCGTCGCGGTAGTGCAGCAGCGCGAGGCGCGCGGTGCGGTTGGGATCGTACTCGATCGCCGCGACCTTCGCCGGGATGCCGTCCTTGGTGCGCTTGAAGTCGACGATGCGGTACTGCTTGCGGTAGCCGCCGCCTTTGTGGCGCGTCGTGATGTGGCCGTTGTTGTTGCGGCCCGAGTGCTTCTTCTTGACCTCGAGCAGCGAGCGCTCCGGCGCCTTCTTCGACACTTCGCTGAAGTCGGCGGTGGTGATGAAGCGGCGCGCCGCGCTCGTCGGCTTGTATTTTTTGACAGCCATCTTATTGCTCGAAGTAGTTCACGCCGCCCAGTTGGATCTTCTGGCCGGCAGCGAGGGTGACGATGGCTTTTTTCCAGTCGGACTGCATGCCGCTGGAGCGCTTGCCGCGTCGCGCGAAGTTCTTCTTCTTGCCGCCGACGTTGATCGTGTTGATCTTCACGACCGTGACGCCGAAGATCTCGGCGACCGCGGACTTGATCTGCGTCTTGGTGGCGTGCGGGTTCACTTCGAAGCTGTACTGCTGAACCGCCGTGCCGGCCATCGATTTCTCGGTGATCAGCGGGGCGATGATGACGTCGCGGGCTTCCACTACTTCGACTCCTTGGTGTACTTGCCGACGAGCGCGTCGTGCGCGGCGGTGGTGAGGATCGAGCCGGGCGTACCCGACCACGTCCTTGACGTCGAGCTCGCCGGTGTGCGTGACCGCGACCTTCTGGAGGTTCGCGCCCGCGCGGCGCAGCGGCGTGCCGACGTGGCGAGCTCGTCGGTCGCGAACACGACGAGCGTTTTCACGCCGGTCTTCGCGGCCTTGGGCGAACCGAACAGCAGCGTCGCGAACGCTTTGGTCTTGGTGACGTCGAGCGACGTCGTGTCGAGCACCGTGATGCCGCCGTGCTGGAACTTGTCGGCCAGCGCGGCGCGCATCGCGGCGCGGCGTTCTTTCTTGTTGAGCGACGAGATGTAGGAGCGGGGCTGCGGTCCGAAGACCACGCCGCCGTGCGCCCACTGCGGCGAACGGATCGAACCCTGGCGGGCGCGGCCGGTGCCCTTCTGGCGCCACGGCTTCTTGCCGCCGCCGCGCACTTCGTCGCGCTTCTTGGTGGACGCGGTGCCGGCGCGCGGGTTCGCCATCTCGCGGAAGACCGCGCGATAGATCGCGTTGGCCTTGCCGTCGGTGGAACCGCTGAACGCTTCGGGCGTCTCTTGCTCGCGCACGACCTTGCCCTGCGCGTCGATGACTTGAGCCATTACGCGCTCACCTTCGTCTTGACGGACTGCTGCACGATGACGAGCCCGTTCTTCGGACCCGGCACCGGACCGCGCACGAGCAGCAGATTGCGCTCGGTGTCGGCGCGCACCACTTCCAAATTCTGATGCGTGATCTTGTCGACGCCGTAGTGGCCGGGACGGCGGCTGCCCTTGGGCGTGTGACCCGCGTTGGTGTCGCCGTTCGAGCCGGGCTGGCGATGGATCATCGAGCCGTGGCTCGCACCGCCGCCGGAGAAGTTGTGGCGCTTGATGCCGCCGGCGAAGCCGTGGCCTTTCGAGATGCCCTGCACGTCGACGCGGTCGCCTTGCGCGAAACCGTCGACCGTCACGGTC
Organism: Vulcanimicrobiota bacterium; assembly: GCA_963797935.1. Classification (GTDB taxonomy): domain Bacteria; phylum Vulcanimicrobiota; class Vulcanimicrobiia; order Vulcanimicrobiales; family Vulcanimicrobiaceae; genus Vulcanimicrobium. The sequence goes on from CAWCRI010000008.1 coordinate 11,737, forward strand.
GCGCCGAGCTCGATGCCGTCGATGCCCGTGCGGAACTCGCGGATGTCGCGCTTGGGCGCGAGGCCGGCTCTCTTGTAGTGTCCCTGAAGCGCTTTGGTGAGCCGCGACGGTTTGACGTCGCCGAACGCCAGCGCGACGGCTTCGTAGCCGTCGGTGTCTTTCGTCTTCTTCTGTACCACGGTGCACGGACCGGCTTGGATCACGGTGACCGGAACGCTCCGGCCGTCCTCCGTGAACACGCTGGTCATCCCGACCTTGCGGCCGATGATGTTCTTCACGTTGATCGATCCCTTACGGATATCCACGGGCCCTGGCGTATCTCCTACACCTTCACCGCGAACGCCGAAAAGGGCGCGCGCAGAGTGGACCACAACCGCCATAGTCTACAGGAGCACCGCAAGGAGGCTCATGTCGTGGTGTACTAGGCATAGGCGACGGCGGAGCGCAGCAGCTTCTCGATCGGCTCCGACGCGAACACGCCGGCGAACTTGAGCAGCACGAGCGCTTCGCGCACGCTCTTGCCGCGGATGGCGTCGGCGACGCGGCGCAGCTTGCGCGGCCCGATGCGCGCGAACTTCAGGTGCGCGACGGCCTGCGTTCTTTCGGTTGCTACGGCGGCGCTCATGAGACCTTAGCCTTGTCGCCCGCGTGGCCTTTGAACGTGCGCGTGGGCGAGAACTCGCCGAGCTTGTGCCCGACCATGTTCTCGGTGACGAACACGGGGATGTGCGCGCGGCCGTTGTGGACGGAGATCGTGTGACCGACCATCGCCGGGATGATCGTCGACGAGCGCGACCAGGTCTTGATGACCCGCTTCTCGCGCGACGCGTTCATCTTCTCGACCTTGACCATCAGGTGCTCCGCGACGAACGGGCCCTTTTTGAGTGAACGACCCATGCTACTTGCTCTTCCGTTTCCGAACGATCATCTTGGTCGTGCGCTTGTTGCGGCGCGTCTTCTTGCCCATCGTCATCTGACCCCAAGGCGTCGTGGGCGGACGGCCGGAGGTGGAGCGCGCTTCGCCGCCGCCGTGCGGGTGGTCGACGGGGTTCATCGCGATGCCGCGCACCGACGGGCGCTTCCCGAGGTGGCGCTGGCGGCCGGCCTTGCCGATGATCTCGTTCTCGTGATCGAGATTGCCGAGCTGGCCGATGGTCGCGCGGCAGACCACGAGGATGCGCCGCACTTCGCCCGACGGCATGCGGACCTGCGCGTAGTCGCCTTCCTTGGCCATCAGCTGCGCGGCGCCGCCGGCGGAACGCACGAGCTTGCCGCCCTGGCCGGGCTGCAGCTCGATGTTGTGGATGACCGTACCCAGCGGGATGTTTTGCAGCGGCAGCGCGTTGCCGGTCTTGATGTCGGCGGCGGGGCCGGACTCGATCACGTCGCCGACCTTGAGCAGCGCGGGCGCCAGGATGTAGCGCTTCTCGCCGTCGCGGTAATGCAGCAGCGCGAGGCGCGCGGTGCGGTTGGGATCGTACTCGATCGCCGCGACCTTGGCGGGGATGGCGTCCTTGGTGCGCTTGAAGTCGACGATGCGGTACTGCTTGCGGTACCCGCCGCCTTTGTGGCGCGTCGTGATGTGGCCGTTGTTGTTGCGGCCCGAGTGCTTCTTCTTGACCTCGAGCAGCGAGCGCTCCGGCGCCTTCTTCGAGACTTCGCTGAAGTCGGCGGTGGTGATGAAGCGGCGCGCCGCGCTGGTCGGTTTGTACTTTTTGACAGCCATCTTATTGCTCGAAGTAGTTGACGCCGCCGAGCTGAATCTTCTGGCCCGGCGCTAGGGTGACGATGGCTTTTTTCCAGTCGGACTGCATGCCGCTGGAGCGCTTGCCGCGGCGCGCGAAGTTCTTCTTCTTGCCGCCGACGTTGATCGTGTTGATCTTCACCACGGTCACGCCGAAGATCTCCGCGACCGCAGACTTGATCTGCGTCTTGGTGGCGCGCGAATTGACCTCGAAGCTGTACTGCTGCACCGCGGTGCCGGCCATCGACTTCTCGGTGATCAGCGGCGCGATGATGACGTCCCGGGCTTCCACTTACTTCGACTCCTTGGTGTACTTGCCGACGAGCGCGTCGTGGGCGGCCGTGGTGAGCACGAGCCGGGCGTAGCCGACGACGTCTTTGACGTCGAGCTCGCCGGTGTGCGTGACCGCGACCTTCTGCAGGTTCGCGCCCGCGCGCCGCAGCGGGGCGCCGACGTTCGCGAGCTCTTCCGTCGCGAACACGACGAGCGTCTTCACGCCGGTCTTCGCGGCTTTGGGCGAGCCGAACAGCAGCGTCGCGAACGCGCTGGTCTTCGTGATGTCGAGCGACGTCGTGTCGAGTACGGTGATGCCGCCGTGCTGGAACTTGTCGGCGAGCGCGGCGCGCATCGCGGCGCGGCGTTCTTTCTTGTTGAGCGAGGAGATGTACGAACGCGGCTGCGGTCCGAACACCACGCCGCCGTGCGCCCACTGCGGCGAACGGATCGAACCCTGGCGGGCGCGGCCGGTGCCCTTCTGGCGCCACGGCTTGCGTCCGCCGCCGCGCACTTCGTCGCGCTTCTTGGTGGACGCGGTGCCGGCGCGCGGGTTCGCGAGCTCGCGGAAGACCGCGCGGTAGATCGCGTTGGCCTTGCCGTCGGTCGAACCGCTGAACGCTGCGGGCGTCTCTTGGTCGCGCACGACCTTGCCCGTCTTGTCGATGACCTGTGCCATTACGCGCTCACCTTCGACTTGACGGACAGCTGCACGATGACGAGCCCGTTCTTCGGGCCCGGCACGGGGCCGCGCACGAGCAGCAGATTGCGCTCCGTGTCGGCGCGCACCACTTCCAAATTCTGATGGGTGATCTTGTCGACGCCGTAGTGGCCGGGACGCCGGCTGCCCTTGGGCGTGTGACCGGCGTTCGTGTCGCCGTTCGAGCCCGGCTGGCGATGGATCATCGAGCCGTGGCTCGCACCGCCGCCGGAGAAGTTGTGGCGCTTGATGCCGCCGGCGAAGCCGTGGCCTTTCGAGATGCCCTGCACGTCGACGCGGTCGCCTTGCGCGAAGCCGTCGACCGTCACGGTCGCGCCGAGCTCGATGCCGTCGATGCCCGTGCGAAACTCGCGGATGTCGCGCTTGGGCGCGATGCCGGCTCGCTTGTAGTGACCTTGAAGCGCTTTCGTCAGGCGTGACGGTTTGACGTCGCCGAACGCGAGCGCGACGGCTTCGTAGCCGTCGGTTTCTTTCGTCTTCTTCTGTACCACGGTGCACGGACCGGCTTGGATCACGGTGACCGGAACGCTCCGGCCGTCCTCCGTGAACACGCTGGTCATCCCGACCTTGCGGCCGATGATGTTCTTCACGTTGATCGATCCCTTACGGATATCCACGGGCCCTGGCGTATCTCCTACACCTTCACCGCGAGCGCCGAAAACGGCGCGCGCGGAGTGGACCACAACCGCCATAGTCTACAGGAGCGCCGCAAGAACGTCAAGGCCGGGACCAGCGGCGTTCCACGGACCCCGGCGTTCACGCAAGGTCACGGCCCGGGCGCGAGCGCCGACGCAGCGCACGGCCGGAAGGCGGCCAGGCCGCCGAGTTTGGCCTCGGCGCGAGCCGAGCAAAGCCGGGTCCTTGAGAAACGCACGTTTCTCCGGCCGCGCAGCGCCGGCGATGACGGCCACCGCGGGGGCCGCGTTCGCGGTCGGCGTCGGCTACATGGACCCAGGCAACTGGGCCACGGACCTCAACGCCACGCGCTTCGGCGACGCGCTGCTGTGGGCCGTGCTGCTGAGCGGGCTTGCCGCCGGGGTGCTGCAGTTGCTGGTCGTCCACTACGCCGCGGCCAGCGGCCAAGATCTGGCTGAGGCCATCGCCCGGCGGTGGCCGCGGGCCTCCACCTGGCTGTGGCCGGCGTACGCCCTGGCGATCATCGCGACGGAGATCGCGGAGTTCGTCGGCCTCGTGCTGGGCATCGAGCTGATGGCGCACGTCGGGTTGCCGGCCGCGCTCGCGCTCGCGACGGCGGCGTTCGGTGCGCTGCTGCTGGCCGGCGGGGCGACCGCCGGGCGCTTCGAGCGGCTCGCCGTCGGCACGACGGTCTTCCTCGCGACGGCCTACGCGATCGACCTCGTCGTCTTGCACCCGGCGTTTGGTCCGGTCGCGCAGGGTGCGCTCGTACCGTCGCTGCCCGGCCCGGGCGCGGCGCTGGCCGTGGTCGGGATCGTCGGCGCGACGATCATGCCGCACAACCTGTTCCTGCACGGCGGGCTGATCGTCGACCGCCTGCGCGCAGCCCCGGCGGGCGCGCGGCGTGCGATCAAACGCGCGGCGGTGCGCACCACCGTCTTCGCGCTCACCGTCGCGACGCTGGTCAACGCCGCCATCCTCGTCGTCGGCGGAGCGGTGCACGCGACGACGGTGGAGGCGGCGTTCGCCACGCTGGTCCCGGTCGCGGGCCGCAGCGCGTCGACGCTGTTCGGGCTCGCGCTCATCATCGTCGCGATCGCGAGCGCGGCGAGCGGTGCGCGCGCCGGCGACGTCGTGTGCCACGCCCGCGCACCGGTGCGGCTCACGATGCTCACGCGCCGTATCTTCGCCGTCGCACCCGCGACGCTGCTGCTCGCGTTCGGCGTCTCGCCCACCGCGCTGCTGGTCGGCTCGCAGATCGTCCTCGGCCTCGTGTTGCCGGCCGTCGTGGTCCCGCTGCTCGCGCTCGTCGTCCAAGGCACGCTGCACCGCACGCACGGCGGCCGCTTCCTGCTCGCGTCGTCGTCCGCCGTCGTGCTCGGCGCGCTCGCGTGCGACGGCTTTCTGCTCACCACGTTCCTCCCTCGCACCTAAGGAGACCCATGTTCGTCCACAACAAGAAGCTGCAGTACACCGTCCGCGTCGGCGACCCGAGCCCGCAGTTCGCGAAAATGTGTCTCGAGCAGTTCGGCGGCCCGAACGGCGAGCTCGCCGCGGCGATGCGGTATTTCACGCAGGGATGGGGAGAGAGCGACGTCGCGCGCCGCGACATGCTGCTCGACATCGCGACCGAAGAGCTGTCGCACCTCGAGATGATCGGGCAAATCATCTCCGGGCTGTTGAAAGGCAGCCGAGGCGCCGGCGCGCTGATCGACGAGGTCGAAGGCTCGTACCTCGGCGAGCTCATGGAAGGCAAGCACGACGAGTACGCGCAGCTCGCGTGGAACTCCACGGTGCCGACGCTGACGGGCGGTTCGGGATTGCGGCTGACCGACTCGATGGGCACGCCGTGGACCGCGGCCTACATCGACTCGATCGGGCACCCGCTGGCCGATCTGCGCTCCGACATCGCGGCCGAAGCGCGCGCGAAAGTCGTCTACGACCGGCTCATCAAACTGTGCCCCGACGCGGGCGCGCGCGACGCGCTGACGTTTCTGATGACGCGCGAGGTCGCGCACCAGAAGATGTTCGAGTCGGCGCTGGCGGCGATCGCGAACAACTTCCCGTCGTCCAACGTCCCGCCCGACGAGCGCTTCACGCACGCGTACTTCAACGAGTCGAGCGCGGACGGCGAGACGACGAGCGACGGGTTCGAGATGGCGAACGCGCAGGGACTGTGGACGTTCGAGCTCAGCGAGCCGCACGCGGGCGGTGACGAACCGGAGTTGCCGGATCCCAAACCGTCCGTCGCGAGCGGCGTGGCAGGGTCCGCCGACGACGGCGCGGGGCAAGCGCTGAGCCGCGTCACCGCCGAGCAGATCGCAGGATCGGCGCCGGCGACGCTGCCGCCCGCGCCCAAATCGCGCAGCACGAAACCGGTCCGAGCAACCACGACGACGAAATCCCGCAAGCGATAGCAGAACGCGCGCGAGCGGCGCATGGCGCGCCGCTCGCCCGCGCGAACGGACGCACGGTGTCCACCGGCCTCGCCGTCGCGCTCGACGCCGTCATCGTCGCCGTCTCGGAGGACGAGCCGCGCGTGCTCGTGCGCGCCCCCGGCGAAGCGCTGCCCGCCGGGCCGTTCGACCCGATCGCCGATCCGACGCTGGAGATGGGGCTGCGGCGATGGGTGACCGAGCAGACGCAGCTCGAGCTCGGCCACGTCGAGCAGCTGTACACGTTCGGCGACCGCGACCGCGACCCGCGGCGGCGCGACGGGCCGCGGATGCTGTCGATCGCGTACCTGGCATTCGTACACGAGACCGCGCCGGGTGGAAGCGCGGACGCGCGCTGGCGCGGCTGGTACGCGTACTTTCCGTGGGAAGACTGGCGCGCGGGGCGGCCGGCCGTCGTCGACGAGACGGTGCTGCCCGCGGTTGACTCGTGGGTCGCGGCGGCCGCCGGCGACGAGCGAAAAGGCCGCGAGCGGCGGGCCCGGCGCTGCACCGGCACGCGGCGCGTCGCCTGGAACCCCGAGCTGGTCCTCGAGCGCTACGAGCTGTTCTGGGAGATTGGACTCGTCGCGGAGTCTCGTGCCCCGGCCGCGCGATCGATCGGTGAGCCGATGGCGCTCGACCACCGGCGCATCCTCGCCACAGCGATCGGCCGCATCCGCGGCGCGCTGGCGTATCGCCCGCTCGTGTTCGAGCTGCTGCCCGCGACGTTCACGCTGTTCCAGCTGCAGCGCACGGTCGAAGCGCTCGCCGGCGTGCGGCTGCACAAGGGCAACTTCCGCCGCCTGGTGGTCGACGGCGGACTGGTGGAGCCGACCGGCGACCGCGCGACGGCCGGGCCGGGCCGGCCGGCGGCCCGCTACCGCTTCCGCCGAGACGTCGTCGCCGAGAGGAATATACTCGGCGTGAGTATAAGTCCGTCACCATGACCTTCCAACGACGCCTCCTCTTCGCCGCCGGCGGCGGCTGGCTGTTCGACGCGATGGACTTGTTGCTCGTGGGCACCGTCGTCGCGGCGGTCGGCCGGGAGTGGCACCTGTCCAAGCCCGTCGTCGGCGGGATCATCACGGCCAACCTGATCGGGATGTTTCTGGGCGCGTCGCTGAGCGGGATCGTCGCCGACCGGTTCGGGCGCAAGGCGGTGTTCACGTGGACGCTGCTCGCGTACAGCCTGCTGACCGGCGTGTCGGCGCTCGCGTGGTCCGCCGCGTCGCTCGCGCTGATCCGGTTCATCGCGGGCATCGGGCTCGGCGGCGAGCTCCCCGTCGCGAGCACGCTGGTGAGCGAGTTCGCACCGAAGGAACGGCGCGGCCGCACGATCGTGCTGCTCGAAAGCTTCTGGGCCTACGGCACCGTGCTCGCGGCGCTCATCGGCGCCGTCGTCGTGCCGACGGCGGGCTGGCGCGTCGCGCTGCTCATCGGCATGCTGCCCGCGCTGTACGTGTTCGTGATCCGCCGCGCGATCCCGGAGTCGCCGCGCTTCTTGCTGGCCAGCGGCCGCGCGGCGGAGTCGCGCGAGGTCGCGCGCATCGCCGGCATCGCGAACGAAGCACCGGACAGCACACCGCGCGTGACGCTCGCCGCGCTCTTCGCGCCGCGGTTCGCGAAGCGCACGGTTATGCTGTGGCTTCTGTGGATCGCGCTCGTGTTCTCGTACTACGGCATCTTCACGTGGCTACCGAGCCTGCTGCTCGCGAAAGGCTTCACGCTGCGCGAGGCGCTGTGGTTGAACCTCGCCATCGCGGTGTTCCAGATCCCCGGCTACTACGCGGCGGCGGCGCTGGTCGACCGGCTCGGCCGCAAGCCGACGCTGGTCGCGTTCCTGACGTGCGCGGCGATCGGCTCGTTCTTCTTCGCCGGGGCAACGCTCGCCGCGCAGCCGTCGGTCGCGGCGGTGATCGGCTGGGGTGCGGTGATCGCGTTCTTCAACCTGGGCGCATGGGGTGTGACGTACACCTACACACCCGAACACTACCCGACGGCGATTCGCGCAAGCGGCGCGGGCCTGGCGGCGGGCGCGGGACGCCTGGTCGGCGCCTTCGCGCCGGCGATTGTCGGTGCAATGCTGGTGCGCTTCGGTTCGCCGTACAACGTCTTCCTCGTGTTCGCGTGCGTGATGCTGGCAGGTGCGGTCGTCGTGCTGGTGCTCGGCGACGAGACACGCGGCAAGAGCCTCGAAGAGCTCAGCGAAACGCGGCTCGCGGCGTGATCGTTGATAGCCGCATGAAGACTCTCGTCGCGGCGGCGATCCTGGGGATCGCCGCCCTACCGTCCTTCGCATCGGCCGAGATGCCGGCGACGATCCGTGGGGTGGTCTACTCGTGCGGCACGGGAGCACCGATCTCGAACGCCTACGTGCTGCTCCACGCGATGGACAGCGGCGTCGTCAGCGGCCTATGGACCGACGCGCACGGCGGGTTCGCGCGCGTCGGCCTGGCGCCCGGACGCTACATGGTCTTCGTGACCGGCGCGATTCGCGGCTCCGACAAGCTGGTCACCCAACCGGCATCGCGCATCGCTCGGGTCGACCTCGACGACGTTCTCGACGTGCGCCTCGGCACGGAGATCGGCCCACGACCGCCGCAGACGCGCTTCACTGCGGTCAAAGACGTGCGCACGATTCGCTGGATGCAGCAGCCGGAACCGATGTGCGACGCGGCCGTCGTTCCCCCCGCGCCGGTTACGAGCGACCGCTACGTCATCCACTGAGTGACCCTGCACGAACGTACCGGTCAGGTGCCGACGTTGATGCCGCGGTAGATCTTCTCCCAGTCCAAGATCAAGCCGTCGAACGGCGGGAGCGGCCATGCACCGCGCGCGTCTCGATCTTCGATGCTGCGGTCCGCGCGATGGAGCCGGACGCGGCGCTTCACCGGATCAAGTACGAGGACCAACGTCGTCCCGAACTCGAGATACGTCTCGATCTTGCGCCGTGTCCGTCCCGGGCGGTCGCTACGTGACAAGATCTCCACGGCGATGTCGGGCGCGATGCGAGGACGTTCCCACTCGTCGATCGGACTTTTGGGCAGTCGTGCATACGACGTGTATGACACGTCAGGCAACAGTGAAGACCAACGGCCGTCGCCGTGAAGAAAATAAAACCGCACCTCCGTTGCGACCGCGCCATGATCGCCGGCCCACGGACCGAGCTGCATGATTATTTCGGCCGCGATGCGCCCGTGTCCATGGTACGGGCTCATGACCGGGAGCTTTTCGCCGTCGAGAACTTCGATGTACGGCTTCTTCTCGTCCAGCGCGGCGAGCCAGCGCGGGATCTGCGTTTCAACCATCTCACGCCTAACCTATCACGCGCTCTCGAGCGGCAACAAGGGGCGTGCTTGTCCGGAACGGCCGTATATCACCAGGAGCGGCGCGCGGGCGACCGAAGGCGCTTCCATGAGCACGACCGCGAACCCCGACACGCACCGCGCGACCGTCCCGGCGCCATCCCCCAACGACTTCCTCGGGATCGACGCGCTGCTCACCGACGACGAGCGCTTGATTCGCGACACGGTGCGCGCGTTCGTGCGCGACCGCGTGCTGCCGAACATCGCGGGCTGGTTCGAGGACCACACGTTCCCGAAGACGATGGCCAAGGAGATCGGCGACCTCGGCCTGCTCGGCATGCACCTGCACGGCTACGGCTGCGCGGGGACGAGCGCCGTCGCGTACGGCCTCGCGTGCCTCGAGCTCGAAGCGGGTGACTCCGGCTTTCGCTCGTTCGTGTCCGTGCAAGGCTCGCTCGCGATGTTCGCGATCCACGCCCACGGCTCCGACGAGCAAAAACAAACGTGGCTGCCGCGCATGGCCGCCGGCGATGCGATCGGATGCTTCGGCCTGACCGAACCCGATTTCGGCAGCGATCCCGGCGGGATGCGCACCGTCGCGCGCCGCTCGGGCTCCGACTACGTGCTCAACGGAACCAAGGCGTGGATCACCAACGGCGGCATCGCCGACGTCGCGATCGTCTGGGCGCGCACCGACCCCGACGACGGCCCGCGCAGCGGAACCGTGCGCGGCTTCGTCGTGCCGACGAGCACCAAGGGCTTCTCGACGCGCAACATCGAGCGCAAGCTCTCGCTGCGCGCGTCGATCACCTCGGAGCTGATCCTCGAAGACGTGCGCCTACCGGCCGACGCGATCTTGCCGAACGTCACCGGCTTGCGCGGGCCGCTCTCGTGCCTCAACGAAGCGCGCTACGGCATCGTGTGGGGCGCGCTCGGCGCCGGCCGCGCGTGCTACGAGAGCGCGCTGGAGTACGCGAAGACGCGCGTGCAGTTCGGCAAGCCGATCGCGGCGTTCCAGCTCACGCAAGAAAAGCTCGTCAACATGATGCTCGAGATCAACAAGGGCCTGCTGACCGCGCTGCACATCGGCCGCTTGAAAGACGAGGGCCGCGCACACTCCGCGCACGTGTCGTTCGGCAAGCTGAACAACGTGCGGGAGGCGCTCGCGATCTGCCGCGAAGCGCGCACGATCCTCGGCGCGAGCGGCATCACGCTGGAGTACCCGGTGATCCGCCACATGAACAATCTGGAAAGCGTGCTGACCTACGAAGGCACGAGCGAGATCCACACGCTGATCCTCGGCCAGGCGATCACCGGCGAGGCAGCCTTCGGAGGCTGATCGCGCGTTACGCCGCGTCGTCCGCGGAAATCATTTCGACCGAGCGGTACGTCGAGAACCGGCCGATGTACGGCGCGACGAAGCAGCCCGACGTCGGCGTCACGTCCGCGAAGTCGCGGCCTGCGGCGACGAACACGTAGTTCAGCGTCGTCGTGCGGCGGTGCGTCGGGTCGAAACCCCACACCGGCACGGTACCGTCGCCGACCGGTTCGCCGATCACCTCCACCCACGCGTGCGTGCCGCCCTCGCCGATAAGGTGTCCCGACACGTAGCGCGCCGCCAGGCCGTTGAGCCGGCACAGCGCGAGCATGATGTGCGCGTAGTCCTGGCACACGCCCGTGCCTTGCGCGAACGCCTGCGCCGCCGTCGTCGCGACGTTCGTCACGTCGGGCACGTAGCGCATGTGCTCGAACACGTACGCGTTGATGCGCGCCGCGAGCGCGTAGCGGTCGGCGTCGCGCTCGCGTAGCAGCATCGCGGCCACAGCGCGCAATGCGTCGTCGGGCGCCGTGAGCGCCGACGGGCGAAGGAGCCGCTCGTCGTCGAACCAGTCGTCGCACAGCCGCGGGTGCGGTCCGGCGCTGCGCCGGATCACGGCTTCGTAGTCCAGCTCGATCGACTCGTCGACGCGCGCCGCGGTGATCGTCGCCACCGCGTTACCGAAACCGTCGCGTTCCCAGCGCACCGCGGTCTCCGGCGTGACCAGGAGCCGGTCCCGCACGACGAGCTGATCGCCGTATGCCAGCGGCGGCGCGATGATCAGCCGGTGCCGGAGGTCGGCGATGGGGCCGGGGTAGTCGTAGCGAAAGCGCTGCCGCAGCAGGTAGGTGACGCCGGCGCTGCCCGCGTCAGGCAACGCGATCCGCCCACACGGTCATGCCGGTCAGCCGCGCGTCGCCGTACGTGGTGACCATCGCGGTGTCGAGCGCGTCACGCCCGCGCGCGATCGCGATGTGCCCGACGCGCCGCACGTTGTTGCGCGGATCGAACGTCCACCAGCGATCGCCCAGATACGCTTCGAACCACGCGCAGAAGTCCATCGGCGACGTCGGCGGCGGCACGCCGATGTCCGGCAGATAGCCGAACGCATAGCGCGCCGGGATGTTGAGCGCGCGGCAGAACGTCACGGCGAGCTGCGCGTAGTCGCGGCACACGCCGGTCCCCGCGCGCAGCGCGTCGAGCGCCGTCGTGTTCGGAAAGCTCGTGCCGTACTGGAATTTCAGCGCGCCGTGCACGTAGTCGCAGATCGCCTGCACGCGCGCCCAGCCGGGCTCGGTGTCGCCGAATCGCTGCCACGCCTCGTCCGCCAGCTCGTCGGACAGGCAGAAGCGGCTGGGGCGCGTGTACACCAGCGTGTCGTCCGGCAGGTCCTCGACGGCAAGCTGGCGTGCACTCCAATCGGTATCGGCCGGTTCGGGCGAGATCTCGACGTCGGCGTCGTAGCGCAGCCGCACCGTGCCCGCCGGCAGCGTCAGCCGCCGCGAACGGTTGCCGTACACGTCGCGAAAGTCGTGATACGCGACGACCGGCTCCGACTGCCACGCCTCGGAGCGAACGCGGTGCCCCACGTCCTCGGGGCGGATGAGCAGGATCGCCGGCGTCTCGCCGCCGGCCTCGTAGACGAACTCGCAGCCGACCCGGACCAGCAGCGTCGCCGTGGCGTTCACCATCGGGCGTTTTCTTTCGCGTCCTGCTCGGGGGCCCTTTGGCCATGTGTCGAACGGAGGCGAACCGTTCGGTGGGAAGGGGAGTCGGCTGATGCTCGAGCTCGTGCAGCGCCCCGACGTCGGAGAGGTTTTCGACGAGTTCTTCGACGCGGCCGGACCGCGCCCGAACTACCTGCAGCTCGCTCGCACGCTCGAGTCGGTCGAGCCGGAGATGCTCGTCAACGGCGTCCGAGCGATCAACGCGGCGCTCTTGCGGCGCGGCGTCACGTTCACCGTGTACGCCGAAGCCGCCGGCACCGAGCGCATCTTCCCGTTCGATCCGATCCCGCGCATCTTCTCGCACCAGGAGTGGCGCCGGATCGCCAACGGCGTCGAGCAGCGCGTGCGCGCGCTCAACGCCTTCCTCGGCGACGTGTACCACGGCGCGCGCATCCTGCGCGAGGGCCGCATCCCGCGCGAGCTCGTGTACTCCTCCGAGCTGTTCGTGCGCGAGATGATCGGCGTGCGCGTGCTCAACGACGTGTACATTCACGTCAGCGGCATCGACCTGATCCGCGACGAGACGGGCACGCCGCGCGTGCTCGAAGACAACGTGCGCACGCCGTCCGGCATCTCGTACGTGCTCGAGAACCGCGACGTCCTCAAGCGCACGTTCCCGCGGCTGTTCGACGGCTACCGGATCGAGCCGGTCGACGATTACCCGCTGCGCCTCTTGCGCACGCTGCGCGACGCCGCGCCGCACGGCGCGCACGAGCCGCGCGTCGTCGTGCTGACGCCGGGGATCTACAACTCCGCGTACTACGAGCACGCGATGCTCGCGCGCACGATGGGCGTGCCGCTCGCCGAAGGCCGCGACCTGATCGTCGTCGACAACCGCGTGTTCCTCAAGACGACGCGCGGCCTGGACCGCGTCGACGTGATCTACCGCCGCATCGACGACGACTACCTCGACCCGCTGTACTTCAAGCCGGACTCGTCGCTGGGCGTGGTCGGGCTGATGAACGCGTACCGCGCCGGCAACGTCGGCCTCGCGAACGCGATCGGCACGGGCGTCGCCGACGACAAGGCGCTGTACCGCTTCGTCCCGGAGATGATCCGCTTCTATCTGCGCGAGGAGCCGCTGCTGCCGAACGTCGAGACGTTCGACTGTTCGGACGACGTCAGCCGGCGGCACGTCGTCGGCAACTTGCAGAGCCTGGTCGTGAAGCGCACCAACGGCTCCGGCGGCTACGGCATGCTCATCGGGCCCGCGTCCACGTCGCAGCAGCGCGAGGAGTTCGCGCGCAAGATCGAAGCGGAGCCGCGCAGCTACATCGCGCAGCCGGTCGTCGAGCTGTCGTCGCATCCCACGCTCGTCGGCGGCCTGCTGCGCTCGCGCCGCGTCGACCTGCGCCCCTTCGCGCTGTACGGCAACAAGGTCGACGTGCCGCCGGCGGCGCTCACGCGCGTGGCGCTGCGCGAAGGCTCGCTGGTCGTCAACTCCTCGCAGGGCGGCGGCAGCAAGGACACGTGGGTGCTCGCGGAGCAGGACGGCGCTGATGCTTAGCCGGCTCGCGGAGTCGTTCTTCTGGCTCAGCCGCAACGTGGAGCGCGCGGAGACCGTCGCGCGCGTGCTCGACGTCACGTACACGCGCTCGATGGACCTGTACGCGGGCGGCGCGTGGTCGCAGCGCTCGTGGCGCACCGCGATCGCGATCGCCACGTTTTCCGAGCCGGACAGCGTCACGCTGGGCGAGTCGGCCGCCACCGACGCGCTCGAACGCTGCGTGTTCGACGAGCGGAACCCGTCGTCGATCGTGTCGTGCATCGCGACCGCGCGCGGCAACGCGATCGGCCTGCGCGCGGAGCTGTCGACCGAGCTGTGGGAGCACATCAACGAGCTCTACCTCGACGTGCGCTCGCAGCACCTCGAGTCGATGCTCGAAGAGGGCCCCGCGCGCATGCTGCGCCGCGTGCGCGACCGCTGCCAGGCGATCGCGGGCGTCACGGCCGCGACGCTGCTGCACGAGGACGGCTGGAACTTCATGCAGCTCGGCCGCTTCCTCGAGCGCGGCGCGCTCACCACGCGCATCCTCTCCACCGCCGAGTCGCTCGACGATCCGTGGCCCGAGTGGCAGCGCCTGCTCGAGATGTGCTGCGCGAGCTTTCCGTTCGCGCGCGTCGCCCGGCATCTGCAGAGCCCGCGCGACGCCGCGGCGTTCATCGTGTTCCGCGCGACGTTTCCGCGGTCGCTGAACTTCTGCGCCAACGAGATCCACGCGGCGCTGCACCGGCTGTCGGAGACGTCGGCGCGCTCGTACACCGACGACGCCGAGAAGCAGGCGGGGCGGCTGTGCGCGACGTTCAACTTCGCCGACGCCGACGATCTCTTCGCCGAAGGCCTGCACGCGTTCTCGCGGCGCACCATCGGCACGTTCGACGCGCTCGTCGGCGCGATCCAGCGCGTCTACTTTCCGCGCACGCCCGTCGCGGCCGCGCTGGCGGGCTAGACGTGGAGTACACCGTCGAGCACGAGACGGTCTACGCCTACCCGCGCTCGGTGACGGAGAGCTACACCGTCGTGCACCTGCAGCCGCGCACGAACTTGCAGCAGTACTGCACCGGTTACCGGCTCGACGTCACGCCGTCGGCGCGCGTGTTCTCCTACGTCGACCGCTTCGGCAACGACGTGCAGCACTTCGCCATCGTGCCGGAGCACGACGAGCTGCGCATCGTCGCGCGCTCGAAGGTCGTCACGCTGCCCGCGAACGGCAACGGCCCGGCGCGCGGCGTGCGCGCGGCGGACCTCGACGCCGACCCGCGCATCGCGGAGCTCGCCGAGTTTCGCGGCACCACGCCGTACGTGCGCGTCGACGACGCCGTCGCCGCGCTCGCCGCGGAGATCGCCGCACCGGCCGACGACCTCGCCGCGTACTTCCTCGCCGCGGGCTCGTACCTGCACCGCAACTTCAGCTACCGCCCGGGCGTCACCGACGTGCGCACGACCGTCGCCGACGTGATCGCGGCGCGCGCCGGCGTGTGCCAGGACTTCGCGCACGTGCTGATCGCGCTCGCGCGCAGCCGCGGCATCCCCGCGCGCTATGCGAGCGGCTACATCTTCCGCGGCGTCGCCGGCACGCTCGGCGCCGACGCGTCGCACGCGTGGGCCGAAGCGTACCTGCCGCCGTTCGGCTGGGTCGGCTTCGATCCCACCAACGAGCGCCTCGTCGACGACGGCTTCGTGCTCGTCGCGCTGGGCCGCGACTACGGCGACGTCAGCCCGACGCGCGGCCTGTACCGCGGCGCCGAAGCCGCGACGCTGTCGGTCGCGGTCGCGGTCGGCGCCGCCCCGGACGACCTGGTCGAACAAGAGCAGCAGCAGCAGCAGTAGCCGCCGCGTCGCGAGGCTCGCGCCCTAGCGCTTGAGCACGCGCGTCAGCTTGTCGAAGAGCCCCTCGATCGCGCGCTGGTGCGGCTCCTCGTAGCGCTTCCACACGACGCGCCCGTCGGTGTCCGACAGCGTCGCGGCGAGCCGGTGGCGCACGATCACCTTGCGGCCTTCGGCCTCCAGCTCGAACGCGTGCGTGCCCTCGACGCCCGGGCTGTCGATGCGCCACACGATCCGCTTCTCGGGCTCGACCTCCTCGAGCACGGCGTGGATCGGCCCGTGCCACTCCTCGGTCGCGCCCGGCTTGAGCGGCCCCGCGCTGCGCATGAACGGCTGCGAAGGAAACGGCCACACCCGGTCCTCCGCGGTCCCCATCGCCGTGAGCAGCTCGAAGATGCGCCGCGCCGTCCCGTTGAACGCGCGCTCGTACTTGACGTCGATGGACGTGGGCATGCCCGTCTGCTTCTCCAGACGCGGTGGCGAACACCGCTCAGCCGCTGCGCGAGCGTGACCTCGAGGTAGGTTCCGTAGCCGGCGACGTGCTCGGACCGCACGCCGCGGGCCAGCGCGCGATCAGGAACAGGCCGCGGCCGCTCTCGGCGTACGCGTCGCGCGGCAGCGCGGCGCTCCAGTCGAAGCCCGGCCCGCGGTCGAGCGCGCACAGCACGAGCCCCGCCGCGCTCGCGGCGCAATGCGAGGTCCAGCGGTCCCGGCGTGTACCGCGCCGCGTTGCCGACGATCTCGCCGAACACCGTCTCGTACGCCAGCCGGTCGTCGTGCGCCACGCCTTCCGCGGCGAGCCGCGCGACGAACGCGCCGCGCGCCGCTTGCGCGGCGCGCGCGTCGTTCGCGTCGAACGCCCAGTCGGCGCCGCCGCCCGCGCGCAGCGTGAGGATCGCGATGTCGTCGCCGGGCAGCGACGGCACGACCATCGCGCGCAGCAGCGCCGCCGGCTCGCGAGCAGAACGCGAACGCCGGGATGCGCGAGCGCGCGCGCGACGGCGCGCTCGCCTTCGTCGATGTCGTGCGTCGCCTCGATCAGCCCGTCGGTGAACGCAACCAGCAGGTCGCCGCGCGCGCAGCGACGCCTCCTGCGTGCGCAGCGCGTCGAACGCGCCGAGCCCGAGCGGGATCCCGCCCGCCTCGCAGCCGGAACGAACTCGCCGTCGGGCAGCCGCGGACGAACGGCGACGGATGCCCGGCGTTGGCGTAGCGCAGCATCGCCGGTGCGCACGTCGTACGTCGCGACGAACGCGGTGACGAAGATGTCCGGGTGCTCGCCGCGCAGCACGGCGTCCGCGCCGCCGAGCGCGCGCGCCGGGTCGGTCTCGACCGCGGCGAGCGCGCGAAACGTCTGGCGCATCTTGCCCATCGGCACGGCGGCCTCGAGACCGTGCCCCGCGACGTCGCCGACCGAGAACGCGAACGCGCTGCTCGGCATACGGAAACGCGTCGTACCAGTCGCCGCCGATCGGTGAGATCGCGCGTCCCGGGCACGTAGGCGCGTCGAACCGCACGCCGTCGGCGTGCGGCAGCGCCGGCGGAAGAAACGCCGCCTGCAGCGTGCGCGCGACCTCGCGCTGGCGCTCGTACAGCCGCGCGTTGCCGACGGCGATCGACGCGCGCTGCGCGATGAGCGTCGCGAGCTGCTGGTCTTCGTCGGTGAACGCGCGGTCGCTCTCGGAGATCGCCAAGCTGAACACGCCGTAGCGCTCGTCGTCGACGCCGAGCGGGACGTAGAGGATCGCGCGCAAGCCCAGCGACTTCGCGAGCTCGCGCTGCTCGGGGTCTTCGATCGACGTCGTACATCTCGTCGGTGATCGCGTCGATGCGCAGCGGGACGCCGCGTCGCGGCGACGATCGCGGCCGCGTCGTCGTCGCGCGCCGGGATAGCGGCGGATGAACTCGCGCACGAAGCGCACGCGGCTCGGGATCGGCGTGCGCGATCGCGACCGGCTTCAACGCGCCGGCCGCGTCGTACACGTACACGCCGCACCAGTCCGCCAGGTGCGTCGCGCAGATGTCGGCGAGCCGCTGCAGCGCGACCGACGCATCGAGCGTGCCGGCGAACGCGGACGTCGCCTCGATCACCACGCGCAGCGCGTCTTCCGCGCGCTTGCGCTCGTCGATGTCGGTGGCGGTCCCGACCCAGCGCGCTGATCGCGCCGTCTGCGTCGCGCACGGGCGTCGCCTTGTTCAAGAACCAGCGGTACACGCCGTCGTGCCGGCGCAGCCGGTACTGCGTGTCGTACGGCTCGCCGGTGCGCACGGCGTTCTGCCAGCTCGCGACGAGCTCGTCGACGTCGTCCGGATGGATCAGCGCCGTCCAGCCGGCCGCGCGAATCTCCTCGATCGACTTGCCCGGTGTACGCGACGTGCGTCTCGTTCACCGACACGAGGTTGCCGTCGGCGGCGGTGATGCCGATGAGCTGCGGGATCGCGTTCGCGATCGCGCGGGCGCGCGCTTCGGCGCGCGACCAGCTCGTCCTGCGATCGTCCGCTCCGCGTCGATGTCGACGAGGATGCCCAGCCAGCCCGCATGCGCGCCGTTCTGCTCGACGGGCACGGCGCGCATCAGAAACCAGCGGTACACCCGTCGGCGCGGCGGATCCGGAAATGCTCGGCGAAGCGCTCGCCGCGCGTCGACCGACGCGGCCCACGCGGGCAGCAGCCGCGTCGCGCTCGTCGGGATGGATGAAGCCGAGGAACTCCTCGACTGGACGCGGCGCGCGCGGGCGCACCGGTCAGCTCCAGCCAGGCCGCGTTGAAGTACGCGACACCCGGCTCAGCAGCCGTGACCCACGCCGGATCCGGCAGCAGGTCGAGCGTGGCGAGGTCGATCGGCGGAAGCCCGCTCGGGGAGCCGCTCCGGCGTCATCGCACGTGCATATACCCGAGAAAAAGACCCCGGCTGTGCGCCGAGGTCTTGGCGTATGGATAGCGCCCGAGCCGCTGGCGCGGCTTGAGCCGGCAAAGATCGACGCGCAGCGCGAACTTTGACGGATACACGCTCTACGCCTTCAGTTCGATGTCCACGCCGGCCGGCAGGTCGAGGTGCATCAGCGCGTCCATCGTCTTCGGCGACGCCTGGAGGATGTCGATCAGGCGCTTGTGCGTGCGCATCTCGAAGTGCTCGCGCGACTTCTTGTCGACGTGCGGCGACCGGTTGACGCAGAACCGGTTGATCTCCGTGGGGAGCGGCACCGGACCGCTGACGAACGCGCCCGTGCGCTTCGCCGTATCGACGATGCGCTCGGCCGACTGATCGAGCACGCGGTGATCGTACGCCTTGAGGCGGATGCGAATCTTCTGCTTAGACATCTTCTTCTATCTCTGAAACTGCGGAGTCTAGTCCGCGACCGTGGTCACGACGCCCGCGCCGACGGTGCGGCCGCCCTCGCGGATCGCGAAGCGAAGGCCTTCTTCGCACGCGATCGGCGTGATCAGCTCGACGTCCATCTGGACGTTGTCGCCGGGCATCACCATCTCGACGCCTTCGGGCAGCTTGATCGTGCCCGTGACGTCGGTGGTGCGGAAGTAGAACTGCGGGCGGTAGTTCGCGAAGAACGGCGTGTGGCGGCCGCCCTCTTCTTTGGAGAGGACGTACACCTCGGCCTTGAACTTCTTGTGCGGCTTGATCGAGCCCGGCTTCGCGAGCACTTGGCCGCGCTCGATGTCGTTGCGCTCCACGCCGCGCAGCAGCACGCCGACGTTGTCGCCCGCGATGCCCGAGTCGAGCAGCTTGCGGAACATCTCGATGCCGGTGACGACGACCTTGCGGCTCTCGTCCTTGAGCCCGACGATCTCGACCTCTTCGCCGACCTTGATCTGACCGCGCTCGACGCGGCCCGTGCCGACCGTACCGCGGCCGGTGATCGTGAACACGTCTTCGACCGGCATCAGGAACGGCTTGTCGACCGGGCGCTCCGGCGTGGGGATGTAGCTGTCGACCGCATCCATCAGCGCGAAGATCGGATCGGCGTCGGCGTCGCCGCGCTTGCCCGAGCTCGCGAGCGCCTTGGTCGCGGAACCGCGCACGAACGGGATGTTGTCGCCGTCGTAGTCCTGCTTCGAAAGCAGCTCGCGGACTTCCATCTCGACGAGCTCGAGGAGCTCTTCGTCTTCCACGAGATCGACTTTGTTCAGGAACACGACGATGCGCTGCACGCCGACCTGCTTCATCAGCAGCACGTGCTCGCGCGTCTGCGGCATCGGACCGTCGGTCGCCGCGACGACGAGGATCGCGCCGTCCATCTGCGCCGCGCCGGTGATCATGTTCTTGATGTAGTCGGCGTGACCGGGGCAGTCGACGTGCGCGTAGTGGCGCGCGTTCGTCTCGTACTCCTGGTGCGAGATGGCGATCGTGATCCCGCGCTCCTTCTCCTCGGGCGCGTTGTCGATGTCGTCGACGGCGCGCTTCTGGATGCTGGAGTGCTCCGTCGAGAGGCAGTTGATGATCGCGGCCGTCAGCGTCGTCTTACCGTGGTCGACGTGACCCGTGGTTCCGATGTTGACGTGCGGCTTCGACCGCTCGAACTTTGCCTTTGCCATGATGCCTTTTTCTCGGTGTCCTTTTGGCTGTGCGTGATGCGTGTCTTGCGTGTGCGCGCTAGCCGCCCGCTTAGGGGCTCTAGCGTTTTCGACGGGCTCCGACGCCGGCCGGTGGCTCGGATCGTCGTCGTCGTCAGTCCCTAAGCGGTCGCGAGTTTTTTTCCTTGAGCTTTCGCGACGATCTCTTCTTCGATGGACTTGGGCGCCTTTTCGTAGTGCGCGAACTCCATCGTGTAGGTGGCTCGTCCTTGAGTCGCCGACCGCAGATCGGTGGCGTATCCGAACATCTCGCTGAGCGGGACGTTCGCCTTGATCACCACCGCGCCGCCGACCGCTTCGTCCTGCGATTGAATTTGGCCGCGGCGGCGGTTGAGGTCGCCGTTGACCGCGCCCATGTAGTCGCGCGGAGCGGTGACCTCGACGCCCATGATGGGTTCGAGCAGGATCGGGCCCGCGGCGCGGTTCGCTTCCTTGAACGCCATCGAGCCGGCGATCTTGAACGCCATCTCGCTCGAGTCGACGTCGTGGAACGAGCCGTCGAAGACCGTCACCTTGAAGTCGAGGACCGGGTAGCCCGCCAGCACGCCGCTCTGCGACGCCTCGCGGATGCCTTCCATGACCGGCTTCTGGAATTCTTTGGGGATCGTCCCGCCGACGATGCCCCACTTGAACTCGTAGCCCGTGTTCGCCTCGCCCGGCTCCAGCCGGATCCAGACGTCGCCGTACTGGCCCTTGCCGCCGGTCTGCCGGACGAACTTCCCTTGCTTCTCGACCTTCTTCGTGATCGCTTCTTTGTACGCGACCTGCGGCTTGCCGACGTTCGCCTCGACCTTGAACTCGCGCTTGAGGCGATCCAGGATGATCTCGAGGTGAAGCTCGCCCATGCCGGCGATGATCGTCTGCTGGGTCTCTTCGTCGGTCCGCATGCGGAACGTCGGATCTTCTTGCGCGAGCCGCGTCAGCGCGATGCCCATCTTGTCCTGATCGCCCTTCGTCTTCGGCTCGATGGCCTGCGAGATGACGGGCTCCGGGAACGTGATGTTCTCGAGCAGGATCGGGATGCTTCTCGTCGCACAGCGTGTCGCCGGTGCGCGTGTCGGTCAAGCCGACCGCCGCCGCGATGTCGCCCGCGCCGATCGCGTCGATGTCTTCGCGATGGTTGGCGTGCATGCGCAGGATGCGCCCGATGCGCTCCTTGCGCTGGCTGCGCGCGTTGTACAGGTACGTGCCTTTTTCGAGCACGCCCGAGTACACGCGGAAGTACGTCAGGTTGCCGTACGGGTCGGTCGCGATCTTGAACGCGAGCGCGGCGAACGGTTCGTCGTCGGCCGGGCGGCGCGTGATGTCGGCGTCGTCGTCCTTGGGATCCTTGCCGGTGATCGGCTTGGCGTCGATCGGCGACGGCAAGAAGTCGACCACGGCGTCGAGCAGCGGCTGCACGCCCTTGTTCTTGAACGCCGAGCCGCAGAGCATCGGCAGGACCTTGCCCTGGATCGTCGCCGCGCGCAGCGCCTTGTGCAGGCGCTCGATCGGGATCTCTTGGCCGTCGAAGAACATCTCGAGCAGCGCGTCGTCCTGCTCGGCGATCGCCTCGATCAGCGCCTGGCGCCATTCCTGCGCGGTCGTGAACAGCTCGCCGTCCGCTTCGGTGACCGGCGTGGACTCCGACGTCGAGCCGAGATCGTCCGTGTAGATGATCTTGCTCATCGTGAACAGGTCGACGACGCCCAGGAAGTCGCCCTCGGCGCCGATCGGCACCTGGATGGGCGTCGCGGGCGCGCCGAGGCGCGTGCGGATCTGGCGGACGCAGTTGAAGAAGTCCGCGCCCATGCGGTCCATCTTGTTGACGAAGATGACGCGCGGGACGGCGTACTTGTTCGCCTGGCGCCACACGGTCTCGGACTGCGGCTGCACGGCGGCAACCGAGTCGAAGAGCGCGACGAGGCCGTCGAGCACGCGCAGCGAGCGCTCGACCTCGACCGTGAAGTCAACGTGGCCTGGCGTATCGATGATGTTGATGCGCGTGTCGCGCCACGTGCACGCCGTCGCGGCGGACGTGATCGTGATGCCGCGCTCCTGCTCCTGGACCATCCAGTCCATCGTGGCGGCGCCGTCGTGGACTTCACCGATCTTGTGCGTGCGGCCGGTATAGAAAAGAATCCGCTCCGTCGCCGTCG
>CAWCRI010000009.1:0-31694 GCA_963797935.1 Vulcanimicrobiota bacterium
TGGGGCTCGGCTTGCTCACCGCGGGCGTCGCGTCGGTGCAGTACGTGCTCGAACGCGGGCAGCGCGAAGATTGGTTCTCGTCGTCGACCATCGTCACGCTCACGCTGGTCGCCGTCGTCTCGCTCGTCGTCTTCTGCTGGCGCGAGTGGCACGATCCGCGCCCGCTCGTCGACTTGAAGGTGTTCAAGTCGCGCGCGTTCAGCGCCGGCAACGCCATCGGCATCGTCACCGGGTTCGGGCTGTTCGGCACGGCGCTCGTGCTGCCGCTGTTCCTGCAGAACGTGCTCGGGTTCACCGCCACCGAGACCGGCCTGGTGCTGCTGCCCGGCGCGATCGCGACGGCGATCAGCATGCCGATCGCATCCCGGCTCACGGCGTTCGTCGACGGCCGTGCGATGATCGCGTTCGGGCTGCTGGTGTTCGCCGCGTCCACGTGGTGGATGGGCGGGATCAACCAGAGCTCCGGTTATTGGGACGTGTTCTGGCCGCGCGCGCTGCAAGGTTTCGCGCTGGGTTTCTTGTTCGTGCCGCTGTCGACGGCCACGCTGGGCGAGATCGCGCGCGCGCGCATGGCGAACGCGACCGGCATCTACACGCTGGTGCGCCAGCTCGGCGGATCGCTCGGGATCGCGATCCTGCAGTTCTTGCAGACGCGCTACGCGGACAACGCGTACGTCGGGCTCGCGTCGGGCGTCACGCCGGCGAACCCCAGCGTCAGCCGGTTCCTGCGCGACCTGCACGGCAGCGCGGCGCAGCTCTATCAGATGGTGATGCTCAACGCGACCGTGATCTCCTACGACATGGTGCTGCGCCTGTGCAGCATCATCTTCGTCGTGTCGATCCCGCTGGTGATGCTGCTCACCTGGCGCAAAACTGCCGCGAATGGGCCGGAGGCCGCCGCGCTGGCGGAGTAGCGCAGGAACACGCCGCGCGGGCGGCAGAGTCGGGCGCATGCGTTCTTTCGCCGTCCCGCTCGCCGCCCTCGCGCTGATCGCGGCGGCACCCGCACCGGCCGTGATGTCCCCGCCGGGAATGGGCGTCCCGTCGTTCGACTACACAGCCGGTTCGACGACGTGCTTCGGGCAGCAGCGCGGCGGCGCGGAGGGCGCGGCGGTGCTGATTGGCGGACCGGGCACCGTGCCGATGAATTCAGTTCTCGTCACGCCGGACACGGCGCCGAAGAACGCGCCGGCCGTGCTGTGGGTGCACTGGCTGGGTGAAGCTGCGACCACCAACCACACCGAGTTCATGAGCGACGCGCAAGCGCTCGCGAAGCGCGGCGCCGTGTCGCTGCTGGTCGACATGCCGTGGTCGCAGGCGAAATGGTTCACCGACGTGCGCAAACCGGACGACGATTACGACGCCACGGTCGCGCAAGTCGTGTCGCTGCGCCGCGCGCTGGACTGTCTGGGCGCCGTGAAGGGCGTCGACAAGACGCGCATCGCGTACGTCGGGCACGACTTCGGCGCGATGGACGGCGCGCTGCTGCTCGCCGCCGACGCGCGCCCGGCGTATGCGGTGCTGATGGCGCCGACGCTGTCGTACTGGGAGTGGTACCTGCTGGGCAAACAGCCCGCCGATCCCGCCGCGTACGTCGCGCGCATGAGCGCGTTCGACTTGCCCGGCTGGCTGGCGCGGGGCAAACAGAAAGCGATGCTGCTGCAGTTCGGCCAGAACGACGAGTACGTGTCGCAAGCGACGGGGATCGCGCTGCGCAACGCCGTCCCCGACCGCGACCGCACGTTCAAGGCCTACAAGCTCGACCACGCGCTCGACGACGTCACCGCGCACGACGACCGCGTCGCGTGGCTCGCGGCGCACCTCGGCGTGTGACGCGCCGATTGGGGCTCGTCGCCGCGCTCGCGATCGCGCTCCTCGCGCTGACGGCGCGCGGCGGGTTCGCAGCTCCCGGCAGCGCGGCGGACGACGTGCGCGCCGCGCACGCCGCGTTCGCGCGCGGCGACGACGACGGCGCGATCCGGCTGTTCACGCTCGCGCTCGCGCGGCCGGAGCTGCGCGGCGCGCAGCGTGGCCTCGCCTACGTCGACCGCGGCCTCGCATACGAACGGCAGAAGAACTACGCCGCGATGATCGCCGACATGGAGCAGGGCGTCGCGCTGCGGCCGCACGATCCGGTGGCGTTCGCCGGTCTCGCGCTGGGCTATCAGCGAAACGGCGAGCCGCAGCGCGCGGTCGACGCATACACCCGGGGGCTTGCGGTCGTGGGTTCCACCGCGTTCCTCTTGAACGGCCGCGGCCAAGCATATCGCGCGGCCGGCGACGACGTGCGGGCGCGGGCCGATTTCGAGCGCGCGATCGCGCTCGAGCCCGGCTTCCGGTTCACCTATCGCAATCTCGGGAGCTTGGAGTTCCACCAGCTGCATTACGACGCGGCGCGCGCGGACTTCGACCAGCTCGTCGCGCTCGATCCCGGCCATGCCGACGGCTATATGTTGCGCGGCGCGGTGTTCTCGATGCTGAACCAGCCGGACGCGGCCATGGCGGATTTCGACCACGCGATCGCCCTGGAGCCCGCCTCCGAGCCCGCGTACCGCTTCCGCGGTTTGGGCCGCTTCGGCATCCAGCAGTTCTCGGACGCCGCCGCGGACTTCGCGTCGGCCGCGCGCTTGCAGCCGGCGCGCCCGGAGAACGAGCTATGGGCGTACGTCTCTCACCTGAAGGATCGCACTGCCGATCCGGCAGCGCTGCGCGTCGCGGCAGCGCGGTTCGACCGCGCGGTGTGGCCCGGGCCCATCTTCGGGCTCTTGCTCCGCGAGCACTCGTATGAGGAGGTGCGATCGATTGCGACGGCCGGCGTGCCGCCTGACGTCGCGAACGATCGCCGATGCGAGGCGGCGTTCTACGCCGCGGAGCTCGCGGTGTCGCGCGGCGATACCGCGACCGCCCGCCCGATCATCATCGACGCGCTGGGCACGTGTTTCGCTCGCGACGCCGAGCACGGCGCCGTTGCGGCCGAGCTCCGCCGGCTCGCCGCGCCGCACTGACCGCGGAATAATATCAAACCGAACTCAGCGTACGGCCAAGACTAGTCATGCTCCGCGGGCGCGTGATAGACTGGCGTGAACCATTATGATCGTTCCCGCCCGACCGCTCGACGACGACGAGCTCCTCCGGTTCAGCGCTGCCAACCCGGGTTGGCACATCGAGCGCGAGCCCGACGGATCGCTCAGCGTGAGCCCCACCTCGTACCGTAACGCGATCCGCGCCGCTGAGGCCGTACGGCAACTGTTCGCATGGGGCGGCGACCATGGTTACGCGGCCTCGAGCGACGGCGGCGTGACGTTGCCGGACAAGGCGGTGCGCGCGCCCGACGCGTCGTGGATCTCGTTCGAACGCTGGCATGCTCTCAGCGAGAAGCAGCGCGAGAAATTTCCCCAGGTCATCCCCGACGTCGTCATCGAGATCGTATCCCGGTACGACTCGTACGCCGCGCAGCGCCGCAAGACCGAGCGCTACGTCGAGCAAGGCGCTGCCTATGGGGTCGTGATCGATCCGGAGCGCCGCAAGGTCGAAGAGTTCGGCACGCGGCCCGAAGGGCTCGCGCTCGATTTCGACCGCATCATCGGAGCCGGCTGAACCTATGCGATCCACGGGACGACCAACGCAACGATGAGCCGCTCGAGGCAGTTTGCCGTCGTCGCCGCGGTCGCCGGGACGCTGCTCCTGGCGACGAGCAACGCCGCTCCGCAGCCGTTCTCACCCGCACGGGTGGCGGCAATAGCAGCCCGCAACGAAGCAGCGGACCGCAGCGCAGCGGAACGTAGCTTCGCGTCGAGGCCCGCCGAGCCCGACGTCTGTTTCGCGAACCGGCCGTGCCCCGCGCCGCGTGCCTCGATCTGCTTTGCGAGCGCCGTCGTGCGCGAGCCGGCGTGCCCCGCGCCGAAGGTGACGTACCGCTTCGCGCAGGCGCCGGCGGGCGAAAAACGCTAGCGCTTCATCCCCCAGCGCACCACCGTTCGCGACTCGACGAACGCGAACAGCGCTTCGACCGCGATGCCCAGGATCGAGATCACCACGAGCCCCGCGAAAATCTGCGACGTCTGCAAGTAGTAGTGCGCGTTGTTGATGTAATAGCCCAGGCCGCCGTGCGATCCCGCGACGCCGAACACGAGCTCCGCCGCGACGACGGTGCGCCAGCCGAACGCCCACGCCGTCTTCAGACCGGTGAGGATGTAGGGCAGCGCCGCGGGCAGCAGCACGTCGAGTACCATGCGCGGACCGCGTAGGCCCAGGTTTCTCGCGACCATCTGCGTCGTCGCGCTGATCGTGCGAAACCCGGTGTCGGTGTTGATCGCGACCGGCCAGATCGTCGCGAGCGTGACGACGAAGACGATCGAACGATCGCTCAAGCCGAACCAGATCAGCGCCAGCGGCAGGATCGCGATCGCCGGAAGCGGGTTCAGCACGGCGGTGAGGACCGCGAGCAGGTCGCGCCCGACTTGCGAGAACACCGCGAACGACGCGAGTGCGAACCCGATCAGCGCGCCGATCGCGAGCCCGCTCAGCAGCGTGCGCACGGTTTGGTACGTCACCTTCGGGAGGGTGCCGTTCGCGACGTCCGCGGCGAGCGAGCGCGCGACGTCGAGCGGCGAGGCCACGAGCAGCGGCGACACGTGCGACAGGCTCACGTACGACTGCCACAGCCAGAGCAGCACGGCGATCACGATCGTGTAGCGCGCCGCCGTCGGCAGCCGTCTCCACCTCACTCGGCGGCTCCGCGCAGCGCGCGCGCCTCGGACTCCGGCGTGATCAGCAGCGAGCGCAGGTGGTGCGACAGGCGCATGAACTCGGCGCCGTCGATGTCGTCCACCGCCGACGTGTCGACGGTCTCCACGATCCGCGCCGGCGAGTTCGACATCACGGCGACGTGGTGGCCCAGGAACACCGCTTCCTGGATCGAGTGCGTCACCAGCACGATCGTCACGCCGGTCTTGCGCCAGATCGCGTTGAGGTCGAGCTGCAGCTGCGAGCGCGTGATCGCGTCGAGCGCGCCGAACGGCTCGTCCATCAATAAGATGCGCGGTTCGAGCGAGAGCGCGCGCGCAATCGCGCCGCGCTGCTTCATGCCGCCGGAGAGCTGGTGCGGGTAGTTGTCCGCGGCACGCTCGATGCCGACCAGCCGCAGCATCTCGCGCGCGCGGTCGCGCGCCGCGGCGCCCCGCACGCCCTTTGCGACGCCCAGCGCGTAGACGACGTTGTCGAGCACCGTGCGCCACGGAAACAGCTGGTCGAAGTCCTGGAACACCACGGTGCGGTCGGGACCGGGCTCGCCGATCGGTTTGCCGTCGAGCGTGATGGTGCCGCGCGACGGCGTCAGAAAGCCGGCGATCGCCTTGAGCAGCGTCGTCTTGCCGCAGCCGGACGGGCCGATGAGCACGAACTTCTCGCCGCGCCGCACCGTGAAGTCGGCCGATGCGACGGCGGTCACGCCGCCGTACGCGATCGCAACGTCGCTGCCGATGACCAGCGGTTCGCCCAGCAGCGCGCTAATCTCCGACGCCGCCCAGCGTGCCGGCGTAGTCGATGTCGCGCATCGACGCCGGCACTTTGGAGAGCGAGCCGATGGACTGCATGAACTTCGCCATCGCGAGAAAACCGTGCGGCGTCGTGCTGAAGATGACGTCGGGCCGCCGCAGCCAGCCTTCGAAGTCGTGCGCGGACACCTTGCCGCCGGCGTCTTTGGAGAGAATCTCCGACGCCTCGCGCGGGCGCGCTTTGAGGAACTGCGTCGCGTCGAGCAGATCGCGGTAGAACGTCTTGACGAACTGCGGGTGCTCGTCGGCGAACTTCGGGTTGATGTAGACGCTGTTGAACGTGTGCTTGCCGAACACGTCGAAGCTGCGCACGAGCACGTGGCCGCCCGCCTGCACTTCCTGGTACTGGAACGGCGGCGCGCTCAAGTGCGCCGTG
Source organism: Vulcanimicrobiota bacterium (assembly GCA_963797935.1). Taxonomy (GTDB): domain Bacteria; phylum Vulcanimicrobiota; class Vulcanimicrobiia; order Vulcanimicrobiales; family Vulcanimicrobiaceae; genus Vulcanimicrobium. The sequence goes on from CAWCRI010000009.1 coordinate 5,932, forward strand.
AGCTGGCCGACCTGCAGCGCTTGCAGGCCGGACGGGTGATCGATCGCGACGATGCTCGTGTCGAGCGCGTGCGCGTTGCCGAGCTGCTCGCCCGCCGCCTTGCGCAGCGTCAGCGACTGCAGCGAGTCGATCGACGGCATCCCGATCTTCATGTCGGGCTTGAGATCCTTGAGCGTGCGGATGCCCTTGTCGCGCGTCACCAGCCACACCGACATCTGGTTGAGCGACGCGAGCACCTTCCAGCCGACGCCGCGGTCCCAGCCGGTGAGAAACGGCGGGATGCTGCCCGCGCCGATCTGGATCTGGCCGGCGATGAAGCCGTCGCGCACCGCGGCGGTGCTGCCGAGCACGGTCCAGTTGATTTTCGTCTGCGGAAACTGCTTCTCGAGCGACCGCTGCTCGCGCATGACGATCAGGTTGCTGTAGCTCAGCCCGGGCTGGTACGCGATCGTGATCTCCCCGGGCGCGTCCGACGCAGGCGCCGCGGTGCGCGCGGTCAGCGGCACCGCGGCAAGCGCGGCGGCCAGCGATGCGACGACAAGCGAGCGGCGTGAGAGCAAGGCGATCTCCTCGGTGCGTTAGGCGGGGACGGCGACGGCGAGCGCGTCGCACACCGCGGCGGTGACGTCGGCGGTGCGGGCCGTGCCGCCCAGGTCGGGAGTCCGCACGCCGGACGCCGTCACCTGCTCGATCGCCGCCATCAGCCGCGCCGCGTTGCGGTGCTCGCCCAGGTGCTCGAGCATCAGCACGGCGCTCCAGAACGCGCCGACCGGGTTGGCGACGCCTTTGCCGGTGATGTCGAACGCCGAGCCGTGGATCGGCTCGAACATCGAAGGGAAGCGGCGCGACGGGTCGAGGTTCGCCGTCGGCGCGATGCCGATGCTGCCCGCGAGCGCGGCGGCGAGATCGCTCAGGATGTCGGCGTGCAAGTTCGTCGCGACGACGACGTCGAGGCTGCGCGGGTCCATCACCATGCGCACCGTCATCGCATCGACGAGCATCTTGTCCACCTGCACGTCCGGAAACTCGCGCGCGACCTCGGCGGCGATCTCGTCCCACAGCACCATGCCGTGGCGCTGCGCGTTCGACTTCGTGACGACGGTGAGCATGCGCCGCGGCCGGCTGCGCGCGAGCTCGAACGCAAAGCGCATGATGCGCTCGACGCCGGCGCGCGTGAACACGGCGACCTCCGTGCCCACCTCGATCGCGTGGCCGCGGTGCGCGCGCCCGCCCTGACCCGCGTACTCGCCCTCGCTGTTCTCGCGCACGATCACCCAGTCGAGCGCACCGTCGGCGAGATCGCGCAGCGGGCTGTGCAGCCCGCGCAGCACGCGCGTCGGCCGCACGTTCGCGTACTGGTCGAAACCCTGGCAGATCGCGAGGCGCAGCCCCCACAGCGTGACGTGATCGGGCACGTGCGGATCGCCGACCGCGCCGAAGTAGATCGCGTCGAACGGCTTCAGCTGCGCGAGGCCGTCGTCGGGCATCATCACACCGTGCGCGTGATAGTAGTCCGATCCCCAGTCGAAGCTGGTGAACTCCAGCCGCAGGTCGCGGTCCAGCCGCTGCAGCGCTGCGAGCACCTCGACCCCTGCGCCGATCACCTCCGCGCCGATCCCGTCGCCGGGGACGGCCGCGATCCGATACGATCCCATGCGCGACGAATACGCCCGCCGGTTGCGCTGCGCCTTGGGGCAACACGGAATCGCCGCGTTCGACGAGAACGAGCCCGCCGTGCCTCTCGAGTTTCGGTGCAGCAAATGCGGTCAGGTGAAGGACGTGCGGACGCTGCGCGCGTCGGTGTGTCCCGACTGCGCCGCGAGCGCGGAGCGCGACGCGGTGATCGCGGCGGACGCCGGCCTGACGGCGCGCAAGCAGTACGAGACCGCGCTCGCCCGCGGCCCGCATTACACCGGCGCGCCCGAAGACTGGACGCCGAAGGACCCCGTGGTGCTCGCGGACGGCGAGCACTTCGTCTGCCCCACCTGCAAGCGCGAGAAACACCTGGTCCACGATCTTGCGTACCGCTGGCAGAAAAAGCCGTTCCCGATCCCCACCAAGTACACGCCGTGCGACGAGTGCCACCGCAAGGAAACGGACGACACCGCGTTCGTCCGCCCGCGCAACCGCTTCAGCCGCGAGCGCTGAGCGCCCGAGCCGTGCTACTTCGCGCGTATGGAGCGGAGAAGTAGCTCGAGCTGGAAGGGATCGATTTTCAGCTCATCCCCATACGGATAGGCGCCGCGCGCGTTCGAGTGCACCAGCATGAACCAGCGGTGGTCGAGCAGCGAGCAAATCTCCGGACAGAAGTTTCCCGCGTTGATGAACTCGGGCGAGAAACACTCCACGACCGTCGAGCCCGGCTCCATGAACATGGCGTGCACGAACCCGGCACCATGGGGACCGGCGATGACCTCCGCGCCGTTCGCGAGCGCAATTTGCCGGCGTATAGGCAGATCGCCCATGTCGACCACGTCAAAACCGTGGCGAGCCACGATTTCGTACACCTCGCCGGCATTGACCAACGGGCGGCCGTTGTTCGTTTGCGCGTTCCTTTGCAGCCAGATCTTACGAGGCGCAGCGGAGCGATCGCTCGGGGTCGCGGCACGCAGCAAATCCCGGCGCAGCGCGAAGAACACGCCGGGGTATTCACGCGCGGTCACCACATTGAGCGGCGTCATGAAGACGGCCGCGGAAAACACCGTCGGTTCGTCGGCGACGATGAGGATACGTCCGTCGGGGACGCCGAGGCACCTCAGAAGCTCGTGCGAAAAAGCAGGCTGGTCGTAGAGCACGTAGTGCCCCGTGAACCCCGCCCGCTCGAGCACGGTGACCTTGAGCAATTCTTCCGTGATCCAGTGGCCGAAATTTCTGGAATAGAGATTCGAAAGAATACAGACCTCGCCGTCAACACGGCGTGCTTCGAAAGGCCGGCGGAATCGCTCTGCGTCTCCCTGGAAAGCTCGCGCGTGCTCGAATTCCAAGCTCCTCGGGTGAACGGCCTCGCTCGGCACGACGTCGCCGGTCAATACCTGAAGACGCAGCCGCGGAACGTAGAGAACCTCGTGGGCCCGGATTATCTCGATCGGCTTCGGACATGCATCGAAGTGAGCGCGTTGAACTCGAGCGGGGTCGCGGTCCCGCCATGCATCGATCAGCGACTCGCAGCGCAGGTTTTCTACGTGCAGTTGCAACCAGGCAATTACGGCGTTACGTTGCTGACGTCGGCCACCGCCACGTAGTGCGTCGCATCGAGCGCATAGAGCGCCAAGAGCGTGACGTACGGTGTGCCGTCGACGGTCTTCTTGAACGTCTGCGTCCGCGTCGTATCGGTGCTGATGCTCGCACTGGCCGCTGCCCAGCCCGCATCCGTGAGCTGCTTCGCGAACGCGTCGAAGACGGTGCGAATGCCGAGCTTCGACTCGATCCGCGCGCCGGTCGTCGAGCCGTCCGATGCCGGGCCCGACGCCGTGATGGTGACGCCGCTCGGCGCTGTGAACGTCGGCAGCGGCGAGCGGCGCTGGAAATCGCCGAACGGCGACGGGCTGTCGCTGCACATGAAGCTGGTGCTCTGGTCGGACGATGCGATCGACAGGTCGAAGCCCGACGGCTCCGGCGCGTCGACGATGCTCAGCGCCGAGCGCGGCGCGCCCGGCGAGCACCATATCCTGACCGCCGGGAACGACAGCGTGAAACCGCCTTGCGGGATCGGAAAACGCCGCCGAATGTCGGGCGCCGGCTTCCAACCCGCTTGCGCCAGCGCCGCTTCATAGGCCGTGACCGTCGCGTCGCGTCCCGCCGGCGCGTCGTAGTACAGCGTGACCGGCTTCGAGACGACGGACGTCGTGGTAGCCATGTTACCGGAGCCGCTCGTCATGACCGTTCCGCGCCGCACCGTCTCCACGACGCTGCCCAGCAGCGTTGCCTTCGGCAGCGGGATCGAGGCGGGGAGATCCTTCGGTGCCGCGTGCAGCGCGACGGTCGCATCCACGAAGCCGCCGCGCGCGGCGATGCGCTGCGCGAGCCGCAGCGCATCGTCCTGATCCGACGCCGCCGCGGCCAGCGGCACGAACGCGAACGCGACCGCGACTAGCCCCGCCAGCCGCAGCCGTGTCATGCCGCGCTCTTTTTGCGCTTCGGCTTCGCGGCGCTCGCGGTCTTCTTCGCTTTGGAGCCGCCGCGCTTGGCGGGCTTTTCGTCCGCCTCGTCATCGTCGGCCGCGCTGCCGCCGCGCGAGCGGCGCGTCTTGGACGCCTCGAGCGAGCGCTGGAGCACGTCCATGAGGTTGACGACGTTGGTCGCGGCGGGCTTGTGCACTTTGGGTGCCTCGATGTCCTCGCCGTTGGCGCGCGCCTCGATCATCGCGAGCACGTCTTCCTTGTACTTGTCGTGGAAGTTCTCCGGCTCGAACTTTTCGGCGCTCATCGTGTCGATGAGCATCTTCGCGATCTTCTTCTCGCCGTCGGCGACCTTTTCGTTGAGCGCGGGGAAGTCGAAGCCACCCTGCTCCACGAGCTCGTCGGCGAAGTGCATCAGCTCCAGCACCAGCGCTTCGCCGTTGGGCTTCACGGCGGCGATGTGCTCGCGCGAGCGGATCACGACGCGCGCGATCGCGACCTTGCCCGAGTCGATCAGCGCGTCGCGCAGCAGCGCGTAGGCGTGGCGGCCCTTCTTCTCGGGCTCGAGGTAGTACGGCGTGTCGAAGTACATCGGGTTGATCTGGTCGAGCTCGACGAACTCCACGATCTGCACGGACTGCGTGGCCTCGGGCCGCACCGCTTTGAGGTCGTCGTCGGTGACCGTGACGTAGTGGCCCTTCTCGTACTCATAGCCGCGCACGAGGTCGCCGTACTCCACCTTCTCGTCGCACACGCTGCAGTGCCGCTCGTTGAAGATGCGGCCCTTGTCTTTTTTGTGCAGGAAGTTGAAGCGCAGGTCGTTGCTGCGAACGGCCGTGTACAGCTTGACGGGGATCGTGACGAGCCCGAAGTTGATGGCGCCGGACCAGATCGCGTGTGCTGCCATGACGGTGAGGTGTACTCCCTAGTCCCAGAGCGAGCGTGCCTTTGATAGCGCGCTTTCGAGCGATTGGGGCTTCCAACCCTCGCGCCGCCACGGGTCGCCGTGCTTCGCGACGAGCTTGGGCACGTTCGCGATCGTCCACCGCCGCATCTCCGCGGTCGTCTCGGGGGAGCGCTTGCGGCGCATCGCCTCGACGTCCCGCCAGGCCAGCGGCATCGACACCGGCGCCCCGTCCCGAGCCCGCACGGTGAACGGCGCGACGTAGGTTTTCCCCTTGCCTACCTGCACCCAATCCAGGTACACCACGTCGTCCGGCCGCTTGGCGATGGTCCGCTCCAGCGTAGAGTCCTTGGGCAGCACGCTGTGGACGCGCCGGGCGACCAGCTCGGAGACGCCCTTGGCCACGTCGTAGTCGTAGTGCGGCTCCAGCGGCACGATCACGTGCAGGCCCATCCCGCCGGTCGTCTTCACCAGCGGCGTGATCCCGATGTTGCCGAGCTCCTCGCGGAACGCGAGCGCGACCTTCGCGAGCCGCGCCAGCGGGCACCGCTCGCCCGGATCGAGGTCGAACAGGATCACGTCGGGGACGTCGATCGTCGGCGCGTGCGAGTACCAGATGTGCAGCGTGATCGCCGCCAGGTTGGCGACCCACACCAGCGCCGCTTCGTCGTTCACGACGACGTAGGTGACCTCGCGCGGCTCGCCCGTCGACGGCGCGATCGTCACGCGATCGACCCACTCCGGCGTGTAGCGCGGCATCTGCTTCTCCCAGATCCCGCGCGGGACGCCGATGCCGTCCGGGAAGCGCTCCATCGTCACGGGGTTGTCGCGCAGGTACGGCAAGATCACCGGCGCGACGGCGCGGTAGTACGCGACGAGATCGCCCTTCGTGTAGCCGTCGTTCGGAAAGAGCACCTTGTCCTGATTGGTGAGCTTCACCGCCCGCCCGTCGACGTCGACGGTGGTCTCGGTCTTCTTCGCAGCCATCAGGATGCTGGCGCACCCTTCGACAGGCTCAGGGTGACATAGGGGCACGACGTTCGGACAATGTCACCCTGAGCTTGTCGAAGGGTGCGCCACGATCGTGCCGGGGTGCGCGGCCGTCGTGCATTACGCATCGGGGTCCGCGTGCTGTTCGTACTCGCGTACGACGGTTTTCGCGTCCTTATCGATCCGTAGTCCGAGGAACACCGGCTGGCGCAGGATGCCTTCGCGCGTCCACTCCGCGAACGTCACTTCCGCGACGAGCTCGGGCTTCACCCAGTGCGCCGGCGTGTTCGTTTTCGGCGTGTCGGCGAACGGGGGCGTCTTGCGCTCGAGCGGCTTCAGCTTCGCTATCACGCTGTCGAGCAGCTTCCCGTCGTAGCCCGTGCCGACGTGGCCCGCGTATTTCAACTTGTCGTTCTCGTAGTAGCCGACCAGCAGCGAGCCGAATGCCTTGCGGCTGCCGCGCGGTTCGGTCCAGCCGCCGATCACGAACTCCTGGCGCTTCTTCGCCTTGATCTTCACCCACTCGCGCGAGCGGATCGAACGGTACGGCGACGTGCGCACTTTGCCGACGATCCCTTCGAGGCCGCGCTTCTCCGCGAGCGCGAACAGCTCGAGGCCGTTCTTCAGCACGTGCGACGAGAACAGTACGCCGCGCTCGGGTACGATGATCGCCTCCAGCAGCCGTTTGCGCTCTTCGAGCGGGCGCTCGCGCAAGTCGCGGCCGTCGGCATACAGCAGGTCGAACACGACGAACGTCACCGCCGAGGGCTTGCGGCGCTTGAGGCCGCGCGGTTCGGGCTTGTCGCGCGACTGCAGCGCTTGGAAATCCGGTCGCCCGGAGGCGTCGAGCACGCACAGCTCGCCGTCCACGACGACGGGGATCGAGCGGAACGCCGTCTGCAGCGACGCCATCTCGCGGAACTGGTGCAGCAGGTCGTTGCCCTTGCGCGACGTCAGCGTCACCGCGTCTTTTTCGACCACCGCGATCGCACGGTAACCGTCCCACTTCAGCTCGAACAGCCAGCGCGGGTCGTCGAACGCTTCGTCGACGAGCGTCGTGAGCATCGGCTTGACGTCGCGCGGGATCGGATCCGCTTTCGCCGCTTTCGCGCGCGCGGCGCGCTTGACCGCGGTGCCGTCGGCCGACGCGGCGCGGTTGCTCTTCCAGATCGGCGCGTCCTTGCGCGACGCTTGCAGCTGCGCGAGCGTCTTGCCCGTCTTCACGCTCTGCGCGTGCTCTTCCATCTTCCAGTTCGGGTCTTCGAACTCGTCGTGGTCCTTGAACATCAGCCACGGCTCGCCGTGCTCGCCCTCGCGCGGCTTCATCTTCACCAGCGTGAACAAGCCCTTGAGCTTGTGGCCGGCAAGCACGATCTTGAGCTTGCCCTTCGCGATCTGCGCGACGGGATCGTCGCCTTCGTAGAGCTGGTAGAAGCCCTCGTCCCAGACGATCACCTCGCCCGCGCCGTAGTTGCCTTCGGGGATGACGCCTTCGAACGTGCGGTAGTCGAGCGGATGATCTTCCGTCTTCATCGCGAGCCGCTTCTCGCCCGCGATCAGCGTCGGGCCTTTGGTGACGGCCCACGACGGCATCACGCCCGCGGCTTCCAAGCGAAAATCCCAGTGCAGACGCGTCGCGCGGTGCTGCTGCACGACGAAGCGGAGCTTCTTGGTAGAAGCCCGCTTTGATTTCGCACCGGAGGGTTCCGGCGTCGCCGAGAAGTCGCGTTTGCGCGCGTACTCGGCGAGCCGGTCCGTACTCGTTTTTTTCAGATGCGCCGTCCGCCCGTTACGTCAGAGCGTGCTGTCGCGAACGTCGCGTTTGGACTTGTCGAAGTCGGCCTTCATGTCGTGGCCGGCTTCTTTGACGTGCGACGCGACGCGGTCGCCGAGCGGCATGTCGTCGCCTTCGACGGCGCGCTTCACCTTTTCGCCGCCCGCTTGCAGGCGGTGCTTGGCTTCGTCGAGCGCGTCGCTCGTGTCGCCTTTGATCGTGTCGACGGTGCGCTTCACGTCGGTTTCGTCACGGCGGTCCATCAGTGCGTACCTCCATTGGTCGTGGTGGTGGTGGTTCCGGAGCCGGACGTCGTCCCGGGGTTCGTGCCGCTCGACGTCGTCGTGCTCGTGCCGTCGGTGCGCGACGTGTTCGTCGCGTTCCACGGCTGCCACACGAAGAGTGCGATCAGCGCGACGACGACGATCACGGCGACCAAGCTGAATGTCGCGAGCGAGCCCCCGTTTTCGCGATCCACCGATATGTTGCGTTCTTCCATCCCAGACGTTCCTCCGAGAGTTCGTCTACCCAAGAAGCCGCCGCGCCTTACCGAATGTGGATACGCTGGACCCGCGTCACAGTAAGCCGCAGCTCACAGCGACGTCAGGAACCGGGCCGGACGAGCGTGTTCCAGTACCAGCAGCCCCATGCGCCGGCGGCGACGCTCCACACGATCAGCGCTTGCGCCGCGCGCCAGAGCGGCACCCGGTCCTGACGGGCCGCAAGTCCCATCAGCACGAGGACGAACGGTGCAAAATCGAGCGCATGCCGCATGCCGAACTGCGAGCCCCCGTTTGCATAGTAGAGAAGCGACGGACCGGCTACCAGCAGCGTCGCGACCCACAGCGACACGACGAGCCGGCGCGGCTCGCGCGCGAGCAGCGCGAACAGCAGTGCGGGGCTCGTGAACCACAGCGCCGTGCCGAACGCGAGCGGCTCGAGATACGGAAACCCCGCGAGCCGGCGCGGCGCGACGACGAAGAACGAGTACAGCTCGTTGGGCACGTTGGCGAGCGCGAACGGCGAGCCGCTGGGCGCGCCCATGAACGGGTCCTGGTGAAAGAAGATCGTGTGCCCGGCGTCCCACGGCACGTGCCAGCGCGCGTCGTTGTACGCCACCCACAGCACGAAGAACGGCACCAGCGTCACCGCGAACGCGAGCGCGCTGCGCGGGCGCGCACGGCGCACGAGAAATCCGTCCCACACCCACCACAGCATCACCGGCAGCGCCATCACCAGCGTGAAACGCGAGCCGAGCGCGAGCGCGAACCACACCGCCACCAGCCAGCCGCGCCGCTTGCCCGCGAGCTCGCACAGCGCGAGCAGCACGAACGCGACGCACGACGTCTGCGCGACGAACCACACGTCGCCCAGCATCGAGCACCACAGCAGATCCGTGCCGGCCAAAAAGAATATGACGAGCCAGATCGCGACGCGGCTTCTCACGCCGATGCGTTCGAGCAGCTCCCACGCGGCGCCGACGGCGACGCCGCACAGCAAGCACGCGAGCAGCGTCTGGTTCGCACCGGTGCCGGCGACCATCACCAGCGGCAGCAGCAGGAGCGCCGGTACGGGATCGTTGACGACGTAGCGATGCCCTTCGAACAGCACGGCGTCGATGATCGGCCCGGGCCACAGCGCGTCGATCGCGATCTGCCCGTGCAGCATCGAGTACGCGAGCAGCACGTAGTTGTCGTACGGCGAATGCCGCCCGTGCGCAACGGCGAGCGCAACGATGGCTCCGAGCAATCCGGCCAAGACGGCGTTCACGGCGCGAGAATTTCGTACACTTGCGGCGAGCCTTTGGCCAGCAGGCGCGTGCGGTAGCCCGGCAGATCCGGCGGGCCGTCGGAGAGGATCGTGACCTGGTGGTCGCGCTGCCAGTCCGCGTACTCGGCGAGATGATCGTGCGGCAGCGCGGTGACCACGATGCGGCGGCCGAGGCCGCGGTCGACGTACGCCTTGTACGCGAGCGGCGTCGCCCAGTCCCAGACCGCGACGACCACGGCGCCGTCGCGCGTGCTCGCCGCGACGCGGTCGCCCAGCTCGCGCGCCTCCGCATCGCCGCGCGCGGCGACGATGTCCTTGCCGGCGGCGACGTCGCGCACGACGGCGAACGCGAGCACGCCGCCCACGATTGCGAGCGCAAGCGCGGGCCGCTCGCGGCCGAACGCGCGCACGGTACGGTCCGCGGCGACCGCGATGCCGGCGCCAATGACCGCGTACAGCGCGAACACGTAGCGGCTCGGGTCGGCTTCGGCGGGATACGACGCGCCGAACAACGCGGGGACGACGCCCGCGAGCAGCAGCCCCAGCGCGATCACCGGCGACTGCACGGCGATGAACGCCAAACCGGCGAGCGCCGCGATGAGCAAACCCTGCGGCTCGTCTTCGTTCAGAAAAAATCCGAAGCGGTCGATCGCGTGGCGAAACGTCGCGGGCGCGAACAGCGTCGCGACCGTCTCGTGCGGCCCCCACTCGTCGCCGGCGACGAGCGAGTGGAAACCGGCGACCGTCGCGGGATGGTGGTCGTCCCAGAACGGCCGGCCCGGCGCGATGCCGAGCGCCAGCGTCGGATCGAGCCGGTGCGCCGTGACGTACGCGCTGCGCAGCGGCAGGTACGCATACGCCGCGACGACGACGATCACGGCAATCGCCATACCGCTCGCGACGGTGCGCGCGGGCCAGCGGCGCGCGAGCGTCACGACGACGCCGCCGAGCAGGATCAGCACGGTGGTGTTGTCGATCGCGACCGCGACGCCGGCAACCACGATGCCGGCGAACAGCGCGCGCTCGCCGCCGCGCAGCGCCCACCGCACCGCGAGCGCCACCGCGACGAACGCGACGGCGAAGCCGACCGGGTGCACGTCGGCGTACGACGCGCGAAACCAAACCGTGTGCGCGAACGCGAACGTCCAGCCGCCGAGGATCGCGACCAGCGGCAGCGCCTCGAACAGCAGCGCGATCGCGGTGATCGTCGCGGCGCCGCCCGCGACGGCGACGGCGGAGAGCGCGTTGACCCGCGCCGCCACCGAGCCGAACGGCAGCACGTGCGTCCACACCCAGCCGAGCATGACGTAGCCCGGGAAGCCGGTCGGATACGGGATCCCCGCGATCCAGACCACGGTCTGGAGGTCACCGGCATCCCAGAAGCCGACCGAAGTCCGCACCGAGGCGAGCAGCACGACGAGCGGGACGGCGAAGGCGACCGCGACGGTGCGCGTCCCGGAGAGGCGGAGGAGCAAGCGCGTGCAACTACGCCCGATGCTTCGAACCGGCCTGTCACGCAAGCGGGTGGTGATCGCCGAACCGTTCGCGGAGCACGGCTTGGCGGTGCTGCGCGAGGCGGGCATCGACGTCGACTCGCAGGTGGGCGGCTCGCGCGCCGAGCTCGTCGCGGCGCTCGCAAGCGCCGACGGCCTGATCGTTCGGTCCGAGACGCGCGTCGACCGCGAGCTGCTCGCCGCCGGGCCGCACCTTTCGGTCGTCGCGCGCGCCGGCGTGGGCGTCGACGCGATCGACGTCGATGCGGCGACCGACGCGGGCATCATCGTGCTCAACACGCCCGGCGCGAACACGCTCGCCGCGACCGAGCAGACGTTCGCGCTGATGCTCTCGCTGGCACGCCGCACCCCGCAAGCGGTGCAGCAGCTGCGCGACGGCATCTGGGACCGCAAGCGATTGATCGGCACGGAGCTGTACGGCAAGACGCTGGGCATCGTCGGCCTCGGGCGCATCGGCGGCAACGTCGCGACGCGCGCGAAAGCGTTCGGGATGACGGTCCTCGCGCACGATCGGTACGTCACGAGCGCGCGCGCCGACGCGTTCGACGCGCGGCTCGTGGAGCTCGACGTGCTGCTGCGCGAGAGCGACGTCGTCACGCTGCACGTTCCGCTGACGCCGCAGACGCTCGGCATGATCGACGCCGCCGCGCTGCGGATGCTGCGCCCGCACGCGCACGTGATCAACTGCGCGCGCGGCGGCGTGATCGTCGAGCGCGACTTGCTCGACGCACTGGACGCGGGCGTGCTGGCCGGCGCCGCGCTCGACGTCGTATCGGAAGAGCCGCCGCCGCGCGACGGCACGGGCGCCGCGCTGCACCGCCATCCGAAGGTGATCGCGACGCCGCACCTCGGCGGCTCGACGCACGAAGCGCTCGCGCGCATCGCGACGGAGCTCGCGCACGACGTCGCGCGCGTGCTGCTCGGCGCGCCCGCGAGCGCCGCGGTAAACGCGCCGGTGCCCGAGGGCCCGGACGCCGAGCGCGTCGTGCCGTTCCTCGACGTCGCGTACCGGCTGGGCCGGTTCTACCCGCAGTTCGCGCGGCCGCCGCGCATGCCGGCGTTCGCGCTCGTGCTCGGCGGCGCGCTCGCGGATGCCGCGCCGGAGCCGCTCACGCGCGCGTTCTTGAGCGGGCTGCTGCAGGCGACGACCGCCCGCCGCGTGTCCGTCGTCAATGCCGAAGCCATCGCGCGCGAGCTCGGCATCACCGTCACCGCGCGCGGCGACGCGAGCGCGTCGTCGTATGCGGCATCGTATGCGTCGTCGCTGCGCGTGGTCGCGGGCGACACGACGATCACGGGCACCTCGATCGGCGGCTCGCCGCGCATCGTGGAGCTCGACGGCTACGAGATCGACGCCACCCCGTCCGGCGCGATGTTGATCACGCAGCACGCCGACGTACCGGGCATGATCGGGCGCGTCGGCACGCTGCTGGGCGACGCGCAGGTGAACATCTCGACGATGCAAGTCTCGCGCAACACCGTCGGCGGCGACGCGATCATGGTGCTCTCCACGGATCGCCCCGCCGGCGAAGCGACGCTCGCGGCGCTGCGCGCGATCCCGGGCGTGGCCTCGGTGCGCTCGCTGGCGGTCTGAGCCGAGGGAATCGCCTTAGGCGACGGGCAAGGAGACGGTCACCGCCGTCATTGGGAGATCCGACTTGGGTGTACGTACGCCGATCTCGTTTTTCGTCGCGCTAGGAGTCGTCGCCGCGACGACCACCGTCTCCGCCGTTCCCGTCGTCGCGCAAAGCACGCCGCCCGCACCGGCGCCAACGGCGACGTCCGCTTCCGCGGCGCCGTGCGGCCCGAACCCCGTTTCGGGCGGAGCGCTGCCGCTGCCGCCGGTGATCGACACCCAGCGCCGGTCGTCGTTCGAGCTCGACGTGGTCGGCGCTCCCGGCGGCAAGCTCTTCTGCTACCTCGACCCGCTCAACGGCAGGCCGTACATCGACGCGCCGACGATCGTGGTGCGCGCCGGCCGCAGCTTCACGATGAAGCTGGTCGACAAGATCTCCCCCCAAATCGGGCCCGACCCGTCGCCGTCGCCGCAAGCATACGCGCCCGACAAGTGCGCGCTGCTCGACTACGAGCGCGCCGCGCTGCCGCCGCCATCGGCGCCGGGATACGCGGGCCGCAAGCGCGTCGTCGCGACGATGGCGCCGGACGACATGATCATGAACAACACCAACTTCCACACGCACGGGTGGCACGTCGAGCCCGACGTCGACAACGTGTTCAAGTCGGTGGCGCAAACGGCGAACGGCGTGTGCACCTACACCTTCAAGGTGCGCGCGAACCAGCCGCCGGGGAGCTACTGGTACCACTCGCACTTGCACGGCCTCGCCGAGGCGCAGGTGGGCGGCGGGCTCGCCGGGACGCTCGTCGTGCTGCCGGTCGCAGCCGGGCCGCAGCTGCCCGACACGGTGCTGCTCGTGAAGAACTACAACGGCCCCGCGGCCGGCTTGGAACAGCAGCTCGATCAGCAGCGGCGCAACGCGCCCGCGAAGCGGATGGTGCGCGCCATGGCGAACGGCGCGCAACCGCCGTTCGATCCGTTCAACCCGCCGGCCGAACCGTCGGGGCCGAAGTTCCCGTCGCCGATGCCGCCCACGCCGTGCAAGATCACGCCCGTCAAAGACAACCTCGGCGTCAACGGCGTGCGCATCCCCGTCGGCACGTCGGACGCCTCGCTCGCGCACAACGCCGCGGTGCCGACGGTCTATCAAAATCCGCACGGACCCGGCATGGTCTATCGCGTCGTCAACGCGGCGTCGGACGCCTATCTCAACCTGCGCGTGATCGATGCGAACGGCACGTACCAGCCGATGACCGTGCTGGGGCGCGACGGCGTGCCGGTCGACTGGGACCTCGACCGCGGCCGCGTCGATCCGAGCAAACCCGACGCGGTGACGCGCGCGAACGTGTTCCTCGGGCCGTCCAACCGCGCCGACATCTTCATCAAGCCCGGCTTCCGCGGCACGATCATCGGCGCGCAAGCGGTCGCGCCGTTCTGCCTGGGCTATCTGTCGTTCACCGGCCTGCCGTCGCGCGGCATCGTGACGATTCAGACCACGCAGCGATCCGGCATGCTCGCCGCCGCTGCACCGGCGGCCGCCGCGAACGCGGCGCGCCCGCACGTCTCCGCCAGCACGCCGACGTTCGCCGACGTGTTCGCGCAGAGTGCGCCGGTCACGGGACAGCACCGCGCGATCACGTTCACGAACTACGACGACGGCCAGTTCTACGTCACCGAGACCGGCAGCATGCCGCAGCCGCTGCCCGCGGCTTGGCACGAGCACCCGTTCTGGCTGCGGCCGGCTGCGGCGCCGCCCGGCCCGTCACCGCTGCCGGCGGAGTCGCGCTACCAGGCCGACGTCTGGGTGAAGAAGCTGCCGCCGCCGCAGAAGACCGTCGAGGTGTGGAACCTGTACAACGCGGTCGCCGAAGCGCACGAGTTCCACATCCACCAGCTCACATTCGTCGCGCTGGTGAGCGCGTACGAGCCCGCGACGTCGCAGCGCGTGTTCCTCGACAGCATCGCGCTGCCGGGCGCCGCGCTCGCGCCGCCGCCGCCCGGCGCGCCGCCGGCGCAGCCCGGCTATCCGTACCTGAAACCGAGCCTCACGCAGATCAAGATCGACTTCACCAACGTCGACAAAGGCACGTTCGTGTTTCACTGCCACATGCTGTTTCACGAAGACCACGGCATGATGGGCGTCGTCCACCTGTACTGAGGGGAGTATCTCGATGCCATTGCAACGCGGCATGGTCGTCATGCCGGTCGCGGTCTCCGCGGCGCTGACGATCGCCTTCGCACTGCCGGTCGCGGTGCGTTCGCAGACGCCGGGCCAACCGGCGGCGGCCCAAGCGGCGGCGCACCCGTGCGCCGTCGCGCCGAACCCCTCGAGCATCGTCGAGGACCCGCCCGTCGCGCCGGATCCGCACAACATCACGCTGTACGCGTTCCAAGACGGGACGCGCTTTTGCTACAAGCAGAGCCCGACCGCTCCGTATCGCGAAGCGCCGACGATCGTCGCGCGCAATTTCCCCGACTATTTCGACATCACGCTGATCAACCGGCTCCAGCCGCCGGCGGGGGCGTCGTCGATGGCACACGGCATGCACATGGCGGCGAACACGCCGCCGCCGCAAGGAAATCCGCCGTGCCCCGTGCTCGACACGGGACCCACGCCGCCGCCGATGTCGCCGACCGCGCAGACGTGGCCCACGCCCAATCCCACCAAAACGTTTCCGTCGAGCCCGTTCCTGACGTACCTCGACCACAAGCGCTCCGTCGACCCGTACTTTCCGCACGGGGACGTGACGCCGCCGCACCAGGGCGACACCAACCTCCACTTCCACGGCTTGGACACCGACCCGCTCGAAGACAACGTCTTCCGCTCCACCATCGTGGCGCCGAACCGCACGTGCAAGTTCCACATCCCGCTGTACGTCAATCAAGCCGAGGGAACGTACTGGTACCACACGCACATGCACCACGTCGCCGAAGTGCAGGTGAGCGGCGGCCTCGCCGGCGCGCTCGTCATCGTGCGGCCGTCACAATCATCGCCGCACGACGCGTCGCAGCCGCGCTACGAAGGGCGCGTTCTCATCGTCAAAGATCTCGTTCCCGCCGGCCAAACCAGCGAAGCCGTGCAAAAAGCGCACCGCGCGCAAGAGCTCGCAGCATCGCACCCCGTCACGCCGGCGCCCGCCGGCGCACCGACGCCGGTTCCGAACGTCGATCCGCGCAATCCGCCGGCCTGGTACACGCCGACCGGCAACGGCAACCAGAGCGCGGATTGCCACGGCAGCACGCCTTCACCGGGCTCGACGTATCAGCCGATGACCGTCGACGGCGTGCGCATCCCCGTCACCGGCGACAAGCAGATTCGCATCCCGCAGACGTGGCACGCGGCGGGCGCGCACGAGCGCTACCGCATCATCGACGCGAGCGCGAACGGCTACCTCCACGTGAAGCAGTTCGAGGTCGTCGGCGGCGCGCGCCAACAGCGCAACCTCGTGGTCGTCGCGCGCGACGGCGTCGACGTGGGCAACAACCATCTCGCGGTCAACCGGCGCGCCGTCCTCGTCCCGCCCGGCGGCCGGCTCGACATCGACGTCGCGCGCTCGGCGAACGATCAGATCATCGTCGCCGACGGCGACTTCTGCGCCGGCAACAACGGCGACGCGACGCCGTCGCGCGACGTCCTCGTGATCCATCCGACCAAAGCCATTGCCGCGGGTGCCGTGGCTCGCGCCGCCGCGGCGCCGGCACCGCGTCTCGCGAACGCAGCTCGCCTGACCGCCGCAGACGCGTTCTTGAGATCGCTCGCACCGGAGGCGCAGCGGCCGCATCGCGTGCTGACGTTCCAGCAGTACTGGGACGGGTTCTACGTCACCGAGACCTCCGGCGACGATCCGTTCCACCTGACGGCCAACGCGTTCGTCGAAGAGCCGTTCACGCTCAGCCCGCCGGCGGCGGGGTCGCACGATACATACGTCATGCCGACGATCCACGTGCACCGGCCGAAGCGCACGCCGACGTCACCGCCGTACGTCGAGCACTGGACGCTGGTGAACGCGGCCACGCAGATCCACGCATTCCACATCCACCAGCTCACGTTCGTGACGCTCAACAACCCGTTCGAACCGCTGCAGACGAAGGTCTTCGAGGACACGACGCCGCTGCTGCCCGGAACGCCGTGCATCATGCAGCCCGACGGCAAGACGTGCGTGAAGCGGACGGACAACACGTACACGCCGTGGGTGCTGCCGACCAAGACCGAGATCGAGATCGACTTCACAAAGGTGCCGCTGGGGCGCTGGGTGTTCCACTGCCACATGCTCGATCACGAGGACAAAGGCATGATGGGGATCATCCAGGTCGACGGCGGCGAGCCCGTCTGATCCCGTTCACTGTGACGTGAAGTCGACGGTGAAGATGTAGTCGGCGGCGACCGGTTCGCAGTTCTTGATCTCGGTCCGGAACTGCGAATCGCGCGCCGCCGACAACGCGGCTTGGTTCAGGATCGCGCTCGGCGAGGTCAGCACGCGCGTACCGGTGATGCGGCTTTGCGTGTCGAGCGACACCACGACTTGCACGACGCCGCTGATCCCTTGCTGTTGCGCCATCGATGGCGTGTCCGGCGGCGCGGCGCGCAGCGTGGCGGGCGCGACGTTCGGCCGCGTGCACGACAGCGGCGTCGGCATGGGATGCGGCGTCGGCGTCGGTGTTGGCGGCGGTGCGGCCGGCGGCGCGTCGACGACCGCCGCCGGCCCCGGGCTCCCCGGCGCAGCCGGCGGCGCATTCGGATCGCCGTGCGTGTGCGTGTTCGCGGGCTCACCCGCTCCGGTGTGCGGGTGCGCGTCTTGGTGCGGCGGATGGATGAGCAGTTGGCGCGGCGGCGCGGCGTGCGGCGGCGGCGTCGCGTGCGGCGGCAGCGTCGGTTGCTGCGTCGGCCGCGGCGTCGGTGTCGGCGGCGGCGTAGGCGGTGGCGTCGGCAGGTGATGGTCGATGTGCACCGGCGGGATCGGCTCTTCTTGCGCGACCGTCGGTATCGGGCGCACGAACGGCAGCACGATCAGGTGCACGGCGATCGAGATCGCGAAGCCGTACGCGAGGTAGTTGCGCTTCATGACGTCACGAAGCCCACGTCGTCCAGGCCCGCGACCTTCGCCGCGTCGAGGATGCGAATGATCGCGGAGTACGGCGCTTTCACGTCGGCGGCGAGCGCGACGTGCAGCCGGCCGCGGCGGCGCACAGTGTCGAGCAGATCGGTGTAGAGCGCGCGTTCGCCGGACGGTTTGCCGTCGACGAAGATCGTGCCGCGCTCGTTCACCACGACCTCGATCGTGCGCGCCTTGACGGTGCTCGTGGGCGGCACGGTCCCCCGATCGGGAAGCTGTTTCTCGAAGCCCGGCGGCGCGACGAGCGCCGCGAGGATCATGAAGATGATCAGCAGCACCAGCAGCACGTCCGTGAACGGCGTGATGTTGATCTCGGCCATGACCGCATCGTCGCGCACCGCTTCCATGCCGCTGCGTCGGCGGCGCGGCCGGGAAGGTTCACGGCGGCGCCCGAACGGCACGGCGGTGCGCGTGTACGTCGCGCGGCACGGCGAGACCATGTGGAACGTCGCCGGCCGCTACCAAGGCCGGCTCGAGTCGGAGCTGAGCCCGCTCGGCGTGCGGCAAGCACACGCGCTCGCGGACGCGATGCAGCGCGCCGGAATCGGCCGCGTCGTCAGCTCGCCGCTGCGGCGCTGTGTCGCGACCGCGCAGCCATGCGGCGCAACGCGCCGGCGTGCCCGTCGAGACCGACGAGCGTCTCATCGAGATCGCGCACGGCACGTGGGAAGGCCGCTACCGCGACGAGCTCGCCGCGAACGATCCTGCGCGCTACCATGCATGGCGCCACGACCCCGCGCACGTCGCGTTCGAGAACGGCGAGACCATCGTGCAGGTGCTCGCGCGCTGGCGCGACTTCGCGGCGTCGTTCGCCCCGAACACGCCGGCGCTCGTCGTGACGCACGACGCGGTGGTGCGCGTCGCGCTCGTCGACGCGACGTCGCGCGGGCTGGAAGACTTTTGGAAGACGCCCGTGGAGAATGGCGCGTATGCAGTCTTCGACGTGCACGACGGACGGTGGACGCTCATCGAAGAGTGCGTGAACGATCACCTCGGTGCGTTGCGCGCGTCGACCGACGGCCAAGCGCTGTAACTGATTCCAGCGCGCTCGCCTGAACAGGCAGCGCAAAGGAGCGTCTCCCGGCGCGCAGAACAGCGTCCGAACGCACGCTCGACCGGAGGCTCTCTGATGGCGCCACGTCTTTCTCTTGGGCCCCGCCGGGGTCGCATCGCGTTCGTCGCGCTGTGCGTCGCGTTCGCGGGCACCGCGGCCGCGCTGTCGGCGCGCCAACCCGCGTATTTGCGAACGGCCGCATCGCCCGCGTACATCGCAGGCACGTGCAATACGTGGAACACGCCGTTCTGCGATGCGGCGATGGCGCCGCCGGCCACCACGCCGCCGTACAGCGGCCACGTGTTCCGCCTCGCGCAGAACTATCCGCGAACCGCGCGCCTCGATCCGAAGGCACCGTGGCTGCGCATCGACCCGAAGACGAACCCGGGTGCGTACACGCGCGCGGTGCTCGCGTATTTCTACGAAGGCAACATTCACCGCGGCTCGATCGAGAACGATTTCGAGCCGAAGCTCAACCACGTGCGCGGCTGGTATAACGCGCCGTTCCAAGATCTCGGCGCGTTCGGCCGCGAGTTCGTGCACGGTCTCACGGTGGAGCGCGTGTCACCGCCCGGCGAGCTCGCGCCGGAGCAGAAATCGTATTGGATGAACTACGCCGTCGGCTTCTACAACGCACCGGGCGCGACGGTGATCCGCCGCGTGTGGGCGCCGTGGCGCGCGAAGGCCGGTGCGCAGCCGAGCATCACCGCCGCGGTTCCCGTCCCCGAAGGCACCGTCGCCGCGAAGCTGCTGTTCACGACCGGCTCGGTCGCGGAAGTGCCGTTCCTCAAAGACGCGCCCGCGTGGGACGCGTACGTGTACGCCGATCTGCACGCGCTGCCGAAAAAGCCGAAGCCCGGCGGGACGCCGCCGCCGCGCGTCATCGGCAAGGTGCGTCTGCTGCAGATCGACATCGCGGTGAAAGACCATCGCGCCGGTCCGACCGGCTGGTTCTTCGGCACGTTCGTCGCCGCGGGCGGTCCGGGCTACACCGGTCCGGCGCTCGGCAAGGTGTGGCGCAACGTCGCGCCCGTGGGCCTGATGTGGGGCAACGACCCAGGCTACACGCCGCCGTCGTCGCCGGCACCGTCATCCCCGGCGGCATACACCTCCGGTCTCAAGGAGACGTGGCTCAACCCCGACGTGCACATGCTGCACTACGGCTATCAAGGCCGTCTCAACGGCCCCGTCGACAACCCGAAATCGGCGTGCATGTCGTGCCATGCGACGGCCGAGGTCAGCCTGAAATCGCCGACCGCCGGCGGCAGCGGGATGTTCGCTCCGATCCCGATGCCCACGCCGCCGGCGACGCCGCCGCCGCACGACATTGCGTACTGGTTCCGCAACATCAAGCCGGAAGAACCGTTCGACGGACCCGCGTTCGGCTCAACGGGTTACTCGCTGCAAGTCATGGACGGTCTGCGCAACTACTACACGTACAACGGTGCGTCGCCGCCGCCGACCGCGGCGCTGCGCGCGGCGCGCGTGATGCGCGCCGTGCAGCACGCGGACCCGCGGCCCCCGCGCGACGGAGGCCCGACGCACTGACGGCCGTCTAGTAGACGGGCGCGCCGTGCGCGACGACGCGCCCGTTTGCGACGACGTCGATCGCGTCGGCGTGGCCGAGGCCGCGCGCGAACAGCGTCGCGGGCGAACCCGCGTCGAGCGCGCCGAGGTCGGTCGACTCCGCGCCGCGGTGCAGCACGACGTGCGCGCCGGGCGCGGCGTTCGTCGCGACGACGTAGTACCACGCGCCGTCGCGCGCGTAGAGCGCCTTCGCGACGACGCCGGATTCCGACGTCAGCGTCGTGTGCCCGAAGTGCGACGACGCGATCGCGCCGAGCGCGGTGTCGGTGCGCGCGAGCTGCGCGGAAGCGTCATGGACGTACACGCTTTCGAACGCCGTCGACGCCGCGAAGACGAGCGCCGCGGCGGTTGCGGCGCCGGCCCACCACGAGCGGCGCGGTGCCGCGGCCGGCATCGGCGGCAGCGTCGCGGCCAGCGCCGCGGCCGCGGACTCGGCGGCGACGACGCGCGCGCGGCAGGCGTCGCAGGCGGCGAGGTGCGCTTCGATCTCCGCGTCGCGTTCGCGATCGGTCAGGCCGAGAGCGTAGAGCTCGGCGTCGTCGTCGAGATGGTTCACGATGAGGGTTCTCCGGAAAGCGTGGTGTGCAGCCGGCGCAGCGCGCCGGCGAGGCGGCTCTTGACGGTGCCGAGGGGAGTGTTCGTGTCCTGCGCGACTTCGGCGAGCGTGCGGTGGCCGTAGTACGCGCGCAGGATCACGTCGCGCTGCGTGTCGGGCAGCGCGTCGAGCGCGTGCCGCACGCGGCGCGTTTCGACCGGATCGATCGACGCGGTCTCGTCCGGCATGACGGGATCGTCGGCCGCGCGGACCTCGCGCAGATGGCGCCGTTTCGCGCCGCGCAGCGTGTCGAACGCTTCGCGCCGCACGCACGCGATGAGAAACGGCAGCAGCGCGCCGCGGTCCGGCTTGTAGGCACCGGCGCTCCACACCCGTACGAGCGCGCCGTGGACGACGTCCTCGGCCGCGTCGCGGTCGCGCACGACGTCGTACGCGACCGCGCGCAGCCGGGGCGCGTACGCGCGGTAGGCGAGGTCGAAGGCGGGCTCGTCGAGCGCCATCGGACGCGCTTCGACGAGCGTCAGCCCTGCGCTAGCGTGCGGTCTTGCCATGCCGCCCGGCCGGCGACCTCGACGGTGCGGTAGCCGAGGACGCCCAGCAGCGACTCCGGGGCGACCTTGAGCGGGCCGGGCTTCGCGTTCGGCGTGCCGGGCGCGGCCTGCGGGAACGCCGTGGCACGCGCGGTCGCGAAGCGAATCGCGCCGTCCTGGTGCTCGAGGACCTGGTGGATGTGGCCGTTGAGCACGGTGACGGCGTCGAAGCGTCGTAAGAGGGAGATGGCTTTCGTGCCGTCGCTCGTCGTCCAGCCCCATTCGGGCGCCGCGGCGAACAGCGGGACGTGCCCGAACACCACGACGGGCGTGTCGGTCTTGCGCGCGTTGAGATCGTTCGCGAGCCACCCGAGCTGTTCGTCGCCGAGCATGCCCATCGTCTCGCCCTCGCCGACGTTGATCAGCGCGACGAAATGGATCCCGCCTTGATCCCACGCCGACCAGCCGCGGCCCGCCGCCTCTTTGCGCGCGAACGCCGCGGCGTAGCGCTTGGGACCTTCGGCGCCGATGACGTCGTGCTCGCCGGGGATCGTGATCAGCGGCGCGCGCAGCGTGCTCAGCACGGCACGCGCGTCGTCGAACTCCGTCGCCTTGCTCAAGTGCGTGACGTCGCCGGTGTGGATGACGAACGCCGGCTGCACCGGCAGCGCGTTGATGTCCGCGACGGTTTTCGCCAGCGTGCCGCGCACGTCGTCGTTGGCCGGACCGGTGTAGCCGATGTGGCTGTCGCTGATCTGCACGAAGCCGAACGACTTCGGCGACGCGTCCGCCGTTGCGCGCACGATGCCGTCGGCACCGAGCACGTAGAGAAGTCCCGCGCCGGTCCACGCGACGTGGCCGACGAAATCGCGCCGCTTCACGTCGCGCTCCGCACGACGAGGGTCCCGTGCATCATCGGGTGGACGGTGCAGTGGTATGCGATCTTACCCGCCTTCGCGAAGGCATGCGTCCACTTCTGGCCTTGGTTGAGGCCTTCGGAGTCCCACGACATGTCGTCGGCGGTCGCGGTGTGCGCATCGTCGTCGTCGTTGACGAACGTGACCTTGTCGCCGGCCTTGACCGTGATCGACGCGGGGACGAAGGCGTCGTCGCGGATGTGCACCACGGCGCCGCTGGACGGGGCTTTTGCGGTTTCGGCCCCGGGGGAAGGGGCGGCAGCCGTAAGCGCGAGGAGCGCCACGGCGCCGAGGAGCGCTGTTCTCATGCATCCCCTACGCCGCCGCGAGGGGACCCGGTTCTAGGGCAAGGCGGGCGAGGGTGTTGGGAGCGGGCGGGGGGCGGCGAACGTCGAGCGCGGCAACGTTACCGGGAAGCGCCAGCGCGAGAACGTGAGGCGTTCGCGTGCGATGCCGCCCGGGACGTTCGCTTGCGCGGCCGCGTTGCGCGCGACCCACCAGCGGTCTGACTTGGCGAACGTCACTTGGCCCTGCCCCGCGTGCTGGTCCGTCACGAAGGATATCGAAGCCGGCAAGAACGTCACGCCGTCGATGACGACTTGCGTGAACGCGAAGCGCGGCGCGGCCTTCTTCGGCGTGAGCGCGAAGACGTAGTCGACGTGCTTGCCGTCCTTGTGCGGGCCGGCGTAGCTGAAGTCGTAGGCCGCAGGCTTCGGTGCGAGCGCGGCGATCGTGTAGCGGTACGGGCGCCGCCGGAAGATGCGCACGAGCGGCGACGTCGGGCGCGTGCCGTTGACCGCGATCGTCTCGTCGCGCTCGTCGGTACCGCTGCGATAGATGCGGTGCGTTTGCTCGAGCGAGCGCGTCCCCGTTTGCTCGATGGTGTAGTCGACGCTGAACACGCGCGGCTCTTTGAGCGCTTTCAGCGCCGCCGCGTACTTCGCGACGACGGCATCCGGCGCGGGCGTCGGCGTGGCGGTCGGCGCAGGCGCGACGGTCGCCGCGGCGACGGCGCGCCGCGGCGAGCAATGCGATCACGTCAGCTGCTGGGCGAGCAGGTCGCGCATCGCGGCGAGCGCGGCCTCGGCGCCGGACGGATCCTTGCCGCCGCCTTGCGCTTGCGCGGGCGCGCCGCCGCCTTTGCCGCCGATGAGCGGTGCGGCGGCTTTGACGAGGTTGCCGGCGTGCGCGCCCGCCTTCACGGCGTCGTCGCTCGCGCTCGCGAACAGCGACGCGGTGCCGTCGTCGGTGCCGACCAACGCCACCACGCCCGAGCGCAGCCGCGAGCGAATCGCGTTGCCGAGCGTGCGCAGCGCCTCCGCGTTCGCTTCGCGCACGACCGCGGCGACCGCTTGCGTCGGGCCGACTTTTTCGGCGGCATCGGCGTACGTCGCCGCGTCCGCCGACGCGAGCCGCGCCTTGATCTCGGCCATCGCCTTCTGCAGATCGCGCACGTCGGTTTGCAGGCGCTCGACGCGTTCCACGAGCTCGTCGGGTTTCGCCGACAGCGCTTCGCTCAGCGTCGCGAGCGTGTCCTGCTGCTGCTCGACGTACCGCTCCGCGGCTTTGGACACGATGCCTTCGATGCGGCGCACGCCGCTGCCGATCGAGCCTTCGCTGAGCAGCACGAACATGCCGAGCTCGCCGGTGGTGTGCGCGTGCGTGCCGCCGCAGAACTCCACCGCCGGCCCGAACGCGACGACGCGCACGCGGTCGCCGTACTTCTCGCCCGCCATCGTGATCGCGCCGGTCGCCTTCGCCTCCTCGATCGGCAGCTCGTTCATCTGCTGATGGTGGTCTTCGCGGATCAGCTCGTTGACGCGCTGCGTCACGGCGCGCTTCTGCCGCGGCGACAGCGCGCCGGCCGGGCTGCGGAAGTCGAACCGCATGCGGTCGACGCCGACCCACGAGCCGGCCTGCACGACGTCGTCGCCGAGCACGTCCTTGAGCGCGCGCTGCAGCAAGTGCGCCGACGTGTGGTGTCGTCGGATCTCCTCGCGCCACTCGGGATAGACGCTCGTGTGCACGGCGTCGCCCGTCGCGAGCGAACCGCTGACGAGGCGGCCGTGGTGCGCGATCGCTTCGCCGACGAACTGCGTGTCGGTCACTTCGAACACCGCGTCGCCGTGCGTGATGCGGCCGTGGTCGCCGACCTGGCCGCCCTTCTCCGCGTAGAACGACGTGCGGTCGAGCAGGATCTGCGCTTCCGCGCCCGCCTCGATCGATTCGACCGGCTTGCCGCCGACGAGGATCGCCTGCACCGTGCCGTCCGCTTCGAGCCCGCCGTAGCCTTCGAACGCCGACGACAGCGTCGGCACGTCGGTCACGGTGACGACGCCGCGTTTGCTCGCCGCGTCGGCGCGCGCGCGCTGCCGCTGCTCGTCCATCTTGCGCTCGAACGCGATGCTGTCGACCGCGACGCCGCGCTCCGCCGCGATCTCGCGCGTGAGCTCGTACGGAAAGCCGTACGTGTCGTGCAGCACGAACGCGTCTTCGCCGGAGATCAGCATCGTGCAGTCGTCGAGCGCGTCGGCGATCAGCGCTTCGAGCAGCTCGCTGCCGCGATCGAGCGTGCGCATGAAGCCCGCTTCTTCGGTGCGCAAGGCGTTCTGCACGTCGCTCAAGCGCGCGCGCAGCTCCGGATAGCCGCTCTCCAGCGACGCGACGACGGCGCTCGCGAGCTCGGCCATGAACTCGCGCGGATAACCCAGCAGCCGCCCGTTGCGAATCGCGCGCCGGATCAAGAAGCGCAGCACGAACCCGCGCTCGGTGTTCGACGGGTACACGCCGTCCGCGATCAGGAACGTCGCCGCGCGCGCGTGATCCGCGATGATCTGCCGCCGCACGAGCTGCTCGGGCGGCGGCAGCGACGTCTGTCCGACCGGCGGCTGCGCCGCGATGAGGTCGGTGAACAAGATCGGTCTCGTACATCGAGACCTTGCCGTTGGCGACCGCGAGCATGCGCTCGAATCCCGCGCCGGTATCGATCGCCTTGCGCGGCAGATCGGTCAGCTTGCCGTCGGCGCCGCGATTGTACTGCTGGAACACGACGTTCCAGATCTCGACGTAGCGGTCGCCTTTGTTCGGACCGTCGTCGTCGGGCCCGGACGCGTGCTCCGGCGCCGGTGTCGTAGAAGATCTCGCTGCACGGTCCGCACGGGCCGGTCGGACCCATCGTCCAGAAGTTGTCTTCGTCCCAGCGCGTGATGCGCGCGGGATCGAGCCCGATCTCGTTCTCCCAGAGCCGCTGCGCTTCGTCGTCGGACGTGTGCACGGTGACGTAGACTTCGTGGGATCGACCTTCATGACGGTCGTCAGAAACTCCCAAGCGAAGCGGATCGCCTCGGACTTGTAGTAGT
>CAWCRI010000010.1:0-300393 GCA_963797935.1 Vulcanimicrobiota bacterium
TAACGGCCAGCATGGCGAATCAACCTGAGCGCGGCCCCGACCCGGTGGTGGACAGCGATCGTGGTACGGGCACCACGCCGCCCGAGAGCGGCCCCGAGAGCGCGTCGGTCGTCGGCCGGCCGGCAACCGAGCGGCCGAAAACGGCCTTCCACGAGCCCGCCGAAACGCCGGAACACGAGCGCGAACCCTTCAACGAGGGTGAGGCGCTCGCCGAGGGTGGCAGCTTCGACGCGATCGCGCCCCCGGGGACGACGCCGCCGGGCTGACCCGGGTCCGCCGGAGGCTCCGGGCGCAAGGCACGAATCGCTGGTGTACAAAATACCGGATGCCAACGTTCGGGGAGGCCTGTTTGGAGACGATCGACATCATCGGCGGCGTGCCGCTCGGGCAAGCCGCCCGGGCCATGCCCGTCGCCGGCGCAGAGGGACGGCGTAAGAAACGCCGCGGCCAGGGCCGCGGCCGGCAGCTCGACCCGGCGGCCCTCGAAGAGGTGCGTGCGCTGCTCGGTGACGAGCCGCGCCGCCGCGACCTGCTGATCGAGCATCTCCACAAGATCCAGGATCGCTACCACGCGATCTCGGCCGCGCACCTCAACGCGCTCGCCGAAGAGATGCGCCTCGCGCCGGCGGAAGTGTTCGAGGTCGCGACCTTCTACCATCACTTCGACGTGGTGAAGGAAGGCGAACACGCGCCCCCGGCGGTCACCGTGCGCGTGTGCGACGGGCTGTCGTGCGAGATGGCCGGCGCGCAGACGCTGCTGCGGATGCTGCGCAACGGCGGCTACGGCGACGGCGTTCGCGTGATCCCGGCGCCGTGCGTCGGGCGCTGCGATACCGCTCCGGTCGCGGTGGTGAACCAGAATCCCGTCGACCATGCGACGGTCGCCGCGGTCGACGAAGCGCTCGAGGCCAAAGCGCTGGCCGCAGCCGTACCGTCGTACATCGGCTACGACCGCTACGCGGAGGCGGGTGGCTACGCGCTGCTCAAAGCGTGCGTGTCCGGCGAGCGTACCGCGGACGACGTCATCGCGACGATGGAGAATGCGGGCCTGCGAGGGCTGGGCGGCGCGGGCTTCCCGGCGGGGCGCAAGTGGAAGATCGTCCGCGCCGAACCGGCGCCGCGGCTGATGGCCGTCAACATCGACGAAGGCGAGCCCGGCACGTTCAAAGACCGCTGGTATCTCGAACGCGACCCGCACCGCTTTCTCGAAGGGATGCTGATCGCCGCGTGGGCGGTCGGCATCGCGGAGATCTACGTGTACCTGCGCGACGAGTACGCCGCCGCGCGAACGATCCTGACGGCCGAGATCGCGGAGCTGCAAGCGCGCTCGCCGGTGCCGCTGCCGCCGATCCACCTGCGCCGCGGCGCGGGCGCGTACATCTGCGGCGAAGAGTCCGCGATGATCGAGTCGATCGAAGGGAAGAAAGGGATGCCGCGGCTGCGCCCGCCGTACGTCGCGCAAGTCGGGGTTTTCGGCCGCCCGACGCTCGAGCACAACATGGAGACGCTATTCTGGGTGCGCGAGATCGTCGAGCGCGGCGCCGAATGGTTCGCTTCGCAAGGCCGCAACGGCCGCAAGGGCTTGCGTTCGTTCTCCGTGAGCGGTCGCGTGCAAAAGCCGGGCGTTCATCTCGCGCCCGCCGGCATCACCATGCGCGAGCTGCTCGGCGAATACGCCGGCGGCATGCTGCCCGGCCATACGTTCTACGGGTATTTTCCGGGCGGCGCTTCCGGCGGCATCCTGCCCGCTTCGATGGACGACATCCCGCTCGATTTCGACACGCTCAACAAGTACGGGTGCTTCATCGGCTCGGCAGCGATCATCGTGCTGTCGGACAAGGATAACGCAAAGAATGCGGCGCTGAACATGCTGCGCTTTTTCCGTGAAGAGTCGTGCGGCCAGTGCACGCCGTGCCGAGTCGGCACCGCGAAGGCGGTCGCGCTGATGGAAAACGACGCGTGGGACAAGGCGCTGCTCACCGATCTTTCGACCGTCATGATCGACGCGTCGATCTGCGGCCTGGGCCAGGCGGCCGCGAATCCGTTCCTCTCCGTGTACAAATACTTTCCGCACGAGGTCCAATAGCGTGGTCAACTTCTCGCTCAACGGGATGCCGGTCGCCGCGGGTGAGGACGAGACGATCCTGCAGGCGGCCGACCGGCTCGGCGTCGAGATCCCGCGGCTGTGCTACAAAGAGGGTTATCGCCCCGACGGCAACTGCCGCGTGTGCATGGTCGAGATCGACGGCGAACGCGCGCTCGCGCCGTCGTGCTGCCGGCGGCCCAGCGAAGGGATGACGGTCACGAGCACGAGTGCCCGCGCCGTCACGTCGCAGAAGCTCGTCGCCGAACTGCTGCTCACCGACATGCCCGGGCAGACCGCGTCGCCCTACAAGCGCGAGTCGGAGCTCGACGTCTGGGCCGCCAAGCTCGGCGTGACGACGCCGCGCTACCCGCAGCGGCACCAGCCGACGCCGGACCTATCGCACCCGGCGATGTCGGTGAACCTGGACGCGTGCATTCAGTGCGGGCGCTGCGTGCGCGCGTGCCGCGAAGAGCAGGTCAACGACGTCATCGGCTACGCCTGGCGCGGCGAGCACGCGAAGATCGTGTTCGACTTCGACGATCCGATGGGCGCGAGTACGTGCGTCGCGTGCGGCGAGTGCGTGCAGGCGTGTCCCACCGGCGCGCTGACGCCTGCCAACGGCGTCGCGCTGCTCGTGCCCGACAAGAAGGTCGACTCCGCGTGCCCGTACTGCGGCGTAGGCTGTCTGCTGACGTACAACATCAAGGACGACAAGATCATCTACGTCGAGGGTCGCGACGGCCCGTCGAATGCGAGCCGGCTCTGCGTCAAAGGCCGTTTCGGCTTCGACTACGTGCACAACCCCAAGCGCCTCACGAAGCCGATGATCCGCAAAGAGGGCGTCCCGAAGAGCGCCGCGCTGCTGGATCCAGACGCGATGTGGGACACGTTCCGCGAGGCGACCTGGGAAGAAGCGTTGGAGCTCGCGGGCGGCAAGCTGCGCGCGATTCGCGACGCGCGCGGCGCGAAGGCGCTGGCGGGCTTCGGCTCCGCCAAGGGCAGCAACGAAGAGGCGTACCTCTTCCAGAAGCTGGTGCGCACGGGCTTCGGAACCAACAACGTCGACCATTGCACGCGGCTGTGCCACGCGTCGTCGGTCGCGGCGCTGCTCGAAGACGTCGGCTCGGGCGCCGTGTCGAACCAGGTCGAGGACGTCGCGCTCGCCGACGTAGCGATCGTGATCGGTGCGAACCCCACCGTGAACCATCCGGTCGCCGCGACGTTCATGAAGAACGCCGCGAAGAACGGCACGAAGATCATCCTGATGGATCCGCGGCGCAGCGACCTCGCGCGCCACGCGACGTATTTTCTGCAGTTCAACGGCGACACCGACGTGGCGCTGCTCAACGGCATGCTGCACGTCATCATCGAGGAAGGGCTCGCGAACGAGGCGTTCATTCGCGACCGCACCGAGAACTACGAAGCGCTGCGCGAGAACGTCAAGGAGTACTCACCGGAGAAGGTCGCCCCGATCACCGGCATCGACGCGGGCATGATTCGCGACGTCGCGCGGCTGTACGCGAAAGCGAAGGCCGCGATCATCTTCTGGGGGATGGGGATCTCGCAGCACATCCACGGCACCGACAACGCGCGCTGCCTCATCTCGCTGGCGCTCGTCACCGGCCAGATCGGCCGGCCGGGTACGGGGCTGCACCCGTTGCGCGGCCAGAACAACGTGCAGGGCGCGTCCGACGTCGGGCTGATCCCGATGATGTTCCCCGACTACCAGCGCGTCGACAACGCCGCTGCGCACAGCAAGTTCGAAGCGCTCTGGAACACGAAGCTCGATTCCAAACCGGGCCTCACCGTCACCGAGATCATGGACGCGGTGCACGCCGGCGTGATTCACGGCATGTACATCATGGGCGAGAACCCGGCGATGTCGGATCCGAACGTCGAGCACGCCCGCGAAGCGATGGCCAAGCTGGAGCACCTCGTCGTGCAAGACATCTTCTTCACGGAGACGGCGAGCTACGCGGACGTCATCTTGCCGGCGTCCGCGTTTCCCGAGAAGACCGGCACGTTCACCAACACCGACCGCCGGGTGCAGCTGGGACGCAAGGCGCTCGATCCGCCGGGCGATGCGCGCCAGGACCTGTGGATCATCCAAGAGATCGCGCGCCGCGTCGGCCTCGACTGGAACTACCCCGGCGTTTCCGACGTGTTCGAAGAGATCCGCCTCGCGATGCCCAGCCTCGCCGGGATCACGTGGGAACGGTTGGAGGCGGAGGGCTCGTGCACGTATCCGCTCGAGCACGAAGGCGATCCGGGTGAACCCGTGATCTTCATCGAGGACTTCCCGCGCGCCGGCGGCCGCGGGCTGTTCGCGCCCGCGACGTACACGCACGCGGACGAGATGCCCGACACCGCGTACCCGTACATCTTCACGACGGGCCGGCAGCTCGAACACTGGCACACCGGCTCGATGACGCGCCGCGCGAGCGTGCTCGACGCGCTCGAGCCCGACCCCGTGATCAGCGTGCATCCGGACGATCTCGCGAAGCTCAACGTCGCCGCGGGCGATCCGATCACGCTCGAGTCGCGGCGCGGGACGCTGACGGGCTACGCGCGCGCAGACCGCGGGATGCAGCGCGGCACGCTGTTCATGCCGTTCGTCTACAACGAAGCGGCGGCGAACCTGCTCACGAACGACGCGATCGACCCGTTCGGCAAGATCCCGGAATTCAAGTTCTGCGCGGTCAAAGTGCGCGCAGGCGAAAAGGTCGCGGCCGCGATCCTGTAGCCGCCGCAAAAAAAGAGGCCCGGTTTCCCCGGGCCTCTTTCGTTCGCTGCTCAGCTCGTCATTGGAAGAGCTTGGCTGCGTTTTGGAGCGTCACGATGATGCCCCAGACGAGCGGGATGCCGACCCAGATCCACCCGAAGATGACCTGCGCCGTATTCGCGGGTGCCGTCGTATCTTGTGCCATGTCGTGCGCTCCTTACGCCGTCGCTTCGGCGAGCGTGGCTTTTGCGAAATGCTCCTCGGTGACCGGTTTGATCATCAAGTTGCAGATGAAGCCGACGACGAGCAGCCCCGCCATGATGTAGATGACGACGGAGTACGCGTCCGCTTTCGCGACGCCGTGGTCGAGCTGGGACTGCCGAATGTAGTTCACGAGGACCGGTCCTGCGACGCCGGCCGCCGACCATGCCGTCAGCAGCACCCCGTGGATCGCGCCGACTTGCTGCGTGCCGAACAGGTCCCGAAGGTAGGCGGGCACGGTCGCGAAGCCCCCGCCGTACATGCTCAGGATGATCCCGTAACCCAGGATGAACAGCGCGATCGCATGCCAGTGCCCGAAGGTCGGCGTCAACGCGTACAGCACCGCGCCGAGAGCGAAGAAGATCATGTACGTCCGCTTCCGTCCGAGCGCGTCGGAGCTGGACGCCCAGAAGATCCGTCCTCCCATGTTGAACAAGCTCAGCAGCCCGACGAAGCCGGCCGCTGCGGCAACCGTCACGCCGAACATCTCCTGGATCATCAGCGACGCTTGCCCGAGCACGCCGATACCGGCCGTGACGTTCAGGAACAACACCGCCCATAGCAGCCAGAACTGCGGCGTCTTGATCGCTTCCGTCATGGCGAGGCTGCGCGTCGTCATCATGCGTGCCGCTGCGGCCTCGACGGTCGGCGGCGTGTAGCCCGCGGGACGCCAGCCGGGGGCGGGCAGCCGGACGAGCAGCGAACCGACGATCATGTAGACGAAGTAGATCGCGGCCATCGTCATCATCGTCGGCGCGACGCCGTTCGAGGTCGGGGAGCTGTAGTGTTTCATCAGCGCGACCGCGAGCGGTGCACCGATCAGCGCGCCGCCGCCGAATCCCATGATCGCGGTTCCCGTCGCCAACCCGGGCCGGTCGGGGAACCATTTGATCAGCGTCGAGACGGGCGAGATGTAGCCGATGCCCAGACCGCACCCACCGATCACGCCGTAGCCGAGAAACACGATCACGAGATTGTGGATCGAGACGCCGAAGCCCGCGACGAGCAAACCGGCGCAGAACAGGACAGCCGCGGTGAACATCGCCATGCGCGGTCCCACGCGTTCGACCCAGCGGCCGAACACCGCGGCCGAGAGGCCAAGAAACACGATCGCGAGGCTGAAGATCCACCCGAGATCCGGGATCGACCAGTCTCCCGCTATCGTGGAGATGGCTTTGGCCGTCGCCGGCGGGCACGCGCTTTGCGCGGCGCAGAGCAGCTGCGCCATCGGCTTGTTGAAGACGCTGAACGCATACGCTTGGCCGATGCACAAGTGGATGCAGAGCGCCGCAGGTGGCACGAGCCAGCGGCTGAAGCCGGGACCCGCAATCGAATGAGAACGGTCGAGAAAGGCCGCCAAGACGTCGTCTCCTCTGCGCCCTTTCGCGGGCGCGGACACTCCCAAGTGCGACTTTTGTACGGAGGTCCGCGGTCGGTGACCTGCGTCACCCGCCGGTCGTTCGGGCAGGAGTAGGGCCCACGGCCCGGCCCGAACCGCACGCCGGGATGAATCTCTCGATCGCCGTCGCGGTGACCGCGGCCGGCGGAGCACTCGGCGCCGTCTTTCGCTTCCTGGTCTCGACGTGGTTCGGAACGCGATTCGGGCCGGGCTTTCCGTGGGGCACGTTCGTCGTGAACGTCAGCGGGGCGTTTCTCGTGGGGGTCGTGCTGCAGCTGGCGGCGACGCGGCCCGGCTTCAGCCCCTATGTCCGCGTGTTCCTCGCAACCGGCATTCTCGGCGGCTACACGACCTTTTCGGCGTTCGCGTACGAGACGTACGGACTCGGGGCTGCCGGCCTCACCGCCCAGAGCCTGGCCTACGCGGCCGGTAGCGTCGTCGCCGGGCTAGCCGCGGTGTACGGTGGGATCACGCTGGTTCGCGCCGTGCAGCCGTAAGGGGTTGGACCCGAACGGCTCGCGGGTAGCGTGATACCGTGAGCTCGGACACCGGCTTCTTCACCGACGTCACGCTGTGCATCGGCTGCAAGGCGTGCGAGGTGGCGTGCAAGCAATGGAATCAGCTCCCGGCCGACGGCTACGCGTTTTCGGGAAACTCGTACGACAACACGGACAGGCTCTCGGCCACGAGCTGGCGCCACGTGGCCTTCGTCGAGCAGATGGACCGCGTCGAGCCCGCGGCGTCTCGCTGGATGATGCTCTCCGACGTGTGCAAGCACTGCACGTTCGCGGGGTGCCTGGAGGCGTGCCCGACCGGCGCGATCGTGCGCAACGAGTTCGGCGACGTGTACGTGCAGCCCGACGTCTGCAACGGCTGCGGCTACTGCGTGCCGTCCTGCCCGTTCGGCGTCGTGGCGGTGCAGCCCGAAGCCGGCGTCGCGCAGAAGTGCACGCTCTGCTACGACCGCCAGAAGGACGGGCTGGAACCGGCGTGCGCGAAGGCGTGCCCCACCGATTCGATCACGTTCGGCCCGGTCGAGGAGCTGCGCGCGAAAGCGGAAGCGCGCGTCGCGAAGTTGCGCGCGCAAGGCCGCGAAGCGCACCTGTACGGTGTCGACGGCGCTGAAACGCGCGACGTCGGGCCGCTCAACGCGTTTTTCCTGTTGCCCGACCGGCCTGAAGTGTTCAACTTGCCGCCCAAGCCCGTGCTGCCTTCCACGTTCCAGCCGGCCGCATACGCGTCCGGACTGCTCGGCGCGGCGGCGCTCGGCGCGCTCGGGCTCGCGATTTTCCGCAGCCCCCGGCGCCGCGCGTAGATGGAGCGGAACGCGCAGAAGCACGGCGCGCAGTACGGCGCGGGCGGCACGTACTCGCCGGACGCCGTGGCCGCCTCGATGCAGCGCGGCGACGGCGGTTTCGGCCGCGACCAGCAGTCGTACTACGATCATCCCGTGCTGCGCAAAGCGCATTGGAAATGGGAGATCGTCGCGTACTTTTTCGCG
Organism: Vulcanimicrobiota bacterium; assembly: GCA_963797935.1. Lineage (GTDB taxonomy): Bacteria > Vulcanimicrobiota > Vulcanimicrobiia > Vulcanimicrobiales > Vulcanimicrobiaceae > Vulcanimicrobium. The sequence goes on from CAWCRI010000010.1 coordinate 7,970, forward strand.
GGCGGCGCCGCCGCCGCGAGCTCGGCGCTCGCCGCGCTCGCAGCGCGCGGCGGGGATCCAGGCGATGCGCAGCTCGTGCGCAACGGGCGCTACACCGCGCTCGCGGGCGCGCTCGTCAGCAGCGCGCTGCTCGTCAAAGACCTCGGGCGACCCGAGCGGTTTCTCAACATGCTGCGCATCGCGAAGCTCAAGTCGCCGATGTCCGTCGGCGTCTATACGCTCATCACGTTCTCGACGAACGCCGGTTTGCGCGCGCTGGAGCAGTTGCGCGCCGACGGCGTGATCCGGTTCGACGCGGCGTGGGCTGCAAAACCGCTGCGCGTGTTGACGGGCGCGCCCTCGACTGCGCTGATGGCGTCGTATACCGGCGTGCTGCTGTCGGCGACCGCGATCCCGGTGTGGTTTACGGGACGCCGTCACCTTCCGGCGATCTTCGTGTGCTCCGCGGCGTCGACGGGAGCGGCGCTGCAAAACGCGCTGCTCGCGGTCACCGGCGGCTCGGCGCGCACATCCAAAAAGCTCGAGCTCGTGGAGCTCGTCGCGTCGCTCGCGGAGGCCGCGCTGCTCCTGGACTGGGAGCGCAAGGCGGGCTCGACGGGCAAGCCGCTGTTCGGCGGCGCGCGCGGCGCGCGGTTGCGCACGGTCACGCTCGGCGCCGGGATCGCGCTCCCGGCGGTGCTCATGCTGCCGTCGCTGCTATCCCGCAAGCCACCCGCGAAGCTGCACCGCGTGCGCACGCTGATCGCCGCGGCGTGCGCGCTCTACGGCGGTTACGTCCTGCGCGAATGCGTCGTGTACGCGGGCCGCGATTCCGCGGACGATCCGCGCGCGTACCTGCGCCACCCGGAGTAGACCGGCCGTTTGCGCGTGGCAGGACGGCGCACCCTGGCCGCCGGCGCGTTGCGCGGCGTACGCGCCGCGCGTAACCCAAGGCGCCGTCAGCGGCGAATCAAGACGACGCCTGCGACCAGCAGCAGCGCGCCCGCAATGCGCGTCATGTCGGCGGGATGTTTCGGCACGCCGAACGCACCGAAGCTGTCGAACGCCAGCGACGCGATCATCTGACCGAGCACGAACAGCGCGACGACCGTCGCCGTACCGAAACGCGGCAACAGCACGATGATGATGACGACGTAGACGGCGCCCCAGAGCCCGCCCGTCCACGACCACCAGGATGTCTTTCCGATCGCGACCGCCGATAGCCACGGGTCGCGGGTGGCGAGCACGACGAGCGCCATCACGACGGTGCCGCCCGCGTAGCTGATGAGCGCCGCCCAGTTCGGCGACGCGAGCTCCGTCCGCAGTCGCGCGTTGACGCTAGCCTGGAGCACAAAACTGACGCCCGCGAGGACTGCCAACAGCGCGAACGATCCGAACTGAAAGGCTTGCCGCATGGTGGGCCCCCTTATGTCACCCTCCGTGAGCAACCTGGTGGGCAATCCGGCGAGCGGGTTCGGCCGTCTCGTAGCCGGATGCGCCGTTGCGGCCGTCCGACCCACCGAAGGGGAGAATTCAATGATCCGATTCCACGTCGCGGCGCTGGCCGCCGTTGCCCTCAGCCTCAGCGCCGCAACGGTGCCGGCGGGTGCCGCCGACTCCATGGGCGGCATGGACCACGCCCGCTTCTCGGCCGCGCCCGTGTACGGCGGCGCGCCCAACCTTCCGCTCACGCTCTCGCTGATCGCCGCGGGCGGCGGGCCGTCCAAGTTCCAGACCACCAAGCTCGTCGGCACGCTGGCCGGACCGCTCACCGCAGCCGAGCTCCAGAGCCTCACCACGAAGTTCGGCGCCGACAACCTCACCTCGTTCGTCAACGTGTTCGACTTCGTCATCAGCGATGCGCTCGCGATCGTGACGAAGGCGCATGTCGCGCTGCCCACGCAGCCTGCAGTCGATCCTGCCGATGGGAAGGCGCTTTCTGCGGCGCTCTATACTGCTGGCGTTTCGAATGGGAAGTTCGATGTCGAGTACATGCTCGACAACCTCGTGTCGCACCCCGTCCACGTGCAGATCATGAACGACATCGATGCGAAGTTCGGAGGGCAGGCTGATGGGAATTATCATGCCGTGCTCACGCAGGCGATGAGCGATCTCAAGGCGGCTTACAAGCTCTAGGCTTTGTGGCGCGACGGGAGCGCGACACCGCCGCGGCGGGGACGCTCCCTTCGCGCTTCCTGCGCTACGGTCGCTCGGCGCTCCGGCGCTCCGCCCATCCTGGGCTCCCGCGCCTCCGCGACGCCCCGCCGCGGCGGCGTCGCGCTCCCGTCTCCGGCACGCCGTGTCTCATGGCAACGTCGCTCATGTCACGTGCCGGCTATGTCATCACGTGCCGGCCATTGTCATCCTGAGCCGGCCATTGTCATCCTGAGCTTGTCGAAGGATGCGCCACTCGGCGTGCTTATTGCTGGTTCCAGTAGACGAACATTGCGATTGCCGCTAACGTCATCAGGGTGAACGTGAGCCAGCCCCAGGCTCGTGCCAGTGGTGAGCTCTTCCACTTGCCCATCACTTCTGGGTTGCTTGCGATCGTTACCACCGCGAACACCAGCGGTACCGCGGCGACGCCGTTGAAGACTGCGGACCAGAACAGCACTCTGATCGGGTCCAGGCGCATCACGTTCAGGATCATGCCGACGACGATGCCCGCGGCGAGGATCGCGTAGAAGCGCGGTGCGCGTTTGGGTGTTTCGCCTAGACCCGTGCGGAACGACAGCATCTCCGAGGCGACGTATGCCGATGAGCCCGCCAGTACCGGGATGGCCAGCAGGCCCGTGCCGACCATTCCCAGCGTGAACAGGATGTACGCGAAGTTTCCGGCCAGCGGGCGCAGTGCTTCGGCCGCGTCTTGCGCGGTGGCGATGTCGTGCTTGCCGTGGGCGCCCAGCGTGACCGCGGTCGTCGCGATGATGAAGAACATCACGAGGTTCGAGTAGATCATGCCGGTGTTCACGTCCGCGTGCGCGTCGGCGACCTCGTCCTTTGTTGCGCCCTTCCGTTGCGCGACGGTGCGGCGTCCCTTGTCCTTTTCTTCTTCGACCATCATCGACGATTGCCAAAAGAACAGGTATGGCGAGATCGTCGTGCCCAGGACGCCGACGACCGTTGTGATCCAGTGTCCGTCCTTGTGAAACTCCGGGATCACGGCGTGGCGCAGGATCGTGCCCCAGTCGGGACGGACCAAGAAGATCGTCACGACGTAGGCGAACAGCGCGAGTGCGAGCCATTTGAGCACGCGGCTCAGCAGTGCGTACGAGCAGTAGAACTCCGTCAGCAGCAGCACCGCCGCGAACGCCATCACCCAGAGCAGGACGGGCAGGCCTGCGACCATGTGCGCGGATGCGGACATGCCGGCGAGATCGGCGCCGATGTTGAACGTGTTCGCGACGATCACCAGGCCCGCGAGGCTGAACGCGAGCCAGCGCGGGAAGAGCTTGCGCATCGTTGCGGCGAGGCCCACGCCGCTCACCATGCCGATGCGCGCGCACATGCCTTGGATCACCGCCATCATCGGCGTCGTGATCAGCGCGAGCCACAGCATCGACAGGCCCGTCGTCGCGCCGGCGACCGAATACGTCGAGATGCCGGATGGGTCGTCGTCCGCCGCGCCGGTGACGAGTCCGGGACCGAGATTTCGCAGGAAGTGGACCAGCCGGCTTCGTGGCGGTTGGCCCGGCGCTTCGCGCGCTTGCGCTTCGGCGGCGCTCACGGCTCAAGGGATACCCTGCTTCCCCAAATAGCAACCGTGCGGCGGCACAGCGGCCGCTCGTGCGAGCTAGGGCGGCGTCGAGCCGGTCAGGATGACGCCGCTTCGAACAGCGTCGGCTCGTTCGAGCGCCAGCCTTCGATCGTGAGGAGGCGGAGCTTCGTCGTCGTGCCGCCCGTGGCGGAGAAGCCGTGCATTTTTCCGCCGGCGGCGACGATGCGGTGGCACGGCACGACCGGGGCGAACGGGTTTCGGCCGAGTGCTTGACCTACCGCTTGCGCCGCGTGCGGTTCGCCGATGCGGTGCGCGAGCTCGCCGTAGGTGATCGTCGTGCCCGGCGGGATCTTGCGGGCCGCTTCGTAGACGTGCTGGTCGAACGGTGCCAGGCCGTTCGTGTCGAGCACGATCTCGGCGAGGTCGCGATTGTCGCCGTTCAGGAGCGCCGTGATGCTTTCGATTGCGCGCTGTGCCGGCGGCGGCGGCTCCGCTTCCGGGGTGTTCGGGAAGCGGCGTTGCATGCGGGCGCGGGTTGCCGGCTCGTCTTTTTCCGGGAGTTGTACGCCCGTGACGGCGTCGTCGTTCCAGGCGATTCCGCAAGCGCCGAGCTGGGTTGGGAACAGCGCGTAGCCGAGGGTGTTCATGGTGACGGTGCCGGGCCTTTGAATACCGCGAACAGGAAGAGGAGCGATGGTATCAACACGACCGCGCCGCATGCGGCTGCAATGAGGAATGCTTGCAGCATGGCCGGCGATGCGGCGGCGGCTTGCAGCGTCCAGTGGCCTGGGACCAGGGATGGGGCTTGGGCGCCGAACCAGCCTGCGAGTACTGCGAGGGCTTGCGCGCCGACGGCTATGCGTGCCAGCGTGTCGCGGTGGCGGGCGACCAGGAGCATCACGACGATGCCCAGCAGCATCGCGGTGACGATCGCGATGCGCGCCGACGGCGCGGTGAGTGCTGCGAAGAACGATGGTTCCGCGCTTCGGGCGAGGAGGGCCGGGAGCAGGCCTGCGATCCAGACTGCGAGCGTTGCGCGCACCGCGCGGCGGCGGAAGTCGTCGCGCAGTGCGCGGTCGGCGGATTCGCGGACCAGGAAGACGGCTGCGATTTGCGCGCAGAGCGCGACGGCGAACAGGCCGACCGACAGTGCGAACGGGGACGTCCAGGCGTAGTCGCCGGTGGCCAGTGCGCCTGCTGCGTCGCCCAGGAAGAACGGTGCGATGATCGACGATGCGCCGAAGACGATCGTCCAGCTGCGCGCCATGGTGACTGCGTCCGATGCGTAGTTGCGGAACACGAAGGCTGCGCCGCGCAGGACGATGCCGGCGAGTGCGATCGTCACCGGTGCGTTCAAGTACGTCGCGATGTCGGCGTAGGCCGGCGGGAAGCACGTGAACAATGCGACCAGCGCGAAGATCAGCCAGACGTGGTTGGATTCCCACACCGGGCCGATCGCGTTCGAGATGGTGTCGCGCTGCGCGTCGCGGCGCGGGCCGCTGGCGAGCAGGTCCCACACGCCGCCGCCGAAGTCGGCGCCGCCGAAGACGGCGTAGAGTGCGAGCGCGCCGAGCGCGACGAGCGCTGCGCCCAGGACGAGCGTCATGCCGGTGCGTTCTCCGCGAGCGCCGTGCGCTCGCCGGCGTGCGCGTGCGTGCCGACGCGGCGCAGCAGCCACCAGCACGTCGCGGCGAGGATCACGTACACGACCGAGAAGGCGTAGAACTGCACGTCGAGGCCCGGGGCGATCGTGACCGCGTCCGTCGTGCGCAGCAGGCCGCGCGCGATCCACGGCTGGCGGCCGAACTCCGTGACGAACCAGCCCGCTTCCAGCGCGATCACCGACAGCGGTCCGCTCAGCGCGACGCCGATTAGCAGGGCGCGCGGCGCCGCGCGCTTGCGCAACGTGACGAATGCCCATGTGATTGCGATCAGCAGCATCAGCGTCGCGGTGCCCACCATCGCGTCGAACGAGTAGTGCACGATCGGGACCGGCGGGCGGTCGTCGGCCGGAACGAGGTCGAGGCCTTTCACTTCGGCGTTCACGTCGAATGCGGCGAGGAAGCTCAGCGCGCCGGGGATCTCCAGGCCGTAGCGCACGCTGTCGCCGGTGACGATGCCGCCGATCGTGATCGGTGCGTTCCGCTGCGTGTGGAACAGCGCTTCCATCGATGCGAACTTCACGGGCTCGTTGTCAGCGTCGAAGCGCGCGATCACGTCGCCCACGATCATCTGCAGCGGGATCGCTGCGCTCGCGACGATCATCGCGATCGTCAGCCCGGCGCGCACCTGCTCGCGGCGTTCTTGTGCGCCGTTGCGCAGCAATGCCCACGCGCAGATCGCGGCCGCGCCGAAGCCGGTGACGACGTACGCGGCGAGCGTCGTGTGCACCACTTCGACCAGCCACGGCGGGCTCAGCATCGCGACGAGCGGCTGCACGTCGACCACCTTGCCGTTCTCGATGCGGAAACCCGCCGGCATGTTCATCCACGCGTTGGCGGTGGTGACGAATCCCGCGGAGACCGCGCCGCTGATCGCGATGGGGATGCCGGTGAGCCAGTGCGCGCGCGGGCTCAGCCGTTCCCAGCCGTACAAGTACAGGCCGATGAAGATCGCTTCGATGAAGAACGCGAAGCCTTCGAGCGAGAACGGCAGGCCGATGATGCCGCCGGCGTACTTCATGAACTGCGGCCACAGCAGGCCCAGCTCGAACGACAGGATCGTGCCCGATACCGCGCCGACCGCGAACAGGATGGCCATGCCCTTCGCCCAGGTGCGCGCGAGGTCGTAGTACGCGCGCCGCTTCGTGCGCAGCCACAGGCCTTCGGCGACGACCACGAGCAGCGGCAGGCCCACGCCGAGCGCCGCGAACACGATGTGGAACGCCAGCGAGGTGCCCATCTGCGCACGTGCCGCGATCACGTGGTCCATGGGCTTTATTCTACTCCGAAGCTCGGCGGTCGGACCCGACAACGGTGGTACCGTCGCCGCACCTCACCGGAACAGTCCGTACGGAGGCGGCGTCGCGCGCGCGCCTTTCACCGCGTGCCACAGGATGTCGTTGAGCTCGCCCGCGTCGGCACGGTCGGCGTGCGCGAGATCCATCCGCGCGCTGTCCGACGCGCGGTATGCGGTCTTCGCGTTGGTTGCCTTGAGGTCGACGTGCGGTTGCAAAGCGTCGAACGGCCGCAGGTTCGGCGTTGCGCGGAATGCCGCCGACAGCGGAAGCGCGCCGGCATCGTACGGCGACATCGGCGGAAGTCCGAGTAGGATCTCGATCGTGCGCAGCACCGACGCCTGGGTGTACATCGCGTGCTGAACGCCTCCGGCAGCGTACGGCGAAGCGATGTAGAGCGTCGAACGCTGCTCGTCGACGTGATCGGGACCGGCCTGGGCGTCGTCCTCGATCGCGATGACCACGGTGCTCGCCCAGTATCGCGAATGTGAGATCGCCTCGACCAGCTTGCCGACGGCGAGATCGTTGTCCGCCACCATCGCCGACGGTGTCGGCAAGTTGGGGCCCGTTCCGCTGGTGTGATCCCGCGGTAGACGCAGGATTTCGAGCTGCGGAAGCGAGCCGCTGCGCACGTACGCGTCGAACTCGCGCTTCCATTGGGCGACGCGGTCTACGTCGGACACCTTCATGTCGAAGCCCGCGAACGCGAGGTCGGTGATCGGCCGCATGTCGTCCGGCACCGTCACTGGCGGACCGACTGAGACGCGCTCCCCGTAGTTGCGCACCGTGATGCCGTGCGCCATCGCGACGTTCCAGAGAAAACGGCCATGCGGAACGGCTACCGGAACGGAGTCTTCGTAGTCGTACACGGGCCTGCGGTTCGCGTACGTCGCGGGCCACATCTTTTCGATATAATCGTTCGCGAACGCAGCCGTGGCCCAGTTGTGGCCGTCGGCGCTTACGTGCGCGTTCGCGAAGAACCGGTCGAACGTCCCGAAGCGCCGCGCGAGCGCGTGCTGGTTGGGGGTGACGGCCAAACCGAAGAGCACGAGCGAGGGATCGCCGTCGGCGGCGTGGATGTCGCCGAGCACCTGATCGTACGAGCGATTTTCCTTGATCACGTAGACGATGTGGCGAATCGGGCCGCCGGCGCGCAGGATCGTGCTCGGGGTGGCCGGTTCGTGCTGCGCGAGCTCGCGCACGTCGGCGACGCCGCGCGCAAGCGCCGCGTCGTCCGGGATCGCGGTGCGCCGGATCGAGCCGGTGAGTTGGTCCGCAACATAGCCGGCGGCGTTGAGCACCGCGCGCCCCGGCCGCGGCGAGGCATAGCGTGGGTTGGTGTGGCCGGACTCACCCTTCCCGTCGGCGACGTACAGCACGCCGCGGCCGCGGTCGACCGCGACCGCCGTCGGATACCAGCCCGTCGGGATCGCGCCGAGCGACGCAATCCCCTCTACGGTCGTGCGAAAGACCGCGACCGCGTTCGCGGCGCCGCACGTAACGTACAACCGGTCGCCGTCGAGGGCGAGCCCGTTGGGCGAAGCGCCGATGGCGCCCTCGCGCGCGAACGGCAATCGCGCCCGCGCGATGACGCGCTCGCTCGCGAGATCGACCACCGCGACGTCGTCGTCATCGCTGTCGGCGACGTATAACCGCGTCGCGTCGAGCGCCAGCGCGTCGGGATGCAAACCCACGTCGATGTGGCCGCGCACGGCGTGCTTCGCGACGTCGATCACGTCGAGCTGCGACGTCCCGCGCCCGGCCACGTATAGCGACGCGCCGTTGACCGCGAATGCCAGCGCGGCGGGATGGCTTCCGACGGCGACCGATGCGCCCACCACGGCGGTGCCCGGCGCGACGAAGGCAACGCTGTCGGCGAGATCGCCCGCGATCGCGAGCGTCCCGTCGGGCGCGCGCGCGACGGCGACCGGGTAGAACGGCTGCGTCAACGGAACGGAGCGATCGACGGCACCGCGCACGGTGTCGACGTGCGCCAGCTCGTCCTTCTGTGGGCCGGGGACGTTGATCCACACGCCGTCGCCGTCCGGGTCGCGCAGCGGCATGCCGAAGCCGCCGGCCAGCGGGACGGTGGACACCGGCTGCAGCGACGCCGCATCCAACACCCGCAGCATCGGCGTGCGATAGCCCGCCTCGAGCTCGAACAGGCGCGCGCCGTCGCGCGACAGGACGATGCCGGCCGGCAGGGTCCCCACCGTCGCGACGGGGCCGTCCGCTCCGCGGATGTGCCATGCGGTCGGCAGCGTCACCAAACCCGGCGCGGCATGCACCGCGGTGGCGACGAAGGCGCAGCCTACCGTTGCGAGGGCAAGGTTGCGAACGAACGATCGTATCACGCGATCACCTGCGACGGGCGAGCGCCATCGCCAGCGCACGCGGCGCGAGCCCGATGATGAGCGCGATAGTGATGAAAAAGAACGCCGGGTGCACCAGCGGCAGGTCGTCGTGCGGGATCGCGCGGCAGCCGATGTTCGTGCCGGCCATCGCCATGCAGAAGAGCCCGTATGCGAGCTGCAGACGATAGCGCGGATCGATCGCGCGCGCGAAGAATGCGCGCCGGTGCTGCGGCAACCACCACCACAGGATCGGAACCGCCAGCGCAAGGCATGCCGCCGCGGTGACGAGTCCCCACATCAGGTCGAATGCGCGCGATCCTTCCATCCATTCCCAGCCCACGGCCGGTTCGCGTTCCGTTTCGTGGCGCGGTCTCCTACGCACGCAGTGCCGCGCCCAGCGCCGCAGCGGCGATGACGACGATCCACGGTGCAAACCGCCACGCCGCGATCGCCGCGAATGCGATCAGCGCGATCGCGATGCGCACCGGGCTCGTTCCGAGCGACAGCAGCACCGGGTCGTACAGCACACCGCCGAGCAGCCCGACGACGGCGGCGTTTGCGCCGCGCACCGCCCCGGCCGCGCGCGGCTGACCCGCGACGCGGTTCCACGCCGGCGCGATCGCGAAGATCAGTGCGAAGGACGGGAGGAAGATGAGCACGATTGCGACGAGCGCGCCCGCGATCCCGTGCAGTGGCGATAAGTTGGCATAACCGAGAAATGCCGAGAACGTGTTGAGCGGGCCGGGCATCGCCTGCACCGCGCCGTAGCCTGCGAAGAAGTTCTGCGCGGTGATCAGCTTGTCGTGCACCATGCTCTGCAACAGCGGCAATACCACGTGACCGCCGCCGAATACCAGCGAGCCCGCGCGCACGAGCGTCGCCAAGAATGCGGTCGTGGCCGTCTTCGGCAGCGCCGTCGCCGCGAGGAGCGCGACGAAGAGGCCCGCCGACGCCAGCGCGACACCGCGCGGCACGCGAATCGGGAGCGCGTCCGCGCGCAGCCCCGGCGCGTGCAGCACGACCGCGCCGGCGACGGCTCCCAGCGCGATCGATGCCCACTGGAAGCCGGGATACGGCCGCAGGGCCAGCGTGACGAACAGCGCCGCGACGGCGATGATCTTCGTCGGCAGATCCGTGCAGAGCGAGCCCGCGAGCCCCACGACGGCCTGCGCGACGACCGCCGCCGCCGCCGCGAACAGCCCGGCCAACAGCCCGGGGAACCACGGCGGCACGGCGTGCCGCTCCGCGCCGCCCAGCGCCGCGGCGAAGGCGGTCATGAGGATCGCCGACGGCGCCGTGAACCCGAGCCACGCCAGGAACGCGCCCAGCGGGCCGCCGCGCGTGAGCCCGATCAGCATCCCGACTTGGCTCGAGGTGGGTCCCGGGAGCACCGAGCAAAACGCGACGATCCGGGCGAAGGTCGCCTCGTCCAGCCACCGACGCTCGTCCACGAAGGTCCGCCGGAAATAGGCCAGATGAGCGATCGGACCGCCGAACGACGTCGACCCGAGCCGAAGGAACGTCGTGAAGACCTCGCGCACGACGCTCGTCTTACCACCGGAGGAACCCGACCTCATGCACCTGGGCGATCTCACGGTCTATGCCGACGGCCGCTTCGCGCGCTACGACGACGCGAAGGTCGGCCTGCTCACCCACGGCTTGCAGTACGGCACCGGGTGCTTCGAAGGCGTGCGCGGCTTCTGGAACGCGCGCGAGGAAGAGCTGTACCTGCTCAAGCTCGCCGACCACTTCGACCGGCTCGCGCAGTCGGCGCGCATCTTGATGATCGAGCTGCCGCACTCCACGCGCGAGCTGTGCGAGCTCACCGTCGAGATCTGCGCGCGCAACAACTTCCGCAGCGACGTCTACGTGCGGCCGTTCGCGTACAAAGCGAACGAAGACGTCGGCGTGCGACTGCACGGCGTGAAGGACGCGTTCGCGATGGTCGCGATCCCGTTCGAACGCTACTTCGACAGCGACCGCGGCTTGCGCGTCGGCGTGAGCTCGTGGCGCCGCATCGACGACACGATGGCGCCCGCGCGCGCCAAGATCACCGGCACCTACGTCAACAGCGCGCTCGCAAAAAGCGAAGCGGTGATGAACGGTTTCGACGAAGCGATCATGCTGTCGGCCGAAGGCCACGTGTGCGAAGGCTCGGCGGAGAACGTGTTCATGGTGCGGCGCGGCGTGCTCTACACGCCCGATCCGTCACAGAACATCCTCGAAGGCGTCACGCGCCGCGCGATCATCACGCTGGCGAAAGACGAGCTCGGCCTCGACGTGATCGAACGCCCGATCGACCGCAGCGAGCTCGTCGTCGCGGACGAGCTGTTCATTACCGGCAGCGCCGCGGGCGTGCAGTGGATCGACTCCGTCGACCACCGCCCGGTCGGCGACGGCAAGCGCGGCCCGATCGCAACCGCGCTCATCGACGCATACGACCGCGCGATCCACGGCGCGATCCCGAAGTACGAAGACTGGCTGACCCGCACGTACGCAGGCCGCCACAAAGCGGCGAGCTAGGAGCGGTTCGGGCTCAGGTCAGGGCGCCGGCGTCGGCGTCGTCGCGGGGGCGGCCGCGGGCGCGGGGACGTTCTGCGGCGTCCACATCTGCTGGTCGGCGGTCGGCGGCGCCGCATCGGTGGGCGCCGCGCGCTCCGATTCCGCGTCGGGGTTGAAGTCGTTCGTGCCGCGCCACGTCGCGAACTTGCCGAGCGCGTCGTACGCGAGCCGCGACACGCCGCGGATGAAGCGGCGGCCCGACGAGAGCGTCGGCAGGTCGGTCGTCATCACCGCGATCACGTACGGGTCTTCGCCTTCGTACACGATCCCGACGTCGTTGAGCGTGTCGTGCAGCGTGCCGGTCTTGTGCGCGATTCTCGTCCCGTCCGGCAACGGCTCGGGCAGCAGGCTGTTGTGCTCCTGACCGGTGAGGATTCTGATCATCTCGCGTGACGACCATTCGTCGATGAGCTGCTTCTGCGCCATCGCGCGCAGCAGGTGCGTCATGTCGGCCGGGCTCGAGCGCAGCGCCCAGCGGATGCGCGGGCCTTCGGAGCGGATGAAATCGGTCAAGCGGGTGTGCGTGAGGCCGAGGTCTTCCATCTCCTGGTTGATGTGCGGGCGGCCGACCAGGCGGATCAGCATGTTGGTGGCCGTGTTGTCGCTCACGTCGATCATGAGCGCCAACAGCCGCGACACGGGGTAGCTCGAACCGGCGCGGCCGCCGGCGAGATCGCCCGAGCCCCAGTCCTTGTCGGAGCGCCGCAGCGTCACGCGCGTGTTGAGGTCGAACTTGCCGGCGGCGAGCTGGCGGAAGACCTCGACCATCACGGGGATCTTGATCGTGGAAGCGGCCGGCATCTCGGCACCCGCGTTGATCCCGGTCGTCACGCCGGTGGCAACGTCCTGGACGGCGATCCCGACGTGGCCCGGCGCGCGCAGCGAGAACGCCGCGAGCTGCGCCTGGAAGTCCGCGAGCGGGCCGGGCACGTTGGTCGCGCCGGCCGGTAAACCGACGGCGAACGGAACGGCTAGACTGACGACGATGGCAACGAGTCGTCGCGGTACCCGCATTGTCTTCTATTGTCGGCACGCGGCAAGCGAAAGTCAAGATGCTTTCGTCGGGAAGTCGCAGCGGGATCGGGCGTTTGCGGGCTCGCTTGGACAAGGGGAGCGAGGGGTCGAGCGCGAACCTCCGCTCTCCACCGCTGTGCGATGGCGTCCGCCTGCTAGCGAGGCTCGGTGAAATATGGACCGGCTGCTCGGCGCCTTTCTTTACATTGCTTGCGACGTCGTCGTCGCAATGCTGCTCTCGAAGATCGGCGGCATGGGCTCGCGCAAAGCCCCGAGCTTCCGGCGCACCACGCTGATCGGCTTCCTGATCTTGCCGTTCCCGTTTCTTCAGTTCTGGGTGCTCACGCACGAGATGCTGCTCGCGCAGCTGCTGATCGTCGCGGTTCTGGCTGCGGTGAGCAGCTACGTCGCATGGCTGTTTCAGGGCTCGATGGGCCTGTTGACGATCGAGAACCAGAGCAAGGCCGCCGTGCTTGGAATGCTCAGGGCGCGGGAGAACATTCTTTCGATCGCGCTCATGACGCTGATCGGCAGCGTGTTGTTCTTGGTCGGCGACTTCATCGTCCTCAAGGCGTACCTCGGCTGGCATCACCAACCGACGTCCTACGACTGGCAGCAGTTCGTCACGACGATGGCGGTGATGCACTTCACCGTGCGCGGTTCGCTCATGCTGCTCGGTTCGGTGCTGGCGCAAACGCAATTGCTGAGCGGCTTCTTCGACGACGACGTACGCTCGTCGGTGACCGTGTCCCAGATCGCTGGCACGATCGGCGCGGTGTACAGCGTGTTCATCCCGCTGTTCTCGTACGACCGCGGCGACCTCAAGAGCGGCTTTCTGCAGACCTTCCTCGTGCTGCTCCCGGTATGGGAGCTCTTTGCGATCTATCTTGCCATTTACTTGCTGCTTTGGATCGCGCTCTACCTCGCCGGCACCGTTCAGCACGCGTCGCAAGCCGAGCAGTTCCCGAAATGGCGCAGCAAGTGGTTGGCCGTGACGCGCAACATCCTTTTGATCGGCGATGACCTTGACCGCCGCGCCGACTTGCTCGCGCAGCTTCGGCTACTCTTCAAACAGCTCGCGCAGTTCAAGACCAGCGATTCGGTTTCGGACTACATTGCCTGGCGCGCTTGTCCGGTGATCGGTGAGGTGATGGAGACGCTCTACGCGTCCGCGGCGGGCGCCGACGTCATCGCCGAGGCGGCGAAGATCGAAGAACTGTGCAAGGAGCGCGACACGTCGCCGCTCGACGGCGTTTTCACCGAGCATCGCGACGTCATTGCCACGTGGGACAGCAGGATCGACCACGTCAACGAGCTGGTGGAGTACGCCCGCCGGACGTGCACGTACCTCCGCGGCGAGACGACCCTCACCGACTTCCAAACCTTCATCGCTTTTGCGAACGACGAGACCCAGAAACATCTCGCGCCGAAACCGGAGGCGCGCCGCCTGCCGGTCCGCGTCGTCACCCTCATCACCTCGGCCGGGGGCGTGCTCGCGTTTGCGTTCAAGATCTACGACGATGTGTGGCCGCACCTGCGGGGCGTACTTTGGCACTGACCGCGAAAGGCTCGCCGCCGGCTCACTCCCGCACGTAGGGGACGCCGTCGGCGGCCGGCGCGCGGACGCGGCCTGCGAAGCCGGCGAGCGCGACGAGCGCCGCGAGGTACGGCAGCGCTTGCATCAGCTCGCTCGGCACGCCGGCGCGCTGCAGCGAGTACTGCAGCGCGGCGAAGAAGCCGAAGAACAGCGCCGCGCCCGTTGCGCCCAGCGGCGTCCAGCGGCCGAAGATCACCGCGGCGAGCGCGATGAAGCCGCGGCCGGCGGTCATGCCGTCGGAATACAGGTCCAGCTCGGCGAGCGACAGATAGACGCCGCCCAGCGACGCGATCGCGCCCCCGATCACCACCGCGCGGAAGCGCGTCTTGAGCGCGTCGATCCCCGCCGACTCCGCGGCGCTCGGGTCCTCGCCGCATGCGCGCACGCGCAGCCCCCACGGCGTGCGCGTCAGCACGAGCTGCAGCACGGCCGCCGCGACGAACGCGAGCACGATGAAGACCACCTCGCCGGTGTGGCCGAATGCCGGCACTTCGTGCGACGCCCCCGGCTGGTGGTACACGAGCACGAGCCCGAACGCCGCGCCCGCGAGCGCGGCGATGTTCAAGCCGGTCCCGGCGACGATCTGATCGACGCCGAGCCGCGTCGCCGCGAACGCGAGGATCGCGGCGATCAGCATCCCGGCCACGACGCCGGCGAGCGCGCCCAGCAGCGGGCTCCCGGTCGCGCCGCTGACGACGACCGACGTGAACGCGCCCGCGATCAGAATCCCCTCGAGCCCGATGTTCACGACGCCCGCCCGTTCGCTCAGCACGCCGCCGAGCGCCGCATAGATCAGCGGCGTCGCCTTCACCAGCGTCAGCCCGAGGATCGCGAGCACGGCGGCGAGCGTGGCGTTCACGTGGACCTCCGGCTGGCGAGCACGCGCCGCCCGGCGAGCGCGACGATGACGAGGCCGGTGACGAGCGTGACCACCTCGCGCGGCACGCCGGCCTCGGCTTGCATCGAGATGCCGCCGCTCTGCAGCATCCCGAACGCGATCGACGCGACGATGATCCACCGCGGGTCGAGGTTGCCGACGAGCGCGACCGCGATCGCGATGAAGCCGTAGCCCGGCGACAGGCCGGTGTTGAAACGGTGCAGCCCGCCCGACACGATCATCGCGCCGCCGAGCCCGGCGATCGCGCCGGACAGCGCCATCGCGACGAACGCCGTGCGGCCCAGATCGATCCCGGCGCGCTTCGCGGCTTCGGGCGCTTCACCGGCGGCGCGCAGCTCGTAGCCGAACACCGTGCGCCGCAGCACCCAGCGCAGCACGAACGCGAGCACGATCGCGATCACGAACGGCGTGACCAGATACGCGAGCGTGAAATGCGGGTCGGCGGCGAGCGCGATCAGATCGGGGATCTGCGCGCTCTTCGGCAGCGCGGCGGTCTCGGATCCGCTGGCGCCGCCCTGCTGCAGCGGGCCGGTGACGAGGTACGTGGTGAGCAGGACCGCGATGACGTTGAGCATCAGCGTCGCGATCACTTCGTTGGCGCCGAAGCGCGCGCGCAGAAAGCCGGGGATCGCGCCCCACGCGCCGCCCGCGAGCGCGCCGGCGAGCATGATCATCGGTATCGCGAGATACGGCGGCAGCGGGAGCTGCGCGCCCAGCCAGCCCGCGGCGAAACCGCCCAGGATCAGCTGGCCCTCCGCGCCGATGTTGAACAGCCCCGCGCGAAAGGCGAGCGCGATGCCGAGCGCGGGGAACAGCAGGTTCGTCGCTTGCACGAGCGTCTCGGCGACTTCTTCGGGCGTGCCGAACGCGCCGTCGAACAGCGCGCCGAACCCGACCAGCGGCGACACGTGCGCGAGCAGCATCGCGATCGAGCCGACGCCGAACACGACCACGATCACGATCGCGACTTCGCGCGCCGTGCCTTTTTGCAGCGCGCGTATCACGCGTGGCCCGCCATCAAAGCGCCGATGCGGCCGCGATCGATCGTCGCGCGTTCGAACGCGCCCACGAACGCGCCGTTTGCGATCACCAGCACGCGGTCGGCCAGCGCGAATATCTCGTCGAGCTCGAACGAGATCAGCAGCACGCCCGCGCCCGCGTTGCGCGCCTCGATCAGCCGCGACTGCACGAGCGCCGCGGCGCCGATGTCGATGCCCCGCGTCGGCTGGTACGCGACGACGAGCTTGGGCGCGCTCGTGAGCGCGCGCCCGACGACGATCTTCTGCTGGTTGCCGCCGGAGAGCTGGCCGGCGATCGCGTCCGGGTCGGGAGGCCGCACGTCGAACCGCTCGATCACCTCGCGCGCCGCGTCGCCGAACCGCGCGAGCGCCAGCGTGCGCTGGCGGCCCAGCGCGACGTTGTCGCGCACGCTCCAGTCGAGCACGAGCGCTTCGTGGCGGCGGTCCTGCGGGATCACGCGGATGCCGCGTGCGATGCGCGACGCCGGCGTGTCGCTCGCGCGCAGCGGCGCGCCGTCGTAGATCAGCTCGCCCGTGAAGGGCACGACGCCCGCGAGCGCGTCGGCGAGCGCGGTCTGGCCGTTGCCTTCGATCCCCGCGACGCCGACGATCTCGCCGGCGCGTACGTCGAACGTCGCGTCGGCTAGCGCGCTCGTCGCGGAGCGCGCGGACAGCCCGCGCACCTCGAGCAGCGGCGCGGTGGTCGTCGCCGCGCGCGCCGCGAGCGCCGGAACGTCGCCGCCCACCATCTCGCGCGCGATCGCGTCGGCGCTGGTCTCGCTGGTGAGGTGCGAGCCGACGACGCGGCCCGCGCGCATCACCGTCACGCGCTGCGAGTACGCGATCACTTCGCCGAGCTTGTGCGTGACGACGAGGATCGCGGTGCCGCGCTTCGCCAGCTCGGTGACGGTGGCGAAGAACGACGCGATCTCGCTGGGCGCGAGCGCCGCCGTGGGTTCGTCGAGCAGCAGCACGCTGGGCTCGCGGTCGAGCTCGCGCAGCAGCTCGACGCGCTGTTTGATGCCGACCGGCAGCGTCTCGACGACTGCGTCGGGATCCACGTCGAGCCCGTACGCCGACCCCAGCGCGCGCACGCGCTCGCGCGCGGCGGCGACGTCGATCGCCCAGCCGCGTCTCGGCTCGCGGTTGAGCAGCACGTTCTCCCACACGCGCAAACGCTCGATGAGCTTGAAGTGCTGGTGCACGAGGCCGACGACGCCGTCCGCGTCGACGGTGCCCTCGTCGGCGCGCACCGCGCCGTACGCGATCGCGGCGAGCGTGGACTTGCCGGCACCGTTCTCGCCGACCAGCGCGTGGATCTCACCGGGCTGCAGCTCGAGGTCGACGCCGTCGACGGCCTGCACGGCGCCGAAGCGCCGCCGGATGCCGGTCAGCGTCAGAGCGGGACGCGCTTGAACGATGCCAGTTCCTCCCGTGTGGACGGCGCCACGAGCGTGCCGCCGATGATCAGCGCGCGAATCTTCGCGA
Organism: Vulcanimicrobiota bacterium; assembly: GCA_963797935.1. Lineage (GTDB taxonomy): Bacteria > Vulcanimicrobiota > Vulcanimicrobiia > Vulcanimicrobiales > Vulcanimicrobiaceae > Vulcanimicrobium. The sequence goes on from CAWCRI010000010.1 coordinate 25,555, forward strand.
GCGTGGCGATCTTGTCGGGCGTCACGACGCTCTTGGTATACGTGAAATCGGTCAGGCCGACGCCGCCTTCTTTCAAGCCGAGGGTCAGGTGCGCGGGGCGCGGCTTGCGCGCCGCAGCTTGCGTGCTGACGCGGAACACGCCGATGTCGACGCGCTTCACCATGCTGGTGAGGATCTTGCCGGGCGCGATCGCGTCCTGGTCGGAGTCGACGCCGATCACGAACGCGTTGCTGCGGCGTTTCACTTGATCGATCGCGCCGAGCCCCGCTTTCCCCGCAGCGACGTAGATGATGTCGGCGCCTTGGTCGAACTGCACGCCGGCGAGCTCCTTGCCCGACGCGACGTCGTCGAACGAGCCGACGTACTTCACCAGCACCTTCACGTTCGGGTCGATCTCGCGCGCACCCGCGGCGAAGCCGGCTTCGAACTTGCGCAGCAGCGGGATGTCGATGCCGCCGAGAAACGCGATCGTCTTGGTCTTGGTCGTCATCGCGGCGAGCGCGCCGGCGAGGAACGAGCCTTCTTCCTCTTTGAACGTCACCGACGTCACGTTGGGCATGTCGACGACGGCGTCGATGATCGAGAAGTGCCGCTTGGTGTAGCGCTCCGCGACCTCTTGCACGTCCTTGGCCATCAGGAAGCCGATCGCGAAGATCTCGTCGTACCGCTTGTTCGACAAGACGGTCATGTTGATCTGGTAATCCGCGGCCGAGCGCGACTGGAGCACCGTGGTGTCGACGTGGAGGTCGCGCTTCGCGCGGACCAGCCCGGCGTACGCGGAGTCGTTGAACGAGCGGTCCCCGAGGCCGCCCGTATCGGTGACCATCCCGATGCGGACGGTGCCCGAGGCGGCTTGACTGCGGGCGCAGCCGGTGACGGTGGCGCAACAGCAGACCACCGCGAGGGCGAGGAACGCCGCACGCCGCAAGACCATCGCGCCCTCCTACGACGCCGGTGCGGGGCGGCCTCTCGCATCCGTGGAACAGGACGCTCGTGAACGCAGCAGCTCGACCGCCGGACGTCCCGCGCCCGCGCCGCCCCATGTCGCGCGCCGAGCGCCGCATCACGCTCTGGCTCAAGACGCTGGGGCTGATCGCGGTCTCGATCTACCTGCTCGTCGGCTTCCTGCAGTTCCTCGGCTCGGTCAAGGCGACGGCGATGCTGTTCGTCATCGCGCTGTTTTTCGCGTACCTGGTGTTCCCGCTGGTCCGCCGGCTCAACGAACGGCTGCCGCTGGGGCTCTCGATCCTGCTGGTCTACGTGCTGATCGTGATCGTCGGCATCGCGATCGCGCAGCTCATCATCCCCGCGCTCATCTCCGACGTGCAAGGCGCCGTCAAAGCCGTGCCCGGTTTGGTGTCGCACGTCAGCCAGATCTTGCAGAACCCCAACAACCGGTACGTGCAGTGGCTGCCGCTCGACGAGCGGTTGTATCTGTCCTCGCTGCCCACGCAGATCGCCGGCTTCTTGCAGACCAACGCGCTCGACACGGCCTCCAAGACGCTCACGGTCGTGCTGTCGACGGTGTCGATCCTCGCGACGGTCATCGTGGTGCCGGTGCTCGCGGCGTACATGCTGCTCGACGCGGAGAGCCTCAAGTCGAACTTCTTGGGCTTGATCCCGCAGAAATACCACGGAAAGACCGAGTCGATCATCGCCGACCTCGATCAGGTCGTCGGCGGCTTCATCCGCGGCCAGCTCATCGACGGCTCGATCCTGGGCGGCATGCTCACGGTGATGCTGTGGTTCATGCACGTGCCGTACGCGCTGCTGATCGGCGTGGTGTCCGGTGCGCTGAACTTCATCCCGTACGCGGGTGCGCTGATCGCGTTCGTGCCGGCGGTGCTGCTGGCGCTCGCGTACGGCGGTCCGGTTCACGCGCTGATCGTCGCCGCGCTCATCGTCGTGATCCACCAGATCGACGGCAACTTCGTGTCGCCGCGCGTGCTCAAGGACAACGTCGGGCTCTCGCCGTTCTGGATCGTGCTCGCGATCCTCGCGGGCAGCGAGATGTTCGGGCTCGCGGGCACGTTCCTCGCCGTCCCGGTCGCCGCGATGATCCGCGTGCTGCGCCAGCAGCTCTTGCCCGCCGCGGTCGAGCCGGTCCTCGCCACCGGCCCGGCGCTGACGCAGGCGCCGCTCGATCAAACGCGCCCGCCGGTCGTGCAGGTCGAAGCGCGCGCTCAGCCGCCGGTGCCCTGATGTTCACCCAGCCTGCGTCCGCCGTCTCTTCCCGCCGCGCCCTCATCGCGCGCGTCGACGTCGTGGGCGTCCCGATGGATCTGGGCGCCGACCGCCGCGGCGTCGACATGGGCCCGTCCGCGATCCGCTACGCGCGCTTGAAAGAGTCGCTCGAGCGCTTGGGCATCGCCGTGACCGATCACGGCAACCTGCGCGTGCCGGTGCCCGAGTCGGCGACCGTCGCGGAGCAGAACGCGAAGTACTTCCCGATCATAAAAGCGGTCTGCGACGAGCTTGCGGACATCGTGCAGAACGTCGTCGCGCAGGGCAGCTTTCCGCTCGTGCTCGGCGGCGATCATTCGATCGCGATGGGTACGATCGCCGGCATCGCGCGCGCCCGCGGCAAAGCGCCGGGCGTGATCTGGGTCGACGCGCACGGCGACATCAACACGCCGCTGACCTCGCCGACGGGCAACGTGCACGGCATGCCGGTGCATTTCGCGCTGGAACAGCACGCGGTCGACCCCGCGCGCATGGTGTTCATCGGCCTGCGCGACGTCGACGACGGCGAGAAGCGCGTGATCCGCGAGCTCGGCGTGAAGGCGTTCACGATGGCCGACGTGGACCGCCTCGGGATGAGCCGCGTGGTCGACGAGGCGCTGACGCATCGTCGCGGACGGCGAGAACTCCGTGCACGTGAGCTTCGACATGGACGGCGTCGACCCGCAGGAAGCGCCGGGCGTCGGCACGCCGGTACGCGGCGGCATCACCTACCGCGAGGCGCACCTGCTGATGGAAGGCGTCGCCGCGAGCGGCACGCTGGGCTCGCTGGAGATCACCGAGATAAACCCCATCCTCGACCGCGAAAACCAAACCGCGATCCTCGCGGTCGAGCTGATCCTGAGCGCACTGGGAAAGACGACGCTCTGAGCTTCGGCGGTCAGCTTCGAGCTGACCGAAGCCCTTAGTCGTGCAGCCCGGACTTCACCATGACGGTCGTGACGAATCCCGTAAGCGTCTGTGCCTCGCGAAATGCCGGCAGCGCCTGTTGGTCGGCGTCCTTGTGGAACTTCTGGACGTGCGCCGTGAGCTGCGGGTCGAAGTGCGCGACCATCGCTTCCAGCTTTTCGTGACGTGCGGCCGTGAGCTTCCCCTCCACCGCTTCCAAGTTCGCAAGCGTTGCGTCGAACTCGCTCTCCGAAACGCCGCCTTTGACGGCCGCTCCGCGAAAATGCAGTAACATCATGCCTTTTACGACCCCGTTGAGCATGACTCCCAAACCCTGTGCGTTCACGATGCTTCTCCGATTCGTTGGTGTGGTGCGTTAGACGACCCGTCCGGCGAGCTCAGTCGCGCGCAGCGTGTGGCGGCCGATCACGCAAATCGGTACGTCGCGCCAGTGCGTTTCGAGCCGGTCGACCCAGGCGTCCGCGAACGTCACCCCGTCCAGACCGCCGAAGAGACAGATCTCCGCGTCGCCGTCGCCGTGGCGGAACTCGTAGCCGACGTCGGCGAGATCCGGGACCTCGATGCCGTCGAGCGGCGCGCCGATACGCGACAGTGCGCGGTAGACGCGCGCCGCGTTCTCGACGTCGGCGTCGTACCAAAGGCAATGGTCCGAGGCCTCGGCCACCTCGCCGTGCAGGCGCTTCGCGAGCCCCCCGATCACCAGCGTGCGCGCACGTTCCCGCGCAAGCGCGCGGAGCAGTTCGGCGAACGCGGTATGGTCGGGCATGGGACCCTCCTCAAGGCCGGGCGGTGAGGCTACGGCGGGCACGGCGGCGGGTCCCCTGCCGCGCGCGAAATCGTGCGGCGGGCCGTGCTGGATGTCACGTCGCCGCCCGGGCCTGCGGCGGCCCTGCGCGGCGGCGAGCGGCGAGCGCTTCGAACGTGCCGAGCTCGCGTGCGCTCCATTCGGCATCGTGTCCGAGCTCGGCGGCCATCAGCGCAGCGGCGCGCGGCGCGCTCGCGCGCGCTGCATCCGCATCCAGAAAAAGCGCGCGCGTGCGGCGCGCGAGCACGTCTTCCACCGTGCGCGCCATTTCGGCGCGCGCAGCGTATACGACGTGCGCGCCGGTGTAGGGAAGCCGCGGATCGAGCCGCTCGCCGAGCGATGCGTCGCTCGCGAGCAGGCTTCGCATGTGCGCCGCGTCGGCCCCGTAGGCGCGCTGCGCATCGTCGGCCGGCGCATCTGCTTGCGCGCCGTGAAGCGGCAGATCAGACGTCCGTGACGGTGCGCGAGTGAGGCCCGCCGTTCGCGACGCCGTGTCGACGGCGTCACGGGCCATCGTGCGGTAGGTCGTCCACTTGCCGCCCGCGATCGTCACGAGACCCGACGGCGAGACGTCGATCGCGTGCTCGCGCGAGAGCTTCGCGGTGCTCGTAGCGGCACGCGAGATCAGCGGGCGCAGGCCGGCGAACGTCGCGAGGATGTCGCGTTCCGCGAGCGGCGTCGCGAGGTAGCGGTTCACGGTCGCCAGCAGATACGCGATCTCGTCGCCGGTGATGTGCGGGTCGAGCTCCGGCGCGTTCGCGGGAACGTCGGTCGTGCCGATGACGACGTGGCCGTGCCACGGGATCGCGAACACCACGCGGCCGTCCGTTGTCTTCGGCACGAGCAGTGCCGCCGTCGCGAGGCCGACCGCCTCAGCACGCACGACGATGTGCGATCCACGGCTGTGCGCCAGCATACGCGGAGCCGACGGGTCGTCGAGTGCCCGGACCGTGTCGGCGTAGATGCCCGTCGCGTTGATCACCGCTCGCGCTCGAACGGCAAACGTCGCGCTCGTCTCGCGGTCGATCGCGGTGACCCCCGCGACGCGGCCGTTCGCATCGCGCAAGAATCCGGTCGCACGAACGTAGTTCGCGACCGCCGCTCCGTGGTCGACCGCCGTTCGCGCGAGCACGATCGCGAGGCGCGCGTCGTCGAACTGCCCGTCGTGATAGACGACCGCGCCGCGCAGGCGCTCGGACCCCAGCGCGGGGATCAGCGCGCGCGCACGTTTCGCGCCGATCGCGCGGCTGCGCGGAAAATCCGTCGCGCCTGCGAGCAGATCGTACGCCGCGAGACCGGCGGCGTAGTACGCGACCTCGAACGCGCCGTACGCCGGGACGACGACCGCGAGGTCGTCGACGAGATGCGGCGCGTTGCGGCGCAGGACCGTGCGCTCGCGCAGCGCCTCGCGGACGAGTCCGACGTTTCCCTGCTGCAGATAGCGCACGCCGCCATGGATCAGCTTCGTCGAGCGGCTCGACGTCGCCGACGCGAAGTCCTCGGCTTCGATCAGCGCGGTGCGGTAACCGCGCGCGGCGGCGTCGACCGCCGCGCCGAGCCCCGTCGCGCCGCCGCCGACGACGAGCACGTCGAACGCCTCGTCCGCGAGCCGCGCGAGCCCGGCGGCACGGTTCAATCGCGCGCCCAGTCGCGGCTGCGCTCGACGGCGCGGCGCCAGCGCGCGAGCAGCGTGTCACGCTGCGCCGCGTCCGTGCGGGGCGAGAAACGTGCATCCTCGCGCCACTGGCGCGCGACCGTATCGACGTCCTTCCAAAAACCGGTTTGCAGCCCGGCGAGGTACGCGGCACCGAGCGCCGTCGTCTCGATGCACGTTGGCCGCACCACGGGCACGCCAAGCACGTCGGCTTGGAACTGCATCGCCAGCGCGTTCGCCGACGCGCCGCCGTCGACTCGCAGCTCCGTGAGCGTCATGCCGGCATCGCGCTCCATCGCCGCGACGACGTCGGCCGTCTGGTACGCCATCGCATCGAGCGCAGCGCGCGCGAGATGCGCGCGGGTGGTGCCGCGCGTGATGCCGACGACGGTTCCGCGCGCGTGCGGATCCCAGTACGGCGCCCCGAGCCCGGTGAACGCGGGCACGAAGAAACAATCCCCGCTGTCGTCCACTTCGCGCGCGAGCCGCTCGACGTCGGACGAGCGCTCGATGATTCCCAGCCCGTCGCGCAGCCACTGCACGGCGGCGCCGGTGACGAACACCGAACCTTCCAGCGCATACGTCGCACGGCCCGGTTCGAACGCGAACGCGACCGTCGCCAGCAGACCGTGCTCGCTGCGCACGACGCGGTCGCCGGTGTTGAGCACGACGAACGAGCCGGTGCCGTACGTGTTCTTGGCGAGACCGGGTGCGAAGCCGGCTTGTCCGATGAGCGCGGCCTGCTGATCGCCCGCGACGCCTGCGATGCGAACTTCGCCGCCGAAATGCGCAACCGCCGTCGTCCCGAACTCCGCCGTGCAAGGCAGCACGTCCGGGAGCAGCGCTCGTGGGATGCCGAACAGCGTGAGCAGCTCGTCGCTCCACTGCAAGCGGTGGATGTCGAAGAGCAGCGTGCGCGACGCGTTCGTGACGTCGGTGACGTGCCGCGCACCGCCGGTAAGATTCCAGATCAGCCACGAGTCGACGGTCCCGAACGCGATCTCGCCGGCTTCCGCGCGCGCCTGCAAGCCGCCGACGTTCTCGAGCAGCCACGCGATCTTCGTTGCGGAAAAATACGGGTCGAGCAGCAATCCGGTCCGCGCGGTGACGAGCTCACCCGCGCCGCGCGCGCGCAGCGTGTCGCAGAGCGGCGCCGTCCGCCGGTCTTGCCACACGATCGCGTTGTACACGGGCTCGCCGGTCGCGCGATCCCACAAGATCGTCGTCTCGCGCTGGTTGGTGATCCCGATCGCGATAACGTCCGAGGCAGCGAGCGACGCGTTCCGCAGCGCCCCGCGCGCGACCTCGAGCTGCGACTGCCAGATATCGCGCGGGTCGTGCTCGACCCATCCCGGCTGCGGAAAATGCTGCGGAAACTCGCGCTGGTCGAACGCAACGACCTCGCCGCGCGCGTCGAACACGATCGCCCGCGAGCTGGTCGTCCCCTGATCGAGCGCGAGGATCACCGGCATATTGGCTGTCCGGCGGCTTTCAAAGTCGACGCTATGGCGGCGGTGGCGCCGCAGGCTCCAAGTCCTCCGCGTCCGGCGCGGTGAAGATGCTCTTGAGAGCCGGCAACACGAACTTTCCGTACACGTCCGAGAAGTTATTTTCGGAACGGTTTTTCGCTCGCTGACCCTTTTCCCACTCCGCGTGCGAGCGGTCTTCGATCGACCGGAGGCCGAAATAGATATCGTAGTTCATGAGCGCTTCATCGTCAGCTTTGATCCAGCCCGAGTCAGCTTTGATCCAGCCCGAGTCAGCTTTGATCCAGCCCGACCCCAGCGTGAAATGCAAGAAAACCGCAGGGTCACCGTTCCCACCGTCGCGAGCAACGACGTAGAACAGCATGTGCTGCTTGTTCACAATATAACTCTTGTACTTCGCGAGCAGCTCGCGGCGATAGCCATCGTCTGGCGGTCTGGAGCGGAATTTCGCCTCGACGAGACACGACTGCCTGACGGCGCCGGATGGTCCTGGCTGAATCCGGGAGATCACGAAATCCGGCATCAATTTGATCTCGTCAGTGAGCCGGTCGACGTTCCCCGCGTACGCGCCGGCGTCCGCACCACGCGAGCGCAGAGTCAGCAGCGCGGGGTAGGAGTGTTCCTGGCCGAGCGGCTCGACGAAGAACCCGATTTCGGAGAAGTGTATGCGGCAGGCCATCTCCGCAATCGAAGAGACGATCTTGCGGCTCTGAAAATATTCGAGTCGTGCACCCATCATGGCAACTTGCATCGCGATGACAGGCCGGACCTGCTACGCATTCACAGCCGGAACGCGTCGATCCCGCCCGGGTCGGGGAACACTTTGCCCGGGTTCATGATGCCCAGCGGGTCGATCGCGTCCTTGATCTTGCGCATCACCGCGATCGCGTCGGCGCCGAGGTCCAGCTCCATGAACTGTTTTTTCAGCAGGCCGATGCCGTGTTCGCCCGATAGCGTGCCGCCCAGCTCGACCGTCGCTTCGAAGATTGCGCGCGCGGCGCCGGCGACGCGCGTCATCTCCTCGCGGTTCGTCTTGTCGCACAGAATGTTCGGGTGCAAGTTGCCGTCGCCGATGTGGCCGAACACCGGGATCTCCAGCGCGTACTGCGCGGCGATCTCGCGCACGCGCCGGATCAGCGCCGCGATCGCGCGCGGCGGTATGCAGACGTCCTCGCCGAGTTTGTTCGGGCGCCGCCGCGCGAGCGCGGGCGCGATGGAGCGCCGCGCCGCCCACAGCCGCGCCGCGTCCGCATCGCTCGCGGCGACGCGCACGTCGCGCGCGCCGTGTGCCCGCGCGATCCGCTCGATCGTCGCGAGCTCGTCCGCGAGCACCGATTCGTAGTTGCCGTCGACGCCGAAGATCAGGATCGCGTCCGCGTCGAGCGGTAAGCCGATCGACGAGTTCTCCTCCACGCAGCGCATCGTGAAGTTGTCCACCAGCTCGATCGCCGCGGGCAGCACGCCGCTCGCCATCACCGCCGTCGTCGTCTCTGCGGCGTCCTCGATGCGTTCGAACACGGCGAGCGCCGCGCGCGCGAACTTCGGCTTCGACAACAGGCGCAGCGTGATCTCGGTGATCGTGCCCAGCGTCCCTTCGGCGCCGGTGAACAATCGCCGCAAGTCGTAGCCCGTGACGTTCTTCACGGTGCGGCCGCCCGTGCGAATCACCGTGCCGTCGGGCAGCACGACTTCGAGCGCGAGCACGTAGTCGCCGGTCACGCCGTATTTCAAACAGCGCGCGCCGCCTGCGTTCTCGGCGACGTTGCCGCCGATCGCGCTCTGCTTGAGGCTCGACGGATCGGGCGGATAGAACAGCCCGCGCCGCTCGACCTCCGTCTGCAGCTTCGCGTTGATCACGCCCGCCTGCACCACGGCGACGCGGTCGATCTCGTCGATCTCGAGGATGCGGTCCATCCGCGCCACGCCCAGCACGATGCTGCCGTCGAGCGGCACCGCGCCGCCGGAGAGGCCGCTGCCCATCGCGCGCGGCGTCAGCGCGATGCGGCGCCGCGTCGCGATGCGGTGCACCGCGCTCACCTCGGCGGTCGTGGCGGGGAGGATCACGAGCGGCGGCGTGCGTTCGTAGAACGTGCCGTCGAAGCCGTAGGCGATCAAGTCCTCGGCCGCGGTGAGGATCCCGCCCGGCACCGCCGCCCGCAGGTCGGCGACGAGCCCGTCGTCGAGAAGAGGCATCGGTCGTAGGTTCGGCGCGGCCGTGGGGGTACACTACCGGTATGGCCGACGTCATCACGTCCGAGTATCGCCTTGCGGTCGAGTCCGGGCTCCGAACCTTCGTTGCAGCCGCCCTGGAGAAGGTCGGCGTCCCCGCGGAGGACGCGGCGATCGTCGCCGGCGTCCTGATCGCCGCCGACCTGCGCGGCGTCGAGTCGCACGGCGTCGCCCGGCTCGAGTCGTACTACGTCAGCCGCATCCGCGCCGGCCAGCTCGATCCCAAAGCCGAACTGAAGACCGTGCGCGAGACGCCGACGTCGGTGCTCACCGACGCCGGCAACGGCCTCGGCCACCCGGCCGGCCATCGCACGATGGAGCGCGTGCTCGAGAAAGCCGCGCAGTCCGGCGCAGCCTTCGGCGCGGTGCGCAACTCCAACCACTTCGGCATCGCGGGTTACTACGCGATGCTGGCGCTCGACCGCGACATGATCGGCATCGCGTCGACCAACAGCGTGCGCTACGGCGCGCCGACGTTCGGCCGCGACATCATGCTCGGTACCAACCCGCTTGCGTTCGCGATCCCCGCGAAGAACGAGCCGGCGTTCGTGCTGGACTTCGCGACGACGACGGTGCCCAAAGGCAAGCTCGAAGTCTACAACCGCAAGGGCAAACAGCTCAACCCGGGCTGGGCGATCGACGCGAACGGCCACGAGACGCTCGACCCGCAAGTCGCATTGAAAGGCGCGCTGCTGCCGCTGGGCGGTTACGGCGTCGACAACGGCGGCCACAAGGGGTACGGCCTCGGCCTGCTGGTCGACATCCTGTGCGGCGTGCTGTCGGGCGGCGCGTTCGGCAACGACCTGCCGAATCCGAGCGATGGCCCGCTGCCCGGCAAGATCTCGCACTTCTTCGCGGCGTTCAAGATCGACGGATTCCGCGATCCCGCGCAGTTCAAAGCCGACATGGACACCGAGCTGCGCGCGTTCAAGGACTCCGCGAAGGCGCCGGGTCACGAGCGCATCTACGTCGCGGGCGAGATCGAGCACGAGAAGACGCTGTACAACCGCGAGCACGGCGTGCCCGTACACGTGAAAGTATGGGACGGTCTGCAGAAGATGGCCGGCGAGCTCGGCATCCCGTTCGACGTCGAGAAGACCGTCTGACCTAGTTCTTCAGCTCCACGGTTCCGATGCAGCGCAAGCCGTTGCAGTTGGCCGGGATGAAGTGCGCCGCGAGCAGCCGCGTGCGCAGCTCTTCGCGCTGCGCTGCATCCGTCGGCGCCCGGACGAACTCGATCGACGTCGCGCGACCGCTTTCGTCCACGGTGATGCGCACGACGATGCCGCTGATCCCGGCGAACAGCGTCGCGCGCAGCGACGGTTCGACCGACGCGGGATACGTCTCGCCGAAGTTTCCGATCCCGTCGTCGCGCTGCGCGGGGACGGGGCTCGGCGCGGGCGCCGCGGGCGCGGTGGTCGCAACCGGTTGTGACGCGGGCTCTGCGGCGGGGTGCGTGACGACCGCGGCTATCCGCGTGGTCGTGTAGCTCACGTCCGGACGGCTCGTCGCCGCGGCGGCCGCCGGCGCCGGCACGTATGCGGCGCGCGCTTCCGTGGCGACCAGCATCTTGCGCGCCGCGTGGCCCGTCGTGACGATGGTGTGGATCACCGGACGAACGGCTTGCTGCTGCGGCACCACAGAAACGGCGGCCGCTCGCCGTGTGTGCGCGATCCGGGGCAGCGGGCGGTGCTCGATGCGAATTTGACCGGTGAGCAGCGCGCGTTCGTCGGGGTCGGTGGCCGGGAACGTAGCGCCCGGCAGCGTCGCCAGGACGGCCAGGACGCAGCAATGGACGGCGATCGAGGTGGCGATCGCGGTGCGGTCACGCCGTGGGGTCGGAGGGGCTGCACACAACATCGCTGTGAGTGGCAGGAAGTCCGACGCGGACGCGGGCGCAACCTTTCGCGCCGCGAGATTGTGCTGGAGTCTCGATGGGTCGAGATACCGATATGGTCCTGTACCAAGCCGAATGGTGCCCGTACTGCGCGCGCGTTCGCAAGAAGCTGACGGACCTGCTCCTGGACTACAAGAACGTCAACGTGCCGCACTCGCACGCCCAGCGCGACGAGGTGAAGCGAGTGTCCGGTCAGACGTCGATCCCGGTGCTCGTCGACGGCGACGTAGTCCTCGACGACGACGACACCATCATCCCGTATCTCGACAAGAAATACGGAGCGAAAGCCGCCGCGTCGTAGCGGGACGCTACTCGACCGGGATGTGCGTCGGGGCTGCCGCACCTTTGCGGCGGCGCGGCAGCACGAACACGAGCGGCAGCAGGAAGAACGTCAGCGCGCCGAGCGCCCACTGCGCGTCGGCGTAGGCCATGACGGTCGACTGCTGCAGGATCAGCGAGTACAAGTTGCCGATCGCCGCGGTCGCGCTGTGCGTGTGCTGGATGAGGTTTTGCAGCGCGGTGTTATCAGGCGTGGCGGTTTGCGCGAGAACGGCTTGATGGAACGCATTGCGCCGCGAGAGCAGCGTGACGAGCGCGGCGGTCGAGAACGAGCCGCCGAGCTGCAGCGACAGTGCCTGGAACGACGTCGCTTTCGGCACGACCTCCGGCGGGATCGCGCTGAGCACCGCGATCGACAGCGGCACGAACATCAGCCCTAGGCCGACACCGGCCATGATCGCGGGGCCGAGCAGCGAGTTGAAGTCGTTCTGCGACGTGGTGATGTAGCCGAGCCAGATCTGGCTCGTGCCGATCAGCGTGAAGCCGGTGACCAGCAGGATGCGCGTGTCGATGCGCCCGCTCCCGGCGAGCCGCGCGATGAAGGGCGTCAGCGCGGCGATGAACGCGGCGCGCACGAAGATCAGCTCGCCGGACAGAGTCGCGGTGAAGCCGAGCACGCCTTGCACGTACTGCGGCAAGATGACCGTCGCCCCGAAGAGCACCGAACCGATCGCGAAGCCCAGCGCGCTGCCCGCGGCGATCGCGCGGTACTTGAACGCGCGCAGATCGACCAGCGGCCGCTTCGTCCCCCACAGCTCCCAGCAGATGAAGCCTGCGATCCCGAGCACGGTGGTGACGCCGAACATCGCGATCACGGGGTCGGAGAACCAGTCGTTGCGCTGGCCTTCGTCGAGGATATATTGCAGCGAGCCGAGCCCCGTCGCGAGCAGCGCCAAACCCAGCGCGTCGATGGGGATCGGCTTCGGATCGGACGGGTTGCGCATCATCGTCAGCACCACGACGGCGGCGAATATCCCGGGCACCAGGTTGATGAAGAACACCCAGTTCCACGAGAAGTTGTCCGTGAGCCAGCCGCCGACGGTCGGGCCTACCGACGGGCCGACGATCGCGCCGAGCGCGAACACCGCCTGCGACGCGCCGAGCAGATGGCGCGGGAACGTGTCGCGCAGCGCCGCTTGCGACGTCGCGACCAGCCCGCCGCCGAACAAGCCTTGGATGACGCGGTACAGGATGAGCTGCTGGATCGAGGTCGCCGACCCGCACAGCATCGACGCGATGGTGAACCCGATGATCGCGACCGAGTAGTACTGCTTGCGCCCGAAGCGCGCTTGCAGCCACGGCGTCATCGGGATGACGATCACCGCCGAGATGATGTAGCCCGTGACGACCCAGGCGCCTTCTTCCTGCGTGGCGCCGAGGTTGCCCTGAATGGTGGGAAGCGCGACGTTGACGATCGTGGAGTCGAGGGTCTGCATCAGCGTCGCGGCCATGATCCCGATGGTGATCAGGATGAGCCGGGAGCCGCTCTCGGTGACGTCGCGGTCTTTGACGATGATGTCGCTTGCCATGGTGTGGGTGCGACGGATCGTCGCACGACGGCTTGGACTACGCGCGGACCGAGGTCGGTTTCGGCACTTGCATCGGGCCGCCGGCCCTCAGGCGAGGATCCGGCCGAGCGCGACCGCCGCGCCGGCGCCTGCCGCGGTTGCAAGCAGGTTGACGAGGTCGTTGGAGAACCCGCGCACGCCGCGTACCAGCCGGGTGGGGTTGCCGCACGCGTGCGGATCGGTCTCGCAGGCGCGGTCGCAGGCGTCGCACCGCCGCAGCTCCTGCACCGTGGCGCCGAGCAGCGAGTCCACGGTGGCACCCACGATCCCCGCGAGCGGGGTGAGGAGCACCGCGCGGATGCCGGCCACGAATGCGACCGCATTCGCACGCGTGCTGAAATCGGCGCCCGTGCCGATGAACGTCAGGACGATTCCGACGAACGCGACGACGCCGATGAAGAGCGCACCGCCGATCTCGGCGAGCGTGCCGGGCAGCGTGATCCCGCCCGACATGCCGGTCGCGACGGGGCGGAAATTGACGATCGACCGCGGCGTCTTTCCGGCGAGGGTCCCGATCTCGGTCGCCCACGTGTCCGCGGTGGCGGCGGCGTAGGCGCCCGCGAACGCGACTGCCCAGTAGACGTCGTGCGTGAGCCCGAACCCGACCGCGCACGCCGTCGCGACGCCCCCGTTCGCGAGCACCTGCGCCGCGTCGCGCGCACCGCCTTTGCCGATGTCCGTCAGCCGGCGCTTGCGCGCGCGCCCGACCCGCGACAGCGCGACGGACGAGATGAAGAAGGCGAGCAGCACCAGTGTGAAGCCGACGGTCCCGGCGGCGTACGTCAGCGTCCCGACGACGAACGCCGCAATGGCACCCGACCGCGTCAGCGCACGAGCACGCCACGCCACGAGCGCGACGACGCCGGCGAACACCGCGCCGATCAGAACGTCGAGCGGTCTCATCGCAGCAAAGTGTATTAGACGGACGCGGCCGTTGCGCCGAGCGCGCGCAACAAACCGTCGACCGTGAACTCCGCGGCGATCACGTCGATGCGGATGCCGGCGTCCCGGGCGGCTTGCGCAGTGATCGGACCGATCGCCGCGACTGTTTTCGACGCGAGCGCTCGTGCAGCGTTCGGGACGTTGTGCACGAAGCCGGCGACCGTGCTCGCGCTCGTGAACGTCACGATGTCGGCGAGCGCTGTTTTCGCTGCGAGGTCCGGGTCGTCGACGAAGCGCGTCCGGTATGCCGCGACGACGTCCGCGCTGCGGCCGTGCTCGCGCAGCATGTCGGCCAGCACGTCGCGTGCTTCTTGCGCGCGGTAGATCAGGACGCGGTCACCGGGGACCGTGCGCGCCAGCAGCTCGGCCGCCACGGCTTCGTTCACATATGCCGGCGGCACGAGATCGACATCGATGCCGTGCGCTGCCAGCGCCTCCGCCGTCTTCGGACCGATCGCCGCGAGCTTCACGTCGCCGAATGCGTGCGCGTCGCGGCCGAGCTCGCCGAGGACGGCGAAGAATGCGTCGACGCCATGACGGCTCGTGAACGCGATCCAGTCGTATTCCCGCACGCGCGCGACGGCGGCGCGAGCCGCCGCGGGATCGTCCGGCGGGCCGATGGCGATCGTCGGCGCCAGGATCGGCTCCGCGCCCACGTCGTGGAGCCGAATCGCGAAGTCGTCGGCCTGGTGTCCGGGGCGCGTCACGAGCACGCGTTTGCCGAACAGCGGCATTACTCCGTGGCTTCCTCCGGCGTCGCGGCCGGCAGGTGGAACGACGGATCGCCGTTGAGCGAGCGCAGCTCGAACAACTCGTCGAGCATCTTCGCGTGCGTCAGCGCCTCGGCGCGGTTCTCGACCGCTTTGTCGCGGATGCGCACGATCGCGCTGTGCAGCAGCTTGGAGACGATCGTCATCGACATCCCCGTGATCAGGCTGCGCTCGCGCTCCGTGAGGCCGGGGATGCGCGCGAAGAGCCGCTCGAGCTCGCTCGCGCGAATCGTCTCGGCCTTTTTCGTCAGCGACGCGATCACCGGCACGGCGACGCGCGACTGGTACCACTGCTGGAAGCGCTCGACGTGCTCGGCGATGATCTGCTCGACGAGCGGGATCGCTGCGCGCCGCTTCTCGAGCGTGTCGTCGACGACGCCCTTGAGGGCGTCCACGTCGACGACGCCGACGCCGGCGATGGACGCGACGTCCGGATCGACGTCGCGCGGCACGGCGATGTCGACGATGAACAGCGGGCGGTGCGGGCGCGCGAGCATCGCTTCGGCCACGTTGCCGGGCGTCAGCACGAAGTGCGATGCGCCGGTGGAGGTGACGACCACGTCGACGGTGCGCAGCGCGTCGACGAGCCCCGGCATCTCCGCGACGCGCGCGATCTCGCCGAGCTCGTCCGCGACGTCCTGCGCGCGCTTGTGCGAGCGGTTCAGCAGCACGATGTCGGCGGCGCCTTCGGCTTTGAGCCGGCGCGCCGCGACCGCGCCCATCTTGCCGGCGCCGATCACCAGCACGCTGGTGCCGGTCAGCTGGCCCAGATGTTGTTTCGCGTACAGCACGGCCGCGCTCGCGACCGAGGCCGAGTCGGCGGAGATCGCCGTGTGCGTGCGCGCGTCCTTGCCCGCTTCGAGCGCTTCGCGGAACAGCGTGTGCAGCGTCTTGCCGAGCGAACGCGCGCGCTGCGCCTGCACGTACGCGTCTTTGACCTGGCTGAGGATCTCGGCTTCGCCGATCAGCATCGAGTCGAGCCCGGTGCTCACGCGGAAGAGATGGTCGATCGCCTGCGTGCCGAGCAGCGTGTACATGTACGAGTCCATGTCGCTGACGTCGCCGTGGCGGAAGTTTCCGAGGAACGTCTTGAGCTGCCCGACGCCGATCTCGTAGTCCTCGAGCTCGGCGTAGATCTCGAGCCGTCCGCACGTCTGCAGCATCGCTGCTTCGCGCACCGCTTCGTAGTCGCGCAGCGCGATCAGCGCTTCGCCCATCATCTGCGGCGGAAACGCATGCCTCTCGCGCACGTCGACGGGGGCGGTGTGGTGCGACAGCCCCAGACAGACTAGCGGCACGCCATGTCACCCGCGAGCGGCATGCAGCAGCATCGGCGATCGCGTCGTCGGCGGCCGCGACAGTGCGGTCGATCGCTGCCTCGTCGTGCGCGAGCGACAGGAAGCCCGCTTCGAACTGCGAGGGGGCGAAGTAGAACCCGCGGTCGAGCATCGCGTGGAAGAAGCGGCCGTACAGCGCCGTATCGGAACGCTTCGCGCTCGTGAGGTCCGTCACCGGAGCGTCCGCGAAGAAGAACCCGAACAATGAACCGGCCACGGTGCCCGTGTGCGGGACGCCGCGCCGGCGGAAGACGTCCGCCATGCCCTCGGTGAGACGCCTGCCGAGCGCTTCGAGATGCACGTACGCGGCGTCGTCGAGCAGCCGGAGCGTCGCGATCCCCGCCGCCATGGCGATCGGGTTCCCCGACAGCGTCCCGGCCTGGAACACGTCGCCGTCGGGCGTCAGCCGGTCCATGATCTCCGCCGGCCCGCCGAACGCGCCGACGGGGAGGCCGCCGCCGATCACCTTGCCCAGCGTCGTGACGTCGGGCAGTACGCCCTCGCGCGCCTGCACGCCGCCGTATGCCACGCGAAAGCCCGTCAAGACCTCGTCGAACACGAGCAGCGCGCCGTGCTCGCGCGTGAGCGTTCGCAGCGCCGGCAGGAAGCCGGGCAGCGGCAGCACGAGCCCCATGTTGCCCACGTACGGCTCGACGATCACGCACGCGATCTCGCCGGGGTTCTGCTCGAACGCCGCGCGCACCGCGGCGGCGTCGTTGTACGGCACGACGATCGTGTCGCGCGCGGTCCCGGCGGTCACGCCTTTGGAGTCCGGCTTGCCGATCGTCAGCGCGCTCGAGCCCGCGCTGATCAGGAACGCGTCGGCCGAGCCGTGATAGCAGCCCGCGAATTTCACGATCTTGTCGCGGCCGGTCACGCCGCGCGCGAGCCGGATCGCGTTCGCCGTCGCCTCGGTGCCCGACGAGCAGAAGCGGACCTTCTCCACCGACGGCACCGCGTGCGCGATGATCTCGGCGAGCTCGGTCTCGTACTCGGTGGGCGTGCCGTACGACGTGCCGCGCTCGGCGGCGCGCTGCACCGCTTCGACCACGGCCGGATGCGCGTGCCCCGCGATCATCGGCCCCCACGACAGCACGTAGTCGAGGTACCGGTTGCCGTCGACGTCGGTGAGGTACGCGCCCTTGGCCTCGCGCACGAACACCGGGTTGCCGCCGACCGCCTTGAACGCGCGCACGGTGGAGTTCACGCCGCCCGGGATCACGCGCTTCGCGTTCGCAAACGCTGCGTCGGAGCCGGCTCGGTTCATGCGATCACGCCGCGCAGCTTCGCGTAGTCGTCGGGTGTGTTGACGTTCGCGAACGCCTGTTCGTCGCGCACCGGGACGTATTTCGTTTTCAAACGGTCGATCACGAGCCGCAGCGCACCCTCGCCGCCGAGCAGCACCGGCAAACCTTCGCGCAGGAACGCCTCGCGGCGGTACAGCGACGCGAGCGGTTCGATGCGCTTGCCGTTCTCGTCGTGCATCGGCACGATCGCCTCGTGCTGCGGTGAGATGTGCACCGCGAGCCGATCGATGAACGCCGCGTCGACGAACGGCGCGTCGCCCGCCACCGCGAACACCCACTCCGTGCGCATCTCGCTCAGCGTCGACAGCAATCCGGACAGCGGACCGCGCAGCGGCCAGCGGTCGACGACCTGCGGCGCGTCGACGTGCGCACGAATCTCCGGCGGCAGCTCGCCTTTGGTCGACAACCACGTCTCGCGTCCGACAGAAACGTTGCGGTAGACACGCACCAGCATCGGCACGTCGCCGACGTCGAGCGCAAGCTTCCCCGGCAAACGTGTCGCCTCGCCGCCGGCGAGGATGCAGACGCCGACGGAGCTCATGCGCGCACCCGGCGCAGGTAGTCTTTGGCGAAGTAGGTGATGATCACGTCCGCGCCCGCGCGCGTCATCGCGGTGAGCGTCTCCTCGACGGCGCGCTCCTCGTCGATCCACCCGCGTTCCGCGGCCGCCTTGAGCATCGCGTACTCGCCGCTCACGTGGTAGACCGCGACCGGGAGATCGGTCATCTCGCGCACCGCGCGCACCACGTCGAGGTACGCCATCGCCGGCTTGACCATCACGACGTCGGCGCCTTCCTCGACGTCGAGGCGGACTTCTTTGAGCGCTTCGCGCACGTTGGACGGATCCATCTGGTACGTGCGGCGGTCGCCGAACGACGGCGTCGACTCCGCCGCTTCGCGGAACGGCCCGTAGAACGCCGAGGCGTACTTCGCCGCATATGACATGATCGCGGTCTTGGTGAACCCCTCGTCGTCGAGCGCGGCGCGGATCGCCGCGACGCGGCCGTCCATCATGTCGGACGGCGCGACGATGTCGACGCCGGCGCGCGCGTACGTGAGCGCGGTCTTCGCGAGCACGTCGAGCGTGCGGTCGTTGTCGACGTCGCCGTCATCGTCGAGGATCCCGCAGTGGCCGTGATCGGTGTACTCGCAGTTGCACAGGTCGGCAATCACCAGCAGCTTCGGCAGCGCGTCCTTGATCGCGCGCGCCGCGCGCTGCACGATGCCGTTGGGGTCGTGGTTGATCGTCGCGTGCGCGTCTTTCTGCGCGGCGTCGGGGATGCCGAACAGCAGCACCGCCCGCACGCCCACGGCGTCGAGCTCGCGGCACTCGCGCACGACCGCGTCGACCGAGTAGCGCGAGACGCCCGGCATCGAACCGATCGGCTGCACGTGGTTGTCGCCTGCGACCACGAACAGCGGCTGCACGAGCCCGTCGAGGTTGATGCGCGTCTCGCGCACGAGCGCGCGCATCGCGGCGCTGGAACGCAGCCGCCGCGGCCGAGCGACGAGATTTGTCCGAACCATCGTGTCACCCTGACCCTTCGACGAGCTCAGGGGTCGAAGGGTCATGCGCCGTTCTCCAGCACGAAGCGGGTCACGCTCTGCACGAACGCGCCGACTTCCGGTGACGCTGCGACGACGTCCGGCGGCCACCCGTGCTCGCCGGCGGTGGCGGACGACGACGCGCTCATCGCCGCGACGAGCGGCCGGTGGCCGCCGCCGCGCAGGCCGGATAAATATTCGGTGATCGCGCCGACCGAGCCCGACGACGGAAACAGGATCACGCTCGGGATCCGGCCGCCCAGGCCGGCGGCGGCGCTCGCGCTGTCGGGCGCCTCAACCACTTCCGCGCCGGCGTCGCGCAGCGCCGGGGCGATGCGGCTCGGCCGCTCTTGCGTGCGCGGCAGCAGGAACACGCGGCCGCTCAGCGGCCCGCCGCCCAGCAGCGTGCTGCCGCCTTCGGCGAGCAGGTCGCGGGCGAGCGCGACGGCGACCGCTTCCGCGGAGGCGAGGTCGGCGATCCCGATCACCGCGTCGCGCTCGGAGCGCAGCACCTGGCTCCCGTCCTCGGCGGCGATGGCGGCGACGATGCGGAACCGGCCGTCACTCCACGTCGCGTGGCACCCGATCGGCGCTTGGCAGCCGCCGTGGACCGTGCGCAGGAATGCGCGCTCCGCCCGCACTTCGAGCGACGTGCGCGGGTCGCCGAGCACGGCGTCCAGCCGGTGCCCGAGCGGGTCGCCGGCCCGCGTCTCGACTCCCAGCGCGCCCTGGCCCACGGCCGGCGTGACGGCGTCGACCGCGAACGGCACCGTGTTCGTCGCGCGAGCGCCCAGCCGGTTCAGCCCCGCGGCGGCCAGGACGATCGCCGCGTACTCGCCGTCGCGCAGCTTGCGCAGGCGGGTGTCCACGTTGCCGCGGATGTCGTCATAGACGAGGTCCGGTCGCAGCGCGCGCAGCTGCGCGCGGCGGCGCGGCGACGACGTCCCCACCCGCGCGCCGGCGGGCAGGTCGCCGAATCCGGCATGGCGTTCGGAGCAAAAAACGTCGCGAGCGTCTTCGCGGGCGGTCACGGCGGCCAGGGTCATGTCCTCGGAGAGCGTGCTCGGCAGATCCTTGCACGAGTGGACCGCGTAGTCGGCGCGTCCCTCCCGCAGCGCGAGCTCGAGCTCCTTGACGAACACGTTGTCGGTCCCGATCGCGGCGATCGAGCGGTCCTGCACGGCGTCGCCGCGGGTGGTGACCTCGAGGACGGTCGACGCGAGCCCGGCCTTGGCCAAGGCCGACATCACCGTGCGCGCCTGCGTCATCGCCAGCAAGCTCGCGCGCGTCGCGCACACCAGCGGCTCGGTCTGCGCCGGGACGACCCCGGCCAGCGTGTCGGCGGTCCGCTCCACCTCGTGCTCGACGGCGCCGGCCTTCATCGTGGCTAGCTCATCGACGTCCCGCTCGGCGAAGTGCTGCATCACCGCGGCGCGCCGCTCGGCCGGCACGACGGTCTGCACGCGCTCGCGCAACGCGCCGAGCGTGGCGGCTGCACGGGCGTAGCGCGCGTCGAACTGCAGCGCCAGCTCGTCGCGAATCCGCTTGGTGAACGCCGGCGACAGCCCGTCAGCATCGACGCTCACGGTCAACGGGCCGGACCGGTGGACCGCCGGCGTGGCGAAGTCGCCGCGGCTCGCATCGGAGGCATCGTTCACCAGGATGCCCGCACTGCGCGCTTCCGCCGCGATCGAGGCGTCGGTCGCGTCGTCGCCCGTCGCCGCGAACGCCAGGAACGCGCCGGCGAGGTCGCCGGGCGCGTACGGCCGCAGCTCCCACGCGATCGCGCCTGCGTCGGCCAGTGCGGCGAGCGGCGGCGTGAGCGCCGGGCTGACGACCACGACGTCGGCTTGCGCGCCGAGCAGTCCGCGAACGTTGCGCTCGGCGACGGCGCCGCCGCCGGCGACGACCACGCGCCGGCCGCGAACCGAGAGGGCGACGGGATACACAAGCCCTATCTTCCAGCAGATGCGATCCGTCCCCGCGCGCGCGGCGCTCCTCGGTGCGTTCCTCGCCGCGCTCGTCACCCTGCCGGGGCTCGGCATCGGCACGCTGTGGGACAACAGCGAGACCGCGTACGGTGAGGTCGCCCGCGAGATCCTGCTGACGCACGACTGGGTGGTGATGCACCTCAACGCCGCGCCGTGGTTCGTGCAGCCGCCGCTGTACTTCTGGATCGCGGCGGTGTTCGCGAAGATGTTCGGCGCGACGGCCTTCGCGCTGCGCTTCCCCTCGGCGCTCGCGACCATCGCGATGGGTGGCACGGTGGGCTACGCGACCGCGCGCATCGCCGGCGAGCGCGCGGGGATGGTCGCCGCGATCGTGCTCTCGACGAGCTTGATGCAGGCGATCGTCGGGCGGCTCGCGATCATGGACGCGCTCCTCGACCTCGCGATCGCTGCGGCGGTGCTGTGGTGGTACCGCGCGCTCGAGCCGTCGGGCGACGTGCGGCGGCGCGACGTCGCGTTCGTGGGCGGCGCGCTCGCGCTGGCGATCGGCACGCTCGCGAAGGGACCCGTCGCGCCCGTCATCACCGTGCTCGTCGTCGGCGTGTGGGCGCTATGGGAGCAGCGCGCCGGCCGGCTCGCCGCGCCGCGCCGGGGGGCGCTGCTGCTCGCGGCGCTCGCGTACGTCGTCGTGACGCTGCCGTGGTTCGTGGCGCTCGCGATGCGCGTCGGCCCCGGCGCGGTGGGCGAGCTCATCGGGCACTACACGTTCGGCCGCTACACCGGCGTGATCGAGAATCAAACCGGACCCGTGTGGTACTACGTGCCCGTCCTGATCCTGGGCTTCTTCCCGTGGATCGCGTTCGTTCCGGTCGCGTTGGCAGCGGCGTGGCGCGCGGCGCGCGAACCCGGCGGCGCGTTCGCGCGGCTCGCGATCGTGTGGACCGTCGTGCCGTTCGTGTTCTTCAGCTTCGCGAGCACGAAGCTGCCGAACTACGTCGCGATGATCTTGCCCGCGCTGGCGATCCTCGTCGCGCTGTGGTTCGAGCGCGTGCGCGCGGGCGCCGACCGGCGCGCGGCGGTCGTCTCCGCGGCGACGATCCCCGTGTTCGTCGGTTGCGTCGCGTTTGCGATCGGCGCGTTCTCGCGCAGCAACCGCCTCGACGTCGACCTTGCGGCGCTCAACCACCAGCTCGTGTTTCTCGGCGTCGCGATGGTGGGCGGTTCGGCGCTCACGGTGGCCGCGATCGCTCGGCGGACCACGGCCCAATGGTCGCCGTACGTTCTCGCGCTAACGAGCGGGGCGCTCGTGCTGTTCATCGCGCTGATCGCCGAACCGGCTGCCGAACCGTTGAAGCCGATCCCGTCCATCGCGCGGACCATCGACGCGAACCGGAAGTCCGCGGACACGATCGCGATCGGCGGCGCCAGCGGCGGCAACGGGCTGATCTTCTACACGGTTCCGCCCGTGCGCGACATCAAGGACAACAGCGGTTTCGTTTCGACGATCTGCCCCAGCGGCGAAGCCTGGGTCGTGACGCGGCCGCAAGACGCACAGCGCTTCGCGGACCTCGCGCGCTCGCTGCGCCGCACCGCCGACATCGTGATGCAATCGCCGTCGCAGCATCCGCGCGCCGCCCTGATCCACGTCGCCGGTCCGGATTGCCCGCACGGCTGAGAACCCCGAGCGGGTGGACGTTGCCGGTTTTCCGGCCGAAGGTCGCGAAGCGTCCCGGTCCGCGCCGGGTGCACGGCGCGCGGTCTTTGCGAAAACGAGGGTGATGATGCAAACGATTCGGACGATCTCCGCGCTCGTGGGCGCGGCGCTTCTCTTCGGCACCGCACCGCTGGGCGTCGCCGGTGCGCAGACGTCGCCGCCGGTGCAGACGGCCGCCCCGATGACGACGCCGACGAAGGCGCCGGCGGATATGATGACGCCCGCGCCGGGCGGGATGATGACGCCTGCGCCGGGCGGCGCGATGGGCGGAACCACGCCCGGCGTGCTGGGCGTGCTCGCGATCGACGCCCGATCGCTGCACGCGCGGCGCACGCGGAGCGGCTACACGCTGACCGGTCAGGCTCTGGTGAAGGACGCATGTCAGGCCGCCCGCTTCGACCCGTCGCTGCTGACGATCTATCCGCCGCAGTTCAACCTCGATCAGTTCCGGTCACCGAGCAAGATGGGGATGATGTGCGTCCAGCGGCTGATCTGGGTGACTGCGCAGCCCCGCAATGTCGTGAGCATGAAGCCGCCGCCCTATGTCACGGTGCGCACCCAGAAGCGCGTGATCCGGGTGCCGATCCCGAGCTGATCGCGTGCGGCGCCCCCCGGTCGCAAAGCGGTAGGCCGCCGTCCAAGCCCGAAGGTTCTGGACGGCGACCGCGTTGCCGCGGCTGGAAGGTGGAACGGTCATGAACTTCATCGACGAGATCGGATTGGCGGAGCTCGCGGGCATGGAGCCCGTCGCGGAATCCGATCAGTTCGCGATCTACGCGGCGGGCGCCGACACGTATCTGCTCGTGCAGCGCCACAACGGCACGCCGTGGACGGCGCTGCGCCTGTCGGGCGACGGCATCTTCCGCGTCGGCTCGCTGCTCATCGACGCGATGCGCCACCTCTACCGCGACGTCGCGTCGAACCTCTCACCGATCGCGCTCGAAGCAAACGCCCGCCGCCGCGAATGAGCACCGATTCGGAAGCCGCTCGCATCGAGCGCGCGGAGCGGCGGCGGCGGATCGGCGTTGCGCGTCTAATCCGGTTGCACGAGGACGACGGGTCGTTCGATGACGCGTTCTGGTCCGCGATCGATCCGTCCGAACGTATGCGCCTGAATTGGGAGATGGTCGTCGATTATCATGCCGCCCAGCGACAAGACCCCGCTCAACTCCGACTTCGCCGATCTGTTGCACGAGTTCAACGCCGCCGGCGTTGAGTTCGTGATCGCATGACGAACAACGAGCCCGCCGGTTTCGGCGGGCTCGTTGCTATGTACGCTTGTCAGAACCGCTGCGGCTACTTGCCGCCTGCGGCCACTTGCGCTTCGGTCACGGTGCTCGCTTTGTTGCCCCAGGCGTTGCGGATGTAGGTGATCACGTCGGCGATCTGCGCGTTCGTGAGGGTGCCCTTCCACGCCGGCATCTGGCCGCTGTAGCTCTGGCCCTTCACGTCGATCTTGCCGCTGAGGCCGTTGACCACGACGCCGATCACCGGCTTGGGATCGCCCGTCACGAACGGGTTGGCCGCCAGCGGCGGGAACGAGCCGGGGACGCCTTCGCCTTTCGCGCCGTGGCACGTGATGCAGTTCGCCGTGTAGACCGACGCGCCGTTCCCGGCCTTTGCCGGCGTGGTGCCCTGCGCCGTGCTGCTGGAGCTGCTCGACGTGCCCATCGGACCGGTCTGCAGCGCCCCGCTGCTGGACGCCGCGGCGGCAACTGGAGCGTTGGGGCCGATGATGTTGTGCGCGAGCTGCTGGCGGACGACGTTCGACTGCCCGATGAAGCTGAGCGCGATCGCGCCGACCATCACGACGGCCGTACCGCCGAGCACCCACGGCCGGCGCGACAGCCGGCGCGACGGGTTCCGGTCGACGAACGGCAGCACCAGCAGCAGCACGACGAGCAGCGTCGGTCCGACGATCGTCGCGAACAGCGTGGCGAGCTGCACGATCGCGGGCGGGAACGTGCCGACGATGTCGAGCAGCGCGTAGAGCGCGAGGAAATACCACGCCGGATACGGCACGAACAGCTCGTTGTTCGGATCGGCCTTATCGTCGAGCGGTGCCGGCGAGAGCCACGACAGCGCGACGATGAGCGCGAACATCCCAAACGACAGGACGGTGTCCATGAACAGCTGCTCCGGCCAGAACCGGCCGGGCTTGAGCTTGGGCGCTTCGTCGATCGGCGGTCCCGCGGGCCCGTTCCAGCGGAAGATCGCGAGGTGCATCCCAACCAGCCCGATCAGCAGCGCGGGCACGAGCCACACGTGGATGCCGAAGAAGCGGCTGATCGTCAGCGTGCCGATCCCGTTGCCGTCCTGAAGGAACTGCAGCACCGCCTGCCCGAGGACGGGCGCGTTGCCGGAGATGTTGATTGCGACGCGCGACGCGAGCAGCGCGTTGAGATCCCACGGCAGCAGGTAGCCGGTGAGCCCGAGCACCAGCGTCATGATGAACAGCAGCACGCCGACGACCCACTGCAGCTCGCGCGGCTTCTTATACGCGCCCCACAGCAGGCCTTGCAGCAAGTGCATCGCCATGAACGCGATCATCGCGGACGCGCCCCAGTAGTGCAGCGACAGCACGAAGTGCCCGAACGGCACTTTCTCGATGAGGTATTTCGTGGACTCCCACGCGGTCGCGGTCGAGGGCGAGTAGTGGAACGTGAGAAAGATGCCGGTCGCGATCTGAATCATCATCGCGAACATGGTCGCGCTGCCGAACGCGTACCAGTAGGAGGCGCCGCCCGGAACGTCCTCGGTGAGAAATCCCTTCGTGGCGGTGACGACGCCGGTACGCTGGTCGAGCCAAGTCAGCATGCTGCCGGATTCTCCCTCATCCGACCTTTTGGACGATCAGCTGCGGCGCGTTGAACTTGTACTCGATCCACGTGATCTGCACTTTGCCTTGGTACTCGCGCAGCGGCAGCGGATCGAGCCCGCGCAGCGCCGGTCCCGCCTCGTGCACGCCCAGCTCGCTGTACTCCGAACCGTGGCACGGGCAGATGAATTTGTTTTGCGCTTGATTCCAGGCGTACTTGCAGCCGAGGTGCGGGCAGATCGGGCTGAACACGACGAAGCCCATGCTGACGACGGGATACGGCAGCTTGTTGAGGCCCTCGAAGAACTCGGGCCGCGCCTTTTTCATCTGGTCGTCGGTCGCTTTCACGGCCCACACGAACTGCTCGGTGTCGGTGGCGCCGAGATACCCGTTGACTTCGTGAACGTTGAACGTCACCTTGACCGGACCGCTGGTCGCTTTCTTGAACGCCGCGGCCTGCTCTGGGGTGAGCCCCGACCACTGGTCGCTGCCCGCATCTGCCGGCGGGATCAGCGAGCCGAGCAGCGGGATCACGAGGCCGAGCCCGATCACACCGCCGAGCGCCACGACGGCGTTCGCCATGAAGGTGCGCCGGGTTTGTTCTTCCGGTGTGCCGGGGTCTTGATACGCCTCTGCGTGAGCCACGTTCTCTCCTCGATGACAGGGCTGCTATTCCGCGGTTGCCCGCCGCTCACACGAAAGTGTACGCAACGGCCCGGCAAAACTCGCGTACCTTCGTAGGAGTCGCAGCCGGTATCCTTCGGGGGCCGGAACGAGCGCTCGCCCGTGGGTGTTCGGGGCCCGACCCGGGAAGAGTTCGCTCGTGAACGACCAGGAGCTGCACCAGCAGATCGAACGCCTCGTCGCCGAGGAGCACCAGCTGCTCGAGAAGGGCGGCGCCGTGTCATCGGGCGAGCGCACCCGCCTCGGCGACATCAACGTCCAGCTCGACCGCCTCTGGGATCTCTTGCGCCAGCGGCGCGCCCGCGAGGAGTTCGGGCAAGACCCCGACGTCGCGCACGAGCGCAGCGCCGAGACGGTCGAGAAATACCTTCAGTGAGCGCGAGCCGCGCCCGAGCCTAGAACCGGCGCGGCGGGCCGTTGAAGCGGCGCGGCCGCTTGGGCGGACGCTCCGCCGCAGGCTCGACCGTGATCGTCTTTTCCTGCAGCACGGTGTTGTTGAGCGCCTTGATCGCGGCGGCGGCGAGTGCCGCGTTCGGAACCATCACGTAGGCGATGCCCTTCCGGCGCCGCGTGCGCCGGTCGCGCGGCAGCGCGACGCTCTCCGGATCGCCGCCGAACGGCGCGAAGAGCTCCGCGACCTCCGGGCTCGCGACGCCGCGCGCAATCCCGCGAATCAATAACCGAACCTCGCTCCGTCGTTCCACCCGGCCCGCGTTTCCCGGCCCGCGGTCCGGCGTCCTCGGCGGCTCGGTACGAAATCCTTAACCGCGGTCGCGCGCGGTGCGCGCGAACTTCAGCGCGGTCAGCGTGCCGGAGACCGACGCAACCTTGAGGTCCATGAGGCCGCGCTCGCGCAGAAGCGCGCGCACCGCCGTCTCGCCGAGCGGCGCGCGGGCGCCCTTCGTGTAGACGACCCACATCGGCAGGCCCGCGTCGAGCAGCGTGCGCCGGTCGCGCGCGATTCGCGCGAGCTCGTCGGCGTCGTCGACGCGCGCGACGATCAGCTCGGCGTCGCCGGCGTACGTCTGCGTCGCCGTCGCGACGGCGGCGGCGAGCGCGGCATCGTCGAGCGCACCTTCCACGAGCACGCGTTTTCCGGCGATGCCGAGCTTCGTTGCGAGCGACGGCGGCGGTGCGGCGATCGCGGCGGCCCACCGCGGCGCCGCAGCGCCGAGCACGAGCGCGACGTCGTCGTCGCCGGCGCGAAAGTACAGCGTGCCGCCGTCGGCGCGCACGTCGCGCAGCGATGCCAGCGCAGCGCGCGCGCGAAACGCGCCGCGCACGGCGAGCTCGGTCGACTCGAGGTGCGCGCTGACGTCGCCGCGTCGTGCGCCCCACGTCGCGGCGCAGCGCGCCTCACGACCCATCGCTATGCTCGAGCGAGCGCGGGATGGTCGCGCCACAGCGGCATCGTGCGCATGTAGGCGCGCGTGCGCTCTTCGGCTTCCGCTCGCGCCAGGCCGTCGCGCTTCAGCGACCACTGCACCATGCGCTCGAAGCGCTCGGTGAAGTCTTGCAGCGTGCCGTCGGCGTTGCTGCAGTAGCGGCAGTGGCGGCTGTGCGCGTCGCCCGGCGCGCGGTCGTCGGGGCCGTGCATCTCGTAACCGCAGCTCTCACAGTTGGTCATCGGCGATCTCCCCACCCGTGCGCACGAGCGCACGAAGCCCGCGAACGAGCGCGTCGCGTTCGTCCGCCGTCATGCGCGCGAGCGCCGCGCGCAGCGTGTCGTCCGCGAGCACGCTCGGCGCGCGGTGCGCGCGCCGTTCGCCTTGCGGCGTGAGCCCGACGAACACGCGCCGCGCATCGCGTTCGTCGCGCATCCGTCCCACGTAGCCTTTGCTTTCGAGCCGGTCGACGAGCTCCGTCGTCGTCGACTTCTTCGCGCCCGACGCGTGCGCGAGCTCGCCCAGCGTCGACGGCCCGACCGACGCGAGATGCTGCAAGATCCACAGCATGCGCGGGGTGAGATCCGTGCCGGGAAGCCGCTGCTTCGAGACGTGAAAGCGATGGTAGACCGCGGGGTACAGACGCGCGACGTCGGCGGTTGCCGCGTCGAGATCGTTCGTCACGAACTATCCTACCGCGAGCGCCGCGCGCTCGTCAAGCGCCCGTTGAAAAGATGCGGCGCTACGACGAGCAGCTCACCGACAAGCCCGCGTACTGCGCGGGCGCGGCCTGCGTCCAGGCCGCGCGCTCGGGGTGCTCGTCGAACGGCGCGCGCAGCACGCCGAGCACCGCGTTCACCACGGAGTCGTCGCCGGACTCGCACGCCGCGATCGCTTCCTGCGCGACCCAGTTGCGCAGGACGTACTTCGGGTTGACCGCGCGCATCGCGGCCCGCCGCGCCGCGTCGCCGCGCGGATCGTCCGCGACGCGCCGCACGTAGCGCTCGAGCCACGCCGCCGATGCCGCGTCGTCGCCGAGCAGCGCGAGGGCATCGGCGTCTGCGTGCGAGAGCGCGCGCCAGAAGTTCGTCCAGTCGGTGCGCCGCGCTTCGAGCAATCCGAACAGGTCCACCACGAGCTCCGCATCGTCCTCGTGCGCGTCGAGCACGCCGAGCTTCGCGCGCAGCAGCGCCAGCAGCGTGTCACGGTATGCGTGCTCGTAGCGCGCGAGCGCCGCGTCGAGCGCATCGCGCGCGACCAGCGACGACAGCGCTTCCGCGAGGGCGTGGCAATTCCACAACCCGATCGTCGGCTGGCGGTCGAACGCGTAGCGCCCGCCTTCGTCGGTGTGGTTGCAGATGAAACCGGGTTCGTACGTTTCGAGAAAACCGTACGGGCCGTAGTCGAGCGTGAGCCCGAGGATCGAGAAGTTGTCGGTGTTCATCACGCCGTGCGCGAAGCCGACGGCCTGCCAGTGCGCCATCAGCGCGGCGGTCCGTTCGACGACTGCCGCGAAAAAGCGCGCGTAGCGGTCGTCGCCGCCGCCGCACTCCGGGTAGAAGCGGTCGATCACGTAGTCCGCGAGCGTCTTCACCTCGGCATGCTGCTTGCGGTAGTGGAAGATCTCGAACGAGCCGAAGCGCACGAACGTCGGCGCCATGCGAATCACCGTCGCGGCGCGCTCGACGCGCTCGCGCAGTACCGGCTCGTCGCCGGCCGCCATCGCGAGCGCGCGCGTCGTCGGCACGCCGAGCGCGTGCATCGCTTCGCTGGCGAGAAACTCCCGGATCGTCGAGCGCACGACGGCCCGGCCGTCCGCAAAGCGCGAGAACGCGGTGATGCCGCCGCCTTTGATCTGCAGCTCCCAGGCCTGATCCGCATCGGTGCGGACCTCGCCGAGCAGGATCGCGCGGCCGTCGCCGAGCTGCCCCGCCCACACGCCGAACTGGTGCCCGCCGTACAGCCCTGCGACGGGCTCCATCCCCGGGAGGACCGTGTTGCCGCTCACCAGCTCGGTGAACTCGGGACGCCGCTCCTCGCCCGGCCGCAGATCGATCAGCGCGGCCGCCTCGGGGCTGAACGCGACGAGGCGCGCGCCCGGGATTCCGGCCGGCGTGCGGCGTTCGCAGAACGCGTCGCCGAGCGCCGCGAACGAGTTGGCGAAGCGAAGCTGGTCGAGGGCGGTGCCGCGCGGGGGTGCGATGGCCATGTTCTCATCCAACCCCAACCGCACCGCGAGACGTTGCGCCGGCCGGCGTGTTCGTTTCTCAGCGAAACGGAGAAGACTCACCGTATGCGTGGATTCCTCGGCGGCTTCGTAGCCGCGCTGATCGTGGTCGCCCTGATCGTCTACGGCGCGGTCACCACGGGCCGCGTGCCCGCCCGCGCCGACGCGCCGCCGTTCCCCGGCGAGACGTGGGCCGCCCATACGTCGCTCAACGCGACGACCAAGCGCGAAGCGCCGCAGCCGCCCTATCCGTACACGCAGACCGACGCCGACATCGAGACCGGCGCGAAGCTGTACGTGCAAAACTGCGCCGTCTGCCACGGCACCGCGAGCTCCACGCCGAACGCGATCGCGCGCGGCCTCGGCGTGCGCCCGCCGCAGTTCGCCAAGCACGACGTGATGGACGATCCCGAAGGCGTGACGTACTGGAAGATCGAGCACGGCATCCGCTTCACCGGCATGCCGTTCTTCAGCCCGGCGCTCGACGAAAAATCGATCTGGCAGCTGACGTACTTCATGAAGCGCACCCCCGACCATCTCCCCGCCGCGGCGAAAAACATCTGGGAGCACCCGGAAACGGTCGCCGCCCCAACCCCGATGCCGGCCGAACCGCAGAAGCCGGGCCAGGGAAGCACGGGCGGTTAGTTGAGGAGTGCGCGGCTTCCGCGACCATGCAACATGTCATGCTGACCCTTCGACCGGCTCAGGGCGAAGCATGCGCCACCGACGTCAACATCGTGGCGCACCCTTCGACGAGCTCAGGGTGACATGGACACTACATCTTATACGAGTGGAGGCTGCCGCCGATCCATACGTTGACGCCGAGATAGCAGAAGATGATCGTCGCGAAGCCGAGCACGCTCACCCACGCGCAACGGGTTCCGCGCCACGAAGCGCGCGTGTGGAGATGCATGTACGCCGCGTAGGCGATCCACGAGACGAGCGCGGCGGTTTCCTTCGGGTCCCACTGCCAGTACGCGCCCCACGCTTCTTTGGCCCACATCGCGCCGGTGATGATCCCGAGCGAGATCAGCGGGAGACCTATCGCGATGATGCGGTACTGCATGACGTCGAGCCGCGCGAGCGACGGCAGGCCGGCCATCCACAGCGCGAACGGATCGCCGGCGGCGGCCGCCTGCGTCAGCGCGGGCGTGTCGCTCGCGCGCGCAATCGTACCCGGCGTTGCCGCGTACGCGTTCAAGGCGAGGTCCGCACCGCTTGCGCCGGCGCCCGCGGCGGCGCCGCGCAGTGCCGGACCGCCGCGCTCATAGCGGCGTTCGGCCGCGGCTTTGATCAAGTAGATCACCGACACGCAGAACGCGACCATGAACGACGCGTACGCGCTGATCACGATGGGCACGTGGATCTTGATCCAGTACGACTGCAGCGCCGGCACGGCCGGCATGTAGCCTTCGTTCCACGTCGTCGCGTAGCCGAGCGCGATGGCGGCGAGCGCGAGCACGAAGCCGCCCGCGAACGCGAGGTCGTAGCGCAGCGCGAAGACGACGAAGACGGCGACGGCGACGGCGCTGAACAGCGACAGCGAACCGTACAGGTTCGTCAACGGCCACACCCCCGTCATCCACCAGCGCGTGCCGAGCTCGGCGAACTGCGACACGGCGCCGATCACCGCGAGCGGCAAACCGATGGTGCGCAGCACGGGCTTGCGGAACAAGAAATACCCGAGGAGCACGAACGCGCCCATGACGTAGGCCGAGATGCCCACGACGAGCAGCGCTTGGTCGATCGACTGTCTGGTTGGATCCATGAGCGTTTTCTCTCTAGCTGCTCGCGGGCGCTGGCGTTGGGGGCGCGGGCTCGGTGCGGCGCAGCGCGTCGACGATCTCGCGGAAGCGGTCTTCGAACACGTCGTAGCCTTTGACCGTCGTCGCCGCGATGCCGACTTCGGTCCCGCCGTCGCTCGCCGTGCGCGCGAGCACGAACAGCCGCGCCGGCAGGAAATAGAACGAGATGCACAACCCGGCGAGCAGCACGAACGCGCCGATCCCGACGACCGGGATGCCGGGATCGTAGCGGTACTGAAAGCCCGAGTACAGCACGTAGCGCGCCGCGTCGAGCTTGTAGCCTGCGCCCAGATCGACGGGACGCCCGAGCGCGATCATCGCGGCGCCCGCGGGCTGCTCGCCGTCGTATGCCTGAATCACGACGCCGGGATCGTTGGGGCGCGGGTCGGCGGCCGGCCGGCCCGTCGTGCGGTCGATCGTGCCGACGAAACGCTGGTACTGGATCGCGCGCGACGTGCCGGGGATGACGAAGCCTTCGCCTTCTTTGAGCGGATGCTCCGCGGTCGGCACGGGCCGTCCGTCCTTGGTGAGCCGGAAATCGATCGCGAAACCGTACGTCGCCTGATAGATCGCGACGCCGTCCACCTCGTACGGGTGGTTGACGCGAATCTCGGCGGCTTGCGGTTTGCCGTCGCTGCCCGTCACCGTCGCGTTCGACACGTAGTCGATCGGCTGGTACACCGTACCGGCTTTGGTTTGAATCGGGTCGATGCGGTAGGCGAAGCGCTTCAGATCGACCTTCACGCCGTTCTCGGGGATCGTCGCGGTCTGCCCGCTCAGCACCGCGAACTGCCCGCTGTAGCCTTTGGCCCAGTAGATCGTCGTGCCGGTCGCGATGAGCACGAAGCCGACGTGCGCGACGAGCACGCCGCGGCGCGCCCAGTTGTTCTTGTCGGCGAACGTCCACTCCGTCCCGCCGAACTCGCGCTTGCGCACCTGCCAGCCGCGCGCGGCGAAGAACGCGGCGAGCCGCTCGCGCGCGCTCTCCACGTCGCCCGCGACGCGTACCGTCGCATGCAGCGGGATCGCGTCGATCTTCACCGGGTTCAAGCGCGGGATGCGGCGCGGGATCACCTTGGTGAACGTCGCGGCCGTCATCGAGCAGAGGATGAGGCCGAGCACGCCGATGTACGCGGCGCTGTGGTAGATGTTGCCGAGGTCGAGCCGCACGATCAGCCGCGCGAGCGACGGCGCGTACTCGCCCGCGTAGAACGCGGCGTCTTTCCCCTGCTCGATCACCACGCCGATCAGCGTGAGAAAACCCCAGACCGCGAGCAGCGACACGCCGAACGTGACGTTGGCGAACAGCCGCACCGTCTCGTCCCACCCGTCGCGCAGCCCGCCCAGCGCGCTCGCGCGCGCTACACCGCCGCCGCTTCGCGCTTCCAACGCTTCTCCATGAACACGATCAGCCAGATCGAGATCTCGAACAGCACGTACATCGGTGCCGCGAGCAGCGCCATGGTGACCGGGCTGCCGTCCGGCGCGAGCACCGCGCCGGCGACGAGCATGCCGAAGCCGATGTACTTGCGGTACTTGCGCAGCAGCGTGCTGTTGATCAAGCCGATGCGCGCGCACAGCAGCATGACCACCGGCGTTTGAAACACGATGGCGAACGCCAGGAACAGCAGCAGGATCAAATTGATCGTGGGCTCGATCCCGAACGTCGCTTTGGCGACGGTGCCGGTGATGAAGAGCAATCCCGAGATCACGCGCGGCAGCACGAGGTAGTGCGCGAACGCGATGCCGGCCGCGGCGAGCAGCAGCGACGGCGCGACGTACCAGTACACCATGCGGCGCGTCTTCGGGTTGACGGCCGGCACGACGAACATCCAGATCTGGTACAGGATCACGGGCAGCCCGAGCACGATCGCGATGTAGAGCGACAGCTTGAAGATCGCCCAGATCGCATCGGCGGGTCCGAACGCGTTGAGCTCGATGCCGGGGAAATAGTGGCGGGTCAGGATCGGGATCAGCTTGTTGGCCGGCCACAGCGCGAACACCGCGATCGCGGCGACCGTCACCACGCAGATGAAGAGCCGGTTCCGGAGCTCCCGCAGGTGCTCGGTGAACGGCATCTCCTTCTGGTCCCAGTCGATCTGGCGCTCGCCTTCGTCGAGCGGCCCCCGCTCAGCGAGCACCCTCAGCCGGCCTTACTCGTTCGGTCGGGCGGCGGTGGTCGGGCCGGGTGCGCCCGTCAGCGGGTCGGGGACGATGGTCGGCTGACCGACGCCGTTCACGGCGGTCGTGGTCGACGCCGCGGCGGTCTCGGCTTCCGCACGGCGGCGGGCTTCCTCGCGGGCGCGCTCGGCGGCGACGTCGGCCTCGGCCTGGCCGACCATGAACTCTTTCTTGGCCTGGCCGGCGCTGCGGGCCAGCTTCGGCAGCTTGTCGGCGCCGAAGATCAGGATCGCGACCCCGACCAGGGCGGCGATTTCCATGGGTGATCCAAACATACGGGTCTCCGGTTCAGAGAAGGGCGTCCGCGAGCGCGGCGAGTTCGGAGCGGGCGGGTGCGGTGCCGAGCGGCGCGAGCGACTGCTTCGCACGTTCGACATAAGCCGCGAGGACGGCTTCCGTCTTGGCGAGCCCGCCCTGCGCCGCGATCCCGGCCACGACGCTCGCCACGTTTTCGTGCGAGTCCTCGCTCGCGGCGAAGAAACGTTCGACGCCGGAACGGAATTCCCGATCCCCCGCTTCCAGCGCCAACACCAACGGAACCGTCATCTTGCGCTCGCGCAGGTCGTTGCCGACCGGCTTGCCGAGCGTCGCCTCGTCGGCGGTGAGGTCGAGCACGTCGTCGCGCATCTGGAACGCGATGCCGTACGCGGTGCCGAAGTCGCGCAGCGCGTGCACGGCGAACGGCGAGCCGCCCGCCGCGAGCGCGCCGCACTCGGCCGCGGCGGCGAAGAGCGAAGCCGTCTTCTTGGTCGCGATCTCGACGTAGTCGGCGAGCGAGGTGTCGAGGTCCGCGAGAGCGCGCAGCTGCAGCACCTCGCCGTCGGTAATGTCGGCGAGCGTCGAGCTGAGCACGTTGGGGATCGGGTGCGCGTAGCCGGCGGTGACGTTCTTGAAGATCCAGGCGAAGAGATAGTCGCCCGCGAGCACCGAGATGCGGTTGCCGAAGTCGACCGCGGTCGCGTTGACGCCGCGGCGCGTGGCGGCGCCGTCGACGACGTCGTCGTGGATCAGCGTCGCGACGTGGATCAGCTCCATGAACGCGGCCAGCCGCAGGTGGTCCTCGGCGCGGCCGCCCACCGCTTCCGCCGCGAGCAGCGTGAAGCGCGGCCGCAGGCGTTTGCCGCCGGCGTCGAGCATGCGGCGCACGGCTTCGGTGATCAGCTCGTTGGCCGTGCCGAACGACGTCCGGAAATACTCTTCGACCATCGCGTACAGGTCGCGCTCGCTCTGCGTCCGCTCGAGCATCACGCCGTCCCCACGTGCAGCGCGATCGCGCCGAAGCCGAGCCGGATCGTGCGCACGTCGCGAAAACCCGCTTGCCGGAAGCGGTCCGCGAGGCCGTCGGCGTCCGGAAAGTTCGTCAGCGAGTTGGGCAGGTAGCGGTACGCGGTCTTCGAGCCGCCCACCAGCCCGCCGACGAGCGGTACGATCCCGTAGAAGTAGACGCCGAAGAGCCGGCGCACGAGCGGGTTGCGCGGCTTGGTGACGTCGAGGTTTACGAAGCGCGCGCCCGGCCGCAGGATGCGGCGCGCTTCGCGCAGCGTGCCGACCACGTCGACGACGTTGCGCATCGAGAACCCCATCGTCGCGCCGTCGAAGCTCGCATCGCCGAACGGCAGCCGCGTCACGTCGCCTTCGACGAACGTCGCGCGCCCCGAGGGATCTTCGCGCTTCGCGCGGCTGCGCGCCCCGTCCAGCATCGGCGGCGTGAAATCGACGCCGACCACGTCGAGCGCCGGATCGGTGCGCAGCAGGTGGAACACCAGGTCGCCCGTCCCGCAGCAGAGGTCGGCGACCCGCCCGCCGCGCGGCGCGGCGAGCTCGGCCACGGCGCGGCGGCGCCACGCTTCGTCCACCCCGGCGGTGAGCAGCCTGTTCGCCCGGTCGTACCGCGGGGCGATCGCCGCGAACATCTCGCGAACGTAGGCGCCCTTCCCGGCTGGGTCCGTGACCATGCCGCCATCTTAGACGAGGCGCGATGCCCCGCCCTCATACCGAGGTCATCGTAAGGTCAAGACGACGTCGCCGAGTGGATAGCGCCCGAAGGGCGCCATCAAAACCATCCTTTTCGGCGGAAGTAGACGACCAGCAACGCAAGCGTCACGAGCTGGGCGCCGATGCCGAGCCAGAGGAACTCCCGGCCGTCGGTGATGTGGTTGACCATCCAGCCGAAGTTCTGGCCGAAGAAGCCCGTGATGTAGGTCAGCGGCAGAAAGATCGTCGCGATGATCGTGAGCTGCTTGGAGACCTCGCCTTGCCGGTGCGCTTCGGACGACAGGTGGATGTCCAGCGTGCTGTTGAGCAGATCGCGGATGGAGTCGACCTGCTCGGTGGCGCGCAGCGCGTGATCGTACACGTCGCGAAAGTAGGCGGTGATCGACGCGTCGAGCTCCGCGAGCTCGCCGCGCAGCAGCGGCCCGAGGATGTCGCGCACCGGTGCGACCGCGTGGCGGAAGCGCACGAGGTCGCGCTTGAAGCGCAGCACCTCGCGCAGCACCTCCTGCGACGGGTTGCGGTTGGCGTGCAGCACGCGGTTCTCGAGCTTGACCAGGCGTTCGTCGTACGCGTTCGCCACCGGGTAATAGCCGTCGACGACCGTGTCGAGGATGACGTACAGCAAACCGGTCGAGGTGTGCGGGAGCGTGCCCTTCGCGAGCCAGCGGCGCTCGATGTCCTCGATCGGGTACAACGGGTGCGCGCGAATCGTCACGACGAAGTTCTTGCCGACGAACACCGCGAGCTCGTGCGTGACGAGCTGCTCCGCCTCGAGCGTGACCGCGTGCAGCACGACGAGCCAGTAGCCGCCGTAGCTCTCGATCTTGGGCCGCTCGTGCACGAGCGCGGCGTCCTCGACCGCGGTCGGGTGCAGGTCGAACTCGCTTTGCAGCAGCTGCAAGTCGTCCTGCGTCGGCTCGGCGAGGTCGAACCACACGAAGTTGTTCTCGTCGCGCAGCAGGTCGGAGATCTCGGTGGGATCTTTGAGCGCGCGGGCCGTGTCCTGGCCGGTGAAGATCATGCAGCGCGACTCGTGCTCGGCGGAGATCGCGTTCGTCGCGGGCACCGGGCGGTCGGGCCGCGGCAGGATCACGCCGCGACCGCCAGGCCCAGCACGCGGCGCGCGTTGGCGTCGGTGCGCGCGACGACCGTGTCGACGTCCACGCCGAGCACGTCGGCGACGGCGCGCGCCGTGTCGGCGACGAACGCGACCTCGTTGCGCGCGCCGCGGTGCGGCACCGGCGCGAGATACGGACAGTCCGTCTCGAGCACGATCGCGTCGAGCCCGACGTCTTTCACGGCATCGCGCAGCGCGGCGGCCGTCTTGAACGTCACCACGCCGCCGATGCCGAGCACCAGGCCGAACTCGCCCGCGAACACGCGCGCTTCGTCCGGCGTGCCGGTGAAGCAGTGCACGATCCCGCGCTGCGTTCGCGGATCGTAGCCGGCGCGCAGCGCCGCGACGAAGTCGTCGTGCGCTTCGCGCTGGTGGAACACGAGCGGAAGACTGCGCTCGCGCGCGTACGCGAGCTGCGCGCGCAGCACGGCGCGCTGCGCGTCACGCGGGCTGTGGTCGTAATGATAGTCCAAGCCGGTCTCGCCGACCGCGACGATGCGCGCGCCGTAGCGCTCGCGCAGCGCGTCGAAGACGGCGGCAAGATCGTCCGGCGCGTCCTTCGCTTCGTGCGGGTGGACGCCGATCGTCGCCGCGAGACCGTAGCGCTCAGAAATCTCGCAGGCTCGGCGGCTATCCTCGACGTCGCAGCCGATCGTGACGACGGCGCCGACCCCCCGCGCGCGCGCCCGCGCCAGCATCGCGTCACGGTCATCGTCGAACGAACGGTCGTGCACGTGGGCGTGCGTGTCGATCATGGTGAATCCTTAGGCTCTCCGTGCAGTTGTTCCCCGAGCGCGTCCGCACCGGCCGCAAGCTCCTCGTCGCCGCCCTGATCCTCTCGCTGCTGGTGCACGCCGCCGGCGGTTCGCTGTGGGCGTTGCTCGGCCGCTCTGCGCGAGCGGCGGCGCACGCCTCGAAGACGGTGCTCGCCCAGACGCAGCCGATCACGATCGAGCGGATCGTGCCCCCGTCGCCGACGCCCACGCCGACGCCGCCGCCGACCCCGCGGCCACGCGTCGCGCAG
The DNA here is from genome assembly GCA_963797935.1 of Vulcanimicrobiota bacterium. Classification (GTDB taxonomy): domain Bacteria; phylum Vulcanimicrobiota; class Vulcanimicrobiia; order Vulcanimicrobiales; family Vulcanimicrobiaceae; genus Vulcanimicrobium. Next base: position 63,484 of record CAWCRI010000010.1, read on the forward strand.
GGCCGCCCGCACGTCACGCGCCGGCCGGTGGCGCAGCCCGCCTCCGGCGCCCGCCCTGCGCCGCTGCGCCCGCAGCCGACGTTCGCGCCGCACGCGGAGCCGTCCGCCGCGCCGCGCGTCGCGCAAATTCACATCCCGCGCGCCGAGCGCGTCGCGGTGGTTCGCGCGCCGAGCGGCTCGCACGGCGCCGCCCCGGCGGGCGGCGCGCTCGACGTCGCCGCGCTCGACGGGATGTTCCGCAAGACGATCGACCAAGCGCAGCACGACGTCGCCACCGCGCCGCAAGCCGACCGTCCTGCCGCCGTGCAGACGATGAAGCGTTACGACAAGTACCTGCAAGGAAACGTCGAGGACGTCACGGGCGGCAACGGCGTGTGCGATCCGCTCGACGACGGCACGCAGCGCGGGATCTACACGTGGTACTACTTGCGCTGCACGGTGCGGTACGCCGACGGCTACAGCGAGACCGTGTCGTTCCCGTGGCCCTTCAAGTTCACGCGGCAGACCGACCCGTTCGCGCGTCACGACGGCCGGCACCACGAGTTTCCGGGGCAGCCGCCTCCCGACAGCTTCGTGCTGCCGCACCCGTTCGCGCTGTCGCGCGCGGTGTGCGCGTTCTATCGCGACGAGTGCAAGACGGTGATCGACCGCGAGCGCGCCAACGGCGATCTGCCGAACGGCGGATAACGTCGCGTGCAGCTCTTCCCGCAGCGCGACCGGCGCGATCGCAGCGTTCTCACCGTCGCGCTGGTGCTGTCGCTGCTCCTGCACCTGATCGCGGGCGGCGCGTGGGTGCTGTACGCGGCGCGCGTCGCGCCCGTGCTCGCGAAGCTCATGCCGCGTCCGACGCCGACGCCGGAGTTCGTCGCGACCTCCGATGCGATCACCATCGAAAAGCGCACGGTGCCCCGCGCGATGCGGCGCTCGCCGGCGCAGCGGCCGCACGCCCAACCGCGTCCGCAGCGCGTCGTGCAGCAGCCGGCGGCGGCGCGGCCCCTCACGGTGCCGCGGCCGCTCACGGTGCCGCGCGTTGCGGCGCTGCCCACGCTGCCGCCGCCGGCGCGCGGACAACCCACGACCGAACCGACGGCCGTGCCCACGTTCCCGCCGCGGCGCGCGACGATCCACCATCCGCGTGCAGGCGCGAGCGCGGCACCGCGCCGCGTCGTCGCAATGAATCCGACGACGACGACGACGAAGAAGACGACGACGGCGAAGGCGATGACCGCGGCGCAAACGGCGCGTTCGTCGGCGCGCAGCGCGTACTCACCGCAGCAGATCGCCGCGCTCGACGCGCAGTTCAGCAAGACGATCGCGCAGGCGCAGCGCGCGCTGACCAACGTGCCGCGGCAAACGCGGCGTCCCGCGACGACGATGAAGCACTACCAGCTCGTGATGGCGGGCTCGCGCGGCGACCTGACGTCGGCGCAAGGCCAGTGCCGCGCCACGCAGACGTGGTACCGAGGCCCGGTCGTGTGGCACTACATGGATTGCGACTTCATCTACACCGACGGCTTCTCGGAGCACGTGCTCGTCCCGTGGCCGCAGCAGTTCGCGCGCAACGACGATCCGGCCGATCATCCATACAAGATATATCCCGTGGGCGAGCCGCCGCCGGGCTGGGTGCTGCCGCACCCGTTCGCGTTCTCGCGCCTCGTGTGCATCTTCTACAAGACCGAATGCCAAGCGCTGGTCGACCGCGAGCGCGCGAACGGCGACCCGAACTACGCGCCGCCGTAACCGCTACGCCGCGGGCCCTTCGACGGAGCTCAGGACGGGCTCTCGATGCGCGGGAACAGCGGCGCGCCGGGATTCGTCTGCGTCCCGGCCGCGAGCCTGCCCCAGACCAGCTCGTCGTCCCACGCGCGCTCCGGCGTTCCCTCGAGCCCGAGCTGCTGCCACAGCTCCGTCATCTTCGAGGGCATGAACGGAAACAGCAGCAAGCTCAGCCAGCGCAGGCCTTCGCACAAATCGTAGAGCAGCGCGTCGAGCTCGACGGCGCGGCCGTGCTTGTAGAGCTCCCACGGCTTGCGCTCCTCGATCGCGCGGTTGAGCAGCGTGACGAGGTTCCAGATCTCGTCGATCGCTTCGCGAAAGCGCAGCGCCATGACGTGCTCGCGCACGAGCGCAGGCAAGTCGGCGACGCGCTCCTGCACGTTGCCTTCGTTCGGCTCGGGCACCAGGCCGTTGCGGTATTTCTGCAGCATCGCCAGCGAGCGGCGCAGCAGGTTGCCCAGATCGTTGCCCAGATCGCTGTTGTGGCGCATGCGCAGCTTCTCGATCGAGATCGAGAAGTCGCTGCCGAACGGCGCTTCGCGCAGCAGAAAATAGCGCAGCGAGTCCGCGCCGAACTCGTCGCGCATCGCGAACGGGTCCATCGCGTTGCCCAGCGACTTGCCGATCTTCGTCCCGGCGTCGCTCGTGATCCAGCCGTGCGCGAACACGCGCTGCGGGATCGGCAAGCCCGCCGACATCAGCATCGCCGGCCAGATGATCGAGTGGAAGCGCGCGATCTCCTTGCCGATCAGGTGCATGCCGGGCCAGAACGTCGCGTAGAGACCGTCGCGGTCCTCGGGCCAGCCCAGCGCGCTGATGTAGTTGATCAGCGCGTCGTACCACACGTACAGCACGCCGCCGCCCGGCAGCGGGATCCCCCAGTCGAACGACGAGCGCGAGATCGAAAAATCTTCGAGCCCTTCTTGCAATATCGCCAGCATCTCGTTGTAGCGCGCTTGCGGCCGCAGAAAATCCGGATCGCCGCGAAATAACTCCAGCAGCGGCGCGTTGTACTTCGAAAGCCGGAAGAACCAGTTCTTCTCCGACAGCCACTGCACCGGGCGGCGGCACTCCGGGTTGGGACAGCGCCCGTCGACGAGCTTCGCTTCGGGCCAGAACGTCTCGTCGTTGGTGCAGTACCAGCCTTCGTACACGCCCTCGTACACGTCGCCGCTGGCCTGCATCCGTTTGAACAGTTCCAGGCAGGTGTGCACGTGGCGCGGCTCGGTGGTGCGGATGAAGTCGTCGAAGCGCGCGTCGAACGCGGGCGCGAGCTCGCGCCACTTCGGCGCGAGCGAGTCGACGTATTCCTGCGGCGTCATGCCCGCGGCGGCCGCGGCGGCGGCGACTTTCTGGCCGTGCTCGTCGGTCCCGGTCAGCGAGCGCGCGGGGCCGTGCGCGCGCGCCGTGCGCACCAGCGCGTCCGCGGCGATCGACGTGTAGGCGTGACCGATGTGCGGCGTCCCGCTGATGTAATAGATCGGCGTGGTGACGTAGAACGGCTTGCGATCGTCGCGGTGAGACTGCGGGGGCGGCACCCGGGCCGTTTCGTCACCCCGGTTCGGCCCGGCCTCCGCGCCGCTCGGTCGGCGCGCTGGCGCGCCGCTCGCTCACGCGCGTGTAGAGGTGGCGGCGCTCGCCGTGCCCGGCGTCGGCGAGCCGCTTCGCGATCGCCGACGTGGTCAGCCCGTCGCCCATCAGCGCGTCGATCGCGGCGTCGAGGTCGGTCTCGGAGGTCGCCGCGGCGGGCGCGGCGTCGGCCTCGGCGCCCTCGACCACGAACGCGATCTCGCCGCGCACCGGGTCCGCGATCGCAGCCGCCACCTCGGCGGCGGTCCCCAGCGCCTGCTGCTCGTGCAGCTTGCTCAGCTCGCGCACGAGGAAGACGCGGCGGTCCGGGGCGACGGCCGCGAGGTCCGCGAGGCTGGCGCGGATGCGGTGCGGCGATTCGTACCAGACGGTCGTGTCGCCCAGCGCCGCGCGGAAGGCCGCCCGCCGCTGCCCCCCGGCGCGCGGCGGAAAACCGGCGAAGGCGAAGCGCCGCAGGTCGAACCCGGACAGCACCGCGGCGCACACGAACGCCGCCGGACCCGGCAGCACCTCGACCGGCACGCCGTCCTCGCGCGCGGCCGCGACGAGCGCCGAGCCCGGATCGCTGATCCCCGGCGTGCCCGCGTCGGTAACGACCGCGACGGTCCCGGCGCGCGCGCGCGCGAGGATCGCGGCCGTCGTCGCGCGCGCGTTGTGCTCGTGATACGTCCAGATCTCTTTGCCGCCGACGGCGAGCGCGTTGAGCAGCTTGCGCGCGACGCGCGAGTCCTCGGCGACGATCAGCGACGCGTCGCGCAGCACGTCGACCGCGCGCAGCGTGATGTCGCGGAGGTTGCCGAGCGGCGTCGGTACGAACACGAGGCCCATGTCTTCCTCCGCTTCGCCGTCCCCGGGCCTCGTCCGCCGGATCGAGCTGCGCGGACACATCCTCGACTCCGGCATCTTCAACCGCGTGCTCGGGATCCTCACCGATCACGAGCGCACCGAGTACGTGATCGAAGAGTTCGACTCGGGCCAGACCAAGAAGGACCCGTCGTACGCGCGGCTGCGCGTCGAGGCCGACGACGCAGCGTATCTGGACGACGTGCTCGAGCTGCTGCGCGCGACCGGCGCCGAGGTCGTCGATGAAGGCGACGTCGCGACGGAGCCCGCGCCCGCGGACGGCGTGCTGCCCGATCAGTTCTACGCGACGACGAACTACGCGACCGAGGTGCGCGTGAACGGCATGTGGATGCCCGTCGCCAACCCGGAGATGGACTGCGCGATCGTGCTCGACGACGGTGGCGCGCTCACCGTGGCGCCGTACGACGTGAAAGCGGGCGACGCGGTGCTCGTCGGGCACGCGGGCGTCAAGGTCGCCGTGCCGCAGCGCGAGCGCCGCAAAGCGGTATTCGAGTTCATGGCGAGCGCGGTGTCGAGCGAGAAGCCGCGCCACGCGCTGCTCGGCGAGATCGCGCGCGAGCTGCTCGCGGTGCTGCGTTCGGGCAAACGCGTGCTGCTGGTCGGCGGCCCCGCCATCGTGCACACCGGTGCGGGCCCGTATCTCGAAGAGCTGATCCGTGACGGCTACGTCACCGCGCTCTACGCCGGCAACGCGCTCGCGGTGCACGACATGGAGTCGCAGTTCTTCGGCACGTCGCTCGGCGTGAACTTGGAAGACGCGTTCCCGGCGGAGGAAGGCCACGTGCACCACCTGCGCACGGTGAACCGGCTGCGCGCGGCGGGCGGCATCCGCCAAGCGATCGACACCGGGCTGCTGCGCGCCGGCGTGATGTACGAGGCGTACCAGAAGAACATCCCGGTCGTGCTGTGCGGCTCGATCCGCGACGACGGCCCGGTGCCCGACGTGCTCACGGACGTGATCGAGTGCCAGCGCGCGATGCGCAAGTTCGTCCCGGAGATCGGCATGGCGCTGATGGTGTGCACGCTGCTGCACTCGATCGCCGTCGGCAACCTGCTGCCCGCCACGTGCAAGACCGTCAGCGTCGACATCAACCCGGCCTCGGTGACGAAGCTCACCGACCGCGGCTCGCACCAGACGCTGGGCATCGTGATGGACGCGTCGTCGTTCCTGCGCGAGCTGACCCTCGCGATCCAAGCCGCGGAAGCCACGGCGCTCAGCGCGGGGCCCGGCTGATGGACCTCGAGCGCCTCGAACCCGGCCACCGCATCGAGATGTACGTCTCGCCGGCGTGCCCGTACTGCTTGCAGGCGCGCGAGCACTTCGACGCGCGCGGCTATCCGTACGAGGTGTACGACGCGCAGAACGACCGCGCGCAGCGCGCGAAGATGTTCGCGCATACGGGCGGCGATCCGACGGTGCCGGCGATCGTGGTGGACGGCGCCTACGTGCAATCCGGCTGGGGCTCACCCCCGCGCGGTTGAACCGTCCACTGACGTGCCGGTCGGCACGTTCGCGATATCGCTCCACCCGTACGTGATCTGAACGCCCTCGTCGACGCCGTCGTCGTACGGCTCCGCCCCGACGAACCGCGCGCCGAGCCGTTCGTAGAACCCGCGCGCGCGATTCGTCGCCACCACGTGCAGCGCGAGCGAAGCAAACCCCCGCGCCGCCAGTCGCTGCGCGAGAGTACCGAGCAGCGCTCGGCCGATGCCGCGCCCGTGCCGTCCTGCCAGGACATAGAGCGCGTCGACGTAGGCGTCGTACTCGGGGATCGGCGGCCGCCCCCGGATCGATCCGGGCATGGCACCGCCGGACACGAACCCCACCACCGCGCCGCGTTCCGTCGCGACGATGACGTCGCGCGCGGCTTCGGACAGCACGCGTTCCCAATACGCGCGCCGGCGATCGACCGAATTGCGCGCGAGCGCTGCTTCCGAAACCGTCGTGGCGTACGTTTCGTGCCAACTCGCGACATGGACCGCGGCGATCGTGGCGGCATCGGCGTGGGTCGCCGGCCGGATCGTCACGCGGCGCCCGCCGCGGCCGCGCGCGGTGCGGCGAAGACGCGGTATCCGATCGCCAGCGCGACGCACACGAACACGAACGGGATGACGCCGACCAGGTGCGGGTTCACGCCGATCACCGCGGTGGCGACCAGCGGCGCGATCAAGAATGCCACGCTGTTGAGGCTGTCGCTCACGCTCAGGATCGTGCCGCGCTGACCGGCCGGTGCGGCCTCGGAGATCAGCGCACCCAGCGACGGCCGCAGCAGCCCGCTGCCCAGCGCCCACAGCACCACCCACGCGAACAACGCGAACGTCGTGCCGATGAAGTAGACGGCGCCGTACGCCGCCGCCGCGCAGCACAGCCCCGCGATCGCGAGCCGTCCTTCGCCGTAGCGGTCGACGAGCCGTCCGATCAAGCCGGCTTGCACGACGATGGCGACGATGCTCGACACGATGAACAGATACGACGTCTGCGCCGGGCCGTAATGCAGCACGCGCTCGGTGAATAGCGCGAACACCGTCACCCACGACGTGAACGCGATCCAGAACGCGAACTGCGTGAGGAGCAAGCGCCCGAGCAGTGGCGACCGCAGCGACGCGCGGATCTCCGCGAACGTCGGTGCGGTCTTCACCGCGCCTTTCGACTCCGGGAGCAACACCAGCGTCATGATCACCGTGATCAGCTGCAAGCCCGCGGCGGCGGCGAACGGCACGCGATACCCGTACCGCACGAGCACGCCCGCGAGCGCGGGCCCGATGAGAAAGCCGGCGCCGAGCGTCGCGCCGATGAGCCCGAAGGCGCGCGCGCGGTTCGCCGGCGTGGTCACGTCGGTCACGTACGCCTGCGTCACGCCGAGCCCGCCGCCGCCCAGCCCTTCGATCGCGCGCGAAACGAACACCGTCCACAACGCCGTTCCTGCGGCAAGCAGCGAGAAGCCGAGCAGGCCCGCGACTTGGGCGGCGATCAACACTCCCTTGCGCCCGATGCGATCGCTCAAGCGGCCCCAGAACGGTGAAGAAAGAAGCGAAGCGACGGCGACCGTGGAGTAGATCGCACCGACGGTGGTCGGCGATGCGCCGAAGTGCTCGGCGTAGAAGGGCAGGATCGGGATCAACATCGTGAAGCCGAGCACGTCCACGAACGTGATCGCCAAAAGGGGCAGCAGCGCTCTCGGCATCCCGGACGCGATGTCGCGCGGCGGTCGCGGTCTCCTCGCCACGCCGGCGGGCGCCGTCGCGTGCGAGCTGGAGCCGGTCGGCGTCGATGCGGCGGGCGCGCGCTACGAGCTGCGCGTCACCAACGGTACGCCCGGCGTGCTCGCGGCGAGCGTCAGCGCGGTGCGGCTCGACGAGACCGGGCCGGTCGCCGCGCTCGCCGTGGAGATCCAGCCGCACGCCGCGCTGCGCACCGGATTCGCGCTCGACGCCGCGCTCGCGTACGAGCGCGTGACCGCCGAAGTCCGCGGCGACGGCATCCACATGATCGTCGAAGCGCCGCCGCCGCGCGGCGGGCGGCCGCGCCGCCGCTGGGTCGGCCCGGTCATCGCGCTCGGCACCGCGGGGCTGCTCGCCGGCGCAACGCTGATCGGCGTGGCCGCCGGACGCCCGCGCGTCGTGGAAGCGACGCTGCTCGCGGGCCCCAACGGCACCACCGTCGCGCGCTGGGCGACCGCCGGGAACGGCGCGCGCACCTATGAGGTGCGCGATGCGCACGGCGGTGTCGTCGCGAGCGGCTCGCTGCCCGGGGCCGCCGGTACGATGGACATCGCGATCCCGGGCGCGGCCGGCCTGCGGGTCGCGGTCGCGAACGCGTTCGGCAGCGACGCGCGCGACGCGGTCTACACCCGGGCGACCCCGCCGCCCGCGATCCGCATCGCCGCGACGCCGCCGCCGCGGATCGAGAGCATCGCCGTCGACGCACCGCGGCCGAACGCCGGCGTCACGGTGCGGTACGCAGCGCACGCGCGCGACCTGCACCTGTCGGTCGTGGACGGCAACGGCGCGACGTGGTACAGCGCCACGACCCCGACCGGCCGCGGCAGCCTGCAGATCCCCGCCCCGCCGCCGGGCCCGCGCGAGCCCTACCTTCTGGTGGCCCGGGCCGACGGCAGCGACGCGCGCGAGGAGACCCGCGTGCCGTTCCCGGCCGCCGTCGTGCCGGCAGCGTCCCCGTCACCGAGCACGTCCCCGGTCGCGCAGGCCACGGCGGGCCCGGCGCCCGGACCGAGCCGCACGAGCGCACCGCCCGAGCCGTCGGTGCTGGAAGGCGCGGGCGGCGACTCGTTCGCGATGCGGCCCGATCCGGCGGCCCCGGGGCAGCCCGTGGTGGTGACGCTGCCGTCGACCGACGGCGCTCGCGTTCAGATCGTCCGCGACCGGGACGGCATCGAGGTCGCCGGCGGCGACGTGCGCCGCGGCGAGCGAAGCGCCGCGCTGATCACGCCCACCGAACCGGGTTCGTACACGGTCCGGGTCACGATGTCGCGCGGCCGCGGCCTGGTGTCCCTGGTGCGGCCCCTGCACCTGCGGCGCCGCTAGGCTACACGGGCTCCAGCGCCAGCTCGTCGCCGGGCGCCAGCGGGTTGGCTTTGAGGAAGCCGGGCCCGAACTCCGCGACGACGTGGGCGTTGCGCGCGCCGACGTAGAGCCGCTGCGGCCGTACGCCCGCCTCGCTGCGCACCACGCGCAGCGCCCGGTCCAGGAACACGACGTCGAGCGCGGTCCGCATGCCGAGCGTGTGGATTGCGCCGCACCCCTCGAACCACATCCCTTCTTCCGGCGCGATGGAGCTGCGCGGCAAAAAGCCGATGAAACGGGTAACGAAGCCGTCCGCTCGGCGGACCCGCCAGGCCAGGACGCGGCCGGTCGTCCGGTTCCGGACAAGCCACATGGTCATGGCCGCCGCTTGCGGGCCGCCGGGGCGCCGTTCCTCGGTTGACCAGAATTTTACCCGAAAGTCCTGGGTCAAAGGTCATAGTATCCGACCCTTGGGGGTATGACGCGAGAACTGTGGCCGTGCTGACTCAGGAAGAGCACGCTGTCGGCGTTGCGCCGAAGCGACGACTGCCCAAGGTGGCCCCCGACGTCATCCACCGGGAGCGGCTTTCGCTTTGGCTCGCCGAGCACGCCGACTTCCCGCTCCGTCTCCTCGCCGCACCCGCGGGCTGCGGCAAGACGACGGCGCTCGTGCTCTACGCGGCGCGGTCCCGCTTTCCCGCGGCCTACGTGTCGCTGCACGGCGGCGACGGCGCGGCCGCGATTCGCGCCGCGGTCTGCGACGCGCTCGGCCTCGATGAGGTCGCCGATACCGAGACCTTGCTCGCGGCGCTCGCGTCCGTCGGGCGGCGCGAGATCCTCGTCGACGACGCCGACCGCGCGTCGGACGACGGGCGGCACCTGCTGCAGCGATTGGTGTTCGACGGCCCCGAGAACGTGACGTTCGTGTACGCGGCGCGCACGCGCGAAGTGTTCGAGACGACGCGGCTGATCTCGCTCGGTCTCGCCGCGCTCTGCGGCGGCGGCCGGCTGGCGTTCACGGTCGACGAAGCGGTGCGTTTCGTCGACAGCTCGCGCATCGTGCGCGGCGACGAGCGCGACGTCGCGCGGCTCGTCATGGATACCGACGGCTGGGCGTTCGCGCTGTGCAGCACCGTGCGGCACGCCGTGTCGTCGGCCCGCACGCTCGACGGCGCGCTGGAACGCTGGCAGCGGGCGAGCGGCAGCCTCATCAACGAGTTCATCGATGCGGCGCTCGCCGATCAAGAACCGGCGCTCGCGGCGCGCGCGCGCAAGCTGTTCGACGGCGAACCGGTCGACGAGGCGACGTTGGACCGGCTCGAAGCGCGCGGCATGTTCGTGCAGCTCGCCGACGGCGTGTGCCGGCCGTATCGCGTGATCTCGCGGCTGGCGCGCGTCGCGGCACCGGCGGCGGCGAACACGCTGATGCCGTTCGCCGTCGAGCTGTTCGGCGCGCCGCAGGTGCGCTTCGACGGACAGCGCGTCGAATGGGTCCGGCGCCGCGACGGTCAGATCTTCACCTATCTCGCGCTGCGGCCCGACGGCCGTGCGAGCCGCCGCGACTTGATCCGCGCGTTCTGGCCCGACGCCGACCCGTTGCTGGGCGCGCAGAGCTTGCGCAGCGCGTGCAGCACGATGCGCCGCGCGCTCGCCGCGATCACCGGTCACGCCGCGCTCGCGCACTACGTCTCGTTCGGCGACGACATCGCGCTGAACCTCGATCTTCTCACGGTCGACGCGCGGCGCGTGCGCGCGCACGTCGCCGACTCGGACGACGCGGCGAGCCGCGACGATCATGCGGCGGCGGCCGATCACGCGGCGGCGGCGCTGCGCATCGTGCGCGGGCCGTTCCTCGACGGCGACGTGTTCGCGGCGCTGTCCTCGTTCGCGCAGGAGCTCACGGACGGGCTCTGCCGCATGGAAAGCCGTATGCCGGCGCCCGACGCCGATCCGGCGATTGGAGCGACGTAGCTTCTCCGGAAGCGACGCGCACGGAAGCGAGACTGTGATGGACCACTCGAAGCTGCCGCCGGACGCGATCGTCCGGCAACTCCTCGACGACTGGCTCGACCGGAACGCAGACCGGCGGGTGCGCATCGTCGCGGGCCAGCCGGGCTCAGGAAAGTCGGTGGCCTTGGCCGCGTGGTCGCGCAGCCGCGGCGGGGACGTGCGCTGGCTCAGCGTCGCGCCCGGCGCGACGGAGAGCGATCTGCGCGCGCAGCTGCCGGTGCTCGCGGACGGCGAGCTCGTGGTGGACGGAGCCGACCGTGCGTCGGAAGACGGGCGCGCGTTTCTCGCGCAGCTCGCGCACGCCGCGCCCGCGACGCGCGCGGTTCGTCTACGTCGTGCGCAGCGCGCGAATGTTCGACGGCGTAGCGCTCACCGAACCGGCCGCCGTGGCGGACGCTACGGTGCTGCATTTCGGCGACCGCGAGATCGAGCGGTTCTGCGAAGCGCACGGCGTCGCGGCGACCGCGAAGGAGCGCCAGCGTTTTCTCGCGGCGACGGCCGGCTGGGCGTTCGCCGTCGCCGGCACGATCCGCTACGCCGCGGCGATCGGCGGCAGCCTCGGCGCCGCGTTCCCGCGCTGGCTCGCGACCGCGCGGCCGTTCGTCGGACAGCTCGTCGACGAAGCCGCTGCCGACGCGCCGTTCGCCGCCGCGGCGTTCGACCGCATCGCGCGCGGCGTCGGCGGCGGAACGGACGACCTGCGCGACGCGTGCGGCGCGGCGTTCTTCGTCGAGCGCGCCGGCGACTCGTATTGCGTCAACCCGGTCGTCGCGTCGCTGCGCGGCGACGGGCGCGGCTCCGCGCGGCCCGCGCCCGCGGTGGTGCACATGTTCGGCCGCTTCCGCGTGACGATCGGCAACGACGAGGTGTGCTTCGGCCGCCGCCGCGCGCGCTCGGTGATCCAATATCTCGCGGTGCGCGACGACGGGACCGCGACGCGCGCGGAGTTGCTGCGCGAGTTCTGGCCCGGCATGGACGGCCGCGCCGCCGCGGACGCGCTCGTCAACACGTGCAGCACGATTCGCCGCGCGATCGCACAGTGCGTCGGGCGCGACGCCGTCGACGAGTATTTCGTCGTCCACCGCACCACCGTCGCGCTGCGCTTCGGCAACGTCGTGAGCACCGCGAACCGCTTCTCCACGCACGTGACGGTCGCGTCGGCGGCCTACGACCGCGGCGACCTCGACGCGGCCGCCGCCCACTGCTCAGCCGCGCTGCGCCTGCACTCGGCGCCGCTGCTCTCGGGCGAACCGCCCGCGCCGTGGATCGCCGCCGCGCAGCGCGCGTTCGACGACGCCGCGCGCACCGCAATGCACCTCCTGGCCGCCGTCCCGCCGGCGGTTACCGCTCACGCCGGTCGCGAGCTGACCGCGTAGAGCAACGTCGACAGCGAGTCCTCGAACCACAGCAGGTCGCCGACGAGCACGTCGGCTCGCGCGCAGAAACCGTCGCTCATCGCAAGGACCGAGTCGGTGTTGCGGCACCACAGGATCGGCCGGCCGGGGACGACACGGTGCTCGAGCCGCACCACGCACAGCTCGCGGTCGAGGAAGATCAGATCGGTGCGCGTGCGCGTGCCGAGCCGGCGGAACGCGTCGCTGTCGTCGAACCACAGGCCGCCTTCGTCCGGCGGGCGCCGCCGCGGCAGCAGCGCCGCGATCGGCCGGTACGGAGTGCGCACGATCTCGACCCGGTCGGAGAGGATCTCGCTCGTCGACCGGTTGTAGAGCACGCCCACCGTTCAGAATCCCCGGACGATCAGCGCGAGCGGCAGCACGATCGACGACGCCATGTACGGCGCGAACGCGACCGGTTGATCCGAAACCTTGCGCACGCGCGCGACCACGACCGCGGCGAGGCAGGCCAGCGCGAACGCCATCAGCGCGTACTGCATCCCGATCAGCGGGCCGCCGAGCATCGCCAGCTTGACGTCGCCCCAGCCCAGACCCATGCCGCCCGAGCGCCACGCGAGGAACGCGAACGGGAGTGCGGGCACGACCGCGGCGGCGACCACTTCCCAGTGGCCGGCGAGCGCGGCCGCGAGCAGGATCGCGCCGATCGGCACGAGCGTGAACATGTCCGGGATGATGCCGCGCATCACGTCCGACGCCCAGATCGCGGTGAGCAGCCCGCACGCGAGCCACACGATCGCCATGCCCGGCAGGGGGATGCCGCGCGCCGCCGCGATCGCGCCGAGCGCCGCCGCGCCGATGACGAGCAGCCGCTGCGGGACGACCCCCGGCGGCGGTCCGCCGGGCGGCGGCTCCGCGACCGTGCCGCACACGCTGCGCGCGGCGGCGAGGCCGAGCGCGGCGGCGCCTGCGAACGCGACGATGGCCAGCAAGATCGTGATCATTGGTTCAGCAGCTCCGCGGCGACCGGGCCGAAGATCATCACGAGCAGCGCCGGCAGCATGAAAAACGCCATGGGGACGACCATCTTGACCGGGATCTTCGCGGCGAGCTCCTCGGCGCGCGCGACCCGGCGGTTGCGCGTCTCTTCGGCGAGCTCGTCGAGCAGGTGCGCGATGTTGCCGCCGAGGCGCTCGGTCTGCACCAGCGCCGTCACCAGCGACGTGAGGTCGATGTGCTTCACGCGCCGCGCCATGGCGGTGAGCGCGTCGGTGCGCGACATGCCGACCCGAATGTCGGACAGCGTCATGCGAAACTCGTCCGCGAGCGCGCCTTGCATGCGCGTGACGGCGATGGCGAGCGCGCCGTTGAGCGCGGTGCCGGCTTCGACCGTCGTCGAGACGATGTCGAGGAAGTCGGGGAGCCGCCGCGCGATGTCGGACTTGCGCTTGCGCGACGCGGCGTCGAGCACGAACGACGGGAAGACGAAGCCCAGCGCGAGCCCGCCGCCGCCGACGATGGCGATGTACATCAGCGACATCTGCGAGAGCTGCGCACCGAGCGCGGCCAGCGCGCCGGCGCCGAGCGCGAGGCTGATGCGCCACATCGTGAACGACACGACCGTCGTGGAGTACCAGCCTGCTTCCGCGAAGCGAGTCCCGAGCGCGGCGCGTTCTTTTTCGTCAACGAGCGACCGGACGATCTTGCCGCCGCGCTGGTTGTCGTCCGCCGGCGCTCGCTCGAGCTCCGCGAGCCGGCGCTCCATGTCGTCGCCGCGGTCGAGCAGCGCGAAGCCCAAGCCGAACAGCGCGCCGGTGGTGAGGATCGCGATGACGAGTACGATGCCCATCAGACGTCGAGCCTCATCATGGCCTTCACCAACCCGGCGCCGACCACTTCGAGCACGACGAAGATGATCAAGCTCAAGTGGCCGATCGGCGTGGTGAACATCGCCTCGCGCATGGGCGGCTGCGTCGCCATGATGAACACGCCGAGGCCCACCGGCAGCGCGGCGATGACCCAGCCGCTCGCGCGCGCTTCGCCCGTCAGCGAGCGCACCTTGCGCTGGATGCTGCGGCGCGCTTTTATGGTGCCGGCCAGATGCTCGAGGATCTTCGCGAGGTTGCCGCCGGTCTTCGACGAGATGTCGATCGCATCGACGAACATCTGCAGCTCGTCGCTGGGCACGCGCTTGACGAGATCGTCGAGCGCGACGTCCATCGGCACGCCGATGCTGGCGCGCGCGACGACGCGGGCGAACTCCGTGCGGGCGGGCTCGGGCGACTCGTCGATCACCAGGGCGAGGGCTTGGCGCAAGCTCAAGCCGACGCGCAAGCCGCTGGAGATCAGCCGCAGCACGAGCTCGAGCTGTTCGTTGAACGCTTTGAGCCGTTTTGCGACCTTCGCGCGGATCCACGTGCGAAAGCAAAGAGCCACCACGGCGAACGCGATCGGAAGGTAGAGCGCGGCGTTGAGGATGTCGGGGTGCAGCACGACGATGAGGCCGAACCACAGCAGCCCCGTCGCGACCGCGAGGATCGCACCGATGCGCTGCACCGACAGACCCAGATCGGCGCGGTCGATGTCCACGCCGAAACCGCCGGCGAACTTCTCGAGCGCGCGCTCGACGCGGTCCCACGTCGCGATCACGCTCAAGCCGATCGTCCCGATGACGCCCAGGACGATCGCGTACGGTGCGAGCGCAGCTACCATGAAGCGACCCGCTCCATCTCCGAGAGCGTGCGGACGTCGTACGTGATCCCGTACTCCTGGAACTTCTTGAGGCAGTCGGGCTGCACGCCGGTGAACACGAACGCGCCGCGGACCTTGTTCTCCTTGTCGATCCCGCGCTGGTCGAACCGCGCGATCTCCTGCGTCGTGACGACGTCGCCCTCGAGGCCGACCACTTCGCACACGTTGGTCACCTTGCGCGAACCGTCGCGCAACCGGTTGAGCTGGATGATCATGTCGACGGCCCCGGCGACTTGTTCGCGGATGGCGCGCATGGGCAAGTCGTAGCCGGCCATCAGGACCATCGTCTCGATGCGGGACAGCGCGTCGCGCGCGCTGTTCGCGTGGATCGTCGTGAGCGAGCCGTCGTGGCCCGTGTTCATCGCCTGCAGCATGTCGAGCGCTTCGCCGCCGCGGCACTCGCCGACGATGATGCGGTCGGGCCGCATCCGCAGCGCGTTGCGCACCAGGTCGCGGATGCGCACCTCGCCGGCGCCTTGGATGTTCGGCGGGCGCGCTTCGAGCCGCACGACGTGCTCCTGCACCAGCGACAGCTCGGCGGCGTCTTCGATGGTGACGATGCGCTCGTGGCTGGGCAGATAGCTCGACAGGACGTTGAGGAAGGTCGTCTTGCCGGAGCCCGTTCCGCCGGACACCACGATGTTGAGGCGCGCCTCGACGGCGGCGCGCAGGAAGTCGAGCAGTTCCGGCGCGCACGCGCCGAGGCTCAAGATGTCCGACGCCGTGATGCGGCGCGTGCCGAACCGGCGGATGGTGAGCACCGCGCCGTTGAGCGCGAGCGGCTCGACGATCGCGTTGACGCGCGAGCCGTCGGGAAGCCGTGCGTCGACCATCGGCGCGGACTCGTCGACGCGCCGCCCGAGCGGCGCGATGATGCGCTCGATCGTGGCGCGCAGGTGCTTGTCGTTGCTGAAGCGCTTGCCGGTCGCTTCGATGCGGCCGTTGCGCTCGATGTAGATCTTGTTGGGCCCGTTGACCATGATCTCGGACACGTCGGGCAGCCGCAGCAGATCTTCGAGCGGCCCGAGGCCGACGGCTTCGTCGACGATCTCGAGCTTGAGCCGCGCGCCTTCCTCGGCCGAGATGACGTCGTCGCGGCCCAGCAGCAGCTCGCCGACGACGGCGTCGACGTGCGCGCGCAACTCTTGGATCTTCGCGAGCTCGTCGGTGGCGCGGCTCATCTTCGACGGGTCGATGCGGCGCATGAGCTCGTCGTGGATCTCGGACTTGAGGACGTCGTACTTCGTGTAGTCCGGCGCGACGGCCGACGGCGGCGGCGTGAACTGCGGCGCGCTCGCCGCGGCCGACGACGCCGACGTGATGTGCACGACCTTGGGGTCCATCGGGCGGCGCGGTCCCAGCCGGCGGTCGCCGACGGGCGCCTGCGACGACGCGGAGAGCGTCAGCGGCTCGGCTTGCGTGGACGGCGTCGCGATCAGCTCGACGAACATCTCGATCGCGCGCTCGTGCTTGCGGTCGCCCAGCGGCGGCACTTCGACGGAGACGCGCCGGCCGAGCGCGGACTCGACGCGGCTGCGCGGCAGCGCGTTGCGCGGGTCGCGGGTGACGCACACGATGTCGAGCCGGTCGGGCGGGATGCCGAAGCGCTGGAACTCCAGCTGCGTGACGCGCGCGCTCGTGATCCCGAGGATGGACGGCTCGACGATCATGATGAACCGGCCGCCCTGCATGACGAACGGGCGCACCGCGGCGGCGAACGGCTGGGGCGCGTCGACGATGATGATCGATTTGCGCGTCGCGAGGTCGTCGGCGACGGCTTGCACGTCGGCGGGCTTGATCGTGAAGCCGCCGTGGAGCGTGGCCGTGATCTCGACGATCGTCGTGCGGCCTTCCTCGATGAACGCCATGTTGGGCGTCGTGCGCGCGGCGTCGAGCGCGCGAACCTTGTCGAGCAGCACCGCGGTCGCGCGGCGGCCGACCAGGTCGCCGTCGACGATCGCGACCTCGATCCGCTTGCCGAGATGCGTCGCAGCTTCGACGCAGAGGCTCGTCGCGCCGGCGCCCCCTTTGGAGCCGACGACGATCGCGACGTTTGCTTTCATCGGATGACCTTGTCGCCGGAGATGATCTGCGGGCCGGTGTAGCGCGGAGCGCTCGGCTTCGCCGCGGGGGCCGGCGCGGCGGCGACCGGCGCGGCGACGGGGGCGGCGGCGGGCGGCGCGGCTTGTGCGACGCGCGGCTGCTGCGGCGCCGCCTGGGCCGGCTGGCTGAGGTCGAGCTTGTCGCCCAGCGTGGGGCGGCGCGAACCGTCGGCCGGCGCGCGCAGCGCGAGGCGCAGCGTCGCGTTGAGGTCGACGAGCGTCAGGAGCTTCGCCTGATCGGGCGTCACCGCGAGGGACGCGGTTTGGTAGCCGGATTCGGGCGAAGGCGTCGCGCCTTGCGGCGTCTCGAGCGCGGTTCCCATCGCGAGCACCGCGACGTCGCGCAAGATCGTCGCGGCCTTGGGCTGCGTGTTCGCGCGCGGCGGCGTGACGGCGATGACGTCGACGTGGTCGCCGGGCTGGATCAGGTTGCCGACGCCTTTGACGCGGTCGAGCGGGATCGCGACCGCGCGCATCCCGCGCGGGACGCGCATGACGAGCGTGCTCGCCGCGACCGTGGTGATCTTCGACGTCGAGATGCTGCCGCCGGCGGGCACGGACACGGCGGCGATCCGCCCGATCACTTGGGCGGGGTCGCCGATGGAGTCCGGCTCGACGGCGTCACCGGGGCGCATCACGGTGCTCACCATGTCGGCCTTGATCGGCACGTGCGCGACGATGTCGCGCGCCGCGATGACCACCCGGCGCGGGGCAACGACCGCGCTCTGGTGACGGCCGACCGACGTCAGGTAGTTGAACGTCAGCAGCCCGGTCCCCATAGCCAGGACCGCCGCGATCAGAAGGGTCGTTGTACGGCGGTCTAGCCGTGGACGAGCTGCAACCATGGTGCGAAGGTCTCCGAAGCGAGCAGGTAGAGTGCGCCGGTGAGGATCGCGAGCGCGTACGGCAATCTGCGGCGGTCGGGTTCGAGGATGACGCCGCGGCCGAGGCCGCCGACGTACGCTGCCGTTGCGAGTTGCATCAGCGCGAACTGGAGCCGCCGCGCTCGGAGAAGCTCGAACACTGCGAGCACTCCGCCGGCGACCGACGTGATCAAGAGGAACGAAGCGAGTCCGGGCCAACCGGCGCAGACCGCGCCGGCTGCGAGCAGCTTGACGTCACCGCCGCCGATCCAGCCGCGCGAGAACGGGACGGTGCCGACGGCGAGGAGCGCCGCATACGTCGCCAGCATGGCGGCGAACGCGAGCGGTCCGTGCGCGCAGCTCAGGACGAGCGCGGCGGCGGCGAGTCCGAACGTCAGCATGTTCGAGATTCGCCGCCGCGCCAGGTCCGTGTAGGCTGCCACGAGCGAGACGGCGACCAGCATGATCGTTGCGATCAGGGTCTCGCCCGCCACGACGGCTGTGCCTAGTGTCCGACGCCGGTGTTGGCGGTATCGACATTGCTCTTCACGGTGCCGAAGAGCGTGTTGATGCTCTGGCCGAGCTTGCCGATGATGACGATCGCGACGCCGGCGATCAGGGCGACGACGAGCGAGTACTCGACGAGGGTGGCGCCCTCATCGTTACGGAGCATGGAGCGAAATGCGTTGAGCACGAGCGAGTCCTTTCGTGGACGGTTTGAGTGTGGGTGACCGATGACGCACGGCGTCAGGACGGCGGCTGGAGCGCGGGCAATATCCCGGTGAAGATCCCCGCGACGTCCTTCCCGATCGCGGTGAGGATGACGATCGCCACGGCGGCGATCAGCATGACGACGAGCGAGTACTCCACGAGCGTCGCACCGTCACCATCGCCCGCAAGTTTCCGGAGGTGTTTGAACACACGATACGTCCGGTTACTTGGGGAGCTTGTCCAGTGGTGAGTCCACCGCCGGGCTCGTCGCCTTGAGGACGACGCGCGCGCTCGATGGTTTCACGCCCGTCACCGAGCTGACGGTCGCGATCACGACCGTTCCCGGGGGCGGGGCCGACGAGATTCCGATGTCGGCCTCGTAGGTGCCGTCCGGCTTGACGCGCGTCGCGACGCGAGACATCACGACGACCGGAAGGTCGCGTGAGATCTCTCCCGTGAGCGTGATCAACACGGGTACGTCAGCCGGGCCGCGACCGCTGATAGCGATCGCGTCCCGGCCGGCGACCTGCCGGGCCTCCACCGATAGGCTTCCGGTGACCGCCGCCGTTTGCGTGGGCGGTGCGAATGGCGGCGGTGATACCGGATAGGCCTGCGCGAGCCGTCGCAGGTTCGCTGCAACGGCCGGACTGACGACGAGATCCGTCCCATCGTAGTACGGTGCGCGGTCGGCCGAGACGATGCGGTCGCCGGCGCGGTAGAGCTTTTGCCCCGCGCGCAGGACGACGACGAGACCCGGCCGGCTGAGAGAGACCGCACCTTCACCCGCCAGCCACGCATACGTATAACCGTTCTCGGCGGCGATCCGCGTGAGCGGATACGACGTCTCCGCCGCAGCCGCTGGTGCGGCGACGGCGGCGATGAACGTGATTGCGAATGCGAGACGGGTGGGTGACATGCAGACTCCTTGGTGGTTCGGCTTTTGGAGTCTATCCCGCCGGGCGGCGTCTGTGAACCTACTCACTTGAATCTTGGCTCAACGTCTGCCCCGCGTCGACGCGTTAACGCGTTCGACCGTGTCATACTGCTCTCGATGTACGTGCTCAGACACGGCGCGCTTGCGCTCGCAGCCGCTACCGTCACCGCCAGTCTCTGTCCGGCCCAAGCCGCGTTCGCGCAAACGCGTCTGATCTCGCTGTCGGTCGGATCGTCGTCGATCGTACCGGCGCCCGGCATGACGCGCGTCGCCGTCGGTGACGGCAGCGTCGCCGGCATCGTCCCGACCGGAAACCAGCTCGTGATCAACGGGAAGGCGCCGGGCCGCACGACGGTCGCGATCTGGACGCGTTCGGATCGCACCGACTACGAAGTCGTCGTCACCGAGCCGAGTCTCGACTCCGTCGAACAGGTCATCCGCCAGAGCCTCAACATCCCCGGCGTCGCCGTGTCGCAGTCACCCGGGACGATCTTCGTGACGGGCAACGTGACGAATACGACGCAGCAGGCGCATGTAAACGAAGTGTTAGACCGCTTCGCTGGGTTCGCCCACGACAAGAAAGTCTCGATCGTCAACGCGGTCACAATCGCGAACCCGCTAGGTGAGGTCAACCGGGCGATGTCGGCCGATGCCGGCCTATCGCGCGTGCACGTGGATGCAGACGGTAAAGGAAACCTCGTCGTGAGCGGCGCCGTGCACGACCGGGCGCAGGCAGAGCTCGCGCTCGGCCGGGTGCGGAGCATGGCCGGCACCGCGCTCTCGTCCGACGGAAAGATCATCGACCGCATCTCGACGGAGACGACGACGCAGATCGGGATCAAGGTCAGCATTCTCGAGATCGATCGCACCGGGCTGGAGCAGCTCGGCATTCGGCTCCAGGGCGCGATCCCCGACGCCGGATCACCGGGCGGCTGGAAAATCACCGACCCGAACTTCTACAACATCGAAGGGATGGGATCGACGGTGGAAGGCCGGGCGCTGAACATCGCCCCGTTTTTCCGGCTGGTGCATCTTGCGCCGACGGTCGATTTGCTGATCAACACCGGCCACGCACGTGTCCTGAGCTCGCCGAACCTCGTCACGTCCCCCGGTCAAGCGGCATCGTTCCTAGTGGGCGGGGAGGTTCCGTACGTCTATTCGACCGGGCTCGGCAACACGTCGATCGTCTTCAAAGAGTACGGCGTGAAGCTCGACATGACGCCGACGCTGCTGCCCGATGGGACGGTCGAGACGAAGATCGCGCCCGAAGTCTCCGACCTCGACTTCCAGAACGGTGTCACGTTGAACGGCTTCATCGTGCCTGCCCTCAAGACCAGCAAGCT
This sequence comes from Vulcanimicrobiota bacterium, assembly GCA_963797935.1. Lineage (GTDB taxonomy): Bacteria > Vulcanimicrobiota > Vulcanimicrobiia > Vulcanimicrobiales > Vulcanimicrobiaceae > Vulcanimicrobium. The sequence goes on from CAWCRI010000010.1 coordinate 84,304, forward strand.
GAAGACGGACGTCGTCACGCATGACGGCGACAGCGTCGTGATGGGCGGCCTGCTGCGCCACCTCGAGCAGAAGAACATCAGCAAGATTCCGGGCCTCGGCGACTTGCCGATCCTCGGCAAGCTGTTCCGGTCGACGCGTTATGCGTCGAGCCAGACGGACGTCGTGTTCGTCATGACGCCGGACGTCATCGTGCGGTGAGAGCGGCCGTGCTCGTGCGGCGTCTGCTCGCGGACCAGAACGGCGGGACGCTCGTGGAATACGCGCTGGTCATGGCGCTGCTCGCGATGTCGTCGCTCGGCGTGCTCGCCGCATTCGGGCAGAGCGCCACCGACAGTCTCGATGCGTCGGCCAGCGCGCTGACGCAAGCCGGGGAGACCGTCCCCGGGGACGCGCCATGAACCGCCGTGGCCGCCCGACCCCGCGCGTCCGCGCCCAGCGCGGCGCGGCGTTGCCGGAAACCGCGCTCGTGCTTACGCTGATGCTGTCCTTGATCGTCGGCGCGCTGCGCGTCGCGCTGGTCGGCTACGAACAGGTCGCCGCGGACGGTGCCGCGTTCTATCACGCGCACCAGACCGGGATTCAAGGAACGTATCCGGACGCCGCCCAGAACTTGGACCCGGATGCAGCGACGCATCAGGCGTTCGGGCAATCGCAGACCGCGACGATTACGAGCGGAACGTACATGCCGCCCAGCGCCAACGTCAGCACCGAGTACGGCTTCGATCAGTCGGGTAACCGCCACGGCGGCGCGTCGATGATGCAGCCGATGCACACGATCTCGACGGTATCGCACAGCGCCCCGTCTCTGCTCATGTTCGGCGACGCCGGAAGCGTGCTCACCGTCACCGGCATCGGCGTCGAGCCGACCTTTCGTGAGACAGGTGCGCACGGAAACATCGACGGGAACGATTTCGGGACGGCCGCATCGTTCACCGACGCGAACGATTACTTCTCGCAAGGTGAGAACACGCCGCCGTACTTTGGCGGCTTTCACTTCATGCGCTTCTGTGACGTACCGGACGACGCGACGACTTCGTGGACGGGATGTCCCGTGACGGTAAGCTACTTGGCCCTCGGGCTCGCGGAGTACCTGGACGAGTCCAACTGGCAGCGAAAGCCCAACGGGATCGCGCCGCTCAACTCCGCGGTGTTCTGGGAGACGCTCTACCACCAGAACGTCTACGCCCAGTTGACGAGTGATCCGTCGAACGCGATCCCGCAAGGACATCTCGACGCCCAACAACATGCTCGCCGCGCAAAAGGCACTCAACCGCTCGACCAACCCGACGTTGTGCTCCGTGTACAGCTGGGACTCCGCGCAGCAAGGCGGGCTGCCCAGCTCGAATTACACGCCGGGGCAGTTCCCGCTCAAGCCCGGGAATTCGTGCTGATCGTGTCCCGGCATCGAGAGCGCGGCCAGGTCCTGCCGGTCTGGTGTCTGGCGATCGTTGCCATGCTGGTCATGGTGATGATGGCGGTCCGCTACGCGGACATCGTTCGCTGGCAGATTCGCGCGCAAAACGCAGCAGACGCGGCGGCGCAGGCCGTGCTGGCGCTGCAGACCCAGCAGTTCAACGAGATGAACTCCGCCCTCTACGCCAGCGCGGTCGAAGAGTACCGTATTCGCACGATCCTCTACGGGCTGGAGCTGACGGCATACGGTAACGGCGGCTGCTCGCTGGACAACTCGTGCCCCGCGCGTTACGCGTCGCTGTACAACGCCTATCTCAAAGCCGTCGCGCGTTATCATGACGAGGTCGTGCTGCTCAACCGCATCACGGCGAACATGGACCAAACGACGATGCAAAGCGATGCGGCCGCGCTCGTCACGCACCTTTCCAACTCGAACGTATGCGGGAAGACCGGCGGCGGGGATTGCGCGTTTTCGTACGCCTTGCTCGACTTCAGCCCGCGCGATCCCGTCTACACCGTCGTGAAAGACGCGCGCGCTTTCATCACGCCGTCGTACGGCGACAACATGACGGCCGCATCGGGCGTCAACCAGTCGTTGCTCCCCGCGAAGACGGAGGTGTCCGTGTGCGCAGACATCCCGTCCCCGATCCCGGCATTCTTGAACTTCAAGCCAAAGCCGTTTCGAGTGATCGCGCGCGCGGCCGCGACGTCCGTCATGGTGGAGCAGGACTGGTTCCAGCCGGGTCAGCTGAACAATGCGTGGACGGGCACGCGCTATCAGCCGACCGAGTTGTGGTCCGGCTCGCCGTCCAACGACGGCCTCAACGTCGACTGGTACCAGACCGACTTCGGCGGCAACGGCAGCCAGGCGAACTCGACGAACAACGGCTATTCTTTCGGGATCGATCACGACGAGTTCAGCGTCTTCACCGGTTGGTGGAATTCGGTGCCGATGCGGCCGTACAAAGGCACGCAATCCGACAGCGCGCTCGGGTGCAGCTCATGAGCCGGCACGGGGGGCGCCACAGGCGCCACGAGGAACGCGGCGCCGCGCTCATCGAGAGCGCGATCGCGCTCCCCGTTGCGCTGCTGACGCTCTACGGCGTGCTGTACGGAACTCAGCTCGGCACGATCAACGAGCGCGTGCAGAGCGCCGTTCGCTACACCGGCGTGCTCGCCGCGGAAGCGCAGCCGTATCATGACTATTCGCTGTACATGCTCTACAACGGGCTAGGCGACAACGCGCCCGTGAACCGGCTGCCGTGTCCTGCGCCGCCGTCCGACGTGCTGCAGGGCGGCAGCGACTTCGCCGGCCAAACGCTGGCGGTCTCACAGTTTTTCAAGCCCGCGACGTTTTCAACGCAGTGCACGCCGCAGAACGCGATCATGTCCGGTGACGGCTTGTCGCGTGCGTTCATCGTGCTCGAGAGCGATCCCGTCGTGACCGCCGACATCCCGATGACCTACGGATCCTACGGCGGCACCGCCACGGCCACCGAACGCTTCTATCGTTCTCCCGACCTCTCGACGGTTGGCCGCTGCCTGCCGAGCGTGTATGCGAACACGATCCAGCTCGCCCTGAACCCGGCCCTCGACACGCAAGCTGCCGGCACGAGTCAGCCCCTACCGAATATCCCGCCCGCAGCTCCGCTCGAGGCGTCGGCATGCGATGCCGCCGTCAGCACGCCGGCGCCTGTGCCGCCGTCCAGCTACAATCCGTCGCCCCCGCCGCCGATCTTCACACCATCACCCAGTCCGACGCCGTCGCCGTCGCCGACCCCCGTCCCGACCCCGACGCCCAAGCCGACGCCCGTCCCGACGCCGACGCCCAAGCCCACGCCGACCCCGGTGCCGACGGCCACGCCGAAGCCGACGCCGGTGCCGACGGCAACACCGAAGCCAACGCCGACTCCGCTGCCCACGTCGACCCCTGCGCCCACGCCGACACCTAAACCCACCCCGGTGCCGACGCCGACGCCCAAACCCACCGCGACGCCGACCCCGGCCCCGACCCCCACCCCGAGCCCGACCCCTGTCCCGACGCCGAAGCCGACGGCGACGCCGGTCCCGACCGCGACGCCGGTCCCGACCGCGACGCCGATCCCGACCCCCACGCCCAAGCCGACGAAGACTCCGAAGCCGACGCCGCGGCCGACCGCGACGCCCGGGGGCGGTGTCCACTGATGACCGACCGCGACCGAGCCCAGAAAGGCCGCCGTGCCCAGCCCGTCCTTCCGACACGCTGATCCGAACCGACGCCGCGCGCCCATGGCCGCGGCGCTGGGTCGCCTCGCCGCGGCGGCGGCGCTCGTAATCGGGGTGCTCGCCGGGTTCGCGCCCGCCGCCGGCGCGTCGCCGGCGGACGGCCGCGTCGCAACGGTCCGGCAACCGCTCAGCGCGAGCGCGTACTGGGACGCGTCGGGCACGCGCCAGCTTTCCGAGGTGACGGGCGCGGCGTTCGGTTCGCGGGTCGCCGAGTCGCGACCGCCGCGCGCCGGCGCGGCGCTGTGGCTGCGGTTCTCGGCGACGGTCGCGGACGACGCATACCTCGTGATCCACGGCTACGACGGCTCCGGCACGCTGTACGCGATGCACGCCGACGGCCCGGCGCTCGCGACGCCGTTCTACGCGGGCGGCATGGGCGGCACGCTGCGCACCGGCCCGGAGCGGATCGTCCTGCATCCTTCGCACCCGTCTCGGCAGACGTTTTACGTGCGGCTGACCCCCCGCGGCGCGCACCCGATCGCCTTGGCGCTCGTCCCCGCGCCCGCGCTTGCGAGCGAAGAAGCGGTGCGCGCGAACTTGATCGACGTGCCGAACGTCCTGATGATCGGCGCGATCCTCGCCGTGGCGCTCGGCAGCGCCGTGCTCGCGGCGATCCTGCTGGACGGATCGTACGGCTTGTTCGCGCTGGTGATGCTCGCGTTCGTGCTCGCGGACGTCGCCGACATCGGTGCGGCGGCGCGCTGGCTGTGGCCGGAAAGCGGCGTTGCGCCGGAGCTCATCGGCTTCGTCGGGCGGTCGGCGTACGGCATCGTCTTGCTGGTCCTGTGCAAGTCGCTGCGCGACAACTCGCTGCTGTCGAAATCGATCTACTGGGTTTCCATCGCGATGTTCGGTGCGCTGCTGGTCGGCGGTGAGCTGTACGTGCTCTGGCCTTCGGTCGTCATCGGCTCGGGCTTGTACGCCGGGCTCGATCCCGCGCTGACCGCGGGCTATCTCGTATGTGCGGTCGCATCGATCTCGGTCGGCCGCCAGCTGACCAGCGCGACGGCGACGGCCCAGGGATTCGCGTTCGCGGGCGCGATCGTCGGCATCACGATCGGTCGCGCGGGCGCGAACGGGCTCGTACACGAGTCCGCGTTCACCATCGCCGCGCCGGCGCTGGGCATGATGTGGCAGGTCGTCATCCTGTTCGCCGCGCTCGCGTACCGCATCCGGCTCGCGGAGGGCGTCGCGTCGTCGCTGGTCGACGAGCGCGACGAGCTCGAAGACGCCGCGCTGCGCGACATGCTCACCGGCATCCCGAACCGGCGCGCGTACGAAGGGCGGCTGGCGCAAGAGTGGCGCAAGGCGTCGCGCACCGACACGGCGCTGGCGATGATCGTGATCGACGTCGACCACTTCAAATCGTACAACGACACGTTCGGGCACCCGATCGGCGACGAGGCGCTGGCCGCCGTCGCGCGCGCGATCGCGATGAGCCTGCGCGGCAAGGAAGATTTCGTCGCGCGCTACGGCGGCGAGGAGTTCGTCATCATCCTGCCGGACTGCGGCTCCGCCGGCGCCTCGCAGATCGCCGATCGCGTGCGCGAAGAGATCCGCTGCCTGGGCATCATCCACCCCGGCTCGCCGCTCGGCGTGCTCACGATCAGCGCCGGCGTCGCGAGCCTCTCGCCGCGCCGCACGCGGCGCGCGCGGTCGCTGACCGAAGCGGCCGACGCCGCGCTCTACATCGCCAAGCGCAGCGGCCGCGACCGCATCTCGGTGAGCGGCGCGATCGCGATCGGCGTTCCCGCGGAGACGCCCGCGGTGTAACCCCTCGCGCCTAACTGCGCAGCGTCGCGACGACCTGCTTGAGCGACGGCGCGCGGCCGTACAGCAGCATGCCGACGCGGTAGATCTTCCCCGACAGCCACGCCAGCAGCACCGCGGAACCGACGTTGATCGCCAGCGACAGCGCGAGCTGCCACGCCGGCACGTCGGACACCGCGACGCGCGTGAACATGACGAACGGCGAGATCAGCGGGATCAGCGAGCAGATCACCATGTTGGTGCTGTTCGGGAACTGCAGCGCGACCTGGGCGAGGATGATGCCGAGCACGACGGGGACGACGAGCGGCCCCGCGACGCTGCCGAGGTCTTCGGTGCGATTGATCAATGACGCCGCGGCTGCGTAGAGCACGCCGTACTGCGCGAATCCGACGATGAAGAACGCCAGGAACGCCAGTATCTCGCCGGTCGACACGTCGAACGCGCCGAGCATCGTGGTGCTGCTCGTGCCGCCCGCGTGCTGCGGGAACATCGCGGCGGCGATGCGTCCCGATCCGGCGCCCGCGGCGACCCACACCGCCAGCTGGATGAACCCGGTCGCTGCCGCGGCGAGGATCTTCGCCGCGAGCAGGCGCGACGGATCGAGCGTCGACACCAGCAGCTCCGCGATGCGGCTCGTCTTCTCTTCGGCGACCGACGTCATGATGGATTGCGCGTTGAGCAGGATCGACAGGTAGAGCATCATGATGAAGAGGTACGCGACGCCCTTCGCGGCGTCGGCCGAGCTCGCGTCCGCGAAGCGGCCCGAGACGTCGTGCACGTCGACGCTGACGTTGAGGTGCGCGGCGACGCGCTCCACGGGGACGCCCGTCGCGAGCGCGACCTGCAGCGGCGCGAGATCCTTGCCGAACGACTCCCGGAACGCGGACGGATCGCGCGCGTACGCGACCACGCGCAGGCCGTCGCCGACGGGCCGGCTGAGGATCGCGACCGCCGACGCCTTGCCGTGCGCGTCGAGAAATGCCGGCGTCGGCGCGGCGTCGAGCTTCGTGAGCGTCGCGGTGATCTCGAAGTCGCGCTGCAGCAGCGTCTTTGCCGTCGTGGTGAGCGCCGGGTCGCCGACGAGCACGATCTTCTTCGACGAGCTCGACATCGCGCCGCCGACGATCGACGGCAGGATCGCGATGAGCAGGATGCTCGCCGCGCCGATGAGCGTTCCGGCGAGGAACGCTTTGGACTTGATGCGCCGGGTGAACTCCGCGCTGAAGATGACGCCGATCGTGTTCACGCGGCCGCACCGATCGCGCGCAGGTAGATGTCGCGCAAGCTCGGGTCGACGCGCTCGAACCGTGTGACGTCGCCCGCGGCGACCAACCGCCGCAGCAGCGCCGCCGTGTCCGCCGCGGCGGGGATCTCGTACGCCAGGATGGGACGGTCGGCTTCCGGGAGCCGGCGCGCGCCCGCGGTCGCGTCGAGCACGCCGCGCAGCGCGTCGTCGAGCGGCTCGATCTCGACGATGCGCGTGGGCCACGCCGTTCGCAGCTGTTCGAGCGTGCCGCTCGCGCGCACCGTGCCGTCCGCGATCACGCAGAACGACTTGCACAGATCCTCGATCTGCCACATCTGGTGCGACGAGAGGATCAGCGTCGTGCCGGCGCGCTGCAGCGATTGCAGCACGTCGAGCAGCGTCTCCGCGTTGACGGGATCGAGCCCGGAGAACGGCTCGTCGAGCACGAGCAGCTCGGGCTCGTGCAGCGCGGCGCACGCGACTTGCACCTTCTGCTGGTTGCCTTTCGAGAGCTCGGCGCACGGGCGGTCGGCGTACGGTCCCAGACCCAGCCGTTCGATCCATGCGTCGGCGCGCGTGGCGTCCTCCGGCGGCATCACGCCGTGCAGGCGCCCGAAGTACGTGATCTGCTCGCGCACCTTGAGCTTGCCGTAGAGTCCGCGCTCTTCGGGCAAGTACCCGAAGCGGCGGCGAACCTGCAGGTCGACCGGCGCGCCGTCCCAGGTGACGCTGCCGCGATCCGGGAGCAGGATGCCGAGGATCATGCGCATCGTCGTCGTCTTGCCCGCGCCGTTTGGCCCGAGCAAGCCGAACGTCGTGCCGGCCGGGACGGTGAACGAGACGTCGCGCACGGCGGCGACGTCGCCGAACGAGCGAGCGACGCCCGAAAGGACCAATGTACCCACGAAGCGATCTCCTTCGCGAGGAGGTACCACGACCTTGCTTTCCATCGACCTACGCGATCGGGTAAGTTTCGTGACGGGCGGCGCGCGCGGCATCGGGCGCGCGTGCGCGGAGGCGCTCGCGCAAGCGGGTTCGGCGCTCGCGGTGGTCGACTTGGACGGCGAGACGGCGGCCGCGACCGCGAGCGAGCTCGCCGCGCGCTTCGGCGTCGCCGCCCGCGCATACTCGTGCGACGTGCGCGATGCGAGCGCGATCCGCGCGACCGTCGACCGCGCTGCGCACGAGCTCGGTGCGCTCGACAACCTCGTGAACAACGCGGGCGTGCAGTTCGTCTCTTCGATCGCGGACTTTCCCGACGACAAGTATGCGAACGTGCGCGCGATCGACCTCGACAGCGTGTTCTACGCGACGAAGGCGGCGTGGCCGCATTTTCTCGCGCGCGGTCGCGGGCGCATCGTGAACGTCGCGAGCGTGCACGGGCTCGTCGCGTCTCCGTACAAAGCCGCGTACGTCGCATCGAAGCACGGCGTGATCGGGCTGACGCGCGCGTCGGCCGTCGAAGGCGCGGAGCACGGCATCACCGCGAACGCGATCTGCCCGGGCGCCGTGATGACCGATCTCGTGCGCGGCCAGGCGCCGGACTTGGTGAAATCGTACGGCGGCGGCATCAGCGAGGACGAGGCGCTCGAGCGCGCGTTCTTGTCGGCGATGCCCACGAAGCGCTTCATCGAGCCGGCCGAGGTGGGCGCGCTGTGCGCGTACTTGTGCAGCGACTTCGCGGCGTCGATCACCGGCGCGCCGATCTCGATCGACGGCGGCTGGTCGGCGCACTGACGCGCTCGCGGTTGACGCGACAGATGCGCGCGTGGTAAGTTTGGTGTCCGTTCGCTTTTTGGCGGACGGTGAAAGGAGGACGCGTATGGACCGACTTCAGCCCGCTATCAACCGCTGCACGTGGACGACGTTCGCCGTTTCGCGTTCCGGTTTTGCATTCTCGGAGGCTGCATCACGCTGACCTGACTGTTTTTCGCACACGTCGGTTCTGGTGAAGCCTCCGCTCTTTCGGAGGTTTTTTCGTGTTGTACACACCGCAGGTCTTGGCCGTGCTGGTCGGTGACCGGCAGCATGCGGTCGCGCGCGCGTTCGTGCGCGTGCCCCGCGTGCGGCTGCGGCGCCGGCTCGCCGCCCTCGTCTACGCGCTGGGCGGCGGGCTCACCACGCTCGGCGCGCTGCTCGACGAACCGGGTACCGTAAAGGCGTGACGGTGATCGGCGTCGTCAGCGATACCCACTTCCCGCGCTTCGGGCGCGCGCTGCCGCGCGCGCTGGAGCGCGGGTTGCGGCGTGCCGGTGTCAGCCGTATCCTGCACCTCGGCGACATGACCGATTTGCTCGCGGTGCCCCTCTTCGAAGCGATCGCCCCGTTCGACGCGGTCGCCGGCAACAACGACGGCACCGCGATCCGCGAACGCTTCGGCCGCCGCAAGATCGTGCGCGTCGAGGACGTGCGCATCGGGATGATCCATGGTGACGGCCGCCGCGGTACCACGAAGTCGCGCGCGCTGGACGCGTTCGCGGACCCCGCGAACGAAGCCGACGTGGTCTTGTTCGGTCACAGCCACCGGCCGCTGGTCGCGCGCGAAGGCCGCATGCTGATCGCAAACCCGGGCTCGCCCACCGACAAGCGGCTGAACCCGCTGTACTCGTACGCGCTGCTCACCGTCGACGGCGCGAGCGCGCGGGTCGACTTGAAGTTCTACGCCTCGCGCGCTGTGTAGCGTTCCCGCGAAGCGAACCGAACACCGCCGAAGCGAACGGAACGGCGCGTAACCGCGCCATTTCGGACAGATTTCCGCCGTCGAACCCGTTCGGCAACATCATGGCAAGGACTGGTCAATGCGCGTGCGAGCATCCTCGTTGCGCATCGCGATCGTGCGATGCGCAACAAGGGAGAATCTCATGCTCGCATCCCTCATCGCCGCGATCGCGATCGCGATCGGAATCGCGGCGCCCCACGCGCACGTCGGCAGTGCCGGCCATGCAGGCGGCGCCCACGTCTCGCGCTTCGACGGCAACGGCGGTGGACCGCCGGGACATCCGTAAGAGGAACGGGGGCGCGCTGCGCCCCTCCCCGGGGTGTCGTTCAGCCGGCCGAGTTCATGTCGTCGAGGATTCCGCGCCGGGCGCACTCCGCGACGAGCGCGGCGCGGCTCCGCACGCCGAACGCGGTAAAGATCGCTCGCGTGTGGTTGTTGATCGTGTTGAAGCTGCGATCGAACGTGTCGGCGATCTCCCGCGCCTTTCTTCCCCTTGCACAGCTCCGCCAAGACGCGCCGCTCGGCCGGCGTGAGCTGGGTCAGCGGATTGTCGTCCTGACTTCCCCGTTCGAGGGCCGTGCGCAGCCAGGCATTCGGCGCGTTGCGGAGCGCTTCCAGCGCGGTTTGCGCGTATCTCGTGGATCGCCCGCTCACGGAGCGCAGTGCGTTCGCGGTCACCGCTACGCGCAGGCGGTATCCGAGGCTGCGACCGACGTTGCAACGCTTTCTCGAGCTCCGCGATACCCTGTTGCGTGCGGCCTTCGGCGACCGACAGCTTCCCGCGCGCGTACAGCTCGAAGCCCTCGACGCGGCGGTCGCCTTCGAAGGCGTGAACGTCGGTCTTTCGCGGGCCGCGTGCGTTCGTACAGCGTGAAAACTTTGCGAGCCGCGTCGAGATTCGCCGGGGGCGCGGATGCGACGTACGCCAGCATCGCGATGCGGCGGTCGACGTCGAGACGCGAGCTGGTCGCCTCGCAGTAACAGCGATCCGGCCAAGCTCGAAATACCGAGCCTCGGAGAAGCGGTCGCCGACGATGCCTGCGACGTTCGCGGCGCTCGTCAGCGCCGAGGCGTGATACGCCGTATCGACGGTCAGCGACAGCGCGCGCTGGCGCTCGTCCCATGCGCGCCCGACTTGGCCCTCGAGCAGCGACAGCCACGCCAGGTATTCGAGCACGTGGAAGCGCTCGATGCGCGTGTCCTCGGACCACGGTGCTGGCGTCGTATTCGCGCCGCACCAGCCGGCCGAGCCGCAGATCGACGGTTTCCGCCGCGATGATGCCGAGCGCGTTGATCAGCCGCGCGCGCGCCAGCACGTCGGGTTGCTTTGCGCGGTCGAGTTCTTCGAGCGCGGCGGTGAACTGGCGCGCCGCGCCGCTGTAGTTTTCGCCGCGGACATCGATCCAACCCAAGAGCTGCAACAGGCGTGCGCGGTGCACGTCGCGCGCTCCCGGGAGCGCGGCTTCGACGATCTCTTCGGCTTCCGGCAGGCGGTACGACGCCCATCGGCTCAGCGCGCGGTAGTACGCGATCTCCGCGACGAGCGGCGGTGCGCCTCGCTTCGCGAGCGCCGCGGTCTCGTCGAGCAGCTTTTCGCCCTGCTCCCGGCGGCTGGTGCGTGTCAGTGCAGCGCCGTGCAGCATTTGCGTGAGGACGGTCTCTTCCGCGCCCTTCACCTCTTTGCTCGCGCGCTGCAGCAATGTCACGACCTGATCTTGCCGGTCGAGTGCCAGCAGCGCGCGTGCTTGCAGCACCGCCGCGCCGACACGATCCTCGCGGCGGTCGAACTTCGCTGCGCCGAGCAGCTTGACGACGCGCTCGTACTCGCCGGCGTCCCAGGCGGCATATGCCTCGCTCAGCTCGGCGGCACGTGAGGGGAGGGCGGCGGCGCGTCGAGAGCTAGGCACGGGATGCTCACTTTCCCACCGTCGTGCGTGAGCCTCCTGAACTAGCGCCGGGCGACGCTTCTCCTGCACGGCGAGTCACCGAAACATCGGCCCGCCGGGCGCGTTAGCAGAGACGTATGGGTCTCCTCAAACTGCTCATCACGTCGCGCCGCAACGCCGTGCGCGCGTACGCCCTCGTCCGCGACGTGCGCGTCCCGTTGCGGCTCAAGCTGCTCGCGCTCGCGGCGCTCCTGTTCATCCTCTCGCCGCTCAACATCCTGGGCGACATCCCGCTGCTCGGCATCGCGGACGACGCCGTGCTCATCGGCTTGCTGCTGAGCTGGTTCGTCCGCGCCGCGTCGCCCTACGGCGCCGAGACCTCCAAGCAGACTTTGATGGCCACGCGCTGATCCATCGCGCTATAGCCCTGCGGCGATCCGTCGAGCGGGAGCTTGTGCGTGAACACGGGCGACGGGTCGATCGAGCCGTCGGCGAGCGCGCCCATCAGCTCCGGCAGGTAGGCGCGCACGGGCGCGAGCGCGCCGCGCAGTGAGACGTTGCCGCTGAACAGGCGGCGGAACGACAGCGTCTCCATGCCCGCCGGGACGCCGACGAACGCGACGGTCCCGCCGTCGCGCACGGCGGCGAGTGCGAGGTCGAGCGAGCTCTGCACGCCGACGGCCTCGACGACGCTCGGCGATCCGCCGTGCGTCAGCTCCACGATCGTCTCCGCCGCATCCGCGGCGTGCGAGTCCACCACGTCCGTCGCGCCGAACTGCCGCGCCAGCTCGAGCCGCGCGGCGTGGTGGCCGACCGCAATGATGCGCTCCGCGCCGAGGTAGCGCGCGGAGTGCACGGCGCACAGGCCGACGGCGCCGTCGCCGACGACGACGACCGTGCCGCCGGGCTTCGTCCCCGCGCTGACCGCGCCGTGATAGCCCGTTCCCATCACGTCGGTGAGCGCGAGCGCCGCGGTCCGCTTGCCGCGGTCGTCGCGGATCGCGTCGGGGATCGCGACGAGCGTCGCGCCGGCGAACGGCACGCGGACGAACTGGCCTTGGCCGCCGTCGTTGTCGGTGCCGCCCCAGAACCCGGCGTGCTTGCACGACGTGTAGAGGCCGTCGTGGCAGAAGTCGCACGACCCGTCGGCGTACGAGAACGGCGCCGCGACGAAATCCCCTGCCTTCACGCCGCGCACGCCGGCGCCGACCGCTTCGACGATGCCGGTGAACTCGTGACCCAGCCGCGCGCCCTCCGCCCACTTTGCGACGCCGCGGTACGGCCAGAGATCGGAACCGCAGATGGCGGCATCGACCACGCGCACCAGCGCATCGGTCGGTGCTTTGATGCTCGGATCGGGGACGGACTCGACGCGCACGTCGCGCTCGCCGTGGTAGACGGTGGCTTTCACGGACCGCGTAACCGCGATCCGAGGCGCGGAGTTGCCTACGCGTGAAAGCGCGCGAGCACCGCGGCGCGCAGTGCGTCCGGTGCGACGAGCCCTTGGTCGAGGATGAAGTCGTGGAACGCGCGCTGGTCGAAGCGCGCGCCCAGCGCGGCCTCGGTTTCCGCGCGGAGCGCAACGAGCTTGATGTAGCCGTAGAAGTACGACGTCGCCTGTCCGGGCGAACGGAACGTGTAGCGCTCGACCTCGCTGCGCGCGAACGGCGGCGAGTACACCAGCTCGCGTTCGAGCAGCGCCTTCGCTTCGTCCGGCGTGCACGCGCCGCTCTGCAGCTCGGGATCGAGAAAGGCGCGCGCCGCGCGGTGCAGCCGCATCTGGAGCGAGCAGAGCTGCCCGGCGAGCGGCATGTACGGCAGCACGATGTGCTCGGCGTAGAGCGCCCAGCCTTCGACGTTGACGGAGTTGAACGCGAACACCGCGCGCGCGAGCGACAGCCCGCCGCGCAGCATGCGGTCGAACTGCACTTCGTGGCCCGGGCGCGCTTCGTGCGCCGTCAGGCTCCAGGTGACCGCGTCGTGCGTGAAGTCGTCGGCGCGCTCGACGCCGCTCTCGCCTGCGGCCGGCGGGACGTCGAGCGGCAGCACGAACTCGCCGACCTGACCGGTGTTGCCGACGAGCGGCGCGGGGTTCATGTGCGCGGCCGGCGTCTCGGCGCTCTCCGCGACGGTCGCCACGCGGATGCGCGCGGGCCGGTCGGGCAGCGCGACGAGGTTCTCGCGGCGCACGATCGCCTCGATCTCCGCGAGCCGCCGGCGGTAGAAGCCGACGATCGCCTCGGCGTCGCCGTGGATCTGCTGCGCCTTGAGCGCGCGGATCACGTCGCGGTAATCGTGCGCGGCGAAGCCGTGCTCGGCGGCGACGCGCGGCGCGAGCGCTTGCATCTCCGCCCGGATCTCGTCGAATGCGGCGTGCGCGCGCGCGGCGAGCTCGGCAGGCGGGATGTCGACCCCGACGTCGTGCAGTGCGAGCGCGTACACCTCGGGCGGCAGCCGGTGGTCCGTGCGCGCGCGCGGCATGATCTCCGTCTCGACGAAGCGCGCGTACGCGGCGCACTGCGCGCGCAGCGCATCGAATGCAGACTCGTAGCCGGCTATGCCCGACCCGCGGAGCAGCGCGCCGATGCCGTCGATCAGGACGGGGCTCAGCGCGAGCGCGGTCTTCACTTGCTCGACGTACGGCGCGGTCAGGCCCGCGATGCCGAGCCGCGCGCGCGTCTCCGCCTCGGCGGCGTGCGCGAGCGGCATCGTGCCGGGCTCCAGGCCGGCGTAGCGGCGCAGCCGCACCAGCGCGAGCTGCTTGCGCTCGACGGGGTTCTGCTCGTCGAGCAGCACGCGGATCCCGGAGAACGCGATGCGCGCGACGTCGATCAGCTGCAGCAGGTGCGCGTCGGTGACGTCGATCCCGCGCACGACGTCGTCCGCGGCGCGCAGCAGGATGTCGATGTCCTCGCGGACGCGCGCGTCGGTCTCCGCCGACGCCGCAGCGCGCAGGGTCTCGGTCGCGCGGAACGCGGACTCGCGCACGCGGTCGCGCCAGCCGGCCGTGAGATCGGTGGTGTGCGCGTCGGCTTGCGTGAGCCCCGCGTTGGAGGCGGACTCCGGCGCGGCGAGCACGTGCAGCGCCGCGACCGGCTCCGCCAGCGCGTCGCTGCGCCGGATCCACGCGGTATCGTCCACACCCGTCCCAGCGCTCACAGCGTCCAGCTGCCCACGTTCCAGAAGTCGCTCACCGCTTGGGCGGGTTTGACGCCGTGCAGGTCTTCGTTCCATGCGTTCACGTTCGCGCGCCACACGATCGTGTGGAAGGGCAGGACCTCGCCGAGGCGTCGCTCGACTTGCGCGTACAAGCGCTTGCGCTGGGCGTGGTCGTACGTCGCGCGCGCCTGCGCTTGCAAACGGCCGAGCTGCGCGTCGGCCACGCCCGAATAGTTCGCGCCGCGCGGCGGGATCGACTCCGGGCCCGCGGTCTGGCTGTCGTCGGGATCGGGATACTGCGTCCACGCGTAGATCGCGAGATCGAACTTGCCGGTCGCGAACAGACCGCCGGCGCCGTACGGCGCGAACACCATGTTCGCGGGCGCGTTGCGGACGTGCAGGTCGAAGCCGACTTCTTTGAGCTGCTGCTGCATCAGCACTTCCGCGTTCTGGCGCGGGATCACGCCGGCGACGGTCGAGATCTCCACCTCGAGCCGCTTGCCGTCCTTCACGCGAACGCCGTCGGCGCCGGGTTTCCAGCCCGCTTGATCGAGCAGCGCGCGCGCCTTGGCGGGATCGTACGGCGACGGATCGGGCTGGTCGGTGTGCGCCCACGAGCGCGGGAAGACGTCGCCCCAGTCCGGGAGGTCCACGTCGAGATAGACTTTGCGCGCGAGCGTCTTGAAGTCGATGGCCTGCGCGGCCGCGCGGCGCACGCGCAGGTCGGAGAACGGGGCGCGCCGCGCGTTGAACACGAGCATCTCGTACTGCGCGGACGGCTCGGCGTTCACGGCGACGCCCGGCAACCCGCGCAGCTCGCGCAGCTGCTGCTCGGGTGCGCCCCAGTAGAAGTCGAGCTCGTGCGTGCGCAGCGACACCAGCAGCGTGTTCTCGTTGGGGACGATGCGGTAGGTGATGCGCTGCAGCCCCGGCTTGCCGCCGTACCAGTACGGGTTGGGCACCATCTCGATCACCGAGTTCGGGTCGTATCGCTGCACGGCGTACGGGCCGCTGCCGACGGGCTTGATGTTGAACGGATCCTGGTTGAGGTCGGGCTTGCCGGCGAGCAAATGTTTCGGAAGGATCGCGCCTTGCGCGCCGCAGCGGAAGAAGCCCGCGACGAAGGGCGCCGACGGCGCGCGCAGCCGCGCGACCACGGTGTGCGCGTCCTTGGCCGTCACGCTCTGTGCCTGATCGTACGGGAAGTGGTACGGCACGTTGTTGCGCGGGTTCATCACCTGCTGCCAGGTGAACACGACGTCGTCCGCCGTCACCGGCTTGCCGTCGGCGAAGCGGACGTTCGTTCGGAGGTGATACGTGATCGTCTTGCCGTCGGCGCTGATGCCGCCGTTCTCGCGCGTCGGAACCTGCGCCGCCGCATCGGGGATCGCATCGCCTCGCTCGTTATAGCGGATGAGGCCGCTGAACAAGAACTGCGCGATGTCCGTGACGCCGGCTTGGCCGGACAACAGCGGGTTGAGGTTGTCGATCGTGCGCACCACGCCTAGGCGCAGGTGGCCCGGCTCGGTATAGGGATGCCGGGCCAGCGCGGGCTGCACCGACGCGACGAAGATCGCGAGCGCGCCCAGCGCGCCGATCGTACGGCGCAAGCTATGTATTGCGCGCGCGGGTGCGCCGTCCGCGGCGGCGTCCGCCGTTGTTCTTCATCGCGCCGGGGGCGTGCCCGTTGTGCGCGGCTGCGGCCGATGCCGGGCGCGGCGCGGCAGCGTTGGCGGGGATCTGCGTGTAGCCGGACAGCATCTCGTCGACGCGCTGGTATGCGCTGCCGAGCGCGCCGGGGAGCGAGGAGCTCACCTCGATCACGCGCTCGGGGAGATCTTCGGTGGAGTACAGCGTGACGTACTTCGCGGCGTCGCGCTTGACGTCGATGCGGCGCTTCTCCCAGCGGATGCTTTTCTGGTCGACGTTGAGCATGCGGTTCGCGAAGCGCTCCGCGTCCTCGTGCGGCGCGATGCGGCGCGCTTCGGTGACCCACTGGTCCCACTTGCGCGAAAATTCCGGGATGGGGCGGCCCTTGCGGTCGAGCGCGGTGCGCGTGGGCGGCAGCTCCAGCCGCCAGTGGTCGACCGGATCGATCGCCTGCCACGTCGGCTTGATCTCGCGCGGCCCGTTGAACGCGTCGATCTCGACCAGCGCCGTCTCGATCTCTTCGGCGGTGCGCACCTTGGCGGCGCGCTTGGGATCGCGGCGCAGCAGCTCTTCGAACTTGTCGGCGACCTGCGCGGTCATGCGGCCTTGCGCGTCGATGTGCGGCGGCAGTCCGTACAGCGACGGCACGGTGACGAGCTGGTGGCGCTGCGCCTGGTCGACGAGATCGATCACGATCGCGGCGGTCTTCGACGACTTCTCGATCAGCTCGCGGCGCTCGAGCGCGGAGTTGGTGTTGGACAGCGGCGTCGCGATGTCGTCGAGCGGGCGCAGCGCGCGGCCGGTGATCTGCGTGTAGAGCGTCGTCGACTTGGTCGGGCGCGCGTTGAGGATCACCTGGACCGACGGGACGTCGAAGCCTTCGAGGTAGAGCCCGCAGTTCACGAGCACGTCGATCCCGGTGCCGCGGAAGTCGCGCACGATGCGCTCGCGCTCCTCGCGCGGCGTCTCGCCCGACGCCCACTCGGCGTTGACGCCGCGGGCGACGAACTCTTCGGCGACGTCGCGCGCATGCTCCACCGACGCGGTGAACACCAGCGCCTTGAGCCCCGGCGTGTTCTGCTTGTACGCGGCGACGATGCGTTCGTTGCGCTGGCCGATGTTGACCGCTTGCGCGAGCTGCCCGATCACGAAGTCGCCGCCGCGCGACGCGACCTCGTCCAAGTTGACGCCCGTTGCGACCGCGTACGACTTCACCGGCACGAGATAGCCCGCGTCGATCCCCTTGCGCGCGTCCATCGTGTAGACGATCTTCTCGAACACGTCGACGAGCCGCACGCCGTCGCCGCGGTTGGGGGTGGCGGTGAAGCCGAGGATCATCGCCTCGGGCCGCTGCGCCAGCACGGCGTCGACGATCGCGCGATAGGACGGCGCGGCGGCGTGGTGCGCTTCGTCGATGACGAACAGCGAGATGCGGCGCTTGAAGCGGGCGACGAAGTCCTCGAGCCGTTTCTCGGCGAGGGTCTGGACCGTCGCGACGACGACGTTGCACTCTTCGGGTGCGCGGCGCTCCGCCTTCTCGACGCCGATGACGGCCTCGGGATTCTCGACGCGGAACTTGTCTACGAGCTGCTCGATGAGCTCGTCACGGTGGGCGACGACCACGGTGACGTCCCCTGGGCGCAGCGACAGCAGCTTCGGCAGCGTCGCGATGACGACCGACTTGCCCAGGCCGGTCGCGAGCGACACGAGCTGCGTCCGAACGCCGCGCGCGCGGTGCTCTAAAATCGCCTGCTGCGCTTCGACCTGATACGGACGAAGGTGCGGCGCGCGCGGTTTGTCCGAGCGTGCAGGTTCGAGCGCCGGGCGACGTCGCGGCCGTGGGGTGACGGCCGGCGCCGCGTCGTGTAGTTCCATTGCGCCTTAGGGAGGGGGAACGCTCCGTCGCTCCTCGACGGGGCGAGAGGCCGGTTCGAGACACTCGCGTGCCGTCAAGAGCCGGATTATTGGGCGTCACATTCCGAGAACCGGCCTCCGACTCCTCGGTTGCGCCCGTTCGGATTTCTTTGCGCGCCGCGCCCGCCGCGGCTCCTGGGACGTGGGCCGCTCGCCGTCTAGGGACGCGCCCGGGGCCTTGCGAACGCGCCCGGTGTGATCAAAGAAGGCTGGCGCGGCCGCTACTACGAGGATTTCGAGGCGGGCGACGTCTACCGGCACCGCCTCGGGCGCACCGTCACGGAGACCGATAACACGCTCTTCACGATGCTCACGCTCAACACCAACCCCATCCACTTCGACGAGAACCTCGCGGCCAAGACGCCGTTCGGAAAGATCCTCGTGAACTCGTGCTTCACGCTCTCGCTCGCCGTCGGGCTCTCCGTCTCGGACTTGAGCGAACACGTCATGGCGAACTTGCAGTGGAACGACGTGAAGCTGCCCAAGCCGGTGTTCGTCGGCGACACGATGTACGCGTCGAGCGAGATCCTCGCAACGCGCGAGTCGGGGTCGCGCGCCGACGTCGGCATCGTGACGGCGCGCACGACGGGCGTGAACCAGCGCGGCGAGACCGTGATCTCGTACGAGCGCACGTTCATGGTCTACAAGCGCGGTCACGACCCGCGCGACACGCTGCTCGCGTAGCATGGACCGCGAGAAGCTCCGGGCCGACGTGCGCGCGCTGTGCGAGCGGCTGGGCGGCGCGGCGTACTGGCGCGAGCTCGACGCGAAGCGCGCGTACCCGGATGCGTTCGCGCAGGCGTTCGCGGAGGCGCGCTACCTCGCCGCGCTGATCCCGCCCGAGTACGGCGGCCTAGGCCTCGGCTTAGCCGACACGTCGGTGATCGTCGAGGAGATCAACCACGCCGGCGGCAACGCGGGCACGGCGCACGCGCAACTGTACACGATGGGCACGCTGCTGCGCTGGGGGAACGACGAGCAGAAGCGCGCGTGGCTGCCGCGAATCGCGAGCGGCGAGGTGCGGCTGCAGGCGTTCGGCGTGACGGAGCCCGTCGCGGGCAGCGACACGACGCGCATCGAGACGACGGCCGTGCGGCGCGGCAACGTCTACGTGGTGAACGGCCGCAAGCGCTGGACGTCGCGCTTCCAGCACTCCGACGCGATGCTGCTGCTCGCGCGCACCGCTCCGGCGCCGGCCGGCGAGCGCGGCGGCGGGCTGTCGGTGTTCTTGGTCGATCTGCGCGGACTGCGGCCGGGCACGATCGACGTCACGCCGATCCCGGTGTGGATGAACAACGAGACCAACGAGATCGCAATCCACGACCTCGAGGTTCCGGCGGAAAACCTGATCGGCGAGGAAGGGCGCGGCTTCCGCTACATCATCGACGGCTGGAACGCGGAGCGCATCCTCATCGCGGCGGAGTGCGTGGGACACGGGCGGTTCTTGGTGGAGCGCGCGGCGGCGTACGTCACGCAGCGCGAGGTGTTCGGCAAGCCGCTCGGCGCGAACCAGTCGATTCAGTTCCCGATCGCGCGCGCGCACGCCGCGCTCGAAGCCGCGGACCTCATGCGGCGCGACGCGGCGGAGCGCTTCGACCGCGGCGAGCCGTGCGGGCCGCAGGCGAACACCGCGAAGCTGCTCGCCAGCGAAGCGTCGTGGCAGGCGGCGAACGCGGCGATCGACGCGCTCGGGGGCAACGGCTTCGCCGCCGACTACGATGTCGAGCGCATCGCGCGCGAGACGCGGCTGTACACCGTCGCGCCGCTGTCGAACAACCTCATCCTCGCGTACCTCGGCCACAACGTGCTCGGCATGCCGCGCTCGACGTGAGGCCGCTCGAAGACGTTCGCGTGATCGCCGTCGAGCAGTACGGCGCGGGGCCGTTCGGGACGGTGCACCTCGCTGAGCTCGGCGCCGACGTGATCAAGATCGAGGACGTGCGCACCGGCGGGGATGTCGGGCGCGCGGTGCCGCCGTACCAGTCGGGCGACGACTCGCTGTTCTTCGAGACGTTCAACCACGACAAGCGCAGCGTCGCGCTCGACCTCACGAACGACGCCGGCAAAGCGGTGTTCCACGACCTCGTGCGCGTCAGCGATGCGGTGTACTCGAACCTGCGCGGCGACATCCCGGCGAAGCTCGGTTTGCGCTACGCGGACCTCGCGCACGTGAACCCGCGCATCGTGTGCGTGTCGCTGTCGGGGTTCGGGATGACGGGGCCGCGGGCGGCCGAGCCGGCGTACGACTACATCTTGCAAGGGCTCGCAGGGTGGCAGTCGCTGACCGGCGATCCCGACGGCCCGCCGACCAAATCCGGGCTGTCGGTGGTGGACTACAGCGGCGGGCTCGTCGCCGCGCTCGCGCTGCTGTCCGGTGTGCACGCGGCGCGGCGCGACGGCGCGGGATGCGACTGCGACACGTCCTTGTTCGATACCGCGATGAACATGCTGACGTACGTCGCGTCGTGGGCGCTCGCTCCTGACGGTGCGTACGAGCCGCAGCGGCTGGCGTACTCGGCGCATCCGTCCATCGTGCCGTTCCAGAACTTCCGCTCGTCGGACGGCTGGGTCGTGATCGTCTGCGCGAAGGAGAAGTTCTGGCAGCGGCTCGTCGACGTGCTGGGCATCGCGCACGTCCGCGACGACCTGCGCTTCCGCGGCTTCGCCGCGCGCCGTGAGAACCGCGCGCTGGTGACGTCGGCGCTGCAGGACGTGCTGGTGACGCGGACGACGGCGGAGTGGATCGCGGCGCTCACCGCCGCGGGCGTGCCGTGCGGGCCGATCAACGACGTGCGCTCGGCGCTCGCCGACCGGCAGACGGCGGCGCGCGGCCTCGTCACGGAGGTCGAGCACCCGGTGTTCGGCACCGCGCGCTGGATCGCGAGCCCGGTGCGCGTGGGCGAGGGGTCGGGACAACACCGGCGGGCGCCCGGGTTAGGCGAGCATACGGAGAAGGTTCTGCGCGAGTTGCTCGGTTACGACGAGCAGAAGATTGTGCGGCTGCGTGCGAACGGGGGGTTCGGCGAGCGCGCATCCCGTCCCCCGGCAGCGAACGAAGCGGACGCAGTCTGATTATCACATTCCGATCATGGTCCGGCAATTCCGCACCGCTATCACTGGTGCGTGGGCCTTTCGTTCGTCCCCGCGCCGGGATCGATCGTTATCTGCAACTTCGAAGGATATCTTCGTCCGGAGATGGTGAAGAAGCGGCGCGTCGTCGTGGTTTCGCCGATGCGCGCTTTCAAGTACGTGACTGATGCGACCGTGATCATTGTTCCGCTGAGCGAGGTCGAACCTCAAGCAAGGTTGCCATGGCATTATCCGATCCCGGGCGGACGCTATCCCGGACTGCGGACGTGCTGGGCGAAAGGCGATCTGGTCGCCCATGTTGGCCTGACGCGGCTGGACCGGATTTTTCTGGGTGGCAACTGGATCATTCCGGTTACGACTGCGGATGATCTCTCGGCGATCCGCGCAGCGTTGGCAAATGCGCTGGGAATAGTCTTGACATAATGCGCGTGGAAAAGTAAAATCAGCGCACCTCGCACGTAGCCGCTGCAGCGGCGCGGGGCATGCAGGGCTCGGAGTAATCCGGGCCCCAAAGTTTTTTTTTGCGCATTGTGTGGGATTGACATGATGCGCGAACCTGCGTATCATCTCGCGTAATCCCGCACCGATACCACTGCCGTGACGCACGCAGGAGGGGCGGGGGAGCATGAGGCCCCGGAGTACAGCGTCCCGGGTGCCGGCTTGTCGTAACCGCAAACACGGGTGCGATAGGAACGGGAGCCCGGAGACGTCCGGGCTTTTCTTATTTCGTCGCCGACGCGGCGCGGCGCAGCACGCGTTCGGCGGCGATCACGATCGGCGGGTCGATCATCGTGCCGTCGAGGACGGCGGGGTTCGAGCGCGCCGCGGCTTCGACGATGCGGCGCGCGTACGCGACGTCGGCGTCGGACGGTGCGAACGCTGCGCGCACCGGCGCGAGCTGCGCGGGGTGGATCAGCAGCTTGCCGTCGTAGCCGAGGCGGCGCGCGTGCTCGGCGTCGCGCGCCGGGATCGCGGCGTCGCCGTACTCGCGCGACGGGCCGTCGATCGCCCAGCGCTCCGCGGCGCGCGCGGCGACGAGCATGCGCGCGCGGTGCGGCAGCATCACGTCGGTGTCGGTGACGCCGCCGAGCTCCGCGGCGAGGTCGTACGGGCCGAACGCCAGCGCGAGCACGTGCGCCGCGTGCGCGATGGTCTCGCAGTGCGCGACGCCGCGCGCCGACTCGATGATGACGATCTGCGGCACGTCGCCGAGCTCGTCCGACACGCGGGCGCAGTCCGCGACGTCGTGCACTTTCGGGATGACGACCGCGCCGACGCGCCGCGCGCCGGCGAGCATCGCGAGGTCGGCGCGTCCGTCCGGCGTGTCGCCGGGGTTGACGCGCACGGCGACGCGCTCCAATTCGTCGTGCGCGTCCAGAAACGCGCGCACCTGATCGCGCGCGTACGATTTGCGGTCGGGCGCGACGGCGTCTTCGAGGTCGAGGATCGCGCCCGTCGCGCCGGAAGCGAGCGCTTTGCCGAAGCGGTCGGGGCGGTCGGCGGGGACGAAGAGCAGGAGCGACGGGTCGAGCGGCATGGCGCCCAGCTTCGTCAGGCCCCAGCGTCTTCCGTGGTCGCCGGATCGGCGAGCGCGGCGCGCAGCTCCGGCGGCAGCGGTGCCGCCGCGATGCGGCCGTCTTCGCGCGGCGCGATGAGTACGCGGACTTCGAAGCCGCGCGCGACCTCGACGTCCTCGCGCAACACGGCGTGCTCGACACGCAGCGAACTGGTGCCCAGCTCCGTGACGGTCGAGCGGATCGCGATCGCGTCGTCGAAGTGCAGCGGCACGGCGAACCGCGCGCCGGCATCCACGATCGGCACCGGAAACCGCGGGCGGCCGTGCGCGTCGGTCAGCTCGCCGCCGAGCGCTGCGCGCAGCAAGCCGCTCATGCCGACGTCGAACCAGACGAAGAACGTCGGGTAGAACACGATGCCCGCCGCGTCCGTGTCGCCGAAGCGAACGCGCGTGCGCGTGACGTGCGTTCGGCCCCGGATCGTCGCGCGCGAATCAGGCAAGGCGGACGTATTCGTAGTCGACCGGGCGGTCCTTGATGCCCTTTTCGGGCGGCGCGATCCAGGCGGCCATCTTGCCGGGCTCGACGACGCGCTGCATCAGGCTGGTGATGAACGCGCGGTCGTCGTCGCTGGGCAGCCAGGACGCGATGCGCGCGTCGTACTCCGTCTGCGCGATCGGGTTGCCCGCGGGATCCGTCGGCACGTTGGCCCAGTTGCCGATCGTGCGGCGGAAGCGCGTGCTCGGCAGCGTGAATCGGAACGCGTGGCCGGCGGCTTCGATCAGCTTGTTCCAGCGGGTGAGGCCGCGCATGCAGTCCTCGACGTAGGAGTTGCGCACGACCTCGTTCATCGCGTTGCGCAGCGGGACGCTCTCCGCGCGCACGCCGCCGCTGCCGTCCGGCACCGCGAGCTCGAACGCGGTGTCGCGCAGGACGTGGTCGGGGTATTTCTTCTCGTCCGGGCGGCCTTTGATGCCTTGCGCGAAGTACGCGGCCGCATTCGACGACGCTTCGGAGCCGAACAGATCGAGCGACGAGCTGAACCAGAAGTTCAAGTAGCGCTGGATGGTGGGCAAGTCGATCGCGCCCGCGCGCCGTATCGCGCCGGGCTCGTCGGTGCCGGTCTCCGCGATCACCTCGAGCGTGCGCTTGACGACGCGCGAGATGCCGGTGTCGCCGACGAACATGTGGTGCGCTTCTTCGGTGAGCATGAAGCGGCAGGTGCGCGCGAGCGGGTCGAAGCTGGACTCCGCGAACGACTTGAGCTGGAACTTGCCGTCGCGGTCGGTGAAGAACGTGAACATGAAGAACGACAGCCAGTCGGAGATCGGCTCGTTGAACGTCTGCAGGATGCGCGGTTTGTCGGCGTCGCCGGAGTGGCGCGCCAGCAGCTCTTCGGCTTCCTCGCGGCCGTCGCGGCCGAAGTATGCGTGCAGCAGGTAGACCATCGCCCAGAGATGACGGCCTTCCTCGACGTTGACTTGAAAAAGATTGCGCAGATCGTACAGCGACGGCGCGGTGTGGCCCAGCAGCCGCTGCTGCTCCACCGACGCGGGCTCGGTGTCGCCTTGCGTGACGATCAGCCGGCGCAGCGTGCTGCGGTACTCGCCCGGGACTTGCTGCCACACCGGTTTGCCGAAATCGTCGCCGAAACCGACGCGGCGATCCGTCTCCGGCTCGGCGAGGAAGATGCCCCAGCGGTACTCCGGCATGCGCACGTAGTCGTAGTTCGCCCAGCCCTTCGCATCGACGGAGATCGCCGTGCGCAAGTAGACGTCGGCCGCGTTGAAATCGGTCGGCCCCATCTCTTTCCACCACGACAGAAACGCCGGCTGCCAATGCTCGAGCGCGCGCTGCAGCGTGCGGTTCGACGAGAGCTCGACGTTGTTGGGAATACGTTCCGCGTAGTCGATCGCCATGTGAGTCAGACCCGTTCCTGGTCGAAGCGCGGTTTGGTGCCGCTGCCGAAGAGTTTGAGGGCACCGGTCTCGCCGGTGGAGTTGGGGCGGTAGAACACCCAGTTCTGCCACGCCGACAAGCGGCCGAAGATCTTCGTCTCCGGCGTCTCCGCGCCGGGGAAGCGCAGGTTGGCTTCCATCGCGGTCAGCGCGTCGGGCGAGAGCGACGCGCGCTCTTCGAGCGCGAGCCGGATCTCGTCGTCCCAGTCGAGCTCGTCGGGCGCGACGGTGACGAGCCCCGCGTCGAGCGCGTCCTCGGCGTGATAGCGCCGGCCGAGCTCGCCGTGAAGGCGTTCGAACGCGCCGGCGTCGCCGTCGAAGCGCGTCTCGAGCCGCGTGCGGCCGTTCACCATCGGGTACGCGCCGAAGTTCGCCTCGCCGAGCGCGATCGCGGGCGCGGGCTCCTCGTCGTCCGCGAGCGCGAGCATGTAGGTGCGGTCCGCCGCGAGCGCGAGCTCCAGCAGCGTTCCGGCGAAGCACGAACCCGGTTCGACGATCGCGTACAGGCTGCGCGAGCTCACGTCGAGCCGCGCGAGCGTGCGGCGCAAGAGACCGATCGTCTCGCGCACGAGCCAGTGCTCGCGCAGTTCCAACAGCACGCGGTCGACGGCGAGCACCGCCTCAGCGTCGCCTTCCGTGCGCAGCAGCAGCAGGCCGAGCTCGGGCTCGTTCGTGCGCAGCATCAGGATCGCGTCGTCGAGCTCGCGCGCCATCGCGAGCGGCCACCACGCATCACCCGCTGCGACGATCGCATCGCCATCGCCGGGCTGCGCGCCGTGCGGTGCGCGCACGGTGACGGTCGCGTTGCGCGCGGCGCGGTCGAACGTCACGTCGACGTGCGTATAATGATAGCCGTGCTCGTCGATCGTGCGCTGCAGCGGGCGCAGTGCGATCCCGTTCGCGCCGGCGTCGCGCGGCGATGCGGCGGCGTGCGCGGCGGCGCGGTCGCGCACGAGCGCGTCGAACTCCGACGGCGGCGCGGTCGCGTCGACCAGCTTCCACGCCTTCGCGCGCTCGGCGCGCACGCCGTCGGCGTTCGTGCAGAACAGGTCGGCGACGTCGCGGCGCACCTTGCGCTTGTCGAGCACGCGCGTCAGGCCGCCGGTCCCGGGCAGCACGCCGAGCAGCGGCACTTCGGGCAAGCTGACCGCGGTAGAGCGGTCGTCGATCATCAGGATCTCGTCGCACGCCAGAGCGATCTCGTAGCCGCCGCCCGCGCACGCACCGTTCACCGCGGCGATGAAGCGCAGCCCGTCGTTGCGGCTGGAGTCTTCCATCCCGTTGCGCGTCTCGTTGGTGAACTTGCAGAAGTTCACTTTCCATTGATGCGACGACGTGCCGAGCATGTAGATGTTCGCGCCGGCGCAGAACGACCGTTCCTTCGCGCTGGTCACCACGACGCATGCGACGGCGGGATGCTCGAACCGGATGCGGTTGAGCGCGTCGTGCAGCTCGATGTCCACGCCGAGGTCGTACGAGTTGAGCTTGAGCTTGTAGCCGGGCCGAATGCCGGCGTCCTCGTCGACGTCGAGCGCGAGCGTCGCGACCCGCCCGTCGATGCCCAGCCGCCAGTGGCGATAGCGCTCTGGTGAGGTGTCGAAGGTGACCAGGCCGGACTCGGCCGGGGCGTCGGCGGTAACCATCAGAAGTGAACTATACTGCATACACGTCGCCCGACGCAAGAAGTATCATGCAGTAATCGGTGGGGCCGGCTACGAGGGAGGCGGTACGGCAGCGAGCAGCGCTTCGAGGCTCCCGGTGACGGTCTTCCCGCTCGTGTCCACCTCGGCGTCCGCCCGGCGGTAGAGCGGCTCGCGACCGGTCAGGATGCGCTGGAGGTCGTGCATCGACTCGCGGTTGCCGGCCATCGGCCGCATGTCCCCCTGCGCCACGACCCGCTCCATGTGCTCGGCGGGCGCGGCTGTCAGCCAGACGGTCCAGCAGGTCGACAACAGCCGCTCGAACGTGGACGGCTCCGAGACGATGCTCCCGCCGGTCGCCAGCACGAAGCGCGGGTGCTCCTCGATCACGCGGTCGAGGCAGCGGCGCTCCATTCGCCGGAACCCGGCCTGGCCGTAGAAATCGAAGATCGTCGCCAGCGACACGCCGCTGTCGCGCTCGATCTCGCGGTCGAGCTCCAGGAACGGGACGCCCAGGCGCTCCGCCAGGGCCGCGCCGAGCGTCGTCTTCCCCGCGCCCCGCAGGCCGATGAGGGCGATCCGGCGCGAGCGCGCCTCGGCGTCATCCTCACCGAACGTCTTCTGAAGCAGCGCCCGGGCCTCGCCTAGCTTGTCCGGAGGGAGGCGGCGAAGCAGCTCGGTTGCGTGGGCTAGCCCCGGCGGTGCGTCGGGGGTCGCCGTGACCAATGCTTCGAGCGGGACGTCGAGCGCGCGGGCGACCTGCCGCAAGATCAGCAGCGAGGCGTTGCCATGCCCGCCTTCGAGCTGGGCGAGGTAGCGCTCGGAGACGCCGGAGTCACGGGCCAGGATCTTGCGCGTCATCCCGCGGCGGGCGCGCAGCTCGCGCACCCGGTCGCCGAGGGCAGCCAGAAAGGCGGCACTGTCGCCCTCGTCGCCAGAATGCACTATCACGCTTGCAGATCCACTCGAATGCACTATAATGCTTTGAACGGCTCTGAGTCCAGGGGCCGGCCCTCTCGTAGTCTGGAGCTTGCCGTGATCGACGCGTCGCCCGCACCTCCGACGGCCGTGGAGCCGCCGGCGTTCTACAACGCGGCCGTCGATCTCGTCGGGCGCAACTTGCCGGGGCGGGCGGCGAAGCCGGCGTTCGTCGACGACCGCGGCGCGTATACATACGGTGAGCTGGCGGAGCGCGTCGACCGCGCCGGCGGAGCGTTGCGCGAGCTCGGGCTCGACGCCGAGCAGCGCGTCGTCCTCGGGCTGCTCGACACCATCGACTTCCCCGCCGTTTTCCTCGGCGCGATCAAGGCCGGTATCGTGCCGATCCCGGTCAACACGCTGTTCCAGCCGCTCGACTTCGCGTTCATCCTCGCCGACAGCCGTGCCAAAGCCGCCGTCGTCTCCGTCGAGCTGCTGCCGCAGTACGAAGAGGCCGCGCGCCTCGCCAGCTGGACGGGCCGCTTCGTCGTGTCCGATCCCGGCGGAACGTACGCCGGCTCGCATCCGACGCTCGCGGCGCTGACGAAGCGTGCGGCGCCGCTCGCGGATGCTGCGCCGACGCGTCCCGACGATGCGTGCTTCTGGCTGTATTCTTCAGGGTCGACCGGCAAGCCGAAAGGCACGGTGCACGTCCAGACCAGTTTGATTCAAACCGCGGAGCTGTTCGCGCAGGCCGTGCTCGGGATGCGCGAGGACGACGTCGTGTACTCGGCGGCGAAATTGTTCTTCGCGTACGGCCTGGGCAACGCGCTGACGTTTCCGATGTCGGTCGGTGCGACCGCCGTGCTGCGCGCCGGGCGCGCGACGCCCGACGCGGTCGGTGCCATCTTGCGCACGCACCAGGCGACGATCTTCTGCGGCGTGCCGACGCTGTTCGGCGCGCTGCTCGTGCACCCCGACTTGCCGGCGCGCGACGAGCTCGCGCTGCGGTTGTGCACGTCGGCCGGCGAACCGCTGCCCGAAGAGATCGGCAAGAACTGGACGGCGCGCTTCGGCGTCGAGATCATCGACGGGATCGGGTCGACGGAGATGCTGCACATCTTCGTCTCCAACCGGCCGGGTGCGGTGCGCTACGGCACGACGGGCTTGCCCGTGCCCGGCTATCGCGCGCGCATCGTCGGCGAGGACGGCCGCGACGTCGCGCCCGGGGATTTGGGCGAGCTCGAGATCAGCGGGCCGACGTCGGCCGCGTATTATTGGAACAACCGCGAGAAGTCGCGCGCGACGTTCGCGGGCGAGTGGACGCGCACAGGCGACAAGTACCGCCAGGACGACGACGGGTATTTCGTCTACTGCGGCCGCGTCGACGACATGCTCAAGGTCGGCGGCATCTGGGTGTCGCCGAGCGAGGTCGAGTCGGCGCTGGTCGCGCACGAGCACGTGCTCGAAGCCGCGGTGATCGGCGTCGCGGACGACAGCGATCTCGTCAAACCCAAAGCATACGTCGTGCTCAAGCCCGGCGTGAAACCGCTGCCCGAGCTCGCCGACGCGCTCAAGGCGCACGTGAAGAACCGGTTGGCGCCGTACAAGTACCCGCGCTGGATCGAGTTCGTCGACGACTTGCCGAAGACCGCGACGGGGAAGATCCGGCGCCACGTCCTGCGCGCCCGCGAGCAGCGTTGACGCGCGAGCGGCTCGGGCACGAGCCCGTCAGGCGCGACGTCGTCGCCGGCGGGAAACGGCTGGAGACGGTCCGCTACGACGGCGATCCAGCGCGGCCCGCGATCGTGATGCTCCATGAAGGGCTCGGCTCGATCTCGCTGTGGCGCGATCTTCCGCGAACGCTGTGCGAGCGCACGCAATGCACCGTGGTCGCATACTCACGCTACGGGTACGGCGGATCGGACGTGCTGCGCGAGAAGCGCGAGCCCGACTACATGCACCGCGAGGGCGAGGTCGTGCTGCCGGAGCTTGCTGGCGCAGCTCGGGACCGAACGGCCGATCCTGTTCGGGCACAGCGACGGCGCGTCGATCGCGCTGATCTACGCCGGCGCGCATCCCGGCGCCGCGCGCGCGCTGGTGCTCGAAGCACCGCACGTGTTCGTCGAGGAGATCAGCGTGCGCAGCATCGCGGCCGCGAAGATCACCTACGCGACGAGCGATCTGCCGGCGAAGCTGCGGCGCCATCACGCAGATCCGGATGCGACGTTCGCCGGCTGGAACGACATCTGGCTCGACCCGAGCTTCCGCGACTGGAACATCGAAGCGTACGCCGAGCGCGTGCGCGTGCCCGTGCTGTTGATCCAAGGCGAAGCCGACGAGTACGGCACGACCGCGCAGCTCGACGCGATCGCAGCGCGCATTCCCGAGACACAGACGCTGATGGTCCCGGGCGCCGGGCACTCGCCGCACCGCGACGAGCCGGAGCTCGTGATCGAGCGCGTCGCGGCGTTCGTGGAAAGCCTCTAGGAGCACCACGCTGAGCGGCGTGACCGTCGACGATCTCAACGCGTCGTTTCGCGGCGACGTCTACGGCGAGCAGCCGTCGATGAACGCCGAGAGCTTTCGCTCGCACGTCGAGCGCAACGACGTCGACCTCGCGCGCTCGCGGCGCTGGACCGTCGACGGCGCGTTGTCGGGCGTCGTGCTGCTCGCGTTTCGTGGCGACCGTGCGTGGATCGGCGGGTTCGGGGTGGTGCCGGAATTTCGCGGGCGCGGGCTTGCGCGGCGCTATCTCGACGAGACGCTCGACATCGCGCGCGCGTCCGGCGCGACGAGCGTCGAGCTGGAGGTGCTCACGCACAACGCGCCCGCGGTCCGGCTCTACGAGCGCGCCGGCTTCGCGACGATCGACGAGCTGGTCGTCTGGACGCGCGAGCCGCTGCACCCGGCGGATGACGCGCATGCCGAACCGGCCGTGCATGCGTATGGTGCGGCAGCAATCGCCGCGCTCACCCGTACTCCGGCGTCGTGCTGGCAGCGCGAACCGCAGAGCGTCGCGGCCGGTGCGCCGTTCGAAGCGCTGTTCGTGGGGTCGCCGGAATCACCCGATGCGTACGCGTTCGTGCGGCGCGGGGAGCGCGCGAGCCTGCTCGACGCGCGCGCGCACGACGCCGCCTCCGCGTCCGCGCTGCTCGCGGCGCTCGATGCGCAGTTTGCGGCGGTGAAGGTGGCGCTCGTGAACGAGCCCGCGCGCGGCGCGCTGCACGAAGCGTTCGCAAGCCGCGCCCGCTGGAGCGAGTTCGCCCGCCAGCACCGCATGCGCATCGCGCTGCGCTGACTACCGCGGCATGTCGTGGAGGATCGGCAGCAGCGTGCGGTACGCGCGGCGCGCGACCGTGCCCGGGCGGAGCGCTTCGATGATGTCGTGCGACCGCGGCAAGCCCGTGAGCGGGTGAACGTCGACGACGGTTCCTTCGTGCGCGCGCCAGGCCGCGGCGAGCGTGCGCGCCGCGCCGTTGTTCACCGCCGTCTCGCTCTCGTTGGTGATGAGCGTGATGCGCTTCGTCGCGGGCGGCGCGGCGTGCGCAAGGGCGCGCAGCTCCGTCGCGATGCCGAGGGCCTCCGCGATCGCGCGGGTCGGAAAGCGCGCGTACCCGTGGTCCGGCATCAAACGTTCGCGCTTGATCGGATGCCACCACAGG
This sequence comes from Vulcanimicrobiota bacterium, assembly GCA_963797935.1. Classification (GTDB taxonomy): domain Bacteria; phylum Vulcanimicrobiota; class Vulcanimicrobiia; order Vulcanimicrobiales; family Vulcanimicrobiaceae; genus Vulcanimicrobium. Next base: position 115,112 of record CAWCRI010000010.1, read on the forward strand.
AACGCGTTGGGCAGGGTGCGCAGGGATGCGGCCAGCGCCGTCGTCGCCGCGCCGGGGACACCGAACACGCCGAGAAACGGTGCGATCGCGACGGCGTGGTCGAACCGCTCGTGCTGCGCGAGCCACGCTGCGAGCAGACCGCCCAGCGAAAAGCCGGTGACGACGACCGACGTGCCGAGCCCGCGCGCGATCGCGAGGCCTTCGTACGCGGCGTCGATGAGCTGCTGCGCCGGAACGTCGCGAAGCTGCGTGGTGAGGCGGTCGCGCGCGCCGTGACCGGGCAGCCGCGGCACGATCACCGAGTCGCCGTTCGCGTGCAGCCTCCGCGCGAGCGCGTCGCACTGCATCGGGCTCGCGGTGAGGCCGTGCAGAAACAGGACCGCGCGCGCGGTGGGGCGCCCGTGCGCCAGCAGCATCGTGCCGCCGCGCGCGTGGATCGTGTCGTCGTCGCGCTCCGCGAGCGCGGCGTACGCGCGGAGCGCGCCGCCGTAATCAAGCCGCACGCACGCGCCCGCCGTTATCAAGCTGCACGCGCGTACCGGCGAACGAGCCGTTCCAGCGCGGCGTAGTCGACCTTCGCCTCGTGGCGCGGGTCGACGGGGACCGGCGCGGCGATGACGCGGTCGATGTGCGCGAACGAGACGGCCGCGAGGATCGTGAGCTCGTCGAGCGCGTGGCCCGCGACCGGCTCGACGACGAGCACGCGCAAGCCGTCGGCGCCCGCGACCGCGCTGCGCGCGATGCCGGGGAGATACGAGAGCGCGCACTCGACGCGCAACGGGTCGAGCACGCCGCGCGCGTCGTCGATCGTGCCTGCGGCGCGGCCGACGAGCCAGAGCCGTCCGCACGCGTCGCGGTAGCCGCGGTCGCCGGTGCGGTGCCAGATGCGCGCGCCTGCGCGAATCTTCGTGGTGGCATCCGCCGCCGGATCGGCGTAGTGCGGCACGACCTGCGGCCCCCTGACGACGATCTCGCCCACCGCGCCCGGTGCGAGCGCGCGGCGCTCGACGCCGTCGTCGTGCGGGAACGGCCCGAACACCGTGCCGGACGTCGCGGGGACGATCGCGACGGAACCGGGCGCGCACGGAAGTCCCGCGAGCAGGCCCGCCCCGGCGCGCATCGCCGCGTGATCGGACGGCGCGGTGTCGCCCGCGTCGAGCAGCGCGATCGGTTCGGCCTCGGTGCTGCCGTAGACGGCGACGACGCGCGCGTTCGGAGCGATTGCGCGCAGCGCGCCCGCGAGCGACGGCATCACCGGCGCGCCGCCCGACGCGATGGTCCGCAGCGCGGGCAGCGTCGCATGACGGCGCTCCAGCGCGAGCGCGAGGTTCGCGAGCAGCGCCGGCGACGCGACGATGCGGGCCACGCCGTACTCGCGCATCACCTCCGCGAGCGACGCCGCGTCGGCGTGGCCGGGCCGGCGCAGATCGACGCCGGGCAGCAAGCATGTCGCGCCCGCGGCGAGCTCCGCGAGCAGCACCATCGGCATGGTGCACAGCGACGTCGCGCCGTCGAGCGCGAGCGCTGCGGACAGCGCCTCAACCTGCGCGCGTGCGACGCCGTGCGTGCGCACGAGCGCTTTCGGTGCGCCGGTGCTGCCGCTGGTGAACGTCAGCATCGCGGGATCGCCGTCGTCCCGCGGCTCCACTGCACCGTCCGCCGCGCGCGCGTCGTCGTGCAGCACGTCGTGCGCGAGCGGCGCGAGCGTCGTCGACAGGCGCAGCGCGTGGCGCAGCGACGGCACCGCGGCGAGCGCGAGCCAGCCGATCCCGCCGACGAGCACGGCGCGCGGCGGATGCGCTCGCGCGCAGCGGCGCAGCGATGCGCGCGTGACGCCGGGCGGCGGGATCGCCGGGACGAGCCCGGCGCGCAGCAGCCCGATAAGCGCCGCGTACAGCTCGATGCCTGCGGGGTGCAGCAGCAGCACGAGGTCGCCCGGGTGCAATCCGCGCGCGCGCACCGATGTGGCGGCGTGCGCGCTGACCGCTTCGAGCTCGGCGAACGTCAGCGTGCGCCGCGTCGCCGCATCGACGAGCGCGATGCGGTGCGGGTGCGCGGCGGCGCGCGCGCGGAGGATCTCGACGACGTTCATGGCAGCTCCTTGGCGAAGACGGCGTAGCGGCGGAAGGGGATCGCGTGCGACGCCAGCGAGCGCGCGACGCTGCCGTCGTGCTGCAGCGCCGAGATCGCGCGCGTCGCACCGAGCGCGTGCGCGGCGGCCCGCGCGGCACCGGTGAGCACGAACCCGAGCCCGGCGAAGCGCCGGTCCAGGTCGCGCACGACGGTTTTCAGCACGACGGTGTGCGGCGCGCGCGGGTCGCGCAGCGCGAACAGCACGCCCGCGATGCGGCCGTCGCATTCCGCGACGGGGCACAGCCGCGGATCGAGCAGCGGCGCGAGCGGCCGGTACAGCGCGGTGAACGCGCCTAAACCGATCGGCGCGAACAGCGGCGCGTGCGCGAAGCCGCGCAGCGCGAGCGCGTGGACCTGCACGAGCTCGTCGTCGAAGCGGCCGAGGTCGAGGGCGCGCAGCGTCACGCCGGCTTCCTGCAAGCGCGCGGTCAGCGCCGGTACGCGCGGGTCGCGCTCGGCGAGCGCGTCGTCGCGAAACGATGCGTACGTTTCGAGCGGCGCAAAGCCGGCGCGCTCCCACGGCGCGACGGCGCCGGGCGGCGAGAACGGCTCGAGCGCGAACGGCGCCGTGCCGTCGCTCGCGGTCACCAGCCGGTAGCGATGCCACGTGTCGCCGTCGACCGGACCGGCGGCGAGCGCGCAGCCCGCACCGTGCAGCCGTTCCGCCGCACGCGCGAGCAGCGCGGCGAGGGCGTCGTCGTCGCACGATTCGACGGCGCCGATGAAGCCGGTGCGCCGGCCGCGATGCAGCGGCGTGCTGCTCCACCACAGCGAGCACCGCGCTCGGACGACGCCGTCGCCGCGCTGCTCCAGCGTCGCGTCCGGCGCGGCTACGTTTGCGTGCGTGTTCGCCGGCGCACTATTGCGTGCTTCGGCCTGCATGGTGGTCATGCGACGTTGCCTCCGAACATGCGCAGCGCGAGCAGGCCGGCGAGCGGGATCGCCGCGTTGTCGAAGCCGTCGCCGGCGAACGCTTCGGCCAGCGTCGTGGCGAGCGCGAACGCCGCGACCGCGGCGATGCTCTCCGCGCGCGGGAACACCGCGCACACGAGGACGGCGACGACGAAGAACGCGGCCGAGCCCTCCAGCGACTTGCGCGCGCGGCCCAGCGCGTACGGATGCCGGCCGAAGCGCCGCCCGATCAGCGCCGCGGCGGCGTCGCCGCAGCTCAGCGCCAGGATCGCGGCGACGTACGCCGGCTTGTCGCCGTGCGCGAGCACGAACGCCAGCGCGACGCCGCCGACGAACGCGAACTCGCCGTACGACGCGCGCGCGATCCCGTGCAGCGCCGCGCCGAAGCGCGCGCGCAGCCACGGCACCGTGCGCAGCGCAAACAGCCCGCCGCACGCGACCGCGGCCAGCGCCAGCACCGGCGTTGCATCGTCGAACAGCCACGGCAAAGCGACGCACGCGGTACCGACCGCGACGTGCGACGCTTTGCGCGCGGCCTCGGCCTCCCACGCGAACCGGCGCGCGAGCAGGCCGATCCCGCCGACCAGCACCGCCAGGACGACGGCGGCGAGCGCGGCGGTCATCGCGCTTCCTCCACCACGAAGTCGCCGTAGAACGGCACGCGGTCGCGCGCGCGCAGCGGCGCGGCGACGTCCTCGCGCGCGGCCAGGAACGGCGCGAGCGACGCGGGGCGGCGGCGCGGCACGAGCATGTTCCAGTACGCCAGCCGCGCGCGCGGCGCCGAGATCGCGGCGATTCGCGCGAGCAGCGCCGCGTACGCCGCATCGTCGACGTACTCGAACACGTCCGAGAGATTCCAGCCGTCGACCAATTCGCCGTCGTACGCGCCGAGGAACTGTTCCAACGAGAGCGCGCGAACGTCGAGGCGTTCGAGGTTCGCGCGGATCGCGTCGAACGACTCGGGCCGCAGCGCGAGCGGCAACGCATCGCCGTGCGTGCCGGTGAGGATCCAGCGCACGTACGGGTTCGCGCCGGCGTCGCCGTCGCGCAGCGCGTGCGCGATGCGCGCGAGCAGCCGTTGCGACACGGGCCCGCCGGCGTGCGCAAAGAACCGCGGATCGCGGCCCAGCGCGCTCATCGCCGGCTTGGCGAAGAACGCGCGAAACGCGAGCCGCCAGCGCACGGTGTCCCACCGCTCGTCGTAGAACCGCGCGCGCTCGCCGTCCTCGGCGCATGCCAGCAGCTCGCGCACGGTGCGCGCGGAGTGGATCAGCGGCAGCACGGCGGTGCGGAACAGCGTGAGATAGCGCTCGAAGCGGCCCGCGCCGCCGATCGCCCGCGCGGATCGCGTCGGGACGCGCGTCCCAGTACGCGCGCGCGCCGTCGTCGAGGTGCGGCCGGCAGCGCGCGTAGAGCGCGGCGCGATCGGCATGCGGCCGCGAGCCGATCAGCGCGAGCAATTCTTCGTGCGCGAGCGCGCGGAACGCCGCGACGCGCAGCGCGAGCGCGGCGAGCTGGGCCGGTTCGCGGTCGAGCGCGATCACGCGCGCGGGTCCGGCGGCGAGCATCGCGAGCGCGTTGTCGCCCGCCGACGCGATCGCGACGTACGTTCCGCCGGGCCGCACCGCGAGCGCGTCGACGAGCACGTCGGCATCCTCCCAGCACTGCGCGTACCGCAGCGTCCCGGCGGCGAACGCGGCCGTCATGACGCCGCCTCGATGCGCCGCACCACGCCGGTCGCGCCGTCGAGCTCGACGAGGTCGCCGTCGCGCAGCCACGCCGTCAGCCCGCGGATCGCGACGACCGACGGGATCCCCATCTCGCGCGACACGATCGCCGCGTGCGAGAGCTGGCTGCCGCGCTCGACGAGGATCGCCGCCGCCGCGGGGAAGAGCATCACCCAGCTCGGATCGGTGCGCTCGGCGACGAGGATCTCGCCGGCGCGCAGCGTCTCGCGCGGATCGCGCACCACGCGCACGCGAGCGCGCACGATTCCGGGGCAGCACGGCGTGCCGGTGCGCGCGGTGTCGTCGCCGTCGTGCGCGCCGGCCGCGGCGGGCGGCGCGACCGGCAGATCGCGCGTCGCAAAGCGGTTCGGCGGCGGCGGCGCGGCGGCGTAGCGCGCGCTCTCCGCGCGGCGCACGGCCGCGAGCGCGCGCAGATCGCGGCTCGCCGACGTGCCCTCGACGTAGCCGAGCAGCTCGTCGATCGTCAGGTGGAAGACGTCGCGCGCGCCGTCGAGCGCGCCGCGCTTGGCGAGCGCCTCGCCCATCGCGACGACGATGCGGCGCACGCGCCCGAACACGCGCGTCCGCTCGAAGCGCAAGTTCTCGCGCGCGACGATGCGCGCGCGCGCCCACGCGGTGAGCCGCGCGAACGCGAAGGCGCGCAGCGGCCGGCCGCGCAGCGCGTCGTGCGCGCGGCGTTCGGCATCACGGCGCAGCATCGTCGCGGCGCGCTCGTCTTCGGGCGGCGCGTCGTGCAGCCGCGCGATCGCCGCGCGCAGCGGGCGCGGATCGTCGATAGCGTCGGGCTTTCGAGCTTCAGCTCGCTCTCGCACCGGTCGCCGAAGCGCGCGAGGTACGCGCGGAACTCGAGATCGAAGCCGAGCCGGTCGCCCGCGGCGTCCAGCGCGGCCAGCTCGCGCACCTTGCGCGCCGGCTCGGCGCTCAGCATGCCGCCGCTCGCGGAGATCAGCGCGGGCGCGAGCGAGGCATCACCGCACCACGCCGCCGCAGCGCGCTTGAGCAGACCGAACGACAGCATCACGAAAAAGTCGTTCGCGATGGGAACGTCCCACCGGTCGAGCAGCGCCCGCTCCAGCCCCCGGTACTCACGCACGAGCTCGACAAGCGTCTTGTCGCGCCCGATGTCACCGTGAGCGCGCCCATTGTCACCGTGAGCGCGTTCAATGTCACCCTGAGCTTGTCGAAGGGTGCGCCACGATTCTTCGCTTTCAGCGAGCGTAGACTCGACGTGCGCGTGAAAGCGCGTGATCTCTCGCGGCAACCGAATCGCCGTCGCCGTCAGCGACATCACGGTGCGTGCCAGCATGAGCGCATCCTGCAAGCGCCCGCGTCGGCAGCCCCGCGCGATCGACTCCGCGAGCTCCGCCGGCAGCGCCTCGCGCACGCCCATCATCTCTTCCATCAAGCGGCGGTTGAGGCGATAGCCCGGCAGCAGCGCGAGCATGCGGTACCAGCCGACGAGGTCGTACATCATGCGGCCCTCGATGCGGCCGACCAGCGCCTCGAAGGTGCGCGCGTTCGCATCGATCGCGGCACGCGGCACGCCTGCGAGGCGGAAGAAGGCGCGGTACGCGCCCGCGTACGCATGGCGTGCGAACGAGTACGTCAGCGCGCCGACGATGCCGCCGTAGCTCTCGGCGATGTTGCTGTCGTCCCAGATCGCGACCGGGTCCGTCGTTTCCGCGACCGCGGTGACCGGACGCGCTTGCAGCGCCCAGAGCCGTCCGCCGGCGAACGTGAACTCCACGTCCTGCGGCCCGCCCGCGGCGTTCGCGATCCGCCGCGCGAGCGACGCGACTGCGCGCACCGCGGCGTCGTCGAGCGCCGGTCGCGCGCGCAGCGCGGCATCGACGGCGACGGCGATCGTGCCGGCGCCCGGCGCGCGCACGTGCATGCGGTCTTTCTCCGCGACCGTGCGCGTGAGGATCGTGCCGTCGCGCGCGACGCGCCAGGCGTCGGTGACGCAGTCGCCGTCGACGACGCCGGACGCCAGCCCGTACGCGGCGGTGACGACGACGACGTCGGCTGCCGTCGACCGGGTCGATCCCGAACGCGACGCCGCTCGACCTCGCCGTCGACCATGCGTTGCACGACGACGGCCATCGTGGGTGCGTCTTTGTCGTCAGCCGCGATCGGCGACGCCGCGGTTGGCGGCGTACGCGCGCGCGTTGTCGTTTGACGCGGATGCCCGTACGCGGCGGATCGCTTCGACGACGCCGTCGCGCGGAACGAACAGGAGCGACGTGAATTGGCCTGCATACGATGCGTTGGCGCCGTCTTCGACGACGGCCGACGAGCGCACGGCGAACGTCGTGGCGCACCCTTCGACAAGCTCAGGGTGACAATGGGCTTGGTCGTGACACTGGGCCAGCCGCGTCAGCGCTTCGTCGATCGTGTTCGCGTTCGATTTCGCAGTCGGGCGTGATGACGAACCAGGGTGGGACGTCGCAGCCCGCGTCGTGCAGGCGGGCGAGGCCTGCGGCTTTGCCGCCCGCGCGCGTGGCGTCGATCGCTTGCGCGTCGGTCGGGAACAGGATGCCGCGTCCGGCCAGGGGTTCGAAGGTGATCATGACAGCACGTGTACTCCGAGCGGGACGATGCCGAGGAAGAGATAGGAGCCGACGGTCCAGATGCCGGTCATCGCCTCGATGCGGCGGCCGCTTCCGGTGCGCGTCGTGCGCAGGAACGCGATGCCGCACGCGGCGGCGGCGAGTGCGAGCGCACCGAACACCACGATGTCGACGCGCGCGAAGCCGGCGTGCGCCGCCGCGATCGTCGCGAGCGCGACGTTGCACGCGATCGCGCCCACCCACACGGCGGTCGCGCCGGTGCGGCCCCACAGCGCGGTGTACGTCTCGACGCCGGGCTCCTCGTCTTGAGGCGCGCGCATCTTGCGGCCCACCTCGACCACGAGCCCGTTGAGGAACGTCACCGCGAGAAACCACACCAACGCGTGCGGCGGCGGGACGCCGGCGACGAGCCAGTCGAACGACGACACGTACCAGTCGAGCAGCGGGACGATCGCCATGTGCGACGCGATGTACGCGACCGGATGCGCGCGCAGCCACCCGCGCGCGAAGAACTCCGCGCTCATCAGCCCGAACCACGCCCACAGCAGCAGCAATCCCGGCACCAGCCGCACGTCGACCGCGAGCGCGATCGCGAGCTGCAGCCCCATGCAGATCGCCCCGGCGACCGCGAGACCGCGCAGCGTGACGAGGCCGCGCGGCACCGGGCGGTACGGGCGCCAGCGCGCGTCGTCGTCCGCGTCTTTGAACTCGTCCGCGATGCGCAGCAGCGCGAACATCAGGAACGACGACGCGAACCCCGCCGCCACCAAGTACCAGGCGGGAAGATGACCGGCGCCGCGCACGAGCGCGGAGAACGCGATCGCCGACGTGCTGAACGCCGCGATCAGCACGCCGTTCTGCGCGAGCGGGAACCGTTCGCGCGCGTACACCAGCCAGCGGTTCATGCCGGCGCTCCCGCAGCGCTGGTGCATGCGGCCGCTTCGGCAGCACTCGTGCACGCCGCACCGGCGCCGGCGCGCGCGAAGCGGTGGTGCGCCGCCGAGAACTCGTGCGCGCACAGCGACGCGGTCAGCGAGATTTCGCCCGCGAGCACGACCGACGCGACGATCTCCGCGAGCGCGTCGGCGGTCAGCGGCTCGTCATCGTGCGCCATCAGGCGCGCCGCGGCGCGCTGCGTCGGCAAGCCGGTGCCGCCGCCGACGGTGGCGACGACGATGTTCGGCATCGTCACGCACGCGTACAGCGCGCCGTCCGGCGCGACGTCGAGCCGCGTGATGCCGACCGCCGACTCCGCGACGCACGCGACGTCCTGGCCGGTCGCGAGGTAGAACGCCGCGAGCGCGTTCGCGTACATCCCCTGCATCCCGATCGTGCCCGTCATCGCGGCGGCGACGGCGCCGGTGCGCCAGTACGCCGCGAGCATCGCGGGCGTGACGCGCAGCCGTTCTTCGAGCAGCGCGGCCGGCACGGTCACGTCGGCGCACACGCGGCGCCCGCGCGTCGACATCAGCGCGTGCGCGGCAGCTTTCTTGTCGCCCGACGCGTTCGACTCCACCGCGTACGAGCGCGGTCGAACCGGTGCGTGCGCGAGCAGCTCCGCGCACAGCGCTTCGGTCGCGAACGTGACCATGTTCTGGCCCGCCGCTTCGCCCGTCGCGTACGCGCAGTCGAGATAGAGGTGATTGCCTTCGATCGACGGCTCGGCTGCGAGGAGCCGCGCGTGGCGCGACGTCGCGTTCGCAGCGACGCGCAGGCGGTCAGCGTTGTCGCGCACCCAGCGCGCCGCGATCATCGTCTCGTGCAGATCCGCGAACGCGAACACCGGCGTGCGGCGCATCCGCGCGTCGAGCACGCGTGCGGCGCAGCCGCCGGCGCGCGTGATGAGCTGCGCGCCGCGGCTGTACGATGCGACCAGACACGCTTCGGTCGTCGCCAGCGGGACGTAGTACGTGCCGTTCGCAGCGCCGCCGCGGATCGCGAGCGGGCCCGCGAGGCCCACCGGGACACGCACGGTGCCGACGAAGTTCTCGACGTTGCGCGCGTACGTCGACGGATCGTCGAAGGCGAGCGCACCCTTCGACAGGCTCAGGGTGACACTGTCGGTCAGGGTGACGTCACGGGCACGGTGCGTCTGAGCCACGCTGACGTCGCGGATCACGCTGACTCGCCAGCTGGCTCCGCGGGTCGGCGTCGGGCGGGGGAAGGTGCCTGATGCGCTCCATGGGTCGACGGTAGCGTCCGGGGGGCGGCCCGCGCGTCCGTAGAACTACGGAGGTCCCTTCGCACCCGCACCGTTAGGCCTCTGAACGCACGATGAGCAGCAACAACCCGTTCGATCCGCTGGGCGTCGGCGCGATGTCGATGGAAGTCTGGCGCGCGATGATGGCGACGCCCGGCAAGCTGCTCGAAGCGCAGGTCGAGCTCGCGCAGTCGCTCGCGGGCGTCACCGTGCGCGATGCGAACGCCGTCGCGGCCGGCGAGGCACCGGCCGGCGAGCCGATCGTCGCGCCGGAGCCGGGCGACCGCCGTTTCAGCAACCCCGCGTGGAGCGCGAACCCGTACTTCGACGCGCTCAAGCAAGGCTATCTGCTCGCGACCAAAGCGGTGCTCGACTCGATCGATCGCGCCGAAGGGATCGACGACACGACGCGCCGCCGCGTGAAGTTCTTCGCCAAGCAGTTCTGCGACGCGATGAGCCCCACCAACGTGCCGTGGTTCAACCCCGACGTGCTCGAGGAAACGTTCCGCACCGGCGGTGCGAACTTCCGGCGCGGCTTGGAGAACATCGCCGCGGACCAGCGCGACAACGCGGGCCGCGCGGCGCTCGTCGACGAGTCCGCGTTCGCGGTCGGCAAGAACGTCGCGACCACCGCCGGCAAGGTGGTGTTCCGCAACGAGCTGATCGAGCTGATCCAGTACGCGCCGACGCAGCCGCAGCTCTACGCGCGGCCGCTCGTGATCGTGCCGCCGTGGATCAACAAGTTCTACATCCTCGACCTGCAGTCGGCGAACAGCTTCGTGAAGTACGCGACCGACGAAGGCCGCAACACGTTCGTGGTGTCGTGGCGCAACCCCGACGCGTCGCTCGCGCACCTCACGTGGAGCGACTATCTGCGCCTCGGACCGCTGACGGCGATGCGCGTCGCGGCGGAGATCGCCGGCAGCGAGCAGGTCGACGCGATCGGCTACTGCATCGGCGGCACGCTGCTCGCGACGGGGCTCGCGTACCTCGCGCGCACCAACGACCCGCTCGTCAACACCGCGACATTCTTCGCCGCGCTCGTCGACTTCACCGATCCCGGCGAGCTGATGTCGTTCCTGTCGAACGAGGCGCTGGCGTACATCGAGGAGCAGATGAACGAGCAAGGCGTGCTCAGCGGGCGCGCGATGGCGGACACGTTCAACATGCTGCGCGCGAACGATCTGATCTGGGGCGTCGCGGTGAACCGCTACCTGCTCGGCAAGGACGCGCCCGCGTTCGACCTGCTGTATTGGAACAGCGACGCGACGCGCATCCCGCGCGCGACGCACTCGTACTACCTGCGCGAGATGTACGTGGCGAACAACCTCTCCAAGCCCGACGCGCTCGAGGTGGACGGCGTGCCGATCGACCTGCGTCGCGTGGACGTCGACACGTACTGCGTCGCGACGCAGGAAGACCACATCGCGCCGTGGCGCTCCGTCTACACGATGACGCAGCTCTTCTCCGGCGAGACCACGTTCCGGCTGGGCGCGTCGGGGCACATCGCCGGCATCATCAGCCCGCCGGGCAAGAAGAAGGCCGTGTGGTGGGGTCCGCCGCCGGGCGCGCCCAACCCGCCCGACCCCGGCGCCTGGTTCGCCGCCGCGCCGAAGCACGAAGGCTCGTGGTGGCCGGACTGGATCGCGTGGCTCGCGCAGCGCTCGCCCGACAAAATCGACGCGCCCGCGGCGCTCGGGCAGCGCCGACCACGTCCCGCTCGCGGACGCGCCCGGGACCTACGTCCTGGAGCGCTGACGGCGGTGCCTCCGCGCGAAACTCCCAAGAATCCCACAGCGTTCCAAGCCTACCGTCGTACGCTCGCCCTCGGAGGCGCTTTCATGCATTCATCCCGCTCCCGGAAGCCCGTCTCGCTGCTGGCGATTGCAGCCGTTCTCTTTTCGGTCGTTGTCGCGCCCGTCACGGCGCGCGCGGACGGCGCGGCCGACGCCGCGAGCGCCGGCGTCGGCGTCGCGCGCATCAGCGTGATCCAAGGCGCGGTCGCCGTGCAGCGCGGCGACTCCGCCACGCCGCTGGCGGCGGCGATCAACGCCCCCGTCCTCGGCGCCGACTACGTGACGACCGGCGACGGCGCGCGCGCGGAGATCCAATTCGACGCTTCGTCGTCCGTGCGGCTCGGCGCGGGCGTGCAGATGCGGTTCACCCACCTCGACGCGGCGGACCGCGAGCTGCAGCTCGCAGCGGGCACGATCGAACTGCGCTTGCTGCGCGGCACGGAGGGCCGCTCGCAGATCGACACGCCGTCGATCTCGATCCGCCCGCGCGCGACCGGCAGCTACCGCGTGTCCGTGGATGCGCAGGGCCGCACGCTGGTGGCGGTGCGCGCGGGGACCGCGGACATCGTAACCTCGCAAGGCACGCAGTCGCTCGGCGCCGGCCTCGCGCTCATCGCGCAAGGTTCCGCGGCGAACCCGTCGGTGCAGAACGCCGACGCGCTCGCGTACGACGACTTCGACCGCTTCAACCGCGAGCGCGACGACCGCGAGGAGCGCGCGCTGGCGAACCTCGCGTACACCGCGCCGGGCGTCGCGGGGATCGACGACCTCGACGCGTACGGCCGCTGGGTGACCGACGGCGGCTACGGCCGCGTGTGGGTGCCCTCCACCGTCGCATCGACGTGGGCGCCGTACCGCGACGGCCGCTGGGTGTGGGAGGAAGGCTTCGGCTGGACGTGGCTGGGCTACGAGCCGTGGGGCTGGGCGCCGTATCACTACGGCCGCTGGTACCACAGCTCGCTGTACGGCTGGTGCTGGTATCCGGAGCGCTCGTTCGTCACGTGGCGGCCCGCGGTCGTCGCGTTCTTCGGCTTCGGCAACGTCGGGTTCGGCTTCGGCGACATCGGCTGGGTGCCGCTCGCCCCGTACGAGCCGTACTACGCATGGTGGGGCCGCGGCTACGGCAACCACGTGACGTACGTGACGAACAACTACTACTACGGCAACGTGAACAACGGCACCGTGGTGAACAACGGCGACGCGCACAACAGGCAGCGCGGCTTCGGCAACATGCGCTACAACGGCGGCACGTTCGTCTCGCACGAGCGCTTCGTCAAGGGCGACTTCGACCATCTGCGCGCGGTCGCGCCCACGAAGATGCGCACGGTCGAGCCGCTGCGCGGCGTGGTCCCCGCGGTGCCGACCGAGGCCAACCTGCGGTTCAGCGACCGGCCCGCGGCAGCGCGTCTCGCCGTCGGTGCGGCGCTGATCGGCGGCACGTTCGCCGGCAACCAGATCGCCGTGCGGCGCACGCCGTTCGTGCAGCAGCAGGAAGCGCTGGCGAGCGTCGTTCACGCGCGTGCCGTTCCCGCGGCGCGGCACAACGTCACCGTCGTGCAGCCGTCCGCCGCGCAGAGTGTCCCGGTGACGAAGAGCATCCCGGTGACGAGCGGCACGACGACGACGATGGTGCCGGCGAACGCGACGACGCGCGAGGCGGCGCCTGCGACGACGCGCACGGCGAGCGATCCGTGGGCGCGCTTCGGCGCGAGCCGCGGCACGCCGGTCACCCACGCCGCGGTCCCGGCGAGCGCGGCCACGGCGACGGCACCTGCGACCGCGACGACGACGCGTGGCGGCGGCACCGTCATGCAGCGCAACGCTCCGGATGCGCGAAGCGTGGCGCCATGCCGATTCGACGCGGTCCGCGACCGTGCGCGACGCGACCACGACGCGCGACACGAACACCACGCGCGCCGTGCAGCCGTCGGCGCGCTCGTACGACGCGCCGCGCGGGAACGACTCGCCGCGCTCGTACGACGCGCCGCGCCGCGCGACGGCGGTGCAAGAATCACCGCGCGCCGCGCAGCCGCCGGCGCAACAGCGGTCCGCGCCGGCGCCGGCGCACGCGGAGCACCCGGCGGCGACGAGGAGCACGACGCCGCACTGAGCGCCGCGCACGGCATTCGCTAGGGCACGACGCCCTTGAGGGCGTCGTGCGGGCGAGCTACCCAGGCCCTGCTGTTCCTAGGCCGCCTTGAGTAGTCCTGATATGCTATAATTCCTGGCGTGGTAGTAGATTCCGGGACTCTAGGCCAAGCGTTCAAGCGGCGCCGCCTCGTGCTCGGCCTTACGCAGGCGGAGCTCGCGCGGCGCATCGGGACGACACAGAGCTACATCGCGGCCGTCGAGCGTGGCGACAGAGAGACCCGCTGGAGCACCGTCCTCGAGATCGCGCGAGCGCTGGAGCTCGAGCCCTTGCTCGTGCCGCGAGAACGTCTCGCCGCCGTTGAAGCAGTCCTCCACCTCAGTCCCGAGGACGACGTGCCTCCGCTCACGGGCGAGGGTTGGTAGTGGCGCATCTGCCAACGAGTCTCGAGGTCCGCTTGGGCGATCGCCCGATCGGATCGCTCACGAAGCTCCCCGGAGATACGACGGCCTTTCACTTCAGTACCGACTATGTCGAAGACGCGCAGCGGCCCACGCTGAGCCTCGGCTTCCTCGACGCGTACGGCCGTGTACGACGCCCCAAGGAACCACCGAAAGGCGAAGTACCGCCCTTCTTCGCGAACTTGTTGCCGGAAGGCGATTTGCGGCGCTACGTCGCCAATCGCGCCGGAATATCCGTCAACGACGACTTCGCGCTCCTCTGGGTGACGGGCGATGATCTTCCCGGCGCGGTGACCGTTCACGATGCGCTCGGGCGCCCCATTCCGCCACGACGGGACGGCGGCCCGGAAGCGGAGCCACCGCCTCAGACGCTGTTGCGCTTCTCCCTCGCCGGCGTTCAGCTGAAGTTCAGCGCGATCGAGAATGCCTACGGCGGGCTCACGATACCCGCTCAGGGGCGGGACGGACGTTCGATCGTAAAATTACCGTCGCGTCACCTTTCAGGAGTTCCTGAAAACGAATACGCGATGCTGAACTATGCGGCCGCGGTCGGTATCGACATACCGGCCATAAGCCTCGTCGCCTTGGGCGAAATCGAAGGCCTCCCCGATGAAACGTCGACACTGACCGGTCAAGCGCTGGCGATAAAACGCTTCGACCGCCGCGACGACGGGACACGCATTCACATCGAAGACTTCAACCAAGTCTACCGCCAGAAACCCCGCGACAAGTACGACAACTACGCGTTCACGCACGTCTGTGGCACGATCTACCGGGTGATGGGGACCGCCGCACTCGTGGACTTCATCAACCGGCTCGTCTTCAATATCGGAATTGCCAACAACGACATGCACTTGAAGAACTGGTCGGTGATCTACCGCGACGGACGCACACCATCCCTTGCGCCGGCGTACGACTATGTTTGCACAAAGGCGTACCTAGGTCACAGCGAAACGGGTTTGGCGCTCGGCTCAGCCCGCGACTTCTCCCAGGTGACGATCGAACAGTTCGAACGCATGGCGCAACGAGCAGCGGTGTCGACTCGTCTCGTTCGGTATACCGCGCTCGCGATGGTCGACCGAATGCAAGAGGAATGGCGCGCGGTGAGGGAATGCGTTCCGGCCATTGGCCGCCGCAGTCATCGACGATCAGTTTCACCGGGTGCCACTATTTTCAGGTTCGCACCAAACGCCGGTCGAAGCGCCGCCCGCACCGTCGCCTCAACACGACGAAGTATCATAGTCCGTCCAGCCGCGCCGCGCCGCCGCGCCACCGCTAGGGTACGAGGCGCTTGAGCGCGTCGAGCGTGAACTCCGGCGACTGACACAGCGAGATGATCGTCCGCTCCTGCGCGACGATCTTCTCGCATGCGGCCGGGATGTCGCGCGCGATCTCCGGCGGGATCACCTGCACGCCGTGGCGGTCGGCGTGGATCAGATCGCCGGGATGGATTTCGAGCCCGCCGATGGTCACCGGCGTGCCGAAGTCGACCATGTGCACGTATGCGTGCGACACCATCACCGAGCCGGCGAAATACTGGAACCCGAGCGGTTCGACTTCGAGCAGATCGCGCACGCCGCCGTTCGTCACCGCGCCGACGCAGCCCAGCGCGCGGTGGATGTTCGCCTGCACCTCGCCCCAGAACGCGCCGACCGGCGGGTCGTCGAGGTCCTGGATCACGGCGACGCGCGGGCCCGGCGCCGCGATGACGGCGTCCCACCAGCCGTGGCGCGAGTAGCTGCCCTCGACCGGATTGTTCGCTCGCGCGCGCGCGGTCACGGCGTAGCCGACCATCACGCCGAGCTGCGGAAAGATGCTGCGAATCGCGGGCGATGCGTAGCCCGCCGTGCGCGGCCGCACGTCGAACGTCTCGATCGCGTTCGCGACGGTGGGCGCGTCGTAGCGCCGCAGCCCTTCGAGCTCGTCGGCGTTCAGCGGTGTCGTCGGCATCCCGGGGTGTACGCCGGACCGCGAGCCGTCCCTGGGCGCAATCGGTCCGCCAGGTATCACGGGAGTTTCAGCGGATCATGCCGGGATGAGGACGCGTGACGTGTACGCCACCCTGCGGGAGCTCGTTCCGTCGCTCGTGGATCGCCCCGGCGACATCGTGCAGGAATGGAGCGACCGCGCCGATCCCGTGTGGCGGCGCGGCGACCGCTGGGCGCGGGTCGAGGCTGTGACGTCGATGCAGCTCCTCATTACCGGCGGACACGGCGACGAGACCGACGTGCGCAAGACCCACGTCATGTCGGACCCGCTGCCGGACCTCGCGCGCGAAGTGGCCGACCTGCTCAACCGCGTTACGGACTGACGAGCTCGCCGGCCACGCGGTCGGCGTGGTACACGGCGCGCAGCGCCTCGAGCAAGCCGCGTGAGTCGACCGCGACCGCGCGGTTCTGGCGGATGTCGTAGCCGTATGCGCCGCCGAGCGACTCGATGTTGCCGTCGAAGATCAGCCCGACGATGCGGCCCTTCGCGTCGATCACCGGGCTGCCGGAGTTGCCGCCGATGATGTCGGCGGTCAGCACGAAGTCGAGCGGCGTGCTCGCGTTCACGGTGCTGCGCGCGTCGAGCCAGCTCTTCGGCAGCGCGTACGGATCGCTGCCGGTCGCGTGGCGGTACGCGCCGGCGATCGTCGTGTACGGCGCGATCGTGTGCCCGTTCTCGGGATAGCCGCGCACGGACGCGTACGACACGCGCAGCGTGAACGTGGCGTCCGGGTACGTCGCGAGGCCGTGCAGCGCGAAATCCGCCTGCGCGACCTTCTCGTCGTTGAGCCGCAGCGGCGCTTCGACTTCATCCTCGTACTGCTTGCGGATCGCGCGCGCCGCGCCGTCGACGGAACGCATCAGCACGATCGCGGGATCGGCCGACGCCGCGACGGCCGCCGGCCCGCCGTCGTACAGCGCTTTGCGCACTGCGGGATCGCCGAGCTTGGAGCCCGACACGATGCGCTCGGCGACCGTCGCCGGCGCGTCGTTGCCGAGGATCGCGCGCACGTACGGATCGTCCGCGCCGAGCCACTCGCGCATCTTCGTCAAATTGTGGGTGAGCGTCACGCGCTCGAGGTCGGGATACACCGGCACCGGCGCGGCGAGGCGCGCCTGCAGCTGCGGCAGGGCGGCGTCCTGAAACTCGCGCAGCCGCTGCGCGTTGGGCTTCGCGCGCTCGGCGGCCGCGCGCACCAGCGTGCGCGCGTTGCCGAGATACGCACCGGGCGCGCCTTGCGATTCGCGCCATGAGTACGGCAGGCTGAGATCGCGCGCGTGGCGCTCCGCGTCCGTGATCGCGTTCCACGCGCCGGCATACTTTGCGCGCAGCGCGGGGTTGCGCTCGACGGCTGCGCGCTCGGCGCGTTCCGCCGCCGCTTTGCGCGCCATGAAGGCCGGATCGAGCAGCTGCTCCTCGCGCCCCCAGTTGCCTTTGAGCCCGTTCTCGACGCCGAACAGCGTGTTGCGCGCGATGCGCGCGTGCTCCGCGCTCTCCGCCGAGAACTGCGTGAGCAGTCCCCGCAGCTCCGACTGCGCGCGCAGCGTGCGCGGCAGCGTGGTGTCGCGCAAATTCTCCAGCTCGCTCATGGTGAGCAGCCGCGACGTCGAGCCGGGATTGCCCGGCACGAATACCAGGTCGCCTTCTTTGGTGCCCGTTGAATTCCACGGGAAATAATCGGGCGCCGTCGCGGGCTTGCCGTTCTCGTACGCGCGCAAGAACGCGCAGTCGACGTCGTAGCGCGGGAAGGTGAAGTTGTCGGGATCGCCGCCGAAGAACGCGATCGACTCCTCGGGTGCGAACACGAGCCGCACGTCGGTGTACTTCTTGTAGCGGTAGAGGTCGTAGAGCCCGCCGTGGTACAGCGGCACGACCTGGCACTGGATCTGCGGGTCGCCGTTCGCGCACGCGCTCTCGATGCTCGCGAAGACGGCGCGCTGCTTGGCGTTATAACCCGCGCCGGCCGTGCCGGCCGTCGCCGCGGTGACCTGCTTGGTGACGTGCGTGATGCCGAGCAGCGACACGATCTGAAAGCCCGGACACGCGCGCTCGTCCTGCGGCGTCTTCGCGTAGTAGCCGCTCGCGACCAAGTCGTGCTGCGGATCGGACAGCGCCTGCACGCAGCCGCGCGCGCAGTGGTGGTTCGTCATGATGAGCCCGTCGCGGCTTACGAACGACCCGCTGCAGCCCGGCAGCCGCACGGAGCTCGCGCGGATGTGGTCGAGGAACGCGGGCGTCGCCGTAAAGCCGTACGCCTTGGCGACCTGCGCCACCGGGAAGTGGTCGATCGTCCACATCCCCTCGTCGGCGGCCGCCGCGAGCGGCGCGAGCATGACGAGGGCAGCCGTGATGGCGAGGATCCGTCTCATGCGCGTGCTCTTTCTTGCGCGCATTCGGGCTTCCCGCGTTTAGACGAGCGCGGTGCCGATCATCCCGTTGCGCGTCACGAGCGCGGCAAGCTGCGCCTCGCTCGCGCCGTCCGTACCGGCGGGCCGCATCGGCACCACGAGATAGCGCACCTCGGCGGTGCTGTCCCACACGGTGATCGCGACGTCGTCCGGGAGCTGCGTGCCGAACTCGGCGAGCACGCCGCGCGGATCGCGCACAGCTTTGGAGCGGTACGCCTCGCTCTTGTACCAGCTGGGCGACGGCCCAAGCAGCGCGAGCGGATAGCACGAGCACAGCGTGCACACGATCAGGTTGTGCACGTGCGGTTCGTTCGCGACGACGCGCAGCTTCACGGGCGCCCAGTGCGCGAGGTCGATGCCGAGCTCGGCGATCGCCGCGTTGCCGTCGGCGAGCAGCCGCGCGCGAAACGCGTCGTCGAGCCACGCGCGCGCGACGATGCGCGCGCCGTTCGCCGGCTGCGCGTTGATCAGGAACGACTCGACGGCGGCATCGAGGTCGCGTTCGGTCAGCACCTGCGCGGCTTCGAGCGCGGCGACGAGCGATTTCACGCGGTTCGACGCATCGGCGGACGTTTCGTGCACGTGGCTCATGCTCGCTCCTCCAGATACGCTTCGAAGAGGTCGGCGCAGATGCTGCCGCGCGGATCGCCGTCGTCGCCCCACACGTCACCGGTCGCGAAGCGCACGGTGTACGCGGTCTGCACCGCGGACGAGGCGCCCGCGGCGCGCGCGTCGGGGAACGGCAGCGTGCCGAGCACGTGCTCGATGCGACCGGGCCGGCCGCGCAGATACGCCGGCAGGCGCGTATGACCGGGCGGGTTCATCACGCGCGTGCGCACACGGTCACCGATCGCGAACACCGAGCACGTCTTTCTCGCGAACCAGCGTTTCGACGGCGAACAGCCAGCGCTCGTAGTACGACGCCGCGAGATAGTCGGCGGGAGGCATCCGCTCGATGGCGGCGCGGAACTCGTCGAGCGTGTACCGGCGCGCTTTGAGGAGGAAACGGTTGATCGCGAACACGCGCGCCTCCCACTCGTGGTGGAACGGCGGCTCGTCGCGCTCGATTGCGAGCGGTCCGAACCCGTGCATGCCGCCGACGTCGTGGATGCGGCTCACGGCGTCCCCGCGCCGGGGCGCGCGTGCGGGAGCACGTCGCGAAGGAAGTCGAGCCCCGGCATCGGGACGAGCGTCCACAGCGCGGCGGTGAGCACGGCGACGAGCAGCAGCGACGTGTTGGTGACGAACAAGAACGCGAGCGTCGTCAGCGTCGCGAGCGCGACCGGCAGCAGGAACGGCCGCCCGAGCGCGCGCAGCGCGAGCACGACCGCGATCGCGCAGCCGAGCACGACGCCGACGACGAGCGGCAGATACCACGTCAGGATCCCCGCGAGCGCGAGCCCCAGCGCGTAGCCGGCGACCGCGACCGACGCCTGGAACGCGCCGACGCGGTAGCCGCGGCGAAACGCGAACGCGCCGACGAACACGATCGCGACGAACAGCGAGTTCGGCACGTACGTGAGCATCTTCGCGAGCGTCTCGCGCACGTCGAGCCGCGCGAACACCAGGCCGACGTCCTGCGCGGTGACGATGTTTGCGAGGTGCCACTCCGCGGTGTAGCCGCCGGTGATCCCGTGCGACACGGTGGTCGGGAACAAGCTGTAGCGCGCGAACTTCGGCGAGCGGTTCGCGTGCACGGCAAGATCGAGCTTCGCGATCGGCTCGCGGCGGCTCGACAGCCGGTACGACCAGCCGCGCGCGCCTTGGTTGCTGTACGCGACCTCGAACGTCGCCGTCGCGTCTTGCGCCAACGTGCCGTCCCACACGTAGCCGCCGCTGAGATCCGTGACGGTGACCGGCTTGCCGTCGGCGATGAACCGCACCTCGCTCAGCGTGCCGCTGCCGCTGGGCAGCGGGAACGCGAAGCGCACGCGCGCTTCTTTGCCGGTGGTGTTGTGCACGACGTACTTGCCGTCGAACGACGCGCGGTAGAACGTGCGCCGGCCGCCGAACGTGGGATCGACGAGATCGATGTTCGCATCGACGGTGCTCGCGTCGAACTTGATCGGCGTCTCCACCTGCAGCGTCGCGTCGCGCTGGAACACGACGTTGCGGCCGGAGCGCCGGAACGAGTCGACGAGGCGCGTGACGCTCTCCGCCGACGGGTCGGTGAGATAGGGCGCGAGCGCGCCGACGCCTTCGGCCGTTACCCGGCCGACCAGGAACGGCGGGATGGTGAGGATGCGGCGATAGGTTTTTTGCGCGATCAGCGACGCGTGCGGCGCGCCTTGCACCATGGGCGTCGCGTCGGAGTCCGCGCCGCTGGTGTTCTGCGCGTACTCCATCGCGACGAAGCGCGCGTCGGTCGCGAGCTGCACGACGTGCAGCACGAACACCCCGCCCGAGAGCACGAGCACGAACACGAGCCACGGACCGAGCGGCCGCAGCGCGCGCGGGAGCGCGGCGAACATCCAGCGCACGCGGTCGCGGTCGAAGACGCCGACGACTACGACGACGAGCATGCCCAGCACGATGACGGCGGCGAGCGCGACGGCGAACGGAGCGGCGCTCGCGGCGAGGCTCCGCAGCGCTTCGTGGAGCATGTCCAACACGGCCTGGACCATGAGACGGACCTTCGCCCGGCGAAGCGAGGTTCCGCCTGAACCGCAGGCTCGGAGGACTCGCGATGTGCCGGAGCATCAAGACGCTGCACAACTTCGCCCCGCCCGCGACGGATGACGAGATCCGCGCGTCGGCGCTGCAATTCGTCCGCAAGCTGAGCGGCTTCAGCCGGCCGTCCAAAGCGAACGAGGCGGCGTTCGAGCGCGCCGTCGACGACGTGAGCCGCGCGGCGCACGAGCTGCTGCACGCGCTGGTCACCAACGCGCCGCCGCGCGACCGCGACGAGGAAGCGACCAAGGCCCGCGCCCGGTCGCGCGAGCGCTACGGTGTGCCGGCGACTTGATCGTTCACGTCATCGACGGCACGTACGAGCTGTTTCGCCACTTTTACGCGCTGCCGCCCGCGCAGGACGAAGACGGCCGGGAGGTCGCTGCGGTGCGCGGCGTGCTCGCGTCGATCCGCAGTTTGGCGCGCGAAGGTGCGACGCATATCGCCGTCGCGACCGATCACGTGATCGAGTCGTTTCGCAACGATTTGTGGCCGGGATACAAGACGGGCGCAGGGCATCGATCCCGCTCTTCTCGCGCAGTTCCCGCTGCTCGAAGACGCGCTCGTCGCCGCCGGAATCGTCGTGTGGCCGATGGTCGAGTTCGAGGCCGACGACGCGCTGGCGGCTGGGGCGGCGACGGCTGCGGCCGATCCGCGCGTCGAGCGCGTGATCATCTGCACGCCCGACAAAGACCTCGCGCAGTGCGTGCGCGGCACGCACGTCGTGCAGCTCAACCGCCGCACGCGCACGTACTTCGACGAAGCGGGCGTCGTCGCGAAGTTCGGTGTTCGGCCGGAAAGCATCCCCGACTATCTGGCGCTCGTCGGCGACGCGGCGGACGGCTTTCCTGGGCTGCCGGGCTGGGGTGCGAAATCAGCCGCGGCGGTCCTCGCGCGCTACGTGCATCTCGAAGCGATCCCGGCCGATCCGCGCGCCTGGAACGTCAGCGTCGCGAGCCCCGGCAAGCTGGCGCAGACATTGCAGCGCGACCTCGACCTCGCGCTGCTGTTTCGCAACCTCGCAACGCTGCGCACCGATATTGCGCTGTTCGACGACGTAGCAACGCTTCGATGGACCGGACAGAGTCAATCATCCCCGCGAGTCTAAGTACCGCTTGTAAACATACAAAGGGACGCAGCACAAATGTCGCATATCGGCGGCGCTTCGAACGATCGATTCCGCGCGCCGACGGAGCTCGAGCTTGCGTTTCTACGCGCCGTCACGGACGGGTATGCGGAGCTGCACGAGCAGATTGAGTCGTGCCTCGTCGCGGATTACGATCCGGACGGCTACTGTGACGTGCAAATCGTCCGCGGTCCGCCCGCAACGAAGCGAATGGACCAATTCCTGGGCCCGTCGCTCATGAATGATACTCAAGGCTCACCGCTCGTCGACACGATCTTGTGGGTCGACCAAGGGGGCTTCTTGGACAACGTCGAGATCGTCGACTACGGAGCGCGACGAGACGATGCCTATGAGCGCTTCGTCATCGCCGCAGCCGAGGGGGGTCTGACGTACCACGTCGATCGGTAATGGATCGACGTGTTAGGGATATCTCTGGACGCAGCTGTTGCTGGCGTTGCTCCACAGCGGCGCGGTGGGGTAACCACCCGCGTTGGGGTTGTCGATCAGGTTGCTCCACGCGCACTTGTCGGCGATCTCGCCGCCGCTGGCGTCGAGCCAGGCGTTCGAGAGGGGGTCGGTCTCGGTCTCGGCCTGCTCGCCGCCTCCGACGATCGTGACGCCGTCGAGGATGCTGTTGACGGAGCCCGAGCCGCACGCGGCGCCCGCGTCGGGCAGGTACGGATCGTTCGTCCACGCGATCGTGTGGCCGGCGGCGGTCGTCGTGGTGTGGTACTCGCAGTACTGCGTGCCGAAGCCAGACGGCACGATGCCGTGCGGCAGCGCGACGATGTACGAAGCGTTCACCGTGTAGTCGCCGTAGTGCGCCGCGGCCTTGACGGCTTCCGCGGCGAGCTGCGACTGCGTCGGCTTGGGCGGGGGCGCGCTCGTGGTGTCGACGTACGAGCCGACGAAACTGCCCGGCTGGTTGCCGACGTGCTTGCCGTCGCCCTGCGTGTACTGCGTGACCGTGTTGAGCCAGCCGCTGCCGCCGATGATGCGCAGGAAGCCCTTGAGGCGCGCCGCGACGCCGTTCGGATCGCCGGTGCCGTTCCACGCAGCGCCCCAGAAGACGACGTAGATCTTCGGGTCGGTTTGCACCGGGCCGCCGTGATAGACCAGCTGGCTGACGGATTGCAGCGCGCGCCGGCCGGCTTGCGACGCGCGCAGCGCGTCGACGACGTCGCGCGATGGGAACACACGGATCGTCTCGCCGGTCACGTTGTTCTGCGCCGTGAACGGCGAGAGCGACGTGAACTCGCGCAGTTCCGACTGCGCCTGCGTGGCGGCGTCATTGGATGGGACGAGCGTCTGACCGCCGCCCGAGCAGGCCGCGAGCAGCGCCGAGACGGTGGCGGCCAAAAACCGAGCTTTCACGAAAACCTCCACACCTAGATACCAGAAGAGCCCGTCGCATCAGTTCGCCGGGCTCGTCTAGTTTCGCTCTCGCACCGTGAGAAAAGTCGAACGCGAACCGTTGATGCGAACGCATGTTCGTGCTATAATTCGGTAGCGAACGCTTTCGCAATTTATCACTATGCGGCCCGGCCGGTGCGGAAACACCGACCGGGCCCGTCACCCGATGGAATTAGCATCGAATGACAATATGCGCGTTCGACGTATCAACGTCGAGCCCTCGGCGCGATTTTTCCGCTGCCGAAATCCGTCCGTTTCATCAACCCGGCCCGGTGACCGCGTGATGGCGCCGCTTACCGAGTTCCACGCCACGATGGCGGACGTAACCAACGACGAGCACCAGAACATGGCCGGCCTGGTGCAGGACGACGACTTCAACGCCGACGTGGTCGTCCGTTTCCTGCGCGAGAACGGCATCGACGCGAGCGTCGACGCGTCCACCGGCGGCTTTCGTTACACCGCCGCCGATCCCGCACGTGCGTCGCACGTGCGTTTCGCCTGCGTCTGCCTTCGCGCGTCGATCAGCTACGCGATCGAAGCCGCATACTGGTGCATCAAGGCCAAACGATGACGCCGAAACGTTGGCCGCCCCCTTGCCCAAAACAGCGCAACGGACGACGCAGGGTCGCGCCGGTGGAACTGCTCTCGGCGCGTATCTTCCGCCTCCGCATTCAACGCGGCTACAGCGTCTACGATCTAGCGACAGCCTCGGGCGTCTTCGCGGGCACGATCAAGGGCCTGGAATCCGGCAAACCCGCCGACAAACGGGTCTTGCCTGATCTGGCAAGAGCACTCGGCGTAACCTTTTGCCGACTCGTGTGCGGTGAGCACGACTGCGTTGAACGAGCGTGCGTGCAGCCACGGTCGCGCACGCCACAGCAGCGGCGTTGCTAGCGCGAAGCGCCGACGAGCGCTTCGCACCGCCCGAACCGCGCGGCGACTGCACCGCCACTGCATCGGCACTGAGGCGCCTCGGCACGCGCTGAGGGCCGACCGGCCGGGCGTGAAAGCGCCCTGAAAGCATCGTCGCTAGGATCGAGTCACGGCGATCAACGCCGCACTCTTCCTTCTGACGAAAGTGAACACATCATCATGAACTCCATGTTCCTCGGACGTCTCCGTGCGGTCTCGTTGTCGAGCATCGCACTCGCGCTGGGACTTGCCGGAGCCTCCGCCCCCGCGTTCGCGGCGCCCGTCGTCACCTACACGTGCGTAGCGGAAGTCTCCACCGGATTCGCGCCGGCGTACTCGCCGGGCCCGAGCGGCGGCGCAGTGCTCGCGACGCAGACATTCAGCGGCCCGAACCTCCAATCCGTCGTCGGCCAGTGCCACCAATTCGCGCGCAACGCCTTCGCGGCGAACACGTCTTGGTCCGATCCGGTCAAGTTCTGCCAGCGCTATGCGCTTGCGAACTACGAGCAGACGGCCGGCAACAACAGCAAGACCCGACTCGTGTGGGTCAGCGACTACTTCCAGCAGATGGGCAAGACCAACGGCGTCAACCGCGTCGGCGGTTACTCGGTCATCTGCGACGGTGCCGCCAACATCCAGCAGATCAATCCGACCGCAGCGCTCGAACCGACGATCCTGTAAGCCGGCGAGTGCCACGAGGGGCCGCCGCGTGTTCGCGACGGCTCCTTTCCCTCGCTCGTGCTCGACCAAGGGCGCGGATTTTGACGCCTGTCTTGCGATGGCCGTCGATGTGGCCGGCAACTTCAAGCGACACCTTTCCCCAGGGCTGTGCGAGCCGCTGGCAAAAGCCGACTTCCCACTATCGTCAACGCTGCAACCTGCCGTGAAGACCGTCTTGGCGTTCACGGGAACCACGAGGGTCGACGCATCTGAGAACAACTCCATGTAGAGTACTTGCTTTCGAGACCCGCTGCTGAATGCTGCGCGTTGTCGCGGTCAACGGTTACCGTTCACTGCGCAATGTCGTCTTGCCGTTGGCGGCGCTGACGCTCGTCACGGGCGCGAACGGGAGCGGGAAGACGAGCCTGTATCGCGCCTTACGGCTGCTCGCCGACGCCGCTCAGAATTCCATGGTCGCGTCGCTCGCGCGCGAGGGCGGCCTGCGTTCGACCTTGTGGGCCGGCTCCCAAAAGGGCGTCACGCGTCCCGAACCGGTCGCGCTCAAGCTGGGCTTCGCCGGCGACGTCTACGGATACGCCATCGACCTCGGTCGCCCGATCCCCTCGCGGTCCGCCTTCGTGAACGATGCGCTCGTCAAGCGCGAGAGCATCTGGCACGGCCCGGTCTACCGCCCGCGCAGCGCGATGGTCGAGCGCCGTAACAACCTTGTGCACGCGATGTCCGGCGATGACGACGGACCGGTGGTGTTGACGGAGCACCTCGCCGACACCGACAGCATGCTCGGAAGCATCTCCGACCCGGTTCGCGCACCGGAGATGCTCGAGATCCGCGAGACCGTGCGCAGCTGGCGCTTTTACGACCAGTTCCGCACGGACGCCGATGCGCCGGCGCGGCTTCCGCAAATCGGCACCTACTCACCCGTCCTCGCGGACGACGGCGGGAATGTTGCGGCGGCGCTGCAGACGATTCTCGAGATTGGCGACACGGACTCCCTCGCCGCGACGATCGCCGACGCGTTCCCGGGGAACCGGCTCTCGATTGACACGAACGGTCCTTTCGAACTTTGCTTCGCGCAGCGCGGACTGACGCGCCGGCTGCGCGCCGCCGAACTCTCCGACGGGACGCTGCGCTATCTGCTCTGGACGGCCGCGCTGCTCACGCCGCGGCCGCCGCAGTTGATGGTGCTCAACGAACCGGAGAACAGCCTCCATCCGGATCTGCTCCCGGCGCTCGCGCGGCTAATCCTGACGACGGCGGAGCGCACCCAGATCGTCGTCGTCTCGCACGCGGCGCCCCTGATCGCGGCGCTCGCCGCTTCGCCGGCCTGCTCACATCTGCGGCTATACAAAGAGGATGGCGAAACGCGGCTCGCAGGGGTAACGCTGCTTGACGCTCCACAGTGGCAATGGCCGCAGCGGTGAGCTTAGCACCGGCGTTCGATAAGAGCAGTCATCTCCGACGAAACAGCAAGCTTCAGCGAGCGACTCCCACCATTCCGACGACGGGCGGCGAAGGCTTTAGGTGTCAAAGTCCGTCGATAGGCTCAGGGTGCGCCATTTTTGGTCGAACTCCGTTTTCGCTCGATCGGCGATCTCAACGCCTTCGACCGGCGCGCTGCTGCCGCATGAACGGAAGGGCAGCCTTCGTGACGTATATGACACCGAACAGATTCGTCTCGATTTGGGCGCGGAAATCGAGCGTCACGATCGACGGAGGGTACGTCGCATGATGTCGGAACCGCGGTGGCCGCCGGCGCGCATCCTCATGTACGCGGTTCGGCTAACGCGCGCCGAATCGTTGTTTTGTCTCATCGGTCGCCGGCATGTACAGTGAGACAGCTGTCCCTTCCGGATCGCGGAACTGGAACGTCTTATTACCCCACGGCATCATTTTCAGTTCATGCACGATCGGCACCGCATCTTTTAGGCGCGCGTAGTCCGAGTCGATGTCCTCGACCTGAAACTCGATGTAGGCGGTGCGATTGGCCCCCGGCTCGGCGCTCCCGGCCTTCCACAACGCAACTGTTTCTGCGCTGCCGATCGCCAGCGTGGCCGCCGGAGTGACGATCTCCGCGAAGACGGGGGCGAGCCATTCCGCCTTGAGTCCGGTCACCATCTCGTAGAACGACACCATGGCGTTGATGTCCGCAGCGATCAGACGAGTGGACGCGAATTTCATGCTGACTCCTTGTGGCCTACGGTTCGCAGGGTTTTTCCCTTGGGGTATCCAATACGCTACTGTATCGTAGCGAATCTGTCTATCCCCTCCGTGCTGCCCGGAAGAAATTGCATGACGGAACCACGTGCGGCGGCCGGCGGTGCCGGCAGGCCGACCGATGAGCGGGTCCGCCGCTCGCGCGCGACCGTGCTCGCGGCCGCAGGTGATCTGCTTTTTGAGCGAGGCTTCGCCGGGGCGAGCGTCGACGAGATCTCGCGCCGATCCGGCGTCGCAAAAACGACGATCTATCGGCATTGGGCGACCAGAGCGGAGCTTTTGCGCGACGCGTGTGCGGCGATCGGCACACCTCAGAAGACGCCGAATACGGGGAACTTCGAGGGTGATGTGACCGCCCTACTGACGGACCTCGCCAAGCTGTTACGGACGGCGCGCTGGGCGTCGGTGCTGCCTTCGATCATTGACGCGGCAGAACGGGATCCTGAGATTGCAGATGTCTACAGCAGACTGCAGCACGGCTACGCGCAGCCTTTTGCGGCGATCATCCGGCGGGCGGTCGAGCGCGGCGAGCTGCCGCACGATACCAACGTCGAGATGCTGATCGCAGCGCTGATCGGTCCGCTGTTCTATCGACGCTGGTTCTCCCGAGAACCGCTGACCAACGCGTTCGCGAGCCAGATAGCGAAACGCGCCATCAGCAGGTGAGGGCGCTAAGGGTGGTGACATCGTTAGCGCTCGTTGTGACGCTTAGGGCTCCGCAGAGGTCCGTGCGGTAAACCGCTGCTCCGGCGGCATGTAGCGTTGTAACCGTCGTTTCCGCTGGGTGCCCGAAGAGGTTGTGACGGCCGACGCTGATTACGGCATATCTTGGATGTACGGCGGCGACGAAGCGAGGCCCGGATGAATATGCGGATCCATGATGGCCAACCTTCAGAACGTCGGCGTGCAGATCGAGGCCAGTCTCGAGGAGACGCTGCTCCGCCTGAAATCCCGCGTCTCCCATGAACAGCGTGCGAAACTCATGATAGGCCAACAGGATGACTACGGAGTTCTCGTTGACGTCGTTCTTGCCGTCGGCGAAGAGCGCGCCGCAGGGCGAGAGCACCGAGAGCGTCACCCCGTCGTCGGTTGCCCACCGGTCACCGCACCGCGCGACGCGAATCGGGACGTGACGCAGCGCCGCCTCGCGCATTCCGTCTCCGAACGCTCGTCCTCCATATTGCTGACCGCTGTCTGCGATCGCTTCGACCGTCAGCGCGCGAACGATCGGCGCGAATCCGCCGACGTGATCGCCGTGCGGATGCGTGTTCACGAGCAGATCGACGTGCCGGATCCCCTGGCGCTTGAGATATGCGAGCACGACGCGCTCGCCCACGATCTCCGCGGGTGAACGGCCGTCGACGGCGGGGCCGCGTTCGAGGCGGCCGCCGCTGTCGATGAGGATCGTGTGCCCGCGCGGTGTGCGGACGACGATCCCGTCGCCCTGGCCGACGTCGAGCATCGTGATCGTCAGCCGCCCGTCCGGAAGGCGCAGCGTCGTCGCGAGCACGCCCGCTCCCGCGAGCACGAGCAGCGCCACCGTAACACGCGCGCCGCGGCGCAGCACCAACGCCGCGAGCACCGCTACCGCGTCGTAGGCGACGATCGCGAGCGCGGGCGGCGGCGCGACCCACACCCGCGCGCCGGGCAGCGCGGCGACGGTCGTGACGACGTGCAGCATCACGTCCACGGTCCACGCCGCAATCGTCGCCGCCGACGGCCCGAGCACCGGGAGCTGCGCGAACGCGATCGCCGCGATCCCGGCGACCATGGCGACCAGCGTCGCCGGAACGACGATGACATTCGCGAGCACCGCATACGGTGCGACCACGCCGAACGTCGCCGCGCTCAGCGGCCACACGCCGATCTGCGTCGCGATCGTCAGCGCGAGCGCTTCGCGCGCTTTTTCGGGCATGGCCCATCGTTCCAGCCAGTGACCCAGCGGCCGCGCGAACAGCACGATCGCGGTCACGCACGAGAACGACAGCGCGAAGGAGACGGTCGTCACGGACGCGGGCCACAGCGCAGCGACCGTGAGCGCCGCGAGCGCCAGCGAGTTCCACGAGATCAGGCGTGCGCCGTACGCGCCCGCGAGCAGCGCCACGGACACCATCACGGCGGCGCGCTGCGACGGCAAGTGCGCGCCGCTCAGCCACGCATACGCGACGACACACGGGATCGTCGACAGCGACACCGCCCTGCGCTGCAGGCGCGCGAACCGCAAGAGGTGCCCCACCAGCCACGCGATCACGCCGAGATGAAGTCCGGCGGTGACGAGCACGTGCACCGTGCCGGTCGCCTGGAAATCGTCGCGCAGTTCGCGCGGCAGCGTGCCGCGCTCGCCCCACAACGCGCCCGCGATCACGGTCGCTTCCGGCTCGCGCAGCACTGAGCGCAAGCGCGCGGACAACGATGCGCGCGCCCGCGCCGCCCACGTTCGCACGTCGTGCGGATCCGGCGGTGCGCGCGCGACGACGCGATCCCCGGCGAGCTCGCCGGCGAGACCTTCGCCAAGCGCGATCGCGCGCCGCGACGGTTCGCCGGGATTGCGCGCCTCGTCGAACGGCACGAGCCGCCCGCGCACCACGAGATGCTCTCCCGGCACGATCGTCGCGTCGCGCACGTGCGCGCGCACGACGAGCCCGCCGTCGAGCGCGAGCGCGAACGTCGCGCCGTTCTCATCCGCGCGCACGTCGCCGACCACCGTACCTGCGAAGCGCGACGTGCGCGTCTCCCCCGTCACCATCGGGGGATGCCCGTACAGCCGCGCGAGCACGATCCCGGCGAGCACGAACGCCGCAAGCAGCCGCGTCCACCGGTACGCGACCAAACCCAGCGCCGCGAAGCACGCGGCCGCGGCGAGACCGTGCGCGTCGGCGACGATCGCGGCGATGAATCCCGACGGCGGGAAGGAACAGCGGAGCGCGGGTCACACCGTTCCATCACGCGCTCGTCTGCTGGCGCTAGGGGAGAGCGCCCGGAGAGGCCGAACCCAGGGTGCTCGCATGCGTATCGTCGTCACCGGCGGAGCCGGATTCATTGGATCGCACATCGTCGACGCGCTCGTCGCCGAGAAGCACGAGGTCGTCGTCGTCGACAGCCTGTGGTCGCACGGCGGCGGCCGCCGCGAGAACATCCCCGAGGGGGTGTCGTTCGTGCACATGGACATCCGCGACGACGGCATCCAGCGCATCTTCTCGGAGTTCAAGCCCGAGATCGTGTGCCATCACGCGGCGCAGCACTCCGTCGCGATCGGCTCGCGCGATCCGAAGTACGACGCGAACGTCAACGTGATCGGGATGCTCAACGTGCTCGAGTCCGCGGTGAAGGCGGGCACGCGCAAGGTGATCTTCGCGTCCAGCGCCGCGACATACGGCGACGTCGACGAGATGCCGGTCGACGAGAGCTCGCCGCAGCGCCCGGTGTCGCCGTACGGCATCACCAAGATGGTGACCGAGCACTACCTGCGGTTCTTTCAGAGCGATCACGGCCTGGACTACACGGCGCTGCGCTACGGCAACGTCTACGGCCCGCGCCAAGACCCCAACGGCGAAGCGGGCGTCATCGCCATCTTCCTCGGAAAATTCTTACAGCGCCAAGGCGTGCGCATCGACTGGGACGGCGAGCAGACGCGCGACTACGTGTACGTCGGCGACGTCGTGCGCGCCAACGTCACCGCGCTCACCCAAGGCTCCGCGGGAACGTACGTGATCGGCACGGGCAAGAAAACGTCGGTGAACGAGATCTACCGCGCGATGGTGGAGGTGACGGGCTTCGAAGCGCCCGTGACGCGCGCCGAACGCCGCCCGGGCGACGCCCGCGAAGTGTACTTCAACCCGGCCAAAGCAAAGCGCGAGCTCGGCTGGGAAGCGCACGTCCCGCTGATCGAAGGGATGCGCAACACCTACGAGTTCTTCAAGGAAAAGGAACGAACCGCCGCGGCGTCATGACTGCGCAGCCGTGTCCGCCACGGTCGCTTCCGCTGCGAGCGACGGCGTGACGGGATGCGCCAGCACGGCTGAAAGCGTAGCGCGGTCGTCCAGCACGAATACTGCCTCGGTGTGCTCGTCGGCGCCCAGGAGTTTGAGCAGGTCGGCGGCCATGTAGCGCGCTTCGTCCACGATCGCGCCTTGGGTGGTATACGACTGGTCGGCCCATGTGAAGCTGGCGAGCCACCATTCCGGTGACTCTTGGTCGCGAAGGATCGTTACCGTGACTTCGTTCACCGGCGTACCAGCCTCTCGAAGCGTTGAGGAAGCATCGTGATATGGCGAGCGATCGTGCGACATGTTCCGGCCGGGATGATAGCGTGCCGCGGCACGCACGTCAATCGCCCATCGGGATGCCGGAAGATGTCGTGAGGGCCGCTCTGCCTGGTACAGCGGAACCCGAGGAAAAGCAGCAGCCGCACGACGTCGCGCCGGTTGTGTGATTGCATCGCACGGTGTCGTCTGCGCAGACGACACCGCGCGGCAAGGGCTACGGAACCGGGTGCACGTCCGTTGCCGCTTGCGGCGGCGTCTTGATCGCGACGATCTTCAGGTTCGCGTCCGTCGTGCCGGCGTGCGGCGTGCCGGCGGGGATGATCAGCATCGTGCCCGGCTTGAGCGCGACCTGTTTGTCACCGAGCCATTCGGTGCCCGAGCCCGAGATGACGATCTGGATCTCGTTCGCGTCGGCGTGATAGTGCTTGGCGACCGTGCCGATCTGCACTTGCGCGGTCGCACCGTCCGCGACGGCGAGCATCTTGCTGCGCAGGTTCGGCGATGCGGCGGTCGGGGTCGGGAGGTCCGACGGCGCCAGCGCGCCGACGTCGATCACGGCGGCTTGGAGCGGCGGCGCCGCGGCGCGCGCGGGTTGGGGCGCATGCGCGACGGCCAGCCCTGCGCCGAACGCGAGGGCCGCGACAACCGCGGTGCGGATGGTGGTATGCGTCATGGCGGCAAGTGCGACGCGGACCCGCTCGCTTCCCCGTTCAGTGCTGACAGGTCAATGGCTGCGGCGGCCCCGTAGGGGCTTTAGTCTACCTCTGGCGCCGGAGCGTTCTTGCGGAGCGCCGTCGCGATCGCGAATGCGACGGCGAATGACACGAAGTACGAGACGTCCCCCAGCTGCGGATGCGCGGCCGCGAGCGGTCCGGTGAACCACGACTGCTGCCAGAACGGAAGCGACGCTGCGATCCCGGCGAGCCACGCGACGAGCGCGCGCGAGTTCGTCGCGCGCGCGGTGACGGTGCCGCGCGTCGCGAGCAGCACCGCCGCCCACGGCGCCGCCCACGTCGAAAGCAGCGACAGAAAATTCGTGTAGAGATGTGCGGTGCTCGCGGGATCGCTCCCCGCGAGCGCGAGTGCGCCGCCGAGCACGCCGACGGCGAGCGCGGACTGCCAGCGCACGAGCGTCCACCGGACGACCGCCGCCGTGAGCGCGCCGACGGCGAGTGCCGCGGTCGCGACGATCCACGGCGCGTAGCGCGCGGTGGGATCGTTCGCGCGCGCCGCGAGCAGCAGCACCGCGACGAGCAGCGCGAACGCTGCGCCAGTCGCGAGCGCGAACAGCGGCCGCCGCCGCGCGTCCCACGCAACGAGCGCCGACAGCGCGCCGGAGTACAAGTTCAAGCAGTTCGCGCTCAGCGTGCCGAGCAGCACGGTGAGCAATCCGATCGTCGCGAGCGGCCCGCCGCCGAACAGCAAGCGAATCGTGTCGGCGGGCGTCGCGGCGGCAATGCCGGGCGCGCGCACCGCGGTGACCGCCGCCGCGCCGAGCAGCTCCAGCAGCGTCGACGGGATGAACCCGCCCAGCGCCGCCCACCAGCTCACCGCGCGCGGCGCGCTGGAATCCGGCAAATAGCGCGCGTAATCCGACGCGGCCGGCCCCCACCCGATCGCGTACGAGAACGCCAGCGCAGCGGAGAAGATCACGCCGCCGATTTCACCCCCCGCGGCCGCCGGCGCGTGCGGATCGAACGGCGCGCCGAGGTGCGCGTGCGCGAGCGTTCCGGCGGCGATCGCGACGAACCCGAGCGCGAGCAGCACGCCGGCGTAGCGTTCGAAGGCATGGATCGCGTTGTGCCCGTACACCGCGAGCACGATCTGCGCGAAAAGCACGACCGCGAGTGCGAGAGGATACGCTGTGTGCGCGAGCGCCGCGAGCGCCTGCGCGCCGAACACGCTGTCGATCGCGAACCAGCCGACGCCCGCGAGAAACGCCAGCACCGCGGGCCCGACGTTCCCGTCGCGGCCGAACGCGCGCCGCGACACGACCATCTGCGGCAGCCCGAAGCGCGGTCCGCCGCGCGAGAGCAGTCCGACGACCGCGTACGCCAGCGCGTTCCCCGCGACGATGCCGAGCGCCGCACCGGCGAACGACGTGCCGAACAGCGCGGTCGTGAGGATGCCAACGGCGAACGTCGCGGTCTCGGCGTTCGCGGCGAACCACAGCCGGAACAGATCGCTCGGTTTTCCGTGGCGCTCTTGCGCGCCGATCGCGTCGAGCCCGTGCGGCTCGACGGCGGCGACGCTAGCGCCGTACGGCTGCAGCCGCGCTCCCCGCGACGTCGGTACTTTTCGCGACGGCGACGTTCGCCGCGCGCAGCTCGTCGAGCGCGCGCTGCTCGTCGCCGGGGTTCACGTTCACCGCGGCCGACGCGTCTTCGAGCACGACGACGTCGAAGCCGGCGGCTTTCGCGTCGAGCGCCGTCGCCTTCACGCAGTAGTCGGTCGCGAGCCCGCACACGAACACGCGCCGCACGCCGTGCTCGCGCAAGTCGCGGTCCAGCGTCGTCGCGGCGAAGCCGCTGTAGCCGTCGGTCTCGCGGTCGGTGCCCTTGTCGATCACCGCGTCGACGTGGTCGAGCGGCAGCCGCGCGTCGAACGCCGCACCGTGCGTGCCTGCGACGCAGTGCACGGGCCACGGCCCGCCGTATTGCTCGTACGACGAGTGGTTCTCGGGATGCCAGTCGCGCGTCGCGTACACGCGCGCGAAGCGCGGCGCGAGCTCGTCGATGGGATCGAAGATGCGCTCGCCGTCGGCGACGCCGAGCGCGCCGCCGGGCAGAAAGTCGTGCTGGACGTCGACGACGACGAGCGCGTCGTCGGGCCGGATCTCGTACGGTGCACGTTCGCTCATGATGCTCTCCGCTCTCGTTACGCGGCCACGATGTTGAGCAGCTTGTCCGCGATGAAGATGCGCTTGCGCACCTGCTTGCCGTCGATCTGCGCCGTGACGGTGGGCTCGCGCATCGCCAGCGCGAACGCGTCGTCCTCCGCGATCCCCGGCTCGGCTTGGATCTTCGCGCGCACCTTGCCGTTCACTTGCACCACGAGCGTGATCTCCGCGACGGCCAGCGCAACGGGATCGGGCTCGATCCACGGCTCCAGATGAACGCTGCGCTCGTAGCCCATCCGCGACCACAGCTCGTCGGCGAGGTGCGGCGCGAACGGCGCGAGCACGATCGGCAGCGCGTGCACGACGTACCGCACGGCGGGATCATCCGACGCGCCCGGCTCGCGCAGCGCGGCGGTGAGCAAGTTGATCAGCTCGTCGAGCTTCGCGGTGGTGACGTTGTAGTGGAAGCGGTGCGTCTCCGTCTCGTTCTTGCCGGACTCCAGCGCCACGTGCAGCGCGCGCACGAGGGCGCGCTGCGCGTCGCCGCGCATCTCCGGCAAACGGTCCAGCGGCGCCGTGCGCGCAACGGCCACGAGCGGCTCTGCCGCGCGCCAGATCCGCTGCACGAAGCGCACGCGCCCGACGATCCCTTCGTCGGTCCAGTCCAGCGTGTCCTCGGGCGGCGCCGCCTTGAGCAAGAACAGCCGCATCGCGTCGACGCCGTACGTCTCCACGGTCTCGTCGATCCCCACGACGTTGCCGCGCGACTTCGACATCTTGTCGCCGTTGTAGAGCAGCAGGCCCTGGTTGAACAGCCGCGTGAACGGCTCGTCGTCGCCGTGCACGTAGCCTTCGTCGATCATGAACATGTAGAAGAAGCGCGCGTACAGCAGGTGCAGCACCGCGTGCTCCGCGCCGCCGATGTATTGGTCGACGGGCATCCACGCCGACGCGCGCGCGTCGTCGAACGGCTTCGCGTCGTTGTGCGGGTCGAGATAGCGCGCGTAGTACCACGACGAGTCCACGAACGTGTCCATCGTGTCGGGATCGCGCGTCGCCGGCCCGCCGCACTTCGGGCACGTCACGTTCATGAACGCCGGGTCGTTCGCGAGCGGCGAGCCTTGCCCGGTGAACTGCACGTCTTTGGGCAGCAGCACCGGGAGCTGGTCGTCGGGCACCGCGACGATGCCGTCCGCCGGGCACACGATCATCGGGATCGGCGTGCCCCAGTAGCGCTGGCGCGACACGAGCCAGTCGCGGATGCGGTAGTTGGTCGTGGTCTTGCCGCGGCCCATCGCTTCGAGCCGCGCGGCGATCGCACGGCGCGCCGTCGCGGACTTCATCCCGATGTACTCGCCCGACGCGATCAGCTTGCCGTCTTCGACGTACGCTTCGTGCAGCGGCGCGCGCAGCGAGCCGTCGGGCGTCGTGATCACTTGCGCGACCGGCAGCGCGTGCTTTTTCGCGAACTCGAAGTCGCGCTCGTCGTGCGCGGGCACGCCCATCACGGCGCCCGTGCCGTACTCCGCGAGCACGTAGTTCGTCACCCAGATCGGGATGCGCTCGCGCGAGAGCGGGTTGATCGCGTACGCGCCCGTCGGCACGCCGGTCTTCTCCATGAGCTGCGTGCGCTCGAGCTCGCTCTTGCTCGTGAGCGTCGCGGCGAACTCCTCGACGCGCCGCCGCGACTTCGGAAACTTCTCGAAGATCTTCGCGACCACCGGGTGCTCCGGCGCAACCGCGACGAACGTCGCGCCGAACACCGTGTCGATGCGCGTCGTGAACACCTCGATCTGCGCCTCGACGTTCTCGACGTCGAACGCGAACGTGACGCCTTCGCTCTTGCCGATCCAGTTGCGCTGCATCGTGCGGATGCGGTCGGGCCAGCCGTCGAGCCGGTCGAGCCCGGCCAGCAGCCGCTCGACGTAGTCGGTGATCTTGTAGAACCACTGCGCGAGGTTGCGCCGCTCGACCGTGGCGCCGCAGCGCCAGCACTTACCGTCCTCGACCTGCTCGTTCGCGAGCACCGTCTGGTCGACGGGGCACCAGTTCACCGGCGCCTCGCGCTTGTACGCGAGCCCCTTCTCGAACAGCCGGATGAAAAACCACTGGTTCCAGCGGTAGTATTCCGGATCGCACGACGCGAGCTCGCGCGTCCAGTCGTAGCCGGTGCCCATCAGCCGCAGCTGGCGGCGCATGTTCTCGATGTTCTCGCGCGTCCAGCTCTCCGGGATCGATCCCGCGCTGGATCGCCGCGTTCTCG
Organism: Vulcanimicrobiota bacterium; assembly: GCA_963797935.1. Classification (GTDB taxonomy): domain Bacteria; phylum Vulcanimicrobiota; class Vulcanimicrobiia; order Vulcanimicrobiales; family Vulcanimicrobiaceae; genus Vulcanimicrobium. Next base: position 151,801 of record CAWCRI010000010.1, read on the forward strand.
GCCGGCAGCCCGAAGGCGTCCCAGCCCATGGGGTGCACGACGTTCTTGCCGCGCATGCGGTGGATGCGCGCGATCGCGTCGCCGAGTGTGTAGTTCTTCGCATGCCCAACGTGCAGATCGCCCGACGGGTACGGCAGCATCTCGAGCACGTAGTACTTCTCGCGCGGGTCGTCGTCGCGCGCGACGTAGATGCCGTCGCGCTCCCAGCGCTCCTGCAGGCTGCGCTCGACGGCGCGGAAGTCGTACGTTCTCTCCTCGTGCATGGAACCGGGAATCTACGGCACGACCCGGCCGAGGCCTTGGCGAGCGACCGTCGACGTCGCCGGGATCACCAGGAGCCGCTCGCGCCTCCGCCGCCGGAGAAACCGCCGCCGCCCGAAAAGCCGCCGCCCGAAAAACCTCCGCCGCCGGAAGATCCGCCGCCCCAGAAGCCGCCGGTTCCGGCCGACCGAGCCGGCGTCGTGCGGCTCCAACGCCACCCCTTCCGGCCGTGCCGGAGCTCACCGGAAATGACCAATCCGCGCCTCGGCATGCGCGCGACGAAGACGAAAATACCGCCGATCAGCAAGAACGTCGCGAGAAATCCGATCCCGACCACCGCCCAGTCTCCCGTGGAGCTCGATTCGTCCGCGGGAGGCGCGGCCGATCCACGCGACGCCTCACCGCCGATGGTGCCGAGGATGCGATCGACGCCGGCGACCAGCGCCGCATCGGGCTGGCCGGCGCGCAGCTTCGGAGTGACGGTCTCGCGGATGATGCGCGACGCGGTCGCATCAGGAACCGTTTGCTCCAATCCGTACCCGACCTCGATCCGCACCTTGTGGTCGGTTGGAAACACGAAAAGGACCAGACCGTCGTCCAATCCTTTGCGGCCGACCTTCCAGCGCCGGAACGCCTGGACGGTCCAGTCCTCCATCGGTGCATCGCCCGTCGTCGGCGTGACGTACACGAGAACTTGGTGTCCGGTCTTGGTCTGATACGCCCGCAAACGAGCGTCGAGGGACGCGACCGTCTGCGGCTCGAGAAGACCGCTCGTGTCCGTTACCCATCGCGCCGGCGACCGCGGGATCGCGACGTCGGCGGCGCTCGCCGCAACCCCGAGGCCGATGAGCATCAGCGATACCATCGCGAGGAAGCGGCGCGGCGCGACCATCCGGCGGGCGATCAGCTCGCGGTCACGGCGAAGTCCACGTTCTTCGCCGCAGCGCCGTTCAGCGAAACCATGCAACGGTATTTTCCGACCGGCCACGGGTTGGGCAGAGAGAATTTTCCGTCCGCGGTGTTGTCGATCGCACCGGTCGTGAGGTCGGTCTCGACGATCTTCTTGTCCTTCATCCCGCCCGCGTCGACGGCGACGTACTCGATGTGGATCTTCGCACCGCTTTCGATTTTGTTCAGTGTCGCGACGCAGTGCATCGGGCCGTCCTTCGGGTGGAAGTCCGATACGGTGTCGCCGATACCGCCGCTGCCGTTGTCCTTGGCGAGGTGGACGCTTTCGACGGCGAGCGGGCCTTTGTCGCCTGAGCACGCCGTCGAAGCGAATAAAAATGCCGCGCCGAGCGCGACCATGAGCGGGGTCCGAAACATCTGTATGATTCCTGTCGTGATGAAGGTCCGGCACGACGCGGCGCGGCGCGTATGCGCGTGTGCCGGTGCCGATAGAACCCCATTCGAGCGCTCGGTTCCCTGAACCCTTGCGGCGCCCGCCCTGCGGAGGCCTTGGCGAAGCGACCGTTGCGCGTGATGGACAGGCGTGAAGCGTTTGATCCCGGTTCTCGCGGCGGCCGCCGTCGCCGCCGCCGTCCTGCTGCGCCCCGTCCCGCCGCCGACCGTCGCCGCAAGCGGCTGGTCCAAATCGGCACCACAAGCGGACGGCGGTCGCGTCCGCGGCGCGCCGCCCCCGCAAGCGATGGTCTACGTCGCCGGCGAGGTCGTGCGGCCCGGCGTCTACCCCGTTCGCCCGGAGGCGCGCGCGAAGGACGCGCTCGCGCTCGCCGGCGGACCCAAGCCCGGCGCCGACCTCGTCGCGGTGAACCTCGCCGCGCACCTCCGCGACGGCGACGAGATCGTGGTCCCCACCCGCGGCGCGCCGCTCGCCGCACCCGCGCGGACGAGCGGCGCGGCCCGCCACGGCGGGGGCCGCCGCCCGCACGGCCCGCGCCGAGGCCGGCCGCACCGGCACGCGCGGGCCGACGAACCTCCGCCCGCGAGCCAGGTCGACATCAACGCCGCCGACGCGGGCGAGCTTGCGACGATCCCGGGCATTGGGCCGGGCCTCGCGGAGCGCATCGTCGCGTTCCGCGAGGCGAACGGTCCGTTCGCAGCGGTCGACGAGCTGCTCGACGTGTCGGGCATCACCGACCGCCGGCTCGACGCGCTGCTGCCGTATGTCGTCGCGCGGTGACGCGCGAGTCCCGGCGTGCTTCAGGTCAGCCGGACGACGTCTTCCGCGATCATGCGCTGCAGCAACGACTGCACGTCGGCCGCGATCACGGCACGTTCGGCGTCGTACTCCGCCGCGAGCGCGTCGACCAATCCGTCGAAGGAGCACGGCGGATCGATGCGCTGCCAGATGTCGGTGCCGACGTCGTCGAGGTTCCAGTAGCGGCCGTGCTCGATGCTCATCATCATGATCTCGCCGTCGATCTCGGCCGTCACCACCGATGGGCTCCGCGACACGACGGTCGCGCCGGTGATGGACTGCATCAGCGCGATTCCTCGGGCGCCGCCGCGGGCACCACGTCGAACGCGACGACGATCCGCGGGTCGCCGACGCGCGTCGGATAGGTGCGGTGTCCGTAATACGACGGGAACAACAGCAGCATGCCGGGCTGCGGCGTCACATGTGCGCGCGGCCATGACCGCACGTCGCGTTCACCGCCGAACGGAAACGGTCCGAACTCGATCGCGCCCGGGTGCCTATCGTCATGCGGCGCGACGGGCGGCATGCTTTGCGGTACCGCGGCGTAGTAGACGCCGCTGATCCAACCGCCCGGGTGCATGTGCCAGTCTTCGTGCCCGTCGTCATGCACCGCCAGCGCCCAGGCGTTCAGCGCGACGTGGGCCGGTCGTGCGGCGATCATCGGATGCGCCGATTCGGCTTGCCGCTGCGCGGCGTACGCATCGACGGCGGCGCGGATGCGCGCGAGCAGATCGCGTGCGACGGGCCCCGCGGTGAGCTGCAGCTGGTCGATTCGTCGCCCGGCGCCGCTCGTGGCCTTCGTCGACGGCAACTTCGACAGCGCTGCGTGCGCCAGAAGCTCCGCCGACAGCCGTTCGTTGAAGCCGTCCGGCACGTCGAGCTGCGCTGCCGCGAACCACCGCGCCGAATGGATCAGCGCCGCGACTTCCGCGTGCTGCGCGGCCGTCGTCGCCGCGAGTGCCATCGCCGACGGAACGTACGCGTTCCACACGCCCGTCGCGCGAAGGTCCGCGCAGATCGTCCAGAGGCGTTCCGGTTCGTTGCGGTCGAGCAGCAATCGCACGACCATCCCCAGCGACTTGAAGTCCGACGGTGCGCGTTCGAGCCCGCGCAGCGCCGCCGCGAGCGCGTCATCCGGCCGGCCCGCGCCGCGCAACGCCTCGGCGAGATGGCCGAACGCAGCGTCGAAACCGTTGTCCGCCGCGCCGCGCAGCGCATCGACCGCCAGCGCGCGATCGTTCGTCATCGCGGCGGCGTAACCGAGATAGTACAGCAGCTCCGGACTCGCATCAGAGCGCGCGGCGCTCGATCGAAAGCGGTCGACGAGCTCCGTCAAGCAGTCAGCTTGAAACAGCGTCTTCGCAAGCTGCAGCGCGAGATCGGCGCGTTCCGGCGCGGCCGCGACACCCGCCCGGATCAGCGGCAGCAGCTTCTCGAACGGCACGCGCTTGACGGGCGCCGGGACGGTCCAGCGCAACGCAGCAGACGCCGAACCCGAGGCAACTGCGCTCATCAGCGCGCGCCCGCCGCTTCTCGGGCGCGCAGGCCGGCGCGGTGCTCTTGCAGCTGTTTGAGCCACACCTCGACCGCGATCGCCGCGAGGAAGAACCGGTCCTCGTGCGTTTGACCGACGCTCGCCTGGCGGACGGCGAGCCGCCACCGGTCCACATCGACGATCCCGCGCTGCGCGATCAGCGGCGTGTCGCATAGATAGCCGAACCAGTCGCGCGAGCGCCGCAAGCCTTCGACCATCGACGGGTTGCCGCTGCCCTTGCTCGCGCGCCGCCGCACGAGCTCCGGCAGCACGCCCTCGAGCGCGCGGCGCTGCAGATAGCGGTCGCAGCGCGGGCGCAGCTTCTGCTCCCACGGGATGGCGCACATGAACTCGACCAGCGGCCGGTACAAGAGCGGGCTGCGGATCGCGTAGCTCATCCGGCGCCGCGGGATCGTCGCCATCGACATCGACATCACCCACAGCGCGTGCCACAGCGTTTGCCGGCCCGGGTGGCGGCAGCGCGGCGCCATGCTGCGCGTCGCGCGCTTTTCGAGCCGCATCGCGCGCGCGTACGCGGGCTCGAACCACGGCGGCAGCGGCGGACGGTCGCCGTTGCGCATGCGGTTGCCGCGCAGGTGATCGACGGCCGGCTCGACGACGCCGCGCAGCAGCCAGTGCGAGTACGAGCGGCCGTCGCGCGCGCCGTTCCGCCACGCGCCCATCGCGCGCAGCGCCGCCAGCGGGTTACCGTCGAACAGCGGATCGGCGAGATGCGTCGGAACGACGCCGGGCGATGCGCACAGCACCGTGTCGCCGGCGTGACCGCTCAGCATCACCTGCGCGCCGTGCGACCGCAAGAGCTCGTTCTCGATCTGCAGCTGCTGCTCGGCGATCACGGCCTGCGTGGGCTCGCCGTGAAACCCGCCGGGGAGCTGCGAGAACGGCAGCATCGACTCGATCTCCACCTTGTGCCACGGCAGATCGTAGCGCTCGACGACCGCGCGCATCCAGGGCTCCTCGTCGGCGTCGGGCCACGTGGTGCACATGATGGAATAGGCGGCGAGGCCGCGCGCGTCGTCGCGCGCCGCGACCGACGCGATGCTCGACGAATCGAGTCCGCCCGACAGCGACATCCACGTCGGGCCGGCGGGATCGCGCGCGGCGTGCACCCCCGCGGCGAGCAGCGCGCGAAAGCGCTCTTCATACTCGTGGTCGTCACGGCAGCGAACCGGTGCGACGTCTGCGAGATCCCACGTGCGCAGCGCGCGCAGCTCGCCGTTCGACCACCACATGCTCTGCCCCGGCAACATGCGCCGGACCGACGCGTACGGTGTGCGCTCGCTGCTCATGAAACCGGAAGCGAGGAAGTCGGCGAGGTACTCGTCGTCCACGTTCGCCGCGGCTTCCGCATCGACGAGGTCGGCGATGTCGGTCGCGAACGCGACGCCTCCGGCGCGCAGCGCGTAGAACAGCGGCGCGATCCCGAGCGCGTCGTGCACGAGCAGTGCGCTCCGCGCCTGCACGTCGTACACCAGCGCGGCGTATTCGCCCATGACGTGCGCCTGCACGTCGCGGCCCCACGCCCGAAACGCGTGCGCCAGCAATTCGCCGTCGCTGGCTCGCCGCAACGAGCGCAGTCCGAATCGCTCGCACAGCGCGGCGCGGTCGGCGAGATACCCGCGCACGAGCACGCGACACCCGAGGTGCTCCGCGGGCCGTGCGCACTCGCCGGCGTCGAGCGCTCCGAGCCGCGTCAGATGACCGAAAAAGCCGTCCGTAGCGGCGGCCTCACCGCGTGTGTCTGCTACGATCACGGATCCGGGAATTCGGCCGGCGCGTTCCCGATGCGCGCCAGCGGGGTGAAATCCCGCGCGCGTTCGTCGCGCACGGCCGAGCCGTCACATTCGACCCACGCGTGTGCGGCGAACGGGAAACGGCGGACACCGATGACGTGCTCGGCCCGCACGCCGGCCGAGCGCAGGAAGCGATAGAGCGAAAGCGAGCGCAGCAGGCAGTCCTCGGGCGCGCGGCGCGCGACGAAGAAGTTCTCCGCGCGCGCGAACGCCGGAAGCGCGCCGTCGAGCGGGTGCGCGTTCGCGGCGGCGGGCAGCAAAGCGTAGCGTTCGTACGTCGTCTTGAAGCCGTCGCGCGCGAGCGCGCGCCGCGTCGCGATCAGACTCGTGAGCGCCGCAAGCATCCCGCGCTTCGCGCTGCGCGAGCGTGCGCGCGGCGGTGCGGCGCCGGCGTCCGCGGGCGGCGCATCAGGCGCATCTGCGGTTTCCAGCAGCCGTTCGGCGACGCAGCGCTGCGCGAACGCCGTCAGATCGGCGCCGAAGCGCGCGGCGTCAACGTCGTACTCGCGTGCCAGCGCGTCGAACGTGCTGGTCGCGTCCGCCTCGCCGGTCAGCACGCGCCACAGCACGGTAGCGGCGTCGTCCAGGACGCGGTAGGTCTCGGTGTCGAGGTCGAGGACGACGCGCAGCCCGTCGACCTCCGCATGGCGCACCGTGGGCGCCGGAGTGAGACGATGATGCACGAAAACCGCGCTCACGGTCGCGCCGACGCCCACGCAGCCGCGGTCGCGCTAGTCGAGCTCGACCTCGTCGAGGACGTTCCGGTTCGGCTGGTTGTATGACGGCGGTTCTTGGCCTTGGTTGTCGCGGACGTTCGTCCCCATGCCTTCAGTCAGATCGACGACGTTGCCGATGTCGATCAGCTCGGGCGCGCGCCAAGTCCGCTTGTCCTGGTTCATGCTTCCTCCGGTGGGCTGCTGGGCAGAATTGCAGTGTACACTGCGTTCAGCCGCTGGGCAACCCTACCGGGGATTTAAAACCATTGCCAGCCGAGGCGACCGGCGGGCGGCAGCTTGGCAGCAGAAGCAAGCGCGCTGCGGGAAGCCCGGGCGCATGGCCGTCAACCCGCGCTGTCCCCACCGCGTGTTTCGCGACGTCCTGGGCCCCGCGACGACCGCGGCCCTGCTCGAGTACGCCGTCGCCCGAGAAGCGGACTTCGAGGCCGGGCGGGCCTACGACCGGACGTCGGGCGAGCAGCGCGTCGACCCGGCGCGGCGCGACTGCCTGCTGATGGCCGATCTGGGGCCGTTCCGCGCGCCGATGGAACGCTTCGTGCGCTCGATCGTCGTGCCGACGCTGGATGAGCTGCGCTTGAACGAGCGTGACGGCGAAGCGAAGGAACTGGAGATCTCGGCCTACGGCGACGGCGGGCATTTCAACGCGCACATCGACACCGTCGAAGTCCTCGACCGCGTGCGCATCCTCTCGTGCGTCTACTATTTCGCCGCGTCGCCGCCGCGCTTCAGCGGCGGCGAGCTGCGGCTCTACGCGTTTCCGGGCAAGAACGGCGCGGACGCGGATGCGCCGCCGTACGTGGACGTCGCGCCCGAGACGGACACGTTCGTCGCGTTCCCGAGCTGGATGCGGCACGAGGTGCTGCCGGTGCGCGTCCCGTCGGGCGCGTGGGCCGACCGGCGGTTCGCGATCAACTGCTGGATCCACCGCGTCGCCGGCGGCGTTCCGATCGCGGGCGGCGTGCGCTAACCGCGGAACCGCCGCACGACGCTGCGCGCGACGTCCGCGATCGCGGCATCGCGCGCGGCGTCCGTGCCATGCACCTCCGCGAAGTAGATCGCCAAGACGATCGGCATGCGGTCTTGCGCGGTGCGGCGTGCGTTCGGCGGCGGCCACAAGATTGCGACGTCATTGCCGCCCGAACTCGTCGTGCCGGTCTTGTCGCCGACGATCCAGCCGGCGGGAACGCCGGCGCGGATGCGCGCCAAGCCTGTCGTCGAGCCGCGCAGCCAGCTGTAGAGCTTCGACGTGGCTATACGCGAGAGGATCGGTTCGCGCACGAGCCGCGCGACGAGGTTCGCCATCGCTTCCGGTGTCGTCGTGTCGCGCACGTCGCCGGGCGCCGCGTCGTTGAGCGCAGGCTCGGTGCGGTCGAGCCGCGTGTCGCGGTCGCCGAGCCCGCGCACGTACGCGGTCACGCCGCGCGGGCCGCCGACGGTCTTCAGCAAGAGGTTCGCCGCCGCGTTGTCGCTGCGCTCGATCGCTGCCGCGCACAGCTGCGCGACGGTCAGCGTGCCGCCGCGCGGCTGCTGCGCGACGACGGGGCTGTACGCGATGATGTCGCCCGCGGTAAAACGGATCGGCCGGTCGAGCCGTTCGGCGCGGTCGTCGACGCGCCGGAGCACCGTCATCACGAGCGGCAGCTTGAAGGTGCTCGCGAGCGGAAACCGCTGCGTGCCGGCTTGCGTGATGCGCCGCCCGTCGCGCAAGTCGATCGCGGCGACGCCCAAGCGTCCGCCGCCGCGCCGCTGCTCGTCGGGAAACGGCGCGCCTCGCACGAGATCGGATAGCGGCACGGGGCTCGCGGCGATTCCGAGGACGAACGTGAGGCGGTTCATTCGCCGGCCAGGTTCGGCGCGATAGACCGGACGGCTTCTCGGGAAGGAAGCCAGCGATGATACGCATGGTGACGCTCGGACTCGCGCTGGTCGCCGCCACGGTTGGCGCGACAGCTCCGAAACCCACGAGCGCACCGAAAACCGCGACCGCGAGCGCCCCCAAAGCCGCGCACGCGGCCACGTCGTCGAACACCACCGATGCGCCGGCGGACGAGTACTTCGGACCGTTCAAGTACAGCGCGATCTCCGTGCGCATGAAGATCAACGCATTAGGTCGCTCATACCACGAGCGCTGGGCCGATGACGCCTCGATCGTGCACGACGCGGGGCTGGTCGAGTCGTCGTTCCGCGCGTGGGCGCAAAAATATCCGAAGGACCGCTGGATCGCCCCGACCGCGTATCATCTCGCGCAGCTCTACCAGGACGTGCAAACGCAGGACGCGCGCAGCCACGCCCGCGCGATGTACGACTTCCTCGCGAAGAACTATCCCACGTCCAAAGAAGCGCACTTTGCGCGCCTGCGCCTGAGCCAGGGTTTCCCGGCGCTGCACGCCGAGTCGGCGGTCTCCCCCACCCCGTCCCCGTACGGCCCGGCCTCCCCAGCCCCCGGCGCCTCACCGGCCACCTCGACGGCCCCCGCCGCGGCACCGAGCGGCGCCCCAGTCACCGCACCAAGCGCCACGCCGACAAGCGCGCCAAGCACCACACCCGGCGCGCCGGCGCCAAGCCCAGCGGTCGCATCACCAAAGCCGTCCGCAAGACCGGCCACCTAGCCCGTAGACGAATCGAGCGCCCGGGTACCCCCGAGCGCTCGCGCGTTCGCTGCAATGGCGATGGCGTCGCAGGATGCGACGCGCCTTCGCACATTTTGTGCGAAGGCTACCAGCCGCCGCCGGAGTCGCCTCCGCCGCCGCCCGAGTCGCCGCCGCCCCAGCCGCCGCCGGAGTCGCCGCCGCCGGAATCACCCCACGAACCGCCGCCGCCCGACGACGTATCGATCTGGCCGGCGTCGCTCTGCCAGCCGCCGGCGTCCGCCGCGGAGCCCGGATCGGTGCCGGTTCCGGCGTACGAGCCGCCGTCGCCGCCGCCGATGTTGCCGCCGCCGCGGTTGCCGAACAGCTCGTTGCCGAGGAACGCGCCGCCGAGGCCGCCGAGCATGCCGCTCCAGAAACCTCCGCCGCCGCCGCCGTAACCCCCGCCGTAGCCGGGGCCGTAGCCCGGCCCACCGCCCATGCCGGGGCCGTAGCCGCCGCCCATGCGCGGGCCCGCGATGGCGCGGAAGATGCCGCGGATGATGAAGAAGATCACCGCGAGGATGATGAGCCACCAAATCCAGCCCATGCTGAAACCTCCTGAGCTCGAGCGCTGTGCGGCGGGTGCGACGCGGCCCGCGCCGACGGGCTGGCGCCCGCGGTTGAGCGACGATTCGTGGCCGCGATAGGTGTTGATGATCAGGCTGACGCCGGTCTCGACGCCTTGATCGAAGTTGCCCTGCGCGAAATACGGCTTCATCGCTTGATAGATCGTGCTGAACGATCCGGCCGGGAAGAACTGCCGCGACGCGCGGTCGCCGTTGACTTGGATCTGCTTCTCGTTCTTGGCGATGAAGATCTCGACGCCGTTGACTTGGTTCTGCGCGAAGCTGCGCTCGATCGCGCTCAGCGCCGTTGCGCCGCCGAGCGAGTCGGTGGTCACGACGAGCACTTCTTTGCCGGTCTGCGCGTTGAAATCGCCGACTTGCTGGTTGATTTGCGCGATCGCGGCGGCCGACAGCATGTGCGCGTCGTCGATGACGTAGCTGCTGCGCGCAGCAAAAGCGGGTGAGAACGTCGTCGCGACGGCGACGGTCAGGGCTGCGGCGGCAGCGAGCGCTGCCTGTGGTTTCATCGGTGGCTGATCCTCCGGACTCCGAGTACCTGGGGGTGGCCGGGAAGTTGCGACGGCGTCACCGCACGGCGACGAGCGCCACGCCCACCGACGTGAGGATGAAGATCGCGAGGACGACCCAGACGAACGCGCGGGTCAGCGTCTTGCCCATCCGGCCGGGCCGCCGGTAGGGTTGGCGCTTCACTGCGCTTCCGCCCGCGCCTCGGCGACCCGCCCCCACAGCCGCTCGAGGTTGTAGAACTGGCGCTGCTCGGGCGTGAAGACGTGCGCGACGACGTGGCCGAGGTCGATCAGGATCCAGCCGCCGTCCGCGTGGCCCTCCGTGCGCGGCCGCAGCCCCGCCTCCTTGGCCTTGTCGACGATCGCGTCGGCGATCGAGCGGGTCTGGATGGTCGAGCGGCCGGTGACGATGACGAACGAGTCGGCGACGATCGTGCGCCCGGTGAGGTCGAGGACGCTGATGTCCTCGCCTTTTTTGTCTTCGGCGGCGTCGCGCACCAGTGCGGCGAGATCGAGCTCAGGCAGGGCGTTTCTCCTCGGCGTATGCGCCGGCGCCGAACGTTGCGGCGGCGGCAAGGGTTTGCGGTGCGATGGCGAGGCCGCGCGCGCGCAGGTAGGCGATCGACGACGCGAGCACCGCGCGCATCGCGGCGTCCAGATCGCGGAACGCCAGCGCGGCGAGCGCCGCGCGATCGGGGAAGTCGCGGCCGGGCTCGAGCCCGTCGGCCAGGTAGACGACCTTGTCCAACGGGCTCATGACCGCATCGGCCAGCGTGTGTTTGCGGATCGCCGAAAGCACGTCCGGATCGTCCACACTGAAGCGCTCGCGCGCCAGCTCCGCGCCCAGCCGCGCATGCAGCACCACGGGCTGCGCGCGCTCGAACGCGTCGATCGCCATGCCGCGCTCGGCGCACTCGCGCAACAGGCGCTCCGCAGGATAGAGCCGGGCGAGATCGTGCAGCAGCCCCGCGACGCGCGCGCTCTGCGGATCGGCCCCGTGCGCGCGCGCGAGCGCCTCCGCCATGCGCGCGACGCGCAGCACGTGCGCGTAGCGGTAGCGCTGGTCGAGCGCGGCGCGCACCGCGCGCGCCGCGCGCACGAACGCGATCCCGCTGCGCGGAAATACGGAGCGCTGCGCGTTCAGTGGCGCACCTCGCGCCACACGCTCGCGCCGATGGACCGCCCGCCGAGCTTCGCGGGCGCGTAGGCGTCGCGCCCCAAGCGCGCGATGAGCTGGTCGTCGAACGCTTTGTCGTCGCTCGCGATCATGACGACGACGTGGCGCACCACGCCGCCCCGGTCGAGATCGATCCGCACCACGGTCGCGCGCGCACCGGTGCCGTCGGGGACGTCGGTGTGCTTGAGCACGGGCGCGATGAAGGGAAAGCGTGTCTGCGTCGGCATCGGATCGGCGAGATAGCCCAGGCGCAATAGCGTCGCGCGGTCGCCGGCGACGACGTGCGACAGCGCCGATGTCTTCGGATCGAACACGAGCACGATGCCGGAGTCGCCGCTGCGCCGGAACACGCGGAAGTTCGGCCCTTCGGTCTCCGCGTCGGCGGCGAGCTCGTCGCGCGCGGCCAGCGACGTGGTCTTGCCGAACGTGACGGTGTGCGCTTTGCCTTGCACGTCGAGCGCGTACGCGGTGCCGGGTGGAAACACGAGGTCGACCGCGTGGATCGTCGCGTCGTCGTCGACGATGGTGGCGACGCTGCCCGCCGCGTCGCCGAACGTGACGTGGTGGCCGTCATCGCGCGTCGCGACCGACGCGGGCACGCCGTACGCGCGCACGAGCGCAGCGACGGGGCGGTGCAGCAGCTCGGCGACGGGCGGCGCGATCATGGGCGCCGCGCGATCTCGGCGGCGAGCGCGCCGCGCAGCACGCGCAGGCGCGCGGCGTACAGCTCGCCCTTGAGGTTGCCGGCCCACATCACCAGCGCGTTCTCGCCGTTGTCGCTGTAGTAGCCGCGCCGCGTCGACACCGTGGTGAAGCCGTACTTGCGGTACAGCTTCTGCGCGACGTCGTTGGACTCGCGCACCTCGAGCGTGATCCACGACGCGCCTTGCGCGATCGCTTCGTCCAGCAGCTTGATGAGCATCTCCTCGCCGAGCTTGCGCCCGCGGTAGTCGGGGTGCACGGCGATGGTGGTGATGTGCGAGTCCTCGAGGATCACCCAGATCCCGCCGTATGCGACGAGCTGTCCGCCGAGGCGCCCGATGAAGTAGTGCGCGAGCTTGTTCTCGCGGATCTCGTTCGAGAACGCGTTCGACGGCCACGACGTGGAGAACGACAGCGCTTCGATGCGCAGCACCGCGGCGAGATCGCTCTGCGTCATGGTTTCGATCACCAGCGCTTTGGGCGCGCCGGCATCGGCCGGGAACAGCTCAGCCTTCATTTTGAAAGGCGCTCCGCCCCAGGCTTCGCGCCCCCCACGTGCTTCGCACGCGGGGCCCCCATAACGAGCGAGCCCGTCGCTATTTCGAAGCGATGACGATTCCCCGAGGGGGCTCGCAACGACATCGAGTGCGGGGTCACCGGTTCGGCTTCGTCACGGCGGGGGCTTCGCCGTAGTCGGGGGCCAGCGCGTGCGGGGTCGGGCTCGGTTCCCGGCTGCGGGCGAGCTGGACGATGGCGACGGCGGGGACGTCGGCCCGGGGCCCGAGCGCTCGCACGGTCCACCCGCGTTCGGCGATCTCCGAGAGCACGTCCTCCGTATTCCCGGTCACGTGGACCTCGCCCGGCGGCTCGTCGCGGAGACGCTTGGGCAGCAGCCGCTCGAGCACGTCGCGGACCGCACCGCACGCGACGACGGTCCCCGCCGCGGACCGGAGGCGCGCGCAGATCACGCCGCGCCGGCCTTGCACCACGGCCAGCACCGGCAGCGGCGCGCCTTCCGGCTCCAGCGCGTCGTACGAGGAGATCCCGACGAGCGGGACGCCGCTGCCGTAGGCCAGCGACTTCGCGTAGGCCACCGCGATCCGGACGCCGGTGAACGAGCCCGGTCCGAGGCCCACCGCGATCCGGTCGAGGTCGCGCAACCGCAGGCCGGCGTCGCGGAGCAGCGCCTCGATGCGCCCGAGGCCCGCCTCGAGCGCGTCCTGGCGGCCGCCGGGCGCGACATGCAGGCGCGCGCCGTCGTCCAGTGCCGCGGAGAACCCGTCGAGCGCGGCGTCCAGCGCCAAGATCCTCATCGCAAGCCGGCGAGAGGTCGGGAGACGCGGATTGTGCGCGGGCCGTCGCCGGCGCCGTCGATCGTCACGTCGATGAGGTCCGGCGGCAGATACCCCTCCGCCCGCTCGGGCCACTCGATCAGCGCGATGCGGTCGAGGGCGAAGGCGTCGTCGAGCGCGAGCTCGGGCAGCTCGGCGGCAGGGTCTTCGATCCGGTAGAGGTCGACGTGCTCGACCGGCGGCGTGCCGTCGTAGCGCTGGCGGAACACGAAGGTCGGGCTGCTCACCGCGTCATCCGAGCCGTGGAGCGCGCGCACGACCGCCCGCACGAAGGTGGTCTTGCCCGCCCCGAGCGGTCCGCGCAGCGCCACGACGTCGCCGGGGCGCAGCGAACGGGCGAACGCGCTCGCATAGGCATCGAAAGCGCGGGTGTCGTCGAGGACGTCACAGCTTGAGCTCAGAATGGTGTTTGGTGCTTCTGCGCGCTAGTGACGTCCTCGTCGGGATCATCGCCGGGGCCGTGTGTTCCGTGATCGCCGCCCTGTTCGAGGCCTCGATCCTCACCCTCCGCTTCTTCTCGCTCGGTCGAGTCGGCGGCGGCGTCGGGAGCAAGCTTCTGCTGATCGCCATCGTGGGCGCGATCGTCGGGGGCATCGTCGGCTTCCTGGTCGGCGCGCTGTTCAAGACGCGCGATCCTCACCGCGCCGAGCTCGTCCGCCGCGATCCGCCCGCGCGGTGACGACCAGCCCCACCAGCGCGGCACGCGCCCCGCGGCGCACATCATCATAGAACGTAGAAAGAACCCGTGAACCCAAACGACTCTCGGATGTCCGCGATCGCCGTCGAAGACGAGATGCGGGAGAGCTACCTCTCCTATGCCATGTCCGTCATCGCGTCGCGCGCTCTGCCCGACGTGCGCGACGGCCTCAAGCCGGTGCAGCGCCGCATTCTGTACGCAATGCGCGAGATGGGCCTCGACCCGTCCAAGCAGCACCGCAAGTGCGCCGGCGTCATCGGCGAGGTCCTCAAGAGCTATCACCCGCACGGCGACTCGTCGGTGTACGACGCGCTCGTGCGCATGGCGCAGGACTTCACGCTGCGCTACCCGCTGGTCGACGGTCACGGCAACTTCGGCTCGCCCGCGCCTGATCCGCCCGCCGCGTACCGGTACACCGAAGCGCGCCTTGCGCGCGCGGCGCTCGACATGCTGGTGGACATCGACAAAGAGACCGTCGAGTTCGTCCCCAACTTCGACAATCAAACCGAAGAGCCGGTGGTGCTGCCCGCGCGGCTGCCGCAGCTGCTCGTCAACGGCAGCTCGGGCATCGCGGTCGGCATGGCCACCAACATCCCGCCGCACAACATCGGCGAGATCTGCGACGCGATCGCATATTTGATCGAGAACGAGACCAGCGGCGCGAACCTCAGCGTCGACGACGTCGACAACGCGCTGTGCGACATCGTGCAAGGTCCCGACTTTCCCACGGGCGGCATCCTGATGGGCCGCGAGGCGATCCGCCAGGCGTACAAAACGGGCCGCGGCTCCGTACAGCTGCGCGGCCGCGCCGAGATCATCGAGGAAAAAGGCCGCTACAAGATCGTCATCAGCGAGATCCCGTACCAGGTGTCGACCACGCGCGTCGTCGAGGCGATCGTCGAAGCATACCAGGAGAAGCGCATCGTCGGCATCCAGCGGCTCGACGACGAGTCGAACCGCAAGGGCATGCGCATCGTCGTCGAGCTCGCGCGCAACGCGACGCCGCAAGTGGTGCTGAACCAGCTCTACAAGCAGACGCCGCTGCAGTCGAGCTTCGCGTTCAACATGCTCGCGCTCGTCCCGGTTCGCCGCGGCGACAAGATGGAGCACACCACCGGCGCCACGCAGCCGCTCGAGCCGCAGGTGCTCAGCCTGCGCGACATCCTGTCGCACTTCATCGACCACCGCAAGGAAGTCGTCGAGCGGCGCACGCGCTACGAGCTGCGCAAGGCCGAAGAGCGCGCGCACCTGCTGCTCGGCTTCCTGATCGCGCTCGACAACATCGACCGCGTGATCACGATCATCCGCGAGAGCGACACCGTCGAGGTCGCGCGCGAAAAGCTGATCACCGAGCCGTTCGTGCTGTCCGACGCGTTCCGCCGCATGGCGGGTCCGGCGATCGGGGACGACTTTCTGCTCGACACGCGGCAGGCCGCCGCGATCGTCGACATGCGCTTGCGCACGCTGGTCGGCCTGGAGCGCCAGAAGATCCAGGACGAGTACGGCGAGCTGCGCGCGACCGTCGCCGACCTCACGGATTTGCTGCAGCGCCCGGCGCGCATCCTGGGCGTCGTGCGCGAAGAGACCGAGGATCTGAAGAAGCGGCTCGGCGACAAGCGCCGCACGCCGGTCGAAGCGCTCGAGGGCGAGCTGTCGATCGAGGACATTATCGCCGACACCGACGTCGTCGTGACCGCGACCGTCGGCGGCTACATCAAGCGCGTGTCGGTCGACACGTTCCGCGCGCAGAACCGCGGCGGGCGCGGCGTCATCGGCATCTCGAACCTCAAGAAAGAAGACGTCGTCCGCAACTTCTTCGTCGCGACGACGCACCAGTACGTCCTGTTCTTCACCAACAAGGGCCGCGCGTTCCGGCTGCGCGCGTACGAGATCCCCGACTCGACGCGCCAGGCGCGCGGCACCGCGCTCGTCAACCTGCTCACGCTGCCGCCGGGCGAGATCGTCACGGCGCTGTTTCCCGTGCGCGCGTTCGACACCGAAGAGTACCTCGTGATGGTGACGCGCCGCGGCGTGATCAAGAAGACGAAGCTCGGCGAGTTCGAGAACGTGCGCCGCAACGGCCTGATCGCGATCGGCCTCGACGACGACGACGAGCTGCTCGCCGTCGACCTGAGCAGCGGCGACCGCGACGTGCTGCTCGCGACGCACGACGGCATGGCCGTGCACTTCAGCGAGAAGGACGTTCGCCCGATGGGCCGCCCGGCGCGCGGCGTGAAAGCGATCACGCTCGCCAAAGGCGACGAGGTCGTGGCGATGGACATCGTCGAGGACGACCGCACCGAGGTCCTCATCGTCACGTCGCAGGCGTACGGAAAGCGCACCCCGATCGACGACTACCGCCACACCTCGCGCGGCGGCAAAGGCGTGAAGGCGTTCGCCAAGGAGAAAGAGATCGGCCACGTGGTCGACCAGATCTTGGTCGATCCCGAGGACGAGCTGCTGCTGATCACGTCCGGCAATCAGGTGATCCGCATCCCGGTGAAGCAGATCCGGCGCGCGGGCCGCTCCACGAAGGGCGTCCGTTTGCAGCGGCTGGCCGAAGGCGACGAAGTCATCGCGATCGCGAACTTGGGGATCCAGTCGAAGCGCGTGGCGGACATCACGGGCGAGGAACCGCCGACGGCGTAGGCTACTTGGCGGGCGCCGTGTCCACGTAGTCGCCGACGCGCGGGGTTCCGCCGCCGACGACGCTGGCCGCGACGTACCGCCGGGTGATCTCCACGACGACGAGCTGGATCGGCGCGTGCGGGTGCGCGTCGCGGTCGGCGTAGTCGCGCAGCATCTGGTTCACGCTGAGGCCGTCGCCGCTGTCGAGGTACACGACGCCGTCCACGATGCCGGCGATGCGCGTGGTGCGCACGAGCGGCGCCAGCACGAGCGGGTTGTGCGCGAACGACATCCGCACCGCGCGCTGCCACATGGCTGCGGCGACGGCCGCGTCGCCTTCGCCGCGTAAAGCTTCCGCGAGCGGTTCGCTCTCGATGCGCACCGTCTTCATCGGCGCGACGGCGCCGGTCTGGCAGTTGCGCACCGTGAAGCGCGCGATGCCGTACGCGCGGTCGGTGTCCTGCGCGAAGCCCGGCAGCCGCATCGCGCGGTCGAACGTCGCGAAGATCGCATACCCGGCGTGCGCGCTGCGGCAGCGCGACTCGTCCGGCAGCGCGGTGCCGTCTTCCGCGAGCACCGCGCGCGCGCCGACGTAGTCGGCGACGAGCTTGCGCCACAGCGCGCTCGGCATCGTGCTCTGCGCGCTCTCGCCGACATCCGCGACAAGGAGCACCGTTCCGATCGAAGCGTGCGGCGGCGCAGATGCGGCGGCGGACGCCACCGGCGCGGGTGTCGCGGCGTACCCCGCCGGCACGGGCGTGGCGGCGAGCACCAGGCCGGCGAGCACCGGGAGGAAGGCAACTGCGAGCGGTCGCACGGCGCGTCCCTTCGACGGCTCGGGCCCGAAACCGTCGCCCCCGGCGCAGGGTCCGAATGCTCGGAGGTATGAACCCACAGCCATGAGCGCACTCCCCGACGTCACGCAGAGCACCTTCCCGACCCAGGTCCTCGCGTCCGACAAGCCTGTCCTGGTCGATTTCTGGGCCCCCTGGTGCGGCCCGTGCAAGATGCTTTCGCCGGTGGTCGAGAAGATCGCCGGCCAGCTCGGCGAGCGCGTCAGCTTCGTGAAGCTGAACACCGACGAGAACCCGTCGCTGGCGGGCGAATACCAGGTCTCCGGCATCCCGTGCCTCATCCTGTTCAAGGGCGGCAAGGCCGTGGACCGGATCGTGGGCTTCGTCCCGGAGAACGCGATCAAGTCGATGCTCGACAAACACCTCGCGGCGGCGTGATCGCTGCCTGAGCGCGGCACGACCGCCAATCGCCGCGGTCTCCCGGCCGTCCATCGAATCCTCGACGAACCGCGCATCGCGCGGTTCGTCGTGCTTCTCGGGGCGCCCACGGTGAAGCGCCACGTCGCGGCAGCGCTCGACGCCGCGCGCGCGACGGAGACGACGCCACCGTCCGACGTCGTGATGAACGACGTCATCGCGCGACTCACGGCGGAGGCGCGGCACGGTCTCGTCGGCGTGCTGAACGGCACGGGCATCCTGCTGCACACCAACCTCGGCCGCGCACCGCTGGCGCGCGAAGCGCTCGATGCGATCGCCGGCGTGAACGGCGGCGCCTCGAATCTGGAGTACGATCTCGACGCCGGGACGCGCGGCTCGCGCTACGACCGGCTCGGCGCGCTGCTGCGCGCGGCCACGGGCGCCGAGGACGCGCTCGTGGTGAACAACTGCGCGGCCGCGGTGCTGCTCGTGCTCGACACGTTCGCGCGCGCGCCCGACGGCTCGGCGCGCGAAGTGGTCGTCGCGCGCAACCAGCTCGTCGAGATCGGCGGCGGCTTCCGGCTGCCCGACGTGCTCGCGCGCAGCGGTGCAACGCTGGTCGAGGTGGGCGCGACGAACAAAGTTCGCATCGAAGATTACGCGCGCGCGCTATCGCCGCGCACCGCGCTGCTGCTGCGGGCGCACGCGTCGAACTATCGCATCGAAGGCTTCGTCGCCGACGTGTCGGGAGCGGAGCTGGTGGCGCTCGGCGCGCGCGCGGGCGTTCCGGTCGTCGAAGACCTCGGCAGCGGCGCACTCGCCGATCTGCGCGCATACGGCTTGCCGCATGAGCGCACGGTGCAAGAAGCGGTCGCCGACGGCATCGACCTGATCGCGTTCTCCGGCGACAAGCTGCTGGGCGGCCCGCAAGCGGGCATCATCGTGGGCCGTACGGCGGCGGTAAAACGCTTGCGCGCGAACCCGCTGCTGCGCGCGCTGCGCGTCGGCGCGACGACGCTGGCCGCGCTCGGCGCGACGTTGCGATTGCATCTCGAGGACGGCTCGCGAGCGCGAATCCCGTTCTTTCGCATGCTCGCGCTTTCGTTGGACGAGCTCGCGGCGCGCGCCGATGGACTTCGCATGCGGCTGAACGAGCTCGATCTGCGCGTGGAACGCACCGACGGCTATGCGGGCGGCGGAACGCTGCCGCTCGCGCCGGTCGCTTCCGTTGCGCTAGCGTGGCGCCCGCCGCACGACGACGCGAACGCCGCCGCGGCGCGGTTGCGTCACTGCGCGCCGCCCGTCGTCGCGCGCGTCGAAGGCGACCGCGTGCTGATCGACCTGCGCACGATACCGCCCGAACGCGACGAGGAGCTCGTCGCGGCGCTCCGGAACGCCGCCGCATGAGTGCGGTGCTGCTCGCGTTGATGCTCGCGCTCGCATAGCGCCGGTGCACATCGTCGGAACGGCGGGTCACGTCGATCACGGCAAGTCGTCGCTCGTTCGCGCGCTCACGGGCACCGACCCCGATCGCTGGATCGAAGAGCGCTTGCGCGGCATGACGCTGGACCTCGGCTTCGCGCACTTGCGCTTCGATGACGGCGTCGAGGCCGGGATCGTCGACGTGCCCGGGCACGAACGCTTTCTCCACAACATGCTCGCGGGCGCGGCCGGGATGGACGTCTTGCTGCTGGTCGTCGCGGCAAACGAAGGCGTGCGTCCGCAAACCGTCGAGCATCTTGCCATCCTCGACTTCCTCAACGTGCGGCGCGCGATCGTCGTGCTGACCAAACGCGATCTCGTCGACCGCGATACGCTCGGGGACGCGGAGCGCGCGGTGCGTGAGACGACACGCGGCACGGTCGCGCACGATGCGCCGCTGGTCGCCGTCTCGACGGTCACCGGCGAAGGGCTCGATGCGCTGCGCGACGCGATCCACGCCGCGCTCGCCGCGTTGCCGCCGCGCTCAGCCGATGCGCCGGCATTTCTTCCGGTGGACCGCGTCTTCGCGCTGCCCGGCCACGGCACGATCGTCACCGGCACGCTGATGCAAGGGACGCTGCGCCCCGGCGACACGCTGCGGCTCGATCCGCCGGGCCGCGACGTGCGCGTGCGTTCGCTGCAGGTGTTCGGTGCCTCGCGCGGCGTGGTCGGCGGCGGCTCGCGCGTAGCCGTGAACGTGCCGGCGGTCGATGCCGGCGAGCTGCATCGCGGTGCGGTGCTCGCCGACGCGACGCTCGCACCGCGCGCGTCGCTGCGCGTGCGCTTTCGTGCGCTCGGCGATGTGCGAACGCTGCTGCGCCGGCGCACGCCGGTGCGCGCGTACCTCGGCGCCGCGGAGATCCTCGGCACGCTGGTGTTCGATCCGGCGCCGCCGGCCGACGCGAACGCCGTGGACGCGACGCTGCATCTACGCCGCGCGACGACGACGTATCCGGGCGAAGCGTTCGTCGTGCGAGCCCTATCGCCGAAGACGCTGCTCGGCGGCGGTACCATCGATGCGGGCGCGGCCGAAGCGGTTCCGGAAGCCGCCGAGGAGAGCGTCGCGCCCGATGTTGCTGCGATCGCGCGCGCGCTCGCGGAGAGCGCGCTGACGCCGCGCACCGCGGCGGAGCTCGGCGCGCGCGCGAACGTGCGCGAGGAGCGCGCCGCGGAGATCGTCGCGGAACTCGCCGCGCACGGCGGCGCGCGGCGGCTGCACAAACCGCTCGCGTACGTCGACGGTGCCGCGGCCGATGCGTTCTCGCAGCGCGTTCGCGACGCGCTCGCCCGGCGCGAAGCGGACGCGCCGTGGATGCTCGGCACGACGTCGCTCGCGCTCGCGCGCGAGCTCGCCGTCGAGGAAGCGTTCCTCGTGCGCATGCTCGCGGCGGACTCCGACGACGGTCGCATCACTGCGCGCGCGGGCTACTACGCGACGCTCGAGCACCGCCCGCAGCTCACCGCCGAGCAGCGCGCGTTCTTCGAGCGCGCCGTCCCGGAAGACGCCGCGCAGCCGCTCGTGCCCGCGCCGCTCGACGACGTCGTCGCGCAGCTGCGCGCCGCGCGCATCACCGGCCTGCCGCAGGCGTTCGACACGCTGGTCGCGACGGGCGCGCTCGTCAAAGTGGGCGGCGACGTCTATCGCGGCACGCAGATCGCCGAGATTCGCAAGCGCCTCGAAGCGTCCGTGCGGCGCGACGGGCCGATCACGATGGCGCGCTTTCGTGACGCCGTCGGCACGACGCGCAAGTACGCCGTGCCGCTGATGGAGTGGTTCGACGCGACGGGCGTCACCGTGCGCGACGGCGACGTCCGCGCGCTGCGCGCCGCCGCTACGCGCTGACCGGAGCGAACATCGCGTCCTGCTCGCGGCGCAGTTTCCACAGGAACGACGTGTCGTCGAACAAGACGTCGTCCGTGCCGATCGGGTGGTCGGCCGGCACGTCGTGCACCAGGCGCAAACCGTGCGCGAGGCCCATCGGCACGAGCTTCCGCTCGCGCGCGAGCTCCGCGGGCACGCACGTTCCGTACGCCGCGTAACCGCCCTCGCCGTCGATGACGTCGCCCGCGCGCAGCGCCGTGCGCGTCGCGCAGACGACCTCCGCGCGATGTCCGGCGTACGGCGCACCCGTCGGCTCGCCGCGCAGCACCGCGGACGCGATCGACACGCCGATCTCCAGCCCGATCAAATGATAGGGCCGCCACAGCGCCGCGTACCGGCCGCTCGGATCGGTCGCGATGCCGTACTCGCCGAAGCACCGCTTCGCGTAGTCGCTCTCGGACGTGAACGTCACGTACACACCCCACCGCAGGTGGTCCGCGACGAACTGCTCGTCCGGCGTGATGCATGAGACGACGTCCAGGATTCCGGCGCGGGGCAGGATGCCGCCGTCCGCCTTCGGCCGCAGCAGCGCCGGCAGATCGTACACCGACGCCGGTGCGAACGACAGCCCGTCGTCCGCGACGTCGAGCCCCGTCGCGTTCGCCACGGCGACCATCTCGATCGCCGACTTCGTGCCGTCCAGGAACGAGTTGAACATCTTCGGGTTGAAGCCGCCGGTCGCGATCTGCTCCGCCGTGAAGCCGTAGTTCGCAAACGCGGTGTCGGGCGTCGAGCGCCGGTAGCGCGGCGCGAACTTCGTGCCCTTACCGGCTGCGACGACCTCGAAGCCGCAGGTGCGCGCCCAGTCGACGAGCTCGCAGATGATCGCCGGCTGGTCGCCGTAGGCCATCGAGTACACGACGCCCGCGCGCTCCGCCATGCGGTGCAGATACGGGCCGATCACGACGTCGGCTTCGACGGTCACCATCACGACGTGCAGGCCGCGCTCGATCGCGCGGTACGCGTGCAGCGCGCCAGCTTCTTCGTGGCCGGTGGCTTCGATGAGCACGTCCAGCTCGCACTCCGTTGCCAGCACGCCGCTGTCGACGAGCGCGACGCGGCCGCCGCGCGCAAGGTCGTTCGCCGTGCCGGCAGCCGACGCAACGACGAACGCATCGCCGTCCCAGCCCGCGTCGGTCGCGGCGCGCCGAGCGCGCGTGGCGTCCAGGTCGGCGAGCACGCACAGCCGTACGCCCGCCATCAGCCGCAGCTGCGCGAGGATCATCGTGCCGAACTTGCCGGCGCCGATCAAGCCGACGCGGATCGGGCGCCCCTCGGCTTCGCGCTGCGCGAGACCGCGCGCGAGGTTCATACCGCGACGGCTTCGGAGCGCGCGAGGTCCAACAGGCAGTCGTCGGCGAGCGTCTGGATGGGCGTGAAGTCGCGGTGGGCGATGTAGTCCGGCCGCGAGAAGCGCCGGATCGCGTTGTTCGTGCGGTTCAGCGACAAATACACGATGCTGCGGTCCCACGGCGACATGTTCGACGTCGACGCGTGCACGATGTTGCAGTGGAACATCAGCATCGAGCCGGCTTCACCGAGCGGCGCGACGAGCCCGCCGTGGTCGGCCATCGCGCGCACCGTCGCCTGATCGAGCGTCCACAGCGGATACGACGTCGTCGTGGTGTCGTGCTCCGCGCCGAGATAGCCCGCTTTGTGCGAGCCGGGGATGATCATCAGCGGTCCGTTGCACGCCGTGACGTCGTCGAGGAACACCGAAATGTTCATCGCGCGCGGTTCGGCCATGTCGTCGTCGTTGATCCAGGTGCCGTAGTCCTGATGCCATTGCCACTGCTCGCCTTCGAACGCGGCCTTCGCGTTGATCTTGAACTGGTGCATGTAGACGTCGCCGCCGAGGATCTGCTGCACGGGCTCGACCAGGCGCGGGTGCGCGGCGAGCCGGCGGTACGCTTCGTCGTACGTCTGGCAAGCGAACGCGGTGCGCGGCACGCCGCTGCGCTTCTCGCGGACGATCTCTTGCCGCTCCAGCTTGAAAATGTCGTCGCGGTGCTCGCGCAGCACGCGCACTTCGTCCGGCGTGAACCGGTTGGGCAGGAAGAGATATCCGTCCACGTCGAGGGCGCGGAGCTGTTCGGCGGTCAACTGCATCGGCGGCGTCTCCGGTTCGGTTCGTGCGTGCACCCGTGCAGTTGGGTTTTGCGCCGGTACGGCGCCGACCTAGCGGCGTTCGCCGCGCCCGTTCGGCCAGGGTCCAAGGTGCCGGTCGTTCTTCTTGGCGGCGAAACTCTTGCTTAGCACTCGTGGTTGTAGAGTGCGAATGAACGTTGAACGTATGACCCAGCGCGTTCAAGAGGCGCTCAACGCCGCATACACGCGCGCCGTTTCCGAGCACCACACGCAAACCACCCCGGAGCACCTGCTCGCCGCGATCCTCGATCAGACCGACGGCGTCGCCGGCCCCATCTTGCAGAAGGCGGGCCTCGACCCGCAGACGGTCGATCAGCGCGTGACGCAGGCCGTCGCGGCGCTGCCGCGCCTGCAGGGCGCGAACGCCGACCAGAGCCACGTCACCGTCGCGCCCGCGCTCACGCGGCTGCTCGGCAAAGCCGACGACGAGGCGAAGTCGCTCAACGACGACTACGTCTCCGTCGAGCACCTGCTGCTCGCGATGACCGCCGACAACGGTGCGGTCGGCAAGCTGTTCCGCGACCTCGGCCTCTCGCGCGAGAAGCTGCTCGCAGCGCTGCGCGACGTGCGCGGCAACCAGCGCGTCACCACGCAGAATCCGGAAGGCACGTATCAGTCGCTCGAGCGCTACGGCCGCGACCTCACGAAGGCCGCCGAAAAGGGCGAGCTCGATCCCGTGATCGGCCGCGACGAAGAGATTCGCCGCGTCGTGCAAGTGCTGTCGCGCCGCACGAAAAACAACCCCGTGCTCATCGGCGAGCCCGGCGTGGGCAAGACGGCGATCGTCGAAGGGCTCGCGCAGCGCATCGTGCGCGGCGACGTCCCCGAGGGTTTGAAAGACAAGCGCCTCATCTCGCTCGACATGGGCGCACTGATCGCCGGCGCGAAGTACCGCGGCGAGTTCGAAGAGCGCCTCAAGGCCGTTCTGAAAGAAGTCACCAGCGCCGCGGGCCGCGTGCTGCTGTTCGTCGACGAGTTGCACACCGTCGTCGGCGCCGGCAAGACCGAAGGCTCGATGGACGCGGGCAATCTGCTCAAGCCGCTGCTCGCGCGCGGCGAGCTGCACATGATCGGCGCGACCACACTCGACGAGTACCGCAAGTACATCGAGAAGGATGCCGCGCTCGAACGCCGGTTCCAGCCGGTGTTCGTGGATCAGCCGTCGGTCGAGGACACGATCTCGATCCTGCGCGGCTTGCGCGAACGCTACGAGCTGCACCACGGCGTGCGCATCAAGGATGCCGCGCTCGTCGCGGCCGCCGTGCTGTCGAACCGCTACATCGCCGACCGCTTCCTCCCCGACAAAGCGATCGACCTCGTCGACGAGGCCGCGGCGAAGCTGCGCACCGAGATCGACTCGATGCCGACCGAGCTCGACGAAGCATCGCGCCGCATGATGCAGCTCGAGATCGAGCGCGAAGCGCTGCGCAAAGAGAACGACACCGCGTCCAAAGCGCGGCTCGAAAAGCTCGAGCAAGAGCTGGCGGAGCTGCACGAGCAGACCGACGCGCTGCGCGCGCGCTGGCAGTCCGAGAAGGACGCCGTCGCGCAAGCGCGCGAGCTGCGCGAGCAGATCGAGGCGACGAAGCTGGAGATCGACCGCGCATCGCAGGCGTCCGACTGGGCGAAAGCGTCGGAGCTCAAGTACGGCCGCCTCGCGGAGCTCGAACGCAAGCTGCGCGAGAAAGAAGCCGCGCTCACCGACGGCAAGTCGCGCCTGCTCAAGGAAGAAGTCGACGAAGAAGACATCGCCGGCGTGGTCAGCCGCTGGACGAGCATCCCCGTCAGCAAGCTGCTCGAAGGCGAGATCCAGAAGCTGCTGCACCTCGAAGAAGAGCTGCACCGCCGCGTGATCGGTCAAGACGAAGCGGTCACCGCCGTGTCGGAAGCGATCGTGCGCGCGCGCTCGGGTCTGGGCGATCCGAACCGCCCGCTGGGCTCGTTCCTGTTCCTCGGCCCGACGGGCGTCGGCAAGACGGAGCTGGCGCGCGCGCTGGCGTCGTTCCTGTTCGACGACGAGCGCGCGATGATACGCATCGACATGTCGGAGTATCAGGAGAAGCACACCGTCGCACGCCTGCTCGGCGCACCGCCCGGATACGTCGGCTACGACGAAGGCGGCCAGCTCACCGAAGCGGTGCGGCGCCGCCCGTTCTCCGTGCTGCTCTTCGACGAGATCGAAAAAGCGCACCCCGACGTGTTCAACGTCTTCTTGCAGATCCTCGACGAGGGCCGGCTCACCGACGGTCAGGGCCGTACGGTCGACTTCAAGAACACGATCGTCATCATGACGTCGAACGTGGGCTCGCACCGCATCCTCGATGCGTCCGGCGACATGGGCGCCGCGGACTACGCCGTGATGCGCGCGACGGTGCTCGACGAGCTGCGCCAGCACTTCCGCCCGGAGTTCCTCAACCGCGTCGACGAGATCGTCGTGTTCCACAAGCTCACCGAGGAGCAGCTCAAAGCGATCGTCGACATCCAGCTCGACCGCGTGCGCGCGCGCCTGCGCGACCGCCGCATCCAGCTCGAGATCAGCGACGACGCGAAGACGCACCTCGTGCGCACGGGCTACGAGCCCGCATACGGCGCGCGCCCGCTCAAGCGCGCGATCCAGCGCGAGGTCGAGACCCCGCTGGGCCGCAAGATCCTCGCAGGCGAAGTGCGCGACGGGGACGTCGTCCGCATCGGCTTCGACCGCGACAAGGGCGAGCTGACGTTCAAGGTCGTGGAGGCCCTCCCGGACCTGCCGGCGTTCCGCTAAGTTCCGACAAAGGTCGGAAACGCGGTGGGCTGGAACGGGGAGCGGCATCCCGTTTTCATTCCGATTGGAGATTTTTCCATGAGCAAGATCATGTCCGGATTCCTCACGCTCTGTATGGTGGCGGCGCTCGGCGCCGGCGCGCAGGCGGACAACGACAAGATGCACGGCCACGGCGCGATGGGAGGCATGGGCATGGGCCACATGCACCGCTGCGCGCCCGGCAAGCATTGGGTCAAGGGGTACACGAACAAGACACGGCAAGCACGTCAAGGGCTACTGCCGCTGAACGGCGAGGAGCCCCGCGCGAGCGGGGCTCCTTTCACATCATGACACCGCAGGACGAACGCAAACGTGAGGTCGGTTTCGCCGCCGTCGACCGCTACGTGCGGGACGGCACGTGCATCGGCCTGGGCACCGGCTCCACCGCGCGCTGGGCCGTCGCGCGGGTGGGCGAGCGCGTCGCCGCGGGCGAGCGGATCGTCGCCGTGCCGACGTCGGTCGTAACCGAAACCCAATGCCGCGAGCTCGGCATCCCGCTCGTCGCGCTGGGCGAGCGCGAGATCGACGTCGCGATCGACGGCGCCGACGAGGTCGCGGCGGACTGGTCGCTGACGAAGGGCGCGGGCGGCGCGCTGTTCCGCGAGAAAGCGGTCGCGCTCGCGGCCAAGAAGTTCGTCGTGGTGGTCACGCCCGAGAAGCTCGTCACGCAGCTCGGCGCGTTTCCGACGCCGGTCGAAGTCGTGCCGTTCGCGCTCGCCACCGTGATCAGCGGCATCCAGGCGGCGCTGCCGCATGTCCGCATCACGCAGCGCAAGCACGAGCTCGCACCGTTCGTCACCGACAACGGTAACGCGATCATCGACTGCGCGCTCGGCCCGATCGCCGATCCGGAGATCAGCGACATCGTCCTGCGCACGATGCACGGCGTGGTGGCTACGGGGCTGTTCGCGTTCTCGCTCACGAGCGCGGTCCTCGTCGCGGACGAGAACGGCGTGCGCGAGCTGACGCGCCCCAACAACGTGTTCCCGCTCCAGCGCGGCTAGATCGAGTACTCCCAGGTATTCCAGAACGTCGTGACGGCGTGCGCGGGCTTGTATCCCTTGAGATCGTCGCTCGCCACGTCGAACCGCCGCGCGAACCACATCGTGATGAACGGCACCTGGTCCACGAGCGTCTCCTGCACGCGCGCGTACGCGTTCTTGCGCACCGTCTCGTCGTAGGACGTCAGCGCGATCGCTTCTTGGGCATCGACGTCGCGGTTGCGGAAGCGGTAGTTGTTGTTGCCGTTCGGCGGGACCTGTGCGCTCAGCACCGTCGACGAGTCGTCCGGATCGATGCCGTTGACCCACGACGAGAACTCGACGTCGAACTTGCCGGTCTGCAGGATGCCGCCGGCCTGATACGTCGCGAGCATCAGCGCCGACGCGTACTGCTTGATCGTGAGCTCGACGCCGACGGTTCGCCACGCGCCTTGCAGCTGCACCGCGAGACGATTGCCCACCGCGCTGCCGGTGATCGTCGCCGCCTCGAGGCGCAGGCGCTGCCCGTCCTTCACGCGCACGCCGTCGGGACCCGCGTGCCAGCCCGCCGCGTCGAGCGCCGCCTTCGCGCCCTCGACGTCGAACGGGATCGGCTTGAGTTTTTGGTCGTACGCCCAGGAGAACTTCGGCTGATCGCCCTCGTTGAGGATGTTCACGCCGTACGAGACGAGCTCGATCAAACGGTTGCGGTCCGTCGCCATCGCGAGCGCGCGCCGCACCGCGGGATCGGACACGAGCGGGCGGGCCGTGTTGAACCCCAGCATCGAGTATTGCGTGAACGGCGTCAGGAACGGGTGCGTGTCGGGCACTTTGGACGCTTGGCCGTACAGCGTCGCCGGCGCGTTGTACCAGAGGTCGATTGCGTGCGACTGCATCGTGGTGAGCACCGTGTTCTCGTCGGGGATCGCCTGATAGTCCACTTCGGCGAGCTTGGGCGCACCGCGCCAGTAGTGCGGGTTCGCGACCATGCGCAGCGTTTGCCCGCGGTGCCATTCCTTCACGATGAACGGCCCGGTGCCGACCGGCGCGCTGTTGTACGGGACGCGGTTGAGATCGGGATACTGCGCCAGCAGATGCTTCGGATACACGGGAAACGGCTGGCTCGACATCGTGAGGAACGTGTTCACGAACGGCGCGAACGGTTTCTTGAGGTGCACGACGGCGGTGTACTTGTCCGGCGTGTCGACGCGCGCGATCACGTCGTAGCCCTGCCGGCTCACGACGTTGTGTGTTGGGGTTCATCACGGCGCGCCAGGTGAACGCGACGTCGCCCGAATCGAACGGCACGCCGTCCTGCCACGTGACGCCCTTGCGCAGGTGGTACGTGATCGTGAGGCCGTCGTGCGAGATGCCGCCGTTGGCGAGCGTGGGCTCCGCGACGGCGAGCTCGGGCACGAGCCGGTTCTGGTCGTCGTAGTTGAACAGGTAGCCCGCCCAGAACATCGACAGGTCGACGTCGACCTGGTACTCGCCGACCAGCGGGCTGAGGCTGTCGGGATCGTTCAAGCTCGCGATCCGCAGGACGCCGGGCTTCGTCCACGCGTGCCGCCCGCCGCTCGCGCCGCCGCCACTCGGTCCGCCCGAGGTGGACGTCAAGGTGTCGACGCGCGTGCACGCGGAGAGGGCGATCGCGAGGGCGACCGCGAGGGTGCCGATCTGTCTCACCCGGCGCGCGCTTCTCGGTTTAGTTCGCGAAGGCTTTCTCGCGCTTGCGCGACTTGATGCGGTCGCCTTCGTCCAGTAGCCGCTTGCGCAGCCGGATCGACTTCGGCGTCACCTCGACCAGCTCGTCGTCCTCGATGAACTCGATCGCGCGCTCCAGCGACATCTCCTCGGCCGGCGGCATCTTGAAGTTCTCGTCGGTGCCGGCGGCGCGCATGTTGGTGAGCTTCTTCGCGCGCACGGCGTTGAGCGCGACGTCCTTGTCGTCGTTGGCGCGGCCGACGATCATGCCTTCGTACACCTCGGTGCCGGGGTCGACGAAGAACCGTCCGCGCTGCTCGAGCCCCATCAGCGCGTACGCGGTGACGGTGCCGCTGTCGCTGGTGACGAGCGCGCCGTTGGAACGGCCCGGGATGTCGCCCGCGACGGGCTGGTGCGTGTAGTAGACGTGCGACATCACCGCGGTGCCGCGCGAGAGCGTCATCAGCTCGCCGCGCAAGCCGAAGATCGCGCGCGTCGGCATCGTGTACTCCAGCCGGCGCGTCTCGCCGACCGTCACCATGTTCGACATCTGCGCGCGGCGGCGGCCGACCGACTCGATCACGGCGCCGGAATACTCTTCCTGCACGTCGATCACGACGTACTCGACCGGCTCCATCTTCACGCCGTCGCGCTCGGTGATGATGACGCGCGGCTTGCTGACCGCCATCTCGTAGCCTTCGCGGCGCATCGTCTCGATGAGGATCGACAGATGCAGCTCGCCGCGGCCGCGCACTTCGAACGTGTCGGCGGAGTCGGTGTCTTCGACGCGCAGCGCGACGTTGGACTCCAGCTCGCGCATGAGCCGCTCGCGGATCTGGCGCGACGTGAGATATTTCCCTTCGCGGCCCGCGAACGGCGACGCGTTGACCATGAAGTACATCGAGACCGTCGGCTCGTCGACCGCGGTCGCCGCGATGCCTTCGGGAAACGCCGCGTCGGCGATCGTGTCGCCGATGTTGAGGCCTTCGATGCCGGACACGCAGATGATGTCGCCCGCCGATGCCTCCTCGACCTCGATGCGCTCCAGCCCGTGGAACGCAAGCATCTTCGTGAGCCGCAAGCCCGTCGTCACCGTGCCGTCGCGCTGGACTTTGACGATCGGTGCGTTCACCTTCGACGAACCGCGGAAGATGCGGCCGATGCCGATGCGCCCGACGTAGCGGTTGTGGTCGATCGCGGAGACGAGCATCTGGAACCCGCCGTCCTCGGCGGGCGCTTCCGGCACGCGCTTGACGATGGTGTCGAACAGCGGCTCCAGATCGGTGCTCTCGTCGGCCAGCTCGTACTTCGCGATGCCGGCCTTGCCGTTCGCGTAGACGACGGCGAAGTCGGCCTGCTCGTCGGACGCGCCCAGCTCGATGAAGAGGTCGAAAACTTCGTCGACCACTTCCACGGGGCGCGCGTCGCGGCGGTCGATCTTGTTGATGACGACGATCGCGCGCAGATCGAGCTCCAGCGCCTTGCGCAGGACGAACCGCGTCTGGGGCATCACGCCTTCGGCCGCGTCGACCAGCAGCACGACGCCCTGCACCATCTGCAGCACGCGCTCGACCTCACCGCCGAAATCGGCGTGGCCGGGCGTGTCGACGATGTTGAACTTCACGCCGTTGTGGTCGATCGCGGTGTTCTTGGCGAGGATCGTGATGCCGCGCTCGCGCTCGAGCGGGTTGGAATCCATCGCGCGCGCTTCGGTGTGCTGGCCTTCCCGATAAATCCCGCTCTGGCGGAACATGGCATCGACCAGCGTCGTCTTCCCGTGGTCGACGTGGGCGATGATTGCGACGTTGCGGATATCGGGCCGCGTCCGGACTTGGGCCATAAGGGTCTATTCTACCATGCCCGGTTCCAAGGCCGCGCCTGCTTACGTCGCTGCGGCCATGGCATTTGGCGCACACTCGATTACGATATGGGGATGAACCGGCTCCGGCTCGCGCTGGTCCTCACAGCGCTATCCGCCTTGCCGGCCTGGGCGGCCGGGCCCGATGCCGCCGGCCACGGGAGCACCCGCCCATACTCCGAGCACGAGGTCACGTTCGCGAACGGCGCCGTGCGCCTTGCCGGCAGCGTCCTCGTTCCGGCGACGAGCGGACGCCACCGTGCGGCCGTCCTGGTCCACGACGCGGGGCCTGCGGGGCGGCGGGCGATGCTGCCGCTCGCCGATGCGCTCGCGCGCCACGGCATCGAGGCCCTCATCTTCGACAAGCGCGGCGTCGGCGCTTCGGGGGGTGACTGGCGCAGCGCGACCCCGATCGATCTTGCGGGCGATGCGCGCGCGGCGGTGCGCCTGCTGGCCGCGCGCCCCGAGGTCGACCGCGCCGCCGTCGGCGTCTACGGACACAGCCAAGGCGGCGAGATCGCTCCCGAGGTGGCGCGCGACCCCAGCGTGCGGTGGATCGTCGCCGCCGACGGACCGGTGGGACCGCCATACCGCCAAGCCCTCTCCCGCACGCGCAGCATCCTCGCGAAGCGGTACTCCGGCCGCGAGCTGGCCGGCGCGATGCGCGTCTACGGCCATTTCGTCGACGTGGCGCGCAACGGTTCGCCGCATGCTGCGCTGCGCGCCGAGATCGCACGAGCGCACGGCGCGTCGTGGTTGGCGCTGCTGAATATTCCCGCCGACGGCGACCCGGGGTGGCGCCGGTTTCGCGGCCTCTCCAACTACGACAACCGCGCGGCCTGGTCGCGCGTTCGCGTCCCTGTCCTGTTGCTCTTCGGCGCGAACGATGCGCTCGTGCCGCCGGGCGCGACGATCGCGACGGTGGATTCCATTCTCCGTGCGCACGGCGTCCGTCCCACCGTCGTCGCGTTCCCGCGCGCGGACCACGACCTGCAGGTTTCGCCGCGCGGCGGCGGCCGGCCGCGTTTTGCGCCCGGTTATCCGGATGTCGTCGTGCGCTGGGTCGAGACGCAGCCCATGACTCGCCAAGGCCGATGAGACTTCCGTGAGGTGATCTCGCGGCCGGATTGAGGGCGCGTTGAACGACGCGCGGGTCGTGTCGCTGCTACGGTCGGGCCATGCTCCGCCGACTGGTCGCGGCCGCCGTGCTCGCGATGGTCTTTTCGCCGGGAACCGCGTTCGCCGCATCGCTCACGCGCGGCGACCGGATCGAGGTGCACCGGGCGACGACGCCGCTCGATCTCGACCCCGGGCTCGCCGACCCGCGCTGGTCCGCGGGCGCGCTCACCGGTCCCCTCTTCGACCTGGGGACGAAGTCGCTCGCAGGCGTCACCACCACGATCTCGTTCTGGTATGACGACCGCGCGCTGTACGTCGGCGTGCGAGCCGAGCAGAAGACGCCGGTCGTCGCGTCGCAGGCGACCGACGACGTCGGCTACGGCACCGACGACTTCGTGGGCGTGCTGCTCGACGTCAGCGGCAACGGCACGCGCACCTACATGTTCGCGGTGACGCCGCGCGGGACACGCTACGCGTTCGCCGGCGAAACTGCGCGGTACAAGCCGGAGTGGAGCGCCGCCGCCAAGGCCACGGATTTAGGCTGGAACGCCGTCCTGCACATCCCGTACAAAGCGCTCAAGCTCGCCGCCGACGGCCCGCAGGCGTGGCGGATCAACATCGTGCGCAACGTCGCATCGACGGCCGAGCACGAGACGCTGGCGTACGACGCGCTGATGTCGTACCAGACGATCCCGAGCTGGCCCGACCTCAACCGCGACTGGCGCTGGTGGCCGGCGGCGCGCGGCGTGACGCTGTCCGGCGCGGTGCCGCGTCCCAAGCCGCGCGCCGAAGTCTTCGCACTCGAGAGCACCGGCACCGACCGCATGGCGTTCACCACACCGTCCGGCACGACGGTGCACCGCGCGCCGCGCACGACCGGCGCCGACGTCGCGATCCCGCTCGACGCGACGACCACGTTCGTCGGCGCGTTCTCGCCGGACTTCTCCAACGTCGAAGTCGATCAGCAGACGATTGCACCGCAGCAGTTCCGCCGCGCGTTCACCGAGTACCGGCCGTTCTTCGCGCAGGGCGCGCCGTTCATCAACGCCGCGCTGCAAGGCTACGAGTTCAACCTTCCGAACGACGTGCTGTTCTACTCGCCGTCGATCGGCCCGTTCGACCGCGGCCTCAAGCTCGTCGGAACCAAGGGCACGCAGTCGTTCGGCGCGCTCGAAGTGCGCGGCAGCGATCCGGTCACGGGCGCGAGCTTCGACGACGTCGCGTTCGGCTTTCGCCACCGGCGTCCGGACAATACGTTCGGATACTGGGTCGACGGCGTGAGCGCCGCGCACGCGAACGGCAACGACCGCACATGGGAGATCGGCGGGTACGGCCGCTCGCTGGCGAGCGGGCTGGTGTACTCGGCGATGCACGCGCAGGAAACCGGCACCTTCGTCACGCGGCCGTCGGACGCGCAGAAGAACGCGGCGTTCATCGACATCCAGAAGCCGGGGCTCGAAGGTACGCTCGTGTGGCTGGACATCGGACCGTCGTACGCGCCGGTCGACGGCTTCACCAACATCGCCGACGTCCGCGGTCCGGAAGCGTCGCTCAGCCTCTCGCGCACGATGAAGCGCGGCCCGTTCAAGAGCGTCGACGCATACCTGTACGCCGATCGCTGGCTGGACCGCGCCGGCAACGTGCACGCGAGCGACGCGGATGCGTACCTCACGCTGCGCGCGCGATCGAAGCTCGCGTTCTACCTCAACGACCAAGTGGGCTCGCTGCGCACGTACGAAGGCGACTATTTCTCCGGCGGCGCGCACGCGTATCGCGATCAGCAGCTGCTGCCGTTCAAGACGTGGAGTGCGGGCATCGGCTACGGTGAGGGGACGCCGAACTCGCTGCGCACCGACTATCAAGCCGGTCCGTTCGGGACGTTCGTGCTGCACCAGACCACGACGACGTTCACCCGCGCGCTAGGCTCGGCCAGCTTCTCGCTCGATTACGCCGGGACGCGCGAGACGTCGTACGGCGGCGCGAGCGACGGGCAGTGGCTGCGGCGCATCTCGCTCGCGGTGCCGTTCGGCCGCGACGGCAACGCCAGCCTGGCGTACCGCGACGTCACCGGCCGCGGCGGCTTCGCGAGCCCAGGCAGAAATTTGGCAGGTTCGCTGCGGCGGCGCTTCCGCAACGGCAACGAGCTGTTCGTGAACTACGGCACGCCCGCCGCGACCTCGACGCTGGACCGCTGGATCGTCAAGTATTTGGTGCGGTTCGGAGGCGGCGTCTGAGCGGCGCGTCGAAGTCTCGACGCCCACCATGGGCGTTCGGATCGGCTTCCCGCCGTTCAGCTTCGACCGCGACGAGCGCGTGCTGCGCCGCGACGGCCGGACCGTGCCGCTGGCGCCGAAGGTCGCCGAAGCGCTGGCGCTGCTGCTGGCGCAGCCCGGCGCGCTCGTCGAGAAGAACGCGCTGCGCGACGCGCTGTGGCCGGAGGGTTTCGTCGAGGACGGCAACCTCACGCAGACGATCTACCTGATCCGCCGCGCGCTCGATCCCGACGGCGACGGCCGCACGTTCGTCGAGACGGTCCCGCGGCGCGGCTACCGCTTCGTGGCGCCGGTCGGAGCGGGCGACGCGCCCGCGCCGCAGCGCCGCGCCGCACGCTCGCGCGGCGCGGTCGCGGTCGTCGCGTTCGCGCTGCGCACGGCGGCGGCGGTCGCGATCATCGCGTTTGCGTCCGCCGGCGTGTCGCTGGGGGGCGTCGCGCGCGTCCCGCCGCCGCTCGGCGCCGAAGCGTCGCGCGAGTACACGCTCGGGCACTACACCTGGGACCGCCGCACGGCCGCCGGCATGCGCGCGAGCCTCGTTCACTTCGGGCGCGTCGTCGCGCTCGCGCCGGACGATCCGCGCGGCTATGCGGGTTTGGCGATGACGTACGAAGAGATCGCCGATTGGGAGTTCACCGCGATCGCGCCCCAGCGCGACGCGTACGGCCGCGCCGAAGACTACGCGCGCGACGCGCTGCGGCGCGACCCGCACTCCGGCGAAGCGTTCGGTGCGCTGGCGGGAGTCGCGATGCAGCGCGACCACGACCTCGACCGCGCCGAGACGATGCTGCGCGCGTCGATCGCGTACCGGCCCGACGAAGCGCACGCGTACGAGCTCCTCGGCATCGATCACATCTACCGCGGCCACGCCGAGAGCGCGAGCAGAATGCTGCAGCGCGCGACGCAGCTCGATCCGCTCAGCCGGATGAACCTCGTCTGGTACGGCAGGTCGCTGTACTACGCGCGCCGCTTCGCCGAGGCGCACGCCGTGCTGGCGCAGCTCTCCGATCTCGACACCGTCGATTTCGGCGCCGTCGAGATCATCGCGATGAACGATCTCGAGCTGGGCCGGAGCGGCGAGGCGCGCGCGGCGCTCGCGAAGCTGAAGGTCCCGGCGCACAAGCGCGACTACAAGTCGATGCTGACGGCGCTCGTCGACGTGCGCGCCGGCGTCACCCCGCGCGTCATGCCGAACCTGCGGCCGCGCGTGGCGCGCGCCAACGTCGAGCACTTCGACACGGCGACGGCATCCGCACTGTGCTTGGCGCTCGGCCGCCGCGACGACGCGCTCGCATGGATCGAGCTCGGGATGCGCGACAAGAGCGCGCGCATGACGCGCCGGATGCTCGCGCTCGACCCGCGGCTCGCCGAGCTGCGCGACGACGCGCGCTTTCGCGCGCTGACGGGTTAGCGCCCGAAGCGGCGCTCGCGCGTGGCGAAGGCGTCGATCGCGCGATCGAGCGTCGCCGCATCGAAGTCGGGCCAGGGGTCGTTGGTGGACCACAGCTCCGCGTACGCGCTTTGATAGAGCAAGAAGTTCGAGAGCCGCAGCTCGCCGCCGGTGCGCACTACGAGGTCGGGGTCGGGAAAGCCCGCGGTCCACAGCTTCGCCGCGATCGCGTCCTCGTCGATCTCGTCCGGTGCGAGCGTGCCGGCCGCGACGTCGCGCGCGAGCGAGCGGCATGCGTCGCGCAGCTCCGTGCGCGCGCCGTAGTCGACGGCGATCGCGAGCAGCATCGCGCTGCCGTGCGCGGTGCGTTCTTCGAGGATGCGGAACGCTTCGACCACGCCGTCCGGCAACCGGTCGCGGCGGCCGATCATGCGCACGCGCACGCCGCGCGCGGCGAGCGCCGCCGCTTTGTCGCGCGCGAACGCTTCGGCGAGACCGAAAAGGCCGAACACCTCGCGGTGCTCGCGCGTCCAGTTCTCTTCGCTGAACGCGTACACGGTGAGCATCCCGATGCCGGCGTGCAGCGCGGCGTCGATGGTGCGCTCCAGCGCCTGCATCCCGCGGCGATGGCCTTCGAGCGCGGGCACCGCGTGCGCGCTCGCCCAGCGGCGGTTGCCGTCCATGATGATCGCGACGTGGCGCGGGACGCCGGTCGCGACGGGTGCGCGTTCGATCACGACTGCGCCGCCAAGCGGGCCGCGGGCGCTTCCGCGCGCTGCTGCACGCCGCGCACCACGGCTTCGAGCTCGTCGACGTAGGCGAGGAACCGCGTGCGGCCGTCGTCGGTGATGCGCACGATCGTCGTCGGGCGGCCGTGGCCGCGCACGCGCTCGCTGGTCACGACGCCGACCTCGGCCAGCGCGTGCAGGTGGCGGTTCAAGTTGCCGTCGGTCAAGCCGCACGCGTCCTGCAAGTCGGTGAAGCGCATCCCGTCGGGGTTGGCGACCAGACACGCGCACACGGCCAGCCGGCCGCGCTCGTGAAAGATCCGTTCCAGCCCGGCGAAGGCGAACGGCGCGTCGCCGTTCACGCGCGCACCGTGTGGGTGTACATCGCCTCGTCGCGCAGGATCAGGATCCCGATGACGGTCTGGCCCAGGCCGAACGTCAGCGGCATCACCCACCACGCGAGCGCGTTCGTGCCGGACGCGAACAGCAGCGTCGAGCCGATCGCCGCGAAGCCGAGCGCGACCGCGACGGCCCGCCGCGGCAGCATCGAGCGCGCCGCGAGCAGACCCAGGCCGTAGCACAGGGCCCACGTACCCGGCAGCAGCCCGATCTCGCCGCGCGCCAGCAGGGCGGCGGTGAAGGCGCCGCCGGCCACGACGGACGGCACGATCGCGACGGCCGCCGTCTGCAGCTCCGTCCGAGCCCGGAACGACCAGTTCCTGACCAGCCACACCGCCACGGCGCCGTAGTTCAGCGCCAGCGCGAACGCCAGGCAGGCGATCCAGATCGCGACGTAGCGGGCGACGTCGTCCGCCGTGCGCGGGGCGGGGACCAGCGCCAGCTGGACCATGCCGCTGCCCAGCGCGGCCACGCCGCTGGCAAGGGCGGCCGCACCCGAGAGCCCGCGAAAACGCTGGACCGAGGCGAGGCGGGACCGGACTTCGTCGAGGTCGGCGATGGCGCGGGTGACGTCCACGGGGCGGCTCCGATGCAGAGAGTTCGCGACGACATACTCTGTACCGCAAAGATAACCCTTCAAACGTCCCGCGGCGCTCGTCGTGGTCGACGGGTCATCTTCCTCGGATGACGACGGGCCGGAGGGCCGAACCCACGATCCCCGTGCCGGGACCGCGTCTCCACAACTGGAGGTTACCGCTGCGCGCGTGGCAGCGTGCGGCGTTCGAGGGATGGGATGCGGATCGGCCGAGCGATGCGCTGATCGTCGCGACCCCGGGCGCCGGGAAGACCCGCTTCGCGACGCGCGTGTCGCACGCGCTGCTCAAGGACGGTGCGGCCGGGCGGATGATGGTGGTCGTGCCGCGCGAGCACCTCAAGGCGCAGGTCGCGCGCGCGATGATGGGCGCGGGGATCGTGCTCGACCACAAGTTCTCCAACGCGCACCAGCGGCTCGCGCGCGACGTGCACGGGGCGGTGGTGACGTACCAGCAAGTCTGCGCGGCGCCGCGGCTGTACCGCCAGCTCGCGCGCGACGCGAGCACCGAGAGCGCGGGCTTAGGCGTGGTGCTCGACGAGATCCACCACGCGGGCGACGACGCGACGTGGGGCAAGGCGTTGCGCGACGCCTTCGAGCCCGCCGCGCACCGCGTGTCGCTGTCGGGCACGCCGTTCCGCAGCGACGGCACCGCGATCCCGTTCGTGCGCTACGACCGCGGGCTGTCGCAGGCGAACTTTGCGTACGACTATGCGACGGCGCTGCGCGACGGCGTGTGCCGTGCGCTCGTGTTCGCGCTGCACGGCGGCGAGGCGGAATGGATCGCGCGCGACGGGGTGCAGATGTCCGCGACGTTCGAGACGGCGCTGCGCGAGAAGCGTCATCACTCCGAGCGGCTGCGCACGATGCTGACGCACGACGAATGGATCGGCGACGTCCTCACGAGCGCGCACGCGCGGCTGCTGGCAGTCCGCGCGGAAGGCCACCGCGACGCGGGCGGGCTCGTCGCGGCGATGAACCAAGATCACGCGCGCGCGATCGCCGCGCTGATGCAGCGCAAGCTCGGCGTGACGCCCGCGATCGTCGTGTCGGACCTCGCGGATGCGTCCGACCGCATCGCGGCGTTCGCACGCTCGGCCGACCCGTGGATCGTCGCGGTGCACATGGTGAGCGAAGGCGTGGACATCCCGCGTCTTCGGGTCGGCGTGTTCGCGTCCAACGTCGTGACCGAGCTGTACTTCCGGCAGTTCTGCGGCCGGTTCGTCCGCACGATCGACGGCGCGAACGACTCCACCGCGTACGTGTTCGTCCCGGACGATCAGCGGCTGCGCATGCTCGCGCGCGGGATCACCGTCGACGTGCGTCACGGGCTTCGCGCGCGCGACGAGCGCGACGCGGACGCCGCGGCGCTCGATGCGGCGCAACTCGCGGACCGCGCGTCCGACGCCGGCTTGTACGAAGCGATCGCCGCGCGCACCACCGCCGAGCGCGTGGTGGACTTCGCGCCGCTGTTCAACCCGGCCGCGTTCGCCGCGGGCACGCTCGCCGGAGATGCGGAAACCGCACCCGCGGACGACGCACCTCCGGCATCGGTTCTGACGAGCGCGGAGCGCAAAGAATCGCTGCGGCGTTCGCTGCAGGCGGTCGTGTCGCGCGTCAGCAACCGCTTCAACGTCGAGCACCGCAAGATCCACGCATCGCTCAACCAGCGCGTCGGCGGCAGCGTCGTGACGGCGACGGAACCGAGCTGGACGCGCGCCGCCGCGTCGCGGAAACGTGGCTCGCGCGCGACCGCTACGACGGGCTGCGCTAGGGCCTGCGGCGCCGACACGTTCCGGTTCGAAGCGGGACGAGCAGGGGGTTGCCCGGCGAAACGCAGGCAGAACATGCGGCGTTACTCCTCGCGTGAATCTCTTCGCCGCGATCATGGTAAGTTTCCTGAGCGTCGCATCGCCGCGGCGAGCACGCCGGCGAAGCCCGCGACGGCGCCGCGGCGAAATCCAGTCGTCTGCGCCCGCGAAATCGCCGGCGCCGCTGTCAAAGTACGAGCGCGCTCATCGCGGCCTCATGGAAATCTCGGCGCCCGCGGATGAATACTTCGGACGGCTGAAGATGAGTTTTCTCGGAATCAACAATACGCTGCACGATGCGGGATCACCGCCGGCGAGCACACCACGGATCCCTCGGTCGTCGCGAAGGTGGCTCTTGCGGAAGACGCACTCAAGGACTGGGAGAAGCGCTATCCGCGCGACCCGCAATTGGGGCGCTCCTATTATTTGGCGATCTCCGTCGAAAAAAAGATCTGGGTGCAGGCGAATCAGCAACAGGCTTGGGCGTATATGAACCGCGTTGCGACGGTATTCCCGAACACGTACTTCGGGAAATTGATCAAGCGCGAGATCGCGATCGGGTTCACCGAGCATTATTACGCCGCGGCAGTGCCGTGCGCGACCCCGTCGCCTAGCCCCACCCCGCAGCCGACGGCCGTCCCCGTTTCCGTCGCGACGGCGACGCCCGCCCCGAGCACGAACCGCCGCCGGCCGGCCGCGACGCCGTCGCCCACCCGACGCCACCCCGACGCCGACGGCAAGCCCGACGCCGGTACCGACGCCGACTCCGTCGCCGGAGCCGACGCAGGTTGCGAAGGGGCTGAAGGCCCAAGTTCTCACGCCGCCGTGCGTCGCGCCTGCCACGCCCAGTCCGCTCCCGACCGCGACGGCGGCCGTCACACCGATCCCCGCGACCGTGTCCCCGCTGCCGGCCGATTCGCCGAGCCCGGCGAGCGCGTCACCGCAACCGTCGAGCTCTTCGCGCGCGACGGCCGTACCGAAGCCGCCACGATGACGTAGCGATGTGTTTCACGGCGTGCGTCGAAGCCGCTCGCTGTGAACCACGACGATACGCAAACGCAGGCCGATCCGCTGGATCATCCCGACGTCGCAAAGCACCTTTCCGAGGAGCTCCGGGCGGTCCTCAAGCGCGTCGACGACGGCGACGAGTCCGCTCGCACCGAAGCGCTGGGCCCGGTCGCGGCGCTCATCGACGCGTTCGCCGCCGTCGGCCTGCTGGAGTTCGCCTACCTCGCGCCCGGCCACGAGGAAGAGGAGGACGGACCGATCGCGTGGTTCGAGGCGAGCGAGGCGATCGTCGACAAGGAGCGCGACTCCGTGGTGGTCGCGGGCAGCGAGGTTCTCGAGGTCTTCGACGGCCCGATCACGCTCGAAGACCCGCCCGAGCACGAGGGCGAGGAATAGCGCGCAAGTGCGTTAGGGCGCGAGCGTCCAGGCGCCCACGTTCCACCACGCCGTCGACAGGCCGTTCGTCTGATGTTGCAGCCGGTCGGTGAACACGTCGAGGTTCGGGCGCTGATACAGCAGCATGATCGGCAGATCGGCGTACAGCAGCGCTTCGAGCCGTGAGTAGAGCGCTTTGCGCTGCGCGGGGTCGTATGTCTGCTGCGCGCGTTTGAGCAGCGCGTCGAGCCGCGGGTCGCAGATGCGCGACTTGTTGTAGCCGTGCGGCGGCACGTTCGCGCACGCGAACTGGTCGGTGGTGTCGGGGTCGTCGCCGTTGACGAACGAGTACAGCGCCATCTGGAACTTGCCGCCGTACACGGGTCCGCCTTGGGAGACCGGCGCGACGAGCTGCGCCACGTTGAACGCCTTGAGCGTCACGCCGACGCCCACGGCTTTTTCGTACTGCGTCACGGCGTTGCCGACGATCGCGTCGCTCGGCGTCCCGGCTTGCATGATGAACAGCACGTCGAGAGGTTTGCCGTTCTTGCGCCGCACGCCGTCGATGCCGAGCGTCCAGCCCGCGGCGTCGAGCAGCTTGCCGGCCTGCGCCGGGTCGTACGGAATGTCGGGGTACGCCTTGGGATCGTACGCCCAGATGAAGAGCCCGCGCCCGGCGGCGTGCGCGTTCACCGCGCCGCGATAGGTCTTCTGCATCATCGACGGCACGTCGATCGCCATCGCGAGCGCGTGCCGCACACGCGGATCGCTCGTCAGCGGATCGCGCGTGTTGAAGATGATCGAGCCGACGGCGTTCATCGGCGTGAGCTCGACGTGGACGCCCGCGATCGTTTTCAGCAGCGGGTAGTCTCCGAGTGACTGATCGGTGAACTCGCCGCCCACTTCTTTGGTGCGCAGCAGGTTCATCGCGGTGTTCGGGTCGGGCACGAAGCGGATGTCGACGTGCTCGATCTTCGGCTTGCCCGCGTAGTAGTACGGGTTCGCGCGCATCTGCACGCGGTCGCCGCGCGCCCACGTGGTCACCACGTACGGGCCCGAGCCCACGGGCATCGCGTTGAACGGGATGTTGTTGAAGTCGTGCAGCTGCGCGAGCAGATGCTTGGGCAGGATGGGGAAGCCTTGCGGCGCCAGCACGACCGTGAGCAGCGGCGCGAACGGGCGTTTGAGGTGCAGCACGAGCGTCGTGTCGTCGCGCGCCTCGGCTTTGCGCACCACGTCGTACGCGAAGCGCGACTGCGGGTTGTTGTTCGGATCGTTGATCGCGTCGACCGACCAGGCGGCGTCCTTCGCCGTGAGCGGCACGCCGTCGGCGAACTTCAGACCCGGCCGCAGGTGGTACGTGATCGTCACGCCGTCCTTGGAGATCCCGCCGTTCTGCAGCGTCGGCACCTCGGTCGCCGCGTCGCCGACGAGCTGGCCGCGGTCGTCGTACTTCACCATGTACTGGAACAGCAGCTCGCCCCACTGCGTGGACGACGTGCCGTTCTCGAGCGCCGGGTTGAGCGACGCGGGCTCGCGCTGCTGTGCGACGACCAGGGTGTCCGCGGAACCGCCCGTGGCGCCATTCTGCGCCGCCCGCGAGCAGCTGCAGAGCAGCGCCGCGGCGGCGAACGCGCATACCTGCGCGAGAGTTTTTGCGATCACGCGCTCTCCTCCGGCGAACAGCGGCGGTTCACCTACGCGCGTCGAAGGGGGCGGTAATGATGAAGATCGCCGGGCGCTCTCAGCGCCTGGAGCGACGGCTCCGCTTCGCGTATGCGTCGGCCAGCCGCTCGAGGTATGCGGCGTCGTCCTCGAAGATGCGTTGCGGCGTCGCGCGGTGCAGCTGCAGGGCCAAGCCCAGCCGCCGCGCGGCGCGCCAGTCGCCGCGGTCGACGCGTTCGCGGAACAGGTCCAGCGCTTCCGGGTCGCGCGCGAGGGGATTCATCGGCGCTCCTCCATCGCTCGTATCGTACCCGCGAGCTACCCTTACCCATGCACCCCAGTTCTGGGGCTTCGCCGCTTCCTCGCTCTCGTTTCGCTCCGCGGACGTGCCGATGATGGATAAGCGGGTGGACTCGAAAGGGAATCGATGGGCTCTTTAGTCGCGTGCCCGTGCGGGCACGGAGTCGAGGATCACAACCGCGCCGGCTGCCCGGGTACCGCGCGCGAGGCCTGCACGTGCAAACGCACGCCGCAAGCCGCGCTGGACGCGGCGGTCGCGGCCGTTCGCAGCACGTTCAACGAGGACCGCGAAGCGCGCGTCCGCCGGCCGTTCTAGCAGCGCCTACGCGCTGAGCGCGCGCTGCACCGCAGCCTCGTCCCACTCCACGCCGCTGCCCGGACGATCCGGGATGAGCGCGTGGCCGTTCTCGACGCGCACGGGTTCGGCGAGGATCGGGCCGGCGTGATCCAGGTATTCGAGGTACCGGCACGTCGGCGTGACGCCGAGCAGGTGCGCGCTGAATTCCGGAAACGTATGGCTCGACGCCGGCAACCCCGCCGCGCCGGCGAGGGCCGCAGCCCGTAGCCAGCCGCTGACGCCGCCGAGCTTCATCACGTCGAGCATCGCGTGGTCCGATGCGCGCGCGGCGATGCTCTTGGCCATGTCGTTGGGTCCCCACCAGTTCTCGCCCAACTGGATCGCGGTTTTCGCCGCGGCTGCGATGCGCGCGTGGCCCTCGAAGTCGTCCGCGCGCGTCGGCTCTTCGATCCAGTACAGGCTTTCGTGGTCGAGCGCACGCGCGCGGTCGATCGCGTCGGGTACGGACAGGCTTTGATTGTAGTCGACCATCAGCTTCGCATCGGCGCCGATCGCGGTGCGCACGGCGCGGATCGTGTCGAGATCGGCGGCGAGATCGGCGCCCCCGATCTTCACCTTGATCGCCGCGAACCCGCGCGCCACGAGCTCCGCCGCTTCCGCCGCTGCGCCGCTCGGACTCATCGTGCGCAAGCTCGCGTACGCCGGGATCGGTTTTGGCTCGCTGCCCAGCAGCGTCACGAGAGGCACGCCGCACGCTTTGGCGCGCGCGTCCCACAGCGCCATGTCGATGCCGGCCATCGCGATCCCAGTGAGCCCTTGCGGCCCCAGCAGGCGGAAGTGCCGCTGCAGCTTGCGTTCGGCGGACGCCGGCGCGGCGGCGTCCCCGCGCAGCAGCGGCTCGAGGTTCGCGATCAGCATGACGAGCGGATCCAGCGCGACGGGCGTGTAGCAGCGCACGTAGCTGCAGCCCGTGATCCCCTCCGCGGTGTGGAGATCGATCAGCACGAGCGGCGCGGTGCGCATGACGCCGCTCGCCGTTTCCACCGGGCGCTGCAGCGCGAGGTCGATCCCGCGTGCGCGAATCGAGCGGATCGTCAGCGCGGCCGTCATGTCAGCGCGTTTCGCCG
Organism: Vulcanimicrobiota bacterium; assembly: GCA_963797935.1. GTDB lineage: Bacteria > Vulcanimicrobiota > Vulcanimicrobiia > Vulcanimicrobiales > Vulcanimicrobiaceae > Vulcanimicrobium. Next base: position 195,740 of record CAWCRI010000010.1, read on the forward strand.
GGCGCCGCCTTGACGCCGCTGCGGCTCGTGCGCAGACGCCGCTGCAGTCGGAGCGCGAGCGCTGCGCGCGCGTTCAGGTGCGCCGCGCGCTCGGCGAGGTGCACGGCTTCGGCACGGTCGCCGCGGTCGAGCGCCGCGAGCCCCATCCCGGCCATGGCGTCGGCGCTAGCAGGATCGATCTCGGCGGCGCGGGCGAAGAGCGCACGTGCCGCGTCGGCGTGATGCTGCTGCAGCGCGAGCAGCGCCGACTCGATGAGATATTTCGTGTTCAGCGGCGCGAGCGCGCGGGCGCGCGCATAGTCGCGCTCCGCTTCCTGCACGTCGTGCACGCGTGCGGCGAGCCGTCCGAGCCGCCACCAGCTGTCGGCGACGGCGTTCGGGCGCGTCTTGGACGCGGCGAGCCGTTCGCCGCACGCGGACTTCGAGCGCGTACGCCTCATGCGCGCGGCCGGTTCGCATCAACTCCAAGACGTCGGCTTGCAGCGCCGCGTCGTCGCCCGCCTCGAGGAAACGCCGAATCGCCTCGTCGTGCCGGCCGCGCGCGAGCGCGATGCGCGCTTCGTCTTCGTTGCGCCGCGTCCCGGCGGGCATGCGCGCGGCGTGCACGGCGGCGGCGCCGAGATCGCCGCGCCGGAGCGCGTCCGCCGTCAGCATCGCTTCGACGAACGGCAGCGGCGCGACGCGTTCGAGCGTCGCGTAGATCCGCGTGCCGAGCCCGGGCGGAAGATGCGCAGCGAGCGAGACCGGGGCGGCGGCGCGCGCGAAGACGGCGTCGGAACCGAGCTGCACGAACGCGCCGGCGGCCACCGCGATGCAGACGGCGGCGACGATCGCCGCACGCGCGCCTACGGAAAACGAACGCGCGCGCGCGGGGGATCCGGCGGCGTCCGATGTGCCGGCCGGTCGGGCCTGGATCGCCGCTAGCGCGAGCGCCATGAACGGAAGCCACAGCGCGAACAGCACGACGCTCACCGTATCGATGAGCCCTTGCACCCACGTCCCGACGAGTCCGGCGGCGATCGCGAGCGCAACCGCCGGCGGTGCCGCTGCGTTCTGCAGCCGCTCGCGAAACACCGCGACGAAGCGCCACCAGCCGAACACGACCGCGGCGACGCCGGCGAGCCCGGCTTCGGCCGCGACGGTGAGCAGAAAACTATGCGCGTGAAACGCGGTGGGCTCGGCGTCGGGAAGCCGGACCAAGCCGTACACCGTCGAGAACTCGAACGGTCCGACGCCGGTCAGCGGAAAGCGCGCGATCATCGCGAGCGCCGCTTGCCAGATCGAGATGCGGGTGAAGTTCTCGGACGGATCGTGGTGCGAGTTGAAGACGACGCCGAGCGCGACGACCGCGATGCCGACGACCGCGATCGCATAGCGCACGCCGCGCCTTCCCTGCTGGACGAACACGAAGAAGGCGATCGCCGCCGCCATCCCCACCCAGCCGGCGCGCGAGAACGTCAGCACGAAGGCGACCGCGCCGAGGATCACGCCGGCACGCGCGAGCGGGCGCAAGCGGCGCGGCGCGCCCACCGCGATCGCAAATGCGAACGGGAGGTAGACGATCAGATAGCCCGCGAGTTCGCCGGGCACGATGAACGTCCCGATCGCGCGGCCGTGGCCGACGGTATACAACGCGGCGGGCGTTTTCGCCAGCACCATTACGACGGCCACGGCCGCGGCGAGCGCGCCGGAGGCGAGAAACGATCCGTAGATCGCCGTTGCAGCGCGGGGTGCCCGAAAGAATCGCAGGACCATCACGTGCCACATCAAGCCGGCCGCAAGGATGGCGATGAAGAGCGCGCCCGCACGCGCATCGAAACCCAGCAGCGCCGCGGCTGCCGCGGCGAGGGGAAACGTGGCGAGCGGAACCACAGTCGGCTCACGCTGACGCCCATTTCGCTGCGTTGCGAGAATCAGCGCGAAATACACCGCGACCGCGCACGCCAAACCGAGAAGGGCCAGCGCGAGCGGCTTGGGCAGCAGCGAAACGCCCGGAACGCCCGCGCCCGTGAGCGTGATGAATGCCGGGAACAGCGGGATTAGAAAGAACGCGATTCCGAGCACGACCGGCGCGAGACGATGCATGCGCTACTGCGGCGTGCGCGTTCTCCCGGTGAGGTTGAATCCGGTGATCGACACGGTCACCGGCACCGATGCGTAGTTGCCCGATGCGTCGCGTCCGGCAACGGTGGTCGATCCGGCGCCGACCGCGGTCACCGTGAACGCGCCGGGCGCGGCGGTCGGCACGACGTTGACGACGGCGGTGTTCCCGCTGGTCCCGGTCCAGCTTCCGGCGTAGCCCGACTCACCGAACGTCACCGTCTGCGCGTACGCGGAGCCGGTCGCGACGAACGAGAGCGACGACGGCGACCGCGTGATCGAGGAGCTGGGCGCACCGGAGCTCCCGCTCGGCGCGGTGGCGCCGCTCACCGGGATCGCGATGCCGAAGGGGGTTTGCTGCCCGATGGTCGTGTTCTGCAGCGGCGTGACGTCGCCCGACTGCGTCGGACCGAACACGGAGATGTACTGCGAGGAACAGGATCCGTTCGAGACCTGATACTGCACGTACGTGTTACCCCGGTCGTCGAAGGCAGTCGATGCGTACGTCCACTGGTTCACCGCGCCTTGGTTGGTCAGCGGAAAACTGTTGTTGCCGTACAGCACGCGGCTCGGCGCCGTGCTCCCCGGCGGGAACGCGGCGACCCCGCCGAACGCATAGTTCGCGACTTGCGGCGGCGGCGTGGCGAGCCCCATCGCGACGGGATCGACCGGCCAGACCCAAACGGTATCGTTGTGCTGGTCGACCGAGACTCGCAGCCGGTTGCTGGCGCCGCCGAGGAGCACGCCGTAGCTCGCGATCGGCGTCACGACACCGCTCGATGCGGCGGGGAGCTCGTACACGCGGGCCTTCGAGCCGCCGGTTTGATCGGCGGTCGTGTAGACGTTGTCGTGCGAGTCGACGGCGACGCCGTGAGCGTTGAACGTGAGCGCGGGATCGATCCCGGCGAGGCCCGTGATCACGCGGTCCGGCGAGACGTTCGTGCCGTTGGCGCCGGGCGCGAAGTGCTCGAGCGCGGCGGGGCTCGTCCCCTGCGGCGGCTCCGCGGCCCACACGCCGCCCGCCGAATCGGCCGCGACGTAGATGGCGCGCGCGAGCCCGCTCGCCGGCCCCGAGATCGAGGCGCTCGGCGACGCCGAGCCCGTCGATCCGGCCGCGTACTTCAGGATGCGCGCCGCGTTGCCGCTGTTGACCAGCACGAAGATCTCGCCGGCGCGGTCGATCGACATGAACTGCGGAGTCTGCGGAACGAGCAGCGCTCCGGTCTTCGCTCCGATGCCGGCGGCGGTGAGCTGATACGCGATGACGTTGGTGGGATCGGCGGGGTCGCAATTCGTGGCAGCCGCACCGACGAAGATCGACTGTTGCGCGGAGCCGGCCGAAACCACGGCGCTCGCGCTCGGAACGCCCGTCGCCGACGCGGTGATGGTAACGCTGCCGCCGAGCGCCGCGCCGTTGTAGCTGAGCGTGATGCCCGTCGTCGGCGCCGTGATGGCGGCCGTCGACAGATGCGTCGCACCGCTCGCGTCGGAGTCGGCGAGGTTCACGGTCAGCGGCGCGCCCGTCGCGTCGGCGTACACACCCGGACCGATGATCGTATCGCCGGCCGCGTCGACCGCGTTGACCAGCACGGACGAGGTGGAGGCGACGCCGCTCGTCAGCCCGGGCGGCGAGACGGCGACGCTGAGCGCGGCTACGACGCCGTTCAACACGAGGTTTACCGTGGTGACGGTACCGCTGACGACGGTGACGCTCACCGACGCGGTCGAGAGCGGCGTCCCGCTGCCGTCCGTGCTGGCATAGGTGGCGACGGTGACGGTCGCCGTACCGACCGGTACCGGGCCTTCGACCGTGCACACCAGGCCGCTTGGTCCCGGCACGCACTGCGGGTTCGACGGCGTCAGCACGAGGACTGTCTTCGTCCCGCCGGCCGGGGTGATCGACGCGGACTGCGTGGCCGGCGAGATGTAGCGGGGTGACCGCCGCAGCGACGAGGGCGCCCTCGGGATCGTCAGCACGAATCGCGCGGTCCCCGTCGGCGTGGGCCCGGTCGGGACGCCGGTCGAGGAACCGCCGCCCCCGCCACCGCAGCCGGCGAGCGTCAGACCCGTGACGATGGCCAGGATCGCGCCTCGGTGCATCACCTGCAGCATCGTGGTTCCTCCGGGGTGGGACAGTGCGCGTTTACCCGTTGTCTGGTACGGCCCGCGAGAGCCGAGGTCTTGCCATGCACGCCGCGAACCGGCCGCACACCCTTTGTCCCCACGCATGGGAGCGTACGGGTCTGGTGGCTCGCCCGGTCTTCAAAACCGTGGAGGTCGTCGCAAGGCGACTGGTCGGTTCGATTCCGACACGTTCCCGCCACGCGCGTTTCGCGCGGCGTGACGCGCGCTAGGCGCTCTCGCGCTGCGTTTGCTGCGGCTGGAGCTGCAGGCGCTGCATCATCTGCGGCGTCGGCAGCTTGATGTCGCGCGCGAGCTTCAGCGAGGCCAGCACCTTGATCGTCCACCAGGTGAAGTCGATCTCGAACCAGCGCAGGCCGTGGCGCGCGCTGAACGGGAACGCGTGGTGGTTGTTGTGCCAGCCCTCGCCCCACGCCAGGAACGCGACCCACCAGTTGTTGGTCGATTTGTCGCCGGTGCGGAAGCTCTGGTAGCCGCTGTGGTGCGCCGCGCTGTTCACCAGCCACGTGATGTGATACGTGATCACGATGCGCACGAAGACGCCCCAGACCAGCCACGACACGCCGCCGATGGCGAACAGCACGGCGCCGAGCGCGACCGTCCACCACAGGTACGAGTTCTCGAGGAACTTGTAGAACTTGTCGTTCGCGAGATCGGGCGCGAGACGAATCTGCTCGGCGGGCGACAGCATCGCGTCGTTGGGCTTGTAGAGCCACTCGAAATGGCTCCACATCAGGCCGCGGTGGATGTCGTGCGGGTCGCCGTCCTTGTCGGTGTGCGCGTGGTGCGCGCGGTGCGTCGCGATCCAGTCGATCGGGCCGCCTTGCAGCGCCAACGTCCCGAGGATCGCCGCCGCGTACTCCAGCGGTTTCGCCAGCTTGAGGCTGCGGTGCGTGAGCAGACGATGGTAGCCCAGGCAAATGCCCCACGCGCCGGTCGTGTAATACAGGACGACCATGACGATCAGCGCGCTCCAGTGGAACGTGCCGGGGATGAACGCGCACAGCGCACCGAGATGCACGATTGCGAGACCCGCGAACGTGGTCCAACGAGGAAGCCGCTGCTTGGCGGAAGCGATTTGCATGACCGTGGGAGGTGCGACCTCCACGGGCTTTGTCCTGGCGGTCCGACCGTACCGAACGTTAAGGATTGAGTCGCGCCTCGAGCTCGATCTCCACCGCGTTGAGCGCTCGGCTGATCGGGCAATTCTGCTTCGCGCCCTTGGCGAGCCGCTGGAACTCCTCGGGGTCCACGCCCGGCGCCGTGACCGTCGTCGTCAGGTTGATCTTCGGGATCATGACGCTCTGATCGTCGCGGCGGAGCAGCACGCTGGCCTTTGTGTCGATCGACGCCGGCGGGTGTCCGTCGCGCGTGAGCGCCAGGCTCAGCGCCATCGTGAAGCACGAAGCGTGCGCCGCGGCCAGCAGTTCCTCCGGATTGGTCCCCGGATCGCCGCTGAAGCGCGTGCCGAATGAATAGTCCGCGGTGACGAAGCCGCTCTCGGCCGTGATGGTGCCCTTGCCGCGCGACACGTCGCCCTCCCAGTGGACGGATGCGGTGCGCGTGACGTCGGTTGGAGTTTGCATGATGCCTCGTGATTCCGCAGGGCGTGCGAACGGTTGCGCCGCAACCCCGACGCGTTGATCGACGTTCACACGCACCTGCACCCGCCGCGGCTGTTCGCCGCGATACGGCGCTGGTTCGCCACGCACTCGACGTGGGTGCTCGAGCACCCGACCGAACCGCGCGACGTCGCGCGCATCCTGCACGAGCACGGCGTCGAGCGGTTCGCGTTCTTCTCCTACGCGCACAAGCCCGGGATCGCGCGCGACCTCAACGCGTGGCTTACCGATACCGCGCGCGAGCTCGGCAACGGCGCGGTGCCGCTGGGCACGGTGCACGTCGAAGATCCGGACCCGGCGGGCGACATGCGCGCCGCGCTGCGCGCCGGCTGTGCGGGCGTGAAGGTGCACGAGGACGTGCAAGGGCTTCGAGCTCGACGACCCGCGGCTGGCGGGCGCGCTCGATGCCGTCGCCGAGCACGACGGCTTCGTGCTCGTGCACGCGGGCCACATCCCGTGGTCGAACGAAACCAACGACGCCCCGACACGCATGGCGCGCGTGCTCGAAGATCACCCAGCGCTGCGCATCGTCGTAGCGCACTTCGGCATGCCCGATCAGCAGCGCTACATCGCGCTCGCGCAGCACGAGCCGCGGCTGTTCCTCGACACGACGATGGCGTTCGCGCCGGAGTCGGCTATGCGGCCCGAAGATCACGCGCGCGGACGTCGAGCGCGTCGCGCGCCAGCTCGTGTACGGCACGGATTTCCCGAACATTCCGTACGCATACGACGGCGAGCTGCGCGGCCTGCGCGCACTCGGCCTCGACGCCGCAACGCTGCGCGCGATCACGTGGAAAACGCGCGCCGTTTGACGCCCGCGTTTGCATAGCCACGATGGTGGCGCACCCTTCGACAAGCTCAGGGTGACATTGGGCCTACCGTACGACCGGCAACCCCTGATCGTCTAACTCGGTGCCCACCAAGAGCTTCAGGAAGAGGCCGTACGACGCGACGCCGCCGGCGACGCCGCTGCTGCGCAGGTAGCGGTCGTAGAAGCGCCATTGCAGCGCGAAGATCTGCGGTTTGTAGTGCCGCAAGAAGCGCTCGCGGCCCGCGCGGAAATCCGCGATCACGCGCGGGTCGAGGCGCAGGCGGCGGCGCTGTGCTTCGGGCAGCTCGCCGTACGTCCAGTACGCGCCGGAGTAGCGGATCAGCGGGTCGTTCGAGCGCAGGCATGCGAGCGTGCCGATGAAGTTCGCGTCGCCTTCGTTGGTGAAGCCGCCGACGTGGGCCCACTCGTGCGCGAGCGCGCGCGGCTCTTCCACCGGAAGGAACGACGCGTTGAGCAGCGTCTCGAACCCGAACGGCGAGTACTGCCCGCCGATGCCGGCAGCATCGTAGTACGGCTGCAGCACCGTCGTCTTGGGCACCGCGACCGCGACGTCCCAATCGTCGCCCAGCCGCTGCACGACCGGCTCGAACGCCGCGCGCAGCTTCTCGCGGTCGAGCGTCTCCGCGTGCGCGGCCGCGACGTTCGCGTTCAGCGTGCCCACGATGCGCTCGCTGAACCGTGCGACGGCGTCGTTCGTCACGCGCGCGTCGCTGTACCGCACGCGCTCGGCGATCGTGGCGCGGCGGTAGTTGATCCCCCACACCAGCTCGAACAGCACGATGCCGAGCGCGACGAAGCCCGCGGTGTGCGCGAGCAGCGCGAGCACCGTGCGGCGCCGGCGCCCGCGCGGCGCGCGGCGGATCGCGCGCACCCACCACACGATGACCGCGATGATCGCGGCGGCGCCTTCCACGTCGCTCACCGCGAACGGCACGCGGTCCGCGAGCGGTGTGAACGCGCGGTTGAGCGCCGCGAAAAATCCGTTGGCGTACCCGTGCTCGACCCACGCGCGCGGCAGCGGCGCGGTCGCAGCGATCCACGCGAGCACGATGGCCAGCGACGTCCAGCACGAATGCGACCGGCACGCGGCCCCGGCGGCGCAAGATCGCGGTCACGAAAACGTGCCGATCACGGAAACAAGTACGTCGCGAACGTTCCGGCGCGGCGGAAGCCGAGCCGTTCGTACAGCGCGATCGCGGGAGCGTTGAAGCCGTTGACGTAGAGCGAGAGCGACGCCTCCGTGGTGAGCAGCTGCCGCGCGATCGCGGCGAGCGCGGCCTTCGCGTAGCCTTTGCCGCGTTGCTCGGGCGGCGTCCACACGCCTTGCAGCTGCGCGGTCGCGGCGCTGCGCGGGCCGACGTTGAGCTGAAAGCGCAGCTCGCCCTCCACGACGTACACCCACCACACGCCGTTCGCGATCGCGCGCCGGACGGCCGCGGTGAAGCCCGAGCGGTTCGCGCGCGGGTCGTAGCCGAGCTCGCCCAGGATCATGCGCCCACTGTGCTCCGCGACGAGCTCGGCGTCGTCGGGCCGCGCGCGCCGCACCTCGGCGGCGTCGGCCGCGCCGGCGCGCAGCGCGCCGCGTTCGAGGACGTAGAGCGGCTGCTCATCGCGGACGATCACCGGCTGCGCGTGCCAGCGCTCCACCCGCGCCCACAGCCCGTCGACCGCGTCTTTGGGCCCGACGAAGCTGCGCAGGCCGCGGTGCTTGCGCGTCTCGATCGCGAACGCGTCGAGCACGCCCTCGTCGTCGGCCGCGATCACGAGCTGGGCGCCGTAGTACACCACGCCGTTCACGCGGCCGCGGCGGTCGCGGTGCAGCACCAGCTCGTCGGACGCGCCGGGGCCGTGGCCGCCCTCGAGCACCCATTGGAGGAAGACGTTGTCGTACGGGCGGCGCGCGGCGTAGCTGATCGCGTCGCGGCGCGTCGCGCGGGTGACGGGCTCGAGCAGGGTGGTGGTGTCGTTCGGTGGGTGCGTCAGGTCAGCGGGCGGACGAAGGTCGGCGTCGACGTGGGCGCCTTGCTTCCGCCCTCCGGTTCGACGCTCACCGCCACGACACCGACTCGCGTCGCGTCGACGGGCACCGGGACCACCGTGACGCCGCCCGGGTTCGGCACGAAGGTCGGCCCGGGCGCCATCGTGGTCGACCCCTTCGGCGCCGTCCACGCCTGGTAGACGTGGCCCTTCGGCGGCGGCGGGAGCTTGGTCAGGGCGAAATAGAGCCGGTCGCGGCGGAGCACGACCGAGCCGTCGGCCACCTGGTAGCGCTTGGCGTCGGGCGCCAGCAAATCGGCCAGCGTCTGGCGGTCGCGCGCGGCGCTGCGCTCGTTCTGCGCGAGCTGGGTCTGCAGCGTCGACGCGCGGCGCTGCGCGGTCGCGAGGTCGCCGCGAACGCTGATGTCCCCGACCACCGTGACGAGCGAGAACACGATGGCGGCCGCGGCGGCGAGGCCCGTACCCCACAGCCATGCGGGGTATGCGGCCGCGACGCGCCGCGGCACGACCGTTCCGGCGGCGGCGTCCGAGCGCACGCGCGCCAGCAGCCGTTCCTTCATACGCGCGGAGGTTGCGGAGTCGACCGGCTCGTGCGCCGTGTGCGCGATCGCGTCGGCGGCGGCGCGCAGGTCTTCGTACTCGCGCCTCGCTTCATCGTCGTTGGCGATGAAGGACACGACGAACGCAGCCTCGTCGCGCGGCAGCACGCCCAGCGCGTAGAGCGCGACCGACTCGAGCATCGCCTCGCGGTTGCGGTCGTCCATCAGGACACCCGCTCCCCGAGCGACTCGCGCATGCGGCGCAGGCCGTTGCGGATGCGCGTCTTCACGGTACCGAGCGGCGTGTCGGTGCGGCGCGCCAGCTCCTGATGGGTCATGCCGCCGAAGAAGCCTTGCTCGATGAGCCCGCGCTGCTCGGGGGGCAGCAACGCGAGCGCGTCGCGCACGCGCTGCGCATCGAGGCGCGAGAAGACGTCATCGTCGAGCGCGCCTTCGAGCGGCAGGTCGGCGGGGATCTCGGACTCGGGCCGCACGGCCTTCGCGCGCAGCACGTCGAGCGCGCGGTTGCGCGTCACCCGCGACACCCACGCGACGAACGAGCCGCCGCGAAACGCATCGGGCGCCGTCCAAATCTTCAGGAATACCGTCTGCGTCAAATCTTCGGCCATGGTTGGATCGCCCAGCATCCGAAGGCCGATCCCAAAGACGAGCCGGTGGTAGCCGTCGTAGAGCGACTCGAACGCGGACACGTCGCGCGCGCTGACTCGTTCCATCAGGCGGACCCCGGGATCCATCGGGCGGGGCTTCGCGTCGTCGGTGCAGTCACCTCGGCGGGATAACGTCGTCGCACGCCGGACGGATGGCGCCGCCGGTCGAAGCGGATGGGCGTCACATGAGAGATGCCGAGCCCGCGATCGAACTCGACGACCTCCGCGAACGGCTCGCCGCCGCCCGCTCGTCGTGCGTGCTCACGGGCTCCGGGATCTCGGCCGAGAGCGGGCTGCCGACGTTTCGCGGCGTGGGCGGCATGTGGCGCACGCACCGCGTCGAGCAGCTTGCCTCGCCGCATGGGTTCGCGCGCGACCCGCGGCTGGTGTGGACGTGGTACAACGAGCGCCGCACCGCGCACAAGGGCGTCGCGCCGTCGCCCGCGCACGTCGCGCTGGCGGAGATCGAGCGGCGCGTCCCCGACTTCACGCTGATCACGCAGAACGTCGACTCGCTGCACCTGCGGGCGGGCTCGCGCAACGTGCTCGAATTGCACGGCAAGCTGCGCGAGGCGAAGTGCACGCGCTGCGATGCACGGCGGCCCTTCGACGATGCGTTCGACCTCGACGAGATTCAGCACGAGTGCGGCGGGATGTGGCGGCCCGACATCGTGTGGTTCGGCGAGTCGCTCCCGCCCGACGTGCTCGAGGCGGCGTTCGACGCGGCGCGCCGCGCGGAGCTGATGCTGGTCGTCGGCACGTCGGGGATCGTGCAGCCCGCGGCGTCGCTGGCGACGAAGCGCTGCACGCGCGCGTACGTCGTCGAGATCAATCCCGAGGAGACGGCGCTCACGCCGCACGCGGATCGCTCGATCCGCGCGCGCGCTTCCGACGTGCTGCCGCAGCTCGCGCGGTGAGCGAGATGGCGCACGGCGTCGGCGGGTTCGTCGCGCTGCTCGGCGCGGCGGTGCTCATCGCGATCCTCGCCGAGCGCCTGCGCGTGCCCGCGGCGGTGGCGCTCGTCGCGATCGGCGCGGCGTTTCAAATCCCGCCGCCGTTCGCGTTCGGCGACACGCTGCTATTCGTATTCCTTCCGCCGCTGATCTTCGAAGCCGCCTGGAATCTCGACCTCGATTCATTGCGCCGTATGGCGTGGCGGATCGCGCTGCTGGCCGTGCCGGGGACGCTCGCGACGGCGGCGATCGTCGCCGGCTGCGTGGTGCTCGCCGGCGCGTTGCCGCCCGCGCCCGCGCTGCTGCTGGGCGCGATCGTCGCGGCGACCGATCCGGTCGCGGTCGTCGCGGCGTTCCGGCGCGTGCGCGTGCCGGCGGACCTGCGTACGCTCGTCGAAGCCGAGTCGCTCAGCAATGACGGCGTTGCGCTGATCCTTTTCGCGTTCGCGGTCGCAATCGCGGGCGGCCAAGCCACGTCTATCGCCGGCGACGTGGTGTTCGGCGTGCTTGAAGTCGTGGGCGGCATCGCGATCGGAGCCGGCGCGGGGCTGGTCTGCGCGGCGGTGCTGCGCGCGACCGACGCGACGGAGTACGAAGTCACCGTGACGATTGTCCTCGCGTACGGCGCGTATCTGCTGGCGACCGCGGCGCATTGCTCCGGCATCTTCGCCACCGCGGCGGGCGCGATCGCACTCCGCGCCGTCGTGCGCCGCATCCCGGACGCGCTGAACAACACCGACGACGTCGACCGTATCTGGGCGGCGGCGGCGTTCATGGCCAACGCCGTCGTCTTCCTCGCGACGGGGCTGCTGATTTTGCCGAGCCGCCTCGTGCACGAGCCCGGGCTGGTGGTCACGGCCATCGTTGCGGTGACGCTGGCGCGCGTGGCGCTTGCGTTCGTCGCCACGCGCCAGCGCGCCGGCCGTATCACGGTCTTCCTTGCCGGCATGCGCGGCGCGCTGCCCCTCGCGCTCGCGCTGTCGCTGCCGGACGCGCTGCCGTTCCGGCCGCAGATCATCGACGCGACGTTCGCCGTGGTGCTCGTGACGATCGTCGTGCAAGGCGCGCCGCTCGAGCTGGTCGTCGCACGGCTCTACGGCGGAACGGCGAACGCTGCCGCGAAGGCGTAGCGATGGATCGCGAATACATCGAACTGCCCGGCAAGACGCTGCGCCCGGGCATGACGCGCTGGCCGTTCAGCGACGCGGTGCGCGTGGGCGATACGCTCTATCTTGCCGGACGGCTCGGAATCGATCCCGCGACAGGGAAGCCGCCGAGCGACGTCGCCGACGAAGCGGGCATGCTAATGGACGACGTGCAGCGCGTCCTCGCCGCCGCGCGCATGACGCCGGACGATCTCGTGATGGTGACGATCTTCGCGCCCGACGTCGGCGACTTCACCGCGTTCAACGCGGTCTACCTGACGTATTTCAGCGGCGCGCTGCCTGCTCGCGCGTTCATCGGCTCGGGCCCGCTGCTGTTCGGCGCGCGCTTCGAGATCACGGCGATCGCGGTGGCGCGCGCTCAGTAGTTGATGTCGCGTCACCCTCCGCCGGCTTGACAGGGGGCCGGCGGGGGAGTATATACAATGTATGCACAAGGCGGTCCCGGCGAACGATGCCTCCGGCGCTGATTTCCAGCCGCTCGCCGTGCAGAATGCGAGAGTATTCAAGGCCGGCAATTCGCTTGCCGTCCGCATCCCGAGCGCACTTGCAAAATCTTGCGAGTTGGAGGATGGCGCCGCTGTCGAGCTGGGCACCGGCCACGGTATGATCTTCATTCGCAAGGCGCCGTCACACGATCTTCAAGCGCTGGTCGATCGTATCACGCCCGAAAACATCCATGCTTTGGAGCTCGACGAGCTCATCGGTGCCGAACGCTGGTGACGGCGAGGTCTGCGTATGTTCCCGACGTCGGACACATCGTTTGGATATCGCTGGACCCGCGGCGAGGGCATGAGCAGTCCGGTCGCCGGCCGTTTCTCGTGCTTTCACCGCGCGCGTACAATGAGAAAACGTCGCTCGCGGTCGGCGTCCCGGTAACGTCCACGACGAAGGATTACCCATTCGAAGTTGCGCTGGCTGCGCGGGGCCGCGTCTGCGGTGTCGCTCTTGCCGATCACGTGACGAGTGTCGATTGGCGTGCACGTCGTGCCGAGTATGCCGATGACGTTCCCGTGCCGACGTTACGCGCCGTGCGCGCATTGATCGCGAGCCTACTCGGCATTCACGATTCTGCGGGCGCGCGGGCTCAGTAGTCCAGCGGCGGGCCGCCGTCTTCGTACGTTGCGCGGCGCGGGGGCGGATCGGGCAGGATCGGCCGCGCGTCTTCTTCCTGCGGAAACATCCAGCCGGGCTTGAGCTCCGGCAGACCGAGGCCGGGTGCGCGCGTCGCGGCCGCCGCGGTGCGCGGGCGCGGTCGCGCCACCGGAAGATCGCTTTCCGGCGCCGCGGCCTTTGCCGCGGGCGCCGCGGGCTGCGGTAGCGGTGGGTTCGGCGGCGGCGGCTCGATCGTCGTTTCCACGAGCGCGTCGACCGGAACGCTGAAGCTTTCGACGCTGCGGTGGCGACCGCGCACCACGAACGCATCGAGCACGCGGCGCACGCCGGCGAGCGGCACGCCGTTGACCGGCACGAGGTGATAGTCGTCGACGTGCGACGCGCATGTCGAGCGCGACGCGACGATGTAGGCGTTGAGCGCGAAGGCCGCTTCCTGCAAGCGGTGCGCCATCGTGGCTTCGCTGCCGACGACGGTGAACTCGCGGCGCTCGCGGAAGCCGGCGTCACCGGCGATGACGTCGCCGGTGTTGATGCCGATCCCGACCGTGAACGGCTTGCGGTGCTGCTTCGCCCAGCGCTCGCGCATTGCGACGACGTGGCGCACGACGTCGAGCGCGGCTTGCAGCGCGTCCTCTTCCTGCGTCGGGTTGTCGAGCGGCACGCCGAACACCGCAACGATCCCGTCGCCCAGGAACGACTCGATGATGCCGCGGTGGCGCTGGATCGCCGTCCCGGCGAGTCCGTAGAACTCGTTGAGGTAGCGCAGCGTCTGCTCGGGGGTGAGCGGCTCGATGAAGTGCGCGAAGTTGCGGATGCGGCACACCAGTATCGTCGCGCGCACGGCCCGGCCGGTGAAGAGGCGCTCGTCCTTGCGGGCGAGGAGCACGTCGACCACCGACGGCGCCACGTAGCGCGAGAAGGTCGCCCGCACGCGGGCAAGCTCGCGCCGCTCCGCGCGCCAGCGGCGCCACGCGACGATGCACCCGGCGATACCGCCGAGCGCGATGAGCCCCACGAGGACCGACATGTACCAGGGTGATCGGCCGAAACGCGCCGTAGCCGGAGGGATGACCGACCTCGAGCTCCTCCAGTCGCGGATCCCGGGCTACGCGGACTATGCCGACCCGGCCGCGCGCCTTCAGGTCGACAAGCAGATCCGTGCCTGGCTGGGCGAGGCGCTCTCGGAAGCCCGCGACCGGGTCGCGCCCAGCGGCGACGTAGCCGAGCGCATCGACGGGCTCATCCTGCGCTGCGAGTTCTCGGACTACCGGGTGCTTCGCGCCGCGGAACACGCGCGCTTCGACCAGGAGCTGGTCGACCACGTCCACGCGCTGGACCGGCGCATCGTGGAGATCGGCGACCGTATCCGCGCGGCCGGGACACCGGACGAGCTCTCGACGGCGCTCGACGACGCCGCACGCGCGCTGGACGAGCGCTTCGGCGCGATCGCGGACGCCCCACCGCGCACGGAACGCCGCGGCGAGAATTCGCCGAGGTGAGAACGCGGTGAGACGTCGCTGAGAGTTTGCTGAATTCGGCTTCACGCCAGGTGAGCGTGGGCGTTACGCTGGCGTCACGCGGACGCGATCGCGCCGCGGTCATCATCGCACTCATCGCATTCATCCGAGGTAAGCATGAACGTTCGTCTCATCGTCCTCAGTGCGGCACTCGCCGGCACGGCGCTCTCGACCGTCGCCTCCGCCCAGCAACAGCCGTACAACCCGGCCATGCAGCAGCAGCATCTGCGCGGCAACCGCGGCAGCGACCGCAACCTCCGTCAAGAGTATCGCAAGCTCGAACAGGTCATCGACGGTCTGCAGCGCGATCAGCGCGATTACGGCGGGCACCGCGTGCAGGCGATCCAGGCTCTCCAGCAGGCGCGCCAGCAGCTCGACGAAGCGCTCGAGTACGACCGCACGCACGGCCCGGGCCGCTGACGGCAGACTGCCGCCGGCGACCTGCGCGGTCGCCGGCGGTGGGCGTCAGCCGGGGCGCGCCGGCGCGCGCAGCGTGCGCGCGATGACGGCGCCGCACACGAGCGCGAGCACGCACCAAGCGAGGCCTTGCGCGACCTCGCCCAGCACGAGCCGGCCGATGCCGAATAGCGTGCCGTAGACGAGGCCGAGCCCCGCGACCCAGTCGAGCAGCGCGATGCCCAGCTTGTCCTCTGATTTCCCGCCGCCGGCGCGCGCCGCGACCGGCGCCCAACCGGCGCCGCTCGGGCGCACGCGTTCGTAGAAGCGGTTCAGCGTCGCGTCGCTCTCGGGCTTGGTGACGAACGTGACGACGACCCACACGATCGTCGTCGCGACGACGGTGATCAGCAGCCGCTTCGCGGTCGCGTTCGGATCGTCGCCCGCGATGAACGGAAGCTTGTAGCACAGCGTGCCGACGATCGCCGACGCCGCGAGCGCGGAGATCTCGCTCCACGCGTTGATCCGCCACCAGTACCAGCGCAGGATCATCACCAAGCCGACGCCCGCGGTGAGCGTGAGCATGTACTTCCACGCTTCGCCGACCGACGTCATGAACAGCGTGACGACCGCCGCGAGCACCATCGCGACGACGGTCGCCCAGCGCGACGCCACCACGTAGTGCTTCTCGCTTGCGTCGGTCTTGATGAAGCGGCGGTACAGGTCGTTGGTGAGATACGACGCGCCGAGGTTGAGCTGCGTGCCGATCGTCGACATGTACGCGGCCAGGAAGCCCGCCATCATCAGCCCGCGCAACGCGACGGGGAGATGGTCCACCAGCGTCTGCACGTAGCCGAGCTCGGGATCGGGCACGCCGTTCGCGCCGATCACGCCGTGCGGGTAGAGCACGAGCGCCGCGAGCGCGACGAGGATCCACGGCCACGGCCGCAGCGCGTAGTGCGCGACGTTGAAGAACAGCGTCGCGATGACGGCGTCCTTTTCGGTGCGCGAAGCAAAGATGCGCTGCGCGATGTAGGAGCCGCCGCCGGGCTCCGCGCCCGGATAGGACGACGCCCACCAGCTCACGCCGACGAACACCAGGAACGTCGTCAGCGGCATCCAGCTCGCGTCGCCGCCCATCGGCGTGAACGCGAGGATCGAACCGTTGCCGCGGTGCGCGTCGATCGCCGCGAGCCCTGATTTCAATGCGCCGATCCCGCCGACGGCGGCGACAGCCACCACGGCGAGCACGACCGCCATCGTCATCTTCACGATGAACTGCAAGAAGTCGGTGACGAGCACCGACCAGAAGCCGCCGATCGTGACGTACAGTGCGGTGAGCGCAAGGCACACGTACAGCGCGGGCAGCGTCGGCACGTGCAGCGTGAGCGTGAGGATCTTCACCATCGCGAGGTTGACCCAGCCCATGATGATCGTGTTGACGAGCACGCCTTGGTACACCGCGCGCACGCCGCGCAGCGCGGACGCCGGCTTGCCGCCGTAGCGCAGCTCGATGAACTCGACGTCGGTCAGCACGCCCGATCGCCGCCACAGCGCCGCGAAGAAGAACACCGTCAGAATGCCGCTGGCGGCCATGTTCCACCACAGCCAGTTTCCGGCGATCCCGTTCTGCGCGACGAAGCCCGTCACGGCGAGCGGCGTGTCGACCGCGAACGTCGTTGCGACCATCGAGACGCCGGTCAGCCACCACGGCGCGCTGCGGCCCGAGAGGAAGTACTCGCCGACGCTCTTGCCGCTACCGCGCGCGAACCAGAGCCCGATACCGAGGTTGATCGCGAAGAACGCGACGATGACGGCGATGTCGAGCCCGCTGAGCTGCATGGCGGTCGGTTCGGCCGGGCGGTATGGCTCCCTGCGAGCGCGAGCGGCGGCTCAGCGGGGCTTCGCGCGCGCGCCGAGCGCGATCGCGATCAGCAGCAATGCGGAGACACCCCCCAGGACGTACGTTCTCCACATCCGGTAGGGCGTTTCGTGAACGACGCCGACCGCGTCCAGCACCGCCCAGATCACCATTCCGAACGCGACGAGGACGGGGACCCATGGATGGTTCTCCGCAACCTGGCCCATGAACTCACGCGTCGATGCGCGGAACGCCCAGCGCACTCCGAACAACACGACGAAGATTCCGAGGACGATGACGGCGTTTGCGACGTCCGTCATGAGCACAGCAGGATCGTGCTCGGCCCGGCGAGCTCGCCCGGCGCGAGATGCTGCCTGCGGCCGTGGTCGGTCAGCGCGTCGTATTCGTCCTCCTCGCGCTTGAAGCGTTCGAACCCGTCACGTCCGATCTCATGGGCGACCCTGCCGAACGTGAAGACGTCCGGCTCGACCGGCACCTCTTGCGCGTTGAGCGCGTCGCGGACGGCTTCGGCGACGCGCACGTGCCCGATTTCGTGGTGCTCGATCGCGCGCCGCAGCCGCGCGGTGCGTTCCCGGTCGACATCGGTCATCCCGGGCCACACGATCGTGCGCGGCATATGGATCACGACGTCGCCCAGCGAGAACGTCAGCGTGCCGGTGTACCGGTGCGGGGCGAGAAAATGCTCGCCTCGGATCTCGTAGCGGAACTGGAACGTCGCCGAGCCGGACTCCGGGTTGCGTGCGACGGAGTCGTGACACGACTTCGCGACGAGATCGTAGGTTTCGTAGCGCACATGCAGGCGCTGCACGACGTCCTCGTCGCTTCCGGCGATGAGCGCCGCTGCGGCGAGCATGGCAACGAGCAATGCGTGCGTCGTCACGACGACGGCGCCGGCGAAGGCAACGGTGACGGCGAGGTTGGCGGCGCCGGCGAAATCGACGGTGACGGGCGCGGCGTCGGTGCCGGGCCGCGCGTCGCGGGGAAGCCGAGCGCGCTGCGGGCGGCCTGCGCGGAGAGCTCCGCGTCCTGGACGCGCGCGGCGGCGAGCGGATCGGCGCCGCGCGGATCGTAGCGCACGCGCGCGGCGACGACGGATGCGATCGCCGACTCGAGCGGTACGGTCCCTCCGCCTGTGTCGTCCGGATAATGCGCGTTGGATGCGAACACGATCGCGAGGTCGGTCGCGGGATCGATCCAGATGCTCGTGCCCGACGAGCCCGTGTGCCCGAAGCCGCCACGCGGCAACGTTTCGCCGCGGTTGCGCGAGAAGAAGCTGTCGACGTCCCAGCCGAGCGCGCGCACCTCGCCGTCGCCCACGTAGCGCGGCGCCGTCATCGCGCGCACCGTCTGCGGCGCGAGCGCGAAGCCCGGCGCGGGCAAATCGCGCGCCGCGCGCAGGTACGCCACGGCCAGCTTCGCGACGTCGTCCGCGGTGGCGAGCAAACCGGCGTGCCCATTAACGCCCGGCACAGTGCCGAACTGCTTGCGCAGCAGCGCTTCGCTCTCGCCGCGCAGCTGCGGCGCGAGCCGCGCGCGGTGCGCCGCATCGATCGTCACGTCGAACGACGCGTCGCGCATGCCGAGCGGCGCGAAGATCGCATCGTGCGCGAAGCGTTCGTACGACGTCCCGCTCGCGCGCGCGATGACTTCGGTCAGCACGATGAACGCGAGGTTGCTGTACTCACCGCCGGTGCCCGGCGCGAAGCGCAGTGGCGCCTCGTAGGCGTGCTTCAGGATCGTCGCACGGTCGGCACCGTAGTCGGACTCCTTGAACGACGGCGGCATCCCGGCGGTGTGCGTGAGCAGCTGCGCCAGCGTGACGCCGTGCTTGCCGTTCGCCGCGAACTCCGGGATCCAGCGCGCGACGCGGTCGGACGTGCGCAGCACGCCGCGCTGCACGAGCGCCATCAGCGCGGTCGCGGTGACCGCTGCCTTCGTCACCGACGCGAACTCGTAGATCGTCGACGCGTCGTTGGCGATGGTGCGCGGTTCGTACGTGCGCGCGCCGTACGCCTTGCGGTAGAGCACGCGCCGCGACGACGCGATCACGACGACGGCGCCCGGAAAGTCCCCCGCTTTGATCCCGGCTTCGACGAGCCGGTCGATCGTCGCTGTCGCATCGGGCGGTAGAGCCGTCGCGATCGCGAGCCGCGGCGCGTCGCGGTCCGCAGCCGCGGCGATGGGATTCGCCGAAGCGACCGGAGCGGCGGACGCAAAAACAGCGGCGGAGCAAACGGCGGCGAGGAGACGGCGCACGTCCTGGTGTAGCGCGGGACGTGCGATCGTTCCTCGTCGCGGTCTTCCTCCTGCTCGCGACCGCCTCGGCCGGCTCGGCCGCACCCGCGCTCGTCCCGGCGCCGGCCGCGTTGCAAACCGTCCCTTGTCGCGGCCCCATCTCGCTCGCGAAACCGCTGCGCTTCCCGAGTGAGATCGATGCCGGCGGCTTCGAGCTCCTACGGGAACGATGGCGCGCGCTCGGGATCCCGGCCCCGATCCTCGTCGGCGACGACAGGAAGGACGACGTCGACCTGTACGACGTCGAGGTCATCAAGTTCAGGGGCAACGGCATCCCGTTGTCCGCGGACGACTACGAGGTCGAGACGGGCCGCGGCCGCATTTCCATCTCGTCTACGAACGAGGCGAAAACGAAGGAAGCGGAGTTCGATGCGCTGACGACGCTCGCGCAGCTTCCGGAACGGCGGGGCTCGCGCTGGGTGCTGCCGTGCGTCGAAATCAAGGACTCCGCGGCGATGCGATGGCGCATCGTCTCGGACGACGTGTCGCGCGGGCCGTTCCCGACGATGTATTACGCGAAGCAGCGCATCCGCACGCTCGCGTCGCTGAAGATCAACGGCTGGTCGCCCTACATGGAACAGGTCTTCGCCGATCCGCGGCATCCGTTCGTTGCGTGGCCCAACGGCTGGACCGCGGCCGACCTTCGCGAGCTGGCGGTGTACGCGCGCCGATTTCACGTCGCGCTGATCCCGGAGCAGCAGACGTTCGCGCACATGCACGAGTCGCTCAAGTGGGAACAGCTCGCGCCGCTTGCCGAGCTCCCGCACGGGTATCTCCTTGCCGAAAGCGATCCCGCGACGTATGCATATCTCAAGCCGCTCGTCAAAGGCGTCATCGCCGCGACGCGTCCTGCGCCGTTCGTCCACCTGGGCGCCGATGAGCCGATCGATCTCGGCCGCGGTCGCACGCAACGAACGCCGCAGGTGTTCGCCGACCACGTGAAGCGCGTCGCGGCGTTCGTTGCCGGCAGCGGCGCACGGCCGATGATCTGGGACGACGCGATCCAGCAGGACCGCTCGATCCTCGCGCTGCTGCCCAAGAACGTGGTCGTCGTGACCTTCCACTACGGCGTGGAAAAGACGTATAAGCCGTACATCGACACCGTCGCGAACGCCGGCTTCGACCAGATGATCGCACCGGGCGCCGCGAACTGGAACGAGATCTATCCCGACCTCGCGACAGCGTACGCGAACGTGGCGCGGTTTGGTAGTGAGGCGAAGGGCACGCGCGGGATGCTCGGCATGTTCATGACGGTGTGGCACGACGACGGCGAGACGCTGTTCGAGGCGACGTGGCCCGCCGTCGCCTACGCCGCCGCGACCGCTTGGCAGAGCGCGCCGGTCGACGACGTGACGTGGCACCGCACGTTCGCGCGAGCGTTCTTCGGCACCGACGACCCGCGCTATGCGGCCGATCTCGACGCGCTGCAGGCGATCCGCCCGCTGATCCGCACGACACCGTCGGATCCGCCGGACTATTTATTCTGGCGCGATCCGTTCGACCCGCGCGTACAGGCGCGCGCGCGCACGATCGATCTCGCGGGCGTGCGGAACCGCGCGGAAGCCGTCATGGCGCACCTCTGGGACGCCAAGCCTCCGCTTCACGCGCAGGCCGTAGCGACGATGAAGCTCGGCGCCCTGCGCTACGATCAGCTCGCGCGGAGGCTGCAGATCGGCAAAGAGGCACGCGACTACTACGACGATGCACGCGCCCACGCGGACAAACCGAACGTCTCGCAAGTCTATCGGAGCCTCGGCATCGCGAAATACTTGTGCTGGGAGATGCGCGACGCGCTCGCCAACATCGCCACCGTGTATGGGGACGCGTGGCGATATGAGAGCACCGACGCCGGGCTTTTCCACATGGGCGCGCACTACCGCATCGCCGAGAACGACGCGCAGCGGTGCGCCGACCGCATCGACGGCGTGATGCGCGAAGACTACCTGCGCCACGACACCGTACCGCCGTGGGACGACATCATGCCTTCGGCACGACCGCAGGTGACGCCATCGCCTCGTTGAGCGGCATCGCGATCGTCGCCGTCTTCCTGCTGCTGGCGGGATTGATGATCGCGCGCAAGCTCCCCGCGCTGCTGGCCGTGCCGCTGATGGCGATCGCGATGGCTGCGCTCGCCGGCGTGCCGCTCGTGCATCTCGCGCTGCCGTCCGACGATCCGAAATTCGCGCACGACTTGGCCTCGATCGTCACGCTCGGCGCCGTGAAGCTTGCGCCGGTGTACGCGACGCTGTTCTTCGGCGCGCTGCTCAGCCGGGTCGTGCTGTCGACGGGGATCGCGGAGACGCTCGTGACGTACGCCGCGGAGTTCGGCGGGGACAAGCCGCTGGTGCTCTCGCTGCTGCTGTGCGCGGTCGTCGCGATCTTGTTCACCACCGTGACCGGGCTGGGTGCGATCATCATGATCGGCACGATCGTGCTGCCGGTGCTGATGACGGTGGGCGTTCCGCGCGCCACGTCCGCGACGCTGTTCTTGCTGGCGTTCGGACTGGGCTACATCCTCAACATCGCGCAGTGGAAGTTCTACAGCACGATCTTCGGCGTGGACCGCACGACGTTCCAGTCGTACGCGTTCGTGATCTTCGCCGTGCAGGCCGTCGTGCTCGTGGTCTATGCGATCGTGCGCGCCCGGGCGACGCGCGACTACGCGACCAAGGTGATCCCCGCCGCCGCGGAGGACGCGCCGCGCAAGCGCGTCGGACCGCTCGCGCTGATCACGCCGCTGCTGCCGCTGGTGCTGCTGCGCGGGTTCGGCGTCGACGCGATCGTGGGGTTCGCGCTGGCAGCGCTCTACGGCGTGCTCGTCACGCGCCCGCGCGACGCCGTCAAGACGCTCATCGCCGCGTGGATTCGCGGGATCGAGGACGTCGCACCCGCGACGATCCTGATGATCGGCATCGGCATGCTGCTCGTCGCCGCGAACACGCCGCAAGTGCAAGCCGCGGTCACGCCGCTGGTCGCCGCGGTCGCGCCGCGCTCGCCGCTCGCGTACGTCGTGCTGTTCGGGCTGCTGTCGCCACTCGCGCTCTACCGCGGCCCGCTCAACCCGTACGGCGTCGGGATCGGCGTGTACACCGTGCTCGCCACGCTGCACGTGCTGCCGCCGGTCGCGCTGGTCGCCGCCGTGATGGCGGTGGTGCAAGTGCAGAACGTATGCGATCCCACCAACACGCAGAACGTGTGGGTGGCGAACTTCACCGGCACGGGCGTCGAGCGCATCACGCGCCTGCTGCTGCCGTGGCAGGTCGGCGTCGCGACGGTCGCGGCGATCGTCGTGGTGCTCTTCGGCGGCGCGCTGTTCGGCACGGCGCCGTTCCCGCCGCGCGCGGCCGCCGCCGCCACGCTGAGCACGGGCTTGTTCGCACCGCCGTCGGCGGCGCGCGCGCTGGCGGTGCTCGACGACGGCACGCCCGACGGCGCGCTGGCGGCGCATGAAGTCGCCGCCGCGGTCGCGCGCGGCTGGCCGGGCTATCGCGTCGTCGACGCGCACGGCCAGCCGTCGGCGTCGGACTGCAGCGCGAAACCGTACGCGGCCGCGATGCGGCTGACGGTGACGCAGCTCGGGCGCGACGGTCGCGACGTAGGGCTCGAGCTGTTCGACTGCGCGGGCTGGAGCGTCGACCAGTGGCACTCGCAGGGCGCGATTCGCACCGCGGCGCTCGACGCGCTGTTCCGCGTGCGCGTGTGGTCGCGCGAGCACCCGGCACTCGCAGCGGAAGTGTTCGAGCGCGGCCTGGCGTTCGATCCCGCGGACCCGCGCCCGACGTACTTCTACGTGCTGTTCAAACCGGTCGACGGCTACATGCGCGCGCTCGTGCGCCCCGGCGGCCCGGCGTACGCCGCGGGGCTGCGCACCGGCGACGTGATCGACAAGCTGGACGGCCGCTTCTGGTGGGAGTACGGCACGTACCAGACGCAGCTGCGCGCATACGACGGCAAGCCGCACGACTTCGACGTCGAGCGCGGCACCGTCGGCGGACCGCCGGCGCACGTGCAGCTCGGCGAAGCGTTCACCGGCTGACATCGTCGCGCGGCGAGGCGGACCGCAGGCGCAAACACCGAACCGTGCAGCGATGAAGACGCTGGTCCGCGCCGTCGCGATGCTCGCCGGGATTTCGGTCGTAACGAGCGCGTCGACGGCGACTGCGGCGACGGTGACGGAGACGACGCCCGCTTCGCATACCTCCGCGATCGCATGGGCTGACTGCAACTACGGTCTCGAGTCCCTTCCGGCACCTCCGCTGACCGCGTATCTGCTGACCCCGGATGGGATCGTGACGCGTACGCGTTCGTCGTCTTCCGTATTCAAAGACGTGCAAGCAGACTCGGCCGTGATCGGGCCCGAGCGCTTTCGCGCCATCGCCGCCGGGATCGATCGCTCGACCCTATTCGATCCGCCGCCCGAACCGACACCCGGTCCCGATGGGTTCATGGCGCATTGGCTGCACGATCAGCGACACGCGGAATACGCGGTTCGCCGTGCGGCGCGGCGACTGGTGGAACGATTGGATCTTTTATCGAGAGTACACGAAGTCGGAAGCGGCAGCCGTCGATGCTGCGTATGCTGCCGCGTACGACAAGAAGCTGGTATGGCGTCCGGCGGCACCGCGAGCGAACGCATTCGCGGTGTGCAACTGGGGAGCGCCGCGCTACCTGATGACGATCCCGCGGACGGCGTCGACCTCGTTGTGGGGCGTCGAGGAGGTCGTGATCGCCGACTGTCGTCCCGGTACGGCGCGCTCGAGCGCTTCGCCGGCGTACGCGTACCGGTTCATGCGTTCGGGAAACGTCGCGCGGACAACGGCCGGCGATGACGCCGCGCGGACCCCAATCCGAACGGAGAACACCGATATCGGCCTCGAGACGTTCAAAGACTTCGGGGGGATCCTCGAGAAGGCCGGCTTCTTCGAAGCCCCGGACTTGACAATCGGTTCCGTCGTCACGGCGACGCCGGGCGAACGGATCAGCGCGCTTCGCGATGACGTACGCACGACCCGCAGCTCCGAGGATACATCGTCTCGCCGCAATTATTCCGGCATCACGAACGCAATGTTGGCCAAAGTGAGCGATCCCGGTTTGTCGTGGAAGACCGGACCGCTGGACACCAAAGCGTTTTCGATCTGCATGCAGTGACGCGTAGCACCGGAGGAAGCGAACGCGAGGCCGCCCGGTGGGAACGAGCGCTTCATGCGCACGCTCACCGCTCCGTCCGGTCTCTTCGCCCTCGCCGCGATCGTGCTGGCGGCCGGGTTCGCGCCGCCGACCCGCGCTGCGGCGGATGAGCCGCCGGCGCCGCCCGCTCCTGCGGTGACCGCCTCACCGGCCGCAGTTCCGTCGCCCGCGGCGGCCACGACCACGGTTGTATCGGGCGTCGCGGCCGGCACGCGCATCCGCTTTCACGTCGACGCGCCGCTTTCGTCCGCGTCGAACAAGACGGGCGAGACGTTTGCGTTCACGCTGCTCGATCCGATTCAAACCACCGGTGGGCGCGTGATCCCGGCCGGCACGAAAGGCAGCGGCACGTTGCTGCTGTCCGGTCATGCCGGCTCCGGCGGTCACGAAGGCGATCTCACGCTCGGTCTCGACACGCTCGACCTCGGCGGCGGTCAGACGGTGCACTTCGACAACCAACGGTTCGAGGTCAACGGCCGCAATCGCAAAGCCGCGTCGAGCATCCTCGGCTTCGTGCCGATCGTCGGCTACGCCGCGATGTTCATGCGCGGAAGCGACGTGCGCATCGACCCGGCCACGCCGATCGAGACGGTACTCGCTCGACCGGCGCTCATCTCGAACTGAAATAATGCTGTCACTGGTTTAGAGTGCGGCGCGTGGCTTTGAGGCGTCGCGGTACAGCGCCACGTCGGCCACGAGCAGCACGACGTCGATGAAGAACCATTCCAAGCCGGGCGCCCATCCGGCGGTCTGTCCGAATACGCGCAGCACCGACGTGACGATCGTGTAGCCAAGCAGCAGCACCACAACGCGCGCCCACGGCTCTTCGGTGCGCGAGCCCACGGCGATCGGCAGCGTGAGCGATGCCATCAGCGGCAGCTGCATCGCGGCCAGCACGTAGCCGGCGTACTCGGTACGAACGGCCGGCCGGAAGAACGTGCACGCGATCGTCACTTCGGTGAGCGCGAGAACCAGCCCACAGACGACGACGACCGCGCCGATGCGGCGCGGCGAGATTCCAGCTTGAAGCAGCGCGGCGTACTCGCCGTCGCGCGCCATGATGCCGTATGCCATCGCGAGCCCTACGGCGAGCGCGAACGCACCGGCCGTGAAGCCCAGCATTGGTCCGCCAAGGAACCACCCCGCTGCACCGAGGCCGATCGCCCCGTAGAGCGCTGGCCGCGTCGCGCCTAACACGAGCCGGTCGAGGATCCGCAACGGTTGAGCCACGCAGTCCCTACCGTACGGGCCGTGGCCTGGCTTCACGCTGAGGTCGGCCGGCTGACGCAGCGTGGGGAGGGGCCCAAGAGAAAGTTTGCTTCAGGGCTTGACTTATACTAATCGCACGGGTATAACTAGTTCACACAGTACGAACAGCTCAATGCCGATGGAGTCCCCCGCCATGATGAACCCCACCGCCCGCCCGATCCGCCGCCCCGTGCCGACGATCCAGCCGGCCGCCACCGCCCCCACCCTGATCCGCACGCCCCGTGATTCGGGCATTTTCGGCGGCTGGGGCGTCAGAATCTAACTCCCGTGACCCCAGCCCCCCTTTTCTCGGTCGATCCGCACGGTGGCGCACCGCTCTACCTGCAGCTCACCGAACAGATCAAGCGCGCCATCGCAATCGGGGCGCTCGCCCCGGGCGAGCGGCTCCCGACCGTGAAGGGCCTCGCGCTGGACCTCAAGGTCAACGCCAACACCGTGGCCCGGGTGTACCGCGACCTCGAGCGTGAAGGCGTCATTGCCACCGCGCCCGGCCGCGGGTCGTTCGTCAGCCAGAACGGCGCGCTCGGCGACGCTCGACGCGTCGCCACCGACGTCGCGACGCGCGGCGTCGACGAAGCCGTCCGAGAGGCCCGCGCCCTCGGCATCACCCACACCGAAGTCCGTTCGATCGCGGATACGTCGATCGCACGCTGGTATCCGGAGGAAACGAAGTGATCGCGATCAGCGGCCTCACCAAGCGTTACGGCGACGTGCTCGCCGTCGATAACGCATCGCTCGAGGTCCCCGTGGGCTCGGTCTGCGGCCTGCTCGGCCGCAACGGCGCGGGCAAGACCACCACGTTCAAATGCCTGCTCGGGTTCGCTCGTCCCGACGCCGGCGAAGTGCGCTTCGACGGCGCGCCGCTCGCGCCGGAATCGTTCCTGAAGCTCGGCTACGTGCCGGAGCGCCCGGAACTGTACCGCTGGCTCACCGTCGCGCAGCATCTGGAATATGCGCGCCACACCCAACCGGCATACGACGACGCGCGCGCCAAGGAGCTCGTCGCGACGTTCCGTTTGAACGAGCGCAAGAAAGCCGGCAAGCTCTCGAAGGGCCAGCAGACGGCGCTCGCGCTGATTCTCGCGCTCGTGCACCGTCCGAAAATTCTGATCCTCGACGAGCCGGCCAGCGGGCTCGATCCGGTCATGCAGCGCGTCGTGCTCGACATTCTCGTCGACGCGGCGACGAGCGGTGCGACGATCCTCATCTCGTCGCACCAGATCGGTCAGATCGACCGCGCCGCCGACCGCGTCGCGATCATGCGCGACGGCAAGATCGTCGTCGCCGGCGTGATCGACGACCTGCGCGAAGCGTCGCGCGTCGTCGAAGCGACGTTCGCAGGCGACGTCCCCGACTTGACCGGACTCGATCCCGCGATGCGCATCGAGCGCGTCGGAACCAGCGTGCGGGCGCATGCGAACGGCCGCGCGGACGCTGTCGTGGCGCGCATGGGCGCGCTCGGTGCCGTCGGCGTGCGCGTGATGGACCGATCGCTGGAAGACATCTTCTTGGACGCCGTCGACGACGGGGGAAACCGCTGATGGAATACGTGGAGATCCTGCGCGCGCGGCGCATCTTGACCTGGTTCACGGGCGTCCTCGTCGCCGGCCTGATCATCGAGGCGATCAGCTTCTATGCCGGTCACGGCCACAACGAGGGCGACGGCACCGTCGCGTTCAGCGTCCTGGCCGCGCTCGCGGGGTTCGCCGCGCTCATCATCGCGACGCTCGTCGCTCCCGGTCTGAGCGCCGAGGCCGCGAACACCACCGCGCTCATCTGGACGCGTCCGGCGCCGCGCGACGCGATCGGAGCGCGCTTCGTCGGCATCGACGTGGCCGCGATCGTGATCGGATACGTCATCATGCTGGTGGCGCTCTTGGCCGGCATCGCCATCGTCGGCGAGCTGAGGGCGGTGACGTTCGAACCGGCGGCGATTTTGCGCAGCGTCTCGCTCGCCCTGGGTGGCGCGCTCATGTGGTACGCGGTGATCTCCGTCGCGGCGGCGCGATTGCCGGGCCGCGGGGCGCTCTTTGCCGGCTTGGCATGGGGTGTGTTCCCCCTCCTCGGCGGCCTGTTTCACGCGCACTTCCTTCCGATCTGGCTGCACGACGTCGTCTATGCGTTGAATTTCCTGAACCCCATCGCATGGCTGGGGAGCACGACGCCGCAAGCCAACTCGTCGATCATCCCGTTCAGCCTTTGGGGCCGTGTGCTCGGCGAGTGCGTGATCGCGGTCGCGCTGGTCGTGACCAGCGTGCGCCTGTGGTCGACGCGGGAGGTATGACGATGACGATCATGGCCACGCACTTCGCGATCGTGCTCGGCGCCTGGCGGCTGCGCGTTCGCATCGACCTCGACGAGCCGCGCGAGGACGCGTTCGAGCCGGGCACGCTCGCCGACGACCGCGCGCAGTCCGCGTCCGACGCGCGCAACGGCACGCGCGCGGCCGCATCCGCGGCGTCGCCCTGGAACTAGCGCAGCCGGCCGCGCGCGGCTAAAGGCCCGCCGTTTCGTCCAGCGAGACGGCGGGTTTCGGCGCATGGTGCGCGCGGTGAGATACAGACGCTATGCACCGCGTTCTCTCCGTTCTCGCACTGACCGCCCTCGGCGCCGCGCCCGCCCTCGCGCAAACCGGTAGTTCGGGATCGCTTCCGGCGCAGCCGCAGACGCATATGGCCGACAAGGCCGCCGTCGCGTTCATCGTCTCGGACTCGGTCGGCGACGTGCAGCTCGCCAACCTCGCGCTTCAGAAGTCTCAAACGCCCGCCGTGCGCTCCTTCGCGCAGACGATGGTCGCCGATCACACGAAGTCCGCGCTCCAAGGCATGGACCTCGCGAAGCGCATCGACGCGTCCGGCGCCAAGCTGGAGCCCAGCGAGGAGCTCCTCATCGCGCAGCAGCACCTCGCTCGGTACAAGGGCTACGAGTTCGACGAGGAGTGGCTCAAGCACGAGATCACGGCGCACCAGAACGACATCGACACCGTTCGCGACGCGATGGAAGTGGCGAGCAACGCCGCGGTGATGCAGCTCGAGCTCAGCACGCTGCAGGTCGACGAGAAGCACCTCGCCATGGCGAACGCCGCGTACGACGAG
This sequence comes from Vulcanimicrobiota bacterium, assembly GCA_963797935.1. Lineage (GTDB taxonomy): Bacteria > Vulcanimicrobiota > Vulcanimicrobiia > Vulcanimicrobiales > Vulcanimicrobiaceae > Vulcanimicrobium. The sequence goes on from CAWCRI010000010.1 coordinate 224,514, forward strand.
GTCGAGCGGACCAAGGGGCGCACGAAGTAACGCAGCATCCCGGCGGGGGCTCGGCGAAGGGAGCGCCATGGTCGCCCCTCATGCCGACGCCCTCATCGATCACGTGCGCGCCAACCGCGAGCGCTACCTCGCCGAGCTGAAGACCTGGATCGCGATCCCGTCGATCTCGGCGCAGCCGGATCACGCCGCCGACGTGCGCGCGTCCGCGGAGCACGCGGTTGAGCGCATGCAAGCGGCCGGGCTTACCGCCGAGGTGCTCGAAACCGCCGGCAACCCCGTGGCCTACGGCGAGTGGCTGGGCGCGCCGGGCGCGCCGACGGTGCTGATCTACGGCCACCACGACGTGCAGCCGGCCGATCCGCTCGAGCTGTGGACGTCGCCGCCGTTCGACGCGGCGGTGCGCGACGGCAAGCTGTACGGGCGCGGCGCGGTCGACGACAAGGGCCAGTGCTTGATGCACATCGCCGCGATCGAGGCGCACTTGCGCATCAACGGCAAGCTGCCGATCAACGTCAAAGTTCTCATCGAAGGCGAAGAAGAGGTCGGCTCGGTGAACTTCGAGCCGTTCCTCGCGCGCGAGAAAGAGCGGCTCGCGTGCGACGTGGTCGTCGTGTCGGACACCGCCGTGTTCGCCGAGGACGTTCCGTCGCTCACGACGTCGCTGCGCGGCCTCGTCGGCTGGGAGATCACGGTGCACGGCCCGGCGACCGATCTGCACTCCGGCTATTTCGGCGGCATCGTGAAGAACCCGGTGGAAGCGCTCGCGCAGATCCTCGCCGCGCTCAAGGACGCGCACGGGCGCGTCGTCGTCCCGGGCTTCTACGACGGCGTGCGCGAGCTGTCGGGCGCGGAGCGCGCCGAGATCGCGGCGCTGCCGTTCGATCCCGCGAAAGAAGCGCACGCGCTCGGCGTCCGCGAGCTCACCGGGGAGACGTCGCGCCTGCCGCTCGAACGGATGTGGTTTCGCCCGACGCTCGAGATCAACGGCTTGTACGGCGGCTACCAAGGCGCGGGCTCGAAGACGATCATCCCGTCGTTCGCGACGGCGAAGCTCACCGCGCGGCTCGTGCCGCACCAGGATCCCGAAGCGGTGAAGCACGCGGTGACCACGTTCGTGCAGCGCACCGCGCCCAAGGGCGTGCGCGTCGACATCACCTCGCACGGCGACGTGCGCGCCGTCGAGACGTCGCGCGATCACCCCGCGGTCGCAGCGGCGGCGCGCGCGATGGAGCTCGGCTTCGGCAAAGCGCCGGTGTTCATCGGCACCGGCGGCACGATCGGGCCGGTGTCGTCGTTCGACCGCATCCTGCACTTGCCGCAAGTGCTGATCGGCGTCGGCTTGCCGGACGACGCGATCCACGCGCCCAACGAAAAGTTCGACCTCTCGCAGTTCCACGGCGGCATCGAGACGATGACGTATCTCTACGACGAGCTCGCGACCGCGCTGAAGAAGAAATGAGCTTCACTGGGCGCTTCGCGGACCGCGCGACCGACTATGTCGCGGGACGCCCGTCGTATCCGGCGGCGGCGCTCGACGCGCTGTTCGACGGGCTCGGCGACGCGCGCGACGTGCTCGCGGTGGACCTCGGCGCCGGCACGGGGATCTCGTCGCGGCTGCTCGCGGACCGCGGCGCGCAGGTGCTGGCGATCGAGCCGAACGCCGCGATGCGCGGCGCCGCCGAGCCGCACCCGCGCGTCGAGTGGGTCGCCGGCACGGCGGAATGGACGGGGCTCGGTGAGGCGAGTGCCGATCTCGTGACGGCCTTCCAGGCATTTCATTGGTTCGACCACGCGCAGGCGCTGCGCGAGATCGTGCGCATCTTGCGCCCGGGCGGCCGCGCGGCGGTGATCTACAACGAGCGCGACGAGAGCGACCCGTTCACCACGGCGTACGGCGACCTCGTGCGCGCGTACCAGCTCGACGAGACGGAGCGCCGCCGCGAGGACGGTCTGGAAGCGTTCGCGGCGTTCGAAGGCTGGCACACGAAGCGCCGCATCGAGGTGCGCAACGAACAGCCGCAGGACCTCGACGGCGTGCTGGCGCGCGCCCGAAGCTCGTCGTACCTGCCCAAAGACGGCCCAAGGGCCGACGAGCTGCACGAAGCGATCCGCGCGCTGGTCGCGCAACACGTGCGCGACGGACGAGTCGTGATGGTGATGCGCACGATCGTGGTCACCGGCGACGTCGGCGCGGACGGCGGTTGAGTATGGACACAACGCGGCAAGGTGGCGATCATCCAGACATGCTGAAATCGGCGAGTGATATGGAAGCCACAGTCAAGCCGCACGCCATCACCGTCGTCGAGTTCGATCGCATGGTCGAAGCGGGCGTGTACGGCCCAAGAGATCGTATCGAGCTCATCGACGGTCAGCTGATCGACGTGCCGCCGCAGGGACCGCCGCACTTCGGAACGTTGACGCGCTTCGAGCACCGCTTCCGGGAGGCTTTTGGTACGTTTGCTCAGGTACGCGGACAGGGGCCGCTTCCGGTGGCGATCGATTCGCAGCCGGAGCCGGATATTGCGCTCGTGCGATGGAACGATCGCTACTACGTCGACGTGCATCCGACCGTGGAGCAGACGTACGCAGTCGTCGAGATCGCATACACGTCGCTGCAGTTCGACCGCGGCGTCAAGCGACGTGTCTATGGGGCCGGACGAGTCCCGGAGTACTGGATCGTCGACCTCGAAGCGGGCGCGATCGAAGTCTATCGCGGACCGCATGATCTCGGCTACACCTCACCGAGCGTGTTCCGCCGCGGCGATAAACTGTCGTTTGAGGCCTTTCCGGACATCGTATTCTCTGTTGACGATCTGCTCGGCTGATGACCGCACGCCGGATCGGAATCGAATAACGGTGGGCGCGATGATGGTGCATGGGAACGTCCGCCGCATCTCGGCGGGCGAGTACGACAAGATGGCCGACCTCGGCATCCTTGGCGACGACGAGCGTGTGGAACTGATCGAGGGTTTCTTGATCAGTTTCGCGCCGCCGCAGGGTCACGAGCATGCTGGCATGCTGTGGGGTTTCGGCGAGCGTCTGAGAGATCGGCTCCGAGGTAAAGCTGCGTTCTGGGACCAGAAGCCGCTCATTCTTTGCGAGGACGTGGTGCTGGAACCCGACCTCGCGTTGCTGGTCGCGGACGGCGAACGCTATCGAAGGCGATTGCCTCGCGCCGACGACGTGCACGCCGTCATCGAGGTCGCGCTCTCGTCGTTGAGCTCGGATCGTACCCGCAAGCTCGGGGCGTATGCGGCGGCAAACGTCGTCGAATATTGGGTCGTCGACGTTCGGAACGAGCGCATCGAGATCTATCGTGACCCTCGCGACGCGGAATACGCGTCGTACCGGCTGGCGCTTCGTGGCGACTCCGTTTCGTTTGCTGCCTTTTCGGACGTCGTCTTCACCGTCGACGAGCTGCTCGGCTGAGCACCGCGGCGCGGCTCCGGATCGGGATCGACGTCGGCGGGACGTTCACCGATGTCGTCGCCGTCGATGCCGAGACGCGCTCGATGGTCGCGTCGGTGAAAGTGCCGACGACGCACGACCATCCCGACGGCGTCGCGGCGGGAATCGTCGCGGGGTTGGAGCGGCTGCTGGGCGAGCACGCGATCGATCCCGCGTCGATCGCGTTTATTGCGCATTCCACGACGCAGGCCACCAACGCGCTGCTCGAAGGCGATGTCGCCAAGGTGGGTGTCGTCTCACTCGGGGGGCCGGTCGCGCGGTTGTTCGCGCGGTTTGCGCCGTTTGCGCTGGCTGAAGGGATTCGCTTTGCGCCGCTATGGTTCGACGGGCGCGATGCGGGGGTGCTCGACGCGCTGCGCGACGCCGGCGTCGAAGCCGTCGCCGTCAGCGAGCCGTTCGCGGTCGACCGGCCGCAGCGCGAGCACGCCTTGGTAGCTGCGGCGCGCGACCGCGGCCTAGCCGCCACCAGCGGCGCCGAGGTGTCAACGCAGTACGGCCTGCGCGCGCGCACGCGCACCGCGGCGCTCAATGCGGCGATCTTGCCGCGCATGCTGCGCACGTCGCGCGTTACCGCCCGGGCCGTCTCCGATGCGCGCATCCCCGCGCCGTTGATGATCATGCGCAGCGACGGCGGCGTGATGGACGTCGCGGAGGTCGAACGGCGGCCGATCCTCACGATGCTTTCGGGCCCCGCGGCCGGAATCGCCGGCGCGCTGTTTCACGAGAACGTCACCGACGGCATCTTCATCGAGGTCGGCGGCACCAGCGCGGACTGTTCGGTGATCCGGCGCGGCCAACCGCAAATGCGTCCGGCGCGGATCGGCGGGCACCGCACGCTGCTTCGCACGCTCGACGTGCGCACGATCGCGGTCGCCGGCGGATCGCTCGCGCGCGTCGGCGGCGGTCGCGTCGTCGACGTCGGCCCGCGTTCCGCGCACATCGCGGGCTATCGCTACGCCGCGTTCACCGAGCCCGCGCTGCTCGCCGATGCGCGCGCGGAGCTCGGCGAGGGCTTCGTCGCGCTCGTCGCGCGGGACGGCACGCGCATCGCGGTCACGCCGACGTGCGCGGCGAACGTTCTGGGCGTCGTCCCCGCCGACGCCTTCGCGCACGGCGACGCCGCCGCCGCGCGCATCGCCTGCGAACTCGCAGGCGCCGCGCTCGGGCTCAGTGCGGATGAGCTTGCCCACGCGATCCTCGACCGCGCCACGGCGCGGCTGCGCGCGACGCTGTGCGAGCTGATCGCCGACTACGCGCTCGATCGAGCGAACGTCGTGCTGGTGGGCGGCGGCGGCGGCGCGGCTGCGATCGTGCCGTATGCCGCGCAGCAGCTCGGCTTCACGCACCGCATCGCGCGCGACGCGCAGGTGATCTCGCCGCTCGGTGTCGCGCTCGCGCTCGTGCGCGACGTCGTCGAGCGCACGATGCTCGACCCCACGCCGGACGATCTTGCGCGCATCCGCCGCGAAGCGATCGATGCAGCCGTCGCATCGGGCGCCGCGCCGGACCGCCTCGAGGTCGTGATCGAAGTCGACACCGCGCGCAACCGCGTGCGCGCGACCGCATCGGGCGCCACCGCGCTCGTCGAAGGCGCGCAGCACGCCGTCGCCGCCGACGAGGCCGCGCAACTCGCCGCCGCCGCCGCGCACCTCGGCGTTGGGGAAGAAGAAGCTCGCGTGGTCGCGCGCACGAGCGGCCTCGCCGTGATCGCGTCGGCGAAGGAGAGCGCGGTGGTCGACGCGCGCGGCGTCGTGCGGCTCGTGCTGCCGGGCGCGTTCGCGTACGTCACCGATGTCGCCGGCGTCGAGCGCTTCCTCGCGCGGGCGATCGACGAGCACACGGCGTTCGGCGACGTGGGCCGCGCGCTGCCCGACGTGTTTCTGCTGCGCGGCGGCCGCATCGGCGAGTTCACCGGCATGGCCGAAGCCGTGCAGATCGCCGGCTTGGTGCGCGACGAGCTCGCCGGCGTCGACGACGCCGAGGAGATCGTGCTCGTGATCGTCCCGAAGCGCGCATAGCTCGCACGCGGAGAGGGAACCGACACACAGCTATGGACGACCAGCCTAATACCGGCCTGCGCGATTACGTGCTCTCGAACGACCCGTTCATCACGCCCGCCGTGACGGTGGCGCAGTGGTTTCGCACGCTCGGCGCGTTCCTCGACGCGTACGACGCGAACGCGCGTTACGCGCTGGTGGTGGACGCGGACGTGGCGCACTACGTCGCGCACGACATCCGGCTCGGGACGGAGACCAACGATCCCGACCGGCCGCAGGCCGATACGCCGCCCGCGACGCCGTTCGACGGGCGGCTTGACTTTCTGACCGACGACGGGGCCGAGGAAGGCGTGGACGTCATCACCGTCCGGGCGATCGGCCTCGTCGACGACGAAGGCGGCGTGGACGGCGCCTAGCGCGGACGGAGACCGGCACGCCGCCGCGAAAGCGGAGCACATGCGCGAGTACGATGTCCTCGTGATCGGCGGCGGAAACGCAGGCTGCGCGGCCGCGCTCGCCGCGGCACGCAACGGCGCTCGTGTGCTGCTCGTCGAGCGCTACGGTTTTCTCGGCGGCACGGCGACGGCATCGATGGTCGGCCCGTGGATGACGTTCCACTCCGGCGACGACCGGATCGTCGGCGGGATCGCGCAGGAGATCGTCGAGCGGCTCGTGGCGCGCGGCGGGTCGCCCGGGCACATCCACGACGCGTCGGACTACGTGCCGACGATCACGCCGTTCGATCCCGAGATCCACAAGGCGCTGCTGTTCGAGATGATGCGCGAGAGCGGCGTCACGCTGCTGCTGCATGCGTGGTTCCTCGACGCCGTCGTCGAGAACGGGCGCGTCGCGGGCGCGCGGTTCGCGACAGTCGGCGGCATCCGCGAGTACCGTGCGCAGCGCACCATCGACGCCACGGCGGACGCATACGTTGCCGCGAGCGCCGGCGTCGCGACGCAGCAGGGCGACGCGCGCGGCCGCGTGCAGCCTGCGTCGCTGATGTTCCGCCTGTCGCACGTCGACCTCGCGGCGCTGTCGACGTACGTGCGCCAGCGGCCCGAGCAGATGCGCAGCTCGCTGAAGATGCACGAGCGCACGCCCGAGGCGCTGAGCGCGGTCGCGGGGTTGTACGAGCTGTGGGAGGCGGCGCGCGCGAGCGGCGCCGTCAGCGTGCCGCGCGAGCTCGTGTCGTTCTTCGCGACGCCGTACGCCGATGAGGTGACCGTGAACATGACGCGCGTCGTGGGCGTCGACCCGCTCGACCCCGACGACCTCACCCGCGCCGAGGTCGAGGCGCGCGCGCAGGTGATGCAGCTGCTCGACTTCTTCCGCAAGGACGTGCCCGGGTTCGCCAACGCGCGCATCGCTGCGACCGCGACGCAGATCGGCGTCCGCGAGTCGCGCCGCATCGTGGGCGAGTACACGCTGACGGCCGACGACGTGCTGCACGCGCGCACGTTCGACGACGCGGTCGCGCGCAGCGCGTACCCGATCGACATCCACAACCCGTCGGGCAGCGGCACGACCACGCACCGCCTGCCGGCCGGCGCGTCGTACGAGATCCCCTACCGCTGCCTCGTCCCGCGCGGCGTCGACGACCTGCTCGTCGCGGGCCGCTGCATCTCGACGACCCACGAAGCGCTCGCGTCCACCCGCTTGACGCCCACGGTGATGACGCTCGGCCAAGCCGCGGGCACGGCGGCGGCGCTCTCCCTGCAGCAGCACCTCACGCCGCGCGCGCTCGACCCTGCGCTGCTTCGCGAACGGTTGGTCCGCGACGGTGTCGACCTGCGCCGCCCGGCGAGCACGAGCGCAGCGAAGGACGTGCATGCCTGACGTCCGCGCGATTGCCGCGGAGTACGGCGTGCGCGTGGAAGTCGGCGACCTCGGCGACTGGGCGCCGGTGACGCTGGTCGCCGAGTACGACCCCGACGGCCCGGTGATCCGCGTCAACGAGCGCGCGTTGCCTCATGTCACCCTGACCCTTCGACGAGCTCAGGGGAAGGGTGCGCCACCAAGGCGCGCGATCGACCACGCGATCGCGCACGAGCTGTATCATCACCGCGAAGCGATCGGCGAGGTCGCGCGCATCGCAGGCCGTGCCGCGCGCGAGCGGGCCGCGGATGCGTTCGCCGATGCGCTCGTGAGCGCGCGCTGATGCGCTACGTCGCGGGGATCGACGGCGGGCAGTCGTCGACGACGGCCGTCGTCATCGACGAGAAGGGCGTCGTGCGCGGGCGCGAGACTGCCGGACCTGCCGATCACGTCGGCGAACCGCCCGGTTCGCACAAGTTCGCGGACGCGTGCGCGTCCGCGCTGGCCGGTGCGCTCGCGGCGGCCGGACTGCCACGCGACACACGGTTTGCAGCCGTCCACGCCGGCCTCTCCGGCTACGACGAGCGCTTCGACGGCGCGCAACCCGTGCTCGCCGCTGACGTCGTGCGCATCGAGCACGATGCTCCGATCGCGCTCGCGGGCGCGGTGCAAACAATCCCCGCGGTGGTCGTGATCGCGGGCACCGGATCGGTCGCGTACGGCAAAAGCGCCGAAGGGCTGTCCGTGCGCACCGGCGGTTGGGGCTATCTCTTCGGCGACGCGGGCAGCGCGTTCGCCATTGCGCGCGACGCGCTCGCGCACGCGATGGCGGAGGACGACCGGGCCGTGCGCAGCCCGCTCGGCGACGCGGCGCTCGCGTACTTCGATTACGAGCAGCTGCGCGCGCTCGCGACGGCCGCACTCCTCGGGCGCATCTCGCGCGGGCAGCTCGCATCGTTCGCGCGCGTCGTGCACGACGCCGCGCGGCTCGGCGACGCCGCCGCGTCGCGCATCGTCGACTCGGCCGCGTCCGCGCTCGCGGAGCTCGCCGCCGTCACGCTGGAGCGGCTGCACCTCGCCGGCGAGAGCGTCCCCGTCGCGTTCGCCGGCGGCGCGTTCGCGAACGACGCGTTCTTCGCGCGCGCGCGCGACCGGCTCGCCGCGCGCGCGCCGCACGCGCAGGCCGTGGCCGCGCGCTACGAGCCCGCCGTCGGCGCAGCGCTGCTCGCGTTCCGCGACGCCGGCTTGCCCGTGCCGGAATCCATCGTCGAACCATGACGAACCGGGTCAAGCTATGACGCACGCGCGCGCTACCGTCCCGGAAGACGTGCTCGACGCGCTGCGCGGCCGGCTGATCGTATCCGTGCAAGCCGAAGAGCGCTCGCCGCTCAATGCGCCGGAAAATATCGCGCTGCTCAGCCGCGTCGCCGTCGCCAACGGCGCCGCCGGGGTGCGCGTCGAAGGGCTTGCGCGCATCGGCGCGGTGCGGCGCGCGGTGACCGTGCCGATCGTCGGCATCGTCAAGCGCGCGTACGCGGGGTTCGAACCGTACATCACGGCAACCGAGCGCGAGATCGCCGAGGTCGTCGCGGGCGGCGCGGAGATCGTCGCCTTCGACGCGACGGAGCGCGCGCGGCCGGACGGTCGCGACGTCGCCGCCGTCGTCGCCGCGATCCGCGCGCGCGGCGCGCTCGCGATGGCCGACTGTGCGACCGCCGACGACGTGCGCCGCGCCGCCGCGGCCGGCGCGCACGTGGTGGCGAGCACGCTGTGCGGCTACACCGCCGCCACGCGCGGCACGCCGCTGCCCGCGCTCGAGCTCGTTCGCGCGTGCGCGACGAGCGGCGCGTTCGCGATCTGCGAAGGCGGCATCGCGTCGCCCGGCGACGTGCGCGCCGCATTCGAGGCGGGCGCCGCCGCCGTCGTCGTCGGCACCGCGATCACGAACGTGGACGTGCTCGTCCAGAGGTTTGCCGCCGCGGTACCGCGCCGCGCGGAGTGAGAACGCACGGTATCGTACGAGGCGTTCGACCCGGTGGCACGAAGCGTGCGGCGATGCGTGCGCGGCTCTTGCTCGTCACGTTCCTTACCGCGCTGCTTGCTTTCACCGCGCCGCGCTGTGCGAGCGCGCAAGTCGCGCCGTCGGAGATCGAAGTCCGCGTCACCGATGCCGCGCACAAGCCGCTCGCCGACGCGCGCGTCTACATCAGCGGTGCGCTCACGACGTCGGCGCTCACGCCGCGCGACGGCAAGCTGCGTTTCACCGACGTCGAGCCCGGGTTGTACCGGCTCCGGATCGCGCTCGCGGGCTATACGGGCGTCGACGTGGACGACGTGGAGGCGCTCGCCGGCCGGCGCAAGATCGTCGAGATCACGCTCGAACGCGTGCTGCCCAAAAGCGCCGCGCCTGCGGCGCCTGCCGGCACGCCCGCGCCCGCCGGGCTCAAAGAGATCGGCCGCGTGCAGGCGCGGCCTGCGGTCTCGCAGTCCAGCGTCGACGTCGACGAGGGCAATCCCGTGCGCCGCATCTCGGAGAACCTCGCCGACGCGCTCGACAAGATTGCAGGCATCTCCGTGGTTCAAGATCAGCAGCTCGGTACGCTTTCGATTTCGCTGGGCAGCGCCGATGCGTCGCGCACGCTCGTCACCGCGGGCGGTGTCCCGCTCGTCGGCAGCGGTTCGGGCGCGCTGCAATCCGTCGCGGCCGACCTCTCGACGGGCGTGTCCGCGCAGAACGGCGACAACCTCGGCACCGTCGGCGGCGCGGTGAACTTTCGCACGCTCGAGCCCACGCGCACGTGGCAGGCGCAAACGTCGGCCTCGTACGGCGGCTACGAGCGATCGAGCCTGCAGCTCTCGCTCAGCGGCAGCTACCACAAGCTCGGCGTGGCCGTGCAGCATGCCGTGCGCGGCGGCGACAGCATCCTCACGGGCCTGCGCTTCGAGGACACGAGCGGGCAGACGTACGTGCACGACGGCGCGTTCGACCGCACCGCCGACTTTTTGAAGCTGCGCTATCCCGTAGGACATGTCACGCTGACTGCCAGCCACCTCGCCGGGGCCAACCGTTCGTCGCCGCTGTGCGATCAGTTCGTCACCGCGCTTCCGTGCGGCTACGGGCCGGGCGGATCGCTCCACTCCAAGACACATCAGGACAGCGTCGGCGCGCAAGGCCAGATCGGCAACGTGATCGTGTCGCTGTACGGGTTCACGAGCACGTACGGTGCGATCGACGACGAGCGCGCGCGCGTCCTCGCGGGCGTTCCGGCGCCGTACCGTTCCGATAGCGCCGGAACGTCGTCAGGCTTCTCCGTGTCGCCGACGATCGCGATCCACCGCCACACGGTGGGGGTTACGGTGTTCTCCTTCAACTCCGGCGGTCGGACCACCGTGTCGGGGCAGTTCGGCGGGACCTCGCCGTCGCTGTACCGCAACGCCGGCACGATCTTGGTCGACACGCTGAAGTTCTCGGACCGCTGGACCGCGGTGTTCGGGTACGGCTCGAACATCTCGCTCTCGCAATCACGCACGGCGGCCGACGTCTACGTGACGCTCACGCCGTCGCGCGCGGAGACGATCTCGGTCGGGTTCGGCAACTACGGCAACGGTTCGAACAACCGGTTCACGGGCTTCTTCGGCGATCCCGCGACGGCGATCTACAACTGCCCCGCAGACGAAACGCGCGTCGTCGGCCCGGCCGATCCGCCGTCCGCGGGCTCTCGGACGTCGACGAGCTTGTCGTACAGCCGCCGCGGCCGGCGCGGGACGCTCAACGTGAGCGCATCCGACGCGACCGACCGCAACGGCGGGTTCAACGCGCAGTTTCCGCTGCTGGCGCTGCCATCCGGCGCGATCCCGGCCGGCTATCTCGATGCGCTCGCGTCGTATTGGCACGGCACCACGATCTGCGGCGCGCAGGCGTTCGACCCGAGCCGCGTGTACGTCGCGCAGCAGATCGCCGGTGCGACCGTGCGCTACCGCAGCGTTGACGCATCGGGGCAGGTGGTGCTCGGCCGCTCGGTGATCGCGCTCCCCGGCTACTCGGTGAACAGCGCCGCGCTGCTGTCCTCCGACCCGCGGCTTTTGTACGCTGGGAGCACCTTCGCGTTGGGCGCGCAGCTCCCGTACCGGCCGCTCCACAAGGCGTCGCTCCTCATCGACGCGGTGCAGCCCCGAGCCCGGCTCGAGTGGGTCGTCAACGGTACGTGGGTGGCCGGGAACAACGCGAACTCGCTCGGATCCTACGCCCAAGCCGCGGCAGGAGTCACCTGGAACGCGCAGCGCGGCCGGGTGTCGCTGTTCGCGAGCAACCTGTTCAACACCGACACGGGGCTGTTCGCGACCCGCGAGTTCGCGCAGGCGCAGCCGCTGCGGGGCGGCGGCACGTATTTTCCGGTCCCGCTGCTGCTGCAGCCGCGGACGTACACCCTGCTGTACAGCGTACGAGCGGGCCGCACGAGGTGAGCCGCCCTGAACTCAGGCGAGCGAGCGCGCGCATCCGATAGAAGTCCTGGCCGTTGGTTCACAAGGTCTTCATAGTAGGAAGTCGGCGCGACCCCCATGGCGAAAGCGCCGGATCGACACCGCCGCGCACCGGAGGGACGCGTGGCCGTTGAGAGAGGATCAGTTGGCACAGCGCGTCGTCAAACCGAAGACGAACCTCGGCCCGGGGTTCTGGCCCGTGACCGCCTTCATCGTGGTCCTGTCGGCCGTCATGGTCGTGCTCGTGTACCGGAGCCCGATGCCGATCGGGCTGGTCCAGGCGGGCGATCCCGCCCCCACCATCGACGAGCTGTTCCGCTTCCTGGGCGCGGTGGCGGCGTGCATCTTCAACCTCGTCACCATTTACACGATCTACTTCGGGATCGTCTTCGCCCGCCCGAAGAACGCGCCGCCCAACACGATCGGCGTGCAGATCCACGACGCGCCGGTGCTCGAGTTCTGGTGGACCGCGATCCCCACGATCCTCGTCGTGATCCTCGCGATCTACTCCACGAAGATCTGGGCCGATCTGCAGAACACGCAGGGCGACGTCCTGACGGTCGAGGCGATCGGCTACCAGTTCGGATTCCAGTTCCGCTATCCCAAGCTCGCCAACCCCGTCGTCAACGAGCTGCACCTGCCGCTCAACACGCCGACCACGATCCACATCACCTCGCGCGACGTGATCCACGGCTTCTGGATCCCCGAGCTGCGCATGAAGGCCGACATGGTGCCGGGCCTCATCACCACGATCCGCGTGACGCCGACGCGCGCGGGCGAGTACCGCATCATCTGCACCGAGTTCTGCGGCGTGCTGCACAGCAAGATGTGGGCGAAGGCGGTGCTCGAGAACCAGCAAGACTTCGCGAAATGGTTTGCCAAGCAGGGCGGCTCGTCGGCGGGCGGCGGCGGTGCGGCCGGCGGAACGGCGCTCGCGCTCGGCGCGGGTAAAGCGGATGCGGGCCAGGCGCTGTTCGGCCAGAAGTGCAGCGCGTGCCATTCGACCGGACCGTTCGAGCAGAAGATCGTCGGCCCGGGGCTCGGGAAGATCTTCAACGACTCCGCGCATCCCAAGCTCGTGAACGGCAGCGACCCGACGCCGCAGAACGTCGCGGCGATCATTCACAACGGTTATCAGGGTGACATGGGCGTGATGCCCAGCGCGCAGGTGAACCAGATCTCGAATAGCGACATCGCGAACCTGGTCGCCTATCTCGTCAGCCTCTCGAAGAAGTAACGGAGCAACATCGTACATGGCGACCATCGCGCCCGGCGTGCCGACCGGACCGTACCACGCGGTTCTCGACCACATCCATCCCGAGCCGACGAGCTTCATCCGGAAGTACATCTTCTCGATCGACGCCAAGGTGATCGGGATCCAGTACATGATCACCGGCGCGATCTTCTTCGCGATCTCGGGCTTCATGGCGGAGCTGATCCGCACGCAGCTGCTCTCGCCCAACGGCGCGATCGTCAGCCCCGCGACGTACAACTCGATCTACTCGATGCACGGCTCGTCGATGGTCTGGTTCGTCGTGATCCCGCTGCTGACGGGCGCGTTCGGAAACTTCGTCATGCCGATGCAGATCGGCGCGCGCGACGTCGCGTTTCCATGGCTGAACCTCGTCGCGTTCTGGATCTTCCCGGTCGCGGGCGTGATCCTGTTCAGCTCGTTCCTGATCGGCGCGCCTGACGCCGGCTGGACGGAATACCCGCCGATCTCGCTGCTCGGGCCGCCGGGCACCGACCTATGGTGCGTCGCGGTCTTCCTGATCGGCATCAGCTCGACGATGACCGGCATCAACTTCCTGGTCACCATCTTCAAGATGCGCGCGCCGGGGATGACGTTCACCCGCATGCCGCTGTTCGTGTGGGCGCAGTTCGCCACCGCGCCGCTCTCGTTCATCGCGACGACGGCGCTGGGCGCCGCGCTGGCGGCGCTGTTCATCGAGCGCGTGTTCGGCGTGCCGTTCTACGACCCCAAGCGCGGCGGCTCGCCGGTGCTGTGGCAGCACATGTTCTGGTTCTACTCGCACCCGGCCGTGTACATCATGATCATCCCGGGCTTCGGCATCATCTCCGAAGTGCTGCCGACGTTCGCGCGCAAGCCGATCTTCGGCTACAAGATGATCGCCTTCAGCTCGGTCGCGATCGCGCTGCTGAGCTTCTCGGTGTGGGCGCACCACATGTTCACCTCGGGCATGGCGCCGTGGCTGCAGCTCCCGTTCATGATCATCACGATGGTGATCGCGATCCCGACCGGCATCAAAATCTTCTCATGGATGGCGACGCTCTGGGGCGGTGCGATCAACTGGAAGACGCCGGCCTTGTACGCCACTGGCTTCCTGATCACGTTCACCTACGGCGGCCTGACCGGGTTCTTCCTCGCCGCGATCCCGGCGGACTACCACGAGCACGGCACGTACTTCGTGGTCGCGCACTTCCACTACGTGCTGTACGGCGGCTCGATCATGTCGCTGTTCGCCGGCCTCTACTACTGGTGGCCGAAGATGACCGGGCGGATGTACAACGAGAAGCTCGGCCAGCTGCAGTTCTGGCTCACGTTCATCGGCTTCAACGCGACGTTCACGCCGATGCACTGGCTGGGGCTGATGGGCATGCCGCGGCGCGTCGCGACGTATGACCCGCAGTTCAAGTTCTGGAACCAGTTCGCGACGATCTCGTCGTACGTGATGGCCGCAGGCGCGATCCTGTTCATCTACATCCTCATCGACAGCTTGCGGCGCGGCAAGAAAGCAGGCCCGAACCCGTGGGGCGCGCGCACGCTGGAATGGATGGTGTCGTCGCCGGCGCCGTACTACAACTTCAAGAAGATCCCGGCGGTGCTGGCCGCGCCGTACGACTTCGGCAACCCGCTGCCGTATCTCGGCCTGGAGGCGGCGCCGGGCGCGACCGAAGCGACGCCGACGCACTCCTCACACCCGGTCCCGACGTACCTGTAGGGGCTGACGATGGCAGTAAGCGTCGCCCCCGGTCACGGCATCGCACACGGCGACGACGACCACGGACACGACGACATCATCTACCGCGAGACGCGCGACATGCGTCTCATGGGGTTCGTGCTCTTCCTGGGCGCCGACGTCGTGCTGTTCTCGTCGTACATCTTCGCCTACATCTACTTGCGCAACTCGATCCCGTCGTGGCCGCCGCCGGGCCCGGACGGTCACGCGCTGCCGCGGCTCGACACCGCGTTCGCGGCGTTCAACTCGATCGTGCTGTTCGGGTCGGGCGTCACGATGCACTGGGCGCTCGAGCACTGGAAGCACGCCAACCGCGGCCGCTTCAACCTGTTCATGTTCCTGACGATCGTGCTCGGCATCGGCTTCCTCGGCGGCCAAGCGTACGAGTACGCGCACGCGCAGATCGGCGGCTGGAGCGGCAACACGTTCGGCGCCTCGTTCTTCACGCTGACCGGGCATGCACGGGCTGCACGTCGCCGTCGGCGTCGGCTTCCTGATCGCACTCTGGATTCAAACCACGCGCGGCGTGTACACGAAAGACCGCTTCTTCGGCCTGACCGCCGGAACGCTGTACTGGCATTTCGTCGACGTGATCTGGGTCGGACTCTTCTTCCTGTTTTATTTATGGTGAAAGCACGACGGTGAAAGCGATGACGGTGATGGAGCGAGCACAGCGTGATCGAGCCCTGCCCGGATTGCCGTTGCGAGCTCGGACCGGGGGCCACGCCATAGGCGTGGGGCGCAGGGTTCCGACTGAGTCGGAACCCGAACGAGTTCGTTGGCGCTGCGCGCCAGGGTGCTTCGCACCGCGGGGCGGAGCGCCTTTAAAATGGAATTAGCTAATATCGAGAAGATCGTCGCGTTCATCGGGGCCCTTGTCGTGTTCTCGTTTGCCGTGATCGGGTTGCGGGGCGAGTGGCACAAGAACGGGCTCGACGACAACGTCACGAAGGTGCTGCTGGGGCTGATGGCCTTCGGCTGCATCCTCGTCGTGCTCGCGTGCTTCGGCATCCTGCCGCACACTGCGCCCGGAGGAGCTGCCTGATGTACGACATCGAAGACGAACGCGGCGTGCCGATCTCGAGCGGCGTCCCGCCGCTGGTCACCTACGTCGGGATCGGCGGCGTCATCCTGATCTTCATCGTCGCGGCGATGGTGCTCGCGGTGTCCGGCTACGGCCACCTGTGGCCGTCGTCAAATACGCTCAACCTCAAATTATAGGCCGGTCGAACGCGCTCAAACGATTTCTTCTTTGCGGCCGTGGATGCCGATGCCGAACGCGGGGATCTTGCCGGGCAGCACGCCCGTCGGGCGGCCGTCGATGTGGTGGACGCCGCCGTACTCGCTGAACTCGCAGAGCGCGGGCCGCACTTGATCGGGCAGCTCGACCTCGCCCAGCGTGGGCCACTCGCACGCGATCGTCTCGTCCTCGGTCAGCACCGCGACGTAGCCGTTGGTGTCCTGGCCCGAGCGGGCGTCGCGCCGCCGGTAGCGGATGTAACCGTCCACGACGTAGATCGGTCGCAGCGTATGGGCCAAGGCCCGCGCCGGCGCGAGCAGCACCATGAGCGCCCACACCGCGCACGCGATCACGCCGAACGCGAACACCGGCGCGATCACCACGATGTCCGGCGCGACCTTGCCGCCTGAGATCCGAGGAGCGAAGAACACACCGACCGTGATGACCGCGAACACCGTCCCGCACAGCAGCGGCTCGACCGCGATGCTGAGGCGCCCGAAGAACCCCGTCAGCACCACGCGCCGTTCCGCGCGCGTCCAGGGACGGCGGATGAGCGTCTTCGCGCGTTCGTCGGCAGTGAGCCGGCTGGGCCGCATGCCGTGGATGATCTTCGTCGTGTCGATCATGCTGGTGGTGCTGTTCCCCGGATGCGCGGGCGCGGCGGAGCGGCTGCACGGCGTGATCCTCGCGGTGACGCCGAAGACCGGGCAGGCGATCGTGCGCCACGACGCCTTCGGTTCGATGCCGGCGATGACGATGCCGTTCCGTATCGTTCCCCGCGCGCGGGCCGCGCAACTGCAAGCCGGCGCGAGCATCGACGCGGACGTCGACACGAAGACCGAGCCTTGGACGCTCTCCAACGTCACCAGCGCCAGCGCGCAGCAGCTCACCGAGGACACGTCGCCGCTGCGCCGCGTCACGCGCCTGCGCATCGGCGACACCGTCCCCGACACGCCGTTCCTCGATCAGACCGGCACGCCGTTCCGGCTCTCGCAGCTGCGCGGCCAGGACGTCATGCTGTCGTTCATCTACACGCGCTGCGCGGACGTCCGCATGTGCCCGCTGATCAGCGGAAAGTTCGGCCAGCTCCAGCGCACCGCCGGCAAACGCAGCCTGCACCTGGTGGAGGTGACGCTCGACCCCGCGTTCGACCGGCCTCCGGTCCTCGCGCGCTACGCGAAGGCATACGGCGCCGATCCCAAACGCTGGAGCCTCGTCGTCGGCGACGCGGAGCCGACGCTCGACTTCGCCGCGCAGTTCGGCATCACGGCGTTCCCGGATCCCACGATCGGCATCATCCACGCGGAAAACACCGTGCAGATCGACCGCCAAGGCCGGGTCGCGGCGATGAACACCGACACGGCGTGGCTTCCGGCCGGCATGCTCGCCGACATCGACGCGCGCAACGGCGCGCCGAGCAACCCGCTCGCGCGGCTCAACCTCTGGCTGTCGAACGGCTTCGTCTCGGTGTGCGGCAACAGCGTCGCGGGGTTCAGCGGCTTGGCGGATCTCGCGGTGCTGCTGGTGATCCTCTCGGCGCTCGCGTACCTGGTCTACCGCGTCGCGCGCAAGATCTTTCTCGAGAGCGCGTAGCGCAGACTCGTCAGCAGCCGGACGTCGCCGCGATGCTGTGGTCCGCGGCGATCCCTTCGTCGCGCATGATCCCTTGGTTCAGCTCGTCCATCTTGTCGGCGAGGAACTTGAAGTGCCCGTCGTACCGGGGGTCGGGTGACGGCGTCGGGCGCAGCGGCCTGGGCGTGAACATCCCGGCGGGCACGCCCCTGGGCGGCTGCGGGCCGCTCTCGTCGAGTTGCTCCTTCGATTCCTGTGCGGTCTCGCGGCCGCGCAGGATCGCCATGTCGCGCTGTACTTCCGTCGCCGCCTTCTGCTGCCGGTAGAGCGCGCCGCCGAGTGCGTCCGCGAACGTCTTGAGCTCTTCCTTGCGCTTGGGATCCGGCGAGTTCACGGCGTACTCGCGCAGCCGTTTCACCTCCGCGTCGCCGGCCTTCGCCGCCTTCGCGATCGCTTCGGCGTGCCGGAGCATCGCTTCGATCGCGTTGCGGCGCTGGAGGAAGTTGAGCTTGTCGTAGTCGGTGTTGTGGAGGTTCGTCGAGATCACGGTCAGCGTGCGGTCGTTGTCGAGCGCGTCGTTGATCGCGCCGTTCGCGTGCGCCACGATCGGCACGCATGCGGGCAGCGCGCGCACGCGCCCGATCTCGGTGAGCGGCGTCGGGCGGCCGCCGCTGCTCGGCGCGGGCGACGGATCGGCCGCGAGTGCGACGATGATCGGCAGAAGCATCAGCATGGCGAGCTCCGACGAGGGACCGGAAGTGGTGCATCGCCTTCCGCCGGGCGTGCAAGCTCTCCTCGCATCCCAAGCGAGCGCGGCACGGGGCCGTCAGATCGGCGCGCGTGCCGCCGCGCGCTCGGCTTGCCGCGACGCCAGCGCGAACGTGAGCAGCGCCGCTGCGACGGCGACGGCCGCGAAGACGAGGTATGCGACGCGATAGCCGTTCACCGGATCGCCGTGCGAGCTCGCGACGCCGCCGCCCAGCGAGCCCCCGACGATCTGGCCCATGATCAGAAACACCGACAGCAGCCCGACCGCGCTCGCGCGCTGTTCCGGGCCGACGTGGCTGGTGACGATGTAGCGCGTCGGCGCGCCGAGCAGCGCGCCGAAGCCCGCGCCCGCGACCACCATCGCCAGCAGCGCGAACGGCAAGCTGCGCAAGCCCAGCGCGAAGATCACCAGCCCGGCCGCGGTGAGCACCGTGCCCGCGGTGAGCACCGCGCGGCTGCCGAACGCGTCCAGAGCGCGTCCCGCGAGCGGGATGACGGCGACGAAACAAAACGCGCCCAGCGCCGCGACGGCGCCCGCGGCGGCGTACGAGAGATGCTGCGCGGCCACGAGCGCCGCGGGGATGAAGAAGAGCGCGCCTTCGAGCGCACCGATGAGGATCTCGAGCGCGTACGTGACGAGCAGTTGGCGGTCGCGAAAGAACGCGGGCGGGATCACCGGCTGCACGGCGCGCCGCTCGGCGAGTGCGAACAGCGCGAACGCGACGGCACCGGCGATGAGGATCGCCCAGGCGAGCGCGGCGTTCACGGCGCCGCCGATCGCGTACAGGCGCGTGAGCAGGCTCATCGTCGCGAGCAAACCGATTGCGAGCGTCACGATGCCTGCGACGTCGAGCGGGCCGCGCGCGTTCGCCGCCGTCGCCGGCACATGCATGCGCGCGAGAATCACCACGACGATCGCGAGCGGCACGTTGAGCGCGAACACCCAGTGCCACGAGATGAAGTGCGTGATCAGGCCGCCGAGCGCCGGCCCGATCACCGCCGCCAGCCCCCACGTCGCGGCGACGAGCCCGAGCGCCGCGCCGCGCCGTTCCGCGGGGACGCGGTCGCCGATCGCGGCGGTCGCGACGGGGAAGATGCCGCCCGCGCCCGCGGCTTGAATCGCGCGCGCCACCAAGAACACGGCGAACGTCGGCGCCGCGATCGCGAGCACGCTGCCCAGCGCGAACACGGTGACGCACGCGATATACACCGGCCGCCGGCCGTAGCGGTCGGCGAGCTTCGTCGCGATGGGGATCGACACCACGTTCGCAAGCAGGTACAGCGTGAACACCCACGCGAGATCGCGCGGACCCACGCCGAACGCCGTGCCGAGCGCGGGCAGCGCGGGCGAGAGCACGCCGAGGTCGAGCGCACCCGCGAAGACGCCCAGCCCGAGCGTGACGAGCAGCGGCACGGCGCTGCGCTCGATGCGGTGCCCAGCGACCTCCGTCACGACGGGTTCCGTCACGGCGGCGATGTGCAGCTCAGATCGGGTGCGGCAGCGGGATCACGCGGTCGAGCACCATCGCCGCGCACATCAGCGCGAGGTACAGCAGCGAGTACTTGAACAGCACGCGCGCGTAGCGCTTCGTCGGATCGCCGCTCACCTTCCACGCGTCCCACAGGAACACGCCGCCGAGGATCAGCGCGCAGCCGCCGTAGCACGGCCCCAGCACGTGCAGCGGGAAGAACGCGAGCGACACGCCGACGAGCACCAGCGAGTAGATCACGATCTCGCGCTTCGTGCGCGGGATGCCCTTGACGTTGGGCAGCATCGGGATCCCGGCTTTGTCGTAATCGGTGTTCGTCATGAGCGACAGCGCCCAGAAATGCGGCGGCGTCCACAAGAAGATCACCGCGAACAGCGCGAACGCCGGCGAGCCGAGATGGCCCGTGACGGCGGCCCAGCCGACGAGCGGCGGCACGGCGCCCGCGGCACCGCCGATCACGATGTTCAGCGGCGTCACGCGCTTGAGCCACATCGTGTAGATCACGACGTAGTACGCGTTGCCCGCGAGCGACAGCCATGCCGCCAGCGGGTTCACGAGCACGTACAGCAGCGCGAACCCCGCGATCTGCGCGACCACGGCGAACACGAGCGCGTCGCGCGCGGAGATCGCGCCCCGCGCGACCGGCCGCGATTTCGTGCGCGTCATGAGCCGGTCGATGTCACGGTCCCACACGCAGTTGAACGCGCCGGCGGACGCCGCCGACAGCGCGCCGCCCAGCAGCGTCCACAGCACGAGCGGCAGCGGCGGCACGCCGCGCGCCGCCATCACCATCGCGGCAAGCGTCGTGATCAGCAGCAGGTAGATGATGCGCGGCTTGGTGAGCTCGTAGTAGTCGCCGAGCACGCCGCGCGCACCGCGCTTGCCGCGCACGCCGGCGTTCGCATCCGGAAGCGCAGTGGCTTCGTCGACGCGCGACAGCGTCGAGCTCACGTGGCCGACCCTTCGGCGCGTTCGGCGCGCCGCGACGTGTGCGTCGGTGTCAGTCTGAGCTTGTCGAAGACTGCGCCACCGACGCGCGCTCCGCCGTCGATCGCGGCGAAGACCAGCGCGGTCGTGAACGCGAGGAACGTCGCGACGGCGTTCGCCGCGTGCGCTTCGCGCAGCAGGGTGGGCAGCAGCCACGCGACGTTCGCAAGGCCGAGCATGACCTGCAGCACCACCAGCGCGTACGCGAACATCACCGCGACGCGTACGCGGCCGGTCGTGCCGAGCGCCGCGGCATACGCTGCGAACGTCGCGACGGCGAAGAACGCGCCGCCGAGCAGCCGGTGCGCCATCTGCGCGGCTTGGCCGGGCAGCACGCCGGTCCACGAACCGCCGTCGCACGCGGGCAGCGTCGCGCAGGCGAGGCCCGCGCCGCTGGAGCTCACGTACGATCCGGCGAGCATGGTCGCGAACGCGAGCGCCGCGCACGCGATGAGCACGCCGCCCGTCAGCGAGCTTCGAATCCGCAGCGTGCGCGGCTGCACCACCGCCAAGATCGCGAGCGCCGTCAGCCCGCCGAGGAACAGCATCGCGGTGCCCCAGTGGACGACGACGGACCACGGGCTGTTGGAAAGCGCCACGGTCAGACCGCCGAGCGCGACCTGCACCAAAAAAATCGCGCCGATGAACGCAAGCACGGGCGTGACGCCGGCGATCGCGTTGCGCGCGCGCCACCCGGTCCACAGCGCGCCGAGCACCAGGAAGCCGTCCAGGAACGCGACCAGCCGGTGCGACCATTCCAGCACGACGCCGCCCGCCAGCGCCGGGATCAGCTGGCCATGGCAGAGCGGCCAATCGGGACACGTCATGCCCGCGCCGTTGATGCGCACCCAGCTGCCCAGCACGGCGGCCAGCAGCGCCGCAACCGCAGCCGCCAGCGAAAAAGCCCGGAACATCAGATGTAGGGTACCGCCCGATGCGGTGGAGTGAAACGACTCAGGTCGTCAACAGCCGGCGGTCGCCGCGATGCTGTGGTCGGCGGCCGTCCCTTCGTCCATCAGGATCCCGCGGGTGAGCTCGTCGATCGCGTCGCCGACGCCCTTGAGCTGCTTGTTGTAGCTGTCCGGCGTGCCGGGCAGGATCGGCGGCGTGTTCGCGGCGGCCTGCGCGGCAGCGTACGGCGGGACGGGGTTGGCGGCGCGCATGAGGCCGCGCGCTTCGGCTGCGTCTTCGCGCCCGCGCATGATCGTGACGTCGCGCATCAGCTCGACCGCCGCTTTCTTCTGGCGGTACAGCGCGCCGCCGAGCGCGTCGGCAAACGTCTTGAGCTCTTCCTTGCGCTTGGGATCGGGCGAATTGACCGCGTACTCGCGCAGCTTCTTCACCTCGACGTCGCCGGCCGACGACGCGACGCGCATCGCTTCGGCTTGCTTCATCAGCGCTTCGATCGCGTTCCTGCGCTGCAGGAAGTTGAGCTTGTCGTAGTCGGTGTTGTGCAAGTTCGTCGACAGCGCGGCCAGCGTGCGATCGTTGTCGAGCGCTTGCGTGATCGCGCCGTTGGCGTGTGCGACGATCGGCACGCACGCGGGCAGCGCTCGAACGCGTCCGATCTCCGTGAGCGGCGTGGGGCGCGGCGCACTGCTCGCCGCGGGGGCGGGATCGGTCGCGGCCAGCGCCACGACGATCGGCAGGAGCATCAACATGAGGACCATGCGACTTCCGTCGACGTGGCGGCGTCTCCTCGCGGAAGCCGCTGCGGCAGGGTATCCTCGGCGTAAGCTGTCGAACGACCGACGCCGATGCGGCGCGTGCTCGCCGCCCTCCTGATGGCCGTCGTCCTCGCCGGCTGCCGGGAGGTGCGGGTCAACCAAGTTCGGACCGGCACGACCCCGGTCGCGGGCGGGCGCGACGTCGTCGTCGTGCGCGACCGGCGGGCGCTCGACTCGCTGGGCGTCGGCGTCCCCGTCAACTTCCGGCACGAGTTCGCCGTGGTGCTGCTGATGGGGCCGCACAAGGAGACCGGCTGGACGCAGATCATCGAGTCGATCCGCGCCAACACGGATCGGATCCGCGTCGTCGCGTTCGAGCGCGCGCCGCTCGACGGCGGGGAGCCTTCACCCAAGGAGTACCGCACGTACACGATCTGGATCGTGCCGAACGCGGTCTACCGCGCCGGTGCGCGGGTCGAGGTCGTCTCGCCGTCGGGCGAGGCCATCGCCGCGACGACGCTGCGGTAGTGCGGCCCGAGATCGCGCTCGACGGGGCGGCGCTGCGCGCCAACGCCGCCGCGTTTGCGGCGCTGGGCGCGCCCGTCGCGGCGGTCGTGAAGGGCGACGGCTACGGCTGGGGCGCGCGGCGGCTCGCGCGCGAGCTGGACGCGGTCGTCGAGTCGTACGTCGTCTCCGATGAGGACGAGCTCGCCGCGCTGCGCCCTGCCACCGGCAAGCCCGTCCGGCTGCTCGCGGACGCCGCGCCCGGGCGGCTGGCGCGGGTGCTCGCCCTGGGCGGGATCCCGAACGTCTCCGGCCTCGCCGCGCTCGGCGAAGCCGTGTCGGTAGCCGCTGCGCGCGGCGGGCTCACGATCCGGGTTGGCATCCTCGACGCCGCCGGCTGGAGCTCCATCCGCCCAGGTGACGCCGCGGCGTTCGCGGCGGCGCTGGCGGGGACCGGGATCGAGGTCGAGCTGTACACGCACCTCACCTCCGGCGAGCGCGGCGCCGGGATCCTCGCCGGCTTTCAGGCGGCGCGGCAGGCGTTCGAGGCGGCCGGGGTGCGGGTCGTCGCGACGGACGCCGCGAGCACCGCGTCGGCCCGGCACGCGCTCGCGTTCGACCGCCTGCGCGTGGGCGTCGGCCTGTTCGGCGCGCGGCTCGGTGCCGCGGCGGACGTCCGCTGCGCGCTGCGCGTAACCGCGCCGGTCGTTCGCCGCTTCGCGCCCGGGGAGGCCGGATGGGCCGGCTACGGCGACACGCGAGTCCCGGCCGATCGTCCGGTGGCCGTGTTACGTTGCGGTTACGGTGACGGTTTTCCAAAGAATCTGGCGGACGGTGTCGATATTCTCTCGGTAGGCATGCAGTACACCGCGCGCGTTATGCACGACGGCGCCGACGCACGGGCGCTCATCGGCGGCGCGGACGACGTCGACACCCTCGCCGCCCGAGCCGGGATCTCGCCGCACGAGCTCGTGCTGGGGCTGGCTTCGTGATGCCGGCGCTCGACGCGCTAACGCGCTTCGACGCGACGATCACGCGGCTGGGCATCGTCCTCAGCCCGGACGGCTCCGAGGCGGAGATCGAAGGCGTCCTCAATCCCGGCGGCGCGCCGGCGCGCGACGGCACGTGGCTGCTGTATCCGCGGGCCGTCGCGAAGGGCAACGTCTCGCGCGTCGAGCTGTGCGAAGGCGCGCGTTCCGGCGACGACATCCGGTTCGCGCGGCGCGGCTTCGCGCTCGAGCCGCACGCCGCGTACGAGATGCGCACCGCGCCGGGCGGAATGGGCTGCGAAGACCCGCGCGTCACGTTCGTTCCGGTCCTCGACCGCTACGTGATGGCGTACACTGCCTTCGGCCCCGACGGGCCGCGCATCGCGCTCGCGCTCTCGCAGGACGGTCTGCGCTGGGAGCGCCTGGGGCTCGTGCAATTCGCCGCCGGATTACACCAGGGCGACGACAAGGACGGCGTGTTCTTCCCGGAGCCCGTCATCTCGCCGGCCGGCGTTCGTTCGCTGGCGCTGTACCATCGCCCGATGCTGCGGCTCTCGCTGATGGACGGCAAGGGCGCGGTGCCGACGCTGCTCGATCTCCCGCCGCACGAGCGCGAGTCGACGCGCATCGCGTACGTGCCGCTCGAGCCCGCGCTGAAGGACGTTCGCGCGCTGCTCGACGTGCGCGAGAGCGCGCTCGTGCTCGAGCCCGACGCACCGTGGTGCCGCATCAAGACCGGCGCCGGCACGCCGCCCGTGCGCATCGCGGAAGGCTGGTTCTCGATCTTCCACGGCGTCGACGCGCGCGACGCCGGCGACGGCAAGTTCACGATGCAGTACAGCGCCGGGTTCGTGGTGCACGACGCGGAGCGGCCGCACATCGTCCGCTATCGCTCGCAAACGCCGGTGATGGTGCCCGAAGGGCCGGACGAAACGCACGGCATCGTGAACAACGTCGTGTTCCCGACCGCGCTGTGCGAGCTCGGCTCGCGCACGTACGAGTTCTACTACGGCATGGCGGACGCGCGCATCGGCCGCGCCCGTTTGCAGCTCGCCGAACCGTTCGCCGCCGCGGAGGAGTCCGCAGCATAATCCGTCGCGAGATGCTGCGGTTCTACGTGATCGCGGCGGTCATCGTCATCGCGTTCGGGAGCATCGTGTTCGCGCACCGCTTCGCATCGAACGGCTGGAAGCTGCATGCGGAGGCGACCGGACCGCCGTCGCGCGCGCACGGAAACTCGAACGAAGGCTTCGTCACCACGCCCGCGCCGTTCTTCATCGGACAAGGCTCGTGGGTGCTGAGCGCGCTGCCGACGTGCTTCGTGCAGCAGATGTCGAAAGAAGGCCCCTCGCCGCTGATGCGCGGCGACGTGCCGCAGGATGCGCTGCGCATCGCGCCCGGCACGACGCTGCACCGCGCGAACTGCACGGTGCTGGTGCGCCCGCACGACATCTGGGTGTATCGCGGTGCCGACCGCCTGCGCGTTCCGCCGGAAGCGCGTCTCTACAACGGCCCGCAAGGCCTGACGCTCGTCTACGAGCACGCCGGCCGTACGGAAGTCCGCGTCTACTGACGCGCGCTACTGAGGTGAGCGCCGCGCCCGCTGGAGGATGAACAGCAGCAGCACCGCCATGAGCACGAACGGGACGAACTGAAAGACGTAACCGAAGGGCGACGCCGAGTCGCTGCCGCCGCGGCCCGCGACGATCGTGACGTCCGCCCCGCTTCGGCGAATCGCGGGCCACAGGTCCCGGTCAGGCGTCACGCTCGTCGACATCGTCTTGCCGTCGTTGAGCTCGACGGTTATCTGGCCGGCGGGAATCGTCACCCGGCGCACGTCGTGCCGGTTGAGGTGATCGATCACGGTAGCCACCGGTGTCCCGGCGCCCGCGGGCGATAGCACGAGCTTGTCGACGATGAACACGCCGAGGATGAAGATCCCCAGCAGCGTCAGGACGAGCGTCAGCACCGCCCGCGCGAACGGCCGGTTTCCGGATGGGGATCGCGTGCTGGGTATCATTGTCGTTCTGATACCCGGACCGAGCGGAATAGACGCACGGAGTCGACGCCCGCTCGGCGTCGAATGAGGCTACCCATGGAAATCCGCGAGGAAGTCGCCAAAAGGCGCACGTTCGCGATCATCTCGCACCCTGACGCGGGCAAGACGACGCTCACGGAAAAATTGCTGCTCTACGGCGGAGCGATCGTCACCGCCGGGCAGGTCGCGGCGCGCCGCCGCGCGCGGGCGGCGACGTCGGACTGGATGGAGCTCGAGCGCGAGCGCGGCATCTCGATCACGTCGACGGTGCTGCAGTTCCCGTACCACGGCCACACGATGAACCTGCTCGACACGCCGGGCCACCAGGACTTCGGGGAAGACACGTACCGCACGCTGCTCGCGGCGGACAGCGCGGTGATGCTCATCGACGCGGCCAAAGGCGTCGAGCCGCAGACGCGCAAGCTGTTCGCGATCTGCCGCGCGCGCCGCATCCCGCTGTTCACGTTCGTCAACAAGATGGACCGGCCGTCGCGCGACCCGCTCGAGCTCTTGGACGAGCTGGAGAACGTCCTCGGAATCGGCGCGTATCCGATGAACTGGCCGCTGGGCAACGGCGAGACGTTCCGCGGCGTGTACGACCGCGAGTCGGGCGAGGTGCACACGTTCGAGCGCACGCAGCACGGCGCGAAGCGCGCGCCCGTGAAAGCGTCGTCGCCGAGCGACCCCGCGATCGCCGCGCTCGTCGACGAACGCACCTACCGCGAGTTCCTCGATCAGCTGGAGCTGCTCGAAGGCGCGGGTGCGGGATTCGACCACGGCGCGATGCTGCGCGGCGACGTCACGCCGGTGTTCTTCGGCAGCGCGGTGACGAATTTCGGCGTCGAGCTGTTCCTCGACGCGTTCGTGCGCATGGGGCCGCCGCCCGCCGCGCGCATCGACTCCGAGAAGCACCGCATCGAACCGACCGACGACCGCTTCTCGGGCTTCGTGTTCAAGATCCAAGCGAACATGGACCCGCGCCACCGCGACCGCATCGCGTTCCTGCGCGTGTGCAGCGGCAAGTTCGAGCGCGACATGACCGTGCGCAACGTGCGCACCGGCAAGGACGTGCGCCTGACGCGCGCCATGAAGCTGTTCGCGTCCGACCGCGAGTCGGTCGACGTCGCGTTCGCCGGCGACGTCGTCGGCCTCGCGAACCCCGGCGTGTTCGCGATCGGCGACACGCTGGCCGACGGCGACGCGACGGCGTTCGACCCGATCCCCGCCTTCGAGCCGGAACATTTCGCGCTGGTGCGCAGTACCGACACGGCGTCCTACAAGTCGTTCCAGAAAGGGATCGCGCAGCTTCGCGAGGAGGGAGCCATTCAGGTGTTCCATCCCTACGGCGAAGTGCGGAGCGAACCCATCCTGGCCGCGGTCGGCGCGCTGCAGTTCGAAGTCGTCAAATATCGTCTGGAGGCGGAGTACAACGTGAAAACGGTCTTCCAAACGCTGCCGTACACCACGGCGCGCCGCGTCCGTCCCGCCGCGGCGGGCTCGGCCGACCCTGCCACCGCGACGCTCGGCTCGAGCGCGCGGCTCGTCGAAGACTGGGACGGCCACGTGCTCGCGCTCTTCGAGAGCGAGTGGAGCATCAATTTGGTCCAGCAGTGGAACCCCGGCCTGGCGTTCGAGCCGTTCGGCGCGCGCGATCTCGCCCGCGAGGTGCCGGCGTGATGAAGAACATCACCCCGGGACCGGGGCCGACGCGCACCGGCACCACGGCGCCGGTGCTCGACGCGCGCCGCAATCAGATCTGGATCCTCGCGGTGTTCGTCATCGTGCTGGTGCTGCTGGTGCGCGCGTGCTCCGGCCGCGAGAACACCTACGAGCGCATCGCGCACGAGCTCACGCAGGCGGTGCAGAACAACGACTACAACGCCGTCGCGAAGCTGGAGAACGCGGAGACCGCGGCCGACATGGGCCGCGGGCGGCTCGGCAAAGCCGCGGACGACCTCGCGCCGCTCGGCAAGATCAAGCGCGTGCACGAGGTTCCCACCACCAGCAAGACGCCGCGCGTGCACGAGTTCGACGTCACCTTCGACAAGGGCACGGCGCACGAGAAGATCCAGTTCGATCCGGACAACAAGGTGTTCCACTTCAACGAAGTTCCGAAGCCCGCGCAATGATCGAGTCGTCGGCGTTCGCCGCGTCGTTCGCCGACGTGCAGGCTGCGGCCGAGCGCCTGCGCGGCATCGTGCACCGCACGCCGGTGCTGACGTCGGCGACGCTCGACGCCGCTACCGGCGCGCACGTGTTCTGCAAGGCGGAAAACCTGCAGCGCATCGGCGCGTTCAAGATCCGCGGCGCGTACAACGCGATCGTCCAGCTGCCTCCCGAGCGCAAGCGCGGCGGCGTGGTCGCGTTCTCCAGCGGCAACCACGCGCAGGGCGTCGCGCTCGCCGCGAAGCTGCTCGGCGTGCCGGCGACGATCGTGATGCCGTCGGATGCACCGGCGGCGAAGCTCGCTGCCACGCGCGGCTACGGCGCGGACGTGGTGACGTACGACCGCGCGCGCATCAACCGCGCCGAGCTCGCGGCGTCGATCGCAGCCGAGCGCGGCGCCACGCTGGTGCCGCCGTACGACGATCCCGCGATCATCGCGGGCCAAGGCACCGCAGCGCTGGAGCTGATCGAAGACGCCGGCGCGCTCGACGTGCTGCTTGTGCCGCTGGGCGGCGGCGGACTGCTCGCGGGAAGCGCGCTCGCGGCGACGGCGCTTTCGCCCGGCGTGCGCATCTACGGCGTGGAGCCGGAAGCGGGCGACGACTGGCTGCGCTCATGGCGCGAAGACCGCATCGTGTCGATCCCCGTCCCCACGACAATTGCCGATGGCCAGCAGACACAGGCCCCGGGCGTGATGACGTGGCCCATCGTGCGCGCGCTCGCGGCCGGCGTCGTAACGGTGAGCGACGACGAGATCCGCGCCGCGATGCGCTTCGCATTCGAACGCCTCAAGCTCGTGATCGAACCGAGCGGCGCATCGGCACTAGCCGCACTCCTGCACGGAAAGGTCGACGTCCACAGCGCACGCGTGGGCGTGATCATCAGCGGCGGCAACGTCGACCCGACAACGTTCGCCGCCTGCATCAGCACGTAGCCCTTGCCGAATCGTCGCCGCGCGTGATTAGACGGGCGCTGGGGCGGTTCGGTGGCTCCGACGGAAGAGCGTCGAGACCTCTTCCGCCGCGGGTTCGATTCCCGCCCGCTCCAGCCGGCGGACTTGTCCGTCGTCAGGCGGGTATGATATAACGGAGCCGGTCTCGACGCTCTTCAGTCATACCACCACGGGCACCGCGTTCATCGAACGCGGTGCCCGCCGCTTTCCCCTAGAGCTTGACGCTCAGGTTCAGCGTTGCTTGGAATGGGATCTTCGTGCCGAGGAAGCCGGTGTTGAGGTTGTTGCTGAACACGCCGTACGGGTACTTCAGCTGGATCGGACGCAGATGTTGTTGTCGTCCCAGGCGTAGCCGCGCTGGAAGCAGCGGTCCACCACGCCCGTCATCGTCAACGTCGCGCGCACTTGTTGCCCACGTCGTACGACGTCTGCAGGTGACCGTCAGCCGCGACGGCTGCCGGAACGCGCCGAGGTTGTCGAACGTGCCCGTGAACTGGTCGGGATCATCAGGTACGATAGCCCGCTGACGATCGAGCCGCCGAAGCACGAGGACGGCGCGGCCGCGGTCGGATCGGTCGCGGTCGGCGCCGTCGCGCCGCAGCTGGGGATGTAACCGGGCGTGCTCAGCGGCGAGCCGTAGAACGCGCCGCTCGAGTACGTGAGCGACGGCGCCGTCTGTTGGGCTCAGAACGAGCAGGGAACGACGCTGCTGCGGTTGGGGCGCGCGATGCTGAGCCCAATGAGGTGCGGGGTTAGTCGAGCATTGCAGACCGTGACTTGATCAGCGTGGATCTCGAGCGACGCCGTCATGACCTCGTGCCCGCTGCGGTTGAAGACGATGAAGTACCGGTCGGGGTACAGCGAGAGAAAGTGGTAGTGGCCGGTGGCGTTGCTGCGCGTTTGCGCGGTGAAGCTCGGAGAGTGCAGAGAGATGGTCGCGTCTCTCAGGCCGTGGCCTTCGCGGTCGAAAACGCGTCCCTCGATCGTTCCCGTCGTACCGGCTTGCGCGGCCGCGCCGCAGGTGAACGCGAACGCGAAGCACGCCGCCGCGAGCCGTCGTGCGCCGGTCATCGTGCCGCTCCGGGACGGCCCATCTCGTGGAACTGCGGGTTGGGCCGCATGTCCATGAAGCCCGCCATGCGGTTCGAGAAGCCGAAGAACGCGGCGACCGACGCGATGTCCCACGCGTCGTCGTCGGAGAGCCCGACGGCTTTGAGCTCCGCGAGCTCCTTGTCGCTCGCGGCGAAGCCCGGCTCGTTCACGCGCGATGCGAAGGTGAGGATCGCGCGCAGCCGCGGCGCGAGGTCGGCGGTGCGCCAGTTCGTCGCGATCTGATCCGCGACGACCGCGTCCTTGCCGAGGATGCGCAGCGCCGCGCCGTGCGCGGTGACGCAGTACAGACAGCGGTTCTCCGCCGACACCGCGACCACGATCGCCTCGCGCTCCGCGCGCGACAGCCCGCTCGGGCCTTTCATCAGCAGGTCGTGATAGTGCATGAACGCGCGGAAGTGCTCGGGCCGCTTCGCGTACGCGAGGAACACGTTGGGGACGAAGCCGATCTTGGCGCGCGTCTCGTCGCAGATCGCGCGCACGTCGTCGGGCATGTCGTCCAGCGGCGGCGCGCCGAAACGCGAAGGCGCCGCGGCGTGCGCGGCGCCTTCGTTGAACGGCGGGTGGCTACTTGGGCGCGGCGAGGTTCCCGCAGGAGACATAGATCGCGGCCTCCTTGGCCGACTTGTGCACGTTGATCGCGTACGGCGCTTTTTGGAGCTGCGCGAGCGTGACGCCTTCGATCACCGTCTCGGACTGGCCGTCGTGCACGAACTTGAGCGGATAGGCCGGCTTCGGATCCAGCTTGTCGCAGGTGCCTTTGTGGATGTGCGCCGGCTGGTCGACGTCGCCGCCGCCCGAGAGGCGCAGCTTGACGATCAACCCCTTCGCGCCGTCGAACAGCGTCGCCGTGCCGCTCTCGCCGGAGTTGTTCTGCGCGACGAGACGTATCTGGATGGGCATCTTCCGCGCGGCCGGCGCCGGGCTCTGGGCGGTGGCGGCGAGGATCAGCGCCGCGCCGACGGCGGCCGAGACGAATGTGCGCACGTGAAAGATCCTCCGAGCGTGAGGGCGAGCGTTCGCCGACCCTTCGGCCGCCGCCGGTCATCGCCTGCGGAACGGCGAGGCCGCCGCGGCTGCCCGCGACGGCCTCCCGTCATCCGATCGGGTCGAGCTCGAGGGAGCTTACATCGCCCCGTGCATCGCCATCGCGGTGATCTCGGCGCACGACACGACGTGCGGGATGTTGTCGGCCGACTCGTGGATGTTGATGTAGTAGCCGCCGTGGTTGACGGTCTTCCACTTCGCCATCGGGATCGACGTCACGGACATGCCGTTGACGACGTTCTTGAGCGGGATGGCGACGGGCCCGTTGGAGCCGCACTTGCCACGGTGAATGTGCGACGGCTGCGTCGCGCCGGCGGGTTCGCCCTTCACCTTGATGCCGAGGAAGATCACGCCGTTTCCGCCGCGCGGCGTCGCGCAGCCGGACTCGCCGGACCCGGCGACGGCGTTGAGCACGTAGCCGCCGGGGCAGCGCGTCATCATCATGGCGCCGCCCTTGTTCATCTTGCCCGGCGAACCGCCCGTGCCTTGCGCGCCCACCGGGGCGCTCGCGGCGAAGATGAGCGCCGCGCCCAGCGCGGCCGTAGCAATGATTGCTCTCATAACGGAAAAACCTCACGGAAAGAACGAGATGCCGATACGCTTCCGTACGGGCTGGCCGGCGCCTGCGCTGCCCATCGACCCGAAAAGGTGCCCGCGCTAGCCGCGCGTCTTCAGCATCGCCCGCGCGGCGTTCCAGCCCGGGGCGCCCATGACGCCGCCGCCGGGATGCGCGGCCGAGCCGCACAGGAACAGGCGTTTGACCGGGGTGCGGTAGCTCGCCCACCCGGGGGCCGGGCGGAACATGAAGAGCTTGTTCAAGCTCATCGCGCCTTGGAAGATGTTGCCGCCGGTCAGATTGAACTTCGCCTCGATGTCGACCGGCGTGAGCACCTGGCGGTCGATGACCGACGCCTTGAAGCCGGGCGCATACTGCTCGACGACGTCGAAGCAGCTGTCCGCGAACGCGTTGCGGGCGGCGTCGTCCCAGCGCCCGCCGCGCAGCGTGTACGGCGCGTACTGGCAGAACATCGACATCAGGTGCTTTCCGGGCGGCGCGACCGTCGAATCGACCGCCGACGGGATCGTGCACTCGACGACCGGCTGCGCCGAGGGCCGGCCGTACTTCGCGTCGTCGTAACCGCGCTCGATGTAGTCCTGATCGGGGCAGAGGTGGATCGTGCCGCGGTGCTGCGGGCCGGCCTCGCTGCCGGGACACGCGGTGAAGTTCGGCAGCGCGGACAGCGCGACGTTGATCTTCGCCGACGCGCTGCCGTAGTCGATACGCTTGATCTCCGCGAGAAAATCTGCCGGCAGCTGCTGCGGTTCGAGAAACGTCTCGAACGTCAGCCGGCAGTCGACGCTGCTCGCGACGTGGCGCGCGCGCAGCTCGTCGCCGTTCGCGAGCGTAACGCCGGCGGCGCTGCCGTCCTCGACGATGATGCGCGCGACCTCGGCCTCGGTGCGGATCTCGACGCCGAGGTCCGTCGCAGCTTTGGCGAGCGCCTGCGTGAGCCCGCCCATCCCGCCCCTGACGTAGCTCCACACGCCGCGCGCGCCGTTCGTCTCGCCCATCACGTGATGGAACAGCACGTACGCGGTGCCCGGCATCGACGGCGACGCGAACGCGCCGATGATCGCGTCGGTCGCGAGCGTCGCCTTGAGCTCTTCGGACTCGAACCAGCGGTCGAGGATCGGTCGCGCCGCGCCGGTGAGGATCTCGACCGCCTCGCCCATGGCGCCGTCGAGGCCCTTCGCGGAAAGACCCAGCTTGCCGAGCGCGAGCAGATCGCCGATGCCGGGGCGCACCGCGTTGGGCGGCGTCTGCGTGAGCGTCGGCTCGATCACCGTCGCGACGCGCTCGAGCATCGCGACGTACTTCGGATACGCAAGCGCGTCTTTCTCGCTGAACTTCGCGATCTCGCGCGCGTTCATCGCCTCGTCCGCGCCCAGCATCAGATAACGGCCGTCGGGAAACGGCGAGAACGACGACGGGTTGCGCTCCAGCAGCTCGAAGCCGTAGTCGTGCAAGCGCAAGTCGCGAATGATCTCCGGCCGGAACAAGCTGTTGACGTACGCGGCCGTCGAGACTTTGTAGCCGGGAAAGACGTTCTCTTCAGAAACGCACGCGCCGCCGACGATGTAGCGGCGCTCGAGCACGAGCACCTTCCGTTTGGCGCGCGCGAGGTAGCACGCGGTTACGAGGCCGTTGTGGCCGCCGCCGATGATGATCGCGTCGTAGAGCGCGGCCCCGGGCCGCGCCGTCACTTGCCGTTGCGCCCGGTCGGAGTCCCGTCGTTGCCGACGTTCTTGGTCGCCCCTTGCGTCATGCGGCGGTTTTCGGTGTCCGACGCCTTCCCGTTGCGCACGCGCGCGCGCTTGGGCATGAACGGTTTGCCGACTTTGTACTCGCCGCCGCGCGGCAGCGACGTGTCGACGTCCTCGCAGCCGACGGGCGTGAACGCGCGGCAGTCGTGCGGGCGCGACTCGTAGATGCCGCAGTAGTAGCGGCCGCTGCGCGGGCCCATCAGGAACACGCACTTGTGCTCCGCGTTGTCGCTGTACGCGCCGTCGTCGTCCACCTTGCGCAGCCAGCCGACCGAGAAATCGTCCGCGGATTCGCGCGCGACCACGTACTGCTCCATCACGGCGTCGTACGTCATCTCGAATCGGTCCGCGATGCGCTGTACGTCGTCGCGGCTCACGAACGGCTCGTAACCGCTGCAGCATTCCGCGCAGCCCGGCGGGCACGCCACGTTTTCGGGCAGGTCGTACAAGTGCTTGCGCGCCAGGTCGATGATCTGTTTTACCGCCGCGACGAACTCCGGGTCGTCGTTGTACTTGTAGACCCATTCCTTGCGCGTGACCTGATTGGCGTTGTACTTCCGCTCCGTCACCGTGTTGTAGTGCACCGTGACGTGCTCTTCGTCCAGTTCGATCTCCTGAACGTTCGTCATCGGCCCGAGGTCGAGCTCGCTCAGCTTCGTGGGTTGGCCCGTCTCGCGCGTGTACTTGCGCAAATTGCGAAGCTCGCGGTGGGCGATGAGATCGATCGTCTCCTGCATGGCCGCCTTGCTTCGGGGTCGACGGCGGACGAACCCGGCGTTTTGCAGAACAAGGTTCGGCAATGCGATTGTTCGTCGCCCCGCTCGCTCTGGTGACCCTGCTGGCGACAGCGGGCGCCCCCGCGCGCGCCGACGACCTCGCCGCCGTGCGCGCGAAGGTCGCGGCCGCGATGCAGGCCGCGAAGTCGTTCGTCGTCACGACGACCGCCGCGACGGGCTTCAGCGTCACCATGACGTTCGCGGCGCCCGACCGCTACCACAGCTCGCTCGCGTACAACGGCGCCAGCCGCGACGTCGTGCTCGTCGGGCCGGTCGCGTACGTCAGCGCCGACGGCGGGCAATACCGCAAGACCGACGCACCGCCCGAGGTGATCGCCGCGCAGGCGCATTTTCGCGAGGTGCCCGTCGATCAGGTGCTGCCCGACAAGAGCGCCGGCGGCAAGACGTGGGGCCAGTTCTCGACGACCTCGGCGGGGCCGCAGAAAGACCAGCGCTTGACCTGCACCTACGACAAGAAGACGTACCGCATCGGCGACTGCTCGAACGAAGGGCTGACGCTGACGTTCTCCCGCTACGACGACCCGGCCAACGTCGTCACGATCCCCACCAACCTCGCGTCGCCGGCCCCGCGCTGACGGCGGAGCGGCACGCGCACATGAGGAAAAACGCGCCATGCAGATGACACGCGCGTGGAGCGCGCTCACGGCTGCCTTGATCGTCGCGACCGCCCTCCCCGCCGCCGCGGCGGACGACGGCGCCGCGCTGTCGGCGAAGGTCGACCAAGCGATTGGTGCAACGTCGTCGTACCACGTTGCCGTGAGCGGCCCCGACGGCTTGGTCGTCGACATCCTGGAAGTGGGTCGCGACCGCGTGCGCGTTCAGTCCGGCCCGGCGAACGCGCCCTTCGAATCGGTCGTGATCGGCACCGCGATGTACTTCCGCAGCGCGGGGACACCGTGGGCCGCGGTCCCCGTGCCTGCCGTGAAACGCCCGCGCAAGAACCTGCTGTACATGGCGGCGCCCGATGCCAAGCTCGAGCCGCTGGCCGATCGCAGCGAGGGCGGAGCGACGTACGGCGCGTTCGGTTCGCTCGCGCTCGGCAACAATCAGGTCCCCGGTACGATGGAGTGCACGTACGACAAGACCACGTATCTGCCGCACGCGTGCACGGTGATACTGCAGGCGCTCCCGGTCCCCGTCCGCGTGACGTACGACCGCTGGAACGACCCCGCCAACGTCGTCGAGCCGCCGCCCGGCGTCGCGCCACCGACGCCCCCCCCCGCGCCGGCGCCGAGCCGGGGGCACTGATGGCGCGCGCGGCGATCGGCGTCGATCTCGGCGGCTCGCACGTCATGGCGGCCGCCGTGGACGAAGCGGGCGAGATCCACACGAAGTTCGAGCAAGACATCACCGACCGCGCGCCGTCGGCCGTGGTCGACGCGCTTGCGACGGTCGTGAAGAGCGCGATCGACGCGTCGAAGCACGACGTCGTGGCGATCGGCATCGGCTCGCCCGGCAACATCGATCCCGCCAGCGGTACGATCCGCTACTCGCCCAACTTCGGCTGGACCAACGTCCCGCTCGGCGACCGCGTGCGCGAGGCGTTTCCGAAATATTCGGTGTTCGTCGGCAACGACGCGCGCTGCGCGACGCTGGGCGAGTACGCGCACGGTGTCGGGCAGGGCACGCAGGACTTCGCGCTGCTCACGCTCGGCACGGGGATCGGCGGCGGGTTCGTCGCGCGCGGCGTGCTCGCGCTCGGCAATCAGAACGGCGCCGGCGAGTTCGGCCACCACACGATCCGCCCCGAGGGCGGCTTCATCTGCGGCTGCGGGAAAGTCGGCTGCTTCGAGGCGCAGGCGTCGGGGACGGGCTTGATCCGCCATGCGATGCGGCTCGCGCCGTCGTTCCCGCGCAGCGCGCTGCTCGACGTCCCGCGCGAGAAGCTCGGCTCCAAGGCGATCCGCAAAGCGGCCCAGGCCGGCGACGCCCACGCCCTCGCCGCGTTCACCGCGTTCTGCGACGACTTGGCCCTGGGGCTGTCCAACGTGATCGCGTTCGTGAACCCCGAGGTGATCGCGCTGGGCGGCGGGGTGTCGAGCGCGGGCGATTTCTTGCTCGACCGCGTGAAGCCGCTGGTCGAGGTCCGCACCACCATGGTCCCGCGCGGGACGACCCGCATCGTGCGCGCCACGCTGGGCAACGACGCGGGCGCCGTGGGCGCGGCGACCGCCGCATTGCGCGGCGGGCTCATCGCCCAGCCCCGTCCCGCGGCGGCCGCGTAAGAGGTTCGTAAGAGCAGGCGTAAGTGTCCCGACATGAAGAGGGAGGAGACTGACTCCGTGAACGAGCGCGATATCCCGGCGCTGTTGCCGCCCATCTGCGACGACTGCGGACACCGGGCCTCACTCCACCATCTCGACGGCTGCCGGGCCCTGATGCTGGGCCGCGGCTCGCCCTCACGCACCTGCGGCTGCCCCACGACGCTCCGCGAGATCCTCAGCGCGCGCTTCCCGCGCACGCCGGCGGAGATCGCGGACCGCCATCAGCCCAGCCGCAACTAGTGCGTGTTCGGGCTTCGCCCGAGCCACGCTCGCGTTCGGCCTTCGGCCGATCCGCCCGTCGTCGCATGTCGGACAAGTCCGACATGCTCCTAGGCGCGCCTTACGGTGCGTGCGACGGCGCGTCGAGTGCGAGCGCCGTCATCATCCGCACGCCCGTTTCCAGAACCGACTCGTCGATGTCGAAGCGCGCGTGGTGGTGCGGGAACGCGCTGTTCGGTCCGCCGTTGCTGCCGACGGTGAAGAAACACGCGGGCACCCGCTCCGCGAAGAACGAGAAGTCTTCCGCGCCCATCAGTTTCGGCACGTCCGCGACGCGTCGCGGATCGACGACGCGCTCCGCGAGCGCGCGCGCGTAGCGTGTCTGCTCGACGTCGTTCGACGTCACCGGATAACGCCACAGATATTCGAACGCGTACGTCGCGCCGGAGCTCTCGCAGATGCCGCGCAGGACGCGCTCGATGCGCTCGGCCATCTTCGCGCGCACGTCAGCGTCGAACGCGCGCACCGTGCCGAGCAATCGCACGCGGCTGGGGATCACGTTGTGCGTCGTGCCGCCGTTGATCGCGCCGATCGTCACCACGGCCGGCTCGATCGGATCGATGTTCCGCGAGACGACTTGCTGCACCGCGACGACGAACTGCGACGCGACGTACACGGGATCGACCGTCTGGTGCGGCGCCGCGCCGTGCCCGCCTTTGCCTTCGACGGTGATCTCGATCGAGTCGCTCGATGCGTAGAACGCGCCTTCGCGAAAACCGACTTGGCCCGCGGGATGCGTCGACGCGAGGTGCAGCCCGTACGCGCGCTCGATGCCGAACCGCTCGAGCACGCCGTCGGCGACCATCGCTTTCGCGCCGCCCTTCCCTTCCTCGGCGGGCTGGAACAGAAAACAGACCGTGCCCGCAACCTCGTCGCGCCGGCCCATCACGATGCGCGCCGCGCCCAGCAGCATCGCGACGTGCCCGTCGTGCCCGCACGCGTGCATGTGCACGGGCGTGCGCGACCGGTACGGCACGTCGTTCTCCTCGTCGATCGGCAGCGCGTCCATGTCGGCGCGCAGCATGATTGTCTTCCCGGCCTTGGTGCCTTTCAGCACGCCCACGACGCCGGTCTTGCCGATGCCGGTGTGCACGTCGAAGCCGAGCGCGCGCAACCGGTCCGCGACCAGCGCGGCGGTGCGTTCTTCCTCGAAGCCGAGCTCGGGATGCGCGTGCAGATCGCGCCGGGTCGCGACGACCTCGGCGGCGACCTCCGGCGGAACGTCGATGCTGAGCGTTGCGGAAGCCATGGTCGGGATTTTACCCCGCGGCGGGGATGGTGGGCCGCCGGCCGCTGATCGCGATCTGGCCGATCAGCTCGGCGATGCGGCGCGAGCTGCCGCGCGGCGCGATCGAGTTCTGCTGCGAGCGCATCTTGCCCAGGCGCTCCTGGTTGTGCACGATCCGGGCGACGGAGGACACCACCTCTGCGGTGGTCAGCGCGACCACGCCGATCCCGTTCGTGCGCACGTAGTCGAGGTTGCCGCGCTCCTGGCCGGGGACGTAGTCGTACACCACGACCGGCACTTCGGCGACCGACGCCTCGGCGATCGTGCCGGGCCCGGCCTTGGTGACCAGGAGGTCGGCCGCGCGCATCAGCTCGGGCACGTCGTTGCGGAAGCCCAGCACCGTCATCGGCGTGGGCAGCGACGGCGCCAGCTCCTCGAGCTTCTGCTTGAGCGCGGCGTTGCGGCCCGTGACGACGACGAGGTGGTAGTCGAGGCCCGCCTTGGCGAGACCGAGCGTGGTGGGGAGCAGCTTGCCCCCGCCTTCGCCGCCGGCCATCAGCAGCGCGATCGTCGCCTTCTCCGGCAGCCCCAGCTTCTTGCGGATCTCGGCCTTGGAGCCGGACACGTCCTCGAAGCGCGGGTGGATCGGGTGGCCCAGCAGCCGCAGGCGCTCCGGCGGCACGCCGCGCTCGATCGCGCGCTGGTAGACCTCGCGCGCGGGCACGACGGTCAGGTCGGCTTCGGGCAGCAGCCAGCCCTCGTGGACGCGGCCCAGGTCGGTGATGACGGTGACGATGGGGACCTGCTGCATCCCCGCGTCGGCGCGGGCGCGCAGCGCGGCGTGATTGAGCAGGGGGTGCACCGATACGATGACGTCGGGCTGGTACTGCGTGAACACCTCGCGCAGCCGCTCGCGGTACAGCGGCTCGCAGAAGCGCACGATCGTCTTGTAGCGCCGCCGGCCGTTGGTCGCGTGGTACAGCGCGCCGTAGATCGGCGGCGCATAGCGAAGGGCCGCGCTATACGCCGGCCCCAGTGCGGAGAGCGGAAACGTGCAGTGGGTGGCGATGTCGTCGATGCGCCACTCGAACCGCGTCGCTCCGTCGATCTCGTCGAGCGCGGCGCCGACGGCTTGCGCTCCGGCGCGGTGTCCACCGCCCGTGTCCGAGATCAGAAAGAGAACGCGTTTGGTCATCCCACCTCAGCTGGTCTGCTTGACCATCTTGCGCCGCTTCGTCATCGCCGCGCGGCGCATCATGGCGGCTTTCCGCTTGGGATCGAGCGTGCGGAAGAACGCGATCATCGCGCGCGACGGCGCATCGTAGAAGCGGAAGATGTCGCCGAACTCGATCTCGGGGTTGCGATGGTGACCGTCGTGATCTTCCGGCAGAACGATCTGCAGCGCGCGCGCGAGCCGGACGCCCCAAGCGGGGGTGCGCCAGCCGAGCTCCGTGGTGTGGCGCCACCACACGTGGAGCTGGCCTAAAAGCAAGCCGGCGACCGCTCCGTAGACCGAGATGGACGTGCACAGCGCGGCAATGACGAGGTACGGCACGGCCCCGAGGAAGCCGTCGAGCAGGACCTGGGGGTCCTTCGACAGCACGGCGTGATCCCAGTAGGACCGGCGGCGGTCGTGGTGCGTGCGCAGATGCAGCTTACCCCAGACGTGCTGGGGCACATGGTAGAAGAACGTCGAGGCGAAATCACCCACGAGCAGGACGATGAACGTCGCCGCGATCGCGGAGATCACCGGCGAGCTCGACCAGAACGAATGCACGCTGATCCTTGTCAGTAACAGAAGAGGGCTAACGGCGGATTGGGCCCGACTCCCGGAAACCCTCTCACGGCCGTGTTCGTGGCAGCCGTCTTGACGTTGTCCCCGCCGGGGGTGCGGATCGACGGTCTACGCGACGCCGCGCTGTCGTGGCATATACCCCCGCCGGTCCCCGTTATGCGAGGTCTGCGGCTCTGCATGGACGCCGGGCGCACGGCGCCGCCGAGCATGAAGATCGCGCGCGAGGTGATGCGCACCAACCCTCGCCTCGGCGCCGCCGACGCGCTGCTGCTCGCGACGGACGTCGTCGCAGCAGCGGAGTCCAACGGCCTTCAGCCGCAGTTCCTCGCCGCGACCCTGCTGCAGGAGTCGGCGTTCGATCCCGCGGCCGTCTCCGCGGCCGGCGCGGTGGGCATCGCGCAGTTCACCGTGCCGACCGCGCAAGAATACGGTGTGGACCCGTGGGAACCGCGGTCGGCGATCGCGGGCGCCGCGCGCGTGCTCGCGGCCTATGCATACGACTATCGCGCACGGGAGGACGACGACCCGCTCGCGCTCGCGCTCGCCGCGTACAACGCCGGTCCCGCGGCCGTCGCGAAGTACGGCGGCGTGCCGCCGTACGCCGAGACGCGCGAGTACGTCGTCGACGTGCGCGACCGCTGGTCGCGCATGGTGGGGCGATAGCGCGAAGTCGGCTGTGCTGGCGTAGCGCGAGCTTCGCTACGCTAGCGACCGGCGCAAGAACGCTTGAACGCGGCCCCACGCGTCGGCGATCTGGCGCGTCGCGATCGTGCCCAGATCCTCGCGGAAGAACGAGTGCCCCACCTCGGGATAGACTTCGATCTCGAAGCGCGCGTGCTTCGCGGTGAGGCGGTCGCGGATCGTCGCGATCTCGTTCGGACCGATCTGTTCGTCGTGGCCGCCGAACACCAGCAGCAGCGGCATGCGCACGTCGTCGATCTCGTCGAGCGCGGTCTTGCCGTCCGCCCCGGGGATCGGGCGCGCGATGCTCTGGCCGTAGAACGCGATCGCCGCGCCGAGCCCCGGCAGCGACGACGCCACGAACGCTGCGGTGCCGCCGTACCCGAAGCCCCACGTCGCGATCTTGCCGTGCTGCACGTACGGCTGCGCGTTGAGCCAGTCGCGCGCCGCGGCGACGTCCTCGCACACGTTTTTCGTCTTGAAAACGCTCTTCGCGTCGGCGCCGCGCAGGTAGTCGATCGCGAGCCCCACGTAGCCCGACGATGCGACTTGCTCGGTGATCCGCTTGATCTCGCTGTCGAAGCCGTAGACGCCCTCCAGCACGATGACGGCGGGGCGCGGCTTGGCGTCCAAGTGCACGACGTACGCCGGCATCGGTCCTTGCGGCGCGTCGATCGTGATGAGCTCCTCGATCATGCGATGTGCTCCCGGCGTACGGTCTGCTTGGGGCAGGCCGCGGCGTTCACGGCTCGGGCGGCTTGCCGTGCGGCAGCCTGGGTATAGGCGTGCCCGAGGTCCGGAGAGGTGGGGCTCCCGAGGACGTCGATGGTGAGCGCTTGAGTGACCACAATACCTCCTTCGACCACGCGCGAGCTGCAAAC
Source organism: Vulcanimicrobiota bacterium (assembly GCA_963797935.1). Lineage (GTDB taxonomy): Bacteria > Vulcanimicrobiota > Vulcanimicrobiia > Vulcanimicrobiales > Vulcanimicrobiaceae > Vulcanimicrobium. The sequence goes on from CAWCRI010000010.1 coordinate 266,037, forward strand.
CGGCCGGGCGCTCGCGTGTTGAGCGTCGCACGATGAGTCCGACGACGCAGCCGGGGCTTACGGAACGGTTCGTGCTTTATCGCGATCCGCATCCCGCGCGGGTCGCCACGTTCGCGGAGGACGTCCGCAGCGGCCTTGGGACGCGGCCGATGAGCCTGTCGCCGAAGTATTTCTACGACGACCTGGGCTCGGCGCTGTTCGAAGCCATCACGCGGCTGCCGGAATACTATCTCACCCGCGTCGAGCGCGATCTGCTGGCAACCTACGGCCGCGAGATCGCGGGCGCGCTGCCCGGACCGCTCGAGCTCGTCGAGCTCGGCAGCGGCAGCGCGGTGAAAACGCGCGTGCTCATCGACGCGATCCTCGAACGGCAGCCGTCGCTGACGTACCACCCGATCGACATCTCCGCCGACGCGGTGACGGAGTCGTCGCTCGCGCTCGTGGGCGGGTACGAATCGCTGCGCGTCATCGCGTACGCAAGCGACTATTTTCCGCTGCTGCGGGAGAAGCGGCTCGTGACGAACGCGCGCGTCTTGGCGCTGTTCCTCGGCTCGAACATCGGCAACTTCGAGCCAGACGAAGCGCGCGAGCTGCTGCGGCTGCTGGCGGCTGCGCGGCATCCCGGTGACGGGCTGCTGATCGGCTACGACCTCAAGAAAGACCCGTCGATCCTCGAGCTCGCGTACGACGATCCGACCGGCGTCACGGCGGCGTTCAACAAGAACCTGCTCGCGCGCATCAACCGCGAGCTCGGCGGCGACTTCGACCTGAGCGCGTTCCGTTTCGCCGCGCGCTGGAACGAAGAATGCGGCGCGGTGCGGTCGTTCCTGATCAGCGAGCGCGCGCAGCGCGTGCGCATCCCCGCCTCGGGGCTGACGATCGACTTCGCCGCGGGCGACGAGATCCACACCGAGTCGTCGTACAAGTTCACTCGCGAGGACGTCGTCGCGCTCGCGGTGGGCTGCGGCTATGCCGAGAAAAAGACGTACACCGACGCTGCCGGGCGCTACGCGCTGACCTTGTTGACGGTCGTCTAACGCCGATCGCTCACGTTCGCGTGTTGCAAGCGCTCGCGACCACGCTGTTGCCGGCAATGGTGCCCCCGGCGGCGGCGAGGGCCTGCAGCACGGATTGAATCGTCGCGCTCATGTTCGGGCCGCGGCCGGTGCTGAACTTCGTTTCGTCGGTCGCGATCGCGCCGCACTTGTTGTCGACGCCGAACAGACGGACGACAGGCTTGCACCCGGGCGCCCCTTTCGCGAGCTGCGTGCACGCCGTCATCGCCGCGAAGTCGGCGTCGGACTGCGACGCGGCGTCCGTGCTGACGCCGTACGCGGTGCGCGATCCCGGGATCCACGCGATCGTGCCGAACGCCGCGCCGGTCGGCGCGACGCTTCCGCCGACCGCGGTCGCGCCGCCGATGTTGACCGCGGGCGCGCTCCCCGGCGGCGCCGTGCCGCCCACCGGCGTGGCCGCGACGCGGTTCCCGCCGTTGTCGAACGCGCGAACGAACGCCTCGCCTTTCTTCCAGCGCGTCCCGTCCTCATATATCACGTCGGTGACGTCGATCTTCTCGATCGTCGGCTTGGTCGTCGTCGGGGCGACCTTGTTGACGCAGTTGTTGAACGAGTCGCTGTTGCCGCCGAGCAGGTCCATCTTCCCCTCGATCAGGATCCCCGGGCCGAACGACCCCGACCGCTCCAGAACGGCGTCGCGCATCGGGCGGTCGAACGAGTCGTCGAACTCGAAGCTGACTCGCACCCGCGCGACGGCCTTGTCCGAGACGTTGCGGAAGCTGACGCACAGCCGGATGGTGCCGTCGGTGTTGAAGAACACCGATGACCGCGTGATCGAGACCGGGCTGTTGGCGCTGAGATTCCGCCACGGGACCGAGTTGTCGAACTCGGCCGCCGCGACGCTCGGGACAAGCAGGACCGCGCCGAGGCATAAAGCGATGAGCGTGCGCATGGCGCCTGATTTTGAGCGCCGCGTCGGCGCCCCTGCATCAGCCCCGGCGCATCGCGCGCATGACGGGCTCGAACCACGCGATCGACGCCTCCACCTCCGCGTCGGCGATCAGCGCGAAGCGGTCGTCGTCGACCGGGACGGCGCCGGTGTCGTCTGCGCAGACGTAGGTCCATGCGTCCAGCGGGCCGTCCATCGTGTTGACGGCCACGTCGGCCCGGCGGTATTTCGGGACCTCTTCCCATCGGTCGGCGACCCGCCAGCCAAGCTCGTCCAATTCGATCAGCACGCCCTCGATGAGGCCGACCTCGAACACCGTTTCGCGCAGTGACAGATATCCGGACGCGCACGCGATGCGGCGATAGCCGCGCAGCGTCGCGGGCTTCGCCGGATACGCCACGCCGAGGATGCGCTCGCGCCATGCGGTCTTCCGGAAGGTGCCGTACCCGAACAGCGGCTTCACGGGTCGTGCGCCCTTCGCGCGCTCAACGCGCGGCGACGCGCATCAGGGTCTGCTGCATGACGGCGCACACCGCCGAGCCGCCGGCGCGGACGACCTCCGCGTCGACGCGGCAGATCGTGAGCGTGCGCCCGCTGCGCACCACCTCGCCCCGCGCGCGCAGCACGTCGCCGTGGGCCGGCGCGATCAGGTTGATCTTGAACTCGACGGTGAGCACGTCGGTGTCGGGCGGGAACAGCGTCATCGCCGCATAGCCGCCCGCGGAGTCGGCGAGCGCGCTGGTGACGCCGGCGTGGAAAAAACCGTGCTGCTGCGACAAATCGGGCCGGTACGGTGCGACGACGACGCAGACGCCGGGTGCGAGCGATTCGATCGTCGCTCCGAGGAGCACCATCGCGCCCTGCCGTGCGAAGCTCGCGCGCACGCGCTGTTCCCACGCGGGATCGGCGGGGACGTGCGCGGTGGTCGCGCTCACGTCCGCACCGCGCGCTCCGCAGCGCGCAGCGAGAGGTCGGCGGCAACCGCCAGCACCGCGGCCGCGAGCGCGCCGGCGAAGATCTTCTGCGGGTTGTTGGTGCCGATGCCTTCGAACAGCAGCACGCCCAAGCCGCCCGCGTTGATCCACGCGGCGACGGTCGCGAGCGCGACGAGCGACACCGTCGCGACGCGCACGCCGCCGAGCACGACCGGGAGCGCGGCCGGGAACTCGACGCGCAGCAGCGTCTGGCGCGCCGTGAAGCCGAGCCCGCGCGCCGCGTCGACCAGCGCGGGATCGACGCCGCGCAGGCCCGCGACCACACCGCGGATCAGGATCATCTGCGCGTACACGACGAGCGCCACGATCGCCGTGATCTGCCCGAGCCCGAGCGCCGCGACGAGCAGCGCCAGCAGCGCGAGGCTGGGGATCGTGTAGAGCGCTCCGGTCGCGGCGAGCACGACCGCGCCGGCGCGCGGATTGCGCGCGGCCACGATGCCCAGCGGGACTGCGATCAGCAGCGCGACCGCGAGCGAGACGCCGACCAGCAAGACGTGCTGCGCGATCAGCGCGCCGACGCGGTCGAGGTGCGTCGCCAGGTAGCTCACGGCGTCACGGAGTCGGCTGCGGCTGATCGCGGGGAGCGCTCGATGAGCGGGCGTTCGAGCGCGAAGCGGCGCGTCTCCGCATCGACGCCGACGAGGTCGCGCACGAAGTCGTCGGCCGGATGCTGCAGCAATTCCTCCGGTGGAGCAGTTTGCACGACATGACCCGCATTCATCACGACGACGCGGTCGGCGAGCCGCAGCGCCTCGTCGACGTCGTGGGTGACGAACACGACGGTCGTGCCCAGCTCGCGGTGCACGCGCGCGATCTCGTCCTGCAGCGACGCGCGCACGATCGCGTCGACCGCCGCGAACGGCTCGTCCATCAGCAGCACGCGCGGCTCGGCCGCGAGCGCGCGCGCGACGCCGACGCGCTGCGCCTCGCCGCCCGAGAGCTCGCGGGGCTTGCGGTCGCGGTAGCGGGGCGGATCGAGCCGGATCAGCCCGAGCAGCTCGTCGACGCGGCGGCGCACGCGGGCCTCGTCCCAGCCGAGCAGCCGCGGCACGACGGCGACGTTTTCCGCGACCGTGTAGTGCGGGAACAGGCCGACGGCTTGGATCACGTAGCCGATGCCGCGCCGCAGCTCCGTGGCGTCGCGCGCGCGCACGTCGTCACCGTCGATGAGCACCGTGCCCGACGTCGGCTCGACGAGCCGGTTGATCGTGCGCAGCAGCGTGCTCTTCCCGCAGCCCGACGGGCCCAGCAGCACGGCGAACTCGCCGGCGGCGATCGTGAGGTCGACGTCGTGCACCGCGGCCGCCGCAGCGTTCGGATAGCGCACCGCGAGCGCGCGCAGCTCGACGCGCGCGCCGCCGCCGCCGCCGCCGTCAGGCGAGATTGTTTTGCTTGAGGAAGTCACGCGCCACGTCGGCCGGCTCGCGCTTCTGCGGCCCGTCCACCTGCAGGTTGAGGTTCTGCATCACGTCGTTGGTCAGCAGCGGCGCGAGCGCATTGAGCGGCTTCGCGAGCGCGGGCTTCGCGTCGAGCACCGCCTTGCGCACGACGGGCGCGACCTGGTCGGGCGGGAACAGGTGCTTGTCGTCCTCGAGCACCACGAGGTTGTTCGCCTTGAGGTCGCCTTCGGTGGTGAACGCCAGGATCACGTCGACGTCGCCGTGCTCGAGCGCCTGGTACTTCAAGCCGTTGTCGACGATCTTGACCTGCCTGAACTTGAAACCGCCGTAGCGTTTCTGTAAGCCCGGCAAACCATCGGCGCGCTTGAGAAACTCCGGGACCGCCGCGAGCCGCAGCTCGCTCGCCTTCGGTGCGAGATCGCTCAGCGTGCTGATCGCTTCGTGCCCGGCGATATTCTGTGTCGTCGCGAGCGCCTGCGTGTCGTTCATCGGCGCCGGCGCGAGCCATACCAGGTTGTAGCCGCTCGAGTATGCCGACTTCACGTTGGCGTAGACGCGCTTGGCGTCGCCGTCCGGCGGCAGCTTCAACACGTTGAGGAGCGCCGTCCCCGTGTACTCCGGATAGAGATCGATCTCGCCGTTTCTGAGCGCCGCCATCGCGATGTCGGTCGTGCCGAGGTTCAGCTTGCGCGTCACCGCGATGCCCGCGTGCTCGAGCGCCTGCGCGTAGAGCTCGCCCAGGATCAGCTCTTCGGTGAAGTTCTTCGAGCCGACCGTGACGGTGTCACCCCCGCCACGCGCGCACGATGCGACCAGCGGAGCAGCGGATAAAAGCGCGAGCGCGCGGGCGCGTGAAAGCAAGAGAAATCTCCTAAACTGCGAGTCGGCGCTGGGCGGCGCCCAGCGCGGCGTCGGCGAGGAGTGCGAGCGCCGCGACCGAGACGGCGCCCAGGAGCAGCTCGCCGGGATCCGACGTCTGCAATCCGCCGACGATGTAGTCGCCCAGGCCGCCGCCGCCGATGAACGCGGCGAGCGTGGCGGACGCGATGACCTCGACGGTCGCGGTGCGCACGCCCACGGCGACGACGGGAAGCGCCAGCGGCCAGCGCACGCGCGTGCCGATCTGGCGTTCGGTCATGCCGGTGCCGCGCGCCGCTTCGAGCGTCGCCCGCGGGACCGAGCGCAGCCCGACATCGGTGTTGACCAAGATGGGCGGCAGCGCGAGCACGACGAGCGCGAGCAGCGCGGGCCGGAAGCCGAGGCCGAGCAGCGGGAGCGCGAGCGTGAGGATCGCCAGCGACGGCACCACGCGAAAGCCGCCGGCGAGCGCCAGCAGCAGGCCGCGCGGCAACGGGCGGTCGGCGGTGAGGCCGGCCAGCGGGATCCCGATCGCGAGGGCCAGCACGAGCGCCGAGGCTGCCAGCGCGACGTGGGTGCCGAGGTGGGCCATGAAGTCCGTGCTCACGCGCCGAACCGGTCGGGAACCATGCTCTCCGGTTCGCAGATCGGCTCCGAGGTCCGCCCACCGGCGGCTGCCGCGGCGCCGATCCCCCTCGACGACCCCTCGCTCTTCATCAACCGCGAGACGTCGTGGCTGGAGTTCAACGACCGGGTGCTCGAAGAAGCGCTCGACGAGCGCAACCCGCTGCTCGAGCGGCTGAAGTTCGTCGCGATCTACGGCACCAACCTCGACGAGTTCTTCATGATCCGCATCGCCGGGCTCATGCAGCAGCTCGCGGCGCAGGTGCACCGCCGCTCGGACGACGGCCACACGCCCGAAGAGCAGCTCGAGATGGTCAGCGCGCACCTGCGCCGGTCGCTCGCGCGCATGCACGACTGTTTGCAGAACCAGATTTTGCCGGCGCTGGAGCGGCACGGTATCCGCATCCTGGGCTACGACCAGCTCGACACCGCCACGACGCGCGCGATGCGGCGCTACTTCGAGGAGCGCGTGTTCCCCGTGCTGACGCCGCTGGCGATCGACAAGGGCCACCCGTTCCCGTACATCTCGAACCTGTCGATCTCGCTCGCCGTCGAGCTGGAAGAGACGACGCCCGACGGCCCGATCCGCTACGTCGCGCGCGTGAAGGTGCCCGGCTCGCTGCCGCGCTTCATACCCGTCGACTCCGCGCCGCGCGGGCAGCGCTGGTTCGTGCTGCTCGAGGACGTCATCGCGCACAACCTCGAGGCGCTCTTCCCCGGCTTGCGCGTCACCGACTCGTATCTGTTTCGCGTCACGCGGGACGCCGATCTCGATCTGCAGGAAGACGAGGCCGACGATCTGCTGCAAGCGATCGAGTCGGAGCTGCGCAAACGCCGCTTCGGCGAACCGGTGCGGCTGGAAGTCGAGCCCGGCATCCCGCCGGCGCTCAAGCGCAAAATCCTCGAAGCGCTCGAGCTCGACGCCGGCGACTGCTACGAGGTCGACGGGATGCTCGGCACGGCCGATCTGTGGACGTTCGTCAACCTCGACGAGCCCGCGCTGCACGACCCGCCGTTCACCCCGACGATCCCGAAGCGGCTGATCGGCCAGACCGACATGTTCGCGGTGATCCGCGAGGGCGATCTGCAGCTGCACCACCCGTACGAGTCGTTCGACCCCGTCGTGCAGTTCGTGCAGCAGGCCGCCGGCGACCCCAACGTGCTGGCGATCAAGCAGACCTTGTACCGCACGTCGGGCAACTCGCCCGTGGTGCAAGCGCTCGTCGACGCGGCGGAGAACGGCACGCAGGTCGCGGCGCTCATCGAGCTCAAGGCGCGCTTCGACGAAGAGAACAACATCCACTGGGCGCGCATGCTGGAACGCTCCGGCGTGCACGTGGTGTATGGCCTCGCGAACCTCAAGACGCACGCCAAGGTGACGCTGGTCGTGCGCAACGAGCCCGACGGCATCCGGCGCTACATGCACTTCGGCACCGGCAACTACAACGACAAGACAGCGCGCGTGTACACCGATCTCTCGCTGTTCACGTGCCGCGCCGATCTCGGCGCCGACGCGACGCAGCTCTTCAACGCGCTCACCGGCTTCTCGAAGGCCGACAGCTACGAGCAGCTCATGGTCGCGCCGACCAGCCTGCGCAGCGGGTTCATGGAGCTCATCGACCGCGAGACGGAGCACGCCGAGGCCGGCCGGCCCGCCGGCATCGTCGCAAAGCTCAACGCGATCAGCGACGCCGGCATCGTGCAGCACCTGTACCGCGCGTCGCGCGCGGGCGTGCCGATCGACTTGATCGTGCGCGGCATGTGCGTGCTGCGCCCGGGTATCCCCGGGGTCAGCGAGACGATCCGCGTGCGCAGCATCGTCGGCCGGTTTCTGGAGCACTCGCGCATGTTCGTGTTCGCCAACGGCGGCGAGCGCGAGGTCTACGTCGGCAGCGCGGACTGGATGGGCCGCAACCTCGACCGCCGCGTCGAAACGGTGGTCCCGGTGCTCGATCCCGTGCTGCGCGACACGATCTGCGACGACATCCTCGCGGTGTCGCTGGCGGACAACGTCAAAGCGCGCATCCTGCGCCCGGACGGCGGCTACGAGCGCCGCGGCGTCCTCCCAGGCGAGCAGCGCATCGACTCACAGCAGATCTTCCTGAAGCGCTACCAAGCGGTCTAAGAGGCCGCGAGCTTCAGGATCCGTTTCCACTCCTGCGGTGAGACGGGCTGCACCGACAGGCGCTGCCCCTTGCGCAGCAGCGGCATGAACGCGAGCGCGGGGATCGCGCGCAGCTCCTCCAGCGTGACGAAGCGCGGCAGCTTGCGCACGAAGCCCACGTCGACGCACCACCACCGCGGATCCTCGCGCGAAGAGCTCGGATCGTAGTACTCGCTCGCGGGATCGAACTGCGTCGAGTCGGGATGCGCGGGCGCGACGACCTCGCAGATCCCGGCGATCCCGGGCGTTTTCGTGCTGGAGTGGTAGAACAAGGCGGGGTCGCCCTTGCGCATCTCGCGCATGAGGTTGCGCGCTTGAAAGCTGCGCACCCCGGACCACTCCTCGCGCCCGACGCGTTCGAGGTCGTCGATCGAGAAGCTGTCGGGCTCGGTTTTGAGGAGCCAGTGTCGCGGCACGCGCGCGGCCTTCTCCGCGGAAAGCGAAGAGCCCGCCGTCCTCGGACAGCGGGCTCTCGCAGGTTCGGCTCGGCGATGCCTACGGGTGGAAGTCGAACAAGATGCGGACGTTGCGCGGCGGCAGCATCGTGATGTTCGTCGTACCGTTCCGATTGTACACGCTGCTGTCGCCGGGTAGCAGCTGGCCGTTCTTCAGGTACACCGTCGGCTCGATGTAGCCCTGATTGTTCAGCGTCCGGCCGAGCAACGTGCCCGTGTTCCAGTTGAACATGTTCTGGACCGCCACTTGCAGGTGCAGCTTCTTCGGAACGAGCTGGACTCGGGCCGAAGCGTCCCATATCACGTAGGACGGACCAGCCGTGAAGTTGTTGCTGCCTTCGTAATCCGCGCCGATCCCGAACATGTTGCCGCGGCGATCGCCGTAGAGCAGCTGACCGTACGCCTTGAAGAACGGATATCCGAAGAGCTGCGCGCCGCTGATGTTGAAGTTCGCGTTCTGCGGCGTCGTATTCGAGAAGTAGATGCTCATCGGCAGCTGATCGAGATACGTCCGTGCGAGCGTCGAGCTGAGATAGTAGCCCCAGCCGTTGTTGGGATTTCTGACGGCGGAGAGCTCCAGCCCGTATGAGCGCTGGATCGGCCCGTTGATGGTGTTGGTCTGAAGGCACAGCGAGTTCGGGAACGAGATCGGCGGCGAGCCGGCCGGCTGTGGGCCGCAGAGGCCGACGATCGTTCCCAGGTTCGTCGTGTTCGTCAAGAAGACGTCGTGCACCGTGAAGTCGTACAGATCGCCGGAAAGTACGCCGCCGTCGCTCATCCGCTGATCGAAGCCGAGGTCGTACGATACCGTCGTTTCGGGCTTGAGCGCGAAGTTCGGGATCGAGTTGACGTAGTTGCTCTGTGCGGCGTTGGGGATGGAGATCGAGCCGAATCCCGATACGATGGAGGGGTACGGCTGCGTGATCGACGAGCCGCCGTTGAACCGGATGCTCAGGTTGCGGTTCGCGCGGTACTCGAGACCGATGTGCGGATCGTAGTGCGAGTAGGTCTGCGAACGCGGTACGAGCGCGACGGGCGCGGCGGCCGCGGTGCCCAGGTTCGCGTAGGTTTGGAGGACGTTGGGGTCCTCGATCTGCGCGTTGACCCGGTAGATCTCGAAGTAGTTACCGACCGCGAGGCGCAGCTTCTCGGTGAGCTGCAGGCCCGCCGTGATGCCGAAATCCTGCTCCTGCGTCACGGTCAGCGGCGTGTTGATCGACGAGCGAGGCAGCTGATCGAACGCGAGCACCCCGCTGGGTGCGTTCGCCGCGATCTGCGACGTCGAGCAGCCGGGCTGATACGCTTGGCCCGCGGTCGGTCCGTTCTTGATGAAGACGTTCGCTCCGAAAGCGGCCCCGATCACGAACTGGCACCCGGGTGCGGCGGCGCTGGTGTCGCCGCTGAACGAGCTCGCGGCGTCCTTGCGGTAGTCGTACGTGAAGTTGTAGACGTTGTTGCCGACCGGGTGCAGCCAGCTGAACGTGTAACCGTTGAGCCGGTCGAGCTCGGGCTGGCTGAACGGGGTCGAGTACCCGACGGTGCCGTCGTTTTGCAGCCCCGTCTTGGTGGTGTAGCACGTGAAGGGCGGCGCCGGCGAACAAACCGGTGCCGTGTTCGTCGTCGGGAAGACGACCTGCGGCCCGCCGGAGCCTACGTAGGCGGCGCCGTTCGGGCCCGTCGTCGACGGGAAGCACGGGCCCTTGGCGCCGGTCGCCGGCGCGCCGGTCGAAACCGCGCCCGGCTGGATGAACAGCGCCTGGCAGTTGGCGGCGTTCGTCACCGCGTACCATGCGCCGCCGTTGCCGGGATAATGGTTCTCGTTGACGCCGCTGATGTAGCGGTTGATCAGGTGCGTATACGGGCGGAACAGCAGCGTGTCGTTCTTGATCGACGTGCGGATCTCGGCCGCGTACTGGGGCTCGTTGTTCTGGATGTACGACAGCGGGAACCACGTGTACGCCTGAACCGTGTTGCCGACGTTTTGGAACGTGTACGGCGCGGTGTAGGTGGACTGCGAGTTGCACGTCGCAAGCGTCGGCTGGAACACCGACCCATTCTGGCACGCCTGCAGCGTCATCGGTCCGAGATACGCGGCATAGGACCCGCCTTGCGGCATGTACTGACCCTGAAGGCCGAGATATTCGAGCGTGACGGAGGTGCTGTCGCTGAAGCGGTAACGGAACTTGGCGAGCTCCGCTTCGAGCGAGTAGCGGTTCGAAAAGTCGCCCTGCCACTGGTCGAGGCCGATGAGGCCGCCGGGTGCCTGCAGCATGCCCGTCGGCAGGTTGCCGGTGTTGGTGAGCCCGGCGCGATCGTTGAACGCGTTGTTCCACGGCCCGTTGAAGCCGACGAAGGACTTGGCCACGATCAGGCTGGCGCGCTTGTTGTTGAGAAAATTCACGTCGGCGAAGACGTTGTAGATGCCGCCGCTGTAGCTGTCGGTGCCGAGCTGCAGCCCGGCGCTGTTCTCGCGGGTGAAGTCGCGCGTGCGCAAGTTCACGGTGCCGACGGCGGACTCGCCGGCGATGGAGCCGTTGAGCCCCGTCCCTTTCACAACCTCGACGTCTTGAAAGATGCCGCCGGCCGCGTAGTTGGTGTTCCACTGGCCTGAGATGCCCGAGCTGATCGGGTGGCCGTCGATCGTGACGCGGGTTTGAAGCGCCGCGCCGCGGACGGCGAAGCTCGTGTTGGGCGTCGACGAGATGAACGTCCGGGTCGCCACGACGCCCGGGATGACGGCGACGGTGTCGGTCAAGTTCGGATTCTGCTTGAGCGTGATCTCGAGCGGCGGAAGCGTGGACACGCCGGATTCGGAGATGTTGAAACCGTTGCGGGAAGCGGCGGTCGTCTGCGTCCGGCCGATCACCTGCAGGCTCTGCAGGTTGCTTTCTTGCAGCGAAACCGACACGTCATAGCTATTTGAGCCCGTGACCGCGATGTCGTTCTGCGACGTCTGGTAGCCGCCGCGGTTGACGGTTATCGTATAGAGCCCTGGTGTGACTGCCTGCTGAAACGAACCGTCGGATTTCGTCGTCAGCCCGAAGGTGTGCCCGCCCCCTTCGATCGTAACGTTTGCGCCTGAAAGCGCATTTCCGCGAGAATCGGTGACCTTTCCGTTGATCGTTGCTTGCGCGACCGCAGCCTGCGCGACCGTCTCGGCCTTTGTCGCCGCGCCGGCGACGCCGGCGAGGCCTAGATACGCCAAAGCCACCGCGGTACTGACACGGAAGAGTGTGCGCACGGGAGTTCCTTTCGAGGTGGGGTGAGTTCTATTGTGCGCCCGTTAGCGTAGCCTCCTTGCGTTAAGCGCCAATTATCGGTCAAAACTAGTCCCGGGCAGAAAGGCCCAACGTCAGCAGGTGCGACCTTCGAATGCGTCGAGCTTTGCGCGCTGGCCCGGCGTCCACGGGATCGCGTGCTCCCCGTCTGATGCGACGATCGCGATCCGGGCGATCGCGCGCACGTCGTCGCCATGCGCCGAGGTGAGCGCGTACTCCATCGTCGCGCTGCTGCGCCCCAGCGCGGCGACGCGCGCGTGCACCAGCAGCTCCTCGTCGTAGAAGCACGGCTTGCGCATGCGGAACGCGATCTCGACGGCCATGTGGTTGAACGCCAGGATGCGTTTTGGTGCGTCGTCCGCTTCGCCGATCGTTTCCAGATAGCGCAGCCGCGCGAGCTCCCAGTACGTCGTGTACACGGTGTGCTGACATGGCCCAGCGCGTCGGTCTCGCAGAAGCGCGGGCGCACGGCGACGCTGAACCGAAAGGAGCGAAGCCATTCGGCTTCGCTCCCTGGTGCGTAGAGCTCCAGCACGCGCGCTAGCGGAGCTGGATCGTGGGCGTGACGCCCTTGCCTTCGAAGGCCTTCTCGAGCAGCTTCGCCAGGTCGCCGCTGCGGGCCATCGGCTCGAGGATGTCGGTATCACCGTAGAACTGGCCGCCGATGAACACCTTGGGCAGCGTGTTCCAGTCGGTCAGCTCGGAGAGCGCCTGGCGCTTGGGCATGTTCTCCAGCACGTCGACCACCTCGAACGGGTAGCCGAAGGCGTTGAAGAACTGGATCGTCTCGGCGGTGAAGCCGCAGCGCGGCGCGGCCTTGGTGCCTTTGCCGTAGACGAGGATCGTGTTGTCGGCGAGCTCGCGCTTGATCTCGTCCTGCAGGTCAGCCATTGGTGTCCTCTGGGGTAGCGGTGCGAATCTGGAGCGCGTGGATGCGCCCGTCGGCGCGGGCGGGGGCCAGCGCCTTCTCGACCATCCGGTGCCGGTCGAGCGGCGAGACGCCCGCGAACGCCTTCGAGCGTACGAACACCTCGAGATGGTCCATGGTGCCGGTCATGTCGTAGACCTGCACCTGGGCGTCGGGCATCGTCTGCCGCAGCATCGCGGTAATCACAGCGTCGATCACGAGCGCCTCGTCTACGACCCCGCAACCGCCGGGACCCGCCGCGGCGTAGGTCATCCGAGGAAGCGCCGATAACGTTTACGAGGAAGCATGCGGACGACGAACCGTGCGCAACGAAGCGCGCTCGCCCTGGTCGCAGCGGCCGCCGGAACGGCGGCCGTGAGCGTCGCCGCGCTCGCCCGCGCAGGTGCTGCGCTCTGCGGACACCGCGTGCTGGGGCACCATCATGAGCCGGCGACCGCGATGCCCGGGATGGCCGGCATGGCGCCGGCGTCCGCGCCGGCGGCCGGCGGGATCTGCCCGATCCTGCTGTTTGCCGCACTCGTCGCGGCCGCGTTGTGCATGCTGGCCGTCATCGTGCTCGTCGCATCACGCTCCGGTGCCCCGGCGATCCTCGTCGCCGCCGCCCGGCGCATCGCCGATGCCCGCCTCGGCCGGCTGACGGCGGTCGTCGCGGCCGCCGGCGCGCTGCCGCTCGTCGCGATCCTCGCGAGCGAAGGCGGCATCGCGGGGTTGCCGGGCCTCGGGGCGGTTGCCGCGCTCGTCGCCGCAGCGTTCGCGAGCGCGCTTGCGCTCACGGGCGCCGCGCGCGTCGTCTTGGCATTCGCGCGCCGGCTCGCCGTCGCGATCGCCGCCGCGTTCCGGTTGCTCGCACCGGGCTCCGGCGCCCAGTGGGCGGCCGGCTTCGGCCCGCTGCTCGTCCCGGCCGGCGTGCGCATGTCGCGCCGCCGCGCGTCCCGCGCACCTCCGGCCCTGCGCTGATTCGACCGCGCCGCTTGCGCGCGCGTCACGCGCCGCTCGGCGCTCATCACGCACAGTCCGGGAGTTTTCGACACACATGTTTTTTGTACGCAGCGCGCTTGCCGCGCTCATCTGCGCGGGGTTGCTCGCGGGAACGGTTGCACCGGCGCGCGCCGACGTCGTCGGGCTCGTGCGCGGCACGCTGGCGCGCGCCGATCGCCGCCCGCTCGCGCACGCGACCGTCACGCTCACCGGCGATCGCGCCGTCCAAACCGCGGTGACCGGCGACGACGGCCGGTTCGCGTTCGCGCGCGTGCCCTTCGGGCGCTACACCGTGCGCGCGACGACGCCCGACGGCGAAGCGCTCGCGAACGTCGACGTGGCGAGCGATGCCGTCGTCGACGTCGCGCTCGTCGCGACCGCCGTGATTGGAAAGACGTCGGCCACTTCGACGAGCGTGCGCGGCACGCCGGTGTCGGAGAACGCGTTCGGCGCACGGCGGCTCGCGGCGCTGCCGCGAAACGACCGGCTCGACGCGATCGTCGAGCAGGTGCCGGGCGTCGTGCGGTTCTCGTACGACGAGCCCGTCGCGCACGGTTTCCACGGGTTGAGCTACGAGCTCGACGGCGCGCCGCTGCCGCAGTCGACCAGCTCGAACTTCGCGCAGCTGATCGACCCGCGCAACGCGCAAGCCGTCGAGATCTTCACCGGCGCGTTTCCCGCGGAGTTCGGCGGCTCGCGCCAGGGTGCGATCGTGAACGTGATCAGCGGCGGGACCGAGCAGAACGCGGGCGGCGCGCTCACGTTCGGCGCGGGCGAGCAGGGCTCGTCCGACGCGCGCCTGGTGCAGCACTTCAGCGCCGGCCGGGCGCAGTTCTCGCTGGCGCTCAACTCCAGGCGCACGAATCGCGGGCTCGACGCGCCGTCCCGCGACGCGGAGCACGACGCCTCCGCGACGTCGGACCAGTTCATGCGCATCGCGCTGCCGATGGGCGAGCGGGACCTGCTCGCGGCGGACTTCTCCAACCAGTACGCGTCGTTCCAGATCCCCGTCAACACAGCGTTTTCGCCAACGTCGCCGTACGTCGCCGTCGCGGGGACCGACGACGTGCAGCGCGAGTACGACCGCTTCGCGAGCTTGTCGTTCACGCACACCTCGAAGGACGGCAACGGCTACGTGCGCGTCGTGCCGTGGCTGCGCTGGAACCGTGTCGCATACGACGGCGACCTGAACCGCGACGTGCTCGCGAACGTCGTGGCCGACGACGGCTCGGTGACGCCGCAGAACGGCCTGCGCCAAGACCGCGTCGCCACGTACGCCGGCCTGCGCCTGTCCGCGTTTCGCGCGAGCGACCGCCACGCGCTCAAAGCCGGCGTGGATCTGCAGATGCAGAATCTTCGCTCCGCCGTGCTCATCCGGATGACGGGCGCAGACGACTTCACCGACGACACGGCGGCGAAGGGTACGCAGACGGGCGCATACGTCGAGGACAAGTGGACGGTGTCGCGCCGCCTCGCGGTCAACGCCGGGCTGCGCTACGACCACAGCACCGGCTACACGGGCGGCTCGCAGCTCAGCCCGCGGCTGGAGATCAACGACGAGATCGCGCCCGGCACGGTCCTGCACGCGTACTACGGCCGGTTGTACGCCGCGCCCGGGCTCGAGGACGTGCGCCGCGACGCGGTCGTCACGCAGACCGCGTCGAGCGCCGCGCCGGTGTACGATTTGCAGCCCGAGCGCGACACCTACGTCGAGCTCGGCATCGCGCGCACGTTCCGCCCCGGCTTGCGCGGCTATCTGAACGCGTTCGACCGCACCGCGATCAACGTGCTCGACACGACGCAGCTCGCGAACACGCCGCTGTTCGCCGTGTTCAACAACGCGATCGGGCGCGACCGCGGCGTCGAGCTGCGGCTCGACGCGACGTCCGCGCACGTGGACTCCGGCGTGTCGCTGACGTTCTCGCGCGCGGAAGCGGCGGGCGTGTCAGGCGGTACGTTCCTGTTCGCCCCGGACGCGCAGACCGACCTCACGCTCCAGCCCGAGGACCACGATCAGCGCTGGTCGGGCAACGCGTTCTACACGCGGCATTTCGGGCGCGACCTCAAGACGTTCGCGACGCTGCAAGCCGAGTACGGAACCGGTTTCCCAACGCAGTTCGAGAACGGTCAGGGGCGTTTGCCCGCGCACTGGATCGCCGACGCGTCGTTCGGTTACGCGCCGGGCGGCGCGGCGAAACGGCTGGGCTACACGCTGTCGGTCGACAACCTGTTCGACCGCCGCTATCTGATCAAGGTGAACAACGGTTTCAATACGACGCAGTGGAACGCGCCGCGCCGCATCGTGCTGCGCGTCACGGCGCCGTGGTGAGTTCGTCCGCTAGGAGTTGAGCCGGCGCAGGTCCTCGCGGTCGCCGCGGATCGCGCCGACGAGCTTCGTCGCTTCGCGCAGCACGTCGGGCAGCGCCGGCGCCGCCGCGCGCACGGCGCGCGCCGTCCCGGCCACGGCGACGATCGCCGAGACGCCGAGCAGGATCGCCGGCACGCCCCGCACGCGGATGTCCTTGCCGATGTGGATGTGCGAGGCGCGGAGGATGCGGGCCGGATCGAAGCGAGCCATGACAGCGGGTGCGCCGGGGTGGCCTGCGAATCCTCGGGCATGACCGAGCAGTTCACGTGGGACGTCCCCGCCGAGTTCAACTTCGCACGCGACGTCATCGACCGCTTGGCGCAGGAAGACCGCCTCGGGCTCGTCTTCATCGACGCCGCCGGCAACCGCAGCGAGTACACGTTCGCGCAGATCGCGGACGCGTCGAAACGCTGGGCGGCGGTGCTGCGCGACGCGGGCGTGCGCAAAGGCGACCGCGTCGTCGTCGTGCTGCCGAAGATCCCGGACTGGCTGTTCTGCATGACCGCGCTGCTGCGCATCGGCGCGGCGGCGGTGCCGAGCGCGGAACAGCTGCGCGCGAAAGATCTGCTGTACCGCGCCAACCACAGCGGCGCCGTCGCGGTCGTCGCGCACAGCAGCAACGCGGCGGAGTTCGACGCGATGCGCGCGGACGCGACGACGGTGAAGACGTACCTGCTCGCCGGCGGCGAGCGCGACGGCTGGACCGGCACCGGCGCATTGCTCGCGGCCGCACAGCCGTGGGACGGCGAGCCGACGCGCGCGGACGATCTCGCGTACATCGTGTACACGAGCGGCACGACGAAAGATCCCAAAGGCGTCGTGCACTCCGTCGCCTACACGTTCGCGAAGCGCATGCAAGCCGCGGTGTGGTTCGACGTCAAGCGCGACGACCTCGTGTGGTGCACGGCGGGCACGGGCTGGGCGAAGTCGCTGTGGAACGTGCTGCTGGGACCGTGGTCGTGCGGCGCGCCGATCGTGCTGCACGAAGGCGGCTTCGTCCCGGAAGAGCGCATGAACATGATCCGCGATCTCGGCGTGACCGTGCTGTGCAGCGCGCCGACGGAATACCGTTTGCTGGCGAAGCTGCCGGATCTGGGGGAGCGCTGGAAATTACCGAAGCTGCGCCACTGCGTGAGCGCGGGCGAGCCGCTCAATCCCGAAGTGATCGAGCTGTGGAAAGCGGCGTTCGGGCTGACGATCCTCGACGGCTACGGCCAGACCGAGAACACGCTGCTCGTCGCGAACCGGCCGGGGGTCGAGGTGCGCCCGGGCTCGATGGGCAAGCCGACGCCGGGTCACGAGGTCGCGGTCGTCGACGAGAACGGGAAGCCCTGCGAGCCCGGCGACGTCGGCGACATCGCGCTGCGCGGTGACCCGCCGTCGCTGTTCCGCGGTTATTACAAGAACGACGAGGAGACGAACAACTCGCGCCGCGGCGAGTGGTATCTCACCGGCGACCGCGCGCAGGTCGACGACGACGGGTACTTCTGGTTCGTCGGCCGCGCCGACGACGTGATCTCTTCGGGCGCGTACCGCATCGGCCCGTTCGAGGTGGAGAGCGCGCTGCTCGAACATCCGGCGGTCGTCGAATCCGCGGTGGTCGGCTCGCCGGATGCCGACCGCGGCAACATCGTCAAGGCGTTCGTCGTCGTCCGCCCCGGCTACGAGGCGAACGACGCGCTGGTGCGCGAGCTGCAGGAGCACTGCAAGCGCGTGACCGCGCCCTACAAATATCCGCGCGCGATCGAGTTCGTCCCTGAGCTACCGAAGACGCGTTCCGGCAAGATCCGCCGCGTGGAGCTCCGCCAAGCGGAGCTCCGCAAGAAAGGCGCGACCACAGCCAGCGGCTTCGTGTAACGGGTTGAACCCGGCCGCGCGCGGTCCGGGCGTCTACTTGACGACCCAGCTACCGTTCCTCGCGCGGACGCGCACGGTCGGGGCGGCGGCTGGAACCGAGACGGGCATCCATTGATGGATCACGGCGATGCACGACCCGGTCGGAACCTGGTACGCACCGTAGATCGGCGGAACGATCGTCGCCGGCGACAGGATGAAGGTCACCCGGCTGCAGCTGCTGGTTCGAAGCAGGACCCCGACGAGCCGGTTTCCCGCGGGACCGTGCACGATGTGCAGGCTTGCCGGCTTCGCGTCGGTGAGACGGGCACCGGCCGGGATCGCCGAGGCCGCGGAAGCGCTGCAGAGAAGGGCTACCGCCGCGAACGCGGCGATCGCGAGTGAACGAAGAGCACGCATGATTGACACCCCCAGTAGAGCTAGTAGAGCGGGTGGCCTTTCGCGCGCTTGTAAAGGTATCCTGGGCCGGAGAACGCGGCGACGAAAAAGATTGCGTGCCCGGAGCCGTACATGCGCCCCGGCTACGAGGCGAACGACGCGCTCGTGCGCGAGTTGCAACAGCACTGCAAGCGCCTCACCGCGCCGTACAAATGCGGCGCGCGATCGAGTTTCGCCGACGAGCTTCCGAATACGCGCGATACGCGCTCCGGCAAAATTCGTCGCGTGAGCTGCGCCAGGAGGAGCTGCGCAAAAAAGGCGCGACCGCGTCGACCGGGTACGTCTAGCATATGCAGCAGCCTCCGACCCCGCCCGAGGATGGTCTCGAACCGACCGTCGCGATGCCGCGCGTCGAGGTGCCGCCCCCGCGCCCGCATATCCAGGAAGGCATCGTCGAGCCGCCACCCGCGCCGGGCGCGGCTGAGCCCGTCCGCGTGTCGCCCGCGGCGCCGGTCGTTGCGCCGGTCGCGGGCACGGTGCTGCCGCCGCGAACGACCGCCACGGTTCCGGAGCGGCCGAGGTTCGTCTTCGGCAATCCGCTCGGCTACGTCGTCGCGCGGTTCTTCGCGTTCGTGCTCGACGTCGCGCTCGTCGCGATGTTCGTCACGACGCTCGCGTACGCGCTGTTCGCGATCAATCCGCTGACGGGGCTGCCGACGACGTCGCAGGGCGGTTTCGAAGCGACGCTGGTGCTCGGCATCGCCGTCGCGCTCGTGTACGTGTGGGTGTCCGAAGCGTTCATCGGAACGACGATCTGGAAGCTGGCGTTCGGATTGCACGTGTACAACGCGCGCGGCGGGATGGTGGGACTCGGGCGCGCGTTCGTGCGCAACCTGCTGCGCCCGATCGATCTGCTGATCATCGGCGGCATCCTTGCGATGCTGCCGGGTCATCGCAGGCTCGGCGATCTCGCCGGCGGCACCGTGGTCGCGCGCAGCCCGCTGCGCGCGTTCGCACCGCTGGTCGGCTGGATCCTCATCATCGTCCTTGCCGGGCTGCCGTTCGTCATCGTCGGGCCGATCCACACGCTCGCCTCGTTCGCAAAGCTCATCGAGATCACGCCGGGCATCATCGCGCGCGTCGTGCTGCTCGTGCAGACGCTGCTCGGGATCGCGCACCAGTAGGGTATTGCCACTTCGCATGCGCGCGTGATAGCCATGCGTGAGCCCATGTCGATACACGAGATCGTTTTACCGGAAACCAAGCCCGAAACCGAGTGGATCCTCGGCCGCGCGGTGCGCAAGGTGAGCCCGTTCCGCACGCACGCGCTGCTGCAACTGCTCGTCGGAGGCGCCTTGCGGAGCTGGGCCAAAGGACGCGGCGAGGTCGGCTCGGAGTGGCGTTTCCGCCCCGCGCCGGCCGGCGAGATCCGTCGTCCCCTCGTTCCCGACATCGCGTACGTTTCGGACGAGCGGCTCGCCGGGCTCGTGGGACGCGATCTCGAAGCGCCGCCGTTCTCGCCCGACCTTGCCGTGGAGATCCTTTCGCCGGACGATCGCGTGCGCAACGTCGACCACAAGGTCGCGATCTATCTCGCGACGGGAGCGTCGCTGGTCATCGTCATCGATCCTCCAGACCGTTCGGTTCGATTGCACGATGCGCGGGGCAAGCGGATGCTCCGCGGTGACGACGCCATCTCGCATCCGGCTCTGCCCGGATTTCGGCTCTCGCTGCGCGAGATGTTCGCCGAGCTCGACCGGCACTAGCCCCGCTTCCGCCGCCCGGCGCGCAGGCGGACTCTCTTCGGCCCGCGGCGTACCGCGACGGCAGGAGGGTCCCTCGATGATCGCTGCCGGTAACGTTCTCAAGACGAAGCACGCGCGCTACGTGCTCACGCCGTGGATGGCGCAAGGGAGCCTGCAGCCGCCGGTCATCGTGCGCGGGGAGGGGATCTATCTCTACGACGAGGACGGCAACCGCTACGCCGACCTCACCTCGGGACTGATCGCGGTGAACCTCGGCCACGGCCATCCGGCCGTGCGCGCCGCGATGCACGAGCAGGTCGACCGGCTGTGTTTCAGCCCGCCGAGCTGGTTCAACGACGTGCGCGCGGAGCTCGGTGAAGCGCTCGTGCGGCTGGCGCCGTGGGGCGACGAGGGCGGCCGCGTGTTCTTCACCGTCTCCGGGGCGGGCGCAAACGAGGACGCGATCAAGTTCGCGCGCGCCGTCACCGGCCGCGCGAAAGTACTGACGGCGTACCGCTCATTTCACGGCTCGGGTGCGGGCTCGGCGACGCTGACCGGCGAGAACCGGCGCTGGTACAACGAGCCGGCGAACACGATGTCCGGCGTGGTGCACTTCTGGGCGCCGTATCCGTACCGCAGCCCGTTCTTCACCACCGACACGGCGGAAGAGACGCGCCGCGCTTTGCAGCACGTCGCCGACACGATCGCCGCTGAAAACCCCGCTCAAGTGGCGGC
Organism: Vulcanimicrobiota bacterium; assembly: GCA_963797935.1. Lineage (GTDB taxonomy): Bacteria > Vulcanimicrobiota > Vulcanimicrobiia > Vulcanimicrobiales > Vulcanimicrobiaceae > Vulcanimicrobium. Next base: position 286,762 of record CAWCRI010000010.1, read on the forward strand.
GATCCTCATCGAGCCGGTGATCGGCTCGAACGGCGTGATCGTGTTCCCGCCGGGGTATCTGGCGGGCTTGCGCGCGCTGTGCGACCCGCACGGCATCGTGCTGATCTTCGACGAGGTGATGACGGGCTTCGGCCGCACGGGAGCTGCGTTCGCGGGCGAGCGGTTCGGCGTCGTGCCCGACATGATCACGTTCGCCAAAGGCGTGACGTCGGGCTACGTCCCGCTCGGCGGCGTCTTGCTGCGCGAGCGCTATGCGAGCGCGTTCGACGACAAGCCGCTGCCCGCCGGGCACACGTACTCCGGCCACCCGCTGGCGATGGCGACCGGGATCGCCGCGCTGCGAGCATATCGCGACGACGATCTGTATGCGCGCGCGCGCGCGATCGAGCCGCGCCTGCGCACAGGCTTGGAACGCGTGCGCGACAAGCACGAGATCGTCGGCGACGTGCGCGGCGCCGGCGCGTTCTTCGCGCTGGAGTTCGTGAGCGACCGCGCCGCGCGCACGCCGCTGGTCCCGTGGCAAGGAACGTCGATGGGCGTGATGCCCACGCTCTTCGCGGGCTTGAAGAAACGCGGCGCCTACGCCTTCGGCCGCTACAACGTGCTGCACATCGCGCCGCCGCTGACGATCACCGATGAGCAGCTCGACGAAGCGGTGGCGACGATCGACGCCGCGGTCGGCGAGCTGGCCGAGGCGCACGCCGCCGCGAAATAGGCAACCTACCTCGCGGTCGCTAGGAGGCGCTCGGCGCCACCTCGGTGATCGCTTCGTACTCCGTTGCGGTGAGGCGTGATTTTTCCGTGCGCATGAATGCCGTGTAGGCAAGGCCCGCCACGATGATGCTGAAGAACCAGCCGCCCGACCAGAGGAAGTGCAGCGGTTCGAACCGCAGGCCGATCAGCGGCGGGATCCAGCCGACGGCGAGTGCGGCGACGGCGCGCAGGTTCCAGCCGCCCGCGTAATCGTAGCGCCCGTTGCGCGAGTAGAGCTGGAACAGATCCAGCCGCAGCTCGCGCACGAGCCAGTAATCGCAGATCGCGATGCCGTCGAACGGGCCGAGCAGCGTGCCGTACGTGCCGAGCCACAGGAAGATGTAGTTGCCGAAGCGTTCGAGCACGAACCACGGCTGCATCGCGAGCGCGAGCAACCCCGTCATCACCGCGCCGGTCGCGAACGTGATCTTGTTCGGCCAGAGGTTCTCGAACGCGCGCGCGGGCGCCATGACGTTCGCGCCCACGTTGATCGTGATCGACGAGAGGACCACCAGCACGCCGCCGATCAGCACGACGACGGTCGGGAACTTCAACAGCAGCTCCACCGGGTTCCAGAGCGGTTTGCCGTACACGACGACGGTTGCGGACGTCACGGCGATCGCGACGAACGCGAACAGCGCCATCACGACCGGCATCACGAGCTGGCCGCGCAGCTGCGCGCGCTGCGACACCGCGTAGCGCGAATAGTCGGGGATGTTGAGCGCGAGCGTCGCCCAGAACGCGACGACGCCGATCGCCGACGGAAAGAACGCGATCCAGAACGCAACGCCGTGCAGCTTCGGCGGCGCGGCGAGCATCGGCCCCACACCGCCCGCGGCGCTCAATCCCCACGCGAACAGCGCGACGGCCGCGACCCCGAGCGTGGGTGCGGCGATCGCGGCGAGCCGCCCGATCGCCTGCGGCCCGCGCATCGCGATGGCGACGTTGAGGATCCAGAACGCCGCGAACGCGACCGCGACGTGCGCACCGAAACCGCCCCACGCGGGCACGAGCCGGCCGGCGATCGCGTCGAGCGCGAGCCCACCGAACCACGCGTTGATCCCGAACCAGCCCGCGCCGATGATCGCGCGCGCGAGCGCGGGCAGATGCGCGCCGCGCGTGCCGAACCACAAGCGCGCGAACACCGGGTACGGGATGCCGTAGCGCGTGCCCGCGTGCGCGACGAGCAGGATCGGCACGAGCACGACGGCGCTGCCGACCAGGATCGTGAGCACGGCTTCCCACCAGCTCATCCCCAAGTCGATCATCCCGCCCGCGAGCGAGTACGTCGGGATGCACAAGCACATCCCGATCCACAAGCTCGCGAAGCGCGACGCGCGCCACGAATGTTCGGCGGGCGTACAAGGCCGCAGATCGTCGTTCCAGAGATCGGTGCTCGCCGCCGCGTTGCGCGCGGCGTCCGGCGTCAGCGCGACGATCCCGTCGCGCTCGACCTGGGTTTTCACCGCTATATTTCCACCATCTCGCCGTACGTCTCCGGACGCCGGTCGCGGTAGAACTGCCAGGTGTTGCGGACCTCTTCGATCAGGCCCCGGTCCATGTCGCCGATCACGACCTCGTCCTTGTCGCGCGAGCCGACGGCGACGAACTGGCCGCGCGGGTCGACGAGGTACGACTGGCCGTAGAACTCGCCCATGTTCCAGGGCGTCTCGAAGCCGACGCGATTGATGGCGCCGACGTAATACCCGTTCGCGACCGCGTGCGCCGGCTGCTCGAGCTTCCAGAGATACTCCGACAAGCCCGCGACGGTGGCCGACGGGTTGAACACGATCTCCGCGCCGTTGAGCCCGAGCACGCGCGCGCCTTCGGGGAAGTGGCGGTCGTAGCAGATGTACGCGCCGATGCGCGCGTAGCGCGTCTGGAACGTCGGGTAGCCGGCGTTGCCCGGTTTGAAGTAGTATTTCTCCCAGAAGCCGCAGCCTTGCGGCCCGGCGGCCACTTGGGGGAGATGGTGCTTGCGGTAGATGCCCAGCACGCTGCCGTCGGCGTCGATGACGACCGCCGTGTTGTAGTACACGCCGCTGATCGTGCGCTCGTACAGCGGCACGACCAGCGCGATCTCCAGCTCGCGCGCGAGGTCTTGCATCAAGCGCGTCGTCGGGCCGTCGGGCACCGTCTCCGTGGCCTCGTACCATTTCGGGTTCTGCTCGGTGCAGAAGTACGGCCCGTAGAAGAGCTCCTGCAGACACACGATCTGCGCGCCGCGCTGCGCCGCCTCGCGGATCATGCGCTCGTGCTTGGTGATCGCGGCGCGCTTGTGCACCTCGACCGGCTCCGCGCCGTCGGTGTCGTGGTGCGCCTGAATCAGACCGATCCGAACGATGTCGATGTCGCTCACGCTGGCGTTTTCCTTTGCGCTGGAACTAGAGCTGGACGGGGCGGAAGGGCGAGGACTTCTGGTGCTTGCCCGAGCCGGGCTCGCCGGTGAACGTGTCGCCGTCCGCGACCTTGCGCCCGCGCGAGAACACGTAGCGCGGGCGGCCGCGCACCGTCATCCCTTCGAAGATGTTGTTGTCGGCGTTCATGTGGTGCGTCTTCGCGGAAATCGTGCGCTCCGCGTTCGGGTCCCAGATCACGATGTCGGCGTCGCTGCCCACCGCGATCGTGCCCTTGCGCGGGAACAGGCCGAACAGCTTCGCCGGGTTGGTCGACGCGAGCGCGACGAACTGGTTGAGCCCGATCACGCCCTTGTTCACGCCGTGCTCGTAGAGGATCGCGACGCGGTCCTCGATGGTGGGCGCGCCGTTGGGGATCTTCGAGAAGTCGTCCTTGCCCATCTCTTTCTGCCCGCAGTTGTTGAACGAGCAATGGTCGGAGCCGAACGCGTGCAGCTCGCCGTTCTTGAGCTTCTGCAGCAGCACCGTCTGGTCGCGCTTCTCGCGCAGCGGCGGCGACATCACGTAGTTCGCGCCCGCGAAGCCGGGCCGGTCGTAGTCGCTGACGTCGCACACGAGATACTGCGGGCACGTCTCGCCGTAGATGTGCAGGCCGCGCTTGCGGCCGTCGCTGATCGCGTCCGCAGCCATCGCGCTGGACACGTGCACGACGTACAGCGGCGCGCCCGCGACCTCGGCGAGACGGATCGCGCGCGACGTCGCCTCCGCTTCGAGCTCGACGGGCCGCGTGAGGCCGTGGTACTTCGGCGCGGTGTTGCCGGCCGCCAGCGCTTCCTTGACGGTGACCTCGATGACGTCGCCGTTCTCCGCGTGCACCTGCACGAGCCCGCCCGCCTTCGCGCACGCTTTGAGCACCTTGAAGATCGTCTCGTCGTCGACTTGCAGCACGTGCTTGTACGCCATGAACACTTTGAACGAGTTCACGCCCTCGCGCACGATCATCTCGGAGATTTCGTTGATCGTCTCCGCGCGCCCGTCGGCGATCGTCAGGTGGAACGCGTAGTCGATCACGGCTTTTCCGGCCGCCTTCGCGTGCCACGTCTTCAGCGCGTTCGCGAGCGAGTCGCCGCGCGTGTGCAGCGCGAAGTCGACGACCGTCGTCGTCCCGCCCAGCGCCGCCGCGACCGTGCCGCTGGCGAAGTCGTCGATCGTCGTCGTGCCGCCGAACGGCATGTCGAGGTGCGTGTGCGGGTCGATGAAGCCGGGGAAGACGTACGCGCCCGATGCGTCGACCGTGGTGTGCCCGACGTCGTTGATGCTTCTGGCGATTGCGGTGATCACGCCGTCTTCGATCAGCACGTCGGCCGGAAAGACGTCGGTCGCCGTGACGACCGTCCCGCCTCTTACGATGGTACCGATGTGAGCTTCTCCCTCCAGGTGTGGACGGTGTCGCCGGCGTCGACGCGCACCATCTCGATGCAGTCGACCACCGGGCACACCATCGCGCACAGGTTGCAGCCCACGCAGTGCTCTTCGTCGACCACCGGGTTCAGCCGCGGATCGGCCGGCCGGTCGATGCACTGGTGCGCCGCGTCCTCGCACGCGATGTAGCATTTGTTGCAGCGGATGCACGTCTCCGGATCGATCCGCGCGACGATCTTGTAGTCGAGGTTGAGGTCGTTCCAGTCGACGACGCGCGGCACGGTCTTGCCGATGATCTCACGCACCGACCCGATGCCGCGCGCGTCGAGGTAGTTGCTCATGCCGTCGATCATGTCGGCGACGATGCGGAAGCCGTGGTGCATCACCGCGGTGCACACCTGCACGCTGGTGGACCCCATCAGCATGAACTCCACGGCGTCGCGCCAGTCCGAGATCCCCCCGATCCCGGAGATCGGGACGCGCACCTGCGCATCTTTGGCGCACGCGCCCACCATGTTGAGCGCGATCGGCTTGACCGCGGGCCCGCAGTACCCGCCGTGCGACGATTTGCCGTCGACGTGCGGCACCGGCAGCCAGGTGTCGAGGTCGACGCCGATCAGCGAGTTGATCGTGTTGATCAAGCTGATCGCGTCGGCGCCACCTTTCGCCGCGGCGCGCGCGGGATAACGCACGTCGGTGACGTTGGGCGTCAGCTTCACGATCACCGGGACGTGCGCGGCTTCTTTCACCCAGCGCGTCACCATCTCGATGAGTTCGGGATCCTGGCCGACCGCCGCGCCTTGGCCGCGCTCGGACATCCCGTGCGGGCAGCCGAAGTTCAGCTCGAACCCGTCGATCGGTACGGTTTCGCAACGGCGCACCAGCTCGTGCCAGCTTTCGCGCGTGCACTCGGTCATCAGCGACACGACGATCGCGCGGTCCGGGTAGCGCGACTTGCACTCCGCGATCTCGCGCAGGTTCTCGTCGAGCGGACGATCGGTGATGAGCTCGATGTTGTTCATCCCGGCCATGCGCTGCGTCCCGATGTTCAGTCCCGCGAAGCGCGACGTCACGTTGACGATGGGCTCGAGCGCGAGCGTCTTCCAGACCGCGCCGCCCCAGCCGGCCTCGAACGCGCGCATGACTTGGTAGCCCGAGTTCGTCGGCGGCGCGGACGCGAGCCAGAACGGGTTGGGGCTGCGAATGCCGGCCAGATCGATGGAAAGATCAGCCATCAGCGCACCTCCGCTCTCAAGAAGAGGTCGACGCTGCGCGCCGCGACCTTGCCGCGCTGCGCGGCCTCCACCACCATCGCATCGACGCCGCCCGGCGTGAACATGCAGTCGCCCGCGGCATAGACGTTCGGACGGTTCGTGCGCATCGCGTCGTCCACCGCCGCGATGCCGTTGACGTCGTGCGTCACGCCGAACGCGTCGAGCAGCGCGACGTGGCGGGTCTGCCCGATCGCGAGGATCACCGTATCGGCGGGGACGACGCGCTCGGTGCCCGCCAGCGGGCGCGCACTGTTGTCGGGCGCGGTGGAGATGATTTCCAGCCCGGCGACGCGCCCGTTCTCGACGACGATGCGCTTGGGCAGCGTGAGCGTGCGAAACTCCACGCCTTCGACTTTCGCGAACTCCAGCTCGAAGTCGTACGCCGTCATGCGCTCCGCGCCGCGGCGGTAGTACATCGTCACCGACGGAACACCGAGCCGCCGCGAGCACGTCGCGGCGTCGATGGCCGTGTTCCCGCCGCCGATGACCGCGACCGCGTCGCCGAGCGCGCCGACGTCGCCGCCGGACTTCGCGATGCGGATGAAGTCCAGCGCGTCCCACACGCCCGCAGCGTCTTCGCCTTCGATCCCCAGCCGCGGCACGCTGCCCATGCCGACCGCGATCACGACCGCGTCGTACTCGGCGAGGATCGCATCGGCGGCGATCGTCTCGCCGACCGCGGCACCGGTGCGGATCTCGACGCCCAGCGCGCGCACCTGTTCCGCTTCCCACAGCGCGATCTCGGCGGGCAGCCGAAACGGCACGATGCCGTATGTGTCCAGCCCGCCCGGTGCGTCGTCGCGCTCGAAGATCACGACCGCATGGCCCATGCGCGCGAGGTCGCGCGCCGCGGCGAGCCCCGCCGGCCCCGAGCCGATCACCGCGACGCGCTTGCCGGTCGGCGGTCCCGCTTCGAACAGCACGGCGTTCTCGCGGATCGCCCAATCGGTCGCGTAGCGCTGCAAGTCGCCGATGCGAATCGGGTTCTCATCGGCGTTGTACACGCACGCGCCCTCGCACAGCTGCGACGTCGGGCAGACGCGCGCGCAGCTCGCGCCCACCGGGTTCGCGTCCATGATGGTCCGGGCGCTGCCGAGCATGTCGCCGGTCGCGATGCGCCCGATGAAGCGCGGCACGTCGATGCCGGTGGGGCACGCGCGGATGCACGGCGCGTCGTAGCAGTTGAGGCAGCGGTCCGCCTCGATCTGAACGTCCATGCGGGACAGCCGTTTGGCGATCGGCGGCCCCAAGCTCACTGACGGAAAAGCCAAGTCGCCTCCAAGTGCGAGGTTCCGCTTTACGGGGGCTATTGGCGAGAACGGCGCCCGCTCCCGGTCCGCCCGGTTGGTTTCGTGAGCACCGAAGCTGCCCGGGCGGTCCCGAGCGCCCCGGCAGGCGCGGTCGCGTCGTGCGCGTACGCTCCGCGCCATGCGCGCCGTACGACTCCACGAAATCGACCGCGAGAACGGTCCCAAGCACTTCCGCGTCGAGCACGTCGACGACCCGCAGCCCGCGGCCGGCGAAACGCTGGTGCAGATACGCCGCGCGGCGTTCAACCGCCGCGACGTCTTCATCAGCCAAGGTCTCTATCCGGGCATCCAGCTGCCGTGCATCCCCGGTTCCGACGGCGTCGGGACGGTAGCGGCGCACGGCGACGGCGTGCAAGGATTGCCCGCGGGTACGCGCGTCGTGATCGATCCGACGCTGGGCTGGGGACCGGATCAGCGCATCTGGCAGCGCACGGCGCAGGTGCTCGGCATGCCCCATCAAGGCACGTTCGCGGAGTACATCGCCGTGCCGTCGGGCAACGTGCACCCCGCGCCGCCGTCGCTGAGCGACGACGAAGCCGCGGCAATCCCGCTCGCCGGCGTGACCGCGTACCGCGCGCTCGTGTCACGCGGCGGCTGCACTAAAGACGACGTCGTGCTGGTCCCCGGCGTCGGCAGCGGCGTGCAGACGTTCGTGCTGCTGTTCGCCAAGAAGATCGGCGCGAAGGTGATCGTGACGTCGTCGAGCGAGGAGAAGCTCGCGCGCGCCAAAGCGATGGGCGCCGACGTCGCGATCAACTACAAGACGTCGGAGAAGTGGGAGAAGGACGTCGCGGCGGTCGACGGCGGCCCGAGCCTCGTCGTCGACTCGGCGGGCGGCGACACGCTGTCGAAAGCGATCAACGTCACGCGCTACGGCGGCCGCGTCGTGATCTACGGCGGCACGCTCGGCGACGCAAAGATTCGTCCGTACTCGGTGTTCTGGCGCCAGCTCGACATCATGGGCTCGTCGATGGGCTCGCCGCAAGATTTCGCAGAGATGCTCGCAATGTTCGATGGGTCGCTGAAGCCCGCCGTCGATCGCGTGTACCCGATGGACGACGTCGTCGAAGCCGCGGAGAAGATGAACGGCGGCGAGCAGTTCGGGAAGATCATCCTGGCGGTCGACGGCCCCTGATGCGGAGGTCCGGCGCCGATGGCTGAAACGCGCGCGGCGGCGTCCGGTAGAACGCTCTCGATGAGGCAGAGCGACGTCGTCCTGTCGGTCCGCGGGCTCGTGCGGTGGTTCGACCGCGTCAAGGCGGTGGCCGGCGTCGATCTCGACGTCGCGCGCGGCGAGGTCGTCGCGCTGCTGGGCCCCAACGGTGCCGGCAAGACGACGACGCTGACGTGCATCGCTGGGTTGCTCGCGCCGAGCGGCGGCACGATTCTCGTCGCGGGTGGCGGCGCGCTCCACGCGCGCGAGCGCGGCGTCGCGTACGTTCCGGAGATTCCGATCGTGTACGACGACCTCACCCCGACCGAGCACTTGGCGTTCGTCGCGGCCGGGCGGCGCATGCGCGATGCGGAGAACGTCATTGCGAGCGCGCTCGAACGCACGGGCCTCGCGGAGCTGCGCGACCGCGCGGCCGGAACGTTGTCAAAGGGCAACCGGCAGCGGTTGTGTCTGGCGGGCGCGCTCGTGGCGCGCGCCGGCGTCGTGCTGCTCGACGAGCCGACGACCGGGCTCGATCCCGCCGCGCAGCACGCGCTCGTCGCGGTGGTGCGCGGCTTGGCTGCGGGCGGTGCCGGCGTCGTAATCAGCACGCATGCGCTTGCAACGGCGTACGATGCGGCGGATCGCATCGTGGTCATCGTTGCGGGACGCATCGTCTTGAACGAGCCCGTGTCGCGCTTCGGCGACCTCGACGCGCTGCGCTCCGCGTATCTGCGGGTCGCCGCGTGACCGAACTGCTGCGTTTCGAGGCGCGCATCGCGTTCGCGGCAGTGCGGCGCATCATCACGCACCAATCGCGGCGGGCGCTGTGGTTCGTCACGGGCGCGCTGGCAGCCGCAGCGATCGTCGTCGACGTCGTGACGTCCGGCGTCGCGACGCGCGATTTCGGCAGGTGGACGCCGTCGCCGCTGCTCGTCGCCGTTGTGTCGGCCGGCATCCTCGGGATTGCCGCGCTCGTCGGCACGCGGACGCCGCTGACGTACGGCACGCGTGCCGCGGATGCGGTGTGGTGGCACTATGCCGGCGTCGGCACCGCCGTCGGACAGCGCGCCACCACCGCGATGCTGACGGTCCGCGCGACGCTGCTGATCGCGCTCGGTGCGGTGCCGGCCGGCGTGCTGTTCGCAATGGCCGCACCGCCGCGGGCGGGAACGATCCTCGCGCTCGCCGCGGTCCTCGTCGCCCTGACGCCTGCGACGGTGCTCGTGTCGTCCGCGTTCGCACCGCGCACCGTCCCCGACGTCTCGCGCTTCAGCCCAGCAGGCGGCTCCGCGAGCAACGGCAGCGCTGCGCCCGCTGCGCAGAGGTCGCGGACGAACATACCGCACGGCCTGATGGCGGCGCGCTGGCTCGTCGCGGCGCGGCGCGGCGAGATGCTCGTACCGTACGATCGCTTCGTCCTCGGCGCAGTCGCGGGGCTCGTCGCGCCGCGCTTCGGCGCGATCGCAGGCGGGCAGCTCGTTGCGATGGCGATCGTCATCGGCGGCCTCGCGGTGCTGCTCGACGCATCGATCCGCGTCAAGGCCGCGCCCGCGACGCTGCGCTCGCCGTGGTGGCGCGCGGCGATCGGCACCTCGCCGCTCGCGCTCGCGACGTGGGCGTTGTGCGACGCGACCGCTGCGGCATCGCTGCTCATCGGCATCGCGCTCGGGCTCGGCATCGCGCTCGGAAGCCCGCTGCCCGCGCTGGCAGCGATCCCTGCCGTCGTGCTCGCTCTCGTCGCGTTACGGCTGGTCGTCCTCGCTGTCGCCACGTTCTACCCGAGTGCGGTCGACCGCCGCGGCGCCGGCGCCGCCGTCTGTCTCGCCGTCGTGTGGGAACTGGCGATCGACATCGCGTGGCTGGCGCTCTACGCGGGTGCCGGCGGCGGCGCGTACGCGAGCGTCGCGGCGGCCACCGCCGCGCTGAGCGTCGTCGTCGCGGTCGCGGCATGGTGCTGCGCCGTGCGATTACCGGCCGCCGTCGGTTGATCGGCGACGAACGCAATCGCTAGCCGAACACGTACCGCAAGAACGGCTCCGTGCTGCCGTAGCCGAGCTCCGCGCGGATCACGTCGGCGCTCGCGCTCTCGCCGAGCTTCGACAGATCGGGATTGAGGAGCGCCGCTTCTTGCGGCGTCGGCGGGCGCGCGATGCGTTCCGCACGCACGCGGCCTTCCGTTTCGAGCGCCAGCAGGTAGGCGAGAATCTGGCGCGCCGCCGCAGGCCACAGGCGCCGGTCGACGTCCGCGTAGACGTGCTCGACCAGCGCCGGGATCGTGTCGGCGCCGTTGCGCAGCGCGTCGACGATCTGCCGCTCGCGCGCTTCGCGGTGCGCGATGTACTCGTCGAGCTTCGCGCGCACGTCCCGAATCTCGGGCCCGTGGCCGCCGTAGATCGCGCTCGCATCGCCGTGCTCGTCGCGCAGGCGGTGCAGCGTGCGCTGGTACGTGCGCATCTCGCCGCCCGGCGGTGCGACGACCACGGTGCCGGTGCCGATCACCACGTCGCCCGTGAACAGCGCGCGTTCGTCTTCGAGCACGAACACCAGATGATCGCGCGCGTGGCCCGGCGCGTGCAGCACGGTGAATGCCGCGTCGTCGAACGTCAGCCGTTCGCCTTCGGCGAGCGCGCGGTCGTGCGGAAACCGCGCGTCCGGGTGCGCGTACACCGGCGCCCCCGTCGCTGCCGCAAGCGGCGCGGCGCCCGGATAATGGTCCGGATGCCCGTGCGTGACCATGATCGCCGCGTACGTCGCATTCGCGCCGCGTGCCGCCGCGACGAACGCGTCACGCTGCGCGTCGTCGACCGGGCCGGGATCGATCGCGACGAGCGAACGCGGCCCGACGCGCACGGCGTAGCCGTTCGTTCCGTCGAGCGTCATCGGCGAGGCGTTGTTCGCGCGCAAACGCACCACGCGCTCGCTCAGCGGTGTCCCACGCCCGGCTCCGCTCGCGCTCACCATGCGTTCTCCATCTCCGGGATCAGCACGAACCGCGGCCCCGGCTGCACGTCGGGCGTCACGGTCGCGATCGATTTCGTGCGCGCGAACGCGAGCAGCTCGTCGACGGTGCGGTACGGCGCGATGCGCTCGAGGTGCTTGATCGTCGGGAAGATGAGGTTGATCTCGCCGCGCGCGTTCGACGCGAGCGCGTCCGCCGGCGCGATCCACCGGCCTTCGAGCACTTCGGTCGCATCGGCTTCGGCGACTTGATCCGCCGGCGCGCGGCCGACGAAGAAGCGCGCGTCGAACCGGCGCGTCGCGAGCTCGCCCTTCGGCGTGATCCACCGTGAGAAATACTGCAGCTGCGACGCGTCGACCGACACGTCGAGCCGTTCGAGCACGTCTGCGAACGCGATCTTGCCCGCGTGCATCGCGCGCCGCAAGCCGGCGAGCGCTTCGACGTGCACCGGGCGGTCGGCGAACAGCAGCCCGACCTCTTCGAACGTCTCGCGCGCGGCGGTCATCGCGTACGCCGGATCGACGTCGCCGGCGGAACCGTGCAGGCGCCGTGCGGCTGCGTCGCGGTCCCCATCGTCGACGCGGCCGCCCGGAAACACGTACCGATCGGGCAAGAACACGGCGCGCGCGCTGCGGCGCACCATGAACACCTGCAAGCCCTCGCTCGTATCGCGGCCGACGATGACGGTCGCCGCGTCACGAACCTCCTGCCCGGGTCGCTCACCGGAACCCTCCCGGTCCCCAGCCGCGTTCCTCTCCTGCTATGCGTCCGTCTTTCATCGCCACGTCGGCTCTCGTTCTCGCTCTGGGTGCGACCACACTCGCGGGAGCGCAGTCCGCCCCGGCGCCGACGCCCACGCCGATCGCCGTGCCGACCCTGCCGCCCAATACCCCGAACGCCGGGATCATCCAGACGATCATCGGGGTCGGCGCGCAGATCCTTCAGCGCGAGCAGGTCAACAGCCGCAACAACGCGCGCGGGACGGTCTCGTACTTCAAGCGCTTCGACATGCAGGTCCAGTGCGGCAACAACTGCTACCGCACCGTCCGCCTGCACCAGGGCACCGTGATCAACCCGCGCGGCGCGACGCCGAGCCAGGGCCGGTACGTGGACGTCAACGGCCGCACCGCCGCCGACGGCGCGCTCGAAGCGGACACCATCACCGTCCAGCAGTAATTTCCGCAGCGTGCGCTGCGCGATCGGAGCCGACGACACCGGACCGCTCACCGAGGCCTTGCTCGCGGATCTCGAACGCCGCGGCATCGCCGCCGAGCGGTTCGGCGCGCTGCGCGCGGCGGATGACACCGAATGGGCCTCCATCGGGCGCGCCGTCGGTGAGGCCGTTGCCGCGCGGCGCGCCGACGTCGGGATCGTGTGCTGCTGGACCGGGACCGGTATCTCGATCGCGGCCAACAAGGTGCGCGGCGTGCGCGCCGCGCTGTGCGGCGATGCGACGACGGCGGAGGGCGCGCGGCGCTGGAACGACGCGAACGTGCTCGCGCTGAGCTTGCGCGCGACGAGCCCCGCAGTCGGACTCGAGATCCTCGCCGCGTTTCTCGGCTCCGAAGCGAGCGCCGACTCGGCCGACCGGCGCTCTATCGAAGCGATCGAGTGACAATCTGATCTCCGGCGGCGTCCGTTCCATCGACGCACACTTTTCCGGAGACAAATACTTTGATCAAACGATTCACGGCCGCGGCGGCCGGCGCGGCGCTCGCCGCACTTTGCCTGGCCCCTGCGCTCGCGCAGACGACGATGTCGACGCCGATGCCGGCAGCCACCGGCTCCTCGATGGCCACGCCCGCCCCCGCGATGGGCGGCTCCATGGGCGGCTCGATGCACAAGGGCTCGATGGGCGCGATGACCGGCCCCGACCACGGCATGCCCGAAGGCACCGCGGGCGGCGACGGCGTCAGCTACACGGGCGCACCCGATCTCCAGGCCGCGATCTCGCTCGTGACCGCGGGCGGTGCGCCGGGCCACTTCTCGCTCGTCAAGGCGCTGACGGCGCTGGCCGGCGCGAAGACGGCCAACGCGGAAGTCGCCAAGCTCACCAAGCAGTACGGCGCCGCGAAGGTCGGCTCGTTCGTCGCGGTTCAGAACTTCGCGGTCAACGATGCGGTCGCGATCGCAACGAAGGCCGGCGTGAAGTTCCCGTCGCCGATGCTTCACGGCAAGACGCTCGCCGTCCGCGTCGTGACGCTCGGTCTCGAAGGCGGAACGTACTACGAAGGCGTGCAGCTCGACCACCTCGTGACCAACAAGATCCACGAGGCCGTCATGGGCCACATCGACGGCAAGTTCGGCGCGGCTGCGGATGCGAACTACCATCGCATCGCCAACCAGGCGCACTACGACCTTGCGCAGGCGCTCGGCGCGACGACCGTCAAGCTGGCGGCGT
>CAWCRI010000011.1:0-224592 GCA_963797935.1 Vulcanimicrobiota bacterium
GACGCTGTCGGCGGCGTTCGCGCGCCGCGGCGGCGAACGGCTGGCGGACGCGCTCGGCGGCTTCGGCGGCAGCGTGGTGATCGACGACGAGCTCGGCGCGTTCGTCGCGCGCGGGCTCGACGTGGTGGTCGACTGCACGGTGTATCCGCTGACGGTCGACGTCGCGCGCGAGTCCGTCGACGGCGGCGTCCCGGTCGTGATCGGCGCGACCGGCTGGACCGACGAGGATCTGGTCGTGCTGTCGGACCGCTGCGACGAAGCGAACGTGCCGGCGATGTTCGTGCCCAACTTCTCGTTCGGCGCGGTGCTGATGATGCGCTTCGCCGCGCAGGCGGCGCGCGTGTTCCCGCGCGCGGAGATCGTCGAGCTGCACCACGATCGCAAGCGCGACGCGCCCAGCGGCACCGCGAAGCTCACCGCGCGCCGCATCCATGAAGCGGGCGCGCCGCTGCCGCCGATCCACAGCGTCCGGCTGCCGGGCATGATGGCGCACCAGGCGACGATCTTCGGCGGCACGGGCGAGACCCTGACGCTGCGCCACGACACCGTCTCGCGCGAGTCGTACGGCCCGGGCATCATCGCCGCGGTGCGCGCGGTCCGCGAGCAGCCCGGGCTGACGATCGGGCTGGACGCGATCGTCGACCGCCTGGTGGCGTCGTGAGGTGCCTCCTCGATGTCATGCTGAGCCTGTCGAAGCATGGGCCACGATCGTGGCGCACCCTTCGACGAGCTCAGGGTGACGGAGCCGAGCCAGCACGATGAGAATCGCGGTCATCGGCGCGACCGGGGTCGTCGGAAGCACGATCCTCCGCGTGCTGGAAGAACGCAACGTTGCCGTCGCGACGTTGCTGGCGTACGCGTCGCGCGATCGTGCTGATGGCGTTCAGTTTCGCGGCATGACCGTGCCGGTGTTCGCGGCGACGCGCGAGCGGCTCGTTACCGACCGGCCGAATGTCGCGTTCTTCGCGTCGAGCGACGACGCCAGCGCAGATCTGGCCGGCGCGCTTGCCGATGCAGGCGTGGTGGTGATCGATAACTCCGCGACGTTTCGCATGGCGGACGGCGTGCCGCTCGTCGTGCCCGAGGTGAACCCGCACGCGGTGCGCGCGGAGCACCGTATCTTCCCCGTCGCGAACTGCACCGCGATCGTGCTGACGGTTGCGCTCGCGCCGATCGAGCGCGCGATCGGCCTGCGCAGCGTGCGCGTCGCGACGTATCAGGCGGTGAGCGGCGCGGGCCGTGCCGGACTCGACACGCTCGCGCGCGAGGAGCAAGGCGCCGCACCGGACGGCACGTTCGCCGCGCCGATCTTCCGCAACGTGGTGCCGCAGGTCGGCGGCTGGGACGGCGACGGCGATACGGGCGAGGAGAAGAAGGTCGTCGCGGAGACGCGCAAGATGCTCGACCGTCCCGATCTCGCGATGGCCGCGACGACGGTGCGCGTCCCGGTGATGCGCGCGCACAGCGAGTCGGTGTTCTTCGAAACGGCACGCGCGACGAACATCCGCGAGCTGCACGACGCGTTGCGCGGCGCGCCGGGCGTGGTGCTGCACGAGCGCGGCATCGTCACCCCGCGCGACGTCGAGGACACGGACCTCGTCCACGTCGCCCGAATTCGCCCCGAACCGGACGACGCTTCCGGGACGCACTTCCAAATGTGGATCGTAGGCGACCAGCTCCGCAAAGGCGCCGCCACGAACGCAGTACAAATACTGGAGCTGCTGCTGGCGAAGAACATGCTTCGCGCCGAGGTCGTTCGGTGAACGTCGTCGTTTTGAAGTTCGGCGGCTCGTCCCTCGCTAGCGACGAGCTTCGCGAGATCGCGGCTTCGCGCGTGCTGGATGCCGTGCGGCGTGGTGATTCGCCCGTCGTCGTGTGCTCCGCCATCGGGCGCGCGCCCGAGCCGTACGCGACCGACACGCTCGCCGCCCTGCTGGGGCCCGTGCGCAGCGGGCCGAACCGCGATCTGCTGCTGGCGTGCGGCGAAGCGATCGCGTGCGCGGTGTTCGCGGAGTTGCTCTCGTCGCTCGGCGCGCCCGCGGAGGCGATGACCGGCTTGCAGGCCGGGATCGTGACCGACGAACGGTACGGCGACGCGGAGATCGTCGAGGTCGATCCGGCGCCGGTGCGCGCGGTGCTCGCGCGCGGCGTGATCCCCGTCGTGACGGGCTTCCAGGGCGGGACGCGCGAGCGCGCCGTCACGACGCTCGGCCGCGGCGGCAGCGATCTCACCGCGGTCGCACTGGGCGACGCGCTCGGCGCGGCATCGGTGCAGATCTACACCGACGTCTCCGGCGTGATGACCGGCGATCCGCGCCGCGTCGCCGGCGTGCACCCGCTCGAACGCGTCACGCAGGCCGAGATGGTGGAGCTCGCGGGCAACGGCGCGAAGGTGATGCACTACAAGGCCGCGGAGCTCGCGCACGCGACGCGCACGCCCTACGTCGTCAAGGGCTTGCGCAGCAACGTCGGCACGACCATCGACGACGACGCGCCCGTCGACGCCGAACGCCCGGTCACCGGGCTCACCGTCCTGCGCGACGTGACGTTCTGCCGCATCATCCAAGGCCTCACCGAGGACGCCGACCGCACCGATCTCGACCGCGAAGTTCTCGCGCGCGTTGCAAAAGAAGCGATTTCGATCGACATGGTCAACGTCAACGACGCCGGCGTGTTCTTCATCGTCGACGACGAGCATGCGGATGCGGTCCGCCCCGCGCTGGCCGACCTCAACCTCGCGCTTCGGATGCGGCCGCACTGCTCGAAGATCTCGGTAGTGGGTGCAGGGATGCGGGGAACCTCCGGTGTCATGTATCGCGTCGTGAAGGCCATCACCGACGCCAACGTGGAGATCATCCACTCCACCGACTCGAACATCACGATCTCCATCCTCGTGCCCGCCGACCGCGCGCACGACGCCGAGCAGGCGCTGCACGACGCGTTCCGGCTGGGCCGCGGCGCGGTGGCGCGATGAAGCCGCTCGGCCGCATCCTCACCGCGATGGTCACGCCGTTCGACGCGAGCGGCGCGCTCAACGTCCGCGAAGCCGTGCGCATCGCCGAATATCTCATCGAGCGCGGCAACGACGGCGTCGTGCTGGCTGGCTCGACCGGCGAGGGCAACGCGCTCGAAACCGATGAGAAGCTCGCCCTGTTCGCCGAGGTCAAGAAAGCACTGGGGTCCAGCGGCACGGTGATCGCGGGCACGGGCGGCAACAACACGCGCCACTCCGTCGAGCTCACCAAACAGGCCGAGCAGTGCGGCGTCGACGGCGTGCTGCTGACGGTGCCTGCCTACGTCAAACCGACGCAGGACGGGATGCTAGCGCACTTCGGCACGATCCTCGACGCGGCGCCGCTGCCGGCGATCATCTACAACATCCCCGGCCGCACCGCGGCGAACATGCTGCCCGCGACGTTCACCGAGCTGTCGCGGCGGCACGCGAACGTCGCCGGAATCAAAGAGTCGACCGGCGACGTGAACCAGTTCACCGCGATCCTGCGCGACCGCCCGCGCGAGGACGTGACGTTCTGGGCCGGCGACGACTACATCTACCTGCCGTCGCTCGCCGTCGGCGGCTACGGCTTGATCTCGGTGGCGGGACACCTGTGCGGGCGCGAGCTGCGCGCGATGGCCGACGCGTTCGACGCGGGCGACGTCGACACGGCGGGGCGCATCCACCGCGACCTCTCGCCGCTCATCGCCGCGCTGTTCACGACGTCCAACCCGATCCCGGTGAAATGGGCGATGAGCACCTACGGTTTCGACGTCGGCCCGTGCCGCTCGCCGCTCGGCGCGATGCCGGCGGAGCTGCAAGCGACGCTCGAGCCGCTCATCGCACCGTACCGGCCGTAATCCCTGGACAGGCTTACGGTGACGGCATGGTAGTCCCGTCGTTTTGGGTACTCGGCTGCCGTGTCGACGCGATCGGCCGTGACGCTGCCGTCGCGTGCATCGCCGCGCTCGCGAACGGGACAGGTCCGGGGCTCGTGGTGACGCTCGGGGTCGAAATGGTGATGGCGGCGCAGCGCGACACCGCGTTTCGCAACGCGATCGACAACGCCGCGCTCGTCACGTGCGACTCCATCGGCCTGCTGCTCGCATCGAAGCTGCAGGGCGGACCGCTCCAGGAGCGCGTGACCGGCGTCGAGCTCGTCGCTGCGCTCGCGGCGCGCTCGGCGTCGGCGGGCGACGTGCGCTTGTATCTGCTCGGCGGCGCCGGCGATACCGCGGCTCGCGCCGGCGACGCGCTGCGCCGCGCGTATCCCGGTGCGATCGTCAGCGGCGCGCGCGACGGCTACTTTCAGCCTGGCGAAAGCGACGCCGTCGCCGCGGTGATCCGCGCGAGCGGTGCGAACGTGCTGCTGGCCGGGCTCGGTTTTCCGAAGCAAGAGCTCTGGATCGAGCGCTATCTCGGCGCGACGGGCTGCGGCGTGGGCATCGGCATCGGCGGCTCGCTGGACGTCTACGCCGGCAACGTCGTGCGCGCGCCGGTGTTCTTTCGGCGCACGGGCCTGGAGTGGGCGTATCGCCTCGCAAAGGAGCCGCGCCGCTGGCGCCGTCAGCTCGCGCTGCCGCGCTTCGCCCTCGCCGCCGCGCTCGAGGCATTGACGCGACGCAAAGCGGGGAACAAGCCGACTTGATGCGCGCGATGATCCTCGCGGGCGGCATGAGCACGCGGCTCTACCCGCTCACCAAGCAAGTCCCCAAACCCATCGTGCCCGTCGTGGGCGAACCGATCAGCGGGCACGTGATGCGCTGGCTGTCGTCGTTCGGCTACGACGAGGTGGCGATCAACGTGTTCTACCTCGCCGATCTCGTGCAGGCGACGTTCGGCGACGGCAGCCGCTACGGCGCGAAGCTGCACTATCTGCGCGAGCGCGAGCTCACCGGCAGTGCGGGCGCGCTCAAGCAGATGGAGGGATGGTTCGACGGAACGTTCGTCGTCGTCGGCTGCGACGACCTCACCGACGCCGACCTCGCATCGCTGGTGCGCTTTCACAAAGCGCGCGGCGCGCTCGCGACGATCGGCCTGCTCGAAGTCGAGGAAGTGGATCAGTACGGCGTCGTGATCCTCGACGACCACGGGCGCATCACCGGCTTTCAGGAAAAGCCCGCCAGAGGCACGGAGAAGTCGAAGCTCGCGAACACGGGGATCTACGTGTTCGAGCCGGCGATCTTCGACCGCATCCCCGCGAACACGTTCTACGACTTCGGCAAACAGGTGTTCCCGGAGCTGGTCGCAGCCGGGCTGCCGTTCTACGGGATGGAACTGAAGGGCGCGTACTGGCGCGACATCGGCACGCCCGACGAATACCGCCGCGCAACGGACGACGTACTGCTGGGCCGCGTGCAGGTGCGCGGCGCGCGCGCGACCGGCGTGCCGCCCGGCGTCGTCGTGCCGGCCAGCGCGCACATCGAAGGCGCGGTGCGCGTCGGAGACGGTGCGGAGATCGGCGAGCGCGTGCGCATCGCCGGGCCGAGCGTGATCGGCGACGGCGTGCGGATCGGCGAGGACGCGGTGCTGGATCGCGCGATCGTGTGGAACGGTTCGACCATCGGCGCGCGCGCGACGCTGCGCGATACGATCGTCGGCGAACGGTACGTGGTCGACGACGGGGCTACCCTGGAAGGCGCGATCGTCGCAAACGAACCCAGCCCGGCCTAGGCGCCCTAGTTGCGCGGTGCGTGCCGCGTGATAGACAGGTGTGGAGAAGTGTGTTCGCGCCTCGCACGCACTGGCCGCGCGTTCGGCTTGGGGCGTGCTATAGTGGCATCCGCACCCGATTACGGCTCAACGATCGGCGCGCTGCTTTTCGCGCATGAGGTGGCACTCCTTTTCTATTTCGTCGCGAGATCTGCTCGCCATGACGCGCCGGACAGCGCGGTCGCAGTGCTTCTGTCGGCGTCAAATGATGCCGCCAATGACCCCACCGACCACGATCTGGACGCAGACACGCGCTTCCTGTTCGACGTCGTTGCGCGCGGAAACGAAGGTATCGTCCAGAACATCGACGCGCTCGATAACGGGCTGATCGCCGTTACCGTGGCGATCATCGCCGCAACACTGTTTGCGGCGGACAATCGGATACCTGACGATTTGTGTCGCCGGACCGGGAACAACTGCCGATGGCGTCGACCTCCGCCACTTTGCCATGGATTTCTCGCAGTCGGCTCTGGGCGCTACTGCATCGGCGATCACCGAAATCATCCGGTCAGCCGCCCGGAACGCCGTTGTGCGTCAGTTCAAGCGCGCGTTCATCATGGTGGCGACGGTACTGGCGATCCTCGGAGCTGCGCTCATCGTAGCAGCACGTGCGGTCGGCGATCCCTCCGGATCTAGCATATTGTGGTGAGGAGTGATACACTTGGGCAATGAGTAAGGTACTCAAAGAACTTGGAAAGCGCCTCGCCGAGGAGTACGGCATACAGCCGTTGCGCCCCGGCCAGCGACGTCCCCCAGGCTATTACATGCAGGACCACTACACGGGCAAATGCCGTGTACCTCGCGGTGCCGTCGAGGCCATCGAGTCATCCGCAAACGACACGCTCGCCGCTGTCCGGCACGAACTATACGGTCCTCGACGGGACCAAGACCAGCCGCCACGCGCAGAGCAGGCCTAGCCACATAGCGTAGACCGCGGGATAGACAGGTGTGCTTGATTTCGTTCGCACCTGGCTCTTTCCGGCCGCGTGTGCCGCGTGCGATGCGCCCGGACCTGCGTTGTGCGACCGCTGTGCGCCCGCGCCGCGCGACGCGATCTCGTTTGCGCTCGGCGGGATCCCCGCGTTCGCGCTCGGCGCGTATGACGGTGCGCTGCGCCGCGCAGTCGTCGCGATGAAGGCCGGCGAGCGCGACCCGCTCGATGCGTTCGCGCGGCTTCTGGCGGCGCGGGCGCCGCTGGACGGTGCGCTCGTGCCCCTGCCGACGTCGCGCGCGCGCGCCGCCGAGCGGGGCTTCGATCAGAGCGTCGAGCTGGCGCGGCGCGTCGCGGCGTGCCGTGGGGTTGCGTGCGCGCAGCTCCTCGAAAAGCGCGGACCGCCTCAGGAGAAGCGCGGCCGGCGGGAGCGTCTCGCGGCAGCTGCGCGATTCCGCCTGCGTTCGAATGTCTCGCTGCCGGCGACGGCGACGCTGCTCGACGACGTCTGCACCACCGGTGCGACCGTGCAGGACGCCGCGCGCGTGCTGCGCTCGGCCGGCGTCGACGTTCGCCGGATCATCGTGCTCGCGCGCACGGCATGATATGATGGAGAACAGCACTCTGGGGGTTACCGATCGTGGAGCATTCCGCGTCCGCGCCGATGCGCTATTTCGTCGAAGTCGCCGCACCCGACGAGCACGCCCTCCGGCGGCTGCGTGACTTCGGCTTCGATCTCTTCGGGTCGACCGCGCGCGCCGCGGGCGACCGGTTCGCGATCGACGGGCTGCTGACGCTCGTCGAGACGGCACGCCTCGTCGCGGCCGGCTACCCGGTGCTGATCACGTCAGAGGCGCGGCAAACCGGCGTCGAGGTCTCGGAATTTCCCGAGTGGATCGCCGCGCGTCTCGCGGAAAGAAAGGCGGCGTACTCATGGCGTATATGAGCGTCAACGCCATCGACTTCACGATCGCGTGGCTGCACGCCGCATTTCCCACGATCACCGAGATCATGATCATGCCGGAGAAGTCGGCCGAGGGTCGCACGATTCGAGCGCTCAAGATTGCGAGCGGCGGCGGCACGCGGCCCGGTATCGCCATTTTGGGCGGCGTGCACGCGCGCGAGCTGGTCAATCCCGACCTCGTGCTCTCGTTCGCGCTGGATCTCTGCGGCGCGTACAGCAACGGCACGGGCCTCACGTACGGCGGCCAGAGTTATCCGGCCAGCATCGTGTCCGTCATCGTGGAGGGGATGGACACCTGGATTCTGCCGCTGGTCAATCCGGATGGGCGAGACTTCGTGCTCAAGCAGGGCGGTGACCTCAACTGGCGCAAGAACCGGCGCCCCACCGGTACCTGTACCGGCGTCGACATCAACCGCAACTTCGATTTTCTGTGGAGCAGCGGGATCGGCACCAGCACCGACCCGTGCGACTTCCAGATCTACCGAGGCCCGCAGGCCTTCTCCGAGTCCGAGACGCGCAACGTCCGGGCGCTGCTCGACACGCATGCGAACATTCGCTGTCTGGTCGACGTGCACTCGTACAGCAACGACATCCTGTGGTCGTGGGGCGACGACGACGATCAAACGACCGACCCCACCAAGAACTTTCAAAACCCGGTGTACGACGGGCTGCGCGGCGGCCAAAACCCCGGCGTGTACGGCGAGTTCATCAAGGCTTCCGACCGTGACTGGTACGTCGCGACCGGAAAGAGCGCCGCCGACGCGATCGCCGCCGTACGCGGGACGGTCTATGCCGTCAAGCAGAGCGTCGGCCTGTACCCGACCACCGCGACGTCGGACGATTACTCCTACAGCCGGACGTTCGTCGACGGCTCGAAGACGAAGGTCCGGGCCTTCACGGTGGAGACCGGGGTAAAATTCCAACCGGCCTATTCCGAAGCGCTGCAAATCATGAAAGAGGTGAGCGCCGGCCTCATCAAGTTCTGCACCGCCACGCTGTGCGCCGTGGACGCGATGGCCGGCAAGAAGAAGGCGAAGCTCGACCTCGTCGCCTTGCGCGAGTTCCGCGACGTGCACCTCGCGGGCTCGACGGCGGGCAGCAGGTTCGTCGCGCTGCTGGAGGCGCACGGCGGCGAGGCGGTCGCGATCGTGTTCGACGATCCCGACATGCACGGTGAGGCCGCCCAGGTGCTCCAAGAGCTCGGCTCCGCGGTGACGTCGAACGCGGCCGTGCCGCTCGACGCGGCCCTCGTCGAGCGCACGCGCGCCGTGCTGGACTCGCTGCACGAACGCGCCGGCCCGCAGCTGCGCGCGGCTGTCCGCGAGATTCAGGCGGCGCTCGTGCATTTTTCGGGCAAGCCGCCGCACGAAGGTCTGCGCGACGCGGGTCGAGCCGCCGCGGAACCAACCTCGCCCGCGACGGGTCAGTAATCAGCATGAAAGCAGTCTGGAACGGCGCCGTGCTCGCCGAGAGCGATCGTACCGAAGTCGTCGAGGGGAACCAGTATTTTCCGCCCGACGCCGTCGACAAACAGTATTTCACGCCGTCCGACACGCACTCGGTCTGCCCGTGGAAGGGCACCGCGAGCTACTACACCGTCGAGGTGGGCGGCAAGCGCAACCCCGACGCCGCGTGGTACTACCCGCAGGCCAAGGACGCGGCCAAGAACATCGAGGGCTACGTCGCGTTCTGGAAGGGCGTCGAGGTCACGCCGTAGACCGCGACCGCAGCTACCTCGCCCGCGCCGTCGAGCTGGCGTCGCGTGCCGTCGCGGACGCCGCGCCGAACCCGCCCGTCGGCTGCGTCGTCGTGCGCGACGGCATGACGCTGGGCGAAGGCTGGCACCATCGCGCGGGCGAGCCGCACGCCGAGGTCGAGGCGCTGCGCGACGCGCGCGCGCGCGGACACGACGTGCGCGGCGCGACGGCGTACGTCTCGCTCGAACCGTGCAATCACCACGGCCGCACGCCCCCGTGCAGCGAAGCGCTGATCGAAGCCGGCGTCGCGCGCGTCGCGATCGGCGCGCTCGATCCGAACCCGAAGACGGCGGAGAGCGGCGTGCGCCGGCTGCGCGCCGCCGGGATCACCGTCGACGTCGTCGATGATGCTGCGGCGCGCGCGCTCATCGAGCGCTTTCGCTGGACGATCGCGCACGAGCTTCCGTACGTCACGCTCAAGATGGCTGCGTCGCTCGACGGCTACGTCGCGTCGCGGCCCGGCGAGCAGCAGTGGCTCACGGGCCCGCTCGCGCGCGAGCGCGTGCGCGATCTGCGGATCGCACACGACGCGGTGATGGTCGGCGCGGGGACGATCCGCGTCGACGACCCGCTGCTCACGGTGCGACCCCATGCGACGCGCCGCAAGCCGTACGCGCGCGTCGTGGTGTGCGAAGCCGGCCCCGTGCCGCCGCACAGCCGCGTCCTCGCGCCGCCCGCGGACGCGCCCGCCGGTGCATACCGTCGTACGATCGTGCTCGCGCCGCCCGCTGCGCGCGCGACGCTCGCCGAGATCGAACCGATCGCGGACGTCGTGTACGCCGGCGCGCCCGGCGCGACGCAGCTCGACCTGCGGGCGGCGCTCGCGGCGCTGCGCGAGCGCGACATCACCACGGTCCTGTGCGAAGGCGGGCCAACCCTGGCCGGTCGGCTGCTGGAAGCCGGGCTCGTCCAGCGCGTCGTCTGGTTCGTCGCGCCGGCCTTCCTGCGCACCGACTCGGCGGTCCCGGCCCTCGCGGGCGCTGATCTCAGCCGGCGAAACGGGTGGCGGTTCGACCGCATCGAACGCGTCGGCGACGACATGCTGCTCTCCGCCGATCTCACCACGTGTTCTCCGGCCTGATCCTGCACGACGGCCGCGTCGCTTCGGCCGAAGGCGACGCGCGCCGCGGCATCACGCTCGTCGTCGAGGCGCCGGACGCGATCGCGGACGGCGTTGCCGTGGGCGACTCGATCGCGGTGAACGGCGCGTGCCTCACGGTCGTCGGGTTCGACACGCGCACCGTGCGCTTCGACGTCGTGCCGGAGACCGTCGCGCGCACGGGTTTCGACCGCCTGCGCGCCGGCGACCGCGTCAACGTCGAGCTGTCGTTGCGCGTGGGCGATCGCCTCGGCGGTCATTTCGTGTACGGCCACGTCGACGGCACCGCGTCGATCCTCGCCAAAGAGCCCGAAGGCCAAGGCTTCCGGCTGCACGTCGTGCTGCCCGACGCGCTCGCGCCGTACATCGTGGAGAAAGGCTACGTCGCGGTCGACGGCGTGAGCCTCACCGTCGCATCGTGCGATCGCGAGCGCTTCACGATCGCGCTGATCCCCGAGACCGCGCGCCGCACGACGCTCGGCACCAAAGGCCCCGGCGACCGCGTCAGCCTGGAGATCGATCCCGTCGCGCGCTACGCGCAAGGCGCGGTGGCCGCGTACACGCAACAGCGCGACACCGCCCCGACGGCCGACGAAGTCGCCTGGGCGTTCGAGATATAACCCGCGGATGCAATCGCTGAGAATCGGGCCGGACGTGCGCGAGCGCGTTCGGTGGCGCGACGTCGACGTGATGGGCGTCGTGCACTACGCGAACTATCTGCGCTTCATGGAAAACGCGGAGAACGAGTTCTTTCGCGCGCTCGGCTTTCCGTACGGGCGCATCGCCGACGAGCTCGGCGTGTGGATCGCGCGCGTGCACCTCGAGTGCGACTATCACGCACCCGCAAAGCTCGACGACGAGATCACGTGCCGCGCGCAGCTGCAGAAGATCGGCGGCTCGTCGATGACGTTCGCGTTTCCGGTGGAGCGGCTCGACGGAACGCGGCTGGTGGAAGGAAAGCTCGTGCTCGCGGCACTCGACCGCACGACGCTCCGCGCAACGCGCATCCCACCGGTCTTGGCGGACGCGTTGCGCGGAGTCGATCGCCTTTAGTTCGCCGCGGCCATTCCGCCGCCGGCAGCGATCCCACCGCCGGCGCCGCCTTTATCTTTCTTGTCCTTGTCGAAATTCTGTTTCCATTTGTCTATGTATTCCTGGACGGATGCTGCGTGCCACTTCGCGCGCCGTGCCGCCGGCGTACCGGACGCACCGCTCTTCGGATTGTGCTTCAAGCCTTGCGCCGCAACGAACGCTTCCGCTTTCGCACGCAGCTCTTCATCAGTCAACGCGGCGGGTGTCGCATCGTCTTTCTTGTCGTCGCCGCCCTTTTTTTTCGGGGCACCGCCGCCCTTTTTTTTCTTGCCGCCGCCGTTGAGCTGCACGACGCCGGCGCCGCGCTGTACCGGCGCCGTGACGGCGATCCGTTCGAAGTGATGATGCATCCGCGGCGGAAGCGCGACCGTCGAAAGCGCGGGCGCAACAGATCCGCCTTGAATCTCCGGCACGCTCGACCGAGCGGCATGGGTTCGAACAGCCATCGTCAACCTCGGCTCGCCTTCGCGAAGGGCGCTTCTCGGACCGCGGCTACATTGCGCGCACCGCGATCGTTTCCCTTGCTTGACAATACAGCAGGCTTCATCACGTTACGGCCGGGCAGTTGGTCGCTTGCCAAGCGTTTCGGCGATCTGCGCGTTGGCCCGCTCCACGGCGGCGCGCTCGAGCGGCGAGAGCTTCGCCTGCGGCTCGAGCAACCCGTCATCGTTGACGCTGGAGTCGTGATAATGCAAAAGCGCGATGTCGCGGCGCGCGTCGAAGTATTCGTGAGCGCCCGTGAAGTGCACGTAGTAGTTGAGATTCGACTGAACCGCCGCGAACGGCAGCGCGCCATGATGCAGGGCAAGCCAAAAACCCACCTGATCGGCATGATGCGCGCAGCCGCCGCGCCGTAGCGGGCCGATGTTCTCGAGGAGCCACAGCGTCCATCGCCGCCACTCGCGCGAAAGCCGGTCGCAGAAGCGGCGCGGTACGGCGTAGAAGCCACCGTTGCAATTGCCGGCGAAGGTGTCGCTGTCTCCCGAATCGGTCTTGCACGTGGGCGGAAGGCTCGTCAACCCGCTCGCCTGCGCGATCTCCCGCAGCACCGAAAGCGGCGGATTGCTCGCGTCGACGATTTTTCCGAGAATTGCCGAATCGCTGAGCAACGGACGAAGGTCCGCGACGGCGATCGTATCGGTGTCCAGCAGGACGACGCGGTCGAAATCGGCGTCACGCAGGTTGTCCAGCTGGCCGATCTTGTTGCAATGACGCCCGTCCCCGAATCGCGCGATCTCGTGCACCGAATAGCCTTCGCGGCGAAAGTCCGACCTGCACCGCGCGTCGACCTCCGGCGTGCACTGGACGTGCACGGCCGACGGATCGCCGCCGCAGTGCCGCACCAGCGAACGAGCGAGGTGCCGCCCCTCCTGCGCAAAGCGAGGCTCCTCGTCCACGACGAACGAAAAGATCGTACCACTCATCTCTGCGCCCGGAGCATCGCGGATCAGCAGTCCGCGCGCACGCTGCCAACTCCTTCTCGAACCAACGGAGGCGTACCACCATCCCGATGCTCGGCCGAATCCGTAACGCGCTGTCCGGCGCCAAGCCGCGGTGCGTCGTCTACACGTGCATGTTCGGATATTCCGAGCATTTCAACGACTTCGCGTACGAGCGGGACGACCGTATCGACTACGTCTGCTTCACCGACGACCCGGAGCTCCGCTCCGACCACTGGGAGATCCGCGTCGTACCCCCCGAGCTGCTCGATCCGCCTCGCGCCTCCAAGCGCATCAAGGCGATGACGCATCGCTTCCTGCCGGAATACGACTGGAGCTTGTACGTCGACAACGTCATTCGGCTCAAGTGGCCGCCGCGCGAGATCTTCGACCGTTTTCTGGCGCCCGCGAAGTCGCCGTTCGTGTGCTTCAGAAATCCGTTTCGTGACTGTGCCTACGAAGAAGCCGAGTGGGTGTTGAGCGCCGGGATCGACGATCCCGAACGCGTGCGGGCGCAAATGCGCTTCTACGAGCACCTCGGCTTTCCGCGGCACGCCGGGCTGGGTATGTGCGGCGTGCTCTTACGAAGGCATCGCGAGCCCGTGCTCGCGCCCGTGATGGAGCGGTGGCATCAGCAGGTGCTGCGCCACTCGGTGCGCGACCAGCTTTCGCTGAACGCCGTTGCCTGGTTCGACCGGTTCGAGATCGAGTACCTGAACATCAACTTCCGCGACTGGGACATGTGCGAGCGGCCGGTGCTCAAAGACGGCGTACGGCTGCCGCGCGACTTCGACGACGCGCGGTACAAGGAGCTCAACCCCGACGTCGACTTCAACTGCCGCCGGCACTATCTCTTGTACGGTGCGGCCGAAGGCCGGGCATACAAGTGAGCGTATTCGGACTCGAGGATGCGGTCGAGCTCGTCGAAGAAGGTTCCGCGTTCGGTCCATCCCAAGCTGCGAGCCGCCTTGGCGGAGGAAACCCGGCTGGGAGCCGGCTCGATGCGGCGCGGCGGTCCGTACTGGATCGATACGCCGAACCGCGCTGCGACGTGCTCCGCAAGCTGTCGTATCGATATCTCCTCGTGTGCGACGACGTTGAAGACGCCGTGCTCGTCGCGTGACTCGCACGCCGCTTCGATCGCGCGCGCGATGTCGAACGTATGCGTGAACTGGCGCCGCTGCGAACCGTCGCCGGCCACGACGATGGGCTGTGACGAGCTCGCCGTCGCTGCGAAGCGCGGGATCACCGCATTCTCGCGCATGCTCGGTCCGTACGCGGTGCCGAGCCGGAGAGTCGTGACGCGGAGCGATTCGCTGCGCACCGCGGCCCCGAGGATCTCTTCACCGGCGAGCTTGGAGGCACTGTAGAAGTCGCGCGGCCGGCAGGGGTGCTCCTCATCGATCGGTTGATATTCCGGTTCGCCGTAGACTTCCCAGGTCGACGCATAGATCACGTGCGCGCCAGCTTCCGCCGCCGCGATCGCCACGTTTGTCGTGCTCTCGACGTTGACGCGCGTAGCGAAGCTCGGCTCTCGCGCGAAGACGTCGACGTCGCCGACGCCGCCCAAATGCACGACGGCGTCGACCCCGCGGCACGCCGACTCGACGGTCGCAAGATCGCACAAGTCTCCGCAGACGTCCGTGCCGGAGTCGTCGGTTGCACGACGAAGATCGAACGTGCGGACGTCATGGCGGCTGGCTTCGGTGAGGTATTTCACGACGGCGCTCCCGATGAAGCCGCTGCTGCCGGTTACGAGAATTCGCACGCCGTGTATCCGTACGCCCTGGAACGCAGGGTACCCTAGGCTACGCCTCGTCTGATGCGAGGATCGTGTAGACGTCCTTGCGCGCCTTGTCGACGATCTCGCGAACTTTTTCGAGGGTGGCGTCGTCGGTGTGCCGCGAGTTCCAGACCGCGGCGACGAACTTGATCACCGAGTCGCGCAGCTTGTGCCGCACGCCGGGCGCGTCGTCTTCATCCTCGTCCGGATCCGCCGCACGGTTCGCGAGCAGCTCGCGCCCGCTGTCGGTGATCGTGTAGACGCGCTTGCCGTCGATCTGGTCGGAGGTGACGAAGCCGCCGTCTTCGAGCAGCTGCAGCGTCGGGTAGACCGATCCCGCGCTCGGGCGAACGCCGCGGCGCTCTTCGATCCCCTTGATGATGTCGTAGCCGTGCCGCGGCCCTTCGGCCAGCAGCTCGAGCACGAGGTACTTCACGTCGCCGCGCCGGTTGCGCGGCGTCCAGCCTCCGGCTTTCCAGCCGCCCCATTCCTTGCTGTAGCCGAGTCCCCAAGCGCGAGCCCCGCCGTGGCGGCCGCCATGCCGATGCCGGAAGAGAGCTCCGGCGATATCATGTATCATATCGCGACACTATCCGATATATCGCGATAAGTCAATAGAGCCGTAATTCTGAGTAGCGCCTCGAGCAGCTGCAGCGTAAGGCGCTTTGGCCTAGCGCGGCGATCGCAACTCGCAGCTCTGCAAGACGAGCCCGTCAGATGACATGGTGTCGACGTTGCCGACGATCGAAATACGGTCCCCATGGTGCAACGCGGAAATCTGGTCGTCCCACGCCGAATCGAAATGCGCTACGACGGTCGTGTCGGTAAGAGCACCAAAGATCCGATCCAGGAATCCGCCTGGGCCGATCTGCAGCGTGACGTCTTTTCCACCGAATTCAAAATCGTCGACGTTTATCACAGTGCCTCTCGTGTACATCCATTTGCCTCGGTAGAGATCGAGAAGTTTGCCGCCTTCCGCTTTGGTGTGCTCGTGATAAAGCGACGCGAGAAATTCGGGCGTTACCGTGTCGGGGACGAAGGTTCGCGTAAAATCGATGGGCTCGGTTAACCGTGAACCATGTTCGCGAGAGTCGGGCGGGGCAATCAAAGCGAAGTACATGCCACCGACGAGGATGAAAATACCGACTGCCGCTACCGCATAAAATGCGGCCTTCCATTTTCTCGACCGCACCCGAGTCCATCGCGGAACCTCCATTGCGAGCCAAGCAAGAGTTCCAAAAGCGCCGGCCGCGCCAAGGCAGCGGACTACGGGTGGAGCGCCGGGGAACACGATCGGTAGCACGCAGAGGGCTACCGCGAACATCTGCGTTTTCTGGTCGGTCCAGGCCCAGTCTTTTTCCGCGGCCGCGGTGGTCGCAATCGCCGGCCGGCCAAGCGCTCTCGGCTGGTCAGGGCTCCGAGGCTGTTCACCCATCGCCTGATATGCGCTGACCCGCGCGCAAAAACCCTGCGCAGCAGCTCGTCACGCGACGCCGCCTCGGGGAACGTCTTGACAACCGTTAAGCCCGCGCGAGAGTCTAAGCAGACGTGGACAGATTTTCGGACGAGCTTGCCTCCGCGATGGCGGGTGCCGGCTTAACAGCCGCTCAGGTGGCTCAGCGGTCGGGGCTTACGGAGGCCGCCATCTCGCTGCTTCGGAGCGGGCGGCGGCAGCCGAGCTACCGCACGGTGCGGACGCTGGCCGCGGTGCTGCCGGCGCTCGGGCCTCGGCTTGCCACCGAGCGGAGCACGATGGACTCGATCGAGTCGGCGATCGCCGACATTCGGGACGGCAAGATGGTCGTCGTCATGGACGACGAGGACCGTGAGAACGAGGGCGACCTCGTGATGGCCGCCGAGAAGGTCACGCCTGAAGCGATCAACTTCATGCGCAAGGAAGGCGGCGGACTCATCTGCGTGCCGATGACGTCGGAGCGGCTCGACGCGCTGCAGATCCCGAACATGGTCAACGACAACACCGCGCCGCTCGGCACGGCGTTCTCCGTGTCGGTCGAGGCGCGCGGTCGCGTCACCACCGGCATTTCCGCACAAGACCGTTCGAATACGATTCGCGCGCTGATCGATCCGAAGTGCGGGCCGTCCGATTTTTTGCGCCCGGGACACACCTTTCCACTGCGCGCGCGCGACGGCGGCGTGCTCGTGCGCGCCGGGCAGACCGAGGCGTCCGTCGATCTCGCGAAGCTCGCGGGGCTGTATCCCGCCGGCGTGATCTGCGAGATCATGGACGAGGACGGGTCCATGATGCGCCGCGACAACCTCAAGGCGTTCTGCGAGAAGCACGGGCTGCGCATCATCACGGTCAAGGATCTCATCGCATACCGGATGCAGCACGAAAAGCTCGTCGAGCGCATCGCGGAGTTCTCGCTGCCGACCACCAACGGCGCGTTCCGCGGGATCGCGTACGAGTCGCGCATCGACAAGATCGCGCACGTCGCGCTCGTCATGGGCGACATCGGCAACGGGAAAGACGTGCTCGTGCGCGTGCACAGCGAGTGCCTCACCGGCGACGCGCTGCACTCGCTGCGCTGCGACTGCGGCCCGCAGCGCGACGCCGCGCTGGCGGCGATCGCGCGCGAAGGCCGCGGCGTGTTCCTGTACCTGCACCAGGAAGGCCGCGGGATCGGGCTTTCCAACAAGCTGCGCGCGTACGCGCTGCAAGACGCCGGCGCGGACACCGTCGAGGCGAACACGCTGCTCGGACTTCCCGCCGACAAGCGCGACTACGGCATCGGCTCGCAGATCCTGGTCGATCTCGGCGTGCGCGAGATGCGGCTGCTGACCAACAACCCCAAGAAGATCGCCGGCCTCGAAGGCTTCGGGCTGACGATCAAGGAGCGCGTCCCGATCCAAATCACGCCGACGCAGCACAACGCGCACTACATGGACACCAAGCGCGACAAGATGGGCCACATGTTCGGCGCGCCCAACCCGGTCGGTGCGGAATGAAAACGGAGAAGAGCCACGCGCTCCCCGACGCGAGCGGCAAGTCGTTCGCGATCATCGTCGCCGACTTCTACGCCGACCTCGCGGCGCAGCTCGAAGACGGCGCGCGCCGCGGCCTACGTGACTGCGGCGTCGCGGACGACAAGGTCGAGGTCGTGCGCGTCCCCGGCTGCTTCGAGCTGCCGATCGCCGCGCGGCGCTTGATTGCCGGCAACAAGCTCGACGGCGTCGTCGCGCTGGGCGTCGTGATCCGCGGCGATACGCCGCACTTCGACTACGTCGCGGGCGAGTGCGCGCGCGGCATCATGGACGTCCAGCTCGGCAGCGGCGTGCCGATCGGTTTCGGCGTGCTGACGACGGAGAACCGCGCGCAGGCCGAAGAACGCGCCGATCCGGCGCGCGGCGACAAGGGCTACGAAGCCGCCGTAGCGGCCGCCACCGTCGCGATCATCGAGCCGAAGCGCGAGGGAAGCCGAATCGGTTTTCGCTGAGCCGATCACGGCGCATCGGAGCAGATTTCACGAGTTGTACTCGATGGCGAACTCGTAGCTGCCCGGTGCCGGCGAGCAGCGGAATACCGCCGGTGTACTCGCTGCGCGCCGCCGCCCCGACTGCCGACACGATCAAGGTTTTCGACGGCGAGGCGATGACGCGCGCGGATCGTACGGCCCCGCCTGGATCGAGTGCAACGGCGACACGGACGACCGCGCTGCCCGAGAAATCTTGCGGTGTGGCTGGTTCCACCGCATGCACCACCGTGGGAGCCACGTACGGCGTCGCGCAACCTGCGGGTTCCAGGGGCCTCTGGTTGCCGACGACGAGGATCGGGCGCTGGGTATCGCGGGCGACGTAGGAGTTATTCGGAAGCGTTCCGGCGCGAAACGTGCACGGTGCCCATGCCGGCGCGTACGCAATCCCCTCGATCGGTGCGTCGGCCCGCACCACGAGCGATGCCTCCCGCCCGCCGTCCGGCAGGTCGACGAGCCCTGCGCGCTCGATCGTCGCGGTCCACGTCCGATCGGTCCCATATGCGGTGATCGTCCCCGTGAGCGAGCCCGACATGTCGACGGCGCGCACGAGAACCGTGTTCGGATCGCCTTGGTACACCCTCACGAAAAACGGCGCGGTGCAGGGGACGTCAGCAAAACCGGCGGGTGGTTCGTTCGCACCGGACGCATCGACGGGCATCACCGCGACCACGCATGCCGACACGACGGCGCACGCGAGAGCTCGGCGAATCATGTCAGTACCTCCGCGGCATCAGGAAGTCCGCGCGAAACAGCGCTCGCCCTTGCGGGACCGGCACGCAGCGGTAGATCGCAGGTGAGTATGTCATCGCTCGCGCGGCCGCCAGCGCGGCTAGGTTGAGGATCGACGACGGGCTCGACACGATGCGCGCGTCCTTCGGTCTGCCGGCCTCGTCGACGAGCACGCTGACGACGACGATGCCGCCGATGCCTTGCTGGCGTGCCATCGGCGGCGCGTCGACCGCGACACTGTGATCCGCACCGCCTTCCACGAACGGGTGCTCGCACGTCATCGGCGGATCCGCAACGGGGACGGCATCGAACGTGCGCGTGTGCGGCACGACGGCCGCGTCGCTAACGGGGTCGACCGCTTGCACGATCGTTGCGCGCAGCGGGCACGTCACGTCGCGCCCGTACGCGTGCACGCTCACGATCGCGGCGGCGACAACGTCTCGATCGAGCGGAGCGCGCACGATCGTCATCAGCGCGTCGAACGGGGCGACGACGTGCGCGTCGGCGGTGTCGAGCCGGAACGTTCCGCCGCTCCCGATCGACCGTGCACCGTCGCGAAAGCGCACGAGATACCGCCGGCCTTTCGCATCGTCCGCCAAGCGGGAGATGCCGTCGAACTCGGTCGTCACGCACGGATCGGGTGGTGCGAACTGCGCCTCGACCGGCGGCGGCCACCATGTGGCAGCGAGAGCGAGGAACAAGGCGACTGCCATCCGGTGCGTCACGCGCGGAGGTTCGGCGGTCCCCCGCCCCGCCCTCGCACGCGGTGTGCCGGGACGGATTGCCAAGAGACCCCGGCTACCGTATACTCCCCGTACGGCGCGGCCCCATGGGCCTACGCCGGGTTTTTCATCCGCTACCACAGGGGTCGGGCGGCGCCGCTGCCCGTGCAAACGCCGGTGTACGAAAACAAAAGCCTGATTTGCAAAGACTGCGGAAACGCGTTCGATTTCAGCGTCCGCGACCAGATGTTCTACGCGGAGAAAGGGTTCGAGAACGAACCGCAGCGCTGCCGCGACTGTCGCAACGCGCGCAAGGCCCAGCGCGCGAACGGCTTGGGCGCGGGACCGCTCTCCACGGCCGGACTGCGCGAGCTGTTCGACGCGGTGTGCGCGCAGTGCGGCATCGCAACGACGCTGCCGTTCAAGCCGCGGGGTGATCGCCCGGTCTACTGCCGCAGCTGCTACGCTTCGCAGGGCGCGACAGTAGTTCACTGACCCCTGGCCGAACCGCCGGGTGTGGATTCGGTCTGGTACGACGACGATGCCGTCGGTTTTCTCGATCAGCGGGCGCTTCCGCGCGCCGTCGTGCGCGAGCGCGCTGGCACTATCGACGACGTGGTGGAGGCGATCCGCACCCTCGCGGTGCGCGGTGCGCCGGCGATCGGCATCTTCGGCGCGTACGGCGTCGCGCTCGCGGCGCGCCTTTTTGCGGCCGACCGCCCGGCGTACGAACACGCCGCGGCGCGGATCCGCGCGGCGCGACCGACCGCGGTCAACTTGGCGTGGGCGGTCGACCGCGTGCTCGCCGCAAAGGGCGACGAGCTGGGCGAAGCGCGCCGCATCCACGACGAGCAGCGCGACGTCGACCGCCGCATCGGGGAAGCATCGGTCGAACTCTTCCCGTCGAGCGGCAACGTGCTCACGCACTGCAATACCGGTCCGATCGCCACGGGCGGCGACGGTACGGCGCTGGGCTGCTTCGTCGCCGCGCGCCGCGCCGGAAAAGCACTGCACGTGTTCGTCGACGAGACGCGACCGCTGCTGCAAGGTGCGCGGCTGACGATGTTCGAGCTTCGCGAAGCGGGCGTGCCGTGCACGCTGATCGTCGATAGCGCCGCCGCGATCACGATGCAGCGCAAAGCGGTGCGCGCCGTCGTCGTCGGCGCCGACCGCATCGCGCGCAACGGCGACGCCGCGAACAAAATCGGGACGTACGGCGTGGCGATCGCCGCGGCGCACCACGGCATTCCATTCTACATCGCAGCGCCGCGCTCGACGTTCGATTTCGCGATCGCGTCGGGTGAGCAGATCCCGATCGAAGAACGCGCGCCCGAGGAAGTGCGCATCGCCGCGGACGACGCGGTGTACAACCCCGCGTTCGACGTCACGCCGGGCCGGCTCGTGACGGGCTTCATCACCGAATACGGCGTGCTCGCGCCGCCGTACGACGACAGCATCGCCGACCTCGAGCACCGCCCGCGCATCCCGCTGCCCGTCGCGTGAAATATTACGAGTTCCTCGACAAGAGCCCCAAGATCGACGGGCTCGTGGTGATCGAGGGCGAGGACGCGATCCTCGCGCAGCGCGCGCTGGACGCGTTGCTCGACCAGTTGCTGCCGGAGGACATGCGGGCGCTCAACTGCGACGTGTTCGACGGGCCCGAGTCTGATTCGATCGGGCGCGCGGCGGGCGATGCGGTCAACGCGATGCCGTTTCTCGCGGAGCGGCGCGTCGTGGTGGTGCGCAACTGCCAGCGGCTGCGCGCGCAGCCGCGCCGCGATCTGTGGGCGGTCGCGGAAAACGTTCCGGCCGGCAACACGCTGATTCTCGAGGACTTGCTGCCGCCGGCGAAGACCACCAAGCCCGAGCCGTTCGGCCGGCTCGCCGGCCGCAAGGCGCTGCGCATCGACACGACGCCCAACGCCGACGTGCGCGAGCGGTTCGTTCGCGAGACGCTGCAGCGGCTGGGTGCAAAGGCGCAGCCCCGCGTGATTGCCGTGCTGTCGGACGGCGACGCCGACCTGGGCGCGATTCAGAACGACCTCGAGAAGCTCGCGCTGGGCGGGGGCACCATCACGATGGCGGATCTCGAACGCGAGAGCCTCAGCGTCGAGGACCCGAAGGCCTGGCAGTACGCGGCCGCGGTCGTCGAGGGCCGCAGCGCCGACGCGCTCGCGATCGCCTTCGAGCTGTTCGCGGGCGACCCGCGCGGCGCGGCGGTGCCCCTGACGAGCATGCTGGCCCAGGAGTTCTCGCTGCTGTGGGAGCTCGCGCGGCCGGGGGGCGGCGCGCTGCCCCCGCGCCACCGCTGGCGCGAGCGCGTGCTGCGCCCCATCGCGAAACGGATCGGGGAGCGCCGGGCGCGCACCGGTTACGAAGCTGCAGTCCGCGGCTTCGAGCGGGTCGTGACGGGCCAGGCCGACGATCCGCGGGCGCTGATCGAACTCTTGACAGCCGATCTCGCCGGGCGGCTCGCTTCGAGGCGTTGACGAACCAGGATTCGCACCCCACTGAATCCAACGTCGCGCACGAACGCGGGCCGGTTTCGGGCCACGCGTCGCCGCTCGCTTTCGGCTCCCTGAGAGGTCACTCGACGCATGCGTAGTCTCCTCGCCCGCCTGACGGTCCTCGGCGCGTTCGCCGTCGGTCTGGCCGCCTGCTCGAACGGGAGCGGCGGCGCGTTGCCGTTCGCAGGCCCCCCGAACAACGCCGGCGGCGCCCAGGGCCAGTTCCAGTCCGGTTCAAACGGCTCGGCGCTGCTGCGCTTCATCCAGGGTTCTCCGGACCAGTTCAATTACTTCGGCGGGCCACCAAAGTCGGGCACCGTCGACGTCTGCATCGATAATCTTCCGTTCGGCGTCACCTCCCCGACGACAAACTATGGCACGGCGAACCCATTCCTGTACGGCGTGGCCGGCGGCATCTCGCACACGATCGCGGTCTATCCGTTCCTGGGCGGCCAAAACGGCGGCCTCGAGTGCCCAACCGCGCCGGGTCCGTATCTCGGCGTGAGCACGCTCGCGGTGGGAACGATCTCTCCCGCCGTCGGTTCGCGTCAGACGATCGTTTTCGGCGGTTCGAATCCGATTGGCGGCCCCAACACGCGCGGTTTGTTCGTCTTCACTGAGCCCAGCTTCGCGATCGCGCCCGCCGGCAACGAAGTGATTTCGCACAACGCCGCCCCGTTTTACAGCATCGGGAAGCCTAACGGCGTCGGCTTCGGCCAATGTACGACGACCGTCACGCCGTGTACCGTCCCGGTGAACCTGACAGGCGCGCAAGGCCTCGCAGCGCCGAAGCCGTCGGGCGTTCTGGCTCCCGTAAACAACGGCAATGTCCAGTCGGGCCTCAACGCCATTCCCGCGGGCTTCTATGACGGAGTCGGCGTCCCGGCAGGCACAGTAGTGCCGATCACGTCGATTGCTGCGCCGAACGCGTTGGCTGGACAGCCGTACGTAGTGCAATTGTACGCAATCGATGCTCCTGGCGGTGGGCTAAATCTCGTCGGGTTCGTCGAACAGACCTTGGGTTACGGGTTTTAGGCCGCCTAGCACGCCATCTACCAAAAGCGGAGCCTGACGGCTCCGCTTTTTTCTATGGCACAGCCTGATAGATTTGAAAAACCAATTCCACGCCGCTGATCCCATATTCAATGCCCGGTCGATTCGAATCTCCCGCAGCGTCACATCCTGCGAAGTCTGGATACCATTGTACATAGCTGTCGGGCGTGTCGGCACTCGAAGAAAAGCTGAATCTATATGCCTGACCAATCTGGCCTGATGCAACTGCGTCGAAAAGGTTGCGAAGCGTTGTTCCGCTAGTCCATGATTGATTGCCCTCGATAAGCGAACCGCTTTGCAATGGGCCACCCATCAACACGTGATTAACGGTTGAATAGATTGACGGTTGGCCCCAGCCAAAGGCCGCTGTCATCGGTGAACCAATTCCGGAACCTCCCCATTGGATTGAGTCTCCCGCGGGGACACCCGCAAAATAAGAATACGGCTGACATTGGTTATATACAGATATTACTTTTTCGACCTCAAAAAGAAGTTCGTGTGCGCCGTCAACTGCTGCAGTTAGTGGTCGAAATCCGTAAGCCGGCTCTAACACGATTTGCCTTATTGAGTCGCTGTAGAAGCATTGACTGCCATCGGCTAAGCACGACGTATCCGGTAATACATACTTCCAGAAGGTCTGATTAGCCTCGCCAACGATCCGGTGGTAGCATTTACCATTTGCGGCTACGTCGCACGAGGTCGCTGAGGACGTTGGTGTTGGCACCGGCACGGCTGCGATTGCCGTGGTGGCGGTCGCTGTATCCGAACTCGCCCCTGCAACTCCACTCGGGTCCGCCATCACCGTTAGCGTACATGTGCCCACAGCCTTGCCGGAGATTGCAAATGACGTACCCGATTGCTGCCACCCTGGCGGCGTCGCGGTGCAGGTCATGTCGGCTGACTGAATGCTGACCGGTATTGAAACCGGCGTGCCTGACGACACCGCGTTCGGATTCGTGAGCGTCGCTTGCGCGCTGACTGAGGCCGTCGCACCAACGGTGAGGGTTGCCGGTGCTCCGGTGACCGTCACATGATACCGTGCTCCCGAACTGCTCGGTGGTACCGGTGCACACCCGCCGGGGATCGCGGTGAAGTTCGGCGGACAACTCGCCGTGGACGTCGGTACGCTCGGCAGCGACGTCGCGCTGCAGCCGGGGCCGCTGCTGCAGGGCGTCGGGCTTGGTGCCGGCGATGCCAGCGGCCATGCTGTCAGCGTCACCGGGCCGTTTGCGGCGAGCTTTAACCGGCACGGCACGTAGCGATCCGCGCTTCCGCCCGCTGCTTTGATGACGAAATGGAATGCGCCGCTTGCCGGGCAGCCGACGTCGTTCGTCGTCGTATCGCCGATGCGGTAGTTGGGCCGGCCGCTAAGTGATCCGTTTGCGTGCACGATGAACGCGAACGGCGCCTTTCCTAGCGACTCCGCTTCTTCGATCGTTGCGCGTGCATGCAGTGTCGGCAGCGTCGTCGGCGCGGGCGGGCCGTTCGGGCCGCCCGCGAACAGACGTACTTCCGTACCGTCGCCGTATGCGTCCGCCGTGAATGCGAGGGTTGCGCCGTCCAGGTCGCGCGCCATCGTTCGCGCGCTGTCGAGGAATTGGTCGAACTCGCCGGCGGCGGTGGACACGGCGAGCGAACGCGATGCGAGCGAGATGCCGAATCCGGCCGCGACCGTGGTTGCCACGATCGCGACCGCGATGACGATCTCGACGAGTGTGAAACCGCTTTCCGGCACCGCGCTCCTACCGCTCACAGCAAGGGCGGTGCCACGCTCGGCGCCTCATGATTCCGGCCGGGAACGAGGCGGCAGGCCCTTCCTTCCTTCCCGACGTTTCTCGTCGAGGCCGATCCGTCGGCTTCCGCGAAAGCGACGCGCCGGACCGTGAACGATACCACCTACGCCTCGCCGTTCTCGTGGCGCTACGCGCGCCCGTCGCTGCGGGAGCTCTTCTCCGAACGCGAGCGCCGCAAGCTGTGGCGTGCGGTCTGGGTGGCGCTCGCGGAAGCGCAACAGCGCGCCGGGCTGGTGAGCCAGGCCGAGCTCGACGACTTGCGCGCGCACGCCGAGGAGATCGATCTGCCAGCGGCGCTGGCCATCGAGCGCGAGATCGGCCACGACCTCATGGCTGAGATTCGCGTGTTCGCGCGGCAGGCGACTGTCGGCGGCGGCAAGCTGCACCTCGGTGCGACGTCGATGGACGTCGAGGACAACGTCGAGACGTTCCGCATGCGCCTGGCGCTCGAGCAGATCGTCGCATCGCTCGACGACGTGCTGCGCGCGTTCGCGGGGCGCATCGAACGGCACGCGGACCTCGTCTGCATGGGCTACACGCACCTGCAGCCGGCCGAGCCGACCACGCTCGGGTACCGCCTCGCGGTGTACGCGCAAGACTTGCTCATCGACCGCACGATGCTGCTCAACGCGCGTGAGCAGCTCACCGCGAAAGGCATCCGCGGCGCGGTGGGAACGTCGGCGTCGTACACCCGCCTGCTCGACGGAACGCCGCGGTCGCCGCAGCAGCAAGAAGACGACGTTCTCGGCCGCTTCGACCTGATCGCGCGCGATGTCGCGACGCAAACCTATCCGCGCAAGCTCGATTACCTGCTGCTCTCGGCGCTGGCCGGCATGGGCGCGTCGCTTTCCAAGTTCGCGTTCGACGTGCGCGTGCTCGCGAGCCCGGGTTTCGGCGACATCGCGGAGCCGTTCGGTTCGAAGCAAGTCGGTTCGAGCGCGATGCCGTTCAAGCGCAATCCCGTCATGTCCGAACGCATCGACTCCCTCGCGCGCCTGCTGCCCGCGTATGCCGACGTCGCGTGGCAGAACGCGGCCACGAACTTGCTCGAGCGCACGCTCGACGACAGTGCGAACCGCCGCACGATCCTGCCCGAGGCGCTGCTTTGCGCCGACGAGATCCTCTCGCTCGCGCGCAAGATCGTCGACGGACTGCGCGTCGACGAGCGCCGCATCGTCGAGAACCTGCGCACCTACGGCCCGTTCGCGGGCACCGAAGCGATCCTGATGGAAGCGGCCAAGCGCGGCGGCGACCGTCAAGAGCTGCACGAGGTGATCCGCGAAAGCGCGATGCGCGCGTACGATGCGCTGGCCGCCGGCGACTCCAACCCGCTCGCGACGCTGCTCGCCGACGACGAGCGCATCGCGCGCTGGGTCGATCCGGCGGAGGTGCGCGAGCGGCTCGACCCGTCCGGCCATGTCGGCGATGCGCCCGAACGCGCGCGCAGGCTCGCGCAGCGCATCCGCGACACCGTGGAACCGGTGGAGAAGAAGAACGATGCGTAAGGGACACGAGATCGCGCGCGGCAAGACCAAGGTTCTGTACGAGCTCGACGGCCAGCCCGACGTGCTCGTGGTGCAGCAGCAAGACGGCATCACGGCCCGCGACGGCGAGCGCCGCGACGTCATCGAGGGCAAGGGCCGCATCGCCGCGCAGACGACCGCGCGCGTGTTCCGCCTGCTGAACCTGTGCGGTCTGCCGACCCATTATCTCAACGGCGGCGAAGACGACGACGACAACGAGATGCTCGTCCGCCGCGCCCACATGATCCCGCTCGAAGTGGTCGTGCGCGGCGTCGCCGCCGGCTCGCTGGTGAAGCGCCGCCCGAACATTCAGCGCGGCGCGCTTCTCGTACCGCGGTTGATCGAGTTCTTCATCAAGGACGATGCGAACCACGATCCGCAGATCGAACCCGACGCGATCGTCGCGAACGGTATCGCGACGGCGCCGGAGATCGGGACGATGCAAGAGCTCGCGCGCATCACGTACGAGATCCTCGCGCATGCGTGGCAGCGCCGCGCGGCGCTGCTGGTCGACCTGAAGATCGAGTTCGGCCGGATCGCCAGCGGCGAGGGCAAGGGTCAGCTGATCATCGCCGACGTGATCGACAACGACTCGTGGCGCGTGTGGCCGCAAGGCCGCGAGGAGCTGATGCTCGACAAGCAGCTCTACCGCAACCTCGAGGTCGTCACGCCGGCCGATCTCGAGCAGGTGCGCGCGAACTACGAGCAGGTCGCGGACATCGTCGGAACGTTCCCGCAGATGCGTCCGGGGATGGTCGCACTGCTCGCTGACGGCGCGGAGCACGCCGCGACCACCGAGACGCTCGCGCGCGCGCTCGGTGCGTACGGGTTGCCGTCGGTGCGGCACATCGTGTCGGTCGCGCGTATGCCGGGGAACGTGCTGCAATTGGTCGCGCAGCTCGAAGCGACGTTCGCGCGCATGGTCGTCGTTGCGGTCGGTTCCGAAAACTCGGCGCTGCCCGACGTCCTGGACAACGCCACCGCGAACCCCGTGCTGTTCTCCGACGCCGTCTATCCGCGAGCCGACGAGATCGCGCTGCGCTGCGCCAAAGCGTTCGCGCTGGAAGACACGGTCGTGTTCGGGCGCATCCTGCTGCTGCAGGCGAACGCGCGCAGCCTGGTGCTCGCGGCCGACGCCGAGCTCAACGCGCCGCCTCCGCCGCTTCCGCCCGGCGTCGTCCGTGCCTGACACGGCGGTCGTGCTCGACGACGCCGTCGCGCGCGGCCGCCGGATCGGAGTCGCGCTCTCCGACGACGAGCTGCGGCGCATCGCAGAACATCTGGGCCGCGTGCCCACCGATACCGAGCTGTTCGCGTTCGACGCGCAGTGGAGCGAGCATTGCTCCTACAAGTCGTCGCGCGACCATCTGCGCAAGCTGCCGACGCAAGGGCCCACCGTGCTGCTGGGCGTGGGCGAAGATGCCGGCATCGTGCGGCTCGGCGAGTGGCAAGGCGAGACGTACGGGATCGTCGTCGCGCACGAGTCGCACAACCACCCGTCGCAAGTCGTGCCGTTCGAAGGCGCCGCCACCGGCATCGGCGGCATCGTCCGCGACGTGCTGTGCATGGGCGCCGAGGTGATCGGCGTCGCCGACCCGCTGCGCTTCGGCCGGCTGGAGAACGAGCACTGCCGCTACGTCGCGCAGCAAGTCGTCGACGGCATCGCCGCGTACGGCAACGCGATCGGCGTGCCGAACGTCGGCGGCGACGTGTTCTTCGACGCGTCGTTCGACGACAACGTGCTCGTCAACGTCGTCGCGCTCGGGCTCGTCAAAGAGAAGGACATCATCCACTCGCGCGCGCCGCAGGGCAGCCTCGGCTGGGACATCGTGCTCGTCGGGAAAGCTACCGACCGCAGCGGTTTCGGCGGCGCCTCGTTCTCGTCGCTGACGCTCGACGAAGAGGATGCGGATCAGAACAAGGGCGCGGTGCAAGTGCCCGATCCGTTCCTGAAGAACGTGATCATGCGCGCGTCGTACGCGGTGTTCGCCGAGCTGCGCGCGCAGGGGATCACCGCGGGCTTCAAGGACTTGGGCGCCGGCGGGCTCGCCGGCTGCAGCGCGGAACTGTGCGCGGCGGGCGGGATGGGCGCGGAGGTGGAGCTCGATCGCGTGTCCACCGGGCAGCGCGATCTGCCGCCGGAAGTCATCGCGATCGGCGAGACGCAGGAGCGGCTGTGCTGGATCGTGCCGCCGTCGTTCACGCCCACGCTGCTCGCGCTGTACAACGAGATGTACTCGCTGCCGCGCGTCGCACGCGGAGCGTGCGCCGCGGTGATCGGCAAGGTAACGGAAACCGGGCGTTACGTCGCGCGCCATCACGGTGAGGTCGTGATGGACGTCGACTTGGAATTTCTGACCGGCGGCGTGCGCTATTCGCGACAGTATGTGCTACCGAGCGCCCTGATTGAACATGAGGACGCCCGCATTGTGGCGACTTCAGAAGCGTTACGCGCGAGGAAACTCCCGATCTTGGAGCGCCTTCGCGACGTGCTCGGC
Source organism: Vulcanimicrobiota bacterium (assembly GCA_963797935.1). Classification (GTDB taxonomy): domain Bacteria; phylum Vulcanimicrobiota; class Vulcanimicrobiia; order Vulcanimicrobiales; family Vulcanimicrobiaceae; genus Vulcanimicrobium. The sequence goes on from CAWCRI010000011.1 coordinate 29,092, forward strand.
CATCGTGACGTCGCGTCTCGTGCGTCGATCTACCAGCGTTTCGACGGCGTCGTTCGCGGATGCACCGCGAACCCGCCGGGTTTCTCAGATGCCGGTGTTCTGGTGCCGGTCCCCGGCGCACCGCTCGGCGTCGCGCTTGGCCTTGGGGGCAACCCACGCTACGGGAAGATCCATGCGCGGCGAGCCGCTGAGCTCGCCGTCATGGAGGCAATCGCGCAGGTCACATGCGTTGGTGCCGAGCCGGTCGGTTTAACGGATTGCCTGAATTTCGGCGATCCAACAATTCCCGCCCAGATGGGCGCGTTTGTAGCGGCCGTCGATGGACTCGCGGACGCGGCGCGCGCGCTTGATGTACCCTTCGTATCCGGAAATGTCTCGCTCTACAACCGCTCCGCGAATGGTAATAGCGTTGCGCCATCGCCGATCGTTTCTTGCATCGGTTCGATAGCGGACATCGCGACCGTGACCGGCAGTGGCCTTAGGGCCGTCGGCTCGCGGATCGTGCTCCTCGGCGTTCGAACACTGACACTTGCAGGAAGTGTTCTATCGGATCTGATCGGGCTTGACTCTACAACGTTGCCGCCGGCAGATTATGGGAATTTCAAAGCATGTTGCAATGTCGTCAGAGAAGCCATTAAGCAAAATATTGCTCTATCGGCTCACGACGTGAGCGACGGCGGCGTCCTTGGTGCGATCGCCGAGATGGCCATGACGGCGGCGCATCGCGGGCGGATTGGCGTGGCGCTCGACCATCCCGATCTGTGGTATGGCGTTTGGCTAGACAAAGAAGTTGAATGGTTCTCGGAATCGTGGGGGTTCGTTCTCGAAGTCGACGATTCAGCGCGACTTATGCGGCTTGCTGCAGAGTACGGCGTCAGCGGCATGACATACATGATCGGTGAGACGATTGATGAGCCCTTGCTGCGCATCCGGGATAACGCTTCCGGCGATGCAGCGATCACGATCGCGGAACTGCGCGACGCGTGGGAAGCGCCGCTCGCGCGACTTCTACGGGAGCGTCGCGTGAGCGCCGGCAAGGTTGCCGTCGTCGTATTCCCGGGGACGAACAGCGAGGCCGAAACGCTGCGCGCGATCCTCGCGGTGGGGCTCGACGGCGAGCTCGTGCACTGGTCGCAGCCCGAACGGCTCGCGCGGTTCGACGCGTTCGTGCTGCCGGGCGGCTTCGCGTACGAAGACCGCATCCGCGCCGGCGCGGTCGCGGCGCACGACGCGGTGATGGACCCGATCGTCGACGCCGCTCGAGCCGGAAAGTTCGTGCTCGGCATCTGCAACGGCGCGCAAGTGCTCGCGGAGGCCGGCCTCGTGCCGGGGACCGGACGGCTGCGCCGCCCGACCGCGGCGTTCGCGCCGAACGCGAGCGGGCGATTTCAATCCGTGCACGTGCACGTCAAGCTCGCCGTCGCGCCGGAGCGCGTGCCGATCTTGGCCGGCATCGCTGCGGGCGCGGTGATCCCGGCCTGGGCGTCGCACGGCGACGGCCGCCTCGCCGCACCCGCGGACGAGCTCGCGCGCATCGAGCGCGACGGTCATCTGGCATTCGTGTACTGCGACCGCGACGGCAGCCCCGTCGCCGCGCCGAACGGTGCCGCGCTCGACTGCGCAGGCCTCGTCAACCGCGAAGGCAACGTGCTCGCGATCATGCCGCACCCCGAGCGCGACGCGTGGACGTACCAGCATCTCGACGCGTCGCGCGACGCCGCGCGCGGCGATACGCGCGCGACGCTCGCGCCCTCGGGCGGGATCGCATTGTTCGAGCACTTCGCGCGCGCCGTGCGCGGCGGGGTGCCGGCGTGAGCGCGACCCGCACGTTCGCCGTCACGCTGACGATCCCGGACAACGAGGCGTTCACCGCGCTCGAGACGCTCGGCCGCCTCGGCGTGCCCGTGGCGCGTGTCGTGCGCGCCGACATCTGGCTGTTCGACGCCGACGAGGCCGCGGGCGACCTGGCGAGCACGATCGCCGCGAACGAGACGATCCACAACCCGAACAAACACCGCTTGGCCGAACGGGAGTCCGACCGGCCCGCGCCGGGCGAGGTCTGGATCGCATCGCGTGACGAAGCTCCCGTGAGCTCGGTTGCAGGGCGTCCGATCCTCGGAGTCCGCGGCATCCGCCGCCGCACCGCGTGGCGTTTACTCGACGACTCGGGCCGCGACGTCGCGCCCGCCGCGCTCGACCGGGCCGTCGAGACGTTCCTCTGCAATCCGGCGTTTCAGGTAGCAACAAAAACATGACGATGATGGTCGAACCTCTGGATCAAACCGCGCGCCGCGCGGACGGCGTCGGCGAGATGTACACGATCGCCACGCTTGGCTCGCACTCGGCGCTGCAGATCCTCAAGGGCGCGCACGACGAGGGCTTCAAGACGCTCGCGATCGCGAACCGCGCGACCGAACGGCTGTACCGCTCGTTCGCGTTCGTCGACGAAGTGATCACCATCGAGAAGTACAGCGACTTCATGTCGCTCGTGCCCGAGCTCGAGAAGCGCAAGATCATCATCGTGCCGCACGGCTCGTTCGTTGCGTACCTGTCGCTCGAAGAGCACAAGAAGATGACGATCCCGTACTTCGGGAACAAGTCGGTGCTCGACTGGGAAGCCAGCCGCGAGCTGCAGCGCGACTGGCTGATGCGCGCAGGCCTCAAGCTGCCGCGCCAGTTCAAGACGGGCGCCGAGATCGACCGGCCCGTCATCGTGAAACTCTACGGCGCGCAGGGCGGCAAGGGCTACATGTTCCTGCGCGACGCGATGGATTTCGAAGAGCGCGCATCGCTGCTCGCGCGGCAGAATTACATCCTGCAAGAGTACATCATCGGCGTCCCGCTCTACATCCACTACTTCTACTCGTCGCTCACGCGCAAGCTCGAGATCATGTCGATGGACCGCCGCTACGAGACCAACGTGGACTCGCTCGGCCGCATTCCGTCCCAAGCGCAAGCCGTCATGGATCTGGACCCGTCGTATGTCGTCGTCGGGAACCAGCCGATCAGCCTGCGCGAGTCGATGCTCGCCGAGGCGTATCGCATGGGCGAGGACGTCGTCCGCGTCAGCCAGGAGATCTGCGGACCGAAAGGCCTCTTCGGCGCGTTCTGCATCGAGACGATCATCACGCCCGACACCAGCTTCTACATCATGGAGATTTCCGCGCGGATCGTGGCGGGTACGAACCTGTTCATCGACGGGTCGCCGTACTCGTACCTGAACTACAGCGAACCCATGTCCACCGGACGCCGAATCGCCCGAGAGATCAAGAATGCGCTCCTCTCCAACTCGCTCGACGCCGTCCTCGACGACAGCACGCTTGTCCGCCCGTAAGCTCGTCGCCGCGCTCGTTGCGGCGCTCGTGCTCGTGCTCCCGTGCGCGCCCGCGCGCGCAGCGCTCGACATCGACCCCGCGCAACTCTACAAGCAGATGAAGGCCGCGTACGACAAGGGCGCGGCAGCCGGCTGGCACCTGGGCGACGAGCTCGACTACTTCTCAGCCGTGCTGGATGCCGGCCGTGGCTACGAGCTGCGCCGCCGCGACGACCCGCAGAACGTGGCGATCAAGGGCATCACCGTCGACCTCGCCTCGCGGTTGCAGTACGATCCGCTGATCAGCAACGACGCGGCCGAATGGTACGTGCGGCTCGCGGCGCAGGCATGGCAAGACGATCCGGTCCGCGGCACCGCCGCGCGCGCTGTTCTCGCGAAGCTCGACGCGGAGGCGGCCGACATCGTGAAGCTCGCGCGCGACGCCGACGCCGATGCGGCCGCGCTGGCGCAGACCTACCCTAATGACGTGCAGGCACTGGTCGGTCAGGTCGATGCGGACCTGCGCGCGTACAATCTCACCCAAGACGGGCGCTGGCGCACCATCGCTCTACAGCGTGCTGCGCAATCGGCGTTCCCGATCGCGTCGGTGCCGACCGATCTCGGCAAGGTGCTGTTCCCGATGGTGGATTCCGCGCGCAACGCCGGACCGGGGTACTCTGAAAGCGAGCGCGAGGCCGCGCGCATCATCGCGTCGCACCGGGCCTCGGCGCACGGGCTGCCGGAGATCGGTCACGTCGTCTCGCACGAATCGTTCCTCAACATCACCGCGCCCGCCGACGAGTATTTCGGCCGCACCAAGCTCTCCCCGATCGGCGTGCGCAACGAGCTCACGCGCATCGGGCGCTACCTCGACGCCGGCTGGGCGGGCCGCATGACGAAAGAAACCGTGTACGTGGTCGACTCGCTCGACGACTGGCAGCACCAGTACCCGCGCGACTACGAGCTGCCGCGCCTCTACAAGCGCGCGTACGACGCGCTCGGCCGCGAGGACACGACCGAGGCGAAGACGGCCCGCCAGCAAGTGCGCCGGACGCTGCTCGTCAACTACCCCACCTCGACCGAGGCAAGAAGCTTCATCTCGTCGTAGTGGGTTCGGCGTGCGCGCCGAACCCTTCGCGGTCCTCGCTTCGCTGCGGTCCGCCCAACGGAAGAGTTGAGGGTGCCGCCCTTCGATCTACCGGGGACGCTGTCGTCCTACGACGCGAGCCGTCTGACGCTGTGCTCGATCGGAAGCCACTCCGCGCTGGAGGTGGCGTCGGGCGCGCGCGCGCAGGGCTTGCGCAACCTCGTCATCACCGAGCACGGCCGCAACCGCACGTACGATTCGTACTACGCGCGGCGCTTCGACGGTCCGCCGCGCGGCTGCGTGGACGCGACGCTCGACGTCGCGAAGTTCGCGGACGTGCTCGACGACGACGTGCAGGAACGGTTGCGCGGCGAGAACGTGGTGTTCGTGGCGAATCGCTCGTTCGAGGTATACCTGCACCAGCGCTACTCCTACACGGAGATCGAGGAGCGGATGCGTGTGCCGTTCTTCGGCAACCGGCGGCTGCTGCGCGCCGAGGAGCGCGACGAGCCGGAGAACCAGTACGCGCTGATGGACCGCGCCGGGATCCGCTATCCGCGCCGGCTCGCGTCTCCCGACGCAATCGACACGCTCGTGATGATCAAGGCCCCCCACGCGAAGGTGTCCTTCGAGCGCGCGTTCTTCCTGGCGCGCGACGAGGACGAGTACACGCGCACCGCACAGCAGCTGCTCGAATCGGGCATCGTCACGGCCGAAGGCCTGCGCGGCGCGGTGATCGAGGAGTTCGCGCTGGGCCCGACCATCAACCTCAACTTCTTCTGGTCGCCGGTGCTGGGCGAGCTCGAGCTGCTGGGGACCGACACGCGGCGCCAGACGAACCGCGACGGGTTCATCGGCCTGCCGTTCAAACAGGCGCGCGACCTCGCCGACGAGCCGGTGCGCATGGAAGAAGCCGGCCACATCGCCGCGACGCTGACGGAGTCGATGCTGGAGAAAGCGTTCGATCTCGGCGAGCGCTTCGTGCGGGCGGCGAAAGAGGTCGACGGCATCGGCGTGATCGGCCCGTTCGCGCTGCAGTGCGTGATCGTGAGCGGCCCGCCCAAGGACTTCGTCGTGTACGACGTGAGCTTGCGCATCCCGGGCTCGCCGGGAACGCGGTACACGCCGTACACGTCGTATCGGTGGGGGCGCGACGTGTCGGTGGGCGAACGCATCGCGATGGAGCTGGTGTGGGCTCGCGATCAGCATCGTTTGTTGGAGGTACTGACGTGAAAAATGTGGCGCGTTTGCGAGACAAGGACGATCCGACGTATTGGGAGTTGCTCGACGCAATCCAGCGGCAGCATCCGGCGTACGATCTGGAAATCCGCAATGGCGAATACGTCGTGGTACAGCCTGGGGATTTAGTCGCGAGTTCGCTGGCCATCAACATCGGTTGCCGGCTGGAACGGTGGGTCGAAGAAACCCACATGGGTCACGTCTTCGGCTCCAATGCAGGGGTGTCGTACGCCGACGGTGATCTGATTGCGGCGGACGTTACCTACGTCTCGCGAGGCCGGATGCCGGTAATTCCGCGTTCGTTCGCGCGCGTCGTCCCGGAACTCGTGTTCGAGACGCGATCGGTCAATCAGAGCAAACGCGCGTCTCGCGCGAAGGTGGAACTGATGCTGGACCACGGCATCGACGTCGTTGTGTTCATCGACCCCGGCCAGCGCGTTTGGGAGGTATACCGCGGCTGCATAGAACCGGTCGTCCTCCGGGACCACGATCGGTTCGAGTTGCCCGACATCCTTCCGGGGTTCAGCGTCGTCGTGGCGGAACTTTGGCCCGAATGATCGGGCCCCACGCGGACACTCCAAAGACAGCGATCTTCCGCATTCTTGCTGAAGGTCGACAGGTTTGCGCGTTTCAACCGAGCTTTCTAAGCTTCCCGCATGTGCACACGGCAGCGGTAGCGTGAATCAACAAACGGTCGGCAATTCGCGGGAATCGAAACGTGAACGGCAGGTGTTCGTCGCTTATCCGTATCGGTTCTACCCACGAGACGACTATCGTGGTCTGTTCGAACGAGTCGGAGAAGCACTTCAAGTATCGTTTATTTTTGCAGACGAATACTTCTCTGCGACTTACTTGCTAGAGAAGATCACTGCGATGATCGTTGATTCTCAGTTTGGGATTTTTGATATTACGAATTGGAATCCGAACGTGAGTCTAGAGGTTGGCCTGGCGCTAGGCCTGCGCGAGCGAGTATTTATCGCGTTCGATCCCACAAAAACCGATTTGACAGATGTCCCTACGGATTTGAGAGGACGAGACAGAATTGAGTACGCTTCATACACGGACTTTGAGTCAAAGCTCGCGCGCTTGATTAGCGCTGAACTGCCGATCGCCCTCGATCGTCCGACGATCCAGATCGATGAGCTCCAACACCGTGTCTTGGCCGTCCTCAGGGCAGATGCTGGTCTGTATGTGAATCAAATCGCGGCGGCGACCGGAATAAAGCAGACACTGACGCGTTATCTCTTGCAGGAGCTTATAGAGTCGAACCTAGTCCATACCGACGGCAACAGGCGCGGAATGAGGTACTATAAACGATGAGTCGCGAAAGTTCATCTCAACGAATCGAACAATTCAAATTAGAGCGCCAGAAACAAGTGGAGCGCGTTGACGTCGGTATGTCTATTGCTCCGGCGATCGAGGCAATCACATCATCAGTAGCGTCTGAAATGGGGAATGACCCTCTTACGGGCCAGCCGATTTTGCGATCGCAGAGAGTCATGCCAGACCATGAAACCCAATGGGGCCTTATATTGCCGGTCGTTACGGGTTCAAGCATGCAAATATTCTTGGACAAGAAAGGCGGGTTTTGGTTACAAGACGATAATGGAAAGCGCGAAATGGCAGGCGCGATACAGGCGTTTCGGCCGCCGGCTGTAACGTTTCTTCTTATGACGAATGAGCCGGGTCAGGTACTCAGCGTTGATCTTCGCGATTTGGTCTACGACTTTGTTGCGAGGCAGCTAGATCGATCATAGGTATGAATCCAAGTCATATTCAAAGGTCCATGACGGTCGTCATCCTCGATTTCGGCTCGCAAGTCAGCCAGCTGATCGCGCGGCGCGCGCGCGAAGCGAACGTTTACTCCGAGCTGCTCCCGCATGACGCGTCTTGGGACGAGATCGCGAAGCGCGAGCCGGCCGCGATCGTGCTGAGCGGCGGTCCCGAGTCCACGTTCGGCGACGACGCGCTCGACTGTGATCCGCGCGTGTACGAAAGCGGATTGCCGCTGCTCGGCATATGCTACGGCATGCAGCTCATGGTGAAGCGGTTCGGCGGCGGGCTCGTGCGGCTGGGGCACAGCGAGTTCGGGCCGGCGGAGCTGATCGTCGATCGCGCGGAGTCGCCGCTGTTCCTCGGCGTTCCGCGCACGTCGCGCGTGTGGATGTCGCACGGCGATTCGGTCGAGAGCGTCCCGCCAGGGTTCACGGCGCTCGCGCACACGGGCACGTCGCCCGTTGCCGCGATGGCCGACGACGTGCACAAGCGGTTCGGCGTGCTGTTCCATCCCGAGGTCGTGCACACCGAAGCCGGCACAGCGATCCTCGAGAACTTCCTGCACACGATCGCCGGCATCCCGTCGTCATGGCAGATGGATTCCTGGGTCGACGACGCGATCGAGAAAGTCCGCGCGCAAGTGGGCGACGCCAACGTGCTGTGCGCGCTCTCCGGCGGCGTCGACTCGGCGGTCGCGGCCACGCTCGTGTCGCGGGCGATCGGAAAGCAGCTCACCTGCATCTACGTCGACACCGGCCTGATGCGCAAGGACGAATCGCTGGGCGTGATCGCGGCGTTCCGCGACGTGCTTCACCTCAACGTCGTGCACGTCGACGCCTCGGCGCGGTTCCTCGACCGGCTAGCGGGCATCGGCGATCCCGAGCTCAAGCGCATCGCGATCGGCCACGAGTTCATCGCCGTGTTCGAAGAAGAATCAAAGAAGATCCCGAACGTGCGCTTCTTGGTGCAGGGCACGCTGTATCCCGACGTCATCGAGTCGAAGACGCCCGGTTCGAAAGCCGGCCACAAGATCAAGTCGCACCACAACGTCGGCGGATTGCCGGAGCGCATGGCGCTCGGCCTCGTCGAACCGCTGCGCGCGCTGTTCAAGGACGAAGTGCGCGCCGCGGGCCGCGTGCTGGGGCTTCCCAACGCGATCGTCGAGCGGCAGCCGTTCCCCGGTCCCGGGCTCGCGGTGCGCATCATCGGCGACATCACGCGCGGACGGCTCGACGTCGTGCGTGAAGCCGACTTCATCGTGACGAGTGAGATCGACGCTGCGATTGCGGAAGGCAAGCTGTCGCCGCGCCCGTGGCAGTACTTCGCGGTGCTCACGCCGGTGAAGAGCGTCGGCGTGATGGGCGACGGCCGCACCTACGGCAACTTGGTCGGGGTGCGCGCGATCACGAGCGAGGACGGCATGACCGCCGACTGGGCGCGCCTCCCGCACGATTTGCTAGAAAGAATCTCCGCGCGGATCGTCAACGAGATCCCCGGCGTGAACCGCGTGGCTTACGACATCACGTCGAAGCCGCCGGCCACCGTTGAGTGGGAGTGAGCACGAAGCTCAGAACGGCAGCAGCCGGATCGTCGTCGTGCGCCCCGCCACGACGACCGCATCGACGCCGAGCGTCAGCCATGCCGGAATCGCGAGCCCGTCGGCGCTGACGTCCACGCGCACCGGCCCGGCGGGCACGGCGATGGGACGCCCGGGCGGCCCCGACACGGCGCCGACGCGCACCGAGATGCGCGCCACGCGTGTCAGGCCCGACGCGTCGACGTTCACCCAGCCGATCACGCGAAGCGGACCGATTCCGCTTCGTCGTTGTAGTCGTCGCCGACCGTTTTGTTGAGGACCGCGACGGAGTTGTCGGGTCGTGCGGCATCGCCGGCGTGGCTCTGGTCGGTGAACGAGAAATTCGTCAACGCCGCCCACATCTGCGCTCCCGTGGTGAGCGTGATCTTGCCGTCGGAATCGTCGAAGTCGTCTTCGTTGAAGATCTCGAACGCGCTGCGCGGCACGCCGATGAACAGCGCCGAGCTGATCTCCTCGTCCGCGTCGTAGTCGCCGTACCAGTGGGATTCGAAGACGACGTCTTCGAGATCACCGATCTGGTCGGCGGCACGAAACTGGATCGCCGGCTGCGTCGGCACCGCGTCGATCAGCTGTCCGAGCCCCGTCAGAAATCCTGCGATGGTCACGAACGAGTGCAAGTTCGCGAGCGTCGTCTGCAGCGTCGTGAGCACGCCCGAAAGCTGATCGAACGTGCGGAACGGGTAGCCGCCCGGAACCATCACGAACGCGAACCCGGAGTCGCCGCCGTCCTGCGGCGCGAAGTTCGCGTGGCGGAAGCCGACGAAGACCCGTGGGATCCCGACATCCGGCACGACGACGGTGAGCGGCGGCGGCGTGACGACGACACTCTCCGTCAGCGCGTGCAACGTGACCGTCGCGGTGATCGTGAGCGTCGACGTACCTTCCTGGCCGAGCTCTTGAAACACCGGCGCGAAGATGAGCTGGACGTTCGCAGCCGAGACTCCCTGCGGCGCGAGATAATCCGTCCCTTCGGCCAGGACGGTCGCGCCGTTCTTCACTTGCCATGTGACGCTCATCGTGACGGGCGCCGACACGAGCACGGGGATCGTGCCGGCTATCTGGCCCAGCAGACCGGGAATGCCGCTCAGCACGTCGCCTGCGGCGGGCGTGTTCGGCGCGAGCGGAGGGACGTTGGGCAATTCGACCGGGGAGTTGGCGACCGGAACCGGGTTCGCGACCACGTTGGGGGGCGTGACGCTGCCGGCGATCGTCGAGATGCCGATCCCGATCGTCGACGTCGGCGGGATGGCGCCTTTGAGCGGCGGTCCCTCGACCGGTATCTGCACGCCGGCTATCGGCGTTCCGCCGATGACGTTCGCGGCGACGAGGTAGCCTTTGAGCGAGTCCGCGAGGCTCAGCGGATTACCCATCCCGTCGGTGCCGATCGGCGCCGGCAGCGCGTCGCCGAAGCGCACGCTCTTAGCCAGCCAGCTCAGCGTCACGTCGCCGGGCATGAGCGCCGGCACGGTGAGCTTCGAGAGATCCGGCGACACCACGTGAACGTTCACCGGTTGGCCCGCGAGCACGGTGGGGCCGCCGTCTCGCGTCAACGAGATCCCGGCGCCTATCGCGGTGAGCAGGTCGGTCGTCAATGACATGGCGGGGCGGCTCCTCATCGTCGGTGCGAATGACGAGGATCGTGTCACACCGGAATTTCCACCCGCTTACGACGCCCGGGTAAGCGCCTCGTAAGCGGTGCTCTACATCACCTGGATCCGGCTTATTGTCACCCTGAGCTTGTCGAAGGGTGAGCCACGATCGTGGCCCACGTGATCGCCGGTCCGCTGTCGTCGCGCCGAACGAGTTCGAGGCGGCGCAGATGCTCCAAGTGCGCGAGCGTTTCCGCGACCGCGAACTGCTGGTGCTCGTGCGGCAGCTGATCGAAACGATCGCCGCGGCGCCGCCATTTCAGCTGGCCCGCGACCTGCGTTGCGGTGAGCGGGCCGCGTTCGAGCGCGTGCAGCACGTCCGTTTCGCGCGCCGCTTCGTGCGCGAGCAGCTCTTCGACGCGGCGCGCCAAGTCCGGGAACGCCTCGCCGTGCGCCGGCAGCGCGCCGGTGGTCTCGAGCGCGCCGACCGCGCGCAGCGATGCGACGTACTCGCCCATCGCGTCGCGGCCCGACTCGTGCCACATGCCGACGTGCGGCGTCACGGGATCGAGCACGTGATCGCCGGTGAACGTACGGCCCGACACAGTATCGACGAAGCACAAATGCCCCGGTGAATGTCCGGGTGTCCACATCGCGCGCAGGCGGCCGATCCGTTCGCCGTCTTCGAGCATGCGCGTCGGCTCGCAGTAGTCGAAGCGGTCGTACGGTGAATCCTCGTCCTCGTCGTCCGGTTCCACGTGCAGGCCGTTGCGCTCGAGCCACGCGTCGACGATGGAGTCGGTGTCCCCGCGCCGCTCCTTGCGCCTTTTCAAAAACGTCCAGTCGAGCTCGTGCATGCCGAGCTCCGGGACGCCGGCGGCGACCAGCGTTCCCGCGAGGCCGTAGTGGTCGAAGTGGAAGTGCGTGATCAGCAGGCGGCGGATGTCGCGCACGGCGTAGCCGCTGAGCGCGAGGCCGTCGTCGAGGGCGGCGCGCACGTCGTCGGCCTTCCAGCCGCAGTCGATGAGCGTCAGGCCGTCCTCGTCTTCGAGCAAGTAGCCGTTGATGTAGCGCATGGGATTGCCGGTCATCGGCAGGCGGATCTGCACGATGCGGTCGCCGATCTGCGTGACCGGCGGGAGGCTGCTCGGAATCGACAAGGAGTAGCCCGTTAGACCGGCCGAACCGGAAATCATCCTTTTATGAACGACCGGCATTTCGCGTACTGGCCGAAGCGGCGGCCCCGCACGTTCCCGATACCCGCGACGAGCATCGCCCACAACCTGGCGACGTCGGCCGCGCGCTTCCCCGAGCATCCGGCGATCGTGTACTACGACACGCCGATCTCGTACCGGCGGCTGTGGCACGAGGTCGAGCGGCTCGCCGGCTACCTCGAGCACGCCGCGGGCGTGCGGCGCGGCGACCGCGTGCTGCTGTTCATGCAGAACTCGCCGCAGTACGTCATTGCATACTACGCGATCTTGCGCGCGAACGCCGTCGTGGTGGCGCTCAACCCGATGCTGGTCACCGAAGAGCTGCAAGCCTACGTCGACGACAGCGGTGCGACGGTCGCAATCGCCGGGCAAGAGCTCGCACCGAAGCTGAAGCCGTACGTGCCCTCGCCGATCCGTCAGCTCGTCGTCGCGGCGTATTCCGACTACGTCGAGCGCGCGACGGATCTCGCGCTGCCGCCGGCGGTCGCCGCGTCGCGCGCGGCATTCGACGGTGACGGTTTCGTCGCGTGGCACGCCGCGCTCGCAAGCGCGCAGCCGCCGGGACCGATCGCGACCGGCGGCGACGACATGGCGCTGCTGCTGTACACGTCGGGCACGACGGGACGGCCCAAAGGCTGCGTGCACACGCACCGCAGCGTGCAGACGACCGCGTGGGCGACGCCGATGTGGGGCGGCGCGAACTCGCCGGGCGGCCGCGTGATGTCGGTGCTGCCGTATTTTCACGTGACCGGCATGACGGGCGACATGAACGCCGGGTTGTGCAACGGCGCGACCATCGTCATGCTCACGCGCTGGGATCCCGCTGCGGTGCTGACGCTGATCGAGCGCTACGAGTGCACGTCGATGACGGCGATCAGCACGATGGTCGTGGACCTGCTGTCGCACGCGAGCTATCGTTCGGAGGCGCTGCGCTCGCTGATGCACCTCGGCGGCGGCGGCGCGCCGCTGCCCGCGGCGGTCGGCCAGGAGATCATCGAGCGCCTCGGCCTCAGCTACATGGAAGGCTACGGGCTGACCGAGACGATCGCGATGACGCACGCGAACCCGCCCGACCGCACGAAGCTGCAATGCTTGGGCGTGCCGACGTTCGGCGTCGACTCGCGCGTCATCGATCCGGACACGCTGCGCGAGCTCGCGCCGAACGAGACCGGCGAGATCGTCATCTCCGGATCGCAGGTGATGCGCGAGTACTGGCAACAGCCCGAAGCGACGGCGGAAGCGTTCTTCGAGCGCGACGGCAAGCGGTTCTTTCGCACCGGCGATCTGGGCTACGTCGACGACGACGGCTATTTCTTCCTGGTTGACCGTCTGAAGCGCATGATCAACGTGTCGGGCTTCAAGGTGTGGCCGGCGGAAGTCGAGACGAAGCTCTTCGGCCATCCCGCGGTTCAAGAGGCGTGCGTCATCGCGACGAACGATCCGCGCCGCGGCGAGCAGGCGAAAGCGCTCGTGGTGCTGCGCGAGGGCGCGCACGCGACGTCCGACGAGATCATCGCGTGGGCGCGCGAGCACATGGCGCCGTACAAGGTTCCGGCGATCGTCGAGTTCGTCACGTCGCTGCCGCGCTCGGCGACGGGCAAAGTGCAGTGGCGCGTGCTTCAGGAGGAGGAGCAGCGCCGGCCTCAGCCCGCATGAGGCCCGACCTCGTCACCGAGCGCCTCGCGCTGCGCGACCTGCGGGACGGCGACGCGGAAGCGATGTTCGCGTACCGCTCCGATCCCGAGATCATGCGTTATCAGGGCTGGGAGCCGGAGTCGTTCGCCGACGTGCGCACGTTCATCGCGAGCTTGGCGCTGGACGAACCGTACGCGCCCGGCTCGTGGCGCCAGCTCGCGATCACGCTGCGCGAAAGCGGCGAGCAGATCGGCGACTGCGGCATCCACATCCCCGGCGACAAGCCCGAGCAAGCAGAGTTCGGCATCACGCTCGCAACCGCGTTCCAGCGCCACGGATACGCGTTGGAAGCACTGCGCGCGCTGTTGCGGCTGGTGTTCGACACGCTCGGCAAGCACCGCGCGTTCGCGTCGATCGACCCGCGCAACACGCCGTCGATCGCACTGTTCGAACGGGTCGGCTTTCGCAAGGAAGCGCACCACGTCGAGAGCCTGTGGCTGATGGGCGAGTGGGTGGACGACGTGATCGTCGCGATCCTGGCGCGCGAGTGGCGCGGCCGGTTCGGCGGCTGATGTCGATTCGGCGGGGTGCCGTTCGTCTTGGAGGTGTACACTCGTTCCGGTGAAGTGAGGACCACACCGTGCAATACATGCTTCTGATCTACGTCCCCGAGTCCGACCGCGAGCCCACTGCCGCCGAGATGGAGTCGCGGATGGCCGAATTCGGCGCGTTCAGTGAACGCATTCAGGCCAGCAAGGCCTATGTCGACGGGTCGCGGCTCGCGCCCGCGACGAGCGCGACGACGGTTCGCCTGCGCGACGGGCGCACCGTCATCACCGATGGCCCGTTTGCCGAGACGAAGGAATGGCTCGGCGGGTACTACACGATCGAGGCCGCGTCGCTCGACGACGCGCTCAAGGTCGCAGCGGACTGTCCGGGCGCAAAGTACGGTTCGATCGAGATTCGGCCGCTTGCGAGCATGGGCTGACGTCGAGGGACGCATCGCGCGCTGCTTCCGCGACGACGCCGGTCGCGCGGTCGCGGCGCTCGCGCGCGCCTTCGGCGACCTCACGCTGGCCGAAGATGCGATCCAGGACGCGTTCGTCACCGCGCTCGAGCGCTGGCCGCGTGATGGCTTTCCGCCGCAGCCGTCGGCGTGGATCCTCACGACGGCTCGCAACCGCGCGATCGACCGGCTGCGGCGCGAGCGCGTCGGGCGCGAGAAGCTGGAACAGCTCGCGCGCCTGGAGGCCGCGCCGCCACGCCATGCCGACGTCGAGGCGGAGGCCGGCGTGACGCAGGACGTCGACGACCGGCTCGGGCTGATCTTCGCGTGCTGTCATCCTGCGCTCGCGGTGGAGGCGCGCATCGCGCTGACGCTGCGCACGCTCGCCGGTCTCACCACGGAGGAGATCGCGGACGCATTCCTTACGGCGCACGCGACGATGGCGCAGCGGCTCGTGCGCGTGAAGCGCAAGATCCGCGACGCGGGGATCCGCTTCGACGTCCCGCCGGCCGAGCGGCTCGCCGAGCGGCTCGACGACGTGTGCACCGTCGTGTATCTGATCTTCAACGAAGGCTACACGGCGACGTCCGGCGATCGGCTCGTGCGCACGGAGCTGTGCGCGGAAGCGATCCGGCTCGCGCGGTTGCTCGTCGCCGCGCTGCCGGACGAGCCGGAGCTGATGGGGCTGCTGGCGCTCATGCTGTTCCACGACTCGCGGCGCGCGGCACGCACCGGCGCGAGCGGTGAGATGCTGACGCTGCGCGAGCAAGACCGTTCCGCGTGGGACCGCGGGGCGATCGCTGAAGGCAACGCGCTGCTGGAGCGCGCGATCGCGCAGCGACGGCCCGGCGTCTATCAATTGCAAGCCGCGATCGCCGCGCTGCATGCGAACGCACCGGCGCCCGAGGACGTCGACTGGCTCGGCATCGCCGCGCTGTACGGCCGGCTCGCGGAGCTCGCGCCGTCGCCGGTGATCGCGTTGAACCGCGCGGTCGCGATCGCGCAAGCCGACGGCCCGGCGGCGGGGCTCGCCGCCGTCGAGGCGGCCGGCGCCGCGGAGCTCGACGGCTACCATCTCTACCACGCTGCCCGCGCCGATCTGCTCGCCCAGCTCGGGCGCGGCGACGAAGCGCGCGCGGCGTACGAGTCGGCAGCGGCACTCGCGCGCAACGACCGCGAGGCGGAGTTCTTGCGCGAACGCGCGGCGTCGCTCGCCCCGTAGAGCGACCGCCCGGCGGCAGGATTTCGCGGTGGCCCGGCGCACGACCGGCGTCGCGGTATGAGAATCCTGATCGTCGGCGGGGGCGCCCGTGAGGACGCGCTGTCGTGGCGGCTCGCATCCTCGCCGTCGTGCGAGGCGCTGTTCCACGCACCCGGCAACGCCGGGACCGCCGCGCGCGGGATCAATTGGAGCGACGTCGTCGCGACCGATGCGCGCACGATCGTGCGCCGTGCGCAAGAAGAGAAGATCGATCTCGTCGTGCTCGGCCCAGAGACGGCGATCGCCGCGGGCGTCGGTGACAAGTGCCGCGACGCGGGCATCGCCGTGTTCGGACCCAACCGCAACGGCGGGCGGCTCGAGACGAGCAAGGTGTTCGCCAAGCGCTTCATGGAGCGCCACGGCATCCCCACCGCCCGCTTCAAGGTGACGCACAACCTCGATCAGGCGAAGCGCGCGCTCGACGGCTGGCGCGGCGGCGCCGTGGTAAAAGCCGACGGGCTCGCGGCGGGCAAGGGCGTCGTGGTATGCGACGACGCGGCGGACGCGCTGGCGCTACTGACGGAATGGTACGGCACGAGCACGATCCCCGGCGGCGGACACGACGTGGTGATCGAGGAGAAGCTCAGCGGCCGCGAGGTGAGCGTCTTCGCGATCGGCGACGGGCGCGCGATGGTGCCGGTCGCGGCGGCGTGCGACTACAAGCGCGCCGGCGACGATGACCAAGGCCCGAACACGGGCGGCATGGGCGCGTACTCGCCGCCGTCCGGCTTTCCGGAGAATTTGCTAGCGATCGTGCGCGAGCGCGTCGTCGCGCCGGCGCTGCGCGGGCTGCTCGCCGAAGGCGAGGAGTACCGCGGCGTGCTGTACTGCGGGCTGATGCAGACGGTGAACGGCCCGTACGTGATCGAGTTCAACGCGCGTTTCGGCGACCCGGAGACGCAAGTGCTGATGCCGCGCGCGGGCGGCGACTTCGCGCGCTATCTGAAATCCGCCGCCGACGGCGCGCTGGAGATCGACGCGGCGACGTGGTCGTCGGACGCGTGCGTGGGCGTCGTGCTCGCGACATCGCGCTATCCGTACGAGAACACGAAGGTCGAAGGACTGCCCGCGGAGCTCGGCCTCGGCGCCGACGCGACGGCGTTCTGGGGGACCTCGACGCGCACCGGGGACAGCGTGTCGTCGCCGGGCGGTCGCGTGCTCACGGTGACCGCGCGCGCAAAGGATCTGGAGACGGCGCGCGCCCGCGCATACGCCGCGATCGACACGCTCAAGTCGCGCTTCCCAAGCGGCACGCCGCTCGCGTACCGTTCCGACATCGCGCGAACCGTTTAGGTGAACGCGATCCGGGATTTGGCGTCGCGGCCGGCGCGCACGTTCTTCACGGTCGCCGGGATCGCGATCGGCATCCTCGCGCTCACGGTCGTCGGCTCGCTCGCCGAACGCCTGCACACCATCGTTGCGCGCTCGACCTCGCTCAACACCGACATCGTGTTCGCGAACATCCAGCGGTCGGTGCTGATCGCGCCCGACGCGCGCCGGACGGTGCAGAACGCGTACACCAAGCTCAAGGCGCTCGACGGCGTGCGCGCCGCGATCCCCGAAGTCATCGTGCCTTATCAGAGCGGGAACGCATCGGGGCGCTTCGGGCCGCCGTCGCTGGTGTTCGGGTTCCCCGACCAAGCGCGGGCGTTCGAGCGCGATCTTCTGGTGGTCGCGCGCGGGCGTTCGGGGGCGCCCGGCGAGCAGCGCGTCGCCGTGATCGGGCCTGACTTCGCGGCCGCGGAGCACGCGGACCTGGGCGACGTCATCGCGCTGCAAGGCAACTCGTTCACGGTCACCGGCGTGCTCGACAAGACGTTCACGATCTTCGATGCGGCGGTCGTGGTACCGTTCGCCGACGCGCAGGATCTGCTGCGCCAGGACGTGCCGGCGTTTCTGACGACGCTGCCCAACGACCCGGTGTCGGCGTTCATGGTCGCGTCGAAGAAAGGCACCGACACCGGCTTGCTCGCGCGGCGCATCGCGCTGATCGACGGGCTGTCCGCGCGCGATCCGCGCGAGGTGGCGAACACCGTGCGCTCGACGCTGGGGATCTTCGACGCGATCGTATTCGGCGCGGCGCTCATCGCGCTGCTGGTCGGCGCGTTCTCGGTGATCAACACGATGACCATCGCCGTCACGGAGCGCACGCGCGAGATCGGCATCCGCAAGGCGATCGGCGCCACCGACACGTCGGTGCTGCTCACGTTCGTGGGCGAAGCGGCGACGATCGGCGCGCTGGGCGGGATCGTCGGGATCGCGCTCGGGCTCGCCGTCGTCACGGCGATCGACGCGCGCAGCGCCGCGGGCGGCAACCTCCAGCTCTTCGCGATCTCACCGCTCGTCGGGCTGGGCGCCTTCCTGTTCGCCGTCGCGCTCAGTGCGGTCGCCGGGTTCGTGCCCGCGCTCAGCGCCGCGCGGCTGCCGCCCACCGTGGCGCTGCGCCGCTGATGAGCGAGCATATCGTCGACGTGCGCGACGTAGTCAAGGTGCACGCGCCGGGCACGCCGACGGAAGTGCGGGCGCTCGACGGCGTGACGTTCGGCGTGCGCGCCGGCGAGTACGTCGCGATCGTAGGCGAGAGCGGCAGCGGCAAGACGACGCTCATGCACGTGCTCGGCGGCCTGGACCGTCCCACGACGGGCGAGGTCGTGATCGACGGCCACGCGCTCGCGCGCACGTCGCGCCGCGAGCTCGCCGCGATCCGCGCGCGCGCCATCGGCTTCGTGTTCCAAGGCTTCAACCTGCTGCCGAACCTCGACGCGCGCGAGAACGTCGCACTCGCCGCGCGCTACGCCGGTCACCGCGGCGACGCGCCCGCGCGGGCCGAGCGCGCGCTGCGCGACGTCGGCCTCGGCGATCGCATGCACCACCGCCCGTCCGCGCTCTCGGGCGGCCAGCAGCAGCGCGTCGCGATCGCGCGCGCGCTGGTGAACGAACCGGCGCTGCTGCTCGCCGACGAGCCCACCGGCGAGCTCGACTCGCGCACCGCGGAGCACGTGCTCGAGCTGCTGGGCACGCTCAACGCGCGGGGCCAGACGCTGCTCGTCGTCACGCACAGCGAAGCGGTGTGGCGGCGCGCGCGGCGCGTGATCCGGCTTGCCGACGGCCGCATCGTGGCGGACGATGCGGCGTAGCGCGGCGCTCCTCGCGCTCGCCGCGCTGGCGGCATGCGCGCGCCGTCAGGTGCGGCCGCCGCGCGCGTCCACCACGCCGGGGCGCGCGGTGCGCATCGTCGTCCTGGGCGACTCGCTCGCGTACGGCACGGGCGCATCGGTGCCGCGCAACGCGTTCATGTTCCGCGCGTACCTGCGCGTGCGCGAGCAGCATCCCGGAAGCCGTGTCGACAACTACGCCATCGGCGGCGCCACCGCCGCCGACGTGCTGCGCCTGCAAGCGCAGCGGCTCGCGCACGCGCGCGCCGGCATCGTCGTCATCTGCGTGGGCGGCAACGACGTCGTCCACCGCGTCGCGGCCGCCGATTTCGCGCGCACCTACGCAAACCTGGTCGCGCGCGTGCGCGCGCTGCAGCCGCACGCCGCGATCGTCTGCTGCGGCGTCCCGGACGTCGGCTTGAGCCCTCTGTTCACGGGCGCCGACCACGACGCGGTGACGCGCCTATCGCGTCAGGACGACAGCGCCATCCGCGGCGTCGCGCATCGCGCGGGCGCCGAGTTCGTCGACCTCTACGCGACGACGCTGCGCCAGCACGGCGACGTGAACCGCTTCCTCTCCGAAGACCGATTCCACCCGTCCGACGCAGGCTATGCGCAGCTCGCAGACGCCCTCGCGCCCGCATTGCTGCGCGCCGCCGCGCGCTAAAGTCCGAGGATCGCGCGGCCTTCGTCGCTGGGGGTGAGGTACACGCGCTCGTGCGCGTAGTCGAAGCCGACCGTGAACCAGCGCAGCACCTTGTCGCCGGCGATGCGGTAGGCGAGGACGTCGGTGAAGTTGACGTTGCCGAGCTTGACGCTCGCGAGCTGGTACGGCCGTGTCTCGACCTCCCCTCCGATCCCGTACAGATGAAGCTGCTGCGACCGCGCCCCGCCGCCATGCGCGTCGACGACCGCTTCGGGATGCGGCCGCGCAAAATAGTCGTAGACCAGGAGCGGACCTGCGCCGCCGGTATCCAACAGGAACCGCTCGCCGATCACGCCGTTGATCCGCGCTCAAAGCGGCGATGGCGAAGAGGCCGGCCAAACCGGCAGAGACGATTTCGCTGATCTAAGAGGTTACCGAGCGCTCGAAATCCGGTCGGACCTGCAGTGTGATCTACAACAGCCGCGGAGGCTCTGGTATTGAAACTTTCGAGGCCCAGGTTCCGAAGTTAATAGGACTCTTCAGCGCAACGACAAACGAGGCAGTATCGCGTAAGACCCTCAGGTGTGGGCGCTCTCAACGTAAGGATGTCGTGTGAACTTAAAACGAGTTCTCTTTGTCTTATTAATTCTTACTGCCTCGGCGGCCACCGCCTGCAGCCACAACGAATAGCTCAGCCGTCCCGGTGGTGACTGCATCGACCGCACCGGCCGCACATGATCGTCATACAAGACTGGTTGAACAGAACCAGCCACCGCCGCCCGACGACGGCAGCGGCTGCGACGCAACAGACCCGACCTGCAATCCTAGCTGCCCGGCCAGTGATCCGGCTTGCAGTGACGTCCCGGCGGTCCCAGTGATTCCGCCGTGTTCCGACGACGCGTGCAATGCAGCGCCGCCGCCGAACATCGTGGCGTCAGGATCCGACTGCACCGGCGCGCTCGCGAAGAATACAAGTATTAACGGCTCGAGCAACCATAACAGCATGATCAGCAACGCGTTTACCGTGTATGCCAACCTGACCGGGACGAGTCAGTCGATCGCATTCGAGTATCAAACCTATGGCGGGCAGGAATACATTCAATTCTTCGTCACGGGCAGCGCGACCGGCGGTGTTGCTGTATTCCAAGTGGGTGTTGCGGCGACGAGAAGTCCGATTATTCCGTTAAACGGTGCGGTTTACCCCGCTGTGCAAACGGCTGCTTCAATCGTCAACACCGTAGTACCCAATTTGCCCTCGCCGCTGAACCTAATCAAACCCGGCGTCACGTGGAGCCACCTCACATGCAATGGAAAAACATGGCTCACGGGCTAGCCGAGATCGGGAACGTTCTATGATGCTTCTCTCACTGGCATTGTTGCTGGCGTCGCGCGACTCGACTGTCGACCTAGCGCCGCAGACATGCTTTCGGGAACACTTTCGAGCCGGGACCGGCATCCCCATGAACGATCCCGCGGCAATCAAGGCCGATCGGAATCTTATCGTCTCGGTCGATTTGTTGATCCACGGTGCTGGAAATCCGCGGAAAGGGACTGCTGCTGCTCTAGGTTACGTCCTGCACATCGCCGACGGAGAGCAATACTACGAGCCTGCGGCCGGATTGTCGAACTCGGAAAAGCGCATTGAATTGCAGTTCTTGGAGCGAGCGCACGCATTCGCTTCGCTGGGCACGTCACAGGTGAAAGCTTTTGTCGATCTCGGGTCAGGCATTGCGAAGCTAGCCCATAACCCAAACCATGGACTAGAGCAAGGACTTCGATTGCAGCAGTGCACGGTGATCCGAAACCGGCGTTGAAGGCGTCAATCCGCACGTAGGGCAGTGCAAGGAGCAGCGGCGTGAGGAGTACCGCCGCACATGCGATCATTCGCGGATGCCCATCGCCTTGCGACCCTCGGCGTTGGGCGTGAGATAGACGCGATTGTTTGCGTAGTCGAGCCCGAGGGTGAACAGCTTGAAGAACTCCGGACCGATCTGGGCATCCGTTGCCGACGCGTACGCGCCCTTCGAAGCGATGCGGTACGCGAGGACGTCGGTGAAGTTGACGTTGCCGAGCTTCACGCTGGCGAGCTGGTAGGGCCGCGTCTCCACGTCGCCGCCGATCCCGTACAGGTGACGCTGCGGTGACCGCGCCCCGCCGCCGTGCGCATCGACGAGCGCTTCAGGATGGCGCCGCGCGAAATAGTCGTAGATCAGCAGCGGCCCTGCGCCCCCGGTATCCAGGAGAAAGCGCTCCCCGATCGCGCCGTTGATCGCAGCCGTCGTCAGCGGCTGCCCCGTGTTGATGCGAACGTCGAGCGCGATCGTATTGGGGGTCGGTGGGCGCCGCATACGCGGGCTCCGGAACGACGGTGACGCGGCCTTTCTCGTAGTCGATGGTGACGCCCAGTTCCGCGAGAAAATCGAAGCCCAGCAAGCCGACGGTCTTGACGCCGATCGTTTCGTTCCAGCCCTGCGGAACGATCTGCGCCGCCACATCTCGCATCGTCAGGTCGCCGACGTGCATCTCGGGGATCACCGTGCGGGCCGTGGTATATCGCCCCGCCGTCACGGCGGAGCGCTGACCGTGGAACGGCAGTCCGAGCTCGCGTGCGACCGTCTCGTCGATGACGATACCCGAGGCCCCCGTATCCAGCAAGAAGTCCAAGCCTCGGCCCGCGACGGTGACGCGGACGATCACGTGTGCGCGGCCGAAGCGAGCGGGAAGGTCAGCCGATCTCACGCCCGCCGGAAACGTCACGAGGCGGCGCCGGCTGGGCGGCATCGCCACGTCGGCCTCGGCCACCGTCGCGGTGTCGTACGACGTGATTCGCGTGTCGCTGATCGTGTGCGCGTAGGCGTTGTCCGTGTGCCAGCGGTGCGCGAACGTGCGGCCGCCGTCCTCGCGCACGTCGTCATACGTCGTCACGACCGTGCCGTTGACGCCGACGTTTTCGCGCCGCACGAGGTGCCACGTCGCGGGATCGACGTAGTCCTTTTGACCGTATCCGCCGGCGTTGAGCGTCGCGATGACGTAGGCCTCGACGGGCGTATGCACGGCGCGCACGGTCGTCGTCGTGGCCTCGCGCGTCGCCAGCCCTGGGTCGGCTTGGTCGGCGATCGTCTGACCGTTGTCGTTCTGGTGCCAGACTTGACCGTTCGCGACACCGCGCTCGGTGTGGAACGGCGGCGTGTCGTTCAGCTCGCGCCAGCTCGTACCGCGCTGAATGTGCGTCACCGTCGTCGTGGTTGCGTTCGACGACGTCGTGACGGTCGTTTGCCGCCAGTCGCTCGGAAGCGGCCCCGCCGCGGCGCGAACGCGCTCGCGGATCGTCGCGACGTCGGGCGGTGCATCGGCCGCGCGCGCCGCCGCGGGCAGTGCGATTGCGAAGAAGGCGATGAGCGCCGCGGCGCGGCGCGCGGCGATCACTTGTCCTCCGGCTTGCGCGGGCGCGTTCGTTTGTTCGGCACGAGCACGACGCGCGAGCCGGCGTAATCGAGGTACACGTCGAACATCCGCAGCGCCGCCGCGCCGATCAGACCGTCCAAGTCCTCGCCTTCGAACGCCGGCTGGTCGCCGATCATCACGAATGCGACGTAGTCGGAATAGCGGACGTTGCCCACCTGCATGTTCGCGATCATCACGGGGCGCAAGTTGAGCTTGCCGCCGACGCCGTTGGCCTGCACGAGGTTGAACAGCCGGCTCAGGATCCTCTTCGGGCTGTGATCGTCCACGGCAGCCGGGTACTTCTTTGCGAACCCGGAGAACACGACGATCTCGTCGGCGCCCGTGTCGAGGATGAACCGGTCGCCGACCGCGTCGTTGAACTTGGACCAGATGATCGGCACCTGGTCGTCGAGGATCGCGTCGAGCGTGATGCTGCCCGCGGGCGGCTCGAACGACTCCGACGGCATCGCATCCACCGTGCCGTGCTCGTAGTCGATCTTGAGCACGCAGCCCGCGATGAAATCGTACCCGAGCAGCCCGACGACGCGCGTCGCCTCGTCATTTTCGAACGAGAACGGCAGCGCTAAAACGACGAGATCGTTCATCACGATCGGTCCGACCTCGACCTTGGGCAGGACGGCACGGCCGCTGGTGAACGTCCCCGCTACCGTGCTGCTCCAGCGCCCGTACGTGCGCAAACCGAGCTCGCGCGCGACGTCGCGGTTGATCACGACGCCGGCCGCGCCGCTGTCGAGCTGGAAATCGAGTCCGCGCCCCTGCACCGTGAGCCGCACGATGATGCGGCCCCAGCCGTCGATGCGCGCGGGGAGGCGAACGCTCGGGACGCCCGCGGGCATCGATACCGGCAACCGGCGGCTTCCCGGTATCGATACTTCCTCCGGTGCGACGGGCCCGTCGAGCTTGATCGCGGTGACCGCGTACACGGCATCGTTCTCGACTTTGCCGTCGCTGATCGTCGTGCGGTACGGGACCGCGGCGCCGTCGACGTCGCGATAGTCGTCGTAGGCCGAGACCACGAGCTTGCCGAGATACAGCGTCTCGCGGCGCAGCAGCCGGAACGACGTCGCGTCGTAAAACCGCAGCTCTTCGCGGCCGTCTTTCGGCGCGACGCGCACGACGTACACATCAGCGGGCGCGTGCAGGCGCCCGAGGAGCTTCACGTCGTCGCCGGGATCGGGTTTCGCGAGCGCGCGAACGTTGGCTTCGGCGCGCTGGTGGATCCCGCGCTTGAGCAGCGTGTAACCGTTCTCGTTGGTCTCCCAGCGCTGGCCGTTGTTTTGTCCTTCGGCGGTGACGAACGGCCCGTCCGTCGAATCGATGCGATAGTCTTGACCCTTCCACACGTCGCGCTCCGTCCCGTCGAGCCCGCCGTCATGGACGGCATACGTGACCCGCAGCGTTCCGCTGTGCTCGGAGAACTTTCCGCCGCTGCGCTTCGCGCCCGCGAGCACGTCGGCGAGCGTCGTCGTCGTCGCTTCGTACGCCGTCGGCCACGCGCGCGGATCGGGCGCCTTCGCTTTCGTCTTCGCGGGCTCGCCGGCGCCGAACGCGGGCGCGGCAAACGCGAGCAGCAGCACCAACGCCGCGAGCGAACGCCGCGCCGCGCGCGCGATCACTCGCGCAGGCCCATCGCTCTGCGGCCGTCTTTGTTGGGCACGAGATACACGCGGCCGTTGGCGTAGTCGAGGCCGACGGTGAACAGACGCAGGAAGTCACTGCCGATGAGCCCGTCGTCGGTGCCCCAGTCGTAGCTCTGCGCCGACATGACGCGGAAGCCGACGAAGTCTTGGAAGTTGAGGCTGCCGAGCTTGACGCTGTGGAGCTGATAGGGCTGCGTATCGATCCGTCCGCCCACGCCGTAGTAATCGACGTTGCGCAGGTCGCCGCCGAAGCCTTTGTCGACGAGCGCTTCGGGGTGCTTGCGCGCGAACGCGTCGAAGATCATGAACGTCCCCGCGCCGCCCGTGTCCAGCAAGAAGCGCTCGCTCAGCGCGCCGTTGACGGTCACGTTCGTGTACGGCACGCCGTCGCCGATGCGCACGTCCAGCGCGAACACGCGATTGCCCTGCGGCGCCGCGTAGTCGGGTTCGCGCACGACGGTGACTTGCTTCTTCTCGTAGTCGATCGTGATGCCCAGCTCGGAGAGAAAATCGAAGCCGAGCAGGCCGACGGCTTTGTACCCGGGCTCGATCTCGTCGCTGTCCGGCACCATTTGCACGGCGACGTCGCGCATCACCAGGCTCCCGATGTGCATCTCCGGCACGATCGTGCGCGCGGTGTCGTAGCGCTGTGCCGTCACCGCGGATTGGCGGTTGTAGGCCGTGAGCCCGAGCTGGCGCGCGACGCCGCTGTCGATCGTGATGCCGGCCGCGCCGGTGTCGAGCAAGAAGTCCAAGCCGCGCGTGCCGACCATGACGCGCACGACGATGTGCTGGCGCCCGAACTGCGCCGGCAGCGTGACGGACGGCACGCCGGCCGGGAACGTGACCAAGTGCCTGCGGCTGTCCGGCATCGCGACGTCCGATGCCGGCACGTCGCCGGAATCGTACGCGGTCACGCGCGTGTCGCTCGTCGTGCGCGCGTAGCCGTTCTCGGTCGTCCAACGGTGCGCGAACACGCGCCCGCCGTCGGCGTGGAAGTCGTCGTACACGGTCGCGATGGTGCCGTTGGCGGTCACGTCCTCTTCGCGAACGATGCGCCAGGTGACCGGGTCGACGTACTCGCGCGTCCCGTGCCCGTGCTTGTTGAGCTCGGCCACGACCCATGCCTCGACCGGCGCGTGCACGCGCGTCACTTTCGTGGTGGTCGGATCCGCTTTTGCGACACCGGGATCGGGCTCGTCGATGACGGTCTGGCCGTTGTCGTTCTGGTGCCAGTCGGCATCTTTCGTCTTGCCGTACTCGGTGTGGAACGGGCCTCGCTCCACGATCTCGCGCCACTCGTCGCCGCGCTTGGCGTAGCGCACGGTCCGCGTCGTCCCGTTCGAGGACGTCGTCACGGTGGTGCGCCGATATGCGGACGGAACGGCCGCGGCAGCGCGCACGTTTTGGCGGATCGCGGCCGCATCGGGCGGCGCGTCGTCGGCGAGCGCCGGCGCGCCGAGCCCGAATAGCAAAAACAGGGCCGGCGAAAGACGCCACCACCGACTGGTCATAGCCATAAATTTCCAGCGCGGCGGGGTGCGGGCCTCTACAAGAGCGCCAGCTGCGCGCCCGAATGGTCGCGCGGAAGTGTGCGGTGCCGTGCGAAGCGCGTCGCGCGGCACGCCGCGTGGACGCGGTCGGCGACCTCGCGCACGTACGCCGGCTCCGCGTAGCGGCCGCGACCGAACAAGCGCTCGTACCGTTCGACCAGGTGCGGTCGCGACGAGCGCAAGAACGCGAAGTACGCGTCGCGCGTGATCGTGCCGAGGTTGAGCGCGCTGTGCCACACGTGCGATGCGCCCGCGTCCGCCGCCGCGCGCACGACCGCGGCGAGCGCGGCCGGATCGTCGGTGAGGCCGGGCAGCACCGGCGCGACGGCGACGCCGACGCGGATCCCGGCATCGGCGAGCGCGCGCACCGCGCGCAGCCGTTGGAGCGGCGGCGCGACGGTCGGCTCGATCTCGCGCGCGAGCGCGTCGTCGAGCGTTGCAATGCTGACCGCGACGCCGACGTCGGCGCGCCGCGCACACTCCGCGAGCAGGTCCAGGTCGCGCACGATCAGCGGCGAGCGCGTGGTGACGTGGAACGGCGCGCGCGCGTCCCGCAGCGCGGGCAGGATGCCGCGCATCAAGCGGTAGCGCCCTTCGAGCGCCTGGTACGGATCGGTGGCGGTGCCGATGGCGATCTCCTCACCGCGGTACGCGCGCCCGGCGAGGTCGGCGCGCAGCACCGCCGCGACGTTCACCTTGACGCCCAGCACGGAGCCCCACTCGCGAATGCCGTCGAGCTCGCGATACGCGTGCGTCCCCCGCGCGTAGCAGAAGACGCACTGGTGGATGCACCCGGTGAACGGATTCAGCGACCAGGTGAAGCCCATCCCGCGGACGCGGTTGAGCGCGCTCTTCGCAGTGATCTCTTCGACCCGGATCTCGCTCGGCCGGCGAGCGATCGGAAGCCCCGCCATCGAACGTGCGTTCGATGGCGCACGGAGCTTCGCCTTCGCGCGAAGGCGGGTTCGCCGCTTGCCGCCTACCGGGTCAGCCGTTGGTGCGGACGAAGCTGTTCCAGTACCACACGCCCCACGCGCCGACCAGCGACGACCAGATGATCAGCGCGATGCCCCAGTTCGGCAGCCGGTCGCGCACCGCGATCGCCATCAGCGCGAACAGGAACGGCAGAAAATCGAGCATGTGCCGCATGCCGAACTGCACCCAGCCGTTGAGGTAGTAGAAAAACGACGGCGCCGCGACGAGCGCGGTCGTGATCCACAGCGCGATGACGACGTTGCGCGGCGTTTTGGCGAGGAACGCGAGGACGAGCGCCGGGCTGGTGAACGTGAGCGCGATGCCGAGCCCATCGGGCTTGACGTACGGCCACACCGGCTGCTGAAGCCACTCGAGGAAGACGGGTGCGCGGAAGAAGTACGAATAGATCTCGTACGGCAGATAGGAGAGCCGGAACGGCGAGCCCGTCTTCTGGCCCCACCCGTCCGCGTGATAGTACACGGTGTGGCCGATGTCGACGATCGTCCCCCACATCAGCTCGTCGTAGCCGACGAACGCGATCGCCCAGCACGCGAGCACGATGCCGAACGAACGCAGCCGTTTGAACCGCTGCTCGCGCGTGGGCGCGGCGCCCGCGAACGCGCCGGACCAAAGCCCCCACACGAGCAGCGGCAGCGCTGCGACTTCCGGAAAGCGCGCGCCGCACGCGAGCACGCCGCAAACTCCCACGAGCCAGCCGCGGTTCTTGCCGCACAATTCGACGAGCGCGCCGAGGATGAACGCCACCGCGCACAGGTGCGCGAGGAACCACACGTCGCCGAGCTCCGCGCACCACCACACGTCGGTGCCGGCGACGAAGAACATCGTGAGAAACACTTTGGTGGCGAGGTCCGTCACGCCGAGCCGTTCCGCGAGCACCCACGCGAGGAACGTCGCGACCGCGGCGAACGCGATCGCGACCGTCGTCTGGTTCGCGTCGTTGCCCCAGAGCGCGACCCACGGCAGCATGAACAGCGCCGGCACGGGCCCGTCGACGCCGTAGTAGTGCCCGTTGTACTGCACGGCGTCCATCCAGCGCCCCGGCCAGTCGATCCACATCCGGCCGTGCAGCCACGCGTACGCGACCCGCACGTAGTTGTTCTGCTGCGTGGAGCGCAGGTGCGAGCTGATCAGGATCACGACGAACGTGACGGCGGCAGCCGCCGCGGCGCCCGCATAGCGGCGCAGCGGGACCACCACGGTCCGGAAACGAGACGCGGCGACCATCTTCGGCGCGACCGTTTCGTCCGACCGTAACCCGCGCCCCGCCGACGGGGTAGGAGAAGGTTGCGATGTATCGACAGGGCTCACCCTACGGCCGCTCGCCCTACGGCGGCCCACCCGCGTCCGCCGCGGCCGGCAGCGGGATCAACCTCCTGGGCCAAGTCCTCGGCATCACCGGGGTCGGTTTTTTGATCACGGCCGTCGCGGCGTATCTGTTCCGCGACCTCTCGTACGGCGCCGGGCTCCTGGCGCTGGTCGGCGGCTTCGTGCTGCTGTTCGTGATGAACGGCGTGCGCAACAGCCCGCAGATCGCGCTGCTGTGGTTCTACGCGTTCACGTTCCTCGAAGGCATCGGCCTCGCGCCCGTCATCGCCGCGTACGTGCGAACGATCGGCCCCGACGTCGTGGTGAACGCCGCGGCGACGACCGGATTCGGGATGCTCGTGCTGGGCGGCGTGGCGTTCGTGTTCTCGGTCGACTGGCGCCGCTTCAGCGGGATCGCGACGGGGCTGCTCGTCGCGCTGGTGCTCGTCGGGCTGGTCTCCATGTTCACGCACTGGGTGCACCCGGACACGTACTCGTGGCTGACGCTCGGCGTCTTCACGCTGCTGACGCTCGTGGATTTCAGCCGCATCCGCGCCGGCGGCGACGGTTTGACGCCCGTCCAGCTCGCCGTCGCGATCTACCTCGACGCGATCAACATCTTCCTCGCGCTGCTCGAGCTGTTCGGATCGCGGTCGCGCCGCTAGCGGCTGAACCGAAACCGGGACCGTCCAACGCGGTTCCTGAAGCCTGAAGTATGGCGCGCGCGTGGGATGGGGAAGCGGTGCAACCCGCCGGTGACGTGCTGCACGAAGCGTGCGGGGTGGCCGGGGTCTACGCGCCCGGCGAAGACGTCGCGCGGCTCGCTTACTTCGGGCTCTACGCGCTGCAGCACCGCGGCCAGGAGAGCGCCGGGCTCGCGGTCGGCGACGGCCGGCGCATCGACAGCCACCGGCAGATGGGCCTGATCACCGGCTCGTTCGACGAGGAGATCCTGGGCCGGCTGCGCGGCTTCGTGTCGATCGGGCACACGCGCTACTCCACCACGGGCAGCTCGATCATCGTCAACGCGCAGCCGTTCGTCGAAGAGTCCGAGCTCGGCCAGTTCGCGTTCGCGCACAACGGCAACCTCACCAACGCCGACGAGCTCGCCGCGAAGCTGCCCGACGACGTGCGGCTCGCGGCGACGTCCGACTCCGAGATCCTCGCGAAGACGATCGCGCTCGCGCCCGGGCCGACGTGGACCGACAAGATTCGGGCCGCGATGCGCATCGCCGAAGGCGCGTACTCTGTGGTAATGCTCACGCGCGACGCGGTGTACGGCTTCCGCGACCCGTGGGGCGTGCGGCCGCTGTGCATCGGCACGTACGGCGACCGCGGCTACATGATCGCGTCGGAGTCGTGCGCGCTCGCGACCGTCGGCGCGCACTACCTGCGCGAGATCGCCGCCGGTGAAGTCGTGTGCGTCGACGGCCGCGGCATTCGCACCGAGCACACCGAGGTGGTGAAGCCCGCGTCGCTGTGCATGTTCGAGTACATTTATTTCGCGCGGCCCGACAGCGTGCTGAGCGGGCGTTCGATCTACATGGCGCGCTACCAGATGGGCCGCGCGCTCGCGCGCGAGCACCCTGTGGACGCCGACGTGGTGATGGCGGTGCCCGACAGCGCGATCCCCGGCGGCATCGGCTACGCCTCGGAGAGCGGCACGCCGTACGTCGAAGGGCTCATCAAGAACCGTTACATCGGCCGCACGTTCATCAGCCCCGACCAGAAGATGCGCAGCCAGGGCGTGAAGCTCAAGTTCAACCCGATCGTCGAGAACCTGCGCGGCCAGCGCGTCGTCGTCGTCGACGACTCGATCGTGCGCGGCACGACCACGCCGCGCATCGTGTCGCTGCTGCGCGACGCGGGCGCGCGCGAAGTGCACCTGCGCATCACGTCGCCGCCGATCGTGCACCCGTGCTATCTCGGCGTCGACATGGCGACGTACGCGGAGCTGATCGCCGCGAACTTGAGCGTGCCGCAGATCTGCGAGCGCATCGGCGCGGATTCGCTGGGCTACCTGAGCATCGAGAACCTCGTCGAGTCGACGGGCCGCGATTCCGGCGACTTCTGCCTCGGCTGCTTGAACGGCCGCTATCCCAGCCGGCCGGCCGTGTCCAACGGCAGCCTCCAGACCGACATGCAACCCGCGCTCAAGGCCTGACTCGCGGGCCGCACCATTGCGGCCGAAAACCGGACCATGACCCACTCCGGATTGCCGGCCTTCGTCCGCCACGTGCACTTCATCGAGGACCGCCTGACGGCGCTGGAGCGCGCGGTCGACGCCGTCCAGTTCGCTACGGGCGCCGTCTGGGTGGCCGCCTACACGCCCGACGCCGACGGCGTCTACACGCTGGGCGCCGCCGCTGGCGACATGCCGTTCGGCGACCTCGACGCGGTCGACCAGGACGACGAGGCCATGGTGGCGCTGCGCGCCGAGCGCGCCGCGCTCGACGCGCCGCCGGGCTCGGTGCTCGCCGGGTCGCTGCTGCTGCCGTTCATCGCCGCCGGCCGGATCCGGGGCCTGCTCGCCCTCGGCGCGGTGCCGTACGCGTACACCGCGACCGAACGCGACGGGCTTCAGGACGTCGCGACCGCCGTCGGCCTAGCGCTGGAAGTGCTGCATTCGCGGGCGCTGGGCCGCGAAGCGGCGCGCTGGCGCGAGCGCGCGGAGTGGGCCGAACGCGAGCTCGCGGTGCTGCACCGCGTGCTGGATCAGCCCACGCCGGGCTGGGACGCGGCGGGCGGGTCGCTCGCCGGAAACGACTCGGCTTCCGCCTCGTCGTAGGCGTCCAGCTCGTCGTCTTTCGCGTCGTATTCCGCGGGCTGCTCGGGCGGCGCGGGGTCGCTGACCGGGCCGCCCGGCGAGTTGTTCGGCGCGTCTGGCTCGGGCACGACCGGCTCGTGAGGGTTCATACCGGTCGTGTACCCGCGCTCAGACCGCGGAAGCGGTCGCCGAGGCCTTCGCGACGCCGTTGGTCGGCGTGCCGTTTTTCGCGAGGTCCTCGACCATCGTGACGAACGCGCGCACCGGCGTGCCGGTGGGGCCCTTCGCCATGAACGGCGACTCGCTGTCGAGGTACGCGGTGCCCGCGACGTCGAGGTGGATCCACGGCGTGTCGCCGACGAACGCTTTGAGGAACGCGGCCGCGGACTCGGCGCCCGCCGCGCGCCCGGCACTGTTCTTCAGGTCGGCGATGTCGCTCTTGACCGCCTGCTCGTAGTCCGGGTAGATCGGCAGGCGCCAGTAGCGCTCGCCGCAGCTCGCCACGACTTTGAGGAAGCGCTCGACGAACGCGTCGTCGTTGGACATCGTGCCGCTCGCCGCGTGGCCGAGCGCGACGACGCATGCGCCGGTGAGCGTCGCGGCGTCGACGAGCTTCGTCGCGCCGAGCTTGCGCGCGTAGCACAGCGCGTCGGCGAGGATGAGCCGGCCTTCGGCGTCGGTGTTGATCACCTCGATCGTCTTGCCGTTCATCGCCTTGAGGATGTCGCCGGGCTTCATCGCTTTGTGGCCCGGGAGGTTTTCGGACGACGGCACGAGGCCGATCACGTTGATTTTCGGGCGCAGCTTGCCGATCGCCCACATCGCCGCGATCACGCCGGCACCACCCGACATGTCGTACTTCATCTCGTGCATGTTCTCGGCCGGCTTGATGGAGATGCCGCCGCTGTCGAACGTCAGGCCTTTGCCGACGAGCGCGAGCGTTTCGCTCGACGACGGATCGCCCTTGTACGTCATCACGCTGAGCGTCGCGGGCTCGTCGGAACCGCGCGACACGCCGAGCAGCGAGCCCATCCCGAGCTCTTCCATGCGCTTCTCGTCGAGCACGTCGACGTCGAGGCCCGCATCCTTGCCGAGCTCTTTCGCGCGCGCCGCGAGGTGCGTCGGCGTCATGTCGTTCGCGGGCGTGAGCGCCATGCGGCGCGCCGCGTTGACCGCTTCGCCGATCACGCTGCCGCGCTTCGCGCCGGTTTCCACGGTTGCGCGGTCGTACGCGCCGGCGAGGATCGTGACGGTTTCGGTGACGACGGGTTTGTCGGGCTCGGTGCGGTAGAGCGTCGTGTCGATCGTGCCCGCGATCGCGCCTTCGGCGACGAACGACGCCGCTTGCGCCGCGTCGACGCTCGCCGGCAGCGCGAACGCGATCGCCTTGATGCCGCGCTTGCCGAGATACCGCACCGCCGTGCCCGCGTACTTCGCGAGGCTCGCCGCGTTGAACGCGTCGCGCTCGCCGAGGCCGACCACCAGCACGCGCTTGAACGGCGCGTCTTTCGCGTGGACCAGGGACGTCTCGTTCGCCTTGCCGGAGATCTCGCCGCCGGCCAGGATGTCGGCGATCGCGCCGCCGAGCAGCGTGTCGACCTCCGCGGCCGCGCCGTCGACGGCGCCCCCCGCGAAGACCGGCACGACGAGCGCGCCGGTGCTCACCGACGTCGGCGCGTCGTTCGAGACGTGGACCTGCATGGATTCCTCCGGATGGACAGAAGCGGTCGAGCGACCGTGATTGGACAACCTGCTCGCGATTCGCGCGCCGTCGGCGCGGCCCTCCGCTATGAGTGACGCGTACGCGCGGGCCGGCGTGAACATCGACGCCGGCAACCTGGCGGTCCAGCGCTATCGCGACGTGACGTCCGATTGGACGCACCCCGACCAGTTGGGTTCCCTCGGGGGCTTCAGCGGGCTCTTCCGGCTCCCAGGCGACGGCAAGCGAGCGCTGGTGGGCTCGACGGACGGCGTGGGGACGAAGATTCTGATTGCCTCCGCGCTCCGGCGTTACGGCACGGTCGGGGCCGACCTCGTCAACCACTGCGTGAACGACATCCTCGTCACCGGTGCCGAGCCGCTGTTCTTTCTGGACTATCTGGCGGTCGGGAAGCTCGACCCCGAGGTCGCGGCGCAGGTCGTCGCCGGCGTGCACCGCGCGTGCCGCGAGAACGCGTGCGCGCTGCTGGGCGGCGAGACCGCGGAGATGCCGGGCGTGTACCGGCCCGACCACTTCGACCTCGCGGGCACGATCGTCGGCATCGTCGACCTCGACGCGGTCCCCGATCCGAACCGCGTGCAGCCGGGCGACGCGATCGTCGGCTTGCCTGCGGTCGGTTTGCACACGAACGGCTACACGCTCGCGCGCGCGCTCATCGCGGAAGACGAGTACGGCGCGCCGTTCGGCGACGCGACGTACGGCGACGCGCTGCTCGCGCCGCACCCGTCGTACCGCGAGCCCGTGCGCGCGATCCAGCGCGTCGCCGCGGTGCGCTCGATGGCGCACATCACCGGCGGCGGGTTGCTCGAGAACGTGCCGCGCACGCTGCCCGAGCACGCGGCCGCGGTGTTCGAGCAGACGCGCTGGACGGTGCCGCCGATCATGGCCGAGCTGGTGAAGCGCGGCGACCTCGCGCACGAAGAACGGTATCGCACGCTCAACATGGGCGTCGGCTACACGCTGATCGTGCCGATCGCCGACGTCGACCGCGCGCTCGGCGCCGCGCCCGGCGCGCGCGTCGTGGGCTTCGTGCAGCCGCGCCGCGACGGCGAGCCGCGCGTCGTCGTGCGCCCCGCGCGCGCTTAGTCCGCGCGCGTACGACATGGCGGTGAACCTGCTCGCCGCGCTCGACGACGAGCGGTACGGCGCGAGCGCGCTCGCGGGCGCGCAGGACGCCGCGGCGCGCGCGGGCTATACGCTGCGCCGCATCGACGGCCCCGACGCGCTGCTCGCCGCGTGGATCGACTTGCACTTCGCGCCGTCGTGGTGGTCGTTCGAAGCGGGCGCGGGCAGCGCGTGGGTCGCCGAGCGCGACGGCGCGATCGCGGGCTTCGCGGCGTTCGGCGCACGCGGCTTGAAATTCCGGTGGCTGCGGGCGTGGCGCGACCGCGACGACGCCGGCATCTTCGGACCGTACGGCGTCGCGGAAGCGCAGCGTGGCGGCGGGATCGGCGAGGTGCTGCTGACGGCGGCGCTGTGCGGGCTGCGCGCGAGCGGGTACGCGTCCGCGCTGATCCCGGCGGTGAGCGGCGAAAGACTCATCGCGTCGTACGTGCGGCGCACGGGCGCATCGGTCGTCGAGGAGTTCACGTACGACTACCGGACCGTTTCGCGCGACGATCCTGGCGTCCGGCGCCGGAACGAACGCGCGCAGCGTGCTCGAGCGCGTGCGCGACGGGCGCCTGCCGCTCGACGTGCGCGCGCTCGTCGCGAACGACGCGCGCGCCGGTGCGCTCGATGCTGGCGCGCGAGTACGGCGTCGATGCCGTCGGCGTGGTGTGGGATCGCGCGAACGAAACGCGCGCGAGCTTCGACGAGCGCGTGATCGACGCGGTCGCCCACACGGAGCCGCAGCTCGTGCTGCTGCTGGGCTGGATGCACCTGCTGCCGCCGGCGTTCTTGCGGCGCTTCCCGGAGACGATCAACCTGCACCCGTCGTTCCTGCCGCTCGATCCCGCCGCGGATCGTGTCGTGGCCCCCGACGGTACCGTGATCCCGGCGCTGCGGGGCGCGCATGCGCTGCGCGACGCCGTCCGCTACGGGGTTCCGTGGAGCGGCGTCACCGTGCACTACGTCACCGAAGCGACGGACCGCGGGGCGGTGCTGGTGCGCGTGCCGGTGGCCTTGGGCGATACGACGGACGAAGCGGCGTTGCGGGAGCGCATCCGGCCCGTCGAATTCGACGCCGTGGCGGCAGCGATTCGGCGCTGGTCCTTCGAACGGTAGCGGTCATGCCTTTGCCGTTCCTGGTCGCCGCCGCCGTCGGGTGCTGCGGCGTGACCGGCGCCGTCCGCTCCGCGGACGGCGCCCCGCTCCGCGCGCACGTCCACGCCGCCGGCTCCGCCAGCGTGGACGCCGACAGCGACGCGCGCGGAAACTTCCGCTTCACCGCGCTGCCCGGCGCGTATCGGGTGACGATCGTCGCGTCAGGCTACGCCGTTGCGGAGACCGACGTGATCGTGCACGAGGACGAGCGCCTCGACGTGACGCTCGAGCCGCTGGGTTCGGGCCGCCTGCGCGAGATCGGCCGGGTGGTCGTCGACGGGCGCCTCGCCGTGCCGCACAGCACGGTGCCGACGCGCCAGATCACGCGGCTCGACCTCGACGCCAACGGCTACGACCGCATCCTCGATGCGCTCGCGACGATTCCCT
Source organism: Vulcanimicrobiota bacterium (assembly GCA_963797935.1). GTDB lineage: Bacteria > Vulcanimicrobiota > Vulcanimicrobiia > Vulcanimicrobiales > Vulcanimicrobiaceae > Vulcanimicrobium. Next base: position 64,708 of record CAWCRI010000011.1, read on the forward strand.
CGCTCACCGTCACGCGCCCCGATGCGGGGACGTCGAGCGCGACCGCGGTCGTGTCGCTGCGCGGACCCGATCCGTCGGAGACGCGCATCGCGCTCGACGGGCAACCGCTCAACAACGCGAACACCGGCGATCTCGATCTCGCATCGTTCCCGAGCTCCGTGCTATCCGCGATCGACGTGAGCGAAGGCGTCGGCCCCGAAGACACGCGCGGCGCGGACACGATCGGCGGCGAGATCAACCTCGTCTCGCTGCGGCCCACCGCGACACCGCAGCGCATGGTGCGGCTATCGGCCGGCTCGTTCGGCACGACGTCGGCCGAGATCAACGCGACGGGCCGCGTTTCGCGCTTCGGCTACGCGCTCGCGCTCGGCAGCCGGCATTCCGGCGGCTACGTGCACGATTATCCGGTGACGCTGAACGTCCCGACCGGAGCGGTCGATGCGCTCGGCAATCCCGTGACGGCGCTCGTCGCGACGCGCATCGGCTCCGCGACGTCGGTCGCCACGTCGCTCGTGAACCTCGCGTACGATTTCACGCCGCGCTCCGCGCTGCGCGTGCGCGCGCTGAGCGTCAACAGCGTGCGCGACGAAGGCGCGGCGCAGACGGCGCCCGCCGACCCGAACGTCGATGTGCCGGGCGCGGAGTTCGTCGGCAGCGGGCCGGAGACGTCGGCGCAAAGCATCCGCGCGACGCTCGCGAGCCTGACGGTGCCGCTCGGCGCAGGCACGTTGGCGATCAGCAGCGGGCTGTCGAGCAACGCGACGGCGGTGACGCGCACGCTGCCCGATGCCGGCGCGTTCTCGCCCTACGACGTGTCGCTGGTCGACCGGCTCGCGACGACGACGGTCGAGTGGAGCCGCGCGATCGGTGCCGCGACGCTCGCCCTCGGCGCGCAAGCGCGCTCGGAGACGCTGGCGTCGCCGGATCAGTTCGTGCAGCCGCTGCACGAGACGGGCACGCAGGTGTGGGCTCGCGCCGCCGCCGGCGTCGGGCCGCGCGTGCGCGTCGCCGCGAGCGTCGTGTCCGCGCATTGGTCGACGTTCGGCACGAGCACCGACGGCCGCCTCGGACTGGCGTATGACGACGGGCACAACGGCACGCTGCGCTTTGCGGTGGGCACGGGGTTCCGCGCGCCGCTGCTGAGCGAGCTGTACACGCTGCCCGTCGCGGACCTGACGCCCGATCAGAACTGCGTCGGCGCGAACGGCAACCGCAACGAGCACGCCGAGCACGCGACGGAATACGAGCTCGGCTACGGCAAACGCGTCGGCGCGACGACGGCCGACGTGACGCTGTACCGTACGAACCTGCGCGACCCGATCGAGGTTTTCTACCCGCTCGGCACGGCGTGTCCGCTCGACGCGATGGGAAATCCCATCAGCACCGTCGTCGCGCAGTCGTTTCCGGTGAACGTCGGCAACGTGGTGTACCAGGGCGGTTCGCTGCGCCTCGCGCACCGGTTCGGCGCGTGGTTCGGGACCGCCGAGTACGGCGTGAACGCCGCGTATCCGACGTCGCTCCCCGACGTCGTCGCGGCGAACCCGACGTCGGGCTCCAATCTCGTCGCCGGCCAGCAGTTCGGCGGCGTCCCGATCCAGACGTTCTCGTTCGGCCTTCGCTACGCGCGCGGCGGCGTGCACGGCGCGGCGAACGTCACCGCGAAGAGCGCGAACAACGAGCTCGCGCAGCCGCATTTCGCGACGGTGAGCGCCGCGCTGGGCAAGTCGTGGCGGAACGTCGACGTCACGGTGGCGGGCACGAACCTGACGAACGCCGTGAGCGGCCGCTTCACCCGGCTCGGCCTGGGCACGCCGTACCCGACGCCGTTCGGTTTGCAGCCGCGCGACGCGCTCGTGCTCGAGCCGGCGTCGTTCCGGCTGATCCTGACGCTGCGCTGAACGCGTGACTGTGAGCTGCGACTGATGGACGACGGGCTCGTCCGCTTGGCGGTGCCGGTCGGACCCGACGATCACGTGCGCGGTCCGGCCGATGCGCCCGTGACGCTGGTGGAGTACGGGGACTTCGAGTGCCCGTACTGCGGCGTCGCGTACCCCGTGGTGAAAGCGCTCGAGAAAACGTATGCCGGCAGGCTGCGCGTCGTGTTCCGCAGCTTCCCGCTGCTGCAGCACCCGCACGCGCAAGCCGCCGCCGAAGCCGCGGAGTTCGCGGCCGACCACGGCGCGTTCTGGGAGCTCCACGACACGCTCTTCGAGCACCAGCGCGCGCTCGACGTCCAGCACCTGCTCGGCTACGTGCGCGCGCTCGGCCTCGACGACGCGGCGCTCGCGCAAGCGCTGCGCGATCACACCTACACCGGCATCGTCGAAGACGTCAAGCAAGGCGGTGAGGAAAGCGGCATCCCCGGGACGCCCGCGTTCTTCCTCAACGGCGTGCTGTTCGAGGACGAGCCCACGCGCGAGAACTTCGCACATGCGATCGACTGGCTGCTCGAACACGGCGATGTCCGTTGACGTGCGGCGCGCGCAGCGCGCCGACGCGGCGGAGCTGATCGCGGCGAACCGCGACAGCGCCGCCTATCACGCGCCGTGGATCAGCGCGTTCACGGACCAGAACGGTTTCGATGCGTGGTTCGCGCGCGGCGTCACCGGCGCGAACGTCTCGCTGCTCGCGCGCGAGCAGCCTGGCGGCGCGCTCGTCGGCGTATTCAACTTCAACGAGATCGTCCTCGGCGTGTTCCGCAGCGCGTATCTGGGCTACTGGGGATATGCGCCGACGGGCGGTCGCGGCCTCATGACGGAGGCGCTGCGCGCCGCGGTGCGCTACGCGTTCGACGAGCTCGGACTGCACCGCGTCGAGGCGAACGTGCAGCCGGACAACGTGCGGTCGATCGCGCTCGTGCAGCGCGCCGGTTTCGCGAAGGAAGGCTTTTCGCCGGGCTATCTCTACATCGACGGTGCGTGGCGCGACCACGAGCGCTGGGCTCTTCGCGTCGATGCGCCTTCAGCGTAACCGTTCGCCGCGACGAACGGCAGGTTCGGGTCGGCGACGAGCGTGCGCGGGTCGACGCGCGCGACGTCCGCGCGGCGTTCCGCGGCCGCTGCGATCATCGCGGCGTTGTCCGTGCAGAAGCGATGCTCGGGGATGAACGACGGGATGTTGCGCGCGTCGCCGAGCGCGGTGAAGGCGGCTTGGAGCGCGCCGTTCGCGGCGACCCCGCCGCTGAGGACGAGCGCTCGATAATCGTTCGCGTCGAGCGCGCGCGCGACGCGATCGATCAGCGCGTCGACCACCGCGGCTTGGAAGGACGCCGCGACGTCTTCGCGCCGCGCACGCGTTCCGGCGTCGGACTCGAGAAAATACCGGACTGACGTCTTGAGCCCGGAGAAGCTCATCGCGAGCGAGCCGGGCTCGGGCCGGTAACGCGGAAACGCGAACGCGCGCGGATCCCCGTCGCGCGCGAGCGCTTCGAGCGCGGGTCCGCCCGGGAAGCCGAGCCCGAGCAGCCGCGCGGTCTTGTCGAACGCCTCGCCCGCCGCGTCGTCGCGCGTCTTGCCCAGCACACGCAGTGCCGTCGGGGACCGCACCTCGACGAGTTGCGAGTGGCCGCCGGAAACCAGCAGCGCGAGGAACGGGTACGGCGGCGGCTCGTCGCGTTCGAGGAACGCCGCGAAGAGGTGCCCGTGCAGATGGTTGACCGCGTAGAGCGGGAGGCCGGTCGCGAACGCCAGCGCCTTGGCGGCCGCGACGCCGACGACGAGGCTGCCGATGAGGCCCGGCCCCGACGTCACGGCGATGCCGTCGAGTTCGGCGAGCGCGACGCCGGCGCGCGTGAGCGCATCATCGATCGCGGCGGACAGCAGCGCCGCGTGACGGCGGCTCGCAATCTCCGGCACGATGCCGCCGTACTTCGCGTGGAACTCGTCCTGGTTGGTCGAGACGTTCGAGAGCACGCGAACGCCGTCGCGAACGACGGCGGTCGCCGTGTCGTCGCACGACGTTTCGATTCCGAGCAGGAGCATCGTCATCCCCGACCCTGCATCGCTCGGCGGCGGTTGCGCCCGACGTTTGGGGAGGATGCAACGGACGCGGGGGAAAGCTCGCGAAGATGTGGACCAGGCCTTTGGGGTGGGCTGGGGCGCTGCTCTGGTCCTTGTGCGTCCTCTATTGCTCCGCTGGGGTCGCTCTCGCCGATGCCGGCGGAACGCTCACGTTCGCGGTGCGCGACAAGAGCACTGGGCGTCCGCTGCCTGTTTCAAAAGTCAGCATCTCTGGACCGGTGTCGACGACGCTGGTGGCGGATCGCGACGGCACCGCAACCTTTACCGATCTCGTTCCCGGCCGTTATTCCGCGCTGGTGAGCGGACCGAAATACCAGCGGCTCCGCGTTCCGGACATCGACGTCGTAGCCGATACCGTCGTAACGATCCAAGTAGAGTTGACGGCGCTGGGATTGAAGGTGATCGGCACGGCGACCGCCCGACGTTCCCACGCGAGCACGTCGTCGGAAGCTGCGTCGGCATACCGCAAGCTCTCGATCGATACGCTGGAGACGCTCGGTCGGCTTCCCGGGGTCGATCTCCAGGACTCGAGCGACCCGTACGGACAGACGAGCTCGCAGATCTCCCTCGAGGGGCATCCGACGTCGCAGACCGGGGTTTCCATCGACGGGCTTCCGCTCTTGTCGTCACGCCTCGCGAACGAGCTTCTCACGTATGGTGCGGACTTGTTCTCGGGGAGCAGCGTATCGTTCGACCCACGCGCCGGCGCGCTGTCCGGTTCGGTCGACTTCAGCACGGTGAACCCGTCGTTGTTCTGGCGAGGATCGTTCGTCGGAACGGCGGGCGGTCAAGATTTCGGCTCGCTGAGCTTCGCGGCGAACGGCTCCACCCACCGGACGGGATTCGCGTTGGTCCGAAACGTCCGCGGCAACACGGGGCGATTGACGGGGGACCGGTTTCTCGACGAATCGGGGCTCGATTACGTGCACGGCGGTGCGAACTTCAAGACGTCCACCTTGCTCAAAGTGCAGCAGCTCCTCGGGGACCGCGGGACGGTTTCCGTCGTCGGCGTCGAGGCGATCCGCGCGACGGACCTCGTCTGCGCCGAGCGGGTCAGCGCCCTGCCGTGCGGATTCGGCCCCGGCAATAGCTTCAACGGCGCATTCCATTACGTTCAGGCCGAGGCGAACGGCGTCGTCGGCGAGACGACCCTGCGCGCGAACGTGTATGAGAGCCGAGCTCGAGCCGTCCTCGATCTCTCGCAGCGTCTCGTCGCCGGTGTGCCGGAGCCCTTCGCGTCATCGGCGACCCACGACACGGGTGGCGCGACGCTCAGCGCCGGGGCGTCCGTCGGAGCGCAGACCTTTTCACTCGTCGAAGCGATCCTCACCGAGAACGACCGCGTGCAGGACGCCCTTGGACCACTCAACGTTCGCAGCGCATTCACATCGCACAGCTCGTTGACGCGTCTCACCGATACGGTCACGCGCGGCAAGTTCTCGGTCACCGCCGCGGCGGGAGCGTCACGGTTTGCGGAAGCGCACGGCGGGGACTTCTCCGCGCAGTTGCGCGCGCGCTTCAGTGATCAAGAGGACCTCAGGGTCGCTGCGAGCACGGCGCAGCAGACCTCCCGTGACGCGACGATACCGTTCATCCCGGATCCGGCCGCCTTACGGTTCTTCTGTGATGCCGGCGTCGCGGTCGGCACGGGGCCGCAAACCCTCGGCGGCGCTACGCGCGCCGAGACGTTGCGGGCAAGTTACGGACGCCGTTGGGGCGGTGATGGGGAGCTCAGCATCGTGGCGTACACACAGACGCAGCACAACGTCTCGGTGGATTTGCCTTTTGCGGCGGTCCTTTTCCCCGGCGCGGTCGATGCATCATATTTCTCCGATGCTTCCGCCGCGGCATCGTCGCCGTTCGCGTGCGGACGAACGATGTCGCTCGGGTCGTCGAACGTGTTTCTTCAAAGCCGCGTCCCGGGCATCGACGTCCGGTACCGCGGCATTCGCGCCAACGGGATCTTTGGTGGCGGAGATCTCACCGCGATCTGGCAGGTGGGCCTGCAGAACGCCGTCCTGACCGCCCTCCCGCAAGGCTTCGCCGGCCCGTCGTCCGTCGTCGCCGTGGGCAATCAGCTTCCGTCGGTTCCGTACTCGACGTACGGATTGACGCTCGACTACAAGCGTCCTCACTCGTTCGTCGAGTACTTCGCCGCACTGCACGGATACGGTGCGAACAATCGCTTCTCGGCGAGAGGCGTCTCCGCCCTCGATGTCGCGGCGGCTGCGCAGGTGAGGCACGGCACGCTGACCGCGAGGCTCACGGACGCCAACGTCGATCCGGGAAATTCGTTCCAGATTCCGGGCGCTGCGGTGCTGCGGTCCGCGGCCGGTGTGGGTTTCCCGGTCCTGACCGTTCCGCGACGCGTTCGCGCGCTCTCGGTTACGCTGGATCTCCCGCTCGGCGATACGTTCCGCCGTCAGCCCGGGACCGGGCGCGGCCTGGTAGAGACGCGCTCGACGAGCGACGAGAAGGCGATCTTGCCGTTCTCGGACGTGACGCCTACGGAACCGTTCAGGATCCGCAACGGCAGCACCGCGTGCACGTTCGAGCGCGCGAAGTCCCTGTCGCCGTTTCTCGAGCAGCTCACGCGTTTCACGCAGTCGATCAAGAAGGTCGACGGTGAGTATCCAGCGATGCCGAATGCTCCGCTTCCGTCGGCGCCCGGGTTCATCGTTCACTACCGGCCGCTCGGCGGGACGTACGCTCTTACCATCTCGCTCACGTCCTTCGCGCGGGTGCAACAGTGGCTGGGCTGCATGCGCATCCACCAAGCGTCCGAGGACGACGTCGAGAGCCGGCACCTCTTCGGCTCACCGGTCGGCTTCGAGGGAATTCCCACGTACTTCATGCCCGCGGTCGGAATCTACAACATCGCGCCGAAGACGCGCCTGACCCCGTTCCGGCGATATGCGTTCTCGGTGCCGAACGAACACCCGTACGCGGTGATCACGTACGGCAGTTGCAGCAGGTACTTCCGCCCCACTGCGGAGGAACTCTTGCCGGTGCTCGAGCGAGATCTCGGCGGCGCACGGATCGCCGGCGGTGAGCGCGGGCGCTATGCGGTCACCGATCTCGGCGCGGGCACGTACGCGCTGGCCTTTCACGATCCGCAGGATCTCGCGTCGCTCTTGAACTGCGTTCACCTGTCCGCGGCGAGTGCGGCGGAGCTGGAGAAGGCCGGCATCGGCGCACATGCGCTTCCGGAAGTCAACTTCTCGAAAGCACGCGGCTTTTTCATCATCGGCATCAACGATGCGGCGAGTCATTAGCATTTTCGGCACAACTAACGGCGCGACAAGTGCTAACGAGTATCCTCAAGCCGGTTGCCGCTCGCGATGGTGCTCCGTATAGTTCTAGACATCGGCCGCCGCGCACCAACGCGGCAGGCTGAACCTCTAATTCGCACGCGGAGCTAATCGATAGAGATGATCAAAAAAATTCTCGCCGGTGCTGCCGGTGCCGCCATGCTCACGATCGGCTTGATGGCGCCCGCATTTGCCCAAAAAATGTACATCAACGACAGCATCGACACCGGGAACGGGTCGGTCGACTGTGCTGCGCTCGGCGGCTGCGTGATGTACAGCATCGACTACGGCTACTCCGAGATCGACACCGGCAGCGGCCGCAGCTTCCTCGTTGACGAAAACGGCAATATCTACGAGTAGGACGAGAACGCCGCGGTTACCGGTAACCGCGGCGTTCCGCCGTCCGCGCGAGTGCCGTCAGACAGCGGAAACGTCCCGGCGCGGAGTTGATCGACCGGGATACTGCCATCACAAATCGCGAGTGCCACGAGATGCGCCCGCGAGCGAGCGCCGTACTTCGCCATGAGAAATCGAACGTAGTGCTCTACCGTCGCCTTGCTGCGAACGAGCGCGCTGGCAATCTCTTTACTTTGATACCCTTCGGCGATCATGCGCAGGACGCGCACCTCAACCAGCGATAAACCGCGGTTCATCGTACCTCCCCCGTAAGGCCCCGAGAGGTCCTTTCACACTATGCGCGGGCGACACCTACCTCGTACGATTAGGTGAAAGGAACCGTAATGCCGAGGTACCGGTCGGCAGATGCGCCCCCGGAGAGGCGCTGGCGGATGCGCGGTGATATCACGACGACGTGCGCTTCGACCCCCGCTACCTCGCCGTCGCCGCCTGCGGCGGGAGCGCGTTCCTCGACATGTACGCGACGCAGCCGCTGCTGCCGGATCTGCGCGCGGAGTTCCACACCGGTGAGGCGGCGGTCGGCGCGACGATCTCCGTCCTGACCTTTGCGTGCGCGCTGGCGGCGCCGTTCGTCGGGCCGCTGGCCGACGCGATCGGCCGCAAGCGCGTCATCGTCAGCGCGATCGCCGGCTTGGCGCTGGTGACGTTCGCCGCCGCGGGTGCGACGACGCTGCACGCGCTGCTCGTGTGGCGCTTCGTGCAAGGGCTGTTCATGCCGGCCGTGTTCGCCGTGACGCTCGCGTACATCGCGGAAGAGTTTCCAGCCGCCGTGGGCGGGCGCGCGGTCGGCGCGTACATCGGCGGCAACGTCCTCGGCGGCTTTCTGGGGCGCTATGTGTCGGCGCTCGTCGCGAGCCGCTGGGACTGGCACGCCGCGTTCATCGTGCTGGGCGCGCTGAACCTGATCGGCGGCGCGATCGTGTTCGCCGCGCTGCCGCGCGCGACGCATTTTGCCAAGCAGTCGTCCGCGCGCGACGCCGTGCGCGCGATCGGGCGCTTCGCGCGCGACCCGGAGCTGCTGGCGACGTTCGTCGTCGGCGGCAGCATCTTGTTCTCGCTGGTCGCGGCGTTCACGTTCGCGACGTACCATCTCGCCGCCCCGCCGTTCGGGCTGGGCACGGCTGCACTGGGCAACGTGTTTTTCGTCTACCTGATCGCGGTGTTCGTGACGCCGGTCGCCGGGCGGCTCATCGACCGCGCAGGGCATCGCACCGCGGTGCTTTTCGCCATCGCGGTCAGCGCGGCCGGTATGGTCGTGACGCTCGTGCCGTCGGTAGCGGCGATCGTGGTCGGCCTCGGGCTGATGTCGACGGGTACGTTCGCGGCGCAAGCGGCCTCGCAAGGATACATCGGCGTCGTCGTGCACGAGCGCCGCTCGACGGCCGCGTCGCTGTATCTCACGGTGTACTACGTCGGAGGCGGGCTCGGCGCCGTACTGCCGGCGATCGTGTGGTCACGCGGCGGCTGGGCCGCGACGGTCGCGCTGGTCCTCTTCGTGCAAGCGGTCGCGGCGACCGTCGCGGGCGTACTATGGACGCGCCGCGCCGCGGCCGCGCCCGAGATCGTCGTTCCGACCGCGTAGTGCGGTGCGCTTGGTGGCGCTCGTCTACCGCCGGGCGGCGACCTTCGCGGCGAGCTCCTGCGCGAACTCGTCGACCGTCACGGTGCGCTTTGCCTCGATGCCGCGCTCGTTGACGTTCACGGTGCCGTCGGCCAGCTCGCTCTTGCCGACCACGAGAATGTACGGTACTTTTTGCGTCTTCCAGTGGCGGATCTTGTAGCCGAGCTTTTCGTTCGATGCGTCGGCGTCGATGCGGAAGCCGCGCGCGCGCAGCTCGTCGCGCACGGAATAGGCGTAGTCGAGCTGGTGCTCGGAGATCGGTGCGACCACGGCTTGCACCGGTGCGATCCACGCCGGGAAGTTGCCGCCGAAGTGCTCGATCAGCACGCCGAAGAAACGTTCGAGCGAGCCGGCCAGCGCGCGGTGGATCATCACCGGGCGGTGGTCGACGCCGTCGGAGCCGCGGTATTTCAAGTCGAAGCGCTCGGGCAGCGTGAAGTCGACCTGCACCGTGCCGAGCTGCCACTTGCGGCCGATCGCGTCGTGCAGGTTGATGTCGAGCTTGGGCCCGTAGAACGCGCCGCCGCCTTCGTCGATGCCGTACGGCAGGTTGTGCGATTCCAGCGCGCTGCGAATCGCCGCTTCGGCGATCTCGTCCGTGGGCCCGCGAAGCTCGGGACCGCGCGTGCTCAGGAAATACTCGAAGCCGCTGAAATCGAACGCTTCCATCAAGCGCAGCGCCTCGTCGAGCGTCTGCTCGAACTCGGCCTGCAGCTGCTCGGGCGTGCAGAAGAGGTGCGCGTCGTCCTGGGTGAAGCCCCGCACGCGCGTGAGGCCGTGCAGCGTGCCGCTCAGCTCGAAGCGGTAGACGGTGCCGAACTCGCTGTAGCGCAGCGGCAGGTCGCGGTACGAGCGCGCGTCGCTCTTGTAGATGAGGATGTGGCCCGGGCAGTTCATCGGCTTGAGCCGGAAGCGCTGGCCCTCCACCTCGATCGGCCCGAACATGCCGTGCGCGAAGTTCTCGAGGTGGCCCGACGTCGCGTAGAGATCCTCGTGCACGACGTGCGGCGTCACGACCGGCAGGTAGCCGCGCTCGCGCAGGCCGTCGCGGATGAACTGCTCGACGATGCCGCGCATCAGCGCGCCCTTGGGATGCCAAAACACCAGACCGCCGCCGGCGAGCTCGTCGACGTGGTACAGATCGAGCTCCGCGCCGAGCTTGCGGTGGTCGCGCTTCGCCGCTTCGTCCAAAAACTTGTGGTAGTCGTCGAGCTCTTGCTGCGTCGGGAACGCCGTGCCGTAGATGCGCTGCAGCTGCGCGTTCTTCGAGTCGCCGCGCCAGTACGCGCCCGCGACGGATTCCAGCTCCACCGCGCCGATCGCGCCGGTGGAGTCCGCGTGGCCGCCGCGGCACAAGTCGGTGAACTCGCCGATCGTGTACAGCGTGATCGGCTCGCCCTCGGGGATGCCTTGCGCGAGCTCGACCTTGTACGGGTTGTCGCGGAACGCTTCGACCGCTTCCTCGCGCGTCACGCGGCGGCCGGTCATCGGGTAGTCGGCCGCGACGATCTCGCGCATGCGCGCTTGCAGCTTCTCGAGGTCGTCCGGCGTGAACGGCGTGCCGCGGTCGAAGTCGTAGTAGAACCCGTTCTCGATCGCGGGGCCGATGGTCGGCTTCGCCTCGGGATAGAGGTCCTGCACGGCGTAGGCCAGCACGTGCGCGGCGGTGTGGCGGAGGTGCGCGATGTCCACGCTGGGCTCGGTCGATGTCGTCACGCGTTGCTCCTTCGCCGTTCGAGTTCGGCGTGCCTCACGCGCGAACGCAGGCGTGACGAAGTGGCCGAACGGCGGTACGATCCTCCGGATGATTCAAGCCGCCGACCACGAGCGCCACGGCGCCGGGACCCAGACGATCCGCGATCTCGTGCTCGGGATGGCGGACGGCCTCACGGTACCTTTCGCACTGGCGGCGGGCGTCACAGGCGCGGTGGCGGCGAGCGGGATCGTGGTGACGGCCGGGCTCGCCGAGATCGTCGCGGGCGCGATCTCGATGGGGCTGGGCGGCTACTTGGCCGCTCGCAGCGAGGTCGCGCACTACGCCAAGGAGTACGCGCGCGAAATTCGTGAGACCGAGGAGATTCCGAACGAAGAGAAGGCCGAGGTCGCGCAGATTCTGCACGGCTACGGCGTGCGCGAGCCGATCCTCTCGCGCGTCGTCAACGAGATCACGAGCGACCGCGAGCAGTGGGTCGCGTTCATGATGCGCAACGAGCTCGGCCTGGAACGCCCCGACGAGCACGCCGCGCCGCGCAGCGCCGCGCTCGTCGGCGGCGGCTACGTGCTCGGCGGCATCTTCCCGCTCGCACCGTACGTCTTCATCCCCGTCGCGCACGAGGCGCTGTACTGGTCGATCCTGTGCACGTCGGTGGCGCTGCTGGTCTTCGGAATGGTGCGCGCGCGCGTGCTCGCGACGCCGATCCTTTTGGGTGCGCTCACGACGTGGTTCATCGGCGCGCTCGCGGCGGGTGCAGCGTACGGTTTGGCGCGGCTCGTGTCGCACGGATCGGCATGAAAAGCGAAACGAAAAGGCCCGGGTTCTGCGACCGGGCCTGTTCGGACGTGGTGGGCGGCACAAGGATTGAACTTGTGACCTCTACAGTGTCAATGTAGCGCTCTCCCACTGAGCTAGCCGCCCGTCCAAAGGGTGAGTCTACCGGATATGCCCGGCCGCGTCAAACCCCCTGCTCTATGCGGTCGGTTTGCTCCTCGCCCGACCGCGCCACGCGGGATCGTGGCTTCCCGGCGCCAACGATTCACACGGTGGGACCGGACGGCTTGATCCTTTGGGTTGGGAGCCTCCTGTGTGTCGCGGTTGCGCTTTGCGCCGTCGTCTTTGCCGTGATGCGCCGCGGAAAATCCGTCACGGTTTGCGGTTTCGCGATCGTCGCGCTCAGCGCGGTCATCATCGGCGACGTGATCGCACTGCCGGCGCTCGATCGCGGTGGTCCCGCAACCGTTGCGGCGCAGCCGAAGCTCGTTGCCACGCCGAGCCCTCGGCCGGCGGCGACGACAACAGCAACGCCGAGGCCGACGCCGGCGCCGCGCCTACCAGCGGCGAACGCCGCGGCGTTAGAACGCTTCGAGAAGTCTTGGTCGGGCATCGTTCACATCAGTGTGTCAGCGATTCGGGCGCATGATGCGGCAGGCGAGTATCTGCGCGGCGGCGACACGACCGCCGCGGCCGGTGAATTGAAGTCGTGCCAGGACACTGCGAGCGCGATCGTGACCGAGTCCGTCAAGCTGCCGCTCGAAACGGTGCACCACTCCGATTCGAACCTGTTGGCTTCAATCAAGAAGGTCGGCGACGGGCTCGGCTACGGCTGCAAGTCGGCGCGTGCATACCTCGACACGGGCAATCCCACCGACTTCGCGAATTCGCGCAGCCGGTTTGCCCACGTCGCGGACGAGATCGTTCGCTCGGAATCGCTTGCGCGCATGATCTATCTCCGTTTGGGCGGGAACGCGGATGATCTGCTCAGCTTCAAAACCGCTTTGCGCTGAACACTGCGCGGCGGGTTCGGCCTAACTCGCGGTGCGGCGGCGCAGCAGCCCGCCCAAGCCGCCTGGGACGAAGAGCACGAGTACGATGAAGAGCACCCCGAGCAAGAACAGCGGTTCGGACAGCGGTACGCGCAGCACGCCCGGCAGCGACTGCACGGTGCCCGTGTTCGCCAGCGCGACCAGCCGGAAGTCGAGATATTCGTACACGATGCCGCCCAGCACCGCGCCCCAGAGCGTGCCGACGCCGCCGAGCACGACCATCACCAGCAGCGCCAGCGTGAAATCGGCGGTGGTGACCTGCGGGTTCGCGCCGCCTTGCAGCAGCAGGTACACCACGCCCGTCGCCGACGCGAGGAACGCCGACAGCACGAACGCCCCCAGCTTGTAGAGATACGGGTTCAGCCCGAGCACGGACACGCGCCGCTCGTTCTCGCGGATCGCCTGCCACACGCGGCCGGCCGGGGAATTGACGGCGACCCAGGCGATCGCGTACACGACCAGCAGCAGCACGAGCGCGATCCAGTAGAGGTTGTGCGTGTTGGTGACGCCGACCAGGAACGAAGGCAGCACGTCGCCGCCGAGCGCGAGACCTTCCTCCCCGCCCGTCAGCGCGCCCGGGTTCTGCATCACCAGGATCGAGCCGGCTTGCGCGAACGCGAGCGTCACCATCGCGAACGGGATGTCGCGCATGCGCAAGCAGACCGCCCCCAGAATCAAAGGAAGGACCAGCGACACGACCGCGGTGAGCGCGAGCGCCGCGGGCAGCGACCAGTGCCAGCGCGTCAGCGCGATCGCCGTCACGTACACGCCGGTCGCAAAGTAGAGCGCGTGCCCGAACGACAGCAGCCCGACGTAGCCGAACACGATGTCGTAGGTGAGCGCGAGCGCGCCGAACACGAAGCACAGCCCCAGCAGGTTGAGCGTGCCCGGCGCGTTGAGCGCGCCTTCGAACACGCCGGGCAGCGCGATGCCGATCGACGGCAGCGCGACGAGCACCACGAGCGCCACGGCCAGCACGATCGTGCGCACGCGCGGCGTCATTGCGAGGCCCCCGAGAACCCGCCGGGCCGCACCAGCAGCACGACGGCGAGGAGCAGCACGACGGAGAAGTCGCCGACGCCGGCCGCACCGTAGAAGTTGAGGAACTGCTGCAGCACGCCGACGACCACTGCCGCCAGCGCCGAGCCCGTGACCGAGCCGAGGCCGCCGATGATCACGACGATGAACGCGAACAGCAGCATCGACGTGCCGCGGCCGGGGTCGATCGTGCCGAAGTACGTGCCGGCCAGCATCCCGGCGAGCCCCGCCGCCATACCGCCGATCGCGAACACCAGCGTGAACGCGCGCTGCACGTCGATCCCCAGCGCCTGCACCATCGCACGGTTCTCGACGCCGGCGCGCACGATCAACCCGAAGCGGGTGCGCCGCAAGAAGAAGAGCAGCAGGCCGAACACGAGCGCCGCGATGACGATCACCAGCAGCCGCGTGTTCGGGATGTTCGCACCCACGATCGTCGTCGTGCGCGTCATCCAGCCCGGCAGCTGAAGCGTTTTGGGATCGCTCCCGAAGCCGCCTTGCACCAGTGAGATCGTCGCGAGCGCGAGCCCCACGGTCACCAGCACCTGCCCGACGTGGCGCGCGTAGAGCGGCCGGATCAGCACGACTTCCGTCAACGTCGCGAACGCGCCACCGACCGCGATTGCCACGCCGACGGCGACGAGCCATTGCACCTCCGGCGACGCGCCCGGGGCCAGGCGCATCGCCGACCAGCCCGCGTATGCCGCCACGGTGAAGAACGCGCCGTGCGCAAAGTTCAGCACGCGCATCAGTCCCCAGATCAGCGACAGCCCCGCCGCGATCAGGAAGTACAGCGCACCCAGGCCGAGGCCCGTGATCAGCAGCAGCGCGAACGTCGTCACGCTTGGTGGCTACGCCACATCAGTGGCTCCCTGCCGCGGCGAGACCGAGATGTTTGCGCGCGAGTGCCGGATCGCCCATGAGCTGCTCGACGTCGCCCGTGAACGACACGCGCCCCTGATCGAGCACCACGACGTCGCGCACGAGGCTGTGCGCGACGCTGAGGTTCTGCTCGACCAGAAGGATCGTCGTCGCCTCGGCCGCGCGGCGCAGCGCGTCGACGACGTGCCGCACCACCAGCGGCGCGAGCCCTTTGGTGGGCTCGTCCACGAGCAAGATGCGGTTGTCGCCGTTGAGGAGCGCGCGCGCGAGCGCGACCATCTGCTGCTGCCCGCCCGACAGCGTCCCCGCTTTTTGCGCGGCGCGCTGCTGCAGCTCGGGGAACAGCTCGTAGACGAGGTCGTAGCGCAGCGGCGCCCCGGCGCGTTCCGCCAGGCGAAGATTTTCCTCGACGGTCAGGCTCGCGAACACGTCGCGGTCCTCCGGCACGTATGCGACGCCGCGGCGCACGATCTCGTGCGTCGCGAGCTTCACCGTCTCGTCGCCGTCGAACACGGCGCTGCCGGTGCGCGGCACGAGCCCGAGGATGCCGCGCAGCGTCGTCGTCTTGCCGACGCCGTTGCGGCCGAGCAGTCCGGTGATCCCGCCGCGCCGCACGGCGAACGACACGCCCTGCAAGATGTGCGACTCGCCGAAATACACGTTCAGATCGCGCACATCGAGCAGCGGTGCGGCGGCAGCGTTCGCGGCGAGCGGCGCCGGATCGGTCACAGGGGATCCCCGAGGTACGCCGACTGCACCGTCTCGTTCGCGATGATGCGGTCCGGCGTGTCGACGGCGAGCAGCGAGCCGTGGTGCATCACCGCCATGCGATCCGCGAGCTCCATCACGAGGTCCATGCGGTGCTCCACCATCAGCACCGTCTTGTGCTGGTCGCGGTGGATGCTGCGGATCAGCGCCATCATCTCGGGGACGTCCTCGACGGCAAGCCCGGCCGTGGGCTCGTCGAGCAGCACCACCTGCGGATCGCCGCAGAGCAGGATCGCGAGGTCGAGCTTGCGCTTCTCGCCGTGCGACAGCGACGCGGACTTCGTGCCGGCGCGCTGCTCGAGGCCCACCATCGCCAGCGCAGCGCGCGCGCGCTCGAGCGGCTCGTGCTGGCGGTCGGCGAGCACCCACAGCCGGTTCGAGCCGCCGAGAAACGCCTGTGCGGCGAGCCGCGTGTTCTCCAGCGCCGTGAGCTCGGAGAAGATCGTGGAGGTCTGGAACGTGCGCCCGATGCCGAGCCGCGCGCGCACGTACGGCGGCGCGGCAGTGATGTCGCTGCCGCGCAAGGCGATGCGCCCCGCGGTGGGCCGCGTGACACCCGACAGCAGGTTGAACAGCGTCGTCTTCCCGGCGCCGTTCGGCCCGATGATCACGAGGAACTCGCCCTCGTTCACATCGAGCGTCACGTCGTCCACGATGACGGCGCCGCGGATCCGCAAACCCAACCCGGCGGTGGACATCACCGCGGCGCGCGCCGTGTCGATCACGAGGTTACTTGAATGGTTTTACCGGCGGCGAGACCGCTCCGAGCGGGATCGTGCGCACGAGGTGCGGCTCGATGCTCGCGCCCGAGCCTTCCAGCTTGGCGACGAACATCGGCTGCAGCATCGCGTGGTCCGCCGCACGGATCGTCTGCATGCCCTTGGGCGCTTCGAACGACCAGCCTTCCAGCGCGGAGATCATCTTGCCCACGTCCTCGCCGTCCGCTTTTTCCACGGCGTGCACGATCATCTCCGCGGCGACGAAACCGTCCGGATCGAAGAGGTCGGGCACTTTGTTCTGCTTCTTGAGCGCCGCGACGAGCGCGTCGTTCGCCTTGTTGTGCGGCGCGCGGTAGAAGTAGTGCGACAAGAACTGGATCTTCGTCGCGGCCGCGCCGAGCGTCTCGTAGGACGAGCGCTGGTCGAGCCCGCTCACGACGCGCGTCGCGCCGAAGACGCCCGAGTCGTCGAGCGCTTTCCACATCGCGGGCGCCGTTGCGCCGGCCCACGCCGGGAACAGCAAGTCCGGTTTGGCGTCGCGGATCTTCTGCGCGAACGGCGCGAAGTCGTTGGCCGAAAGCGGCGCGAGCACCGCGGTGACGTCGGCGCCGTTGCCGCCGAGGATCGTGCGCACGGCGTTGGCGTTGGCTTGGCCGAACGCGGAGTCTTGCGCGAACACGGCGACCTTCTTGCCGCGCAGGTTCGAGCCGACGATCGTGCCGGCCGTCAAGACGTCTTGGTACGTCTGCCGCCCGGAGCGGAACGTGTTGCGGTTGTTGCCCGTGATCGCGTCGGCCGCTGCCGCGCCCGATACGAACAGCACGTTGTTCTCTTTCGCGACCGGCGCGATCTGGAGCGCAACGCCTGACGCGGTCGAGCCGCCGATGATCTTGTAGCCCTGGCCGATGAGCTCTTTTGCCGCCGCGACAGCCTTGGCGGGATCGTTCGCGTCGTCGCGCTCGGTGACGACGATCTTGTGACCGCCCGCCATGCCGGTGTGGTGCGTCGCGTAGTCGAGCCCGATCGCGAAGCCCTCCGCGTACTGCGCGCCGTACGACGACAGCAGCCCGGTCTTCGAGTAGATCAGCCCGACGTTCACCGGTGCCTTCGCGCCGGCGGCCTGCGCCGGAACGGCCCCGCCGAGCGCGACCAATTCGACGACCAGCGCCGACGCCGTCAGCGCCGCGATCACTTCACGTATCCTCAAGACTCTTTCTCCTCCGTCGTCGCCCACCGACGATTCGTTCGGTGAAGGCGTGCGTCGCAATACACCCGACGGCGGCCAATATCATGCATCCAGGCGGCTGCCCGCCGAAACCTTACGGTCGGAGGAGAAAAAGTCTTGTCTGCGAGGATCAGCCTTTCTGCTGCTTGACGGGCTTCTCCATGCGGTTCAGCACGAGGATGCGGTCGGCGTGGCGCGCGCCCAGGAGCTTCTGGTCGTAGAAGACTTTGACGAGCTGGCCGGAGTGCAGCGACTTCATTTGATACGTCGACTTGCCGTCGGCGGAGAAGACCTGGTCGAAGTGCGGCACGAGCAGGAAGCCCATTTCCTGGCCGGTCTTGTCGTCTTTGATCTTGATGTTGCTCGAGGAGATGTGGACGAGGGTGCCCTCGACCCACGACGAGCCGACCTTCGCCGCTTGGGCGGGCGCGGGCGCAACGACGGCCGTCGCGACCGGAATTGCCGCGACGAGCGCGGCGAGCAGATAAGTACGCATACCTGCCTTGTACCCGCTAGGCGGCTTTTTTTCGGCCCGACGGCGAGCGCTTGGCACGTTTCGCCTGGCGAACGGACTTCGCGAGCAGGTCGCCCAGCGGCTTGCTCTCGCGCTCGATGATGCGCTCCACGAGGTCGATCACCCCGACTTCGTGCTTGCTCAGCGCGTGCTGCGCGCGCGACGCCTCTTTTTGCACCAGATTCAGCGCGCCGTTTTCGAGGAACTCGTTGATGACGCCGGGATGGATGTACGATTTCTTGCAGACCGCCGGCGTGTTGCCGAGCTTCTCGGCGACGCGTTTGATCGCTTCGGTCACCGCGGTCTTCGCTTCGCCCTTGCCTTCGATCTCGACGGCCGCGAGCTCCAGCGCGCAGCTCATCGTCGCTTCCCACGTGCGGAAGTCTTTGGCGGTGAAGTCGCCTTGGGCGATCTCGCGCAGGTAGTCGTTCACGTCCTCGGAGTGCACGGGATGCGGTTCGCCGTCGTCGCCGACGTATTCGAAGAGGTTCTGCCCCGGCAGGTCCTGGCTCGCCTTGACGATGCGCGCGACGCGCTTGTCCTTGACCTCGATCTCGTGCGCTTTGCCGCTCTTGCCGCGGAAGCGGAACGTGACCTTGGAGCCTTTCACCTCGGCGTGCTCTTCCTGCAGCGTCGTCAGCCCGAACGAGTCGTTCTCGCGCGCGTACTCCTCGTTGCCGACGCGAATCGCCGTCTCTTCCAGCAGCGACACCAGCGTCGCGAGGATCTTCTCGCGCGGCAAGCCCGGCTTGGCCATGTCGCGCGCGACCGCGGCGCGGATCGACGGCAGCGCTTTGGCGAACGCGACCATGCGGTCGAACTTCGTCTCGTCGCGGACTTCGCGCCAGCGCTTGTGGTAGCGGTATTGCTTCCGCCCGCGCGCGTCGCGGCCGGTCGCTTGCAGATGGCCGTTCGCCTGCGGACAGATCCACACGTCGGTGTAGGCCGGCGGGATCGCGAGCGATTTGATGCGCGCGATCTCCTTGCGGTCGACGATCGGCTTGCCGTCGGCGGCGATGAACGCGAAGCTCTTGCCGCGCTTCACGCGGCGGATGCCGGGGATCGCGTCGGTGGTGTAGCGCAGGCCCGCCGCCTTGGCGGCCTGAGGTCCCTCGGTCGGCAGCATCAGGGGGCCTTCTACCCGTCCCGGCACGGGGCGCCAAAGGGCTTTGACAGGCGTTGCCCCTTCCCGGTAGAATACGCCGGTTCGCCAAAAGCGAGGGACGTGGGCGCGTAGCTCAGTGGGAGAGCATCCGCTTCACACGCGGGGGGTCGTTGGTTCAATCCCAACCGTGCCCACCATCTCTCTCGTGGCGTTGTAGCTCAGTTGGTTAGAGCGCCGCCCTGTCACGGCGGAGGTCGTGGGTTCGAGCCCCATCAACGTCGCCATCGTCAACGAAGCCCCGGCGCGCGCGCTGGGGCTTCGTCCGTTCGGAGAACGCCGGACTCGCGTTACGCGCGAACGACGCGACGCGATTGTAGCGAGCGCAGATACCCGCCAAGCAAACCGAGCGCGGGGCTGAGCGCCAAGCCGCCAAGATGCTGGATCAGGGAGACGCCGGGGGTGCCGTGCACGAGCGCGACGATGCCGGACGCGACGCAGAGGTATGCGGACAGCGCGCCGATGAGAAGGTGATTTCGTCTCGCGATCCAGGCCGCCGTGTAGCCGCCGAGCACCGACGCGAGAGCGCCCAGGATCATCATCGTCGCCATGAGCGCCGGTTCCGCGGCAAGCGCTCGGGTCAACCCATCCGCGCCGACGGGGTGATCTCGTACGATGACGTACATGACGACGGGGATCGCAAAGATGTTCGTCGCGACAATATCGATGACACCGCCGGCCAGAACGCCGACGACCGAGCGCGTCTTCATGCTTGGAGTTTTCGCCGGCCGCAGGCTTCACACTTGCCGAGGGCTACTCGTGGAGAGGAACCCTTGCCCGGCGAACGGCCGAACGAGGTCCGGCCTCCGCGCCTGCGAACCTCGCCGCCGTGGCGTCCATCGCAGTCGAGCACCTGACGAAGCGCTATCCGACGGGGACGGTCGCGCTCGACGACGTCAGCTTGACCATCGGCGACGGCGAGTTCGTCGCCGTCGTGGGGCCGAGCGGCTGCGGCAAGAGCACGCTCCTGCGCATCATGGCGGGGCTCGACGTCGCGACCTCAGGTTCCGTCACCATCGCGAACGCCGCGGTGCGTGCCGATGAGCTGCCCAGCGCGACCGTATTTCAAGAAGCGTCGCTGTTTCCGTGGATGCGGGTCGATGCGAACGTCGCGGTGGCCTTTGATTCGCTTGCGGTCCCGCAGGACGTCGTGCGGCGGCGCGTGCGGGACGTGCTCGGCCTCGTCGGGTTGGGCGACCGCGAGCGCGCGTGGCCGCACGAGCTCTCCGGCGGGATGAAGCAGCGCGTCGCGGTCGCGCGCGCGTTCGTCACCGATCCGCCCGTGCTGTTCATGGACGAGCCGTTCGGCGCGCTCGACGAGCAGACGCGCGTCGGCCTCGTGAACGAGCTAATGCGGCTGTGGGAGCGCTCGCCCAAGACGATCGCGTTCGTGACGCACGGCATCGAGGAAGCGGTCACGCTGGCCGACCGCGTCGTCGTGCTGTCCGCGCAGCCGGGCCGTATCAAGGAGATCATCCCGATCGATTTTCCCCGCCCGCGCGATGCGGTGACGATCCGCGGCGAACCGAGGTTCGGCGAGCACGTCGTGCACATCTGGGAGCTGTTGCGGTGACGGGCGTGCGCTGGCTGAAGATCGCGGCGCCGTTGTCGCTGATCTTGCTCTGGCAGCTCGCGGTGTCGACGAAGGTTCTCAACCCCGGGCTGTTCCCGCCGCCGAGCGCGATCGCGGCGAACTTCGTCGCGTATGCGACCAGCGGCGAGCTCGCGACCAACGCGGCGGCGACGCTTTCGCGTTTGCTGATCGGTTTGCTCATCGGCGGCATCCCGGGGACGCTGGTGGGCTTGGCGATGGGGATGAACCGCTGGGTGCGCGCGTATTTCGGGCCGGTGATCGCGCTGCTCTACCCGATCCCCAAGATCGCGATCCTGCCGCTGTTCTACTTCATCTTCGGCACCGGGGACGCGGCGAAGTGGGCCGCCGTCGCGGTCGGCGTGTTCTTCTTGATGGCGATCAACACCGAGGCCGGCGTGCGGCAGATCGAGACGATCTATCTGGATGTCGCGCGCGCGTACCGCATCCGGCCGGCGACCTTCTTTTTCCGGGTGCTGCTGCCCGGCGCGCTGCCGAACATCTACGCAGGGCTGAAGCTGAGCATCGGGATCGGCATCGTGCTTGCCGTCGCCGCCGAGTATCAGCTCACGCGGTCGGGGCTCGGCTTCGCGATCTTCAACGCGCAGCAGCTGCTCGACGTCGAGCGTTTGTATGCTGCCCTCGTCGCGGTGTCACTGCTCGGGTTCGGCCTCGCAACGATCGTCGATGCGGTCGAAGCGGTCGCGATACCCTGGCGGACGCGTTCCGGCACGTAGGAACGCCACCGTACCAACGCATGTGACCCCGGCCACCATACCCCAATTTTGAGGGTGTCATCGAGGCACGGCGCCCGTTGCCTGGGAACGAGGCGAGCGTGGACGCCGACGGCGCGACGACTGCTCGCAAACACGTACGGGCTCTGCTGATCGGCGACGCCGGTGAGGCGTCGCGCTGGGCGGACGCAGCACGCGACGACCTCTCGCTCGACCTTCGTTACGCCGCCGACATCGCCACCGCGTTGCGCGAGGCCGAGCGTCACGAGCTCGACGTCGCGGTCGTCGCGACCAGCTTGCCGGACGGTTCGTACCGCGATCTGCTGCGCGCGTTGCACGTCGCGCGCGAGGGCCTTGCGGCGATCGTCGTCGGCGCGCTGGACCGCGACGCGATCCGCGACGCGTGCGCGCTCGGCGCGATCGACGTGGTCGCGCCCGCCGACCTCGCTCGGCTCGGTCCCGCGATCGCGCGCGCGCTGCGCGACGCGGTGCTGGCGGGATCGCTGCGCCGCACGCGCGCGTCGGCGACGCTGTTCGAAGAGGCGCTGCGCCGCACGCGCGACGACCTGGCAGTCGTGGCCGTCGACGCGGACGGCGCGGTGACCGTGTACGCCACGCGACACGATCTCGTCGGGCGGCCGCTGACGGAGCTGCCGTTCGTGCGCGATGCGGGTGAGGCGCAAGCGCTCGCAGCAGCCGTCGGCGATCTGCGGTCCACGCGCTTGACGCTGGCCGAAGGGACGCTCGCCGTCGAGCCGCTCGCCGCGCCGCACTCGGACCGCCGGTACGTCGCGATCACGTTGGAGCGCGTCGGCCGGCTCGAGCGCGACGAGCGCGATCCCGTCACCGGCTTGCCGCAGCGCCCGGCCTTCGAGCGCCACGCGCAGAACGCGCTCGCGGAGTGCGAGCGCAACGGCAACTCGCTCGCCGTGCTGTTCCTCGACGTCGACCGCTTCAGAGTCGTCAACGAGCTGGGCGATCACAACGCCGGCGACACCGTGCTGCGCGAGATCGCCGCGCGCTTGCGCGACGCGCTTCCGGAGACGTACGTCGCGCGCTTCGGCGGCGACGAGTTCGTGCTGCTGCGCTGCGAGGACGTGCCGGGAACCGCGCGCGCGACCGCCGCCGCCGCTGCGGCGGCCTTTACGGCGCCGTTCTGGGTCGCCGGCAAACCGGTCTATCTCACGGCGAGCATCGGCGTGGCGACCGCGCCCGACGACGCATCCGACGAGCTCGCGCTCATCGGCACCGCCGAAGCGGCCGTGTTCGAAGCGAAGCGGCTGGGCCGCAATATGATCCGCTGGTATCGTTCGCCCGGCACGACGTCGTCGCTGGAACGCGTGCTGACGCGCCGGGACTTGCACGGCGCGATCGAGCGCGGCGAGTTCGAGCTCTACTACCAGCCGATGTACGACGTCGACACGCGCGCGATCCATGGCGTCGAAGCGCTGCTGCGCTGGCGCCATCCGTTGCACGGGCTGGTCCTGCCGGATCGCTTCATCCCGGTCGCCGAAGAGTTCGGTCTCATCGACGACATCGGCGCGTGGGTGCTCGACCGCGCCGTCGCACAAGTGCGCGCGTGGGCGGACGCCGGCATCCCCGCGGTGCGCGTGAGCGTAAACGTCTCGGCGCGCCAGCTCGACGGCGACGTCCTGCCGGCGCTGGTGTCGCATCTGCTCGCCAAGCACGGCGTCGCGGCGTCGTGCCTGGAGGTCGAGATCACCGAGTCGTCGATCATGCGCGACGTCGCGGCCGCGGTGCGCCTGCTGCGCGCGCTGCGCGAACTCGGCGTGCTGGTGTCGATCGACGATTTCGGCACCGGCTACACGTCGCTCGCCTTTCTCAAGCGCCTGCCCATCGACGCGCTCAAGATCGACCGCACGTTCATCGCCGACGTCGCCAACGGCACGTTCGACGGCGCCGTCGTTCGCGCGGTCACGACCCTCGCTCGCGGCCTGGGCGTGCGCACGGTCGCCGAAGGTGTCGAGGCGCAAGCCCAGCTCGACCGGCTGCGCGCCCTCGACTGCGACGTCGTGCAGGGCTTCCTCCTGTGCCGCCCGCTGCCCGCCGCCGCATGCACGACGGTGCTCGCCGCCGCGGAAGGGTGGCCGTCCGACCCGCCGAACCCGGGTAGGTCGCGCTCGCGACGGCGCCCAGATAGCTCAGTTGGTAGAGCACAGGTCTGAAAAACCTGGTGTCGCGTGTTCGATTCACGCTCTGGGCACCATGATTCCGAAAACCCCGCTGCGACGCCGCTCGCGGCGGGGTTTTTTGGGAAACTGACGTTGACCCAGCCGATCGAGGAGAGCCGACTTGCTCAGGATTTTGTTTCGCATCGCCACCATCGTTTCGATCGTGAAATTCGTCATGCACCTCGTCGGTCGCCGTCGCGACGGGGGGCGTTAACGGACGCCTTGACTCCCACGGTCTCCGTCGCTATCAAGGCGTACAACCACGCCGATTACGTCCACCAGACGATCGCGAGCGTGCTCGCGCAGTCGTTCCAAGACTTCGAGATCGTCGTCACCGACGACGGGTCGGTCGACGGCACGGCGGACGTCATCGCGCGTTTCGACGATCCTCGCATTCACCTCGAGCGTTTCGAGCGAAACCGCGGGATCTCGGCGGCGATGAACGCGACGACGGGCCGCGCCCGGGGCGAGTTCGTCGCGATCCTCAACTCCGATGATTTCGCGCTGCCCGGCCGGCTGCAGACACAGGTTGCGTTTCTGCGCGCATATCCGGGGATCGCCGCGGTGTTCGGCCGCCCCCGTCTCGTCGGCGAGGACGGCGAGCCGGTCGGCGGCTACGAAGGTGTGTTCGCGGTCCCGTTCCCCGGCGGCAGCGCGCCGCGCCAAGCGTGGCTGCGGCATTTCTTTTTTCACGGGAACTGCCTCTGCGCACCGACGGCAATGTTCCGCCGCTCGGCGCTCGAGACGGGACGCTACGATTCGCGGCTGACGAACCTGCAGGACCTCGACCGCTGGATCCAACTGCTCGAGCGTCACGAGATCCACGTCTTGGCCGACGAGCTCACGGCGTTTCGCGTGCGCGCGGGCGACCGTAACATGAGCGCACCGCGCCGCGACACGCTGCTGCGCAGCGTGTTCGAAATGTTCGAGATCATCAAGCGCTACGGCCGCTTCGAACCCACGTTCTTGCGGCAGATTTTCGCCGAGGACATCCTGCGCCACGCCATCGACACGACGGGGCCGATCGGCGTTTGGCTTGCGGAGATCGCGCTTACCGTGCCGTCCGCCGCGCACCCGCTGTTCGCGCTCGACGCACTGTTTGACGCGGCGTACACCCGGGACCACTTCGACCGATTGCGCGAGTTGTCCGGAACGGTGAATGCGTTTCACCTTGCCGAGCCGACCGAGTGAACCCCCGCTGAGCAGCGGCGCGGAGGATTCGGCCGAGCCGAACGCAAGAAACCTGTAGCAATTCAAAAGTGATACGTATGCGCCAAACGAGTGTACCGGCCCCGATCGCCCCGTACGAGCTCTTCGACCTCGAGCACATCGCCGACCCAAGCGGAACGCTGTACGTCGGCGAGCTTGCGCAGCGCGGCGGCGGGCCGTTCGACCGCTTTTACTTCATCACCGGCGTGCCGCGCGGCGAGCGGCGCGGCGGCCACGCGCACATCGCGCAAGCCGAGTATCTCATCTGCATCCAAGGCAGCGTCGACGTGCACGTCGAGGCGGCCGGCGAAGTGCAGGTGGTGCAGCTCGATCGTCCCGGGCGGGCGCTGTATCTTCCCGCCGGCTATTGGCGCGAGCTCACGGACTTTGCGCCCGGTACGGTGCTCGCCGTCCTCGCGGTCCATGCATTCAGCGAAGCCGACTACATCCGCGACCGCGACGCGTTTCGCCGGTGGGAGTCGAACGCGAGCGGGTGAGCCGCATCGCGTACGTCAACTTTCCGCGGTTCGCGGAGCGCTACGTCGCGGAGCTCGGTGCCGTGATGGCGGCAGTCGTTGAGTCCGGCATCTACATCGGCGGGCCGCACGTCGCGGAGTTCGAGCGAGCGTTCGCGGCGTATTGCGGAACCGCGCACGCGGTCGGCGTCGGGAACGGTTTGGCGGCGCTCGAGCTCACGCTGCGCGCATGGCGAATCGGTGCGGGCGATGAGGTCATCGTGCCTGCGAATACGGCGATCCCGACGGCGCTCGCCGTCACGCACGCCGGGGCGCGGCTCGTCCTCGCGGACGTCGAACCCGACACCGGGCTGCTCGACGTCGCGGCCGTCGAAGCCGCGCTGACGCCGGCGACGCGAGCCGTCGTTCCGGTGCATCTGTACGGGCACGCGGTCGACATGGATCCCCTTCGCGCGGTTGCGGCGCGCGCGGGAGTGCGCGTGCTCGAAGACGCGGCGCACGCGCACGGCGCAGCGTACCGCGGCCGCCGCTGCGGCGGGCTCGCGGGCGCGGCCGGCTTCAGCTTCTATCCCACCAAGAACTTAGGAGCGTTCGGCGACGGCGGGTGCGTCACGACGGACGACGATGAGCTCGCCGCCGAGCTGCGGCTGCTGCGCAACTGCGGGCTGACGGCGAACTACGAACATTCCGTGCGAGGGTTCAACAGCCGCCTGGATCCGCTGCAAGCCGCGATCTTGCGCTGGAAGCTGGACCGGCTCGATGGATGGAACGAACGCCGCGCGGCGCTCGCCGCGATCTACGCCGCGGAGCTCGCGGACGCGCGCGGCTTGACGCTGCCGGCCGTGCGGCCGTGGGCGACGCCGGTGTGGCATGCATTCGTGGTTTGCGTGCACGGCGGGCTGCGCGACGCGGTGCAGCGCGCCTTGCTCGACGACGGTGTCGAGACGAACGTCCACTATCGCGTGCCGATTCACCGGCAGCCGTGTTACGCCGGCGAAGGCTGGCACGGCGGGAGCTTCCCCGTCGCCGAACGGCGCGCCGAGATGCTGCTCAGCTTGCCGCTCGATCCGTTTCACACCGACGAGGAGATCGTTCGCGTCAGCGCGGCGGTGCGCGGCGCGCTTCGCCGCGTGCGAGCCGCGTGACGACCATCATCCTGTTCGGCATCGGTTCCCCGCTGGTCGCCGAGTACGCGGAGACGTGCCGGCGGCTGGGTTACCGCATCGTCGCCGCGATCAGAAACCGTCCCGGGCCGGTGTTCTTCGCCGACGCGGACGCGATCGTCGACGTGCGCGAGCTCGCGCCGGAGCTGCGGCGCGCGGCGTGCCTGTGTCCGATGTTCTCGCCGCGCAACCGCGCCGTCGCGGCCGACGAAGCGGTCGCGCTCGGGCTCGCGTTTGCGCCGGCGCTGATCGATCCCACCGCGGTCGTCGCGTCGACGGCGGCGGCCGGCGCCGGCAGCTTCATCAACGCGGGCTGCATCATCGGAGCGGACGCGAACCTCGGCGCGCACGTCGTCGTCAACCGCGGCGCGACCGTGGGCCACCACGCCGCGGTCGCTGCCTTCGCGTCGCTGGGGCCCGGCGCGATCCTCGCCGGGCAGGTGACGGTCGGGACGGGCGCGATGATCGGAGCCGGCGCCGTCGTGCTGCCGAAGGTCGTCATCGGACCGCACGCCGTCGTCGGCGCGGGCGCCGTCGTGGTTCGCGACGTTCCGGCGGGCGCCAAGGTTTTCGGGAACCCCGCCCGGATCGTGCCGTGGGGGGATTAGGCGGCGCTGCGCGTGGAGAAGAACGCCGGAATGCCGGACCGAGGGCCGACGAATCAGGAGCTGGACCAGCTGGAAGGCGGTGCGGTCGCGATCATTCGCGACGCGTACCGGCTTTTCGCGCCCTGCTGCATGTTGTGGTCGATGGGGAAGGACAGCACCGCGCTACTGTGGCTGATGCGCAAAGCCTTCCTTGGCGTCGTCCCGATGCCCGTGGTCCAGCTGGACACCGGCATGGAGCTGCCGGAGGTCTATGAGTTCCGCGACCGCATCGCGCGCGAGTGGAACCTCGACCTACGTGTGGAGCAGTGCCCGCCCGAAGAGTCGTGCGATCCGGCGCTGCCTCCGCAGTCACGCGCGGCGGCCCGCAAGACCGAAGGCTTGCGCGCGCTGCTCGCCCGCGAGAATTATCGCGCGGTGTTCGTCGGCATCCGCCGCGACGAGCAGGCCACGCGCGCGAAGGAACGCATCGTGAGCCCGCGCGCGCTCGACGGCGGCTGGAACGTGCGCGAGCAGCCGCCGGAGTTCTGGGGCTACACGCTGAGCGAGATCCCGCACGGCGGGCATGTGCGCGTGCACCCGCTGCTCGCGTGGACCGAGCTCGACGTCTGGCGCTATCACGCGCAGGACGACATCCCGTTCGTCTCGCTGTACCTCGCGCGCGACGGCGTGCGCTATCGCTCGCTGGGGGAGAAGAACATCACGACGCCGATCGCCAGCGACGCGGCGACGCTCGACGCGATCATCGCGGAGCTCGCGGCGACGCGCGAGCCCGAGCGCGCGGGCCGCACGATGGATCACGAGAGCGAAGCGTCGTTCGAGAACTTGCGCACCGGCGGGTACATGTGAGCGCCGACGCGCGCATCGTCGTGCTCGGCCACGTCGACCACGGCAAGTCCACGCTGATCGGGCGCCTGCTGCACGACACCGGCGCGCTGCCGCCCGCGCGGATCGCGGAGATCGTCGCGAGCAGCCGCCGGCGCGGCTTCGCGACGGAGTGGGCGTTCGCGCTCGACGCGCTGCAGGACGAGCGCGACCAAGCGGTGACGATCGACACCACGCGCGTGTGGTTCCGCCTGGGCGAGCGGCGCTTTGCGATCATCGACGCGCCCGGTCACGAAGAGTTTCTCGCGAACGCGATGACCGGCGCGAGCGACGCCGACGCGGCGATCCTCGTCGTCGATGCGGAGCGCGGCGTGGAGGACCAGACGCGCCGCCACATCTATCTGCTGGGGCTGCTCGACGTCGCGCACGTGATCGTGGCGGTCAACAAGATCGACGCCGGCATGGAGCTCGAGCGCATCGTCGAGGCCGGCTACGCCGCGCGCGAAGCGCTCGAAGCCGTCGGCGTGACGGTCAACGCGATCGTGCCCGTGTCCGCGCGCGACGGCGACAACGTCG
Source organism: Vulcanimicrobiota bacterium (assembly GCA_963797935.1). Taxonomy (GTDB): domain Bacteria; phylum Vulcanimicrobiota; class Vulcanimicrobiia; order Vulcanimicrobiales; family Vulcanimicrobiaceae; genus Vulcanimicrobium. Next base: position 93,295 of record CAWCRI010000011.1, read on the forward strand.
CCACGCGGTCGGAGCGCACGCCGTGGTACGGCGGTCCCGCGCTCACCGAGCTGCTCGAAGCGATCGTGCCGCGTGCCGACCTGGCCGAGCGCGAGCCGCTGCGCATCTGGGTGCAAGACGTCTACCGGCGCGGCGACGAGCGCATCGTCGCCGGCACGGTGCGCCAAGGGCGCATCGCGGTGGGCGACGTCGTGCGCCTATCGCCCGCCGGCGCGATCGTTCGCGTCGCGGCGCTGCGCGCATGGCCGAACGACATGCGGTCCGCGGGGCCGGGTACGGCCGTGGGCGTCGTGTTCGACCAGCCGGTGTACGTCGATCGCGGCGACGTCCTCTCGCACGATACCGACCCGCCCGCCGTGGTGCGTTCGCTGCACGTGCGCGCGTGCTGGTTCGACCGCGAGCCGCCGCACGTCGACGAGACGATCCGGCTGCGCGCCGGAAGCGCGGACGCCTCCGCGGCGATCATCGGCGTGCTCGACGCGGTCGACCCGCGCACGCTCCAGCCGGCCGACCACGGCCTCGCGTCGCGCGGAACGGTGTACACGCTGGCCCTGCGCACGGCCGTCCCGGTTGCGCTCGACGACAACGAGCGCTGCGCGATCGCGCGGCGCGGTCTCCCGGTCGCGGCGGCGCACGCCGTCGAGCTGCACCCGCAAGGCGCGAACGTCTTCGCATCGTCGCACCTCGTGACCGCCGCGGAGCGTGCCGAGCGCAACGGACATCGCGGTCTGGTGCTGTGGCTCACGGGCCTGCCCGGCGCGGGGAAGACGACGATCGCCATGCACGTCGAGCGCGAGCTCTTCCGGCGGGGCTACCGCGTCTACGCGCTCGACGGCGACACGCTGCGCAGCGGGCTCACCAGCGACCTCGACTTCTCGGCGGAAGGCCGGCGCGAGAACATCCGCCGCGTCGCCGAGGTCGGCAAGGTGCTGGCGGACGCCGGCGCGATCGCGCTCATCTCGCTGGTGTCGCCGGCGGCCGCGGACCGCGCGCGCGCGAAGGCGATCGTCGGCGACGCGTTTCGCGAAGCGTTCGTCTCGGCCTCGCTGGCGACGTGCGAAGCGCGCGATCCCAAGCACCTGTACCGCCGCGCCCGCGCCGGCGAGATCCGCGACTTCACCGGCGTCGGCGGCACGTACGACATCCCCGAAGCGCCGGATCTCGTGCTCGACACCGAGCGCCACGACGTCGGCGGCAGCGTTGCCGCGGCCGTCGAGTTCGTGCTCGACGCCGTGCGGATCACGGCGTCGAGCGGTTCGATCAGCCGCTCGAGCTGACGCTCAGCGCTTCTGATACGGCAGTGGCCCGCCGCGGTGCGCCTCGCCGGGTGTCTCGGACGGCTGCGGTCCGCTCGCGTGCGGGGGCTTGTCGTGTTCGGTCGTCTGGTGGTGCGGAGCGCGCTCCAGCTTCTCCAAACCTTCGCGGTGCGCGTCGAGGGGATTCTCGGGATGCGGCTGATCGCTCATTTCTTCTTCGTACCCGCCCGCCGCGCACGCATCGCGGCGACGCAGTCGGCGATGCGCTTCGCGCGGGTTTCCGGGCGCTTGGCGTCTTGCACGGCGCGCACCCACTCCTTGCGGTGGGTGAACGCCATCGCGTCGAACGGGTCGCGCACGCCACCTGCTGCGAGCGCGCGTGCGAGATCGGGCGGCACGTGGACGGTGCGCTCTTCCGTGTCTTCGCGCAGCGACAGCTTCACGCGGTCACCGCCCGCAACGCGCGCGCCCGCGCGCACCTCGGCGGCGACGGGGAGCATGTGGCAACCGCCCATCGGCGACAGCGAGCTTCGGTACGTGTAGCCGTTGATCGTCGCGACGACGGGCACGCGGCTCTTGCGGCCGAACCAGTGCACGACGTCCTCCGTCTCGACGCGGATCCCGCAGGCAGCGCTGTCCGGTGCTTTTTCGACGGTCGTGTCGAACTCGATCTCGCCGGAAGGACGTTTCGTCATGGCTGCGGTGCCGGCTGCGCTGCGGCCTCGTGGGATGCGATGTCGCCGCGCATCAGGCGCTGCACGACGACGCCGTCTTCTTTGCGGCCGGTCACGAACGTGAAGGGCGGCGTGTCGGCGATGGCGAGCACGAAACCGTCGTCACGCGGCGTGAGCACCACGATGCTCTCGAACGCAAACGGCCGCGGCCCGTGCTCACCGACCAGCAACACGCGCCGGTCCGACAGCGCGAGCGCGCCGCGATCCAGCTCCTCGTCCCAGTGCCGGTCTTCCTGCGATATGCCGGGGGCGAGCAGCCGCTGGCGGAAAACGCGGTGCTCGCGGTCGCCGATCAACCGCACGTCATCGCGCGTCCAGTAGAATGTCTCGCCGGCGAGCGGGACGATCCCGTGGCCCGGCGACACGGGCTCGAGCGCGTCCTGGGCGTACGCGTTGCGCGCGCGCTCGTCGGCCGCGGCTGCCGCGGCGGCGGCTTCGCGCGCGGCGCGGTCGCGCGCGTCGAGGGCCGCCGCGAGCGCCGGATCGCTGCGCTGCAGCCGTGCGCGGTACCCGATCCCGACGACGGCGTACACGACCAACCACCCGATGCCGAGCTCGACGAGCCGCAACAGCGTCGCGCCGAAAGACAGCTCCGCGTGACCGGCACGGTTGAGCACGACGATCACGGCGGCGATGAAGGTGACGAGCCACAACAACGTCACGCCGGGCGGAAATCCGAAGGGGTCCAGGGCGCGCCGGGTGGTCGCATCGTCGTCGGACATGCGCGGTGTTACGCGAGCCGCGCGCACCGGTCCCGCACGGTTCGTTCGAATCCGCCGCAAAGCGGGTAAGCCTTCGGCAAAGGAGGGACTGCCGATGGCAACCCGTTCATCCACGACGCGCCGGAAGAAGAGTTCCGGCCGCAAGAAGAGCACCGGCCGCAAGAAGGCCACGACGACCCGCAAGAAGTCGACCGGGACGCGGAAGAAGTCCAGCAACGGTCGCAAGAAGAGCACCGGTCGCAAGAAGAGCACCGGCGCCCGGAAGAAGAGCACCGGTACGCGCAAGAAAAGCACCGGCGCGCGCAAGAAGAGCGCCAACGGTCGTAAGAAGACCGGCGGCCGCAAGAAAGCCGGCGGGCGCAAGAAGAAGAGCGCGTCGAAGCGCAAGTACAGCCGCGGCGCATCGAAGACCGTGGGCAGCGAGATGAAGCGCTACAAGAGCGGCAAGGCGCGCAGCGGTCCCGGCGGTAAGGGCGGCAAGGTGAAGAGCCGCAAACAGGCGATCGCGATCGGGCTCTCCAAGGCGCGCGCGGCCGGCAAGAAGGTTCCGCGGCGCAAGAAGAGCTCCTAGAAGTCGTAGTCTATCGTGACGGGCGCGTGATCGGAGAAGCGCTCGTCACGATAGATCGACGCCGACTGCACGCGCGGCGCGAGGTCGGGCGTGACGAGCTGGTAATCGATGCGCCAGCCGAGGTTGTTCTCCCACGCGCCTTTCCAGCCCGACCACCAGGTAAATTGCTTCTTGTCCTCCGGCCGCACGACGCGGAACGCGTCGACCCAGCCGACGCGGTCGAGCACGTCGTCCATCCACGCGCGCTCCTGCGGCAAAAAGCCCGTTACGCCCGTGCACGACTTCACGCTGAACACGTCGATGTCGAGGTGGGCAATGTTGTAGTCCCCGCACACGATGAACGGGTGCCCTTCGGCTTTCATCTGCGCGAGGTTGGCGATGAAGCGGTCGAGGAAGTTCTCCTTGACGGCTTGGCGCGCAGGCCCCGTCGTGCCCGACGGCACGTACAGCGACGCGACGGACAGCCCGTTGGGGAAGTCCATCCGCACGAAGCGGCCTTCGCCGTCCATGTCGTCCATGCCGAGCCCGCGCACGATCCGGTCCGGCTGCTGCTTGGCGTAGATCGCCACCCCGGAGTAGCCTTTCTTCTGCGCGTCGACGAACTCGTAGTTGTAGCGCGTGAGGTCGAGCGCCTCGGGCGGGAGCTGGTGCTCCTGCGCCTTTGTCTCCTGGAGACACAGGACGTCGGGGTCCTGAGCGTCGAGCCAGCCGAAGAAGCCCTTGCGGGCCGCGGCCCTGATCCCGTTTAAGTTGCAGGTGATGACGCGGAACACGATGCCGAAGATTGAGCCCGGAAGCTTCCCGATCCCCCGCGAGGGCGATGCGACTGTTCGGATCGGCGACCGTACGGTGGGGATCACCAACCTGCACAAGGTGTTCTTCCCGGCGACGGGCGCGACCAAGGGCGACCTGCTGCAGTACTATGCCGACGTGTCGCCGTTTCTGATCCCGTACATGCAGGACCGCGCGCAGGTGATGAAGCGCTGGCCCCACGGGCAGACCGGCGAGTTCTTCTACATGAAGCGCACGCCGCCCAACGCGCCGCCGTGGCTGCGCACGTGCTCGATCGAGCACGGCTCGGGCAACGTCATCGCGTTTCCGATGATCGACGACCTCGCGGGGCTGCTGTGGCTGGTGAACCTCGGCTGCATCGATCTCAACGAGTGGTACTCGCGCTGCGACGACACCGAACGCCCCGACTACCTGCACTTCGACCTCGATCCGGTCAAAGGCGGCGGCACGACGTTCGCCACGGTGCGCACCGTCGCGCTGCACGTGCGCGACGCGCTGGTCGACCTCGGCATCACACCGCACGCGAAAACGTCGGGTTCCGCCGGCATCCACATCTACGTCCCGATCGAACGCGGCCCGGTGCAGAAGGACGTGTGGACGTTCGCGAAGGCGTTCGCGCAGACGATGGAGCGGCTGCACCCCGACGTGATCACCGCCGAGTACCGCATCGCGAAACGCCCCGCGGGCCGCGTGCTCGTCGACTACAACCAGAACGCGTGGGGCAAGACGCTCGCGTCGGTGTACTCGGTGCGCGCGACGCCGCGCGCGACCGTGTCGACGCCGGTGACGTTCGAGGAGATCGAAGCCGGCATCGAGATCGACGACTTCCGGCTGGACAACGTGCGCGACCGCTTCGTGGAAGTCGGCGACCTGTGGGCGCCGATGGCGAAGAAGACGGGACGGCTGAACCTCGAGCGGTTCATCCCCGAGAAACCGGCGAAGAAGCCGCGCGGCGGGAAGCGCGCGGAGGCCGCGGAGGGCTGACGCGGCGGATCAGTCGAGGCGGCGGTACGCGCGCTTTGCCTTGCGCCACGCTCTGCGCCAGTTCGCGCGGGCGTCGAGCCGCGCGACGTTCTCGAGCGCGGCGAGCTCGCCCGCGAGGAATGCGTGCGGTTCGTTCGCCAGCTCGCGCAGCCGCCGGCACGCCACGACCGAGTCGTGCTCGTCGCCCAAGACCGTCTGCATGCGCTCGGTCGCGCGCGCAAGCGCTCGTGCCGGACGCCCGGCGACGGGCAAGACCGCTTCGGCCGCGTAGCGCACGCGCTTCGCCGCGATCCGGATGCCGTGCAGCTCGCGTTCGGACGGCGGCCGCGAACGCTTTCGCACCCGCTTCCGTAGCGTCGACCAAGCGCCGCCGATGATCGCCGGAATCGCGTCGCATGCGCGCTCGGCTGCGGCGGCCGTCAACGGCGGCCGGCTCGCGGCGTCGACCAAGTCTTGCACGAGCGGAACGTAGCGTTCGTCGCGGAGCATCGCACCGATGCGTTCGTACGCCGCTTTGCGCTCCGCGCGAAACGTTTGCAGCAGGTCGTCGACGTCGCGGCGGTCGGCGTCCGGAAGCGTTTCGCTCCGCCGGCTGCAGCCCTGCGATGAGCACGTCGGCGTCGCGCGCGGCGGACAGCACGTCTTGCAGCCATGACAGCCGTTCGCGAAGCCCGCACGCCCACGCGGTGTCGAACAACGGCAGAAACGTGCGCAGATCGCTGCGCAACCGCCGCAGGGCGACGCGCGCGTGATGGACGACCTCATCGTCCGGGTCGAGCCGCAGCTTCGCATCGTAGCGGATGAGGCGTTGGACGGACGCGGCCAGCGCGGCGCGCGCGACGTCGCCGATGCGCGCCTTCGCGTCGAGCGCGGGCGGATCGATCTCCGGCACGCGCGCAGCGTCGCCGAGCGCGCGCACGTCCTTGGGAACGCGGTCGGGCTTGCCCGCACCTTCGTCGCGAAGCAGCGCTTCGAGCTCATCCAGAACCTCGTCCGGCACACCGTCGGTCAGCTCGATCTCGATTTGCCGGAAGCGCCGCACGACGCGGTTGCCGTCGACCACGCGAACGTCGTCCTCGACCACCTCCGCGAGCTCGTCGCCGCCGTCCGAGAGCACGCGGCGGCTCACGCGCAGCGTGCGCAGCTCGGCGACGCGCTGCAGTGCGGCGCCGCGAAGGTATGCCGTGGCCAGATCGAGAGCGGCCGGCGGCACCGCCTTTTCGTCGCCCGTGAAGACGTGCTCCTCGCGGAAGAGTGCCTCAGACTCCGTCGGGACAGGGATCTTCAACGTCCAACCTTCGCCGCGCCGAAAACGCAAGCTGCAGCCCCAGCGCACGAGCCGCAAGTCCGCGGTGTCGTAGTAGACGGTGTGCAGCCGCTTGAACCGAACGGGCGACATCACGTAGCGCGCTAACCGCGGCTGGAGACGCGCAAGCGAGAACGTTTCCGGCGGCTGGAGCTTCAGCTCGCGTTCGACCAAACCGTTCATCCCGCAGCCCCTCCTCGAAAGGGAATAAGGAGAGAATGTTCTTCGAGCTCCACACCGGCCTTCCGCGGGAAGGCCCGGGCGACGACGCATCGACCGATCGCGCGCTGCGGCTGCTGCCGGACCTCCCGGCGCGCCCGGAGATTCTCGACATCGGCTGCGGCCCGGGCGCGCAGTCGCTCGTCCTGGCACGCGCGACGGGCGGCACGGTGACGGCGGTCGACGTGCACGAGCCGTTTCTGAACGAGCTGATGCAGCGCGCCCGCGCTGCCGGAATTGCGGACAACATCCGTCCGCTGCGCGCGTCGATGGACGCGCTGCCGTTCGAGCCCGAGTCGTTCGACCTCGTCTGGTCCGAAGGCGCGATCTACATCATGGGCTTCGAGCACGGGCTGCGCGCATGGCGGCCGTTGGTGCGCCACGGCGGCTACGTCGTCGTGTCGGAGCTCAGCTGGCTCGTCGACGATCCTCCGCTGCGCGCGCGAGAGTTCTGGAACGAGGCGTATCCCGCCATGCAGTCCGTCGCGGAAAACCGCGCGGTCGTCGAACGCTGCGGCTACGAGCGCGTCGCGGACTTCGTGTTGCCGAAGTCAGCCTGGCTCGACGGCTATTACACGCCGCTCGCACGCCGGATTGAGACGCTCGAACGCGATCACGCGAACGATCCGGCGACGCTGAAGTTCCTCGCCGGCGAGCGCCGTGAGATCGATCTCTTTCACGCGCACGGCGACGCGTACGGCTACGTCTTCTACCTGATGCGTCGCCCATAAAATATCGAAATTCTCGCGCGCGCACTGTTGGTGCGAACACCTGTTCGTGCTATAATGCGGTGGCGAAAATTCTCGCGATATAACGAAGCGGCCCGGCCGGTGTATCACCACCGACCGAGCCCGTCACCCGATGAGGTTAGCATCGAATGACAACCTGCAAGTTCGACGTATCAACGTCGAGCCCTCGGCACGGCTTTTCCGCCGCCGATGGGCGCCCGGTCCACCAATCCGGCGCGGTGAACGCGTGATGGCGCCGCTCACCGAGTTCCACGCCACGATGGCGGACGTAACGAACGACGAGCACCAGAACATGGCTGGCCTGGTGCAGGACGACGACTTCAACGCCGAAGTGGTCGTTCAATTCCTCCGCGGCAACGGAATCGAAGCGAGCACCGACGAGCCCACCGGCGGCTTTCGTTACACGGCCGCCAATGAGACGCGCGCGTCCCACGTGCGCTTCGCCTGTGTTTGCCTGCGCGCGTCCATCAGCTACGCGATCGAGGCCGCCTACTGGTGCATGAAGGCGAGACGATGAAATCGCAAGACGTTCGTCGTCCCGTCTTTCGGCGCGGTGGAACGGACAACGCCGAGTCGTCCTGGTAGAACCGCTGTCGGCACGGCTGTTACGCCTCCGCATCGGGCGCGGCTACAGCGTGCACGAGCTCGCAACAGCAGCTGGCGTCTTCGCAGGCACGATCAAATGCCTCGAATCCGGCAAGTCTGCCGACAAGCGGGTCTTGCCGGCCCTTGCAGCCGCACTCAACGTGCCCTTCTGCGAGCGCGTGTGCGGCGACCACAACTGCATCGAACGAGCTTGCTTTTCTTTGATGCCGCCATTGCCGGCTCCGGATCCGGAGTGATATCAACGGTAGCAAACTGCAAACGAAAGAACGTTCGAGTGCGACTACCCGCGTTTCTGCGTGCCGTTATCGAAGCGACGGCGCTCCATGCGTGGCAACGACTTGCGCGAAAACGCTTTCACCTCGGGTTGGCTCTCACAATTTTTGTGGCGCTGACCGGAATCATCGCTTTCCGCGGTGTGGTACAATCTCTTCCGGAGGATCATGGTCATGTCTTTATTCGCGTACATCGCTCTATTGTGGCGCGTGATGACGCAGCCAGCCGTCCCGAAGCCAATCCCGGAGTACGAAGATCTGACGTATGACGAAGTGACCCAGCCGCGGCTTTAGCACGAAAAAGGCGCATCTTGGCCATAAAGAACGGGCCCAGCCGCCGGTCTAGGAGCTAGTTTACGGTGCGAGCAGCTCCGCCGGGGCCGGCAGCTTCGACATCCGCGAACGACAGCTCGCGTTCCAGGCGGAAGCGCGTCACCAGCTCGCGCATGCGTTCCGCGGTGGCGTCGAGCGTCAGCGCTTCCTCGCGCACGCGGGCCACGTCGTCTTCCATGCGTGCCGTCGAGGTGGACACTTCGGTCGTGTTGCGCGCGTTCTCGTCGGCGGTCGCCGCGATCGCGCCCATCGCCCGCGCCAGCTCGCCCGTTTGCGAGGCCATCTCTTCCGTCGCCGAGGAGTTCTGTTCCACCACGGCGTTGATCGAGTCCATCGACTGGCCTACGTTGCGCGCGCCTTCGGCCATCTCGCGCATCGCCTCGGCGATGTCGCCCACGCGGCCCACGGTGCGATCCACCGCCGCGATGATGTCGTCGAGCGCCGCGCTTGCCGCGCCCACTTTCGCCGCGCCCCGGTCGGCGATCGTCGCGCCCGATTCAGCCGCGCCCACCGCTTCGCGCGTGCGGCGCTGCACCTCGACGATCAGCCCGCCGATCTCCTTGGTCTGCGCCGATGCCGACTCCGCGAGCTTGCGCACCTCGTCGGCGACGACCGCGAACCCGCGGCCGTGCTCGCCCGCGCGCGCCGCCTCGATCGCCGCGTTGAGCGCGAGCAAGTTGGTCTGATCGGTCAGCGCGTCGATCGTTTCCACCACGACGCCGATCTGTGCGGACAGCACGCCGAGCTCGCGAATCTTCGCCGCCGCGTCGTTGACGCCGCGCTGGATCGCGCGCATGTCGTCGATCGTCTCGCTGACCGCTTTGGCGCCGCTCTGCGCGGTGGTTCGCGTGCCGGTGCCGTCGGCCGCCAAGCCCGCGCTGATGCCGGCGACGCGCTCGACGTCGCCCGCCATGCGCTGCGCGTCGCCGGACGCGGTGCGCACCTGCATGGCCTGGTCCACCGCGCCGCGCGCGATCCCTTCGACCGCGCTCTCGAACTGCCGCACGATCACGTTCGACGTCTCGGCCGCCGTCGAGAGGTCCGTCGAACCCGACGCCAGCTCGCGCACCGCGAGGCCGACGCCGCCGACCACTTCCGCCGAACGCAGCGCCGCGAGGTGCAGCGCCTGCGCGTGCTCGCCTAGCTCCGACGACGCGCCTTGCAGCGCGAGCACGACTTCGCGCAGCGTCTCCGTCATGCGCGCGATCGCTTGTCCCAGGCGATCGCCTTCGCTCGCGGGCACGACGCCGCGCGAAAGATCGCCGTCCGCGATGGCGGCGGTATGGTCGGCAAGCGCGCGCTGATACGCGACGATGCGCGCGAACGCTCCCGCGACGCGGCCGAGCTCGTCGCGACCCGGCCGCGTAGCGACGTCGTCGACGCGGCCTTCGGCCAGCGCTTCGGCATCGCGCGCGAGCGAGCTCGCGTTGCGCGAGAGCGGCCGTACGACGAACCACAGCAGCACGAGCACGGCCACGATGGCGCCGCCCGCGGACACGAGGATCGAAAAGAACGCGCGCGACACGGCGGCGTTCACGGCGTCGAGCGACACGCCGTCGTACAGGATGGCGATCGCTTCGCCGAGGTTGTTGTGCACGATCGCGTAGTGGTTCACGTAGGGACGGCCCTGCACGGCGCTGATCCCGTCGAACTCCTGGCCCTTGTCGAACGCTTCGCGCGGCGCGCCGACGAGCTCGCCGCCGACGGCGCGCTTGTCGTTCTCCATGAGCGTCGACGCGATCGCGACCGGTTTGCCTTTGACGATCTGGTAGACCACGGCATCGGCGCCCGTGACTTGCTTGACGTGGTCGACCAGGGAGTTGTCGCCGTTGACGATCGCCTCGCCGAAGGCGAGCTTGCCGAGGCGCGTCACGGCGATCTCGCCGCTCGCGGACGCAAAGCCGCGCATCACGTCGGCCGCGGTCGCGACCCGGGTGCGCATCTCCGTCTCGACCGTCTGGGCGACGTCGCTGCGCACGACGTACAGCAGCACCGCCGCGAACGCCAAAAAGACGGCGGCGGTCACCACCAGAATCTGCGCGGCACGCGAACGATGCCACCAATCGAAGGCGCTCAAAGTCTCCTCCCGGGCCGGACACCCCCAAGCTACATCGGTCGGAACGACGCCTTGCTTGATCGGGCGGGGGTCCGGGGGGCATGCGCCGGGTAGAATTCGCGGGATGATTCCGTTCGGCTACCCCCCGATGGAGATGCGCGCCGTCTCCGACGTCCCCGACGGGCCGCAGTGGCAGTACGAGCCCAAGTGGGACGGCTTCCGCTGCCTGGCGTTCCGCGACGGCGCCGACGTCGCGCTTCAGTCGAAGGCCGGCCAACCGCTGGGGCGCTACTTCCCGGAGATCGTCGCGGCCCTCGCCGGTCTGAAGGCGCAGCGATTCGTCCTCGACGGCGAGCTGGTGGTCCCGCTGGAAGGCGCGTTCTCGTTCGACTCGCTGCAGCAGCGGATCCATCCGGCGGCGTCACGCGTCACGATGCTCTCGAAGTCCACACCGGCGTGGTACTTGGTCTTCGACTTGCTCTCGGAGGACGGCGACGATCTGATCGAGCTGCCGCTGTCGGATCGGCGCGCCCGCCTCGAGACGTTCGCGCGCGCGTTCGACGGCACAACGCTGCGCCTGTCGCCGGCGACGCGCGACCGCAGCGTCGTCGACGACTGGTTCGCGCGCGTCGGCGGCGCGCTCGACGGCGTGATCGCGAAGCGCGCCGACGCCGCGTACGCCAGCGGCTCGCGCGACGCGGCGGTGAAAGTGAAGCGGTCGCGCACGGCCGACTGCGTGATCGGCGGCTTCCGCTACGCGAAGGGCTCGACGACGCAGGTGGGCTCGCTGCTGCTCGGGCTCTACGACGACGAAGGACTGCTGGACTACATCGGCTTTTGCAGCGCGTTTCCCGCGGAGGAGAAGAAAGCGCTGATCGCGCGCTTGCGCCCGCATGTCGGCGAGCCCGGCTTCACCGGCGGCGCGCCCGACACGGCGCCGAGCCGGTGGGACCGCGATCCCGGTCGCGACAAGAGCTATGTGAAGCTCAAGCACGACCTCGTGCTGGAAGTCGCGTTCGATCAGGTGACGTCGGGCCGCATCCGCCATGGCACGAAGCCCGTGCGATGGCGCGTCGACAAGGCGCCGCGCCAATGCACGGCCGAGCAGCTCGCGACGCCGGGCCGAGCGCTCGCGCTGCTGGACTGACCTCAGCCCGAGCTAGGCGGCGATCGGCGGGACGCTGACCATCGTCAGCTCGAAGGCGAGGTCGATCTCGATTTGGCAGTCGAGGCAGCGGATGCGAAGCCCGAGCGTCGCTACGCCGGGCTCGTCGTGCTGGTGGCCGCAGTCGGGGCAAAGGTAGCGCGTCTCCATGAGCCCGACAGTACGAGCGTCCAGTGCCCACTGGGTGGCATTGTGAACGAGCCTGGCCGCTAGGGACCCGCGCCTCGCGCGCCGATACCTCGTAGGAATGCCGGTTGAGCGTCGTTTCGAGCGCGTTCTCGAAATCACGCGGGACATCTTACGCCTCCGCGAGCTCGACCTCGCCTTGGAGTCGATCGCGCGCGGGGTCTCCGACCTGTTCGGCTTCAAGTACGTGACGATCGTGCTGGCCGACGGTAACCAGACCGGCGAGATGACCCGCCGCGTGATGGTGGGCTACGACGACAGCGCCGTGCGCGAGCGCAAGAACGAGCGCGTGTCGAAGGCCGACATCCTGGCCGTGCTCGCGCCGCACTACGAAGTGTTCGAGAACGCATACTACATCCCGGCGGAGCGTGAATTCCACTGGGAGCAGGCGATCTTCGCGAGCGAGACCGACCGCGACTCGCCGCGCGCCACGCCCGACTCCTGGCACGAGCGCGACTCGCTGTGCGTGGTGCTGCGCGACCCCGAGGGCGAGATGATCGGCTATCTCAGCCCCGACATCCCGGCCGACGGCAAGATCCCCAGCCGCGAGACGATGCGCGGCCTGCAGCTCTTCGTCAACTTGATGGGCCTTGCGCTCGCGAACGCGCAGGCGCATCGCGCCGAGGTCGAGCGCCGCCGGCTGCTGGAGGCGAACCAGGCGCGGCTGCGCCACGAAGCGACGCACGACGCGCTCACCGGTCTGCCGAACCGGACGTTCTTCCAGGAACGGCTCGCGGCGACGCTCGAGCACGCGCGCAACAACCCCGACAGCGTGTACGCGGTGCTGTTCGTGGACCTCGACGAGTTCAAGTCGATCAACGACTCGCTGGGCCACATGGCGGGCGACGCGCTGCTCATGGTCGTCGGCGAGCGCATGCGCGCGACGATCGGCGAGGACGACTTCATCGCGCGGATCGGCGGCGACGAGTTCGCCGTGCTGCTCGCGCATCGCCATGATCTCGGGCAGGTCGAGGATTGCGTCGAGACCATCCAAGACGCGCTCGTCGCGCCGATGCTCGTCGACAGCCGCGCGGTGTACAACACCGCCTCGATCGGCATCGCGGTGATCGAGCCGACCGAAGAGCGCATCGAAGAGGTGCTGCGCAACGCCGACACGGCGATGTACCATGCGAAAGCGCTGGGCCGCGGGCGCCACGCGTTCTTCGACCACCACATGCACTACGAGGCCGCGCGCCGCCTCGCCCTCACCAGCAACTTGCGCGCGGCAATCGAGAACGAAGAGTTCAGCGTCGACTACCAGCCGATCGTGCGGCTCGACAACGCGCGGCTGACGGGTTTCGAGGCGCTCGTGCGCTGGCGCAATCCGGCGACCGGCGAGATCCTGCCCGGCGAGTTCATCCCGCTGGCCGAAGACGTCGGTCTCATCGTGCCGATCGGCCGGTTCGTGTTCGTCGACGCGTGCACCCGGTTGGCCGAGTGGCGCCGCCGTGCGCCGCAGCTCGATCTGCGCATGCACGTGAACTTGTCGGTGCAAGAGGTGCTCGAGCCCGACCTCGACGCGTTCGTCGCGCGCAACCTGCGCCGCTTCGGGTTGTCGTCCGACGACATCGTCCTCGAGATCACCGAGGGCGCGGTGATTCGCTCGAACACGCTGTCGCTGGGTTCGCTCGCGCGCTTGCGCGCGACGGGCGTGCACCTGTGCATCGACGACTTCGGCACGGGCTACTCGTCGCTGCGCTACCTGCACCAGCTCCCGTTCGACGCGATGAAGATCGACCGGTCGTTCGTGGAGAGCACGCACGGCGGCGTCGGCAGCACGCCCATCGTGCGCATGCTGATCCAGCTCGCGCGCTCCTACGACATCGACATCGTCGCGGAAGGCGTCGAAACGGCGCGCCAAGCCGAGGAGCTCATCGCGCTCGACTGCGAGTTCGCGCAAGGCTTTCATTTCTATCGCCCGATGAGCCCGGAAGCAGTGGACGCGCTCCTGGACTCGACGCTCACGGCGGCGGCCGCGGGCTGAAGCTCCGCCCTCCGGTTGGAGGGATCGGTCGCGCGAGAACGCATTCCGAAGGCTTTCGCTTTTCGAAGAGCAGTGCAACGGCGTGCAGGGCGTCACCGACGCGGCGGTATCGCGTGGTTCGACCAAAAGCTGAAAGGCCACGCCGCCGCCGCAACGTTCATCCCGAAGATCTGCATCTCGCTGACGGCCGGCGACGGCGCCGCGCTCACGTCGCTCACCACCGGACACGGAGGCACACCGTTCGCTGTGCCGAGCACGCGGTCACCGTGTCGGGCACGGTCTGGGTGCCGGTGCTCCGAGCCAAGCCTCGATCTAACCCAGTAAGAAGAAAGGGATCCCGCGGAGGCGCCGGGGCGTTGGACGACCGCGGCTCCGGTCACTATACTCGATCGATGGGACGGTTCGGGAGACGATCGCACGACGCGCGGGGGCGCCGCGTCGCAGCGATCGTCGCGGCGCTGCTGACGCTCGCAGCGCCGGCGCTTGCCGACGACGCGAGCCCGCCCCCCTGCAGCATGCCGATTGCGGTGGCGCTCGCCGACCGCCCCGGGACGGGCCGCACGACGTCCACCGGCGGCTCGCCGTGCGTCGTCCTGCGCGACGAGATCGTCGTCGAAACCGGATTTCGCCGCCAGATCACGACATCGTCGGGAGGCACCGCGACGCTTGCGGACGGGCCGCTGACGTTCGTCCGCGCGGGCATCGCGAAACGCCTCGAGCTCGGCGTCGCGCCGCCGGCGCGCCAATCGCGCACGATCGCCGGGAACTCGGCGTTCGACGCAGCACGCGGGACGACCGATCTGGTGCTGGCGGCAAAGTATCTGATCGTGGACACGGGCGTGACGCAAGGCTCGCTGGGCGCATCCTACGCGCCGCCGACCGGCATGGGCGAGTTCACGGCGGGCGCGCCGACGTATTCCGTCTCGGCGAATCTCGGCATCGCACTGAGCTCGAAACTTTCATTCACGACGAGCCAGGTGTTCGGCACCGCGGTCGGAGCGGATGCGACCGGCGCGAACCGGACGTTCTTCGTCTACGCGCCGTCGTTCACGCTGGCGTACGCACTCGACGGTGCGACCACGCTGCTGGTGCAAGAAGCGCTCGTCTCGCGCCAAGGACCGCTGCTGCCGGCGGGCAACCGCGGGTTCGTCGCGCTGCAGCGCGCTCTCGGCAACCGGCTCGCCGTCGACCTGGACTACGAGCACAACCTCGCCTCGACTGCCGGACCGTCGCACGCGGTCGGCATCGGCCTGGTGTGGATTGCGAAGCCGGGACGGGGACGGGAACGGTGACGTCGCGTTAAAGGTGTCGCCGCCACCATGCGCCGAGAACGGAAGGTGCAGACGGAAAACTACCATCCGCCGCGTCACGCCGCGCCGGCGCCGCCCGTTGCTCCGACCGAGATCGATCTCGTGTTCAACGTCCGGCCGTGCGGTACGTGCGCGTTCTTCTGGCCGCCGAACCCCACCGATCAGCCGTACGGGCCGTATCCCGCCTACGACTTCGACGAGAACACGCCGGCCGAGCACGCGCCGCCGCCGCAAAGCCCGGCGTCGTTCACATGGCTGAAGGGAACGACGCGCCCGCCGGCCTTCCCGAACCCCGAAGTGATCGACGGCTGCCGCAAGGCGCCGATCATGACGATCGGGATTAATCCGAACCTCACGGCGTTCGCGCCCGGGCCGCTCGGCGCGTCGTGGTGCTATCCGAGCTTCTCGAGCGACGGCGGCACTGACGAATGGACCAAGTTCGCGTACTACTACCGCTACCGCTCCGTGTACCAAGAACGGTTCGACCTGCGCTTCGCCGAGCGGTTCTTGCAGCACGAAGGCAAGATCGTCGCGCCCCGCCCCGGCTACGTGACCAGCGTCCCACGCCTGAGCGACGCGCCGGCCTTCACGATGACGGTTCGCTACGACGGCGACGCGCAGGACACGGCGATCGATCTCCCCGGCACGCTCGGAACGCCGCGCTACGTCGTGCTGCTCAATGCATCGTCATCGTCGTCACCGTCGAACCGGTTCGCGCAGGGCGACGTGATCGCCGCGATCCTCGACGTGCCCGCCGGCCGGACGGCGGAGATCTACGCCGAGCAGCAAGCCTATTACCAGCAGATCGTCCCGACGTTAGCGCAATTCAACGCGTTCCTGAAAAGCCGCGGCCATGCAACGGCGAGCGTGCGCCCGGGCGAAGATGTGGGCCAGCTCGACATGGTGGCGTGCGCGTCGCCGCACTGGGGCCCGCAGTGGCTCGGCGGCACGAAGGACACGGTATCGGAGATCATCCACAACTGCGTGACGACGAACGCCTGGGCGCTCAAGCAACTGGTGCAAACGCGCCCCGCCGTCCTCTTCCTGGTGAGCGAAGCATCGTACACCATGTTCGCCGCCGCGTTCGGAAACTTGATCAAAGCGGACCCGCCGCTCCCGATCACGCCCGAAGACACCGACTTCACGCTCCTCCGCGCAACGACCAACCCCGCGCACCCCGTCACGTTCGAGTTCGCGACGGAGATCGACGGCCGCCCGTACCAGATCTCGACGCAGATCGTCATCGCACCGCACTTCTCGTACAACTCGAACTACCAAGCCCAATTCCGCCTGAGCCCAACGACATGGACGCAGTTCCAGCAAACCTACGCGGAGTGCGCGGCGTTCCTGACGTCCGATCCACGCATCCAGTTCCAGGCCGTCGCACCGTTCAGCCCGTTCGTCGCCTTCATGATCGCCAGCGACGCACTCGAGGACGCAGTAATCGCCGAGCTCCAAACGACATGGCCGGACGCAGCCGCTATCCTGATGCGTGGCTACTACGACGCCCACGCGATGCTCGCGAGCGTCCTAGAAGAAGCGTACCTGAAAGGAAAGCTCGCCTACACCGATCCCACCGGCGACAAGCCGGGCTACCTGACCCGCGCTGACGGCCCGTGCACGTTCTGTGTCAACGACTTCTGGAAATTCCCACAAGGCTGCCCGTACGACAAACCGGCCGAACCACAACTCCCGCTGGGCTTTCTGGAACAAGTGGCAGCCCAAATCATCGCGACGGCAGCAGCCTCTCAAGACGCAGCAAAGAAAGCCGCAGAATCAAAACAACTGACAGACGTGGTCATCACGCCAACGTCCCCGTGACCCGCCGTTCGCCGCACGCCGCCGCAACCGCCGCCCGCAACCTCGCGCAACTCATACGCCCCAGCCCGCCCGACCGTCGAAGACGGAAACATCACCGCTGGTTCACTTCCCGCCGAAGAAGAGCGCCGAACGACGCCGAGACCCTGCGGCGCCGACCACGGAACGTGCACCGCACGCGACCCGAACAGCGCCGCAACCATCGCATGCGGCGTGACGACGCGGCGAGCCCCCTCGAGCGCACGCTCCTCGGCATGGACCAATCGCGGATCGGCACGAAAGTCATCCAGCGTCGGACGTCATATGAAAGCTGCGACGCAAAGCGCGTCGCCATGCGATCCGCCCACGCAAGCAAGAGCCGCTGCCGCTCAGCGCCCTGCCGCGCCACGGCGCGCGACTGATACGCACGCAACAACGCGAGCATGGGACTGTCCCGCACCGTATCGACACCGGACGTATCCCACCGGTACTTCGACATACGGCGCCGCCGCCCGTCGACCGGCACCATCACGACGTCACCCTGCTAGCTCCGGCGGAAGCCATCCCGGCGCTAGCGGCTACACTGCCATGTCGGGGTCTGTGAGCGAGCGGAGCGCAGGATGCGCGAGAGCGGCGCGAACACGAAGCGACCCCCGCACACGAAGTGCGGGGGTCGCGTCCCCGTCATGGCAGTGTAGCCGCTCCCGCGACTACCACCCAAGTTGCCTAGTGAACGAGAAACCCCACGAGCAGCAAAGCCACGATGTTGAGCACTTTGATCATCGGGTTGATCGCAGGCCCAGCAGTATCTTTGTACGGATCCCCAACGGTATCACCGGTAACCGCCGCCTGATGCGCCAGCGACCCTTTGCCGCCATAGTTCCCGTCCTCGATGAACTTCTTGGCATTGTCCCAAGCCCCACCACCCGAGGTCATCGAGATCGCAACGAAGATGCCCGTGACGATCGCGCCGACGAGCACGCCGCCCATCATCTGCGCGCCCGCCGTCCCGGGCAAAATCCCGGTGGCCGAAAGGATGACGATGAGGATCGGCACGCCGATCGGAATCATCGCGGGCACGATCATCTCGCGCAGAGCGGCCTTGGTCACGATGTCGACGGTGGTGCCGTAGTCCGGCTTCTGCGTGCCGTCCATGATCCCGGGCATCTCCCGGAACTGACGCCGCACTTCTTCGACGACCGCGCCGCCGGCGCGCCCGACCGATTCCATCGAGAGCGACGCGAACAGATACGGCAACAGCCCTCCGACGAGCAGCCCGGTAAGCACGTACGGATCGCCGATGCTGAACAGCGAGTTGAACAGCTTCACGTCCGCGACGTTGCACACGGCGCCCGCCGTCTCGTGGCACTTGTTGCTGAGCTCTTGCAGAAACGACGCGAACAGCACGACCGCTGCGAGGCCGGCCGAGCCGATCGCGTAGCCTTTGGTGACGGCCTTCGTGGTGTTGCCGACCGCGTCGAGCGGATCGGTCACGCCGCGCACGCTTTCGGGCATCTCCGACATCTCGGCGATGCCGCCGGCGTTGTCGGTGATCGGCCCGAAGGAGTCGATCGCGACGATGATCCCGGCCATCGAGAGCATCGACATGACCGCGATGCCTACGCCGTACAGCCCGCCGAAGGCGAACGACACGAGGATGCCGATCACGATGACGAGCGCCGGCAGCGCCGTCGACTGCATCGACACCGCGAGCCCGGCGATCATGTTGGTCGCGTGGCCCGTCAGGGACGCTTTCGCAATCCGCCGGACCGGGCTGTACTGCGTACCGGTATAGAACTCCGTGATGAACGTGATGAGCCCGGTAACGATCAAGCCCACCAGCGCACAGACGAAGATCTGGTTCGTCCCGACGAGCTGACCGTTCGGCAGTGCAACACCGCCGTGGCCGAACTGCGCCTGCGCGACGAAGTAGAACGCGATGGCCGAGAGGACGCTCGCGATGATGAGGCCCTTGTACATCGCGCCCATGATCTTGCCGGGCGATGGTACGTCGCCGGGGGACATGCGCACGAACAGCGTCCCGATGATCGATGCGACGATGGACACCGCGCCCAGCAGCAGCGGGAAGGTGACCGCGCCCGCGAGCCTGGTTCCGAACAGCAGATGGCCCAGCAGCATCGCCGCGATCGTGGTGACCGCGTACGTTTCGAACAGGTCGGCCGCCATGCCGGCGCAATCGCCGACGTTGTCGCCGACGTTGTCCGCGATGACGGCGGGGTTGCGCGGGTCGTCCTCGGGGATGCCGGCTTCGACCTTGCCGACGAGGTCGGCGCCGACGTCGGCCGCCTTGGTGAAGATGCCGCCGCCGAGGCGTGCGAAGACGGAGATCAGCGAGCAGCCGAACGCGAGCCCGATCAGCGCCGCGAGGCTGTCCGACTCGGGCGACGCATGCCCGGCGTTGATCGTGCTGACGATCCAGTAGTAGCCGCTGACCGCGAACAGTCCGAGCCCGACCACGAGCAAGCCCGTCACCGAGCCGCCCTTGAACGCGAGGTCGAGCGCCGGCGCGACGCCGCCGCGGGCGGCCTCGGCGGTGCGCACGTTCGCGCGCACCGACACGATCATGCCGATGAAGCCCGCGGCGCCCGAAAGCACCGCGCCGATCAAGAAGCCGACCGCGGCTTCCAAGCCGAGCGGCGCCGGCAAGAACGCAATGACGACGAAGAGGATGGCCGCGACGATGGCCACGGTCGTGTACTGACGGCGCAAGAACGCCATCGCGCCTTCCTGAATGGCGGCCGCGATCGACTGCATCGTCGCATTACCGGCCGGCTGCTTGAGCACCCAGGTAGCTAAGTAGACACCGTACAGGATTGCGATGAGCCCGGCGATGAGGCCGACCTCGATCCCGAGATTTTGAGTCAAGCCGATGGTCACGTTGGTCCTTTATACAAAACACAAAGAAAGGGCCCGACCCGCGGGCGCTTCGACCGGTCCAGCTTTAGCAAGGTAAGGTTGGTGTCCTTTGCCACAAACGGGCCTTGCCGAACCGGGCGCGAAGGTGGCGCCCGGCATGGAGACGACCGAGTTTCTCGTCGTGGGCTGCGGACCGGCGGGCGGCACGGCCGCTCGCGAAGCGGCGCGCCGAGGTGTCGAAACGGTCGTGCTGGAGCGCGATCCGGTCGTCGGCGCCAAACGCGTGTGCGCAGCGGGCCTGCCGCCGGGATTCTGCGAGAAGTTCGATCTGCCGCGCTCGATCGTGCACCTCGATCCCGGTACCATCACGCTGACGACCGCGCACGACACGTACGCGTTCAGCGTCGGGCCGGCGCACACCACGACGCGCGAAGAGCTCGACGGCACGATCGGCGAGCTCGCCCGCGCGGAAGGCGCGGAGATCCGCACCGGCGCGCTGTTTCGCGGCCTGACGCGCGAGCGCGACGGCATCGTCGTGGAGTACGCCGACGCGCAAGCCGGCGCGCGCAAGACGATTCGCGCGCGCAGCGTGTTCCTCGCGCAAGGCTCGACCGCGCGGCTCGACGACGTGGACCCGCGCTTCCGCCACGCGGGCTGGAGCGCGGGGTTGATCACGTGCCTGCAGTACCGCGTGTATCCCGAGCGGCCGGCGACGGACGCGACGTACGCCACGCTGGAGATGCACTACTACGTCAGCCCGATCTCCGGGCGCAACGTGATCGCGTGGATGTTTCCCAAGCGCGACCATCTGTCGATCGGGCTCGGGATCCAGGCGAAGGTCGCGGGCGCCACGCTGCGCGCGGAGCTCGACGCGTTTCTGGCGACCGTCGAACAGCGCTTGTTCGCGGGCATCCCGTACACCGTGCGCGCGGAGGGCAACTTGCTCTACGGCGGGCTCCCGCGCGCCTCCATCGGCGCCGATGGAGTGATGGTGGGCGGAACGGCGGCCGGCCTCGTCGACGCGACGACCGGCGAGGGGATCATGGAAGCGGCGACCACCGGGCGGCTCGCGGCCGAAGCGGCCGGCGCGGTGCGCGCGGGCCGCGCGCGTGACGCCGCGCCCGGCTACCAGCGCGCCGTGCGCCGTGCCTTTTACGGAAGGCTCGCGCACCGCCACCATCTGATGCAGTTTCTGGAACGTAAGCCCGCGCGGTTCGACGTGCTGTTCCGCCAGCTCGCCGGCACGCCGCGTTTCGCGGCGCTGCTGCAGCGCGACCGCAACGACTTCAGCCCGTGGGAGTGGCTGTATCTCTACGCGCAGGCGGCGCGGTTCTCGCTCGCCGCCGTGCGCGTCTGACCGACGATGCTGCGCTTCGTCGTCGAGCGGATCGTGCGGCTCGTGCTCGTGCTGCTGGCGATCACCGTCGTGAGCTTTGCGTTCATCCACGCGATCCCGGGCGATCCGATCGCGCTGCGGCTGGGCGAGCACGCGAGCCCGCAAGAAGTCGCGCACCTGCGTTCGTCGCTCGGGCTCGACCGGCCGGTGCCCGTGCAGCTGCTGCTGTACCTGGGTGCCGTCGCGCACGGTGATTTGGGCCAGTCGATCTTCGACTCGCAGCCCGTCGTGCAGAAGCTCGCGGCGTACTTTCCGGCGACGCTCGAGCTCACGTTCAGCGCGATGATGTTCGCGGTTCTCGCCGGAATCCCGGCGGGCGTGATCGCCGCGGTGCGCCATCGCAGCGCGGTCGACGCGCTCACGATGAGCGCCGCGATCCTCGGCGTGTCGATCCCGGTGTTCTGGCTGGGCTGGATCCTCGTGTACCTGCTCGCTGTCTTGCCGTCCCACGCGGGACTGAACTTGTTTCCGATCTCGGGCCGGCTCGCGACGGCGTATCTGTACACCGTCCCCGCGCGCACGCATCTGGTGTTCGTCGACGCGCTGCTCGCGGGCAACGGGCGCGCCGCGCTCGACGCGCTGTGGCACCTGGTGCTGCCCGCCGTGACGCTCGGGACGATCCCGCTTGCGATCATCGCGAAGATCACGCGCAGCGGGATGCTCGACGTGCTGTCGTCGGACTACATCAGGACGGCGCGCGCGAAAGGGCTCGCGCAGCCGTCGGTCGTGATCAAGCACGCGCTGCGCAACGCGCTCATCCCGATCATCACGATCCTCGGTTTGCAGACGGGCCTGCTGCTGGGCGGCGCGGTGCTGACCGAGTCGGTGTTCGCGTGGCCGGGCGTCGGCCGGCTCGCCTTCGAGGCGATCTCGAACCGCGACATGCCGCTGATCAACGGCTGCATTCTGCTGTTCGCGACGGCGTTCGTCATCGTGAACGCGTTCGTCGACCTGCTCTACGCCGCGGCCAACCCGCGCATCCGGTACAGCTAGCGCACGTGCTGGACATCTCCGACGGCGAGTTCGTCGCCTTGCGCGATCTCATCCGCGACCGGTTCGGCATCTGGTACGACGACCAGAAGCGCTTCCTGCTGCTGAGCCGGCTCTCCACGCGGCTCGCGAAGCGCGGCTTCGAGACGTACGATGCATACGTGCGGTTTCTTCGCTACGATGCGCACCGCGAGGACGAGTGGAGCGACCTCGCCTCCGTGCTGTCGAACAACGAGACGTATTTCTTCCGCGAGCGCGCGCAGCTCAAGGCGCTCGCCGACAAGATCGCCGACGAGCTGCTCGCGCGCTCGCCGCGGCTGCGGCTGTGGTCGGCGGCGTGCTCGTCGGGTGAGGAGCCGTACTCGCTGGCGATGACGCTGCTGGAGTCGCGCAAGGTCGCCGACGCGCTGCTGTCGATCCGTGCGACCGACATCTCGCCGCGCGTGCTCGAGCTCGCGGACAAGGGCTTCTACCGCGCGCTGTCCTTTCGTGCCACCGAGCCCGCGATGATCCAGAAGTGGTTCGTGCCGCAAGCCGACGGCTTCGTGGTCGCCGACCGCGTGAAACGACTGGTGTCGTTCGGCCGTCTCAACTTGCTGGAGGGACCGCGCGTCGCGGCCGAAGGCCCGTTCGACGCAATCTTTTGCCGCAACGTGCTGATCTATTTCGACAAGCCCACGCAGAAGCGCGTCGTCGAGTCGTTCGCGCGCGCGCTGCGGCCGGGAGGCTACCTGTTCTTGGGCCACGCCGAGTCGCTGTTCCACCTGACCGATCTCTACGAGCCGATCGTCGGCCCCGACGCGATCGTGTACCGTTTGAAAGCGCCGGTACCGGCGTGAACGCGCGTGTCATCACCGTCGTCGTGACGGACGACTCCGCGTTCATGCGGCGTGCCATCCAGAAGATGCTCGAGAAGGAGCCGGAGATTCGCGTCGTCGGCACCGCGGCGTCGGGCGAAGAGTGCGTCGCGATGGTCGAGCGGCTCAAACCCGACGTCGTGACGATGGACGTCGAGATGCCGGGGATCGGCGGGCTCGAAGCGGCGCGCGCGATCGTCGAGCGGCGCGGCCCGCCGGTCATCATGGTGAGCGCGCTGACGCGCGACGGCGCGGAGACGACGCTGCGCGCGCTCGAGCTCGGCGCGGTCGACTTCATCCCCAAACCCGACTCCGCGCTGATCGACATCGTCAACGTGCAGCGCGAGCTGGTCGAGAAGGTCAAGCACTTCGGCTCGCGCGGCGCGTACCTGCGCGCGATGCGCGAGACGATGCGCATCCAGCGCGGCGCGCTCGCCGACGCGCGCGCCGCCGCGCCGCCGCAGCCACCCCCGCAACCGCCGCCGCGCCCGCCGTCGACCGCGCGCCGCAACGGCTTCACGTGCGTCGCGATCGGCACGTCGACCGGCGGCCCCGTCGCGCTGTCGCAGATCTTGCCGAAGCTGCCGGCGGGGTTCCCGATCCCGATCGTCGTCGTGCAGCACATGCCGCCCGGCTTCACCCGCCCGCTGGCGGAGCGGCTGGACGCGACGAGCCGCATCGACGTCGCCGAAGGCGCCGACGGCATGCCGCTCGCGCCGGGCCTGGCGATCGTCGCGCCGGCCGGAAAGCAGCTGCGGCTGGTGCGTACGCTGGGAACGGTTCGCGTCGCCCTGAGCGACGACGCCCAGCGGTCGTTGCACGTCCCCAGCGTCGACGCGATGGCGGCGTCGGTCGGCGAAACGTATGGTTCCGGTGCGCTCGGCGTGATCCTGACGGGGATGGGGCACGATGGGGTGGAGGGCTTGCGCGTGCTCAAACAGCGAGGGGGTTACGTCCTGGGACAAGACGAGGCCAGCAGCGTGGTCTACGGCATGCCGCGCGCCGCTGCCATCGCCGGGCTCGTCGACCGCGTGATCCCGCTGGACGCCGTCAGCCGCACGCTTTGCGAGCTGACCGGGACGGCGTATGCGCCGGTTTAGCCCACCGCGAACGCAAAGATGCGGCCCGGCGAGGGGAGGTCACCCCGCCCTGCGTGAACGTCCCGGAAAATCGGGGCGGGTGTCCCGTCAGACGTCCCATGTTGGGAGCGGGCAGTGAAAGCAGTCCGGGCGAGCGCGCATTACGTCATCGGCGGAGTCGAGCTCAGTCGCGAAGAGATCGTCCACAAGTATCTGCACCTGGTCAAGTACGTGGCCGGGCGGATTTCCATCAACCTGCCGCCCAACGTCGAGATCAACGATCTGATCAACGACGGCATCCTCGGGCTCATCGACGCGATCGAGAAGTACGACGACGCCCGCGGCGTGAAGTTCGAAACGTACGCGATCACCCGCATCAACGGCGCGATCCTCGACGCGCTGCGCGCGCTCGACTGGGTCCCCCGTGCGGTTCGGCAGCGCGCCCGCGAGCTCGAGCGCACGTACCAGGCGCTCGAGGTCGAGTACGGTCGCGCGGCGACCGAAGAAGAAGTCGCCGAGAAGATGGGGATGACGCTCAAAGAGCTCGACGTCCTCATGCAAAAGATCCGCGGCACGTCGGTGCTGTCGCTCGAGGAGTTCTTGCCGAACGAGCGCGGCTACGAGATCCCGCTGCTCGACACGCTGCGCGACGACGGCACCGAGGTCACCAACGCGGTCGAAGCGCGTGAGGTCAAAGCGGCGCTGGTGCGCGCAGTCGATGAATTGCCGCCGCAAGAGCGCACCGTCATCTCGCTGTACTACTTCGAAGGTCTCACGCTCAAGGAGATCAAGGGCGCGCTCAACGTGTCCGAGTCGCGCGTGTCGCAGATCCACGCGCAAGCCGTGATCCATCTGCGCACGAAGCTCAAGGCGCTCAAGTCCGATCTCGGCTACCGCGACGGCGACCCGACCGTGAAGCAGAAGTACACGCGCAGAGCGCCCACCCCCGGGCCGGGCGACCCGCCGAGCTCAGGCCAAGCCGCGGGTTAGGCCCAGGAGCGCGCCATGGCGATTCGTCCCTCCGATTTTCAGTCCGCCATCTCGCAGGCGTCGCAGATCGCACCGCTCGCGCAGCGCGCCGAAGAGGCGCCGCGCGTCGCGCAGCAGGCCGCGCAAGCGGCGTTCGCTGCCGACGTCGAGACGCGCGAGGAGCGCATCGACGAGACGGCCGAGGGACTCGGCAACCGCGTCGACACGAACGCCGAGCGCGACGCGCGCGGCGACGCGTACGAGCCGCAGGAGCGGCGCGCGCGCGGGTCCTTCGACGCGGCCGACGGTGCGGGGCTCGACGAGCCGCCGCATTTGATCGACTTCACGGCGTGAGATGAGCGGCGTCGATCCGCTCGCCGCATTCGTCGCCGGCGGCGGCGATCTCGCCGCGCTGATCGACAACGAGCTCGCGCAACTCGCGGCCGACGCCAAAGCGCTCGGCGCGCTGCTGGTGGAAGGCATCGTCGTCAACGCGCGCGTGCTGCCGTCGAACGGGCTGACCGATCTGCTGGAGATCGCGGGCCGCCGCGTCGCGGCGTCGCTGCCGCCGACGGTGCGGCCGGGCGACGTGCTGCAAGTGAAGGTGACGGGGTTCGACGGCGGCCGCATTTTGCTGCAAATCGTCGCGACCGGCGCGGATGCGTCGGTCGAACCGGGCCCGCCCAACGTTCCGCTCGCGCCGGATCCAGCGGCGTTCGTCGCGGCGTCGATCCGGCCCGCGGCGTCGAACGCCCCAACTGCACCGCCGAACGCGCCGGCCGGCGGCGTGCCGGGCGGTACCGCGGCGCGGACGGCCTCTGCGCAAGTGCCGACGGCCGGCGCTGCCCCGGTCGACGAGCTGCCGCCGCTCGCGGTGCCGCCGACGCGGCCCGGCGTTACGGCGGATTTCACTTCGGCGGTGTCGCGCGCGAACGTCACCCCGTCGCAGGCCGGCGTCGGGCGGGCGGTCGCGCAGCCCGAGGCGTCGTCCGCGCCCGCCGGGCCGGCTGCTGCCGCGGCTGCGGGGCCGTCGTCAGCGACGCCGCGCGGCAGCGTCGTTGCGCCGGGCGAGCCGTCGTCCATCGAAGCGCGCGTCGCCGCGTCACGTGCGACGACGCCGCAGCCCGGCGCGCCGTTCGCCGCTTCCGATGAACCGGCGCCGGCGGCGCTGCGGCCGGCGCAGCCGTTCGTCGCGCCGCCGCAGATCGGATCGAAAACCGCACCGCTGCCGCACGCCGCACCGCCCGTGGCGCGTGCGACGGGACTCGCCGCGTACGCGCAGCCGGTTACGCTGCTGCGTGCGCTCAAGCTGCCCGTCACGCCGGCCACCGTCGCGTCGGCGGCGCTCGCGCTGCAACGGCCCGACCGCGTGTCCGCCGCGCTCGCGGCGCTCGAAGCCGCGCTGCCCGCCGCGAGCAACGACGCGCACGTCGCGACGCTGCGCACGCTGCTCGCGTTCGTCGGCCGCATCGATCCGCGCTCGCCGGCGCTCGCGGCGCAAATCGCCGCGTACGTCGATCACGTCGTCGATGGCGCGGAGCCCAAGATCGCCACGCTGCTCGCCGCGTCGCGCGAAGCGGACGGTGGTATCTCGGCGGTGGAGCAGCGGGGCGGAGATGCGCACGCCGCGGGACAATCGCAGTCATCGCAGCCGCCGCTGCCCGCCGCCGTCGTCGCCGAACGCAGCGCCGCGCTGAGCGCCGATCTCAAGCAGACGCTGTTTGCCGTCGCCGCCGATGCGACCACGCCGGCGGCGCTTGCGCCGTCGCTCGCGGGCGCGCTCACCGCGCTCACCGCGGTACAAGTGCACGCCGCGCAAAGCCTCGCCGCGCATCCCGAAGGCCTTGCGTTCACGATCCCGCTGACGACGCAGCACGGTCCCGCGAGCGCGCAGATCACCGTGCAGCGCGACGCGCCGCAAGGCCGCGGCGCGCCGCTCGACGGCGAGAACTTTCGCGTGGCGTTCGTGCTCGACACCGCGCATTACGGTACCGTGGCGATCGACCTCGTCACCGTCGGCCGCGACGTCACGGTGGACGTGCGCACCGAGTCGGCGCCCGCGATGCGCGCGTTCCGCGACGCGCTCGGCACGCTCACGGCGCGGCTGGAATCGTTGCGCTACCACGTCGCGTCGGCAGGCGCATCGGTAGGAACGACGTCGGTCGTGACGGTCGAAGCGGCGCCCGCACCGCCCGCGAATCCCGACGCGACGGTCGACCGCTCGGCATGAGCTCGCGCTACTTTGACGCGCGCCGCAACGCGCCCGACCGTCCCGCCGCCGCTGCGCTGGCGTACGACCCGCTCGGCACCGAGCCGCCCGAGATCGTCGCGCTGGGCCGCGGGCTGCGGGCCGACGAGATCGTCAGGCTCGCGCGCGAGCACGACGTCCCCGTGCACCAGGACGCCGGACTCGTCGAAGCGCTCGCCAAGCTGGAAGTCGGGCAGACCTTGCCGCGCGAGCTGTACGCAGTGGTCGCCGAAGTGCTTGCTTTCGTCTACGCGGTGGACGCGCAGTCGGCCTGAGCCGGGATCGCCGGAACCGGCACCGAACCTGCCCTCCGTGAAAATACGGAGAATCGCGGCGTTCGTCGCCGTGCCGCTGCTCGCGTGCCTCGTGCTTGCATCGGCGCGACCTGCCGTTGCAGCCGACCCGGCGCCGGTCGTCACGCACCACACCGTCACGGTGGGCGGGCGCGCGATCGCGTACACGGCGCGCGCCGGCACGCTGCCGTTGCGCGACGCGAACGACGAGGAGATCGCGCGCGTGTTCTCCGTCGCGTACACCGCGGACGGCGAGAGCGCGCGCACGCGGCCCGTCACGTTCGTGTGGAACGGCGGCCCCGGCTCGTCGACGATGTGGCTGCACATGTCGTCGTACGCGCCGGTGCGCGTCGCGATCCCGTCGAACGCGACCGCCCCGCCGCCGGGCACGCCGCTGGCGCCGAATCCCGACTCGCTGATCGACGCGACCGATCTGGTGTTCATCGACGCGGTCGGCACCGGCTACAGCCAGATCACCGGCAAGGGCACGCCCAAGACGTTCTTCGGCATCGACGAGGACGCGAAAGCATTCGATCTGTTCATCCGCGCGTGGGTCAGCCAGAACGACCGCTGGGCGTCGCCGAAGTTCTTGTTCGGCGAGTCGTACGGCACGATGCGCGCTGCGGCGGTCGTCGACCGCCTGCAGCGCGACGGCATGGCGATCAACGGCGTGGTGCTGCTGTCGTCGGTCATCGACTACAACGCGCTCGACAACGGCCAAGGTCCCGGCGAAGACTACGGCTACGTCAGCTTCCTCCCGACCGAAGCCGCCGTCGCGTGGTACCACCACAAAGTCGCGGGCAACCCGCCGGACCTCGCGCGCTTCATCGACGAGGTGCGCGCGTTCGCGCTCGGACCCTACGCCGACGCGCTGATGCGCGGCGACACGCTCGACGCCGCGACCCGGCGTGCGGTCGTCGCGAAGCTGCACGCGTACACCGGGCTCGACGAGGCGTACATCGATCGCGCGAACATGCGCATCGATCCGAGCCGCTTCCAGCACGCGCTCCAATCCGACGCGGGGCTCGCGACGGGACGCCTCGACGGCCGCTACCAAGGGCCGGAGTGGGACCGCACCAACGATTCGACGTCATACGATCCCACCAGCGACGATCTGCTGACCGACGCGATGGTCGGCGCGTTCAGCCGGTACGTGCGCGACGATCTCGGCTACCGCGTCGACCGGCCGTACCTTGGCACGAACTACGGCGTCGTCGGCGCACACTGGAACTTTCGGCGCACGGGCTCGATCGTCGCGCCCAACAGCGCGCGCGACCTGCGCAACGCGCTGACGAAGAACCCGTACCTGCGCGTGTTCGCCGCGAACGGCTACTACGATCTGGCGACTCCGTTCTTCGGAACGGAGTATACGCTCAACCATCTTGGCCTCGACGCGGCGCTGCGCCCGCACGTCGAGTACGGCTTCTATCCGTCGGGGCACATGGTGTATCTCAACGACGAGTCGCGGCGTGCGTTCAAAGCCGATTTGCTGCGCTTCTACCGCGAAGCGGCGGGTCGCTGATGATGCGCCCCTTCATCGCGCTGATCCTCGCCGCGGCGTGCGCCGCAGCCGTGCCGCTGCGCGCGAACGCGCAGGCCGCGCCGGCTCCCACGCCCACGCCGGCGTTCCATCCCGTGCCCGGCGTGAAGGACGCGGTCACGCACCATACCCTTTCCGCGGGCGGCCGGCGCATCGCGTACACGGCGCGCGCCGGGACGATGCTCCTCAAGGACGCGAATAACGATCCGACCGCGAGCATGTTCTACGTCGCCTACACCGCCGACGGCGCGAGCGCGCGCACGCGGCCGGTGACGTTCGTCTGGAACGGTGGGCCCGGCTCGTCGACGATCTGGCTGCACATGGGCTCGTTCGGCCCGGTGCGCGTCGAGGTGCCGAAGAACGCGGCGCAGCCCGGTCCGAACGCGCGGCTGGTGGACAACGATTCGTCGCTGCTCGACACGACCGATCTCGTGTTCGTCGACGCGGTCGGCACCGGTTGGAGCACCGTCGTCGCGCGCGGCAAGACGTCTGACTACTACGGCGTGGACGAGGACGCGAAGGCGTTCACGCAGTTCATCCAGCGCTGGGTCACGCACAACGCGCGCTGGCAGTCGCCGAAGTTTTTGTTCGGCGAATCATACGGCACGACGCGCGCCGCGAACGTCGTCAACCTGCTGCAGAACGCGGGGCTCGCCGTAAACGGCGTGGTGCTGCTGTCGTCCGCGCTCGACTACAACTTTCTGCCGATCGGCCAGGGCCCGGGCGAGGACTACGCATATGTCGGCTATCTGCCGACCGAAGCCGCCGTGGCGTGGTACCACCACAAAGCTGCCGGCAACCCGCCGGATCTCGCGCGCTTCGTCGCGGACGTGCGCGCCTTCGCCGGCGGCCCCTACGCGCAGGCGCTGATGCGCGGCGACTCGCTCGACCCGGCGACGCGCGCGCAGATCGTGGCCAAGCTGCACGCGTTCCTCGGTCTCGACGAGAGGTACATCAGCGCCGCGAACCTGCGCATCGATCCCAACCGGTTCGGGCAGGAGCTCCTGCGCAGCGAAGGCCGCATCGTCGGTCGCCTCGACGGGCGCTACACGGGCGCGCAGATCGACCGCAACGCGACCTTCCCCGACTACGACTCCTCGAGCACGATGACGTCGGCCGCCTACGTGGCGGCCTTCAACCACTACGCGCACGACGTGCTGCGTTACCGCGACGAGCGGCCGTACGACGTGCTCGACTTCGGCGTGAACCAACAGTGGAAGTACCAGCGCGGCGAGGACTCCAACGCGCCCAGCGTCGTGGCCGATCTTCAGTCGGCGATCGTGCAGAACCCGTCGTTGCACGTGCTATCCGCGAACGGCTATTACGATCTGGCGACCAGTTTCTACGGGACCGAATATCTCCTGAACCACATGGGGCTCAACGCCGATCAGCGCAAGCGGCTGCACTATTCGTATTACGCGTCCGGGCATCAAGTCTACTTGAATCACGATTCACTCGTGCAGTTCAAAGCCGACCTGGTGCGGTTTTATCGGGAGGCCGCTGGGCTTTAGCGGGGTGGCGCGGCGGTGGAGCGACATCGCCGCGCCGGGGACGTTCCCTTCAGCGCATCCTGCGCTTCCGGTCACTCGGCGCTCCGTCGCTACGGCCCTCCGGGCTCACGCGACTCCGCGACGCCCCGTCGCGGCGACGTCACTCCACCGCCTTCGGCGTGATCGTTCGCAGAGGTCTAGGGCCGCTTGCGGCCAGGTTGGGAAATCGAAGGAGAAGCCGTCCGCGAGTAGCTTGCCTGGGATGACGCGGCGGCTTTTTAGGACCAGCTCCGGTTCCGTGCGCATCAGTGCTGCGCCGATCGCGATCAGCCATTCTGGTGAGGGCGGGCCGAATCGTGTG
This sequence comes from Vulcanimicrobiota bacterium, assembly GCA_963797935.1. Lineage (GTDB taxonomy): Bacteria > Vulcanimicrobiota > Vulcanimicrobiia > Vulcanimicrobiales > Vulcanimicrobiaceae > Vulcanimicrobium. The sequence goes on from CAWCRI010000011.1 coordinate 124,437, forward strand.
TGTGACGCGGTTCGGAGCTCGCGCATGAATGTTTCGTTTGGGAGCGGGTTCGGCGAGGCGACGTTGACGACGTCCGTGAGCGATTCGTGCGCGGTGATCCATTCTATGGCGCGGACGAAGTCCGCTTCGTGGATCCACGAGACGTATTGCTTGCCGTTGCCGGCTCGGCCGCCTAGGCCGCGTTTCGTGAGGGTCAGCAGCGTGTCGAAGATGCCGCCCGGGTCTGGGCTCAGCACGACGCTCGCGCGCAGCTTCACCTTGCGCGTTTGGGGTGTGACCGCTTCATCGACGGCGCGTTCCCATGCGCGGGCGACGGCAATGCTGAAGCTCCAGGCAGACGGTGCATCGGGTTCCTTACCGCCGATGATGCCCGTTGCTTCGTCGTTCGGCGCGTCGAAGCGATGCGCGTAGATCGTTGCGGTGCTCATCTGCAGCCACGTGCGTGGCGGGCGCTTCGCCCATGCGATCGCTTGGCCGAGTGCGAGCGTCGAATCGACGCGTGAGGTGAGGATCTCACGGCGGTTCGCGGCGGTGTAGCGGCAGTTCACGCTTCGCCCTGCCAGGCCGATTGCGACGTCGGCGTTTTCGAGCTCCGCCGTCCACGGGCCCAGCGTCTTTGCATCCCATGCGACGATTCGCCATGGTGCGGTTTGCGGGTCGCGGCTCAGGACTACGACGTCGTCGCCGGCGGCGTGATAGGCGCGGGCCAGGAGCGTGCCGACTTGGCCGGTGCCTCCTGCGAGCACGATCTTCAACGCCGCGCGCCTTTCAGGAGCGGGGCGAGGCGGCCGCGCAGCTTTGCGATGCCGCGGATCGCGGCGAGCGGGACGCGCAGCAGTTCGTCAATGAGGGTGGTGAGCGTTTCGAAGAGGCCGAGCATCGCCGTGATCCGGGCCCGCACGATGGGGTCCGCGTGCGCGTCTGCGGCGAGCTGCTCGGCGCATTTTCGCAGCACGGCGAGGGTGGGATCGATCTCCCGGCGCTTGCGTGCGGCCGCGAGCGTCGTGAACATCTCCCAGACGTCGGATACGGCTTCGTAGTGGTCGCGGCGGTCGCCCAGCACGTGCACGATGCGGACGACGCCCCAGCCCTGCAATTCGCGCAGGCTCGTGCTGGCGTTCGAGCGCGCGATCCCGAGGCGCTCGCTGATCGTGCCCGCGTCGAGCGGCTCTTTGGAGAGGTACAGGAGGGCGTGGATCTGCGCGACGGTGCGGTTGATGCCCCACCGCGCGCCGAGCTCGCCCCAGTGCAGGATGAACGTCTGGACGACCGGGGAATTAGCTGGCTTGGCTGACATTTCTGTAAAGACAGAAATACCAGATCAAACGCTCAGAGTCAAGGGCCGTCTCGTCGCGTGACGTTCGGTCTCGTCTTGCTCAGGGTGACATTCGGCTAGGAGAACGTAGCGGACGGCGTCGCCGCAAGCGGCTACATCGCCAGTTTTGACATTGGGGGGAAGCCGTGTTGGGCTCGGCCTTCGTCGGCGTCGTTTTTTGCCGTTGACTTGAAGAGCTCGAGGTGGCCGTCCGTTGCGAGGTGCTTGTATTTGTCGCGCAGGCCTTGCAGTGCCACTTCGTCCAGCGGGGTGAAATTGTCGGCGATGCGGACGTGGTGGGCGAGGACTTCTTGGGAGTCGATGCCCGTCACGGTCGTGAGGACGCCCGGGAGCGACATCGCGTAGCGCAGCGCGTCGTCGGGGTCGATGTGGCCTTCTTCGAGTATCCGGCCTTCCGCGAAGGCTTTCATGCCGATCGCGTGGATGCCGCGTTCGCGGGCCAGCGGCAGCACGTTCTTTTCGAAGCTGCGGTAGTTCGGGTCGAGGACGTTGAGCGGCATCTGTGCGGTGTCGAAAGGGAAGCCGCGTTCGATCATCTCGCGGTGGATGTTCGGGTGCTTGTGGCCGGTGAAGCCGGCGAAGCGAACTTTGCCGTCGCGCTTCGCGCGCTCGACGGCTTCGAGCACGCCCCCCTTCGCGTAGTGTCGCGCCGGGTCGTCGTCGTACACGCACTCGTGCACTTGCCAGAGATCCAGGTGGTCCGTGCGCAGGCGGCGCAGCGATTCTTCGAGCTGCTGCATGCCCACGTCCGCGCCGCGGCCGTGCGTGCAGACTTTCGTCATCAGGAACACCTGGTCGCGGCGGTTGCCGCCGGCCAGCGCCTTGCCCATGCGCTCCTCGCTCACGTGCTCGTTGTACTCCCACGCGTTGTCGAGGAACGTGATGCCGGCGTCGATCGCGGCGTGTAGCAGGCGGATCGCCTCGGACTCCTCTTTCACCATCCCGAGGTGGTAGCCGCCGAACCCGATCGCCGCGACGCCGACGCCCGGCGCGATCTCGCGCTGCGGTATCATGCCTTGCCTGCTTTCATGGCGCGTTTCTACCCGCCGGATGGGACTTCGCTCGCCCGCCGAATGGACGCGCTTCGTGAGTTGGTTCGGGAAGATCAAGACGGCGCTGGCGCGCACGCGGGAAGCGTTCGGGGGCGAGCTCGAGACGATGGCGCTCGCGAGGCGGCCCGTCGACGACGAGCTGTGGGACGACCTCGAGGAGATCCTGATCAAGGGCGATTTCGGCATGCCGACCGCGACGAAGATCATCGACGCGCTGCGGGTCGTCGCTCGGCAGGACCGCTACCAGACGAGCGATGAGGTCGTAAAACGCTTCCGGCGCGACGTGCAGAACTTTCTCACGCTGCCGGAGATGGGGCTCGACCTCAAGGCGAAGCCGGCGGTCATCCTGGTCGTCGGCGTGAACGGCAGCGGCAAGACGACGACGATCGGCAAGCTGGCGGCGCTGCTGCGCGCGCAGCGCAAGCGGGTGATGGTCGTCGCCGCGGACACGTTCCGCGCCGCGGCGGCGGAACAGCTCGAAGTCTGGGCGAAGCGCGCGGGCGCGGAGTACGTGCGCGGCGCCGAAGGCTCGGATCCGTCGTCGGTCGTGTTCGACGGGATGACTGCTGCGAAGGCTCGCGGCGTCGACGTCGTGCTGGTCGACACCGCCGGACGTTTGCAGACGAAAACGAACCTGATGGAAGAGTTGAAGAAGATGCGGCGGATCATCGAGCGCGAGACGGGCGCCCCGCCCGCCGAGACGCTGCTCGTCGTCGACGGCACGACGGGCCAGAACGCACTCTCGCAAGCGAAGCTCTTCAACGAAGCGACGCAGCTCACGGGCGTCGTCGTCACCAAGCTCGATTCGACGTCGAAAGGCGGTGTGCTCGTGGGGATCGTCGATCAGATCGTCGTGCCGGTGAAGTACATCGGCTTGGGCGAAGGACAGGACGCGCTCGCGCCGTTCGACCCCGCGCAGTTCACCAAAGCGCTGTTCGAGACGGCGGCGGCGTAGCGCGATGGCACGCACGCTCGAAGGTACCGTAGCGCTCGTCACCGGCGCGAGCTCCGGGATCGGCGAGGCCACTGCGCTCGCGCTTGCCGCGCAGGGCGCGCGCGTCGCGATCGTCGCGCGGCGGCGCGACCGGCTCGACGCGCTCGCGGAGCGCATCCGTGCGGGCGGTGGCGACGCGCTCGTGCTCGAAGCGGACGTGACGGACGAACTGCGTGCGCGCGCCGTCGTCGCGGAAACGGTGGCGCATTTCGGCCGCCTCGACACGCTCGTGAACAACGCCGGCGTGATGCTGCTGGGTCCCATCCCGGACGCCGACGTCGGCGAGTGGAAGCGGATGCTCGATCTCAACGTGTCGGCGCTGATGTACTGCACGCATGCTGCACTCCCGCATCTGCTCCAGGCCGCGGCCGGTGGGCCGCGCAACGTCGCGGACCTCGTCAACGTGAGCTCCGTTGCCGGGCGCAACGCGCGCGCCGGCGCTGGCGTGTACAACGCGTCGAAGTTCGCCGTCGGCGCGTTCAGCGAAGCGCTGCGCCAGGAAGTGACGAAGAAGCAGGTGCGCGTCAGCCTCATCGAGCCCGGAGAGACCGCGACCGAGCTGCGCGAGCAGAACCGTCCCGAGGTCCAGGCGAAGCTGCCGCCGCGAAACGAGCACCCGTTGCAATCGGCGGACGTCGCCGATGCGATCGTCTACGTCGTCACGCGCGCGTCGCACGTCGCGATCAACGAAGTGCTGATCAGGCCGACGCAACAGGAGCGCTGACCGTCACGTCGCTCCGGCTGCGTGCTGGTCCGACCAATGTCGCCGGAAGCGTCCGAGCCAGGTGTCCAGCTCCGCGAGTCCCGTCGGGTCGAGCGCATAGATGCGGCGCTGCGCGTCGCGGCGGACCTGGATGAGGCCGGCTTCGCGCAGGAGCTTGAGGTGCTGCGACACCGCGGGCGCGGTCATGTCGAAGCGGCGGGCGATCTCGCCGGACGAGAGCTCCCGCACGGCCAGCATCTCGACGATGCGCTGGCGCGTCGGGTCGCCGAGCGCCGCGAAGCCTTGCATATCGGGTATTGAAAGGCGTTTGCTTAAATAAGTCAAGTCTTTCAAATAGGTCGAATCGAACAGAGGTTCGATGGCCGCTCGCTCCGAAGGGGTGTGGTAATGACGCGCCCTTGCCGGCGCGGGCCGGCGTGGGAATGACGGACGACGGCATTCGCACCCTGCCACGCACTTGGCATACCGGCGCGGTACCGTCGGACTTACAACCGACACGCACCATCCGCACGGAGCACCATGGCCGACGACAAACAAGCAGCCCTCACCAACGCGCTCGCGCAGATCGAGCGCCAGTTCGGCAAGGGCTCGATCATGAAGATGGGCGAGTTCTCGGACAGGATGGCGTTCGACGTCATCTCGACCGGCTCGATCGCCCTCGACCTCGCGCTCGGCGTCGGCGGCTTGCCGCGCGGACGCGTCGTGGAAATCTACGGACCGGAGTCGAGCGGTAAGACGACGCTCGCGCTGCACGTGATCGCCGAAGCGCAGAAAGCCGGCGGTACCGCCGCGTTCGTCGACGTCGAGCACGCGCTCGACCCCGCGTACGCGCAAGCGCTCGGCATCGACCTCAACGACCTGCTCGTCTCACAGCCGGACGCCGGCGAACAGGCGCTCGACATCGCCGAGATGCTCGTCCGTTCCAACGCGGTCGACGTCGTCGTCGTCGACTCCGTCGCGGCGCTCGTCACCAAGGCCGAGCTCGAAGGCGACATGGGCGATACGCACGTCGGCCTGCAGGCGCGGCTGATGTCGCAGGCGCTGCGCAAGCTCACCTCGGCGATCTCGCGCTCGAAGTGCGTGATGATCTTCATCAACCAGCTGCGCGAGAAGGTCGGCGTGATGTTCGGCAGCCCCGAGACCACGTCGGGCGGGCGCGCGCTGAAGTTCTACGCCTCGGTCCGGCTCGACGTGCGCAAGCTCGAGCAGATCAAGGTGGGGCAAGACGTCGTCGGCACGCGCACGCGCGTAAAAGTGGTGAAGAACAAGGTCGCGCCGCCGTTCCGCATGGCCGAGTTCGACATCACCTACGGCAAGGGGATCTCGAAGATGGGCTCCATCATCGACGTCGCGCTCGAGCGCAACATCATCGGCAAGTCGGGCTCGTGGTACACCTACGGCGAGCAGCGCATCGGCCAAGGCCGCGAGAACGCGAAGGCGTTCCTCGAAGAGCACACCGACACGGCCGCGGAGATCGAAGTGAAGATCCGCGAGGCGCTCAAGGCGACCGTCTCGCCCAACGGCGTCGGCAAAGCCGTCGGCGCAGGCGTCAAGGACGACGACTAGCACTTCGTCCGCGTCCTTCGACGAGCTCAGGATGACATAGGTCCCGCTATGGCGAGTTCAGCACGGGTCACGGCGCTGCGCATGTTAGCGCAGCGCCGTCTCACCGAGGCGCAGCTGCACGGCAAGCTCGCGCGCAAGGGCTTCGACGACGAGACTGTCGCGGCGGCGGTCGCGTCGTGCCGCCGCGACGGCTTGATCGACGACGGCCTCTACGCGGCGCTCTACGTCGAGACCAAGCGCGCCGCGGTGGGCGACGCGCGCCTCGTCGCGGAGCTGGTCAAACGCGGGATCGATCGCGATGCGGCGCGCGAGCGCGTCGCGTCGGCGGAAACCCAGGAACCTCAGAGGATAGGCGCGGCGTACGACCGCATCCGCCGCACGAACCCTGCGCTGTCGTACCAGTCCGCCGCGCGCAAGCTCGAACGGCTGGGGTTTCCGGCTTCCCTGATCTACCGGGTCCTGCGCGAGCGCGCCGGCGCCGATCTCGGCGATGCCCTCGCCGACCTCGCGTGATCCGAAGCGTCAAATCTGAGCCCGCGGAACGGGCCTTCGAGGAATGCGCCGCGGCGGCATGGTAAGGTCGCCGTCAGGAATGCGATTCACCAAGGCCATCCTTCGCGGGCTGTTATGCACGCTCGCGGCTCTCGCGTTGCTTGCGCCTCGGCCCGCTCCGGCGATCGAGCTCGACGCCATCTCCAAGGCGGCCGCCGGTTACACGGTCGGCGATCCCAAGCTCCAGTCGATGTACCGCGCGGCGCTGCTCAACACCAACAAGCAAGTCACGGTCGCATCGGACGGCACGGTCTACGTCAAGACCGGCGACATCCCGGCGGAATGGCTGCGCGACGCGAGCGTCCAGGTGCGGCCGTACCTGTTCTTCGCCAAGACGGATCCGGATGTTGCAACGCTTCTTCGCGGCTCCATCGCGCGCATGGGCAAGTACATGCAGATCGAACCGTACGCGAACGCGTTCACGCTGAACTATCGCACGTGGGAAGTCAAGTTCGAGCTGGACTCGCTGGCGTATCCGATCACGCTCGCGTGGACGTACTGGAAACAGACGGGCGACACGTCCGTGTTCACCGGCGATCTTTCGCTCGGATTCGACGCCGCGCTGCTCACGATGGAACGCGAGCAAGACCACCCGCGCAACTCGAAGTACACGCATCCGCAAATGCCCAACGGCGGCAAAGGCAAGCCGGTCGCCTACACGGGGATGATCTGGACCGGCTTCCGGCCGTCCGACGACGCGTGTACGTACAACTACCTCATCCCGTCGGAGATGATGGCCGTCGTCGCGCTGGGCAACCTCGAAGAGATCGAGCGCGACGTGTACCACAACGTCATCAAGGCGCAGCGCGCCAAGGCGCTGCGCGACGCCGTGCAAAACGGGATCCAGACCTACGGCGTCGTGTTCACGCCGAACTACGGCTACATCTACGCGTACGAAGTCGACGGGCTCGGCAACGCCAACCTCATGGACGACGCAAACGTGCCGTCGCTGCTGTCCGCACCGTATTTGGGCTACACCAAGCCGTCGTCGTTCATCTACCGCAACACGCGCAAGTTCTTGCTGTCCAAGGACAACCCGACGTACTACATCGGCAAGGTCGCGCGGGGGATCGGTTCTCCGCACACCAGCGAGAACTACGTGTGGCCGATCGCGATGATGATGCAAGGCTTCACCGCCTCCAGCGATTCCGAGCGCAAGGACGTGCTCTCGCAATTGCTCGCGTCGGACCCGGGCGATCATCTGCTGCACGAGTCGTTCAATCCCGACGATCCGACGAAGTACACGCGAACCGACTTCGGCTGGCCCAACGCGCTGTTCAGCGAGTACGTCATGACGACGTTCGAAGGCGTCCCGGCGCTGCCCGTCGGCTCGACGGCCGACCTGGGTTTCCGCGGCGACTGAAGAAGCGAACGTCGATGAGCGCGCCTTCGCGGAATCGCTCCATGCCGGCATCGTGAGCGCGCTCTTCGCGTGGGGGCCCCACGCGGAGCGTGGGGGGCGCGGCGGCCGGGCCGCAGCGCCTTTAGACATCTGCGTCGGCATCCAGTGGGGCGACGAAGGCAAAGGGCGCGTCGTGGATCTGCTCGCGCGCGAGTACGGCGTCATCGCGCGCTTCGGCGGCGGCGACAACGCCGGGCACTCCATCGAGGTCGGCGACACGAAGCTCGCGCTGCGCGTCGTGCCGTCCGGGGCGCTCGTCGAAGGGACGAAGCTCCTGATCGGCGCCGGCACCGTCGTCTCGATGCGCGGGCTCGTCGACGAGCTCGACATGCTGGCGAAGCTGGGCGTCGACGTCTCGCGGATCAGCGTCGCGGCGCGAGCGCACGTCGTGTTTCCGTACCATGCGACGCTCGACAAGCTCGCGGAGAAGGCGCGCGGCGGCGCCGCGATCGGCACCACCGGGCGCGGGCATCGGGCCGGCCTACGTCGACCGCGTGGCGCGGCTCGGGATCACATACGGCGATCTCGCCAAGCCCGAGGAAGTCCTCGCAACCAAGATTCGCCAGGCGCTGCTGACCCGCGCGCCGCTCTTCGCGGGCGCCGACGACGTGCCGCGCGAGGAAGACGTCGTCGGGGAAGCGCTCGCCCTGGCCAAGCGCATCGTCCCGCACGTGGTCGACGACGTGCGCTTCATCCACGACGCGATCGCGCGCGGGGAACGCATCCTGGCCGAAGGGGCGCAGGGCACGATGCTGGACGTAACGTTCGGGACGTATCCCTACGTGACGAGCTCGCACACCGTCGCAGGCGCCGCGTGCACCGGCCTCGGCGTCGGACCGACGGCGGTCGCACGCGTGCTCGGGGTGGCGAAGGCGTACTGCACCCGCGTCGGCGGCGGCCCATTCCCCTCGGAGCTCCATGACGAACGCGGCGAGCGGCTGCGCGCCCAAGGGCGCGAGTTCGGCGTGGTCACCCGCCGGCCGCGGCGCTGCGGCTGGTTCGACGGCGTCGCGGCCCGCTACGCGGCCGAGGTCAACGGGCTGGACGCCCTCGTCATAACGAAGCTCGACGTGCTGTCGGGGTTCGACACCATCGGGCTGGTCACGGGCTACCGCCGCGCCGACGGCACGCCGTGCGGGGTGGACGCGCTGGGCGAAGCCGACCTCCAAGTCGAGGTCGAGGAGCACCCCGGCTGGCAGCAAGACATCCGCGGCGTCCGCCGCATCGCCGATCTGCCCACGACGGCGCGCGCCTTCGTCGACCGCCTCGCCGCGGTCACCGGCGTCCCCGTCGCCGCCGTCTCGGTTGGCCCCGAGCGCTCAGCCCTCGCGATCTGAAGTCTCGCCGTAGCGCCGGCGGAGGCGTTCGAGCGGAACGCGTTCCGCGGTAAACAACGCGCCAAGCCCGGCCGATACGATACACAGTGCCGGGCAAGGATGCTCGGTGGAACGAGCCACGGTGGGCAGACCACGGAGCGCTATTGAGCGCCCCGCGAAGGTGGCATTTGGATCGTCTGACCTCGTCTGCCGCGTCGTTCCCAGCCCGTCTTCGCGACTGGTGGGGCTCGCAGGCCGGCACGAACCGCATCATCTATGGCGCACTCGCGCTCGCGATGGTGCTCGGTCTCGTCTTCTTCGCCATGTTCCGCATGCGCGGCCCCGACTACGCCGTGCTCTTTTCGAATTTGCAGCCCGACGAGGCGAACGCCGTCGTCCAGAAGCTCGACGCCGGGAAGATCCCGCACCGGCTCGCCGACGGCGGCGCGACGATCCTGGTCCCGCACGAAGCCGTCTACGAGCAGCGCGTCGCGCTCGCCGGCGAAGGCGTCGTCAAGGCGGGCGGCGGCACCGGCTTCGAGCTGTTCGACCGCACCAACCTCGGCATGACCGACTTCCAGGAGAAGATCGCCAAGACGCGCGCCACCGAGGGCGAACTGCAGCGCACGATCTCGGGCCTGGGTCCCGTACAGTCGGCGCGCGTGCACATCGCGTCGCCGGAAGCGTCGCTGTACTCCACCACGCAGCAGCCCACCACCGCGTCGGTCGCCATTCAGACGAAGACCGGCATGCAGCTCAACGCGCAGGAAGTTCGCGGCATCACGCAGCTCGTGTCGGGCGCGGTCGCCGGCCTCAAGCCCGAGAACGTCACGATCGTCGACCAGAACGGCACGATCCTGCGGCCGTCGGCGCTCGAAGAAGCGGGTGCGCTCGCCGATTCGACCAGCGCGCTCAAGCACACGCAAGACCAGCTCGTCGCCAAGGAAAAATACGAGTCCGACCTGCAGCAGTCGCTGCAAGGGCTGCTCGACGCGACGATCGGCGCGCACCGCTCCGCCGTGCGCGTCAACAGCGAGATGAACTTCGACGCGAACGCGACGGAGACGAAATCGTACGCGCCGCAGGGCACGGTCCTGTCGTCGCAGACCGAGCGCGAGACCTACAACGGCAACGGCGCGCCACGCGCCGGCGCCGCCGGCGTGCCGGGCACGACCACCAACGTCGTGCCGACGTACCAAGGCACGCAGACGCAAGGCGGCACCGGCAAGTACGGCAAGACGAAGAACACGACGAACTACAACGTGTCCGAGCAGATCGCGAAGCACGTCGACGCGCCGGGCAAGCTCACGCGCCTTTCGGTCGCCGTTCTCGTGAACGTGCCGGCCGCCGCCGGTGCGCCTGCGAACGCAAACGCCGCGGCACCGTACGTCGTCGCGAACGCGGACGTGCAGAAGATCCAGCACGCCGTCGCCGCCGCCGCGGGCATCGATCCCACGCGCGGCGACCAGATCTCCGTCGAAGCGATCCCGTTCGCGCCGAGCGCGCAAGCGATCGGCGGCGGCGCCGGCTCCGCCACCACGACCGTGTTCGGAATCCCGGCGGTCCCGTTCGTCGCGCTGCTCGTCATCCTCGGTGTCGCCGGTGCCGGCTTCGGCTTCGCGATGATGCGCCGCCGGATGTTCCGCCCCAGCAACGAGCTGCCGACCTTCGACTCCACGCTCGCCGAAGAGCTGCCGTCCTTCGAAGAGCATCCGATGCTCGACGGCACGCCGTCCATCGCCGCGCCGATCCGCTCGGCCGCCGACCTCACGCGCGAGCAGATGATCGAGTACGTCACGACCGTCGCTCAAGAGAATCCCGACAACATCGCCAAGCTCGTGAAATTGTGGCTCGCTGAATAACATGCTCACCGACAAACCGATTCTGACGCTCGGCGACGATATGCACGGATCGCCTTCCTACATGGACTCGTACGCGCCGCCTGCGGTGCCCGACATCTCCGGCCCGGAGAAGGCCGCCGTCCTGATGATCACGATCGGGCTCGAGCTGTCCGCGTCCATCTTCAAGTTCCTCCGGCAAGATGAGGTCGAGCGCATCGTGCTCGAGATCGCGAAGATCTCGACGGTCTCCATCGAGAAGCGCGACGCCGTCATCCAGGAAGCGTACCAGCGCGCGATCGCGCTCAAGTACATCAACGAAGGCGGCATCGAGTACGCCAAGGAGATCCTCGAGCGGTCGTTCGGCGCCGGCCAAGCCGACGACATGACGAACCGGCTGTTCGCGGCGCTCAAGCACGGCAACCCGCTGGAGCTGGTGAAGAAGACCGAGCCCGCGCAGCTGCTGGAGTTCATCAAGGAAGAGCACCCGCAGACGATCTCGCTCATCCTCGTGTACATGTCGCCCGATCAAGCCGGCGCCGTGCTGTCGCAGCTCGATCCGGAGCTGCAAGGCGAAGTCGCGATGCGCATCGCGATCCTGCAAAAGACCGCGCCGGAGATTCTGGAACAGTTGGACGAATTGCTCGGCCGCAGACTGCTCGTGAGCGGCAGCGACTTCACCAAGGCCGGCGGCGTGCAGTCGCTCGCGGCGGTCATGGGCTTCGTCGACCGCGAGACGGAGAAGAACATCCTCGACGGCCTCACCAAGCGCGACCCCGACGTCGCCAACGAGGTCAAGAACCTGCTGTTCGTGTTCGAGGACATCATCAACCTCGACGACCGCGCGATCCAGCGCGTGCTCAAGGAAGTCGACGGCAAGGACCTCGCGCTCTCGCTCAAGACCGCCAACGCCGACCTGCTCGCGCGCATCTACAAGAACATGTCCACGCGCGCGGCGACCACGCTCAAAGAAGACATCGAAGTGCTCGGCCCCGTGCGCGTGCGCGAGGTGGGCAAAGCGCAGCAGAACATTGTCGACGTGATCCGGACGCTCGAAGAGAACGGCCAGATCGTCATCGCCCGCGGCGGTAAGGAAGACCGCATCGTCTAGATGGGACGGGTCGTAAAGGGTGCGCGATTCCGCGACGAGCGCTATGCGCTCGAAGTGCCGGAGATCGCCGTGCCGGTTGTCGTGGAGACTGTTTCGTCCTCCGACGCGTTCGCGCCGGAGGACGAGTTCGGCTTCGGCGCGTTCGGGGACGGTGCGCTCGGCGACGGCTTGCTGGCGGACGTCCCGCTCGCGGCGGCGCCGCACGCGCCCGACGTCGACTTCGACGCGATCCGCCTGCAAGCGCAGGCGGTGCTCGACGAGGCGGAGCGCGACGCCGAAGCGACGCTCACCGATGCGCACGACCGCTCGGTCGCGCTCGTCGAGGACGCCGCTGCGCGCGCCGACGCCATCGCGCAGGACGCGCGCCGGCGCGGCCACGACGAAGGCTTCGAGGCCGGGCGCGCGGCCGCCGACGCGGAGATGAACGACATGCTCGTCACGATGCGCGGCTTGCTGGAGATGGCGCGCGTCGAGCGCCACAAGCTGATCGAAGAGGCGGAGCCCGAGCTCGTGCGGCTCGCGCTGGGGATCGCGGAGCGCGTGCTGCACCAGCAGGTCGCGCTCGACCGCAGCGTCGTCGTCGAGATGGCGAAGACCGCGATCGCGCGCTTGATCGAGCGCGACAGCGTCACCGTGCGCGTCAACCCCGCGGACCTCGAGCGCATGCGCGAGCACCGCGACGACCTCATGGCGATCGGCGACATCCGCAACTTGCGGCTGCTCGAGGACAAGCGCGTGGACCGCGGCGGCGTCGTGGTCGAGACCGACGCGGGCACGATCGACGCGCGCATCGGCACGCAGCTCGACGAAGCGCGCAAGATCCTGCACATCGAGGACGACGTGATCGTCGAGCCCGCACCCGTCGAGTCGCGCCTCAAAGCTGAATTGACCGCGGCCCGCGCGTCGTGACCGCCGTTCGACAGACCGAAGAGCGGCGTAACGCCCGCGCGCGGCTTCGACGGCACGCGCTATCTCGACGAGCTGCACGACGTCGACCTGATCCGCACCAACGGCAAGGTGAGCCAGGTGATCGGCACGGTGATCGAGTCGAACGGGCCGCCGATGGCGATCGGCGAGACCGCGTCGATCGCGTACAAGCGCACCGCGAAGCCCGTGCTCGCCGAAGCGGTCGGTTTCCGCAACGCGAAAGTATTGCTGATGCCGCTCGGCGAGCTGGGCGGTATCGCGGCGGGCTCCGACGTCGTCGCGCTCGGCAAGCCGTTGCAGATCGGCCTGTCGGACGGATTGCTCGGACGCGTGCTCGACGGGCTCGGCCGGCCGCTCGACGGGCTCGGCCCGATCGTGCAGGCCAAGCGCGCGGAGGTCGGCGGCGCGCCGCCCAGCGCGCTGCACCGCCGTCGCGTGACCGAGCCGCTCGGCGTCGGCGTGCGCGTCATCGACGGACTGCTCACCGTCGGCAAAGGCCAGCGCGCCGGCATCTTCGCCGGCTCGGGCGTCGGCAAGTCCACCGTACTCGGCATGATCGCGCGCAACACCGCCGCCGACGTCAACGTGATCGCGCTCGTCGGCGAGCGCGGCAAGGAAGTGCGCGACTTTCTCGAGCGCGACCTCGGCGAGGCCGGGCTCAAGCGCTCCGTCGTCATCGTGGCGACGTCCGACCAGCCGGCGCTCGTGCGCATCAAAGCGGCGTTCGTCGCCACCCGCATCGCGGAGTTCTTCCGCGATCAGGGGCTCGACGTGATGCTGATGATGGACAGCGTCACGCGCTTCGCGATGGCGCAGCGCGAGGTCGGCCTCGCGATCGGCGAGCCGACCACGACGCGCGGGTACACGCCGTCGGTGTTCGCACTGCTGCCCAAGCTGCTCGAACGCACCGGCACGTCGGAGCACGGCACGATCACCGCGCTGTACACCGTGCTCGTCGACGGCGACGACATGAACGAGCCCGTCGCGGACGCCGTCCGGTCGATCCTCGACGGGCACATCGTCCTGTCGCGCAAGCTCGCGGCCGCGAACCAGTATCCGGCCGTCGACGTGCTGGCGTCGGTCAGCCGCGTGATGCCCGACGTCGTGACGGCCTCGCAGCTCAAGTCGGCGTCGGCCGTGCGCGACGTCCTCGCGACGTACAAAGACGCCGAGGACCTGGTCAACATCGGCGCCTACGTCCCCGGCTCGAACCCGCGCGTCGACCACGCGCTCGCGCGCATCGACGCGGTGCGCGGGTTCCTGCGGCAAGGCATCCACGAGCAGTCCACGTTCGCCGACGCCCAGCGCGCGCTCGGTGGATTAGCGTGAAATTCCGATTTAGGCTCGATCCCGTGCTCATGCAGCGCGAACGCGTCGAGCAGGAACGCGCCGGCGACCATGCTCGCGCGCTTTCGGAACAGCTGGCCGCGCAGCGCATGTACGACGACATCGTCGAGCGGCGCGACGGCCTGCGGGCGCGGCTGCTGCGCGAGCACGCGCACTTCGACGTCGACACGCTGCGCTCGTCGTACACGCACCTCGACTACCTCGACCGCGCCATCGTCGCCGCGCAGCAGCGCGTCGACGCGTGCCTGGCCGCGACCGAGCTCGCGCGCGTGCGGCTCGTCGAGGCCGCGCGCGACCGCAAAGTGCTCGAGACGCTCAAGGAGCGCCGCCGCGAGGCGTTCCAGCTCGACGCCGCGCTGATCGAGCAGCGCGATCTCGACGACCAGAACGCGCGGCTGTTCGACCGCGCGCACCCGTTCGAAGGAATCACGCCGTGATCGTCACCCGTCATCGCAAGCAGCGGCCGCACCCGGCCCGCATCCTGGTTCCGCTCGCCGTCCTCGCGCTGCTCGTCGCCGCGTTCACGTGGCCGCCGTCGCAGCGCGTGATCGCCAACGGACCGCTCCGCCCGCTGTGGTCGGCGAGCGCGAGCACCGGCGGCGTCCTCGCGCGGCCGCTGACCTTCGCCGGCCAGCAGCAGACGATCACCGACCGCAACCGCCAGATCCGCGACCTCGACGCGCAGCTCGAAGCCCAGCGCCGCGCCAAGGCCGACGCCGAGACGCGCGCGCAGCAGCTCCAGCAGCAGCTCACCGCGCTGGCGAACCAGCCGCACGAGACGCCGGCTCCCGCACCACGCCGCACCACGGCGCCCGCCGCCGGCCTCGCCGGCATGGGTGGAGGCGCTGCCGCCAGCGCCGCCGCCGGGAGCGCCGAGGAACGGCGTCTGGCCGCGACGTGGGCCGCCATGGAGCCCGAAAAGGCCGCCGCGATCGTCCAGCGCCTGCCCGACGACGCCGTCAGCCGGGTGCTGGCGCAGATGGACGCCGACAGCGCCGGCGCGATCATGAACGCGCTCCCCGCGAGCGCCGCCGCCCGGATCAGCCGGGCCGTCGCTCAGGTCCCGCCCGCCGCGGGCCGATAGACCCTAGAGAAAGGAGGTGACATCCTGAATTCTCGTTTGATTTCTCTTCCCGCCGCCAACAACGCCGATACCCGGCCGCTGCACATGTCTGCGAACCCCGCCGCGCCAAGCGACGGCGTCGCGTTCAAGGCGCAGCTCGACGGCTCGGTGACCGCGCTGTTTGCCGGCGCCAAAACCGAACCGGCCGCCGCAACGACTGCGACCGCCGCACCGGTGCTCACCACGGACGCAAAGCTCGCGCAGGCCGTCAAGGATCTGCTCGACCGCGGCGTCGCGCTCGGCGACATCGTCGCAAAGCTGGCGAGCTCGCTCGCGGCCTCGGTCGCGGCTCAGCTCGGCATCTCGCCCGACGCGGCGCTTCAACGGCTCACGCAGGCGTTCACGCAGGCGCTCCAGTCCAACGGGACGGGTCCACCGGGCAGTAACGCCGAGAGGGCGTCATCCCTCGTCTCACGGCTGCGGCGAATCGCCGAGCTCGCGACGGGGGTGACGAACGGAGACTCGGGGCAATCGATCCGAACGATCGCAGGAACCAGCTTGGACGCCAACTCGGCGAAAGCGAATCCGCCCCCGACCACGGACAGCATCCTCCGCAACGCGCTCGACGCGCTCGCGGCGCCCGCGTCCCCGGCGTCTCCCGTCCCCGACCCGACGCTGCTTGCGTCAGCTCCGGCGACGTCCCCCACGGCGTCCGTTCCGTCCCCTGTCGCTCCGGCGACCCCGGACGGTGCGGTCGTCGCATTGCCTGCCACGGTGCAGGCCATCGCGTCCGGCGGCGACACGCTGCTCGGCCGCATCCTCACGCGCGCCATGCTCCTCGACCAGCAGCCGTCCGCTCCGGCGGGCGTCACGCTCGCCGACGCGACGGCGAACCGCGGCGCGAGCGCCCTATCGGCCACGGCCGCTGCGGCGCATCTCACCGCGGCGGCCGCCGACCCGAACGCGCTCGCGAACGCGCTCGACACGTTCGTGCACGCGTTCACGAACGCGGTCGCGCGCAACGACAGCTCGCAGCGTTCCGACCCCGGCGCGCTGATGCCGATCGCGCAGGCACCGCAAGTGCCGGCGCTGCCGCCGCAGACCCCGCCGCCGCCGTTCGCGATCGCGATCGCGCACGAAAGCGCACCGATCACTCCCGTGCCGCCCGCTCCGGCGGCGGCACAGCCGCAGCACGTCGACGCCAACGCGGTGGTCGACCAGATGCTGCGCGGCATGGCGATCCGCACCACCGACGGTCAGTCGGAAGTGCGGCTGCGGCTCGTCCCCGAGAACCTCGGCGACGTGAGCGTCAAGCTCGTCGTCAACGGCGGCTCGGTCGACGCGTCCATCGTCGCACACACCGCCGACGCGCAAACCGCGCTCGCCGGCGGACAGCTCCAACTCGCGAAAACGCTCGCCGATGCCGGCTTGAAGCTGCAGAGCTTCACCGTCGGTCTGGCCGGCGATTTCTCGGGCAACCGCGATCAGTCGCGTCCCAACGACTCGTGGAACCGCTCCGGTTGGCGCCGCATCGGCGTCGTCGAATCCGTCGCGACCGACGAGCCCGCGGATCCGTCATTGCTCGCGGTACCCAGCTTCGGCCCGCCGATCTACGCGGCGAATCCGGCGCTGCTCCACCTCAACTACCTGGTTTAGAAAAAGGAACATCGTATGTCTACCGGCATCGGATCGACGAGCGGTCTTCCGATCGACAATCTGATCTCAAAGACCCAGACCGCGGCGCAGCAGGCGACGTCGCTGGGTTCGCAGCTCGGGCAAGACGCTTTTCTCAAGCTGCTCACCACGCAGTTGCAGAACCAAGACCCGCTCCACCCGATGGACGACACGCAGTCCGTTGCGCAGCTCGCGCAATTCTCCAGCGTGCAGGCCACCACGGAGCTCAAAGACGCGTTCGCTTCGTTCCAGTCGAACTTCTCCGTGATGCAGTCCGCCGGGCTTCTCGGCAAGACGGTCTCGGCGCAGTCGGCCGACGCGGGCGGCAACGTCTCGTCCGTCACCGGAACCGTCAAGACGATCTCCGTCATCAACGGAACGCCGATGATCACGCTCGTCGACGCAAACGGCAAGCTGATCAGCGATTCCAACGGTCAGCCGCTGCAGCTGCCCACCTCCGCGATCCTTTCGATCGGCTGACGACATGGCCGATCCGAAGATCAGCGGCGTGCAGATCCCGCCGGCGATCACCCCCGCGGTTCGCCCGCGCGGCGTCCCGGTTCAGATCCCGCCCGCGGGCACCGGCTCGTTTCGCGACGTCCTGCGCACGGCGCAGCCGCCCGCGGCCGCACCGGCGCCGGCGACGCAGCAGACGCTCAAGTTCTCGGCCCACGCGCAGCAGCGCTTGGAGTCGCGGAACATTCGCCTCACGCAAGACGACGTCGCCAAGATGAACGCGATGGCCGACAAAGCCGCGGCGAAGGGCTCCAAACAATCCCTCTTCATGATGCGCGACGTCGCGATGGTCGTGTCGATCACGAATCGCACCGTCATCACCGCCGTCGACCAAAGCAGCATGAAAGAAAACGTGTTCACGAACATCGACAGCGCCGCCGTCATAGATTGACGCTAACGGTTCTCTCACCAAACTCCGAAACACTAATCACCAAGAGAGCGGACCACTCGTGGGGCTCTCGCGCGAAGCCGATTGATTGAAGCTTCGCGATTCGATGACACGAAAGGTCTCCTAGATGGCTTTCGACTCGTTGTTCATCGGCGTCACCGGCCTGGAATCGTATCAGAGCCAGATCGACACCATCTCGAACAACATCGCCAACGTTGGCACGACCGGCTTCAAAGGCCAAGACGTCAACTTCCAGGATCTCATCTACCAGGCGCAGAGCTTTGCGAGCGCGCCGACGCAGACCAGCGGCGGCATCAACGGCCAAGACGCGGGTCTGGGCGTGAAGATCGGCTCGATCGACACGAACTACGCGCAGGGCGGCCTGCGCACGACGGGCGTCAACACGAACCTCGCCATGAACGGCGACGGCTTCTTCATCCTGCGCAAGCCCAACGCGAACGGCGCGCCGGTGTACACGCGCAACGGCGACTTCTCGCTCAACTCAAACGGCATGCTCTACGACCAGTCCAGCGGCATGGCCGTGCAGGGCTACATGGCCGACAAGACCGGCAACATCAACCAGACCGGCACGCCGGCCGACATCACGATCCCGCTGGGCCTGTCGTCGCAAGCCGTCGGCACCGGTCTCAACGCGAAGATGAAGTTCGGCAAGAGCGGCGACCAGGTCTTCGACGTCTCGCTCGGCGGCAACGTCGATCAGACGCAGTGGATCAAAGAGGCGCAGGGCGTCCAGGGCGGCACGCCGGGCACGGGCCAGCCGTACACGATCTCGACGACGATCTACGACTCGCTCGGCAACGCGCACCTCGCGCAGATCACCTACACGCCCGACGCGACCGGCGCAGCCGCCGGCCCGCCGGCCGTCAGCGGTCTGCCCGCGCAGGTCGCGGACTCCAGCGGCGTGCTGCACAACGCGGCCGCGCGCTGGAAGATGTCCGTGTCGTTCGCCGACGGTACGGCGTTCGACGCGATCCAAACGCCGGGCTCGATCGCGGCCGGCGGCGTGGTGACGCCTGCCGTCACCACCGCGGCGCCCGTGTCGAACGGAACCGTCGGGTTCGTGTACTTCGATCAGAACGGCCAGTACATCAACACGTCGTCGCTCGAGGGCGCGGCGCCCGGCGAGAACATCGCCGGTGCGAACGTGCACACCAACAACGCGGCGGCCTCGCTCGCGAACGGCAACCAGCTCAACGTGCGCGCCTGGGGAGCCGGCAACACGAACAACTCGGTGGCGCCGACCGCGGGCGGACCCGCACCGCAAACCGGGCCGATCGGGCTCGACTTCGGCAGCCAGAACTCGACGTCGCTGGCCGGTACGTCCACGGCGAACGTGGTCGCGCAGAACGGCTTCACGGCCGGCATCCTGTCGAACATGACGATCGGCCAGGACGGCACGATCAGCGGCGCGTTCACCAACGGCCAGACCACCACGCTCGGGCGCGTCGCGGTCGCGACGTTCCAGAACGAAGGCGGCCTGCAGCGCGTCGGCGGCTCGGACTTCGCCGCAACGGCGAACTCCGGCTTGGCGCAGGTCGGCACCGCGTCGGTCGGACGCCTCGGTTCGATCGTCTCGGGTTCGCTCGAGCAGTCGAACGTGTCGATCGCCGACGAGTTCACCAAGATGATCTCGGCGCAGAACGCCTACCAGGCGAACTCGAAGAGCATCACGACGGCGTCGGAGGACATGCAGACCGTCATCGCGCTGATCCGATAAAACGTATCGCGCCACGGAGGGCGCGGGGGACGGAAACAGAGGATCGCACGGAGGCGGTCCTCTTTTTCGTGTGTCACGCTGTGTGCAGTGAGTTACAGTAGCTTGCTCCGGCTTGCGCGCCGAGCCGCGGGCGCGTACGATGCTGTGGCGATGCGCATTGGAGCGCACGTAAGGAGTTTGGGGTGTTCAACTATTTCAAGAGCGCCGGCGTTCTCGCCGGTGTTGCAGTGCTGCTTTCCTCGTGCTCCGGCGGCGCCGGGACGCACGCGGGCAACGGCGTCGTCCCGTCACAGTCCGGCGCGTCCGCGCAGCGCGCGCCGCGCACGGTCGGCGCGCAGACGTACTACACGCCGCCGGTCGATCCGGTCGACACGACGGCGAACCTCGGCCAAATCGCGGGCGGGTACGACGGCAACATGTACTTCGCCGAAGCGTCGACGGCGACGACCTGCACGGTCGGTGGGTGCTCCGGGCGGATCTCGAAGATCACGACGGGCGGTTCGATCACGCAGTACGGCCTGCCGAACTATTTCGACGCAAACAACACGGGCTACCCGGTCTATCCGTTCGCGGTTGTGCCTACGTACGGCGACTCGAAGGTGTGGTTCTTGTCCGCGGATGGCTACTTCGGCTCGATCGGCACCGACGGCACCAGCCCGACGATCTACACGCTACGCCAGCTCGGCAGCGATACGAGCGGAACGTTCACGAACATGACGCAGGGCGCCGACGGCAACTTCTACGTCGCCGAGACGAGCCCGGAGCGCATCATCAAGGTCACCACGAGCGGGACGGCGTCGGTGTTCAACTCGGCGCTGAGCTCGGGCGCGAACGTCGGCGCGCTCCAGACCGCCAGCGACGGCAACTTCTGGCTCACCGAGCGCGGCACGGGAAAGATCGGCAAGCTCACAACGGGCGGCTCGCTGACCGAGTACGACGCGGTCAGCGGTGGCGGCTGGAACCCGCTCGACATGTTCTCGGACGGAACGAACTTGTGGTACACGGCGCAAGCCGCGTCGCCGTCGACGGGCCAGAAGCTCGTCGAGATGAATACGTCCGGCTCGATCCTCAAGACGATCACCATCACCACGAGCCCCGCGGGCGAAGGGGCCTTGGTGCCGCAGGGCGGCACGTACGCGTGGACGATCAACGACAACATCAGCCGCGTCAACCGGAGCAGCAGCGTGGTCAACGACTACACGCTGACCAACACCAGCCCGGGGACCGTCATCTACGGACTGACGTACGGGCCGGACGCCAACCTGTGGTACACCGACCGCGCCCACAACAAGGTCGTGAAGGTCACCAAGACCTGATCCTACCAGCATCTGGCCGGGCGGAGCGAGGCCCCCCTCGCTCTGCCGGCTTGCATGGCGTAGACTAGGGGCGATGATCGCTTTGCGCCGCCTCAACAACGAGCCCATCATGGTCAACCCCGACCTGATCGAGTCGCTCGAGGCCACCCCGGACACGGTGGTCACGCTCACCTCCGGCAACAAGCTGCTGGTGCGGGACTCCATGGACGAGGTCCGCGAGAAGATCATCGAGTTCAAGCGCCGCATCCACGGGCCCGCCGGAGCGCCCGAAGCAGGCTAGCGCAGCCCCGCGAACGCGCCGTTCGTGCGGATGGCTCTCAAGAGCGAAGGTCCCGACGCCGATAGTCTCCTGAGAACCCTCCCCGACACCGGTCCCCGTTCGAAAGGCCGTACCTTGGATTTCGCGACGATACTCGGGCTCGTGATCGCGCTTGCAGCCCTCGGGCTGTCCGCGTGGATCGGCAACGTCGATGCCCGCATCATCTTCGCGCGCTACGAGGCGTTCATTCTCGTCTTCTTCGGGACGGTTGGCGCAACGATGGTGTCGTTTCCGCTCAAGACGTTCTGGGGCGGCCTCACGCGCGGCCTCAAGACGGCCTTCGTCGAGCCGGTGTACCACGAGCGCGAGGTCATCGCGACGCTGGTGTCCTTCGCCGAGAAGGCCCGCCGCGAAGGCTTGCTCGCGCTCGAGAACGAGGCCGCGGCGCTCGAAGACGAGTTCATGCGCAAGGGCATCCAGCTCGTCATCGACGGGCGCGACACCGACATCATCCGCAAGATCCTCGAGACCGAAGTCGCCTTCGTGCAAGAGCGCAACTCCAAGGCCGAAGGCGTCTTCATGACGATGGGCGGCTTCTCGCCGACGCTCGGCATCATCGGCACCGTGCTCGGGCTGATCGCGATGCTCAAGGCGCTGGGCTCCCTGTCGGGCAACGGCAACATCGCCGGCCAGCTCGGCGTCGCGACCGCGCAGGCGTTCGTCGCGACGTTCTTCGGCATCGCGCTGGCGAATTTGGTGTGGATCCCGCTCGCGACGAAGATCAAGGAACGCGCCGGCCAAGAGCTTTTGCTGCGCGAGATCATGATCGAAGGCATCCTGTCGATCCAGGCCGGCGACAACCCGCGCCTGCTCGAGGAGAAGCTGCACGCCTTCCTCGATCCGAACGAGCGCGAGACCGACATCGAAGCGGGCGGCGCCGTGGGCGAGCCCGAGCTGGCGGGCGTCTAGCGCGTGGCGGTTACCGGTGGCCTGCGCTCGCGTCTGAGACGCAATCAGGCCGACGCCATGGAAAGCGCCGGCATGATGCGCTGGCTGCTGACGTACGCCGACATGATCACGCTGCTGCTGGCGCTGTTCATCATCCTGTTCGCGATCTCGAACATCTCGTCGGTGAAGTTCCAGCGCCTCGTCAAGGCGGTGTCCGGCGGCTTCAACAGCACCGACGCGATCAACAACCCGCCCAACAACGGCGTCGTCGGCGGCCTGCACGGCCGCACCGACGCGGCGAACCTGGCGTCGATCAAGTCGCAGCTCGACAAGTACATCGCGCGGCACAACCTGCAAGCGAAGGTCCAGACGCGCATCGCCAAGCAAGGCCTGGTGATCACGCTGCTCAGCGACAAGGCGTACTACGACTCGGGCTCGGCCGACCTGCGGCCGGAGTCGAAGCAATTGCTCGACGTCGTCGCGGGCCAGCTCCGCACCGTCACCAACGAAGTCCGCGTCGAGGGCAGCACCGACAACGTCCCGATCGCGACCGCCGCGTATCCCACCAACTGGGAGCTATCGGCGGCGCGCTCGACCGGCGTGACGCGCTACCTCGTGGAGCACGCGAAGATCGTGCCGACGCGCATCTCGTTCGCCGGCTACGGCGAGTTCCGGCCGAAGTTCTCCAACGACAGCGACGCGCACCGCCAGCAGAACCGCCGCGTCGACGTCGTCATCCTCAACGGCAGCATGCCGCAAGCCGTACCGCAGAATCCGGAGACCGAATAAACGATGTCGATGCTGTCGCAGGCGGAGATCGATGCCCTGGTCAACCAGCTTGCCGCACCGGAGCCCGGCGCGCTGCCGGAGATGCGCAAGGTCAAGACCTTCGACTTCCGCTTCAACAAGCGGCTCGACAAGTTCAGCACCAACCAGCTCCAGACGCTGCGCACGCTGCACGACAACTTCACGCGGCTGCTGAACAACTCGCTGTCGGTGTACCTGCGGACGCGCGTCGAGGCGACGGTCGTCTCCATCGACCAGATCACGTACGGCGACTTCATCAGCTCGATCGGCATCCCGTCGATCCTCTCGATCTTCTCGATGGACCCGCTGCCCGGCTCGGGGATGGTGCAGGTCGACCTCAACCTCGTGTTCTCGGTGATCGACCGGCTGCTCGGCGGCCCCGGCTGGTACCCGCAGAAGCTCCGCGACCTCACCGACATCGAGCGCACGCTGATGCAGCGCTTCATGGCGCGCATGCTCAACAGCTACCGCGAGTCGTGGAACTACCTGCTGACGCTCTCGCTCAAGATCGAGGCGCTCGACTCCAACCCGCAGTTCATCCCGCGCATCATCCCGCTGGACCAGATCGTCGCGTTCGTCACCTGCGAGCTCAAGGTGGGCGACATGTCCGGCGTCATGAACTTCTGCCTGCCCTATCAGGTGCTGCAGCAGGTCGGGTCCCAGCTCTCGGACTTCCAGTGGTCGCCCAGCGTCAGCGCGGGCCGCGGGATGACCGAGCAAGACATCGCGATGCTGGCGCGTAACGTGGAGCGCGCGCCGGTCGACGTGCGAGTCGAGCTGGGCAAGACCGTCGTGTCGCTGCGCGACCTCATCGCGCTGCAGCCCGGCGACCTGGTCATGTTCGACAAGCCCGTGACGGAGCCGCTCGCCGCGACGGTGAACGACCGCGAGAAGTTCAAGGTGTTCCCCGGCGTCAACCGCGACAAGCTCGCGGTGCGCGTGAGCCACATCGTCGAAGACGAGGAGTAAGGGTGCCCGACACGCTGCAGACCCTGGCCGACGGAATGTTCGCCTCCGCCGCCTCCGTGCTCGGAGCGCTGGCGGGGCGTTCGGTCTCGGCGGGCGCGTCGACGCGCACGGCCGGCGACGCATCGATCCGGATCGACCCGGATGCGGTCGCGACCGTCACCCGCATCCCGTCGGCGGACGTCGCGTTCGTCGCCCGCTACCGCAAGCGCGACCTCGGCCGCGTCGTCGAGCTGATGCTCGGCACCCCGCCGCACAGCGGCGAGCTCGACGCGATGTCGCTCTCGATCGTCGTCGAGACGGTGGCCCAGATCTCCAGCGCCATGGGCGAAGCCCTCGCCGGTGAGACCAAGCACGCGACGACGGACATCGAGTCGGCCGTCGCCGCAGACGCGGCCGCGTTCCCCGCGCCGCCGTTCGCGACGTTCACCGCGCCGCTCGACCTCGGCGACGGCTTCACGACCTCGCTGGAGCTCGACTTCGATATCCTCGCGCAGCACCGGCTCGCACCCGACACCGCCGTCCCCACGCCGGCACCCGCCGCGGTGCTCCACGCGACCCCCGCGCCGCCGAAGCGGCGTGTGGAAGAAGGCCGGCCCGTGTCGTTCGCGCCCATGCAGCCCACCCCGGTGCGGACCGCGGCGCCCGGCCACGCCAACCTCGATCTGGTCCACGACGTGCCGCTCGAGATCTCGGCGGTGCTCGGCCAGACGGAGCTGTCGCTGCGCGAGGTCGTCTCGATGACGACCGGCAGCGTGTTCGAGCTCGACAAGCTGTCGACCGAGCCCATCGACCTCTACGTCAACAACATCCTCATCGCGCGCGGTGAGGTGGTCGTCGTCGACGACAAGTTCGCGGTGAAGATCAGCGAGCTGAACCCCGTCGTCGACCGGGTTTGAGCCTCTGACCGCCGGCCTCGTCCTCAACGTCGTCTGGGCGCTCGCGGTCATCGCCCTGCTGATCGCCGGGCTGACGTACGGCGCGCGCGCACTCAACCGCGGCCGCATCGTGGCCGCGACCGGCAAGCGCCTCGTGACCGTGATCGAGTCGACGGCCCTCGCGCAGAACACCACCGTTCACGTCGTGAAGGTGGGCGACCGATACTACCTGATAGGCGGAGGATCCGCCGGAGTGACCCACATCGCCGACGTCCCCAGCGACGCCGTCGATCCCTACATCGAGACGCAACGGAAGGCGCTCGGGGAGCAACGCGACGCGGTGCTCCGCCTGCTGCAAAGATTCCGCAAATAACGTGAACCGCCGTCTCCTCATCATCTTCGCCGCGCTGGCTTCGGTCTTCGCCCTCGTGGTGTTCGCCGCGCCCGCGTTCGCGCAAGGCGTCCCCGGCCCGAGCAACCCGACGATCCCGATCCCGCGGGTGAACATCGGCGTGAGCGCGGCGACCAAGCCGTCCGACGTCGCGCTGTCGCTGCAAATCCTGCTGCTGCTCACCGTCGTCACGCTCGCACCGACCATGCTGGTGCTGCTGACGTCGTTCACGCGCATCGTCATCGTGCTGTCGTTCGTGCGCACCGCGCTCGGCACGCAGCAGGTGCCGCCCACGCAGGTGCTCGTCGGCCTGTCGCTGCTGCTGACGTTCTTCGTGATGAACCCGGTCATCCAGGACATCAACAAGAACGCGCTCCAGCCCTACATGAGCAGCAAGATCTCGCAGTCGGTCGCCGTCGACCGCGCCGCCAAGCCGCTGCGCGTCTTCATGTTCAAGCAGACGCGCGAGAAGGACATCGCGCTGTTCTACTCGCTCTCGAAAGAAGCGCGGCCCGCGAAGCAGGAAGACGTGCCGACGTACCTGCTCGTGCCCGCGTTCGTGATCAGCGAGCTCAAGACGGCGTTCCAGATCGGCTTCGCGATCTACATCCCCTTCATCGTCATCGACATGGTGGTCGCCTCGGTGCTGCTGTCGATGGGGATGATGATGATCCCGCCGGTGATCATCTCGCTGCCGTTCAAGATCCTGATCTTCTTGCTGGTCGACGGCTGGAACCTCACCGTGCAGGCCTTGTTCGCGAGCTTCCAGCGATGACGTACGCGGCGGCGCTGTCGCTTGGGCGTGAGGCGATCTTCATCGCACTGCTCGTGTGTGCGCCGGCGCTGCTGCTGGGACTCGTCACCGGGCTCGTCGTGTCCGTGTTTCAGGCCGTCACGCAGATCCAGGAGCCGACCCTCGCGTTCATCCCGAAGATCGTCGTCGTCGCGCTGGCGATCCTACTGTTCGGGCCGTTCATGCTGGCGCTGCTGACGGACTTTACGACCCGCGTCTTCACCGGCATCCCCGCCTTCATCAAGTAGGCGGAGCGCCTTACACCATGCACGGGTTCAACGTCTTCGGGCTTTCGACCGGGCAGTTCGAGACGATGCTGCTGGTGCTCGTGCGCGTGTCGGCGATGCTGTTCTTGGTGCCGATCTTCTCGCAGACGCAGATCCCGCAGCTGGTGCGGTTCGGGCTCGGGCTGCTGCTCGCGTTCGTCATCGTGCGCACGGTGCCGCCGATGGCGCCGGTAGGCGGGCTGGGGATGCTGGCCGTGGCCGTCGCCGCGCAGGTGTTCGTCGGGCTCGTGTTCGGCTTCGTCGCGTTCTTGGTGTTCACGGGGATCCAATTCGCCGGCGAGATCATCGACATCCAGATCGGCTTCGCGGTGGTGAACGTGATCAACCCGCTGACGTCGCAGAGCGTCACGGTGATCGGCGAGTTCCAGCTCGCGCTGGCGACGCTGCTGTACCTCGCCGCCGACGCGCACCACGCGCTGATCGCCGGGATCTCCGGGTCGTTCCAGCTCGTGCCGCTGCCGTTCGCCGGCGTGCCGGAGCTCGTCGCGGGCGACGTGGTGCGGTTCTTCGCGCAGTCGCTGTTCATCGTGTTCCAGATCGCTGCGCCCGTCGCGGTCGCGCTGTTCTTGGTCAACGTGATGCTCGGGCTGATGGCGCGCGTCGCGCCGCAGATGAACGTGTTCGTCGTCGGCTTCCCGATCCAGATCACGGTCGGGCTCATCATGCTGATCGTGTCGCTGCCGCTGCTGGGCGCGGTGTTCCCGTCGCTGATCGACACGTCTCAGCACCAGCTCGACACGGTCCTGCGCGCGATGAGCCCCGCCGCCTCGCCGTCCCCGTCGCCGAGCCCGACGCCGTAACGCGATGGCTCGTCCCGACGCCACCGAAAAGGCCACACCCAAACGCAAACGCGAGGCCCGCCAGCGCGGGCAGGTCCCGCGTTCGCAGGACATCGGCGGCTCGGCGATCTTCCTCGCGATCGTCATCTCGCTGCACATCGGGTTCCTGGCCGCGATCGACGCGGGCGCGCAAGCGTTCACCGTCGCGCTGACCCACGCCGGATCGCACGAGGACCTGACGATCCGCTCGATCGGCGGGCTGTTTCTGCGCTCGATCATGCCGTACTCGCCGCTGCTGGCGATGGCGTTCGGCGCCGGCGTGGTGCTCGCCGTCGTCGCGAACGTGCTGCAGTTCGGGCTGCTGTTCTCGCCGCAGCTCGTCGTGCCGAAGTTCAGCAAGCTGAACCCGGCCAGCGGCCTCAAGCGCATTTTCTTCTCGCCGCAGACGCTGGTGCAGCTCGCCAAGCAGCTGCTCAAGCTCGCGATCGTCGTGATGATCTGCTGGTTCGGCGTGAAGGACAACATCACGATGCTCTACGCGCTGGCGCACGCGTCGCCGCACGACATCATCGTGACGGTCGAAGGCGTCGTGTACGGGATCGGCGTGAAGGTCGGCATGCTGCTGCTGGTGCTCGGGCTCGCGGACTACATTTGGGAGAAGCGCCGGCTCGAGCAGTCGCTGAAGATGACGAAGACCGAGGTCAAGGACGAGCACAAGCAGTCCGAGGGCAACCCGGAGGCGAAGCAGGCGCTGCGCAACCGCCAGCGCCAGATGGCGCGCAAGCGCATGATGGCCGCGGTCCCGAAGGCGACGGTCGTCGTGACGAACCCGACGCACTACGCGGTGGCGCTGATGTGGGACGACCTCAAGATGGACGCACCCGTGCTCGTCGCCAAAGGCGCGGACCTCATCGCAAAGCACATCCGCGAGCTCGCCAAAGAGCACGACGTGCCGATCCTGGAGAACCCGCCGCTCGCGCGCACGCTGTACGCGAAGGTGGAGCTGGACTCACCCGTCCCGCCCGACCTGTACGCCGCGGTCGCGCAGGTGATCGCGTTCGTCTACAAGCTCAAGAACAAGACGATCGCGTAGGACTACGGCGGACGGTATCAGGCCCCCCGATGGCGTATCATCTTTGCGTCAAAAGTGGGGATGAAATGGCGAAGTCTTCGGATAGGCTAGAATCTACCGGTACACCAGAGCCCGTCGAGAGCGTCGGGATCACTCGGACCGAGGTACTGTGTTCTTTTGATCGCCATCAAGGAAGCATTGCGAGGGCCGCTTGGTCGCCAGCAAGCTCAACCATTGCATCGTGCTCAGCCGACGGGACTGCAAGACTTGGGACGGACTTACGGGCAAGGCTGGGGCCGTCTATGGACATTCGACGATGGTCGTCGATATCGCATGGTCTCCAGATGGCGAGAAACTTGCGACGGCATGCCGCGACGGGTTGGTGACCATATGGCCGAAACGGAAGCTCGCAACGCATAGAAATTCGATTCAAATAACCCAGGCACCATTGACCTGTATCGCTTGGTCTCCGGATGGTCGCGCGATTGCGGTCAGTGGCGTCGGAGAGTTCTGGCTACATGATATCCAGACCGGGAATCGCCGTCATGTCGCGTTAGGGATGACCGTGGACGATGGCTTCCGGTTTAATCGGTACAGACTCGCAAACGCCCAGATGTCGTATTTTGACCAATACCCTCATCACCGGATCATGATCTCCGCGCTGAAATGGGCGCCGACGGGAAACCTACTCGCTGCGGCTTGCGGTGGCAAGCTGTTCCTTCTGGATAAAGACGGGAGCGTTTCAACACCATTTGAATCTGCGGAGGCGATCAGCGACCTCGCTTGTCGCCCGATGGCCGAACCGTTGCCCTGCGCTCGCGGACGCGACGATAGCGATTTTTGACACGGCGTCTGGAACTTCTGCGCTTTCCCTCGAAGGGCATGCTGGTCCCGTTACGGCAGTCGCATTTTCTCTTAAAGACAGGATGCTCGCGTCTAAATCACTCGACGGGAAGATTCACGTCCGTTCAACGGACACATGGGACGTAATTTGTATCTTCGAATCACCCGGCGGGATCAGTAATAGAAATCATGCGAAACTGGCTTTTCATGCAGATCGCCCCCTTCTAGCCGCGCCTACGAACGGTGATACAATCGTGCGCGTCTGGGAAATCCCGGCAGCCGCGCGCGCCCGAGCAGCCTCGGGACAATCCGTCCGGTATACGACTGCTAAGATCGTGCTTGTTGGTGATTCGGGCGTGGGGAAAACGGGACTCGGCTGGAGGCTGGCGCGCGGCGAGTTTAAGGAGCACGCGTCGACACACGGTCAGCAGTTCTGGACTATCAGCGAACTAGGAACAAAACGGGCGGATCGAACCGAATGCGAAGCGGTCTTATGGGACTTAGCGGGGCAGCCTGACTATCGCCTCATTCATGCGCTGCTGCTGGATGATGTGGACCTCGCTCTCATTTTGTTTGACGCGACTAATCGAAATGAGGCCTTGAGCAGCGTCGACTATTGGCTTAAGCAACTGCTACGAAGTAAGCGCCCGTGGAGCGCGATACTCGTTGCGGCACGTTCTGACCGTGGCGCACCGACTCTTACAGGAGGTGAAATCAAACAATATTGCGCCGAGCGTGGGATACAAGGGGGATACATCGCGACGAGCGCAAGTACGGGGCACGGCATTCCCGAGTTGATTGAACGTATTAAGGTCGAAATTCGCTGGGAGTCAATACCAGCAACGGTCACTACGGTATTGTTCAAGAGGATTAAAGAATACGTTCTTTCGCTGAAAGAGATCGCCGGCAATGGCGACGGGAGAACTTTGGTCCTAGTAACTCCGATTGATTTGCGTGAACGGCTGCAAGGGGCGGTAACGGAAATCCAATTCTCCGCTGATGAGATGATGGCCGCCGTCAAACATCTGGAGACGCACGGCTACGTTTCGGTGTTGCGGGGATCGCAAGGCGATGTCTTTATTTTATTGTTGCCGGAATTGCTCAGCAACACAGCATCGTCGTTCGTGCTCGAAGCTAGGAGAAATCCGCGCGGGCTGGGAGTGCTCGAGGAAGATCGGTTGCTCCGTGGCGAATACGGGTTCCCGGAGTTAAGCAAGCTTACGACTGATGAGCGTGAGAAATTGCTGGACGCGACCGCATCAAAGTTCCTCGAGCACAACCTTTGCTTTCGTCAGACATTTACTGACCGAACATTTTTGGTATTCCCGTCATTAATAAACGAGAAGCGACCTTTGATCGGCGACGTCGAAATCATTGAGGATATTTCGTATGTGATCAGCGGCGCTACCCAAAACGTGTACGCATCCCTTGTCGTATTGCTTGGCTATACCAATACGTTTACGCGCACCCATCAATGGCAAGATCAGGCGCAGTATGAACTTGAGCCTGGACAGATCTGCGGTTTTCGATTGGTGGCAGAACGTGAGGGGCGAATAGAGTTGGTGCTCTACTACGGCCCGAATATTCCTGAGCCGGTTATGCTGATGTTCCAGGGGCTTTTTGAGCGGTTTCTAAGTCGCCACAATCTTGCCATCGATCGTGTAAGGCCAGTCGTCTGCCCAAGCTGTACGGAGCCGCTTCAGCGCAGTGTTGTAATGACAATGCTTGCTCAACGCAGAATTCGCGTCTTTTGCAATAGTTGTGGGCATCAGCTCGCCGTCCCGCCCGCGGAAGAGGTAATGCGATACAGCGATGCTACAGAGAACATTCTTACTGAACAACACGCGATCGCCACGCGCCGTACCGCGTTTGAGGCTGGTCTTGTTGCGGTGAAGGGCTTGCTCCGAGATCGGGGCATTGTCGATGGCCCGGTATGTTTCGTGAGTTACGCCTGGGGCGTTCCAGACCACGAAAAGTGGGTTGTCCGGCTTGCTAAGGACTTGCGAAACGCGGGAGTACAGGTGCTGCTTGATCGGTGGGATAATGCGCTTGGTCAATCGATCAACCGCTATGTAGATCGCGTGCTTACTGCCGAGTATGTTGTAATCGTCGGCACCCCCGCATTACGCGCAAAGCACGATTCGGTCAGCAATGATCCGGTTGTCTCGGCCAAATTGAACCTGATATCGACTCGCCATCGGCAGCCCAATAGGCACGGACGTAACGTAATTCCCGTCTTGCTGGACGGAGACGCTGACACATCCTTTACGCCCCAGTTGATTGATGTCGTGAGGCTCGACTTCCGCGATGAGTCGCTTTACTTTGCACAAGCGTTCACCTTGATTTGGCACCTGTATCGGCTCCCCATTGACCAGGTGCTAGTCGAGCAATTAACGGAAGCAATGCGCGGTGACATCTCCGCTTAGCGATTCCGTAGTAGCGCTCGACGGTGGTAGAGTTGCAGTTCACATCACGGGCAGTAGCCACGTTGATCAGCCCAATTATTGCCGCCCTTCGAGAATCGGGCCTCCGCCTTTGAAGGCGATCACCGAAGAGACCTCTTCGCGGCTTGCGCCAAATATGGGATCAATGACGATCAGCTCCCGAAGCACCGGAACGAGCGCGTGCTGAGCGTGCCGCTCGAATAATTGCTCGAGTTGTACGTTAGCCCGGACGCGTAGGTCGCGTTCGGGTGCGTTCCGGCGCTGGCCGTGAACGTGACGATCCCGCCGCCGCCCGATGTGCAGGTGACGTTGAACGTCTGCGAGCCGTTGGTCGCGGGCGGCGTGGTTTGCGATATCGGCGTGAACGTCAGGATGCCGCTCGGCGACGCGGTGATCGTCACGGGGCCGTTGTCGTAGGTGTCGCCCGGCAGCACGATCTGCCCGGAGCGCGCGTCTTGGATCTCGTAGCCGATGGTCGCCGTCTGGTTGAACGACGCCGTCTGCCCGCCGAACCACTGGGCGATGTCGGCGACGCCGAGCAGCGTGATCGTCTGCGCGGGGTTCGTGCCGGAGACGGCCGTCATCGACAGCTCGCCTTCCGAGAGGATGAGGCCCGTGAACGTCGGCGGGGTGCCGATGTCGGACACCATGCGCTGCGCGCTTTCAGGCAGCACGGCACCGCCTTGAAGATCACCGTACGCCGTCAGGCCGAACGTGTGCGGGCCGGCGGTGGACGTGACGGTGAACGTGCACGTGGCCCGCAGGGGGCCCTTGACGCAGTCGCCGGGCGTCACGGTGGTGGTGCCCGATTTCGCGTACAGCGTCGTGAACGCCGGACCGGGCGTGAGGAATAAATTGCCGACGTACAGCAGCGTCGCCCCATCGTACACCGCTAGGGCCATCGTTCCGTCGGAGACGTAGCGCGGCGTTCGCGCATTCGCGCTCGGCGCGCGGAGCGGCACCGAGATGGCGAGCGACATCGACGCCGGCGCCTTCGGCGGAGACGGAACGGCGGGCGCCGGCGCGGTGCCGCCGCCTCCGCCGCAGCCGGCGGCCGCGAGCATCAGCGCGAGAGCGGCGACCTGTGCGCTTCTCATGTGCGTCTTCCTTACTGGGCGGTGATCGGGATCGTGGCCGTCGCGGGATCGCATGTGAACGGGATGGTCGCGATCGTCGCACCGGAGTAATTGCTCGTCGTGTACGTCAGGGCGGAGCCGTACGCCGTATTCGGGCTGGTGCGGGTGTTGAACGAGATCGTCACCGTTCCGCCCGCGGAGTTGACGCACGTGACGGCAAAGTTCTGATCTCCGGTCGTGGCGGGCGGCGTGCTGATCGAGTTCGGCGCGATCGTGACGATGCCGGCGGGCGCCGCGGTGATCGTCACGGGGCCGTTGTCGTACGCGGACCCCGGTTGCACGATCTGAGAGTTGGTCGAGTCTTCGATGCGATACCCGTACGTGGTGACCGAGTTGAATGCGGCCTCCGACAGCCCCGCGTAGAGCACTTGATCCGCGACGCCGAGCAGCGTCATCGTTTGCCCGGGATTCGCGCCGGGGCTCAGTGTCACCGAGAGCTCGCCTTCCGACGAGATCACGCCGGTGAACGTGGGCGGCGTCTGCGTCGGTTGCCCCTGCGAGCCCGGATACATGATCAAATCGAACTTGTGCGGGCCGGTCGTCGACGTGATCGTCAAGGCGCACGTCGCGGTGCTGCTGGTGAACGTGCACGTACCCGGCGTGACCGACGTGCTCCCCGACTTCGCATAGACCGTCTGGAACTGCGTTCCGCTGTCGAGGCTCACGTTCGCGACATACAGCAGCGTCGTGCCGTCGTAGACTGCGAGCGAGCCGACGCCGGGCGAGATGAACGCCGGGGAGCGCCGCGCTGCTGACGGAGCTTTTCCGCGCGGGATCGTGATCGTCATGGGGATCGTCGCCGATCCTTGCGGGGCCGCCGTCGGCGCCGCCGTCGCGACCGGCATCACCGGGGTGACGGGCGCGCCCGCGTTGGTCGATCCGCCGCCGCCGCCGCATGCGGCAAGCGCGAGCGTCGAGGCGACTGCGGCGAGATATCGTGCTTTCATCTACATGCTCGCTTACTGGACGGTGACGGGGAGGGTGGCGGAATTCGGCACGCACTGCAGCGTCGTCGTGCCGATCGTGCCGGTGGGATAGTTGTTCGCCAAGTACGTGAGTCCCGACGCGTACGCAGTATTCGGTTTGTTCTTCGCCGCGGCGGTAATCGTCGCCGTCCCGTTGTTCTGGCACGTCACCGTGAACGATTGCAGCCCGGCCGATGCCGGCGGCGTGCTCTGCGAGATGGGCGTCATCGTGACGATGTTGCCGCTGTCGGTCTCGCCGATCGTCACGGGGCCGTTATCGTAGGCGCCCGGCTGGACGATCTGGTAGCCGTTCGTAACCGTGGATGCGTCGTCGATCGCGTACTGGATCGTGTACGTCGTCCCGATGATGCCGACGAGCGCGCCGTTTCCGTTCAGCCGCTGCGTCAAGACCGGCCCGGTGAAGAAGGCGCGGTCGGCGACGCCGAGCGGAGCGATCGTTTGCGCCGCGTTCGTCCCCGAAGCGACCGTCGCGGCGAGCTCCCCTTCGGCCAGGATGACGCCGGTGAACGTTGGTGCCGTCGACGTGTTCGCGCTCGTCTGCGGCGTGGAGTACGTGACGAACCCGAACGTGTGCGCACCCAGCGATGCTTGCACGGTGATGGTGCACAGCGGCGCACTGCCGGGGTTGCACGCGCCCGACACGACGGTCGACGTCGTCGACGGGTTCACGTACACCGTGGTGAGGTTCGCGGAGGACGACGCGTTCGCAACGTACATGAGCGTCGGACCGTCGTAGAGCGCGAGCGACGCGGTGCCGGGCGAGACGTAGCGCGGGGTGCGCGCGACCGACGACGAGGGTCCCGCCGAGGGCGCGGTCGTGGACGCCACGGTGAACGAGATCGCCAGCGTCCCCGTGCTCGGCACGAAGGGCGCGCTGATCGGCGCGGCCGGCGCGCCGCTGCCGCCGCCACCCCCGCAGGCCGAGAGTCCGGCCGCGAGCGCGACCGCCACCAAACGCGATGCTCGCATCAGAAGTGCACTCCTAGCCCGGCGTACGGCCCGTTGACCGTCGTGTTGGCGGGCGCGTTGCTGCGGGCGTTCCCGCGCTCGCCGGCATATCCGGCGCCGATGAAGATACCGGAGTGCCCGAGGTTGAGGGTCGCGCCGGCGCGGTACTTCCAGTACGCGTACGAGAACGGGACCGTCGTGCCCGACAGCGTGCCCAAGAACGGCGAGGTGGGATACGTGTACCGTCCCGACAGCGACGGATAGTACCACGCGCTCCCTTCGACCGAGAACGGCATGTCGAGATCCGGCAGCTTCGTGACGCCGAACCCGGCGCCCGAGATGCGCGGATACCCGAGGTAATTGTACGTCTTGGCCATGTAGCCGGCGCCGATGTAGACGCGCGGATCGAAGATGCGCACGCCGAGCCGAACGTCGCCTTCGTTCTCTTGGCCTTGGAAGCCGGTGACGTACGCCTGTCCGAGCCCGTTGAACGCGATGATGTTCTGAAAGCCGGCGACCGTCACGCATCCGGGGTCCGTCGGCGACGGGCACAAGCCGGTGTTGTAGATCTGGTTTCCGACCACGGTCCCGCAGCCGGTCACGCCCGCCGTCGCCGGCGTGCACGCGCCGGCGAGCTGGTTCGACACGTGCTGGAAGACGTAGTGCCGGTAATCGCCCTCGATCATCGCGGGTAGCCCGAACAGCGAGAACTCGGCGGCGCCGCGCAGGTCGTACGATCCGGTCGCGGTGTTCCCGGGGCTCGCCTCGTTGTAGAGCTTCGGCGAGATGAGGAAGTCGCCGGCGACGAACGTTTCGGCCCGGCGCGCCGGCGGCGGCGTCGGGGTGGGGCTCGGCGTGGGCGCGGGCGTCGCGGGCGGCGGCGGCACCGGCGTCGCCGGAGGGGAGCTCGCCGGCGTGGGCGGCGGCGGGGCGGGCACGGGCGCCGCGAGCATGCGCACCACGACGACGCGCCGGTCGGGGATCCATTGGACGTAGGCGCCCATCGCTTCGGAGATCACGCGGACCGGAACGACGACGGTGCCGCGGTACATCGTGGGCGCCACGTCGAGCGGGCGGTTCTCGCCGTTTACCACGACGACGGGCTTGCCGAGGGTGACCTTGACGTCGGAGCCCGGCTTGGAGACGTCGGCCGTGTGCGTCGCTTCGTCCCACGACACGGTCGCGCCGAGCTGCTCGAACATCGAGCGCAGCGGCACGAGCAGGACGCCGTTGCGGACGAGCCCGGCCAGGACCCGGCCCGAGCGCAGGGTGTCGGGCTTCGCGTAGACGTGCGCGTCGTTGAAGAGGATCGGGATCTCACCCGACGGCGGGCTGCCGAATGCGGGCGGCGGCGCGGTCTGTGCGCCCGCGGGCGGAGCCGCGGCGAGCACGCCGGCCGACACGGCGAGCGCGAAAGCGGCAAATCGTCCCAAGCGGTACCGACGGGTCACGAATCCTCCTCGCACACCGAACACCGCTTCGGTCGAAGTGCATGTCTAGCAAGAGTCCCACGACACCGCGACGCCGGGACGTGTCTTCGGACCCAAGGATGGCGGGCCGTCCGACTCAGGGGCCGCCGGCTTCGTGGCCCCACGAGGCCGAGCACCCGCACGCGCGGCCTCACGGCTCGCCTCGCTCCGGCCGATGAATGTACTAACGTGAGGACCGTCACCTAGTGGCAGCGGCCGTTCCCGCGCGCCCGAGCCTCCTGGACCGTCTCGCCTCGACCTCCCATGCCTGGGTGGCCGCGGCGTCGGTCGTGCTCGTCGTGCTGATGATCGTGCCCGTCCCGCCGTGGTGTCTCGACATGCTGCTGTCGGTGAACATCACTCTGGCGCTGATCATCCTGCTGGTGACGCTCTACACCGAGAACGCGCTGTCGTTCTCCGTGTTTCCGACGCTGCTGCTGATCGTCACGCTGTTCCGGCTGTCGCTCAACATCACGGGCACGCGGTCCATCCTGCTCCACGGCTACGCGGGCCAGGTGATCGAAGCGTTCGGCAACGTCGTGGTCGGCGGCAACTACGCCGTCGGCATCGTGATCTTCGCGATCCTGATCATCATCCAGTTCGTCGTCATCACCAACGGTGCGGGACGCGTCGCGGAAGTCGCCGCGCGCTTCACGCTCGACGCGATGCCCGGCAAGCAGCTCGCGGTCGACGCCGATCTCAACGCGGGCCTCATCACCGAAGCCGAGGCGCGCCAGCGGCGCAAGGACATCCAGCGCGCGGCCGACTTCTACGGCGCGATGGACGGTGCGTCCAAGTTCGTGCGCGGCGACGCGGTCGCGGCCGTCATCATCGTGTTCGTGAACATCATCGGCGGCTTCGTCGTCGGGATGTTCCAGTTGAAACTGCCGCTGGTCGAAGCGCTGCAGCGCTTCACGCTGCTGACGATCGGCGAAGGCATCGTCACCCAGATCCCGGCCCTGCTCATCTCGACGGCCACCGGCATCATCGTCACCCGCGCCGCCTCGGAAGGCTCGTTCGGCCACGACCTCACGCGCCAGCTCGTGCAAGAGCCGCGCGCGCTGGCGATCGGGGCCGGTTTGCTGATCCTGTTCGGGATGTTCGGGCTGCCGCCGCTGTTCATGCTGCCGATGGCGGCGGTGCTGATCATGCTCGCCATTCGCGGTCGTAACCTTGCAAAGGCCGAAGCCGCCAAGGGCGGTCGCGGCGCGAAGGGGATCGCGGGCCAGGCCGGCGCCACGGGCGCGCTCGGCGCCGGCGGCTCGTCGGCGCCCGCCGTCAAGCCCGCGGAATCCGTCGTGCCGCTGCTGTCGTACGATCCGATGGAGCTCGAGATCGGCTTCGGCCTGATCCCGCTCGTCGACGTGTCGCAAGGCGGCGACCTGCTCGAGCGCATCACGATGATCCGCCGCCACGCCGCGCGCGAGCTCGGCATCGTCGTGCCGCCGATCCGCGTGCGCGACAACCTGCAGCTCAAGCCCTCCACGTACGTCGTGAAGATCTACGGGCTCGAAGTCACGCGCGCCGAGGTGATGGTGTCGCGCCTGCTCGCGATGAACCCGGGCACCGCGGTCAGCGGCATCGACGGGATCCCCACGACGGAGCCCGCGTTCGGGCTGCCGGCGCTGTGGGTCGCGGAGAGCGCGCGCGGCGACGCGGAGATGGCGGGCTACACCGTCATCGACCCGACGTCGGTCATCGCGACGCACCTCACCGAGATCATCAAGACGCACGCGCCCGATCTGCTGGGCCGTCAGGAGACCTCCGCGCTGCTCGACAACGTCAAGCAGCACTACCCGGTCGTCGTCGACGAGCTGATCCCCAACTTGCTCACGGTGGGCGAGGTGCAGCGCGTGCTGCAGAACCTGCTGCGCGAGCGCATCCCGATCCGCAACCTGCTGCTGATCCTGGAGAACCTCGCCGACGGCGCGCGCGCGTCCAAAGACATCGACTATCTCACCGAAAAGGTCCGCTCGGCGATGGCGCGCCACATCTGCGCCGAGTACTCGGAGAACGGCCTGCTGTCGGTGATCACCGTCGATCCGCGGCTCGAGACGCTGCTCGGCGAAGCGGTGCGCCGCGGCGAGGACGCGTACGCGCTGCTCGATCCGGGCACCGTCGCGAAGATCTACGCGTCGCTCACCAAGCGCATCACCGACGCGCAGCAGAGCGGTTTGCAGCCGATCGTGCTGACGTCGCCCGGCACGCGGCTCGCGCTCAAGCGCCTCACGGAGCGCGCCGCGCCGTCGCTGGTGGTGCTCTCGTACAGCGAGATCGCGCCCGGCCTCCGCGTCGAGTCGATCGGCCAAGTGTCGACCACCGAAGAGTCGCTCGAGCCCGTCGGGGCCGGGGTCTGAGCCATGCTCAACATTTTGGGGCTGCGCCCGCGACCGCTGTCCGATCAGCTCAAGCTCAAGCTGCCGCAGCTCAACAGCTTCGTCGCGCTCGCGATGACGGGCAGCGGGCCGCGCGGCTCGGTGTGCGTGGAGTCGCTGAGCGAGCGCAACCTCACCGTGGGCGCGCTGCCGGGGACGAGCGCCGGCGGCACCGGCGTATTCACCTACGAGAACGCCGTCGGCAAGTTCCGGTTCGCGTCGAAGTGCGTGTCGGTGCGCGACGGCATCGCGACGTTCGCGATCCCCGAGCGGATCGAGGCCCTGCACGTGTTCGCGAGCAGCCAGCAGCGCACGGCCGTGCGCCTCGACATGACGCTCACGGCGCAGTGGCGCTTCGCGCCGGGCGGCCGCGGCAGCGGCGACTTCGCGCGCGCCTCGCTCACCGACATCAGCCAAACCGGCGCGTCGCTGATCGTCGACCGCGAGATTCGGCGCGGAACCTACCTCGAAACGCGCTTCGCGATCGGCCCGGCGGCAGCGCCGCTCGTGCTGCTCGGTGAGGTCATGCGAAGTTCCGGCATCGAATCGTCGAAGAAGATAACGTTGGGACTGCGCTTCAACGCGGTGAAGCCCGCGGAAGAACGGGCGATCACGGACTTCATCACCAAGCGGCAAGCCGAACGGCGAAGCCGCGGCCTGGCTTAGGGAGCACATCGAACCTCATGGCAACGAAGCGAGTACTCATCGTCGACGACGCGGTCGTCATGCGGATGATGATCAAAGGCATCTTGAGCAAGAACGGCTACGAGGTGGTCGGCGAGGCGCAGAACGGCGTCGAGGCGGTCGAGAAGTACAAGGCGCTCATCCCCGACCTGGTCACCATGGACATGGTGATGCCGGAGATGGACGGCATCTCGGCGGTCAAGGAGATCGTCGCGGGCCATCCGGACGCGCGCATCATCATGTGCACGTCGATGGGCCAGCAGGCGCTGGTCGTCGAGGCGATCCAGGCCGGCGCGAAGTCGTTCATCACCAAACCGTTCCAGCCGCCGAAGATTCTGGAGACCATTCAGAAAGTGCTGGCCTGACGTGCCGACGCTGACGCTCAACGACCTCCAGCGCGACGCGCTCAAGGAAGTCGGCAACATCGGCGCGGGCCACGCGGCGACGGCGCTCTCGCAGCTGCTGAACACCACGGTGCGGCTCGCCGAGCCGACCATCGACGTGCTGAAGTTCCGCGATCTTTCCGCGCGCCTGGGCGCCGTCGACCGCCAGATCGCGGCGCTGCACATGTATGTCCGCGGCGACGCGCCGGGCCAGATGGTGGTGCTGTTCGACCGCGAGCAGGCGATGGAGTTCACCAACGTCTTCATCAAGCGCATCATCGGCGACATCCAGATCTTCGACTCGATCGTCGACTCCACGCTCAAGGAGCTCGGCAACATCATCGCCGGCTCGTACCTCACGGCGCTCATCTCGCTGACGGGAATCAATTTGCTGCCGTCGGTGCCGACGCTGTCGTACGGCACGACGCAGGCCGCGTTCCGCACGCTGATGTCGATCCTGCCCGATCAGGACGTGTTCCTGATCGAGTCGCAGTTCCTCGACAAGGACAAAGGCGTGTCGGGGCAGTTCATCCTGATCCCCGAGACCGGATCGCTGGAGCCGCTGCTCTCCGTCTTCGGCGTCGAATAAAGTCTCCCGAGGCTGCGCGTGTCTTCGTCAGACGAGTTCTTCGACCGGTCCGAGTTCGTCCAGTATTTCCGCGACGAGACGGAAGAGCTGCTGCAGTCCATCGACGGCGATCTGCTGCGGCTCGAGCAGTACGTCGACAGCGGCACCATCGACGCGGAGATCGTCGCGTCGCTGTTCCGCGCGCTGCACACGATCAAGGGCAGCGCCGGGATGCTGGAGTTCGCCGGCGTCCAGCAGATCGCGCACAAGCTCGAGAACGTCTACGACCTGCTGCGCAAGGACCGCATGCCGCTCACCGAGAGCGGCATCAACCTGCTGTTCGAAGGCCGCGACGTCCTCACCGCGCTCGTCCGCGAAGCGATCGCCGGCGGTGCGATGCCCGACGGCGTCGAGGAGTACGTCGAGCGCCTCGATGCGTTCGCCGGCGTCTACGACTCCACCGCGCAGGCCATCGAAGGGCCGCGCTCCGAGACAGATGCGGAAGAAGACCTCACCCCGCTCGACGACGCGCAGGTCGCGGCGTTTCAAGCCGACGTCGAACGGCTACTGGCGGCGTCCGCCGCTGCGGACGCCGTCGCGCCGCCGCTCGACGCGGCAGGCGCAACCGCCGTCGACGCCGATGCGGCGCAGGCCGCTGTCGATGCGTTCTTGACGACCGGCGGCATGACGCCCGCACCGGCACCGTTTGCGGCCGCGTTCGCGCAGGCACCGCCGGAACAGGCGAAGCCCGCCGCGACGCAGCCCGCAGCGGCGAAGAGCGCCGTGACGCCGGCTTCGGCGACCGCGCCTGCGGCCGATGCGAAGCGCGCGAAGAATCAGACCATTCGCGTCGACATCGAGCGGCTCGATCTGCTGCTGAACCTCGTCGGCGAGCTCGTCATCAACCGCACGCGCATCTCCGACATCGCCGCGACGCTCGGACGCCAGCTCAACGGCGCGCGCGCGGATGACGGCCTCGGCAACCTCGCGAAGGATCTGTCGGAGTCCTCGGCGCTGCTCGCGCGCACGACCAACGAGATTCAAGAAAGCATCATGAAGGTCCGCATGGTGCCGATCGGTCAGGTGTTCGACCGCTTCCCGCGCATGGTGCGCGATCTCGCCAAAGCGCGCGGCAAGGACATCCACCTCGAGATCGCCGGCGCCGAGACCGACCTCGACAAGACGATCGTCGACGAAGTCGGCGAGCCGCTGATGCACCTCGTGCGCAACTGCGTCGACCACGGCATCGAGCCGCCCGACGTCCGGGAGGCGAACGGCAAGCCGCGCCACGGCACCATCAAGCTGAACGCGTATCACGAGGGCAACCAAGTCATCATCGAGATCTCCGACGACGGCGGCGGGATCGATCTGCAGCGCGTGCGCGACAAGGGCGTGCGCATGGGCGTGATCGCGGAGTCCGACCGCCTCAGCGACCGCGAGATCATCGAGCTGATCTTCACGCCCGGGTTCTCGACGGCGAGCGCGGTGACCGACGTCTCCGGCCGCGGCGTCGGCATGGACGTGGTAAAGAAGAACATCCTGCGCCTCAAGGGCGTGTTCGACGTGGACTCCGTGCCGGGCGAAGGCACGACGTTCACGATGAAGCTGCCGCTGACGCTGGCGATCATCCAGGCGCTGCTCGTCAACGTCGCCGACGAGCTGTACTCGATCCCGCTCGACGCGGTGATCGAATCGCAGCGCATCAATGCGGCCGACGTGCGCACGGTGCACGGCGGCGAGGTCATCACGCTGCGCGGCCAAGTGGTGCCGCTGATCCGCATCGCGGAGTTCTTCCGGCTCGACGCGCCGCGCGATCCCGACAAGGTCATGATCGTGATCGTCGGCCTGCAAGGGCGTCAGGTCGGGCTCGTCGTCGACTCGTTCCAGGGCGAGCAGGAGATCGTCATCAAGCCGCTCTCCGACGTGATCGGCCGCATCGCCGGCATCTCCGGCGCGACGATCCTGGGCAACGGCTCGATCTCGCTCATCATCGACGTCCACTCGCTCGTCGCCGCCGCCCGCGGCAGCGGCAAAGTCACCCGCGCCGAATTTTCAGGAGTTTAGGAGTTCAAGTCATGGCAGAAACCATTCAGGTCGTATCGTTCAAGCTCGGGTCCGAAGAGTACGGCGTCGACATCGCTCAGGTTCAGGAGATCAATCGCATGGTCGCGGTCACGCACGTGCCGCGCGCGCCGCAGTTCATGGAAGGCGTGATCAACCTGCGCGGGCAGCTGATCCCGATCATCGACTTGCGCGCGCGCTTCGGCATGCCGCGCGCCGAGCACACGAAGAACACGCGCATCGTCGTCACCGAGATCGGCGCGAAGCGCGTCGGCATGGTGGTGGACTCCGTGTCGGAAGTGCTCCGCCTCCCCGTCGACCAGATCGAGGACGCGCCGGAGATGCTCACCGGCGTCGACACCGAGTACATCCGCGGCGTCGGCAAGATCGAGGACCGTTTGATCATCCTGCTCGACCTCGCCCGCATCATCTCGGGCTCGGAGAAGCGCGAACTCGACGCGGCCGAAATCGAAGCCGCGGCGTAGCTCTCCGGCGGCCTAGGGGAGAAACGCCGTCCCGAACGGACGCAGCGTCGTCTGCAGAAAGCCGGTCTTCTTCGGCGCGAGACCGGGTGCCAAACCGGTCCCGTCATCATAGCCCGGCGGCTGTTCGGTCTTGCTGACGTCGTAGATATACAGACCCTCGGTCGGGTTTCCGTCGCTCTGCAGGGCGACGAGCAGCTTGTGATCCGACAAGAAGCGCAGGTCGTCCACAGCGATGCCGTTGTTGTTTGCGCTGTACTCGTACTGACACGGGCCGCCGGGGCACGTATCACCGTTGATGTACGGGCATCCCGAACCGCCCGAACTCGCCAAGCACGACGTCGTCAGCGTGTTATAGGGGATGGCGCTGATCTTGTTGCGCGCGGCCGACCCGTCGTATATCTGAATGACCGGCGGCCCGTTCTTGCCGCTCGACGGCGTGATGGCGACGGCGACGATACCGAGTGGGGAGACGGCCACATGGTAGACGATCGCGTAGACGTTGTTGTAGGTCGAGGGTATGACCTTGACTTGCGCCGGCACCGGAGGCGACGAAGTGCCGACGCTGTAGAAGTCGATGTCCGCGAAACACGTCGCCGGGCCGGCGGGCGGACAGAATCCTGGCGTGCCTGTCTTGGTAAATCTGCCGCTCGGGATGACGAGCTGAGCGTTATGTGCATCCCACGCGATGTCTTGCGGATCGACGATCGTCGAATCGCTGATGTCGGTCTCCGTACCGTTCGCTTCCTTCAGCGCGACCCGGTACGTGCTGGTACCGTTCGAAATTGCCGCGGCGTACGTGCCTGCGGCGAGAGACGGCATGGCGATGACGCGAAACGACCCGACCGTATGGCCCGGGTTCGCGATGTCGCGCGTCGTCGAGGCGGCCTGATACGAGCCGTTCAACACGAACTGGACGAGATTGTAGTTCGCGCCCGCGCGGAGGTCGGCGAGCGCGACACTGTTGTCGGTCCCTTCAGCGATCGATATTGCGTCGTCGACGTTCGTGGTCAACACCGTGGCGGCGTTCGCGCCGGTCGCGATCGCGCCGGCGGGGACGCAGGCGAAGCTGCCGGGATCGGTCGTGGAATTGGTGCCGGCGTTCGCGATCAGCAGGTCGCCTTGGGCGTCGAAGGCGAGGCCGGTCGGATTATCGATGTCGTTGTTCTGAACGGCTAGGGTCGTCGCCCCCAGCGAGGTGGTATACGGGCTGATCGTATCCGCGGTGCTCGTGTCGGTGAAGCCGGGCAGCGTGAACAACGAGATTTGGCCGCTGTTCGTCCCGAGCTGCTCGACGACGGTCAAGAAGGGACGCGTCGGCGCGGGGCCGGTCGAGAACGCAAAATTCGTGGTCGTGGTGAACGATAGGCCGTCGGAGCCGCTGGCGGGCGTTCCGGTAACGGCGATATTCGCGTTCGAGACGTTGGCGTTGCTCGGCGTCAGCGTGAACTTCTGCTGCGCTTGATTGACCACGACCGAAACGGTGCCGCCGGTCGCGCTGATGGAGTGCGTCGCGGCGTCGCTGAAACCGTTCACGGCGAGGATTGGGAG
This sequence comes from Vulcanimicrobiota bacterium, assembly GCA_963797935.1. GTDB lineage: Bacteria > Vulcanimicrobiota > Vulcanimicrobiia > Vulcanimicrobiales > Vulcanimicrobiaceae > Vulcanimicrobium. The sequence continues at coordinate 168,407 of CAWCRI010000011.1, forward strand.
TCCGGGACCCACGATGCTTTTTCCGGCGAGGTCCGTGTAGCCGACGGTGAAATCGACGGACGAGGTCCCGACCGATCCGTACGACGATCCGACTGCCGAGCTGGAATGACAGAGCTGCGATCCCGTGACGGTCATGACGTTGGCGTTCGCATCGAGGGTGACCGTGAAGCTGTTCGCGGTTGCCGCGACGACGGCGAAGTTTTGAACCTGCTGCGAGAGGATGTTGCTCGATCCGTCTTGCGCCGACATCGTGACGGTGTCGGTTCCCGGCGGCAGCTTGATTGCAAGCGTGCACGTCCACGGCCCGGTGCCGGGGCACGTTGCGCTGCCCAGCGTGACCGCCTTCGCGCCGAGGATCGTGCTGTTGAAGGTCGTCAGAGCCGCGCCCGTGAGCCCGACCGTGTCGCTGTTCAGCGTGAACACGATCTTCGTCGTCGATGACGACACGTACGCCGGGCGCCGGGCCTTGGCGCTCGTCGTGGGTACGGGGATCGTGATCTTGAACGTCGCGTCGGCGAGCGGGCCCAAATAGGGCGCGGGGGCGGCGCTGGACACCGGCGCGGGTTGCGGCAGCGTGCTGCTGTGTGAGCCGCCGCATGCCGCAAGCGAAACAGTCGCAACGCTCGCGAGTGCGGATAGGAGATTCTTCTGGTGGGACGGCCGAGTCATGGGCACCGGTCCAAGAGAAAAAACCGTGGTAGAAGAACCCCGCACGAGGTGGTAGTGTGCGTGAGACGGGCAATCCTGCCGCGTACCAATGCTCCGCCCGCCGCGGCCTGACGGAAAACAGCGACCCCCGCCGAAACGTCCCCGGCGTGACCGATTCCACGACCGCCCCGAGCGCCGCGAACGCGAGCCAACAGAACAGCCGCCGCTCGCCGGTCGGCCGCACCCTGATGTGGGTGGGGATCGGCCTGGGTATCGCGAGCGTATCCGTCGCCGTAGGCATCATCGCGGTGCGTGTTGCGCTGCGGGGTGAAGCGCCGTCGGACGAGACGGCCGACCGCATCCAAGCGCTGATCGACGAGGCCAACCACCTCATCAAGACGCTCGACGAGAAGAAGCAGACCTAAGTGTCCACCGCCCCCGGCCGGCGCGCGACGCCCGGCCTGGTGCCCGGCGTCGTCGCATCGGTCCGCTTCACCGATCTGCTCGCCAACGGTCAGGCGGTCGGCCGCGTCAACGGCCAAGTGGTGTTCGTCACCGGACCGCTGCCGGGCGAGCGCGCGCGCGTGCGGATCACGCAGGTGAAGCCGAAGTACGCCGTCGGCGACGTGGTCGCGTACGAGTCGGAGTCGCCGATGCGCGCGAAGCCGTTCTGCGCGGTGTTCGGCGTGTGCGGCGGCTGTCAGGTGCAGCACCTCGCGTACCCCGCGCAGCTCGCGTGGAAAGAGCAGATCGTGCGCAGCGCGCTGCGGCGCATCGGCGGCTTCGCGAACGCCGACGTGCGGCGGCCCGTCGGGATGACGAACCCGCGCAACTACCGCAACAAGATGGCGCTGGTCGTCGACCGCCCGCCGTCGGGCGAGACGTCGTTCGGGTTCTACCAAGCGCGCTCGCACGCGCTGGTGCGCATCGGCTCGTGCCCCGTCGTGCTGCCGCAGCTCGACGCTGCGATCAGCGGACTCTACGACGCGGCGCGCGCGCCCGACGCGCGCGACGCGTTCGCCGGCGCGAAGCACGCGATCGTGCGCGCCGGCGCCGCGTCGGGCCAAGCGGTGCTGTCGATCACGACCGACCGCCAGTCATCGGCGATCAAGGAGCGCGCGCCCGCGCTCGCGCGCCGCGTGCGTGGCGTCGTCGGCATCTCCAACTCGTTCGAGCCGCGCACGGCCAACGCGGTGCTGGGCCGCAAGATGATGTACGTGTGGGGCCAGCGCGAGATGGAAGAGACGATCGAAGGCGTACGCTACCGCGTGTCGCCCGCGTCGTTCTTTCAAGTGAACAGCGAGATGGTCGGGCGCATCTTCCGGTTCCTCGCGCCCGGGCTCGCGCAGAACCGCAACGTCGTCGATCTGTACTGCGGCGCGGGCACGTTCGCGATCTTCTTCGCGTCGCGCGGCGCGCGCGTGGTGGGCGTCGAAGAGAACCCCGCGGCGGTGCGCGAGGCGCGCGAGAACGCGGCGCTCAACGACGTGGAGAGCCGCGTGCGCTTCGTCGAAGGCCGCGTCGAAGGCGCGATCGTCCACAAAGACGGAAAAAAAGCGCTCGAAGAAGCCGACATCGTGTTCCTGGATCCGCCGCGCAAGGGCAGCGACGAAGCGACGCTCGACGCGATCGCCGCCGCCGGCGTGGCGAACGTGTGGTACCTGTCGTGCAATCCCGCGACGCTCGCGCGCGATCTCGCCTACCTCGCCACGCGCGGCTACGCGCTGGGCGTGGTGCAGCCGTTCGACATGTTCCCGCAGACGGGCCACGTCGAGACGCTGGCGACGTTGCACAAAGCCGGCGTCGACGCCGTCGAGCTGCCGGAACGCGAAGCGACGCCGTGGGACGACCGCATCCCGGAGTGGCCTTCGGACGATCCGTACGCGAAGACCGAGTATCCGGACTTCGTCGAGCAGTAGCGGATGGCGGGAGAAGGGCTGAACGCGCTGCGCGCGCGCGTCGGTGAGGACGTCGACCTCGCGCGGCGTTTGCGCGGCGTCGCGCCGGAGCGGTTCGTGCACGACGTGTGCGCGCTGGCGGCCGAGTTGGGGTTCAACGTGTCGGCCGCGGAGCTCGAAGCCGAGATCGCGCAGGGCCGGCAGGCGTGGCTGCTCCGCTGGATTCTCTGAGCGCCGCGGCGCTTGCCGCGTGGACGCCTGTTCGGGTTCGCGAACGGACTGGTGAGATCGACTGGGCGCTGATCGACGAGCCCTTCGCCGCTCCGTTCTTCGAGCAGACGGCCGGGTATGCGATGGAGCACCCGTTCAACCTCGCGTTCGCGCGCCGTACCCCGCTCGCCGCGCTCGATGCGCTGCACGCGCACGCGCCGGCAATCGAGCCGGCGGGATTCGTCTTTCACATGTCGCGTTGCGGATCGACGCTGATCGCGCAGATGCTTGCGACGCTTCCGGCGACCATCGTGCTGTCCGAACCGCAGCCGTTCGACGCGCTCCTGAGGCTGCGCGAACGCGGCGCCGACGAGGCGGTAGCGATCGGGCGGATGCGCGCGATGCTCAGCGCGCTCGCCACGCGGCCCCGCGGCGAACACCGGGTTTTCGTGAAATTCCAGGCATGGCAGATCCTCGAGCTGCCCTTCATCGTGCGCGCCTTCCCGGACGTCCCCTGGATCTTCGTGTTTCGCGAGCCGCGGGCCGTGCTGCGGTCGCAGGCGCGGAATCCAGGCGCAGAGGTGATGGCCGGCATCCTGCATCGCCCCGATATCGAATCCGATCGCGCCGTCCGCGATCACGCGCCGGGGCTCGAGTACACCGCGCGCGCCGTCGCTGAGTTTTGCAAAGCGGCGCTTCGCTATGCGCGGCTGGGGCGGTCGGCATTCGTCGATTACGCTACCCTTCCCGATGCGGTCTCTTCCGACGTCACGTCTTTTTTCGGGGTCCCGCTCGCTTCGGCCGATGCCGAGCGGATGCGCGAAGCGGCGCTGCTCGACACGAAGGCGGACGTCGTCGCGAGCCGCGTGCCGGTGCCTCACGGCGGAGAGGACGGCGTGATCGAGCGGCTCGCCGCGACTTGGCTGGACGCTCCGTACGCGGCACTGCGGCACGCCGCGCTGCGCTGACGAAGCTCAAACGCCGAGCAGCTCGCGCAGTGTCGCCGCGTTGCGTGGCGCGTACGCCTTCTCGTCGTTGTTGAAGTAGACGAACGTCGCGTCGGCCTGCGGCGCGAGCGCCCGGACCGTCGTGGCCCACGCCCCGAGCCTTGCACGGCTGTACGAGCCCGCGTACGCGCGCACCGGGCCGTGGAGGCGCACGTACAAAACGGGGCCCGTGAGGACGAGCGGCGCAATGCTGCCGCGCAGGTCGTGCAGGCATAGCGAGACGCCGCGCTCGCGCAGCAGCGCGTAGACCGCCTCGTCGTACCACGACGGCTCGCGGAACTCGACGACATAGCGGTGGTGCGGCGGCAGCGTGTCGAGGAACCCGCGCAGCGCGTCGTCGTCGCGCGCGAACCACGGCGGGAATTGCGCGAGGACGTTGGCGACGTGCGGTTCCAGCGGGGCGATCGCGCGCATGTAGTTGTCGACGAATGCCCGCGGCTCGCCGGGGCGTTTGCGGTGCGTGATCAAGCGGCTCAGCTTGACGGTGTAGACGAAGCCCGGCGGAACGGCGCTCCAGCGCGCCAGGTCGTTCGGTTTGGGCAGGCGGTAGGTCGTGACGTTTAGCTCGACCGTCGGGAAGCGCTCGGCGTAGTATGCGAGCCACTCGCGCTGAGCCAGTTTCTGCGGGTAGAACCGTCCGCGCCAGTCGCGATACGTCCAGCCGCTGGTGCCGATGAGGATCGGTCGTGCATGCGTTTGTGTCATGTCGAGCCTGTCGAAGCATGCGCCGGGATCGTGGCGCACCCTTCGACAGGCTCAGCCGCAGCTGACTCCGTCACGGTGACATCGGGGTAGCTCAGGGTGACGCGCGCTAGCTAACTTCCGATTTGGGCGTTCATCACCGACACGTCCAGCGTGCCGAGGCCCGTCGTGTAGTCGTAGCCCGGGAGTGCCGTGTAGGGGCCGTTCGCGCCCGTGATGATGTCGTGATAGCCGCCCTCCGCTTGCGTCGGCGGCGGGCCGTTGACCGTCGTCGTGCTGTTCTGGTGCTCGCGGTAGTTCAGATAGAGCTGCGGTGCTGCGAAGCCCAGCGCGTTGGCGTGGCCGGACATCAGCCGCGAGTACGCGCCCATGGCGAGCGGTGACGCTTCGCTCGTGCCGCCGATCGCGCAGCCGCTGCTGCAGTCGCCGACGCCGGGGACGTTGGGGCCGTAGATGTTGTACGCGCCGGAGAAGGCGTCCGCGGCCATCGCGATGTCGGGCAAGCCGCGCAGGTTCGTCACGGCCGGGCCGCTGGGGACGATCTGCGATTGCTTCTCCCACTCCGTCGCGTTCTCGAACTGGCTCAGCCCGCCGCCGCCCGCGTTCCACGCGGCTTCGCCGGCGTAGCTGGAGTCGGCGCTGTTCGAGACGACGGTCGTGCCGCCCACGCCCACCGCGTACGGCGACGCCGCGGGATACTCGACCATCGGCGGGCCCGACATCGGCGCGCCGTTGGTCGGCGCCAGCGCACACGCCGCCCCGGTGTCGCCGGTGGAGACGAACATCGTCTGCCCTTGCGCCGCGGCTTGCATGAAGAGGTGGTCGTCGACCTTCATCGCGCCGTCCAGCCATGCTTGGTACTCGCACTCGCCGAACGACGAGTTCCCGAGCCGTGAGACGTTGTCGCCTACCCATTTGCTGTACGCGTTCGCGATGTCGGAGTCGCTCAGCGACGTGGTGTCGTAGATGTAGAGCGCCTGCACGTTTTGCGCCATGCCGGTCGAGCTCTGCGTGTCGAGGTCCCACTCGACGACGCCCGCGGTGTCGGGGCTCGACATGCCGACCTTCACCACGTTGACGGGAACTTGCGGCAGCCCGAGTTTGTTCTCCGCGTAGCGGAGATCGCTCACGGTACCGGAGACGTCGCCTTCGGCGATCACGGCGACCGTCGTCGCGGATCCCGTTGGCGCCGAGGTCGCGTCGTAGAACGTCTGCACGTCCTTGGCATCGAACGCCGGCGTGCACTGGCCGGTCGGGGCCGACGCCGGGAAGCACGATGCGTGCGGGCGCGACAAGTTCGGGCGCACCGCCATCTTGGCCGCGTTCGACAGCCCGAGCACCGCGCTCACCACGCCGCCGAGCGACGCCGGCACGAACGCGGGCTGCGTGTTGACGTAGACCGCCGCGCCGCCGAGCTGGAACGACTCCAGCGACGTGTTGAACGCTTTGGAGACCTGCGCCGCAGTGCCGTCGGCGCTGACGAGCTGCGCGCTCGTCTGCACGTTGCTGAAGCCTTGACCTTGCAGGTAGGTGACGACCGATTGCACCTCGCTCGCCGTCGGTCCGAACTGCGCGGTGAACTGCCCTTGCGAAATCTTCTGGCGCGCCGCGATCAGTGATGCAAGCTGGTCTTCGTTGTGGAGGTTCAGCGCGACGCGCACGGTCATCGGCGTCGACGGAGCGAGCGTGCCGCGATCGGCGCCGCTCGCGATCGTTGCGCCGCGCGTCGCCGTCGCCGCCCAGCCCGCGGGCGCGACGATGACGTCCTGCGCGGCGCGGCCGTGCGCCGCGGCGCCGGTACCGCCGGCCGGAAGCAGATGGCTCATCACGCCGCCGCCGGAGCACGACGCGGTCGCGAAGCCGGTGGTCAGGGCGAGTACGAGTAGGCGTTTCATCGGTATCGTCCCTTACTGCAGCGCGGCGCTGAGGCGCGCGACGTCGATGCTGCCGAGGCCCGTGGTGTAGTCGTACTTGGGAAGCGCGGTGTACAAGCCGTTGGTGCCTTGCAGCACGTCGTGGAAGGGGCCGATGAGCTCGGTCTCCGGCGGTCCCGCGATCTGCTGCGGCGTGCTGCGCGCGAAGACGCCGTAGAACAGCGGCGCTCCGAAGCCCAGCGCGTTGGCGTGCTGGCTCTGCATGCGCGCGTACACGCCCGCTGCCATCGGCGACGCGAGGCTGGTGCCGCCCGTGATGTACTCCGTGCCGCCTTGGTACAGCAGCGCGCCCGTCTCGAGCGCCGCGTCGTACGCGATGTCGGGGACGCCGCGGAAGCTGTAGCCGGCCGGCGTCGTGCCGACGGGCTGCGTGGGCGATTCCCAGGACGGCGAGTACTCGAACTGGCTCAGCCCGCCGCCGCCCGACTGCCATGCCTGTTCGCCCAGATACGTGCCGTCGACGTTGCTGAACAGATCGGTGCCGCCGACGGCGACGGCATACGGTGACGACGCGGGCCACTCGACGAACGGCGCCCCGCCGACGCCGCCGTTGGGCGGAACGCCTGCCGCGCCGCAGTACGCGCCCGTGTCGCCCGTCGACGCGAAGAACGTCTGGCCTTGCACGGCCGCTTCGACGAGGACCATGTCGCCCGCGAGCATGTCGCCCGACTGGTACGGGAACACCTCGCAACCGCCGACCGAGGCGTTCATGATCGGCGCGACGTCGTCGCCGGCCCACTTGTTCATTGCGACGACGAGCTCGCTGAAGGCGAGGGAGGAGACGTTGTAGAGATCGATCTGCTTGAGGTTGAACGCCATGCCTTGCGAGTACGTCATGTCCAGCGTCCACTCGGTGTTGCCCGACGTGTCGGACGACGGCGCGTCGACGTGGATCACGTTGACGCCGGCGTACGGCATGCCGTAGTTCGTCTCGTTGGAGCGCAAGTCGCTGATCGCGGTGCTGACGTCGCCTGCGGTGAAGATCGCGATCTCGGTGTTCGTCGCGGCCGGGGTACCCGCGACGTCGTACGCGATGTTGAACGATGCGGGGTCGTAGAAGCGCGGACAGACCGGCGTCCCCGTCGTCTGGTTGACGCCCTGCGTGCACGCGGTCGTGTGCGGCTTCCCGTCGCCGTCGAAGACCGCCGGCCGCAGCCCGGACGCCGGGCGAATCGACGGATGCACCTGGAGCCCGGGGAAGTTCGTCAGCCCGAGCACCGCGACGACGTTGCCGTCGAGCGCGGCCGGGACGAACGCGGGCTGCGTGTTGGCGAAATACGATTTGCCGTTCACGGAAAAGCCGTGCAGGGAGGTGTTGAACGCCTTCTCGACCGCGGCGGCGCTGCCGCTCGCCGTGACGAGCATGTTGTTCGGCGCGGGTGAGACGTTCGCGAAGCCCTGCGACTGGAGGTACGACACTGCCGCGGATACCTGCGCGGCCGACGGCGCGTACTCGCTGACGAACGCGCTCCGCGAGATCTTCTGGCCGGCGGCGATCGCCGACTTGGCCGCGTCGACGTTGCGCATCTGAAGCGACAGGACCACATTGACCGTCTTCGCGCGGTCGAGCTGGCCGAGGTCGGATGCGTTCGCCAGGGCGATCGGGCCCGTGGCCGTGTTCGCCCAACCCGCCGGGGCGGCGCTCAGCGACTTGGGGCGCACCGTCCGGGCGCCCATCGTGCTGACGGCGCCGCTGCTTGCGCCCAAGCCGTGGGCGCCGGTCGGCGGCAAGGCGCCGCTGCTCCCGTGCGAGCACGAAGCGGTTACGATGCCGGCGACGACGGTTCCCAGGGCCGCGAGTTTGTTCATGTAGGGTTCCTCCCGGCTACACCTTACGATCCGGAAGGCAACCCCAGACATACACAAAATCGGGTAGGCCCGCGCTCAGCGGGCAGGCAGGCACTCGCCGTTAGGGCTGTGCGGCGCGCTGCAGCAGCGCGATGATGTTCCCTTCGGAGTCGACGGCGTAGCCGAAGCGCCCGAGCCCTGGGATATCCTGGACGCGCGCCTGCTGGCCGCCCTTCATGGCGATGTCGAGCATCGCCTGATCGATGTTTTCTACTTCGATCGTCGGGACGGGTGCCTTGACGATCTCCTGGCGCTGCGTGATCGCGGCCGGGATCCCCGATCCGTTCTGGCCGTCCGCATCGGCGACGAGATACGGCACGGGCGAATCCGGGAACCGCTGAAACCGCCAGCCGAAGACCTCGTGGTAGAACTTTGCCGCCCGCTCGACGTCGTCGGCGGGAAGGTGGAAGTTGACGACGTTGGCCACGGTCAGCGAAACTCGATGCCGCGTGCCGTCGCGGCGGCAATCTGGTCTTCGGTGATGCTGACGATGAACAGGAAGCGGCTCGCGTCGCCGCGCGCATCCGGCTGCCGGTCGAGCGGAGCCGGTGTGAACTGCCGCGTCATGTCCGCATGAATTTGGAGAAGCGCATCGGTTTCCCGGTTCGTGAGCGCCGCAGCCATCTCCGTCACCGCGTCGTTCAGCGCGATCCGTCCTGACAGATAGCGCTGCACGGCGCCGTCGAGCAGCGCGCGGTTTCCCGCGCTGAGCTGTTCCACCGCCGCGGAACGCGCGTCGCCTTTCGCCCGCTGCAGGCGCGCAACGAGCTCGGGCGATACGGGAACCGGGTGTTCGCGCCCGACGCGCGGCTGCGCCGCGATGAGCTTGTGTGCCGCCACGACGTCCTTCGACATCGCCTTGATCGCGCGAGGGGGGCGTGAAACCGCGTTCGGACCGAGCGAGTCGGCGTGGCTCAGGTGCCGCCCCAAGCTCGCGAGCATCGCCGGACTGGTCGGCAGCGTGCCCGCGACCGCCACGATCGTGGGGACGGCGAGTTTCGGGAGCGTGAACGACGTCTTACCGTCGCTGCGTGTGCTGGAGCCGAGCACCGAGAACAGATGACGGTTCTGCGGGACGTCGAGCTGCTGGCCTTGTGCGAGCATCCATCCGCTCGGGGCGACCGGGCCGTCGAAACGCCAGGCTTCCCCGAGGATGGGCTGAGCGAGAACGTTGGCGGGGATCGGGTCCGCCGTCTCGGGAACGAGGCGGACGGCCGAGCTGGACCGCTTGGAGGAGAGAGGCGCGACACCCGGGAGCGCTCGCATGACATGGTGACCCCCGCAGCCGGCTAAGAGCACGGCTGCGGAAGCCCCCAGAAACGGGGCGCGCTTCACTATTCAGTTTTTCCTTTGGTGTATTCAGTGCGTGGAAAGGGTCAGTTCTGACTGGGAAATACACCCTGGAGCGCGATGCAGAAGTTCAGCGCGAGATACGGTTGGCGGTTCTCGTGCGGCTGGCTCCCGCCAAGGCTCGTGATCATCTGCGCCGACATCGCTACCATGTTGTTGCTGCCGCTCGAGTACAGCAGCGTGTTGCCCGTGTCGGCGATGTACGCGTTGTTCGGATTGATGCTATTGTTGTTGCCGGACTTGATGTCCGCGGTGGCGGGATGGATGTGAGCCGGCATCTCGCTCATGATGACCGTGTGCGCCTCTTCGCCGCCGCGCTGACCCAGGGTGAAGCTCTGGCCTTGATGTATCGCGGTACGGCCTTGCAAGTTCGGGAGGCCGAACGTCGTCCGCCCGTCGCCACCGTAGGTCGTCCCGACCAGCGCGAACAGCGCCTGGTTCTGGTTGATCGCCAGGAGCTGTCCGTTGCACATCGCCCAACCCTTCGGGGCGAAGTTGAACGACATGATCCTGATCTCCATCATGTATGGTGTTCCCATCGTGCTTCCTCGTCGTACTACCCTGCGCTAGGTGCGCGGCGGGTAGACTCCTTGCAGAGCGATGCAGTAGTTGAGCGTCAGATACGGCATCAGGTTGTTGTGCGGCTGGCTTCCGCCCGCGACGCTGACCATCGAGGGATTCATCAAACCGGGTTGCGGCGTCGCGCTGGTCGAGAACGTTTGCGTCGGGTTCCCGTTGACCTCGACGGCGCCGGTCGGCGAGTTCGTCGTCGCGTTGGCGTGGTTCGCGTCCGCCCGCAAGGTGTGCGTGTGGGTGGGCATCTCCGACGTCAGCAGCGTGACGTATTGCTCGCCTCCGGTCTGACCGAGGTCGAACTGGCCGAAGGGCCCGCCGCCGGAGTATTGCGTCGTGTGGATCGGGACGGAGCCTTGCAAGTTCGGTAAGCCGAACGTCACCTTGGCATCGCCGCCGTAGAAGGTGCCGAGGAGCGAGAAAAGCGCCGTGTTTTGTGAGATGGAGAGCAGCTGTCCGTCGCACAGCGCCCACCCTTTCGGCGCGAAGTTGAACGAAAATATGCGGATCTCGGCTACGAATGGGCTGGACATGCGATACCTCTACGTCGGGCTCGGGTAAATGCCGAACAGCGAAATGATGAACGTTATCGCTAGATACGGCTGCATGTTGTCGTGCGGCTGCGAACCGCCCTGGACCGGGAGGCTCGCCGCATTCATATTTTCCCACAGCGGGGGATGCGGTGCGGAGCCGGGCACCGTGTAGAGATTTCCGCCAGGGGTGTTGGCGAGGTACCTGTTGCTGGGGCTTCCGCTCGTCGCGGTGTTGTTGTCCGCGATGATCGGGTGGGTATGATTGGGAATCTGGTTGGTCGACAGCGTCACGGAGGTCACGCCGCCGTTGTCTGCCAGGTTGTACGTGGTCGTACCGTTGTTCCCGACGTGGATCGGCGTGCGCGCGGCCAGGTTCGGCAGCGCGAACGTGCTCTGCCCGTCGCCCCCGTACGTGGTCCCGATCAAGTTGAATAGCGTGTCGTACTCGCTGATGGGAAGCAGCTGTCCGTCACATGTCATCCACCCGGCTGGCGCAAAGCTTCCTCCGAACATGCGAATCTCGCCTACATATGGCTGACTCATGAGCTCCTCTCTCTGGCCTTAGGGTTTGTACGCGGCGGCCAGGGGCTTGTTGGTAATGATCTGGAACGCTTTTTGGGCCGGGATGGCGCCGACTGGCTGGCAGCTGGCGCCGTTTCCGAAGTCCCACTGCGTCGGCGTGGTGGTCGACGCGGTGTCGTAGATGTAATATCCGTTCGCGGCGGCCGTGCTCGTCTCGAGGCCGACCAAGAGCCGGGTGTTCGAGAGCCAGACCAGCGACGACACGATCGCGCTCGATCCGTAGACGTATGCCGACGAGCACGCGTTGTCCGTCTGGGCATCGTACGGGATCGGCTTGAACAGCGGCACCGGAGCGGTTCCGCCGGCCGCGTTCGTGAAGATCTGCACTTCATCGCCGGCGATGGCCGTCGTGTATGCGACCGCGAACAGCCCCGCGCCGTTGGCGGCCACCAAGTACGGATTCTGCGAAGCGCCAAAGTAGTCGTGCCCGTCCGTCTTCACGAACGCGCCGGCCGTGGTGTAGAACACGACGCTCGGATGCCAGGCGGAGTTGTTGGCAATGATCAGCTGGCTATTCGTATTGTCCCACGAGATGCCCCACGGCTCGTCGATGTGGAACGTCGACGTGTCCGTCATCGTCGTGGTGATGCCGCCGTTGTTGAAGAGAACGACCTCCGACGTGCCCGTCGTCGCGCCGCAGCTCTTGTGGGCGGGGTCGGTCTCGCAGCCGTCGGTGAGCGTCGCCGCGAACGTTCCGGCGGCGAGCGACGGCATGTTGATGATGTCGCCGCCGATGGAGCCGTTGAAGCTGTGCAGCGCCGTCGGCCCGGCCGTCGTCGAGGCCGTGTAGTTCCCGGTCAGCGTGTATTGCGCCAGAGGCGCCGCCGCAAAGCCGCTGTTCGCGTTGTTGCCGATGGCCACCGTGCCGTTGCGCGGCTCGTACGCGATCCCGACGGGATCGTGGACGTTCGTCGTGACGGTCGTCGACGAGTTCGCGCCGGTCGCGATCGCGCCGACCGGGACGCACGCCATGTTGCCGTTGCCGGAACTGCCGCCGTTTCCGATCAGCAGATCCCCGGTGCTGTCCCACACGACGCTGGCGGGATTGTCGACGTCGTTCTGCGTGTTGTCGTTGGTCGACTGCGTAACGGCGAGGCTGGCGGGGCTGAACGCGGTGAAGCCGTTCGGCTGGTTCCCCCCGTCCACCGTGATATTGAAGAAGTCGACCTTGCCGCTTCCGACGCCGGTCTGCTCGACGGCCGCGAGGAACTGGTGCGACGGCGGCGCCGTGCCGGTGGAGAACGCGAACGTTTTCGTCGGTGCGAACGTGAGGTCATCGCTGCCGCCGTTCGAGTTCGGCGGAATCTCCTTGACGTTGATCGACGCGTTCGTCGTCGTGCTGTTGCTCGGTGTGAGCGTAAACGACTGAGCCGCCTGATTGATCGTGAAGGCAATCGTTCCGCCGGTGCCGTTGATCGTCCCAGACGCGGCTTGGTACGTCGCCGTATTGTCCTGAATCTCGATCTTCGGCAGGCCCGGCGTGACGATCGTTTTGCCGGCCGTATCGGTGTTCGAGAGCGTGAACGTCACCGGCGTCGTCCCGACCGATCCGAACGCTGCACCGACGGGCCCGCTTTGACAGCTGCCGCTGCCGTTGACGGTCATGATGCTGACGTTCGCGTCGAGGACGACGTTGAACGAGTTCGACGTCGCCACGACGACCGTGAGCGTTTGCCGCTGCTGCGACAGCACTTTGGTCGGGTTGCTCGTCAGCGTGCAGCCGCCCGTGACCGAGCACGCCGTGATCGTCACGTCGTCGCTGCCGGGCGGGAGCTTGAGCGTGACGGTGCAGATGAAGTCGGAGCCGGCCGCGGGGCAGGTCGCGTTCGGCAGCGTGCCGGTGTCGAACGAGTGCCACGGGCGCGCGTTGTACGCGCCGAGCGTCCCCGTCGTCGCGGTGCCGCTCACCGTGCTGCTGCTGTTGATGACGAAGTTGACGGACAGGGTCGCGGAGGATACGTACGAAACGCGGCGCGCCTTGGCAACCGTGGCCGGACCAGGGATTTTGATTTTGAACGTTGCGTCGGCGAGTGGCCCCGTGTAGTCGGCGGTCGTGGGGGCAGCCGGTAACGCGCTGCGCGAGCCGCCACCGCCGCACGCGGCGAGCAGCGATGCGGACGTGACGAGCGCGAGGACCGTGGAGAAGAGTTTGTTCGCGAGCCGATTCATGGGCACCATTCCTCAGCCGCTGAGGGGCTGAACGAGAAAATCCGAGGTCGGAGAAATCGATGCCGGTCGTCCCCGGAAACGAACGGCACCGAGCCGCCGCAACCCGCGCGGTGCGGATTGCGGCGGCTCGGTGGGGCTTATTGCCGGCGGTGCTTCGAGCTCGCGTTGACCGACGAGGTCGTGTACGTGACCTTGAAGGTGGGCAGCGCATTCGGCTGGTCCGTCAGGCTGTCGCTGACCGTGACCGTGCAGACACCGGTCGCCGGGCTGGCGATCGACGTGGCGGTGAACGGCGTCTCGTTGGTGGCGTTCGCGAGCCTCGCGATCGTCGCAAACGTGCTGCACGCACCGGTGCTGCCGGTGGGGTTGGTCGTCAGCTGCTTGTTGTAGGGCGAGTTGGTGAACCCGAGCTCGCCGTACTTGACGGTGCCGGTGTATCCGATCGCCGACGTGTTGTCGGTGGTGAACAGGTCGATGCCCGGGCCGCCGCCGGCATACGCCGTCGTCGGGTTCGTGCCGTCGCTGGTGATCGCGTTGAGCAGCGGCGTGAACGTGCCGGTGCCGGCCGTGCCGCTGTTGGCAGTCACGTCGGCGTTGCTCGACGCCAGAACCACCGGGTTTTCGGCCAGGCCGCCGTAGTTGAACCGCACGCCGTTCGTGCTGTCGGCGATGCTCACGCTCGAGCTCACTCCGGCGTTGAGCGTCGCAACGCAGGTAGCGCCCGTGTTGGGCGGCGTGCAGGTCACCTTCGTGCCGTTCGTCGTCTCGGTGTCGGGATCGCTGATCGTTACCGCGCTCGCGTACGTCCCCGTGATCGTGTCGCCGTGGTGGTCCTTCACCGTCACGGTGAGGTCCGTCGTCTGGCTCGCCGTGTTCGCTGCGAACGACGCCGGAACGCCGGCAAGCGTGATCGTGAACGGAATGCCCATCAGCGTGACGTTGACGGAGTTGTTCTGGCCCGCGATCGGCGTGATCGACGCGGTCGCGCGGTCGAGCTGGGCGCCCGTGCCGCCTGCGGTGTCATACGTGACGATGCTGTAGGCGTCGACGTGGCCTGGCGGCGACGGCGGGCCGTTGACGGTGCAGCCGGCGGTGCAGGCCGGGGGGTTGAGGTCGGTCTCGACCGGGTTCGGCTTGATGGTGCCCGCCGTCGCGGCGCTGCCGTCGACGGTCGTCAGCGTGATCGACGACCGAGTGCACGCCGGGCGAGACGAAGTTCGGCTTGCGGACTTTGCCGGACGTCGACGTCGGCGGAATGATGATCGTGAACGTGGGCGTGACGAGGTTGCCCTGCGGCGCGGTCGTCGGAACCGGCTGGGGATTCGGGTTCGGCGCGGTGCTGCTTCCGCCGCCGCCACCGCAACCCGCGAGCGCCATCATGGCGATGAGGGTCAGGATCTTACGCATGTAGAGTCGCTCCTGCGAGGTGGTTGGTGGTGGTGGCTGTCATCGGCGCGCGTGGCTGCTGATGTTGAAGCCGCTGGTGGTGACGACGATGTGGACGGTGGTCGATTGGTTGGACGCGTCCTTGAAGGTCGCGTCGCATTGGCCGGCGGCGACGCCGGTCACGGTATATGTGGCCGACGGCCCCTGCGGGTTGCTGGTCGTGACGGTCGCGATCGTGCCGGCGACCGGGTTGCACGTGTCGGACTCGGTGAACTGGAGCGGCGCCGGATACGGGTTCTCCGACACGGTGATCGTCTTGGCGTTGGCCGCGCCCGTGCCGTTGACGTTGACGGGGTTCGGGGCAGCGTTGATCGAGCCCGGAACCGGCGTCGGCGACGGTGTGGGAGTCGGCGTCGGTGTGGGGGTCGGCGTCGCGGTGGGAGTTGCCGTCGGCGTGGGGGTCGGCGTCGGCGTTGCTCCGGCCGGTGTGGCCGTCGGTGTCGGCGAGGCCGTCGGTGTCGACGTGGCACCCGGCGTCGCCGTCGGGACGGGCGTCGGTGTCGGGTTGGTGCCGACTTGCACGTTGCCGGCCGTGCCGGTGCCGCCGCCGCCGCCGCTGAGCGTGAAGCTGATGGAGAACGACGGGATGTTCGCGCCGTCGTAGTTCAGGATGACGACGTCGTTGGGGCCGCCGTCGGTGATCGTCTTGCCGGTGGTTCCCCCGTCGGTCAGGCTCGTGTGCGTGGTGCCGTCATTGTCGGTCAGCGTGAACGAGAGCGCGAACGGCGCCGAGCCCGTGATGAGCGCGCCGCTGGCGTCAAAGGCCTGGACCGTGATCGGGCCCGAGAACGCCGTGCCCGGCTGAAGGTGCGGCGCGGTGATCGTGACCGAGGCGACGACGCCGTCGAGCTGCGCCTGCAGGTTGGGGTTGGTCGACCCCGGCGCGATCGTGAGCGTCACCGTGATCGTCGCCAGGACGTGCGGCGGCGTGGCCGCGTCGAGCAGGTCGAACTGATAGACCACCGTGCCGCTGGGGGCCGGGATCGTGACGGTGCACGTCTCGCCCGCCGGGCTCGCGGTGCAGTTTCCGCCGGCGCCGGTCGACAGCACGGTGGTCGTGGGGTTCACCGGCACCTGCGTGGCCGTCGGCGGCTGGCCGTTGACCGTCTTGACCGTCGTGCGGAGAATCGCCGAGTTCGGCGACACGAACCGCGGGGAGCGCTGCGACGCGCTGGTGCCGCGCGGGATCGTGAGCGTCAGCGTCCCCGTCGAGCCCGACAGCGGGCTGTTCGTCGGTCCCGTCACGGGCACCGGGGTTGCCACGGGCGACACGGCGGAGCCGCTACCGCCTCCGCTGCACGCTGCGATCCCGCTCGCGACCAAAAGGAGGACGGAGCCGAACGCTACGGCGCGCGTGTTCATCGTGATGACGCCTTTGTGGCAAATTGCGGATGGCCGAATACCGCGAGCGGCAAACGACTGCGAACTCTCGACAAAAAAAGACCCCTGGGCCAGAAAGAGCCGTGAGCAAGATAGGGCGCCCTGGCCGGTCAACCCTTCCCCCGTACGGTCCGGCACGGTAAAGAAAGTGCACGGCGTTCCGCCGCGTACCTCGTCACGTTCGGCGAACGGACCTCGCGGCTCGAGACGCGAATCGGGGCGGGTCATGCCATCGGACCGGATCGACATTCGCCACGTCGCGCGCCTGGCGCGTTTGGCGCTCACTGATGAAGAGATCGCGACCTTCGGGCCGCAGCTCGGCGACCTGATGACGCACGTCGACGATCTCGCCCAGCTGGATACGAAGGACGTCGCGGCGACCGCCCAAGTCGTGCCGTCCCGCAACGTGCAGCGCCCCGATGCGCTCCGGCCGGAGACGATGCTGTCCCACGACGCCGCCTTGGCGAACGCGCCGCAGCGCCAGGGGCCGTACTTCCGCGTGCCGCGCATCATCGCGGAGGAGGGCTAGGGTGGACCCGGTCAAGGACACCGCCCGGGCGATCGCCCGGGACGTGAACGGCGGTGCCGTCTCGGCGGCCGAAGTCGCCGAGCGGCTGATCCCTCACGTCGCTCAGGCTGACGCTCAGCTAAGGGCCTACCTGCAGTTGACGCCCGAGCTCATGCGAGCCCACGCTCGCCGGGTCGACGAACGCCTGGCGGCGGGCGAGCGGCTGCCGCTGGCCGGCGTGCCCGTCGCGCTCAAGGACAACATGTGCCTGACCGGCACGCGCACGACCGCCGGCTCGAAGATCCTGGAGAACTTCGTCGCGCCGTACACGGCGACGGCGGTGCAGCGCCTGCTCGACGCAGGCGCTCTGCCCATCGGCAAGACCAACCTCGACGAGTTCGCGATGGGCTCGTCGGGCGAGAACTCGGCGTTCCCCGCGACGCGCAACCCCTACGACCTCGATCGCGTGCCGGGGGGGTCGTCGGCCGGGAGCGCGGCGTCGGTCGGCGGGTTCACCGCGACGCTCTCGCTCGGCAGCGACACCGGCGGCTCCATCCGCGAGCCCGCGGCGTTCTGCAACGTCGTCGGCTTCAAGCCGACGTACGGCCGCGTGTCGCGCTACGGGCTGATCGCGTTCGCGTCGTCGCTCGACCAGATCGGGCCCTTCGCCCGCACGGTGGACGACGCGGCGCTCGCGTACGACGTGATCGCCGGGCACGACCCGCTCGACGCGACGAGCGTCGACCGCGCCGTCGAGCCGACCGCGGACCATCTGCGCGACGACTTGCGCGGCGTGCGCGTCGGCATCGTCAAGGAGTTCGGGCTCGAGAAGCTCGACGCGGCGAGCCGCGCCGTGTACGACGCGGCGTACGCCGAGCTCGCGCGGCTCGGTGCGGAGCTGGTCGAGGTGTCGCTGCCCACGGCGGACTACGGCTTGGCGACGTACTACCTGATCGCGCCGGCGGAGTGCTCGTCCAACCTCGCGCGGTTCGACGGCGTGCGCTACGGCTTGCGCGTCGACGGTGCGGACGTGGGCGAGATGTACGAGCGCACGCGCGCGTCCGGGTTCGGGCCCGAGGTGAAGCGGCGCATCCTCATCGGGACGTACGCGCTGTCGTCGGGGTACTACGACGCGTATTATCTGAAGGCGCAGAAGGCGCGCACGCGGATCGCCGAGGATTTCGCGCGCGCGTTCGAGCGCTGCGACGTGATCGCGGCGCCCGCGGCGTCGTCGCCGGCGTTCCGGTTCAACGCGAAAAACGATCCCGTGACGATGTACCTGATGGACTACTACACGATCCCCGGCTCGCTCGCGGGCCTGCCCTCGCTGTCGGTGCCGTGCGGCGCCGCGGTGCCCGAAGACGGCACGCGCCCGATGCCGATGGGCCTGCAGCTCACCACACCCTTGTTCACCGAACGCGCGCTGCTCGGCTACGCGCACGCCTACGAACGCGCCACCTTGCACGCCGAAAAGCTCACCCCGCCCGCTATGAGCAACGCATGAGCACTACGTCCTTACTCGCCCACGCATGCGTTCGACGTGAACGCCGCGATCGTGGCGCATGCTTCGACAAGCTCAGCATGACAGAGCCTTTTGTCACCCTGAGCTTGTCGAAGGGTGCGCCACGATGACGACTACTGAGAGCACCGTCCGACATCACGTCCGAATTGCTCGACAAGTACGAGGCCGTCATTGGGATCGAGTGCCACGTCGAGCTCAAGACCGTTTCGAAGATGTTCTGCGGGTGTCCGAATGCGTTCGGCGGCGAGCCGAATACCAAGGTGTGCCCGGTGTGCCTGGCGCTGCCGGGGGCGCTGCCCGTGCCCAACGCGACGGCGCTCGAGCACATGATTCGCGCGGGGCTGGCGTTCGGGGCGACGATCCCCGAGCATTCGAAGTTCGACCGGAAGAACTACTTCTATCCGGACATGCCGAAGAATTATCAGATCTCGCAGTACGACATGCCGCTCACGCAGGGCGGCGTCGTGCGCTACTGGCTGGAGGACGGCTCGCGCGGCGAATGCCGGCTCACGCGCATCCACATCGAAGAGGATACGGGCAAGTCGACGCACGCGAGCGCCGACGGCCGGCTCGCGAGCTCGACGTCGTCGCTGATCGACTTCAACCGCGCGGGCGTGCCGCTGATGGAGTGCGTCGGTGAGCCCGACCTGCGCAGCGCCGACGAAGCGGTCGCGTTCGTCGAGATGCTCGCGCGCACGTTTCGCGAGCTCGGGGTGAGCGACGTGAAGATGGAGGAAGGCTCGCTGCGCTGCGACGCCAACGTGTCGGTGCGCCTGCGCGGCGCGACCGAGTACGGCACCAAGGCCGAGATCAAGAACATCAACTCGTTCCGCAGCCTGCGGCGCGCGACCGAGTCGGAGATCGCGCGGCAAATTCGCGTCGTCGAGAGCGGCGGGCGCGTGATCCAGGAGACGCGCGGCTGGGACGAGCACGCGGGCGTCACGCACAGCCAGCGCTCGAAAGAACAGGCGCACGACTACCGCTACTTCCCCGATCCGGATCTCGTGCCGCTCGACGTGACGCGCGACGCCGTCGAGGGCGTGCGCGCGACGCTGGTCGAGACGCCGTTCGAGCGCTACGTGCGCTACGTCGACGAGCTGGGGCTGGATTCGAAGCGCGCGACGCAGCTCGTGGACGACCACGCGCTCGCGGCGTTCTTCGATCGCGCCGTTGCGGCGGCCGCGGGCAACGCGAACGCGGTGATGGCGTTCGTGCTCGGCGACCTCTCTCGGCTGGCGAACGAGAGCGGCTCGCACGTCGCGGAAGGCAAGGTTACGCCGGACGCGCTCGGCGAGCTGGTGGGGCTCACGCAGTCGAACGCGATCAACTCCAAGGCCGCGAAGCAGGTGCTGGAGACGCTGTGGAACGACGGCGGTTCGGCGAAGGCGGTCGTGGAGCGCGAGGGGCTGGCGCAGGTGAGCGACCGCGGCGCGGTCGAGGCGATCGTCGACGAGGTGCTCGCGGCCAACCCGAAGGTCGTCGCCGACTACAAAGCGGGTAAAACCAACGTGTTCGGTTTCCTGACCGGCGCCGTGATGAAGGCATCGCGCGGCAAAGCGAACCCAACGCTCGCGCAGGAGCTGCTCAAGGAGAAGCTGGGCGCATGAATCCGTACCGCCGCAGTCCTCTCCATAACGGCGGCATCGGTGACGAATTAGGGCGGCCGGTCGTTCGTCTGCCCAATCGCACTACAGTAAGCCTACGCGCAATCGAACTCGCGAGCGTGTAGCGCGTCCATCGGTCAGGCGGCGCTACTTTGTCGGACTCGATTCTCGTCGCCACTCAATGTCAATAAACGCTCAAAGAGCGGTTGACGACGACCACCGCTTCGTGGGATGACATGAAACGGCGTGTCGGCGGTCCGTTGCAAACGGATCGCGCGTCGCGCCAGGTCAACAGTATAAGGGTGTTCTTCGGGTGGTCTTTTTTTATTGTGCTCGCGACCCGTGCTTCGCCCGGACCACTTCGCGTGGCACGTCGCTGTCAGACAGATCGACGGCGTGGCGCATCTTCGCGACGCGGTGTGGGCGACAGCCGGGAACGCGATTGCTCTTGAACAGGGCTTCTTATCGGCGCCCTCCCTGTACCTTCACGTTCACGGCATAAGGAGAATTACTTGAAACCCTTGCGGACATTTGTCTTGGGACTTACATTGTGCGGCGTTACGCTAGGATACGGATCCGCGGCGTACGCTCAGTCAAGCGTTGCGTTCACGCCCAGTTCCGCTGTCAGCGGCTCATCCCAACCGACCCTCGCCGTCGTGCAGAACCCGTGCGGCGGAGGGAGCTTCTGCGCGGCATGGATCGCCGCTACCGCGGCTGCCGTCGCTGCTACTGCCGCTGTCGTACAGGCAGGGGTTGCCGTGGCTACGGCCGTCGACTCGTCGTCCTCCTCCTCCTCGTCGTCGGGTTCGATCCATTTCAACCCGCCGACCCGCGCAGAAGCGGCCGCCGAGCACCGTCAGTACGTAGCGTTCATGGAACGCGACTTCGACAAATAGCACACGCCGTCAACCGGGGGCGCGCCGGCGCGCCCCCGGTTTACCGGCGGTACGATGAAAGGAACAGCATGACGAATCCAGCCGCTACGCGCTCTCAGACCACCCTGTGGTGGTTGGCGTTCATCCTCGGGTGCGGGGTGCTTCTGGTGCACCTCACGCTGATCGAGCTCGGGAACCTGCCCAATAATCCGGTCTCGCTGTCCGCGTCGCCCATTGTCGAGCGCTACGTCCATCCGCTTTTCAGCCAGAACTGGAACTTCTTCGCTCCGCAGCCCATCTCGGTCGACGTAACGGTGATGGCACGGGCCGAGGAATGCCCTTTGTTGGGTCGCTGCTCGATAACCGAGTGGTATGATATCTCGAACCCGCTGATCGCGAAGGTTCGCCAAAACCGGCTGACTTCACTCGAGATCGTTCAATTGATGCTCTCGAATGCGGCGGTGGAGTTTCAGAACAAGGCTGCCCAGGCGACGTACGCTCAATTCCATTACAAGGGGAAGCAGTACTTCAAGGCCATCGTACCGGACCGTGTGGACTACATAGACTCGATCATTCTGAGCAGGTCGAGCGCGGCGGCGATTCGCCTGATGCACCCGACCGCGCACTTCCGCCGGCTGCAGTTCGGCCTCGCGTCCTACGTGTTTCCGCGCTTCACACATCGCCACGATCATGACCAGCCGAAGGCGGCCTCGTTCATCCAAACGGAATGGTCACCTTTCCCAAATGACATCGCACCGTTCGCGCCGTGACGGCACGAGATAATTCGATGCAGAAAAGCCAGGTAGATTCCATGAGTACCCGCCTTGCCGCAATCCGTGAAACGTTCAGCGTGGAGCACCGGACGATCGGCGCCGTGGCGCTGAGGATCATGCTCGGCGCGACGACCTTGATGATGTATGCGACGCACTTTCAGCAGCGTGCGTTTCTTTGGGGCGACCAGGGCGTCTTCCCACGCGACGTCAACGCCACGTTCCTTGCGCTCAAGAACAGTTGGTCGCTCTACAACCTCGGGAGCAGCGACAGCGTCCACGCTTCGATCTTCGTTCTCGGGATGATCGTTACGGCACTGTTCACGGTCGGCTTCATGACCAGGATCACGTCGGTCCTGTTCTTCGCGTTCACGTTCTCGCTCTATACGCGCAACGAGATCTTGCTCGACGGCGGCAACAACCTGCTGATCCTGATCGCCTTTTTCTTGATGTTCGTCGACGTGAGCGGGAAACACGTTCCTCGGCGCGACGGTGCGCCTTCGGCGGCCAATCCATACCTAGCACTCGTCCACAACCTCGGGGTCCTGGCGATCATCGGTCAGGTTTCGATTCTGTACTTCACGTCGGCGTGGGCAAAGATGATGGGACACATGTGGCAGGACGGAACTGCCATCTACTATGTGCTTCGAACCTCCGAGTTCCATCTATCGCCACTGACGGATGTTTTGATTCAGAATCCCCTGGTGGTCGTGGCACTGACATACAGCACCATCATTCTTCAGGTTGGCTTCCCGTTCATGATCTGGAACAAGACGCTGAAGTATCCGTGGATCATCGCTGCCTGCAGCTTCCACCTCGCGATCGCCTATTTCATGGGACTCGTTTGGTTTTCGCTGACGATGCTGAGCTGCGAGTTGATCCTCGTCGATGATCGCGCTTACTCGGCGCTCGCACACGAATCGCGAAAGCTCGCGCATGCGTTCCGCGGATGGACCGTCAGGCGATTCCGCGCCACGCGGCAGACCTCTCCCGGCAGCGCGTCGTGAACGCCTTCGTCGTCGCGCGCGCCGCGGCCGCGCTGGTTCTGGTGTCACCGGTGATTTTTCTTGCCATGCTCTATAAGAGCTCTGGGGACGCCGTTTCGATCTTCGCCCTGTTTCTGTTTTTCTTTGCATACCTCGCTGCCGTCGCACTGTTCATACCGCTGAGGTCCGCGATCGGTGTTCGCCCGTGGACGATATGGATCGTTGCCTGTGTTGCGTTTGCGGTCCCCGCAGTGGTCGTGCACATCATGCCCGGGCACGGTCAGCCGGCCGGCCCCGCCGTCGATGATGCGACCTTTACGTTTGGGTGCGCATTCGTGTTCGGCGCGGCTACGCTGGCGCTGGCGCTGGCGAGCAGGCGCTTCGACCGGAGAAACGCGGTCGATCTGTCTTTTCCCTTGACTGGCGGGACCTTTGACGCGGTTCAGGGCGGAAGCTCCCGTTTCCTAAACCATCACGCGGTATCTCGAGCCCAGCGTTACGGTGTCGACCTCGTGCAGGTCCAAGAGAACGGCCTGCGGTTCCCGCTGCCCGGCGCGCCTGAAGACTTCCCAATCTACGGACTGCCGGTCCATAGCGCTCTCTCAGGAGCTGTTCGTGAAGCCGTTGACGGATTCGGCGACCATAAAACCGTCGGTGTGCGCGACCTTCAGCATCCGTTCGGGAACCACGTCATTCTAGAAAGCGCAGACGGAGTCCGCGTCGTCTTTGCGCACCTCATGCGAGGAACCGTGGCGGTAACGCCCGGACAGTCCGTGCGCGCCGGGGATCTGCTGGGGTCGGTCGGAAATTCGGGAAACTCGACCGAGCCGCACCTGCACGTCCACGCGGAGCGTGAGGGGGTCGGCATTCCGGTGACCTTCGGCGGACGGTATCTGGTCCGCAATTCATCAGTCAAATCGATATAGGGAGAAACGTCCTTGCTTCTAACACACGGAACGCCCGCGCCGCGTCGACTCACGACCGTTCACGCCGGCGAATTCGTCGACCTCATGGCCGACCCAGTGCTCCTCTTTGCGCGTCCTTACGATCCGAGCCGCTGGAAGCGCTTTCTCGTCGCGACATCGCTGTGCGTGTTGACGGGAAGTGCTTTGATTGCTTTCATTCGGATGCACGTCCAGCTGATCGGGCAAGCGAAGCCGAACCCACTTGTCGCGCTGATCGGGACGCCATTGTCATTACTCATGCTGATGGCGGTCGGAATCGGTCTTTCGTTTGGGCTCGCCCTCTTGCTTCAGAAACCGCTGAAGACGAATGTGCCGCTCATCCAAACCTGGACGGTTGTCACCGAAATCGCTCTCGTGAAACTTGGTTTCAGCACCTTGGTGCTCGGGCTGATCGTCATCCTGCGGGGCGCGCACGCGTTCTCGTCGCCGCAAGATATCGTTCGTAGCATGCCGAGCCTCGCGATGCTATTCCCTCATGCGGGTGGACGACTGGCTGCGCTGCTTGGAGTCGTCGATCCGTTCAACGTCTGGGTATGCGCGTTGTACGCCATTGGTTTCCGTTTCGCTTTTCATGCGCGCACGACGTATTCGGTCTGGGCGGGCTTCGCCATCGGGCTGCTGCCGCAGTTCGTCGTACGCTTCTTGGCGCCCTGAGCGCGGTAGCCGGCCGCCGTCCACCGATACGATCTAGCTCAGCGCGAACGCGCAGTCCGCGCAGACTTCGCTGATTGCGATCGGTGATACGTTGCGCAGCGGGATCGTTCGCGCGCCGTACGGGTGCCGGTTGTCGCCGGCGCGGATGAAGATGCAGCCCGCGAGCGCGACGCGCGCATCCGGCTCGGCGTAGCCGATGAACATCAGGTCGTGCTGCAGCAGCGCCACGACGCCCGCTTTCTCGAACCGTTTCCAGTGGTGCCCGTAGCCGCCGCCGTCTTCGGGCGAGCCGCGCTGCCAGCCGCGGGTGCGGAGCCGGCCGACGAGCGCTAGTGCCTCGACCGGTGTTCCGTCGAAGCGGTTGATCGCGCCCGCCGCGAGCTCCACGTCGTCGAGGCTGTACGTCACGCGGTCGAGCTGCGCGAACGGCTGCTCGATGCGCGCCGCCGCGAGACGCGCTTCCCACGCGTCGACGTCGCGTTCGGCGAGCTCGAGCCGGTGCGCGAGGCGGATCGTTCCGTCCGCAGGCAGCGGGACGGGCGCATCGTCGACGCCGACCGCCGTCCCGTCGCTCAGCACGCGGAACAGCAGCGCGGGCGCGCCGGCGTCTTCCGCGATCCACACCAGCCGGCGCACGAGGCGGCCGACGATCGGGTGCGCGACCAGCAGCGTGCGGAACTCGCCGGTGGACCAGCCGCGCTGCGACACCATCGCGGCTTCGAGCCGGCCGACTTGCACCTGCGCCACGTCGCGGAGCTGCTTCTTGAACAGCTTCCACTCCGCGCGCGCCGCGGCGTCGTCCGCGGTCTCGCCGTCGCTGCGCTTGGGGAGGTCGCGCACCGTCTTGCCGCTCGCGTCGCGGATCACCGGGTCGAGCGCATCGTTCAACGCCACGGCGTACGTCTGACCGTGCAGCGTGACGTGCCGCTCGCCGCCGGTGAGATCGAGCGCCGGGACGATGCGGTCTTCGAGCTGTTCGCGCGTGAGGCCGCGTTCGCGCGCGATCGCTTCGAGGCACTCGTTGGCGCGCTTCTTGAGCGCGGCGAACGAGAGCTTTTGCGCCAGCCCCGCGATCTGCGTGATCGCCACGTCGGAACCGATCGCGCGCAGGCATTCGAGCCCGATCACGGCGCGCGCATGCTGGCTCTCGCCGGGCCAGCGCCGCACGAGCGGCACCAGCGCCGTGGCGGCTTCGTCGCCGCCGAGCAATCCCACCGCGTACAGCGCCCACTTGTCGGCGGCGGCCGCGCCGGCGCGCAGCCACTGGTGCAGCAGCGCGAGCGCGAAGTGCTCCGCACTCGCCGCGTTCGCGTGCCGCTTCAGCGCGAGCGCGTGCGGGTCCGGCGCGACCAGCGTGCTGGCGCGCAGCGCGTCGATCGCCGCTTCGATATGCGGCTCGGCGAGCCGGCGGCCGGCGACGACGAGCGGCGGCAACGCGTCGGCGTACAGCCAGCGAATCGGTTTGCGGCGCGGGCGCGCCTCGTCCAGCCACGCGAGATCGTCGCCGTCGCGTGATGAGCCCAACACGATCGCGCGCAGCTGCTCGCTCGCGTGTGCTTCGATGAGATCCGCATGGCCGAGCGCGGCCGCGCGCTTGAGCGTTTCGACGGCCGCGTCGCGGCGTGTGCGCTTCTCCGCCGCCGCGGCCGCCGCCGGGACGGCGAGCTCCGGATGGCGGTCGAGCCACGCCTTCGCGTGCTCGGCGTAGTCTTGGCGCGTCGCGAGCGCGAGCATCGCCGTGGCCGTTTCGACGACGTGGACCGTTCCGAGCGCCTCGATCAGCGCCGCCATGTCGCCGTCGGAGCTGATACCGGAGCGCGCCGCGTACGCGATTCCGTCGCGCCCGGTGACCGCCAGCCATTCGCGCACCGCTTGCGCACCGTACAGCCGAATGTCGAGATCGTTCGCCTCGGTGAGGACGCGCTCGCGCGAGCCGAGCGCATAGGCGAGATGCTGCTGATCCAAGACGACGTGCGGGTCTTTGCGCCCGCGCCGAAGCGCGGCGAAGTAATCCGGCAGCGGGTCGGGCACTCGCAGCGACGCCGCGAGGTGATACAGATGGTACGGTGCCGCGCCCGCGTCGAACGCGCGCAGCGCTTCGCGCACGCGCGCACCGCACGCCGCGAACTCCGCGGCGTCCAAAAAGGGAGCGGCGTGATCGCAGAAGCCGCACGCGAGCGCGCCTTGCACCTCCACCCGCTCGTGCGACTTCGCCTTCAGGTCGTCGCCGTCGTCGAGGATCAGCTCGATCAGCGCCGCCGCGCCGAAGAGGTGCGCCAGCGGCAGCATCAGGTCTGCGCTCGCGCGCTGCTCGTAGTACGGCCGGAACGTTCGGCGGATGCGTGCGCGAACGTCCTGCACGCCGACGGCGCGCTCGACGTCGAGCGCGCGAACGTCGGCGGCCGACGACGACGTCGCGGCGAAAAACCAGAACACCGCCTCGGCGCGCTCCATCGCCGGCGGGATGGCATACCGCCGCGGCGCCCATGCGGGCATCGCGACGCCTTCGCTCCAAGCCCGGAACGCCGCGTCGCGGTCGAACGGCGCGGGCTCCCCGCGCGGCAGGGGCACGCGGTCGGCTGACATCGCCCAGCGCCGGTCGTACGGCGTGAGGCCGGGCATCGGTTCGCCGCCGTTCGTCATGGCCGTATCTTCCGCGCGAGCGCGGCGACGGCGCCCGAGTGCTCGCGGCGCGCGAAGCGCCGCAGGATCTCGTTCGCGGTCTCGCTCACCGCGGACGTGCCGCCGCTCGCGGCGGCCAGCGCCGCGAGCGAGCGGTCGAAGCGCGCTTCGATCCACGCCCGCGCCGAGATGTACAGCGCCGGGATCGTGGTGAGCCGCAACATCGTCGCGGGCAGCGCCGGCGTGTCGAGCGCGGCGACCGCGTCGACGAACGCGCCGGCCGTATCGTCCGCCGCGCGCGCCGCGATCTGTTCGTACGCATAATCGACGCCGGTTTCGCCGGTCGTCGCGAGAAACTCGCGCACCGCGCGCGGCGTCGCAAGCGCGAGCTCGAAACGGCGGCTCTCCGCGACGACCGCGTCCGCGCTGCGCAGACCGTAGAGGATCACCGGCAAGAACGACAGCAAACGAGCCCAGACAATCTCTTGCGATACCGATGCGACGATCGCTTCGACGTCGTCCGTGAGCTGCAGCGACGCCGCCAGATAGCACGCCGGCGAGAACGAGCCGAGCCGCTCGTGATGGTCGCCGGCGAACGGCGGCCGCGCGAGCGCGCGCCGGATCGCGGGGCGCACCAGCGCCCGCGCCGCCTCGAAGGCCGCGTCGTCGAGATACGGCGCGACGTAGTTCGCGAATCCGGCGGCAAGTGCGTGCCGAAGCTGCGCGCGTTCCGCCAAGCCTTCGGTGAAGCGGCCTGACGCCGCCCGAGCGCGCAGCACCGCAAGGGGCGTATCGGGCGCCGGCGCCGGGAATTGCGGCGCTTCCGGGAGCTCCGGCTCGGCCGGCGACTGCGAGGAGTGCGCGTGCTGCTCTCCGTCCCCGTCGACGTACAGCGTCATGCTGATCCACATCGACGCTGCGTGCGACTGGTACGCCGCATGGCGCTCCGCCTCGTGCGCCGCGATGGCCTCCGCAGCGGCGTCGTTCGCCTCGTCCAGGATCAGCTCCAGCAGCGCCGGCGCCCCCAGCAGCGCAACGACCGCGATCGCGATCTCGCAGTAGGAGCCCCGCCACGTCGGGGATGCGGTGTCCGCCAGCCGCTCCGCGACGATCGCGCGCGACGGCGGTTGCGTGACGTCGAGCCGCTCCAGCACGGCGCGCGCGTGCGCGCGCGCTCGATCGTGGTCGACGCCGCGTTCGCCGCCTTGCGCGCGCAGCAGCTCGCGGCGCGACGCGTCGATCCCCGAGATCGCGAACAGCCAGAACGCCGCCTCCTCGCGGCTCACCACCGGCGGGATCTCGGCCGCCGCCCAGTCCGGGGGCTGATACGCCCGCTTCGTGACGCGGTCGAACGTGCGCAGCGCCTGCGCGCGGTCGAACGCGCGGGGTGTCTGCGCCGCGATCGGGACGCGCGGCGTTCGCGCGACGAAGCGCCGCTCGTGCGCGGTGAATGCCACCGGGACCGGCTTCGGCGTGCGCCGTCAGATGCCGCCGTAGCCGGGCGTCTGCTGGAGCAAGACCATCACGGACGCGATCGTCACCATGAGCAGCAGCAGGGCGAACACGGGCCAGGCCGCCTCACGTGCCGCGCGGCGGCGGCGCGGTGCGGCGGCGGAGCTCGTCAGCACGCGGTCGAGGCCGTGCAGCACGAGCGCGCTGCGCAAACCGGGGGTCGTGGCGTTTGCGACGAGCGCGCCGCCGGACTCGCGCAGCCGCCGGAGATTTTCGATCAGCGCCGCGACGAGCGGGGCCGGGAGGTGCGTGCCGTGCAGCTCGACGACGACCGGCGCGCGGCTGCGGCCGTCGCGCAGGACCCGGTCGACGCAGCGGGTGAGGGACCGGCCCGCGTTGGGGTCGTTCACCGACAGGGGGATGCGGACGGGGCGGAAGTCGTCGTCCAGCTCGGCAGCGCGCATGATCGGCAGTCTCCTGATCTGCTGCGGTCACGGTAGCCGAGCGCACCTACGAGACGCTTACGGCCGACTTACGAACGTCTGTCGCCGCGGCTACGTCTCGGTTCGCGGCGCGTACTCCGCCGCGGCGACCCCGAACGTCCACGCGACCGCTTCGCGCGGCGTGCGCACGTCGGGCGGCACGCGCAGGAAGTAGTCTTTCCACGTGCCGTCCGGTTCGGGCGTCGCGTTGCGCACCTTCACCAGCACGATCGGCGCACGGCGATGGTCGAGCCGGTAGAGCGTGCCGAACCGGTCGCGGGCGAACGGAACCGCGCCGACGTCGTCCAGATACCGCTCGACGCCGTAGATGTCCATGAGCACCCGGCGCACTTCGCTGTTCTGCTCCGCGTCGATCGTGGCGGGCGCGACGCGCTCGGGCTCTTCGACGATCCACGGCTCGACGCGCACGCCGTGGATCGCGTACACGCTGGAATCGTCGCGAAAGCGCAGTGCCGGGCCGTCGGCCGCGTGCAGCCGGTCGCGGTCGTCCAGGCGCAGGCGCGTCTGGCGCTCGCACGCGAACGCCGTATCGCGGAACGCCCACCACCAGCCGCAGGAACGCGCCAGCGCGGCCCAGCCGTCGAGCGCGCGCGGCTGCTCGATCCCGTGCATGCGGCGGCCCGCGTCGAACGCGCCGATCCACATCGCGTCGTGCTGGCCGCAGCCCGGCCGTTCGAACGCCGGCGTGGAACGTCCGGCCGCGGCGCGCAGCGGCTCGTCGAGGATGCGCTTGATGCGGTCGCGCGAGCGGCGCGAGAAGTGCCGGTTCATGCGCGCCCAGGCCGCCTCCGAGTACGCTGTGCGAACGGCGTCGGCGTTGCCGTGGTCCGCGCCCGGCGTGAAGAGCGCGGGCTCGCGCGTGCCGGCGACGGCGGACGCGGCGGCGAGCGGGGAATCGAACCACACGACGCGGCGCGGCGGACGCCAGCCCGAGCCGCGGTACAGCGCGTCGAACGCGCGCGCCGCCGCGTCGCGGTCGGCGGGTTCCACCGAGCGCAGCGCCGCACGCCACTCGGCGGCGATGAGCTCGGCGGCGGCGTCAGTCGGCGACGTAGCGGGTGCGTTCGAGCGCGCGCGCTTCGTCTTCGTCGCCCGGGGCGAACTCGCGCTGGCGGCGCACGAGGTACGCGCCCGGCGGCACCATGATCGTGGCGTGCTCTTCGTGCCGCAGCGCGACGGGTGCGTCGCCCGCGACCAGGAGCAGACGGTCGTCGCCGGCGGCCAGCCGCCAGAGCGTGGCCGCTTCGTCCATGATCGCGTGCGCGTGCCCGGTCACTTCGCCGTACGCGAGCACGACGCGGCCGTCGTCGCGCGGCTCGGCGACGCGCTCGCCCAGCTCGCCCGCATCTCCCTCGACGCGCAGCACCAGCACGTCGCCCTGGCGGAACATCACGTCCATACGATCCCTCATCGTACGGTCCAACAGCACTCGTGTGAGAGCCGTTGCGCTCGACGGAGCATGGTGCGAGCCGGAGCCGCAGTGCGAAAAGGCGAAGCAATGCCGGTCGTGAGCGCGCTGGTCGACGAGCGGGGGCTCGAGGTCCTCGACTTCCAACGGATTCGGGAGCGGTATGCGGGGCAGACGCATGCGCCGCAGTCGTTCGCGCGCGCGCTGGCGTGCGAGCCCGCGACCGACTTCGCGCTCGTCCGGCGGCTGGTCGGAGAGACGGCCGAGATGCGGTCGCTCCAGCAGGACGCAGGGTTCTCGATGCAGCGGATCGACGACGTCGACGAGGCCGTTGCCACCGCGGCGCGCGGGGTACCGCTCGCGGCGCGCGATCTGCGGGCGATCGCCGATGCGCTGGGCGCTGCCAATGCGGCAGTGCGCGCGATTCGCGATGCCGAGTCCGACGTGCCATTGCTGCGCGCGCGGTGCGCGCCGTTTCGCGCGCTGCCGCTGATCGTCAACCGGATCACCGACGCGATCGACGAGCGGGGCAACGTGCTCGACCGTGCGTCGCCCGCGCTCGCGCGCATCCGGCGCAGCATGCAGCAGGCGCAGGACGATGCGCGCGACCGCGCGGCGGCGATCGTGCGCTCGTCGCGGTACGCGTCGGCCATTCAGGATGCGATCGTCACCATGCGCGACGGGCGCTACGTCGTGCCCGTGAAGGCGGAGTTCGCCGGGCAGATTCAGGGGATCGTGCACGACACGAGCTCGTCGGGGCAGACGCTGTTCGTCGAGCCGCTCGAAAGCCTCGAAGCGAACAACCGCGTGCGCGCGCTGCGCGTGCAAGAAGACGTCGAGATCGCGCGCATCCTCGGCGAGCTGTCGGCGCTCGTGCAGGCCGAAGCCGCTCAGGTGGAGACCGATCTCGGCGTGTACGTCGAGCTGGATCTCGCCGGCGCGCGCGCGGCGCTCGCGCACCGCATGCAGGCGATCGCGCCGGAGCTCGTCGACGAGGCGGTGATCGACGTGTTCGAAGGGCGGCATCCGCTGCTCGACGAGCGCGCCGTGCCGCAGTCGGTCAAGCTCGACGACGACGTGCGCATCCTGATCGTTTCCGGGCCGAACATGGGCGGCAAGACCGTTGCGCTCAAGCTCGTCGGGCTGGCGGTCGCGATGACCGCGTGCGGTTTGCACGTGCCGGCGACGGCCGCAACGATCGGGCGTTTCGAGCGCGTGTGCACCGACATCGGCGACGAGCAGTCGATCGCGCAGAACGCGTCGACGTTCTCCGCGCACCTGCGGCGGCTGGCGGAGATCGTCGACGCTGCCAACGACCGCACGCTGATCCTCATCGACGAGATCGGAAGCGGTACCGAGCCCAACGCCGGCGCCGCGCTCGCCGTCGCGGTGCTGGAGCGGTTTCTGGAGCGCGGGGCGCGCGTCGTCGCGACCACGCACGCGACCGAGCTGAAGCTGTTCGGCGCGGATCATCCGCACGTCGCGAACGCGAGCGTGCGGTTCGATCCGGAGACGTACGAGCCGACGTACCAGCTCGACGTCGGTGCGCCGGGGCAGTCGCTCGCGTTCGCGCTTGCGCGGCGGATGCGGCTCGACCGCGAGGTCGTGACGCGCGCCGAAGCGCTGCTGTCGAATCAGGAGCGCGATTACGAGCGCGCGCTGGCGGACGTGGCGGAGCAGCGGATCCGTGCGACGCGCGAGCGCGAGCAGCTCGAACGCGAGCGCGCGCACCTGCGCTCGCTCGAGGACAACGCGCGCCGTCGCGCAGAAACGCTGGAGCGCGAGCGGCGCGAGCTCGCGAAGCGCGCCGACGCGGAGATCGCCGAGACGCTGCGCCGGTTCACGGCAGAGCTGGAGCGGCGCGCCGCGGAGCGCACCGAGCGCGGTGCGCGCGCGCCGCGCGTGACGCCGGGGCAGGCGGACTTGCTCGCGCGCACGCTCGACCAGATGCACCGCGAGCTGGGGCTCGAGGAGCGGCCGCAGCGCATGCGCGAGGGCGAGACTGCGCAGCCCGTCGCGGCGGGCGATCGCGTGCACGTGTCGTCGTGGGACCAGGACGGCACGATGCTGGAGGATCTCGGCGAGAGCGCGCTCGTGCAGATCGGCTCGATGCGGTTGACGGTGCCGAAAAGCGAGCTCCGGCGGCGGGGCGGGCCCACCCTTCGACAGGCTCAGGGTGACACTGGCGGGCGCGACGGTGGCAAAGGTGGCTCGCGGGGTGGTGAGGCGGCGCTCGAAGCGGCTTCCACCGCGCAGACGCAGATCGACGTGCGCGGGAAGCGGTTCGTCGAGGCGGAGCCGCTGGTCGACCGCTGGATCGACGACGCCATCTTGCTCGGGCACTCGCCGCTTGCGGCTGATCCACGGCAAGGGCACCGGGCTGCTGGGCAAAGGCTTGCAGCAGTATCTCAAGGCGCACCCGTTCGTGCAGAACGTGCGCTACGGCCACGCCGACGAGGGAGGCGGCGGGGTGACCGTCTTTGAACTGCGGTCGCCGACCTCATGAACACGCTTGTCTACCGCATGACCGCAACATCTGCACGATGACTGCAACACCTGCACGCAGTGCGCGCGAGCGCGCGGAGTTTCTCGCCGACGGCGCCGAGCACGTCGAGTCCGTGCGCGAACTCGCGGAGCGGCTCGAGCGCGGGCGGCCGCTGCGCGTGTACCTCGGGCTCGATCCGACGTCGCCCGACCTGCACCTCGGGCACGCGGTGGTGCTGCGGCTGCTGCAGCGCTTCGTCGACGACGGGCACGACGTCATCCTGCTGATCGGCGACTTCACGGCGCGCATCGGCGACCCCAGCGGCCGCAACGCGCTGCGTCCGGCGCTGAGCGACGAGCAGATCGACGCGAACATGAAGACGTACGCGGCGCAGGCCGGCAAGGTGCTCGACATGTCGCGCGTGACGCTGCGCTACAACAGCGAGTGGCTCTCGAAGCTGACGTTCACCGACATCTACAAGCTGCTGTCGCAGACGACCGTCGCGCAGATGCTGGAGCGCAACGATTTCAAGCAGCGCTACGAGGGCGGCTCGCCGATCGCGCTGCACGAGTTCGTGTATCCGGTCGCGGTGGCGTACGATTCGATCGCGCTCGAGGTGGACGTCGAGCTGGGCGGTTCGGATCAGCTCTTCAACTTGCTGATCAGCCGGCCGTATCAGGTGCACGCCGGGCAGCTGCCGGAGATCTGCATCACGGTGCCGCTGCTCGTCGGGCTCGACGGCGTGAAGAAGATGTCGAAGTCGATCGGCAATCACATCGGGCTGACCGATCCGCCGAACGAGATGTTCGGCAAGACGATGAGCATCCCCGACGCGGTGCTGCCGCAGTACGCGCGATTAGGGGCGTGGTGGCCCGCCGAGCGCGTGCGCGCGCTCGAAGCCGGGCTGCGTGACGCGGCGGTTTCGGCGATGGACGAGAAAAAGCGTATCGCCGGAGACATCGTGGCGTTGTACCATGGGGCGGACGCCGCGCGCGCGGCGCGCGACTGGTTCGAGCGCACCATCCAGCGCGGCGAGATCCCGGCGGAGATGCCGGAGCTGAAGTTGGACGGGCGCAGCAAGCTCGTCGAGCTGGTGGTCGCCGCGGGGTTCGCGGAGTCCAAGCGCGCCGCGCAGCGGTTGATCGGCGAAGGCGCGGTGAAGGTGGACGGCGTGCCGGTCACCGACCCTGGCGCGCGCTGGACCGCCACGGGACCGGCGGTGCTGCAGGTCGGGTCCCGCAAGTTCGCGCGCATCGTTCCTTAGCCGGGTTCCGGCGTTCATCGAAATCTGGAGATAAGCACCACGTCATGGCTGCCCACAACGCGCCCTCGAAGCCTCCGGTCACCTACACGCCCGCGGAGCCGGCCCCCGGCCCGACGTTCACGTGCCCCCGCTGCGAGCGAATCTATCCGTATCCGCACGACCACGGCGCGCCGGTGCGGTGCGAGTGCGGCTGGTGGTACACCAACCTGGGTCACGGGCGCATCGTCGAAGAGTTCCGGCCGCGCATCGGCGGCGCGCAGACCAAAGGGCCCGAGGCTGCCGCCGGCCCGGCCACCGGGCACCATTAGCCGATCAGGCTGAGCCGGTCGACGCGCGTTCCGCCAAGCCGCGGACGTCGTCGGCGGAAAGCACGTAGAGCTCACCGCAGAAATCGCACGTCGCTTCGGTCTGCGGCTGCTCGCGCGCGATCTTCGCGAGCTCGTCCTTGCCCAGGCCCAGCAGCGCCGACTCCACCTTCTCGCGCGTGCAGCGGCAGTCGAACGCGATCGTGTAGGTGTCGAACAGCTTCACCTCGAGGTCGCCCGCGACGGCGCGCACGAGATCGTCCGGCCCTGCGCCTTCCACGATCTGCGTCGTCACCGCGCGCATCGCCGCGACGTTGCGCTCGAGCGCCGCGATGGTCGCGTCGTCGGCGCCCGGCTGCACTTGCACGATCACGCCGCCCGCCGCACGGATGCCCGCCGGGTCCGCGAGCACGCCGACCGCGACGATGCTGGGGATCTGCTCGGAGTTTCCGAGATACGCGGCGACGTCGTCGCCGATCTCGCCCGATACCAGCGGAACGATCCCGCTGTACGGTTGTCCCACTTCGTACGTCTTGGTGACTTGCAGCTTGCCGCTGCCGACGACGCGCGCGACGTCGAACTTGCCGCGCGCGTTGAGCGGCACGTCGGCGCGGCCGTTGCGCGCGTAGGCGCGCGCGCCGATCGCGTGCGTCCCGGTGCTCCACGCGTCGGCGGTGAGCCCGCCGATCGGGCCGTCGCCGGCGATCTGGAGCGTGAGGCGCTCGCGGCCCTTGAGCGACGCGCCCAGCAGCGCCGCCGCGGTCAGCAGGCGGCCGACCGCCGCGCTCGACGTGGGCGCGAGGTCGTGCCGTTCGCGCACCTCGCGCACGAGGCCGGACGTGATCCCGGCCACGAGCGATACGGTGCCGCGCGCGGCCGAGGCGGTGATGATGCGATCCATTCTCTTCCGATAACCGTTCGCGGCTTTTTCCCGTTGCGGGCGGAAGGAGCGGGCGGCGTGCAAGCGTACTCCACCGAGCGAGCGGCGCGTACCGTAGCCGCCGTTTTTCGTACGACGCTCCCGTGAGGTGGAAACCAGACCGTGACCAAAGCCGATATCGTCGACTCCTTGGCCAATGAGCACGAGCTGTCGAAGCGTCAGGCCGGTGAGATCGTCGATCTGATCCTCGACGAGATCACCTCCGCGCTCAAGGACGGCGACAAAGTCCAATTGATTCCGTTCGGGAGCTTCGTCGTGCGCGAGCGCAAAGCGCGCATCGGCCGCAACCCGCAGACGGGCGAGACCATCAAGATCGCGGCGCGCAAAGTCCCCGCGTTCTCGGCCGGCAAGGGCTTGAAGGACGCAGTCGGCGGACCGAAGCGCGGCGGCGGCAAGAAAAGCTCCGGACGAAAGAAGTAATCGCGATGAAAGTAACGGGAGTCGACGCGGTCTATTACACCGCAAAGGACCTCGGCGCGCTGACGACGTTTTACACCGGCTTGCTCGGCGCCGAACCGACGATGGCCGGCGGGCCGGTGGCGGAATGGACGTTCGCCGACGGCGCGAGCTTCGGGCTGTACGGAACGGAACAGGGAATGCCGGGCGGGAGCGCGATGTTCGCGGTCGACGACGTCGCGCAAGCGATGGCCGACGCGAAAGCGCGCGGCGTGAAATTCCACGACGACGAGATCACCGACACGCCGGGCTGCCACATGGCGTTCGGCGAAGATCCCGAAGGCAATCAGTTCATCCTGCACCACCGCAAAGAACAGTAGCGCGACGGGCGCCGATCAGCGCGGAAAAAACGAAAGGGCTCGCGTGATGCGAGCCCTTTCGTTTGGTGGTCGGGCAGACAGGATTTGAACCTGCGACCCCCAGTCCCCCAGACTGATGCGCTACCAAGCTGCGCTACTGCCCGACGGAGGCCGGTGGAGGTATTGTGCCGTTCGGCGTGGTTGTCCCTTTCCTCGTGAAAGCCACGCTCTTTGCCGACGGCGGATCCCGCGGCAACCCCGGTCCCGCGGCGGGCGGGGCCGTCCTGTATGCCGACGACGGCGAGGTGCTCGAAGAGGTCGGCACGTTCTTGGGCGTCACCACGAACAACGTCGCTGAATGGACGGGGTTGCTCGGCGGGCTCAAGGCCGCGCTCGCGCACGGCGTCGACGACCTCACGATCCGGCTCGACTCCGAGCTGGTGGTCAAGCAGCTCAGCGGCGCGTACCGCGTGAAGCATCCCGGCCTGATCCCGCTGCACGCCGAGGCCAAGGCGCTGCTGCGCAAGTTCGGGCACGTCGACGTGCGCCACGTCCCTCGCAAGGAGAACAAGGCGGCCGACGCCGTGGTCAATCAGGTCCTCGATGCGCACCGCTGACACTTCCGGACGCGGCAGGGCGTTCTAGAAGACGATGCGCCGCTTCCCCACCACGACGTTCGCCATCATCCTCGCCGTCATCGGGCTGATCGCCGGCTGGAAGATCTTCTATTCGGACGAGACGCAGCGGCTCCACGCCGTGGACCAGATTCGCCACTCGCGCTCGGAGCTGCATTTCGGCGAGGTGATCACGCACGACAAAGGTCCGATCGCGCGCGAGGAATGGCGGCTGGACAACGTCGACGGCACGTGCAGCGCGACGTACACGGCGGAGAATCGCGCGGGTTCACGCGTCGCGAAATTCACGGAGCCGATCCCCGGCTACGACGTGACGTTCGCGTTCGAGAAGCTCGTGCAGGACGGTATCTGGCAATTGCAGACGCGGCCGCTCAAGGGCAAGACCGACAACGTGTACACGGTGTCCGTCGCGCAGGTCGCCGGCGACCGCAGCGGCTCGCACAAGTTCACGTTCACGGATCCGCACTATCTCGCGGTCACCGCCGGCCGGCAGTACCACATCCACCTCGACAAAAACAAACCGGTGCCGAACTTGCTGACGCTGCAATCGACGTCGAGCGCCGATCCGCGCTATCAGAAGATCGTCGACGACTTCGGGTCGTTCGGTCCGGAGCGTTTCAAGAAGACCGTCGCCGCGGCGCGGGAGAAACTGCTGCGCTCGTGAGCACCCTCGGGTGCCGCTCGTGAGCGCGTTGCGCGTGCTCGCCGCGCTCGCGCTGCTCGCTGCCGGGTCGTTCGGTCTCTACGAATTGGTCGAATCGCCGCGCACCGGCGCCTTCCAGCCCGTCGTCACGCACGGCGACGGGCACGTCGTCGCGCTGACGTACGACGACGGGCCGACGCGCGGCGTCACCGATCGCGTGCTCGACGTGCTCGAGCGCGAGCGCGTGCCGGCGACGTTCTTCGTCGTGGGACGCGCTGCGCGCCGCGAGCCGGCCCTGCTGCGCCGCATGCGCGCCGACGGCGACCAGATCGAGAACCACTCCGACACGCACCCGCACCTCAACGCGATTCTGTCCGCGCGCGCGCTCGACGCCGAGCTCGCGAACGCGAACGACGCGATCGCCGCGGCGACCGGCGCGCGCCCGCATTGGCTGCGCCCGCCGTTCGGCGCGCGCAACGCCGCCGTGCTCGACGCGGCGCGCCGCCGCGGGCTGCGCGTCGCGCTGTGGAGCGCGATGCTGGACGAGACGTCGCCGGACGCGCCGCCCGGCGCGCTGGCGGACAAGCTGCTGGCGCAGGTCGGCGACGGTGCGATCGTGGTGCTGCACGACGGCGACCAGGGCCGGGGCGTCGCGGGCGCACGCGCCTACGAGGCCGCGCTGACGCCGCGCGTGATCGCGGCGCTGCGCGCGCGCGGGTATCGCTTCGTGACGCTGGATCAGCTTTTTCCGCGAAAATAGCCGGAAATGCGCGTTTTTGGGCGTATAGTGACGGCAACACGGCTCGCCCACGAGCCGAAACGCGTACGAAAGGACCCCATGACCAAGAACGAACTGGCCCGCGAGCTCGCCGATGAGTTCGAGCTTCCCCGGCGCCAGATAATCGAGCTCGTCGAGGCGCTGCTCGACCGGATCACCTCCGTGCTCAAATCGGGCGACCGGGTGCAGCTCACGCCGTTCGGGCAGTTCAAGATCCGCGACCGCGCGGCGCGCGTCGCCCGCAATCCGCAGACCGGCGAGCCCGTCAACGTCCCTGCGAAGCGCGTGCTGAAGTTCATCGCCGGCCGCAGCCTCAAGGAAGCCGTCGGTACGGCGAAGCCCGGCCGCGGCGGCGCGAAGAAATCCGGCGCGAAGAAGTCGGGAGCCAAGAAGTCGGCTGCCGGCGCGAAGAAGTCCAGCGCCGCGCCGGCCCGCAAGGCTGCCGCCGCACCGGCCCGCAAGGCCGCGGGCGCAGCGAAGAAGAGCACCGGCGGTGCGAAGAAAGCCGCGTCCGGCGGGCGCAAGAAAGCCGCTGCGAAGAAGGGCCGCGGCCGCTGATTCCAACCTCGCGCTGAGCTCGTCGAAGCCCGTCACGATCGTGGCGCACGCTTCGACGAGCTCGGCGTGACCAATGCGGGTGCTGCAGCTTCAGGCGTAGACGCGGCCGCCTAGGGCGATGAAGCCGTCCGGATGGCGGCCGCGCGGGTCGTGATGGGTCCAGTGCACGATCGGCCGGCCCTCCCCGTGGCGAAACCGGATCAGCTCGCCCTGCACCGTGACGCGGTCGCCGGGGTGCGCGGGCACGCGCGGCGCGATGGTGACGTTGTCGACCACCCGGAACGGCGAACCGTCGTCGGCGCGGACGTCGAACTGCTCGTGCTCGCGGTGCGAGTGCTTGGACCAGAAGAAGCTGGGCGGCGTCGTCACGGTGCCGCTGTAGTGGACCTGCATGGTCACCTCCGCTCTGTGATTCACGCGGCGGACACGCGCGGCAAGGGGCTCGGCACAGGTCGACGCGGACGCGCAAGGAGGCGCGCCGCGAAGGCGCGCCGTAGGCCGAGCGTGCGTGATCTGGCTGCTCGGCACGGTGTTCCTCTCGCTGGGGCTCGTCAACTTGGACTTCTCGCGCGGCTGGTGGCGCGGACAGCTCCGGCGGCTCGCCGTCGGCGTCCCGCTGGCCGGCGCGTACTGCTACGTCGCGCTGCCGCCGCTGGTGTTCCCGCAGGCGATCTCGCTGCTGCTGCTCACGCTGGTGCCCAACGTGCTGATCACGTCGCTCACCGCTGCGCGCACGATGGTGATCTCGCGGCGCATCGTCTCGCTGCGCCGTACCCCCGTGTGGCCGCTGGTCGTCGCGATCGGCGTCGTCGGGCTGTTCACCGTCGGGCTCATCATCGCGCCGATCGTCGATGCCGGCGGCCTGCGCAATGTGGTCGGCGCGACGACGTCCACCAGCGGCGCGCCCGCCGCCGACCCGCGCCACGTGCGCGTGGTGCCCGAAGAATCGGCGATCTTCGCCGGCGAGAAAGTCGTCGGCCAGCTCGGCGCATACTACCGCGTCGGCACGTACAACGTCCAGTCGGAGAACGGGCGCCTGGTGTGGGTCGCGCCGCTGGATTTCCAAGGTGCGGTGCAGTGGCTGTCGCGCCGCAGCTCGCCGGGCGTGGTGATCGTCGACGCGGAGAACCCCGACAAGCCCGCGGAACTGCGCGCGCGCGCGCCGCTGACCTACGTGCCGTCGGCGCTGCTGAACGCGAACCTGCGCCGCCACGTCTGGCTGCGCTACGGCACCGAATTGCTGCTGGAAGAAACGCTGCAGCTCGACGCGGACGGCAACCCGCGCTACCTCGTCACGCTGGGACGGCCGACGATCGGCTGGAGCGGCGAGAAAGTCACCGCCGTCGTGATCGTCGACCCGACGACGGGCGCGATGGAACGCATCCCGCGCGATCAGTTCGACCGGCTGCCGAAATGGGTCAGCCGCGTGTACCCGCCCGACCTCGTCATCGCGTACAACGATTGGTTCGGCCGCTACGTGCACGGCTGGTGGAACGCCGCGATCACGAAGCGCGACGTGCACTTGCCCGCGCGCGCCGACGTGTTCGGCATCCTGCTCGCCGACGGCCGCTTCGTGTGGTTCGTCGACCACACGTCGCCCAACCGCACCGACGCGTCGATGACCGGCTTCACCTACACCGACAGCCGCACGGGCGCGCTGACGTACTACACGTCGAGCGGCGGCGAATACAATTCGAAAGCGGCCGAGGACGCGGTCGGCGGCAACCCGATCATCAAGCAAGGTCGCCTGCTCCCCACGCAACCGGTACTGTACGTGCTGTTCGGGCAGAATACGTGGGTGGTGCCCGCCGTCGCCGACAACGGAAAGTTCCAGACGCTCGCGCTCGCGCAGGCGGCGGGCGGCCACGTCGTCGTCGGCAGCACGACCGCGTCGTCGCCGGCAGAAGATGCGTTCGCGTCGTACCGCGCGTTCCTGGGCGACCGCACAGCGGCCGGTGCGAGCTCGCCGCGCGTGAACGGCACGATCGACCGCTTCGCCGTCGCCGCCGGGCGCGTGTGGTTCACGCTGCGGGACCGCCGCGGCGTATTCACGATCGTCGATCCGGCGGGACCCGACGTGCTGCTCGCGCGCCCCGGCGACAAGGTCAGCTTCGAGACGACGCGCGACGAGAGCGGCGCACAGCTCGTGCGCGGATTCGCGGACGCCTCGATCGCGCGATGAGATCGCTGAACGCGCGGCGCGTCACGCTCGCGCCGGTCGACGGCCGCAACGCGCGCGAGCTCTGGGAAGTGCTGAACATGCCGGACTTGCGCAAGTATCAGGACATCCCGCGCGTGCGCGCCGAGGAGTTCGAACGGCAAGTGCGCGCGCGCCCGAGGCAATTGCGCGGCGGCGTGACGGGACGCTTCGAGTGGCTGCTGAAAGCGGGCGATCGGGCCGAACCGATCGGCTGGATCTCGCTGCGCGTGAACGACCGTTCCCCACGCATCGGCGAGGTGGGCTACAGCCTCGTGATGGACGCGCGCGGCAAAGGCTACGCGAGCGAAGCGCTGGGCGCGGTGATCGACGAAGCATTCGAAATCGGCCGAGCTCGACGAGATCCAGGCGTGCATCATCCCGGAGAATGGCGCGTCGCGCTCGGTGCTCGACCGAACGGGCTTCCGCGAAGAACGCCTGTTGCGAAGCGGCGCGGTGATCCGCGGGCGGCACGTGGACGTGCTGCTGTTCACGCTGACGCGCGCAAGCTGGGACCGCCAGCGTCGTGAAGCGCTGTCGCGCGCCGGTAGCGGCTAACGGTAGGTGCTCCGGCGCCAACGTCATACCGGCGAACCTGTCCGCTAGGCGAAATTTGCTCGCGCAGCACGGCGTGTTGTAGCTCGACGACTAGCCGATAGCGACTCTACGGACTGTATCTGGTTTGGTGCGTCAAGGCCGCGAATCTCGCTCTAGAGGATTTCCCAGGCACGGTCTCTGGAAGACGCGGTGTGTGGTGTCGGACGGGAACCCACGCAATTACCCCTCTGTGAATCGAACACCTCAAATGTTCCCTGCCAGTCTAGAGCGGCGATCAGGAATCTGCGCGCAGGAGGTCCTCGTGGAGGATGAAGCGAGCGCGGCTACAGAAATGTCGCTACTATTGACGCGCATCTGACCGTGAGATCGTCGTGACGAGTGCTGAACGCTCAAGCCTTGGTCGTAATTGCATCCGCCCCTTTCCGGTGCGCTCTCGTTGCGATCGTGTTCGAGTCATGGTCGAGCTCCTGACTGGCGTGAGCCGGAGCTTGCACGCCGAACATCGGTGTTGCAATTCTATTGTCGCAAGAAGATGACGGAAGTTACAGAGCGCCTTTCCTGTTTTGCAGGGCGCGATGAGCGACGTTCTCATTGACGTTCAGGCCGTCGTGTTGCGTTCACGTACCAGTTCGGCGGGATTACGCCCGAACTAGCTTTACGAGCGCACGCGGGGATACTGGTCACAGTGAAGCTCGCGTGTCGGCCTCGCTCGCTAGACGACGTCGCAGAGTTTCGTGCGACGCGATACCGCTGCGCGTCTGCGCGTGCCGTGCGCCCGGGGCCGAGCCAGCGGTTAGCAGCAGTCCGTCATTTCCGCTAGGACCGTTTCGACCGTTTCGCGGCCTACGTAGCCGTGGGCTTCGTAGGGGAGCATCACGAGACGCGCCGTGCCGCCGTTGCCTTGGATTGCTGCATACAAGCGTTCGGATTGAATCGGGTACGTGCCCGTGTTGTCGTCCGCCATGCCGTGGATCAGCAAGATCGGATCCTTGATCGCGTTTGCGTACGTGAACGGGGACATCTTGGTGTAGAGGTCAGTTGCGTCCCAGTAGCTGCGGCGTTCGTTCTGGAATCCGAACGGCGTCAGCGTGCGGTTGTACGCGCCGCTGCGTGCGATGCCGGCTTTGAACAGGCGCGTGTGCGCGAGCAAATTCGCCGTCATGAATGCGCCGTACGAGTGGCCGCCCACCGCAACGCGGTCGGGATCCGTCACGCCGATGAGCACCGCTTCGTCGACCGCCGCCTTCGCGTCCGCGGTGAGTTGCTGGACGTACGTGTCGTTCACCGTCTTCGGGTCGCCCACGATCGGCATCGACGCGTTGTCCAGCACCGCATAGCCCGCTAGCGTCAAGAACAGCTCCGACGGGCCGCCGATGGTGACGAAGTTCTGCGTCGTGTTCGTGTTCTGCGATGCCGTGCCGCGGTCGAGGAACTCCAGCGGGTACGCCCACACGAGCGTCGGCAGCCGCGTTCCCTCTTTCCAGCCCGGTGGCGTGTACAGCGTGAACGACATCGCCACCCCGTCCGGCCGTTTGTAGCTCACCACGCGCCGGCCGATCGTGCGCAGCTGCGGCACGGGATCGGCGAACACCGTCAGCGCCCGCAGAGCGCCCGTCGCGCGCGTGCGCACGAAGACGTTCGGCGGATCCGTCGGCGACTCGCGCTGCGTCAGGATGCGGGCCGCGTCCGCGTCGAGCGCCGCGAGCGGCGTCTCCAGCGGTGCGAGCTCGGAGCGGAACACGCGCGTCTTCTCGTTCGTGCGCAGGTCGAGCCGGTCGAGGAACGGCCGCCGCCCGTCGGGCCCGTAGCCCGCTCCGCGCAGCCAGATCGCATCGCCGGCGTGGTCCACGACGGCATGCCCGGTCGCGGCGTATGCGATCACGGGCGAGCCCGGATCGTTGTAGTAATCACCGTCGCGCACCGTCGCGAGCGCGCGCGGCGTCGCTCCGGCGGTCCGCGCGTCCGCCAGCAGCATTGTGCGCGTGCGCGTCGCGCTGTCGTACGTGTTCACTAGCGCGCGCTCGTCGCGATCGAGCCAGGTC
The DNA here is from genome assembly GCA_963797935.1 of Vulcanimicrobiota bacterium. Classification (GTDB taxonomy): domain Bacteria; phylum Vulcanimicrobiota; class Vulcanimicrobiia; order Vulcanimicrobiales; family Vulcanimicrobiaceae; genus Vulcanimicrobium. The sequence continues at coordinate 211,716 of CAWCRI010000011.1, forward strand.
ACGCCCGTCGTGCGCGCCGGCGTGCGCGCGAGCTCCGCCGGTGCGCCGGTGAACGGTGCTGCAAGCATCACGATCCGGTCGCGCGCCGCGGCCTCGCGGCGCGGATCGCCGTTGTCGAGTGCTTCCGCCCAGACCAGCGTCGCGGGCGACGACGGTTTCCACGCCACGTCGCGCGGCCCGGTCGGCACGCCGTCCGCCGGAATGCGATCTGCCAGCGGCAGGTCCGCGATCGTCTTCAGGTGCGTGCCGCGCGCATCGAGAACGTCGATCGCTTGCGGGAAGCGCTGGTACGGGAACAAATACGAGAACGGCGCGTGCACGCGCTCCGCGAGCAGATAGCGTCCATCGGGCGATGACGAAACCCACGTGTAGATCCCGCGCGCCGGCGTGCGCACGACGCTGCCGTTGCGCGCGTCCACCACCGCGACGCGCGACGTGCCGTAGTACGCGAACAGCGCCTCGTCGTACGCGTTCGCGAGCATGTCTTCGTACGTCACGATCTGCCCGGCGGCGCCGGCGGTTTCTTGCACGGCAGGGCCGCTGGCAACGCCCGCGGCCGGGGCCGGACCGATGCGATCCACCGCGCGCACGGCGACGTGCGAACTATCCGGCATCCACCGCACCGCACCGCGGAACACGTCGTTCACCGCCACGTTTGCCACGCGCGCCGCATGTGCGTCGCCCGTCGTGCCGAGCCAGAGCTGGGTGCCGTGCGGCGTCGCGTTCGTCACCGCAAACCGCGTGCCGTCGGGCGAGAACTGCAGCGACGTCACGTGCGCGCCCGCAGGCAATGCGACGCGCGCCACGCGCCCGTCGGACACGCGCTCGAATGCGAGCGATGTCGTCGCCGGGGCGTGATGGATGCCGTTCGTCAGCGGGTCGATGCGCAGCCCCGCCAGCCGCAGCATCGGCCGCGCTAGGTCGGCGACGGGCGGATACCGCAGCGGCGTCTGAATGGCGATCACGTCGCGCCGCGGTCCCACGACGACGGACGGGATCGGCGGCGCTTTCAGCACCGCCTCGATGGCGGGCGCCGCCGTCCTGTAGCGGGTCGCATCGGCGCCGGCCGGCGTCGCGAGCGAAGCGGACAGGGCGGCAGCGAGAAGAAGACGGCGCGCGAGCATCCGCGGCCGGTTCGGGACCCTGCGACCGCGTCCTACGCGGACGGTCGACGCTACGTCAGGCCGCAGAGCTCGTGCGCGAGCGCGACGAGCCCGGCCACGTCGGCCTCGCCGATGTCGCCTTCGAGCGCCGCGTCGCGGCCCAGCGCGACGACCAGCGCCACGAGCCCGTAGGCCGCGAAGCGCGACGATCCGATCGTGCTCACGCCGGCGGCGCGGAGCGCGTCGAGGTACGCCGCCACGCGATCGACCGCGGCGTCGACGGCCTCGCGGCGCGCGCGCACGACCGCTTCGTCGGCATTGGAGTAGACGTGCCACGCGCGCACGACGCCGCGCTCGCGGCGCCCCACGTCGGCGACTTCGCGCAGCCAGCTCGCGATGCGCTCGCGCTCGGCTGCGCGCGTCCCGGGCGGCTGGCCGAAGCGCGCGGCGATGTTGCCCAGCGAGGGCCCGCGCCGCAGCAGCGCTTCGCGGACCGCGTGCGCCCGGTCGGTGAAGTAGCGGTAGAACGTGCCGTACGCGACGCCTGCCTCGTGCGCGATCGCGCCGGCCGACAGCGTCTCGGCGTCGGCGGTCGCGAGCAGCCGCGCGACGGCGTCGAGCAGGCGGTCGCGCGAGCTGGCCTTCGCGGGGCGCGCCGGCAGCCCGGCGTCGGCGGGGTCGACACGTCCGAGATAGGTCCAGCGCCCGCGCACGCGCCGCGTCTCGGGGTCGCGAAAGCTCTCGACCCGATAGCGATAGGCTCGCCCGCTGACGCGTTTGATCACCTCGTAGGCCAACCTGACCCTCCTACGCTACCCGCATTAGACAGAATTGGGGAGCGTGCTTCCGCCGCCCGCCGAGTTGCCCGAGACTTAACGCATGCCCCCTAGCAAAACCCAGGGCTTCCGCTAGCGGGATCGGCGCATCCCGAAGGGGTAGAAGTGAACCTCGTGGAGCGCGTCCCGCATGAGAGGCCGCCGGGGGCGGCCGGGTGGACCCTCAAGGCCGACAGCAGCGGATTCAGTTTTCGCATCGCGGACGCGTCGCTGGCGAACAACGCCCGCACGATCTTTCAGCGGTACCTCACCTCGCAGGTCGACACCGGCTGCTCCGACGTCGACGGCGCGGAGCTGATCTTCGGCGAGCTGCTCGGCAATGTGGCGCGCCACGCCCCGGGCGCCATCGACGTGCGGCTGCGCTGGAACGGCCTCGTCGCGATCCTCGAGGTCGGCGACTCCGGACCGGGCTACGCGATCGACGACGTGCACCTGCCGGGTGACTTCGCGGAGTCGCGCCGCGGGCTGTTCCTCGTCGCGGCGTTCGGCCGCGACCTGCGCGTGCGCCACCACGACGGCCGCACCACCACGACGGTCACGCTGCCCGTGACCCGCCGCCGGCCGACGACCGGAACGAAGGCGGCCGCCGCCGGGTAGCGGTGCCGAAAGCGCTCGCTTGCGCGACCCGGCTCTTGACCGGGTATCATGAGCGAATGACCGACGACCGTCGCCGGCGCGACGAAGAACGGTTGCGCCGGGCGCAAGTGATCGCGAACGCGCTGCGCGAGCAGCAGGCGGAGCTCGTCGCGTCCCTGCACGCGACGGCGCGGCTCGGCAGAACGCAGCCCGTCATCTTGGCGGAATGGCGCCGGGCGCACGCGGCCACGTCGTTTCCGCTCCCGGACGACGCCGGCTAACGCTTTGAATTGAGCTCGCAAAAATCTCGTTGATGCGAACGCTCCGAAAACGCTGACGAACCTTTCGGATCAGCCGAAAGATTCAGCCGTCCGGCCGATACGCAAGCGCCCGCTGAAGGCGCACCATGGACGCGATGAATCCCATCGTTCTGGAGCTCGGCCTCGTCCTGCTGACCGCGGTGTCGTTCTGGCTGCTCGACCGCTACGTCATCGGATGTGAAAAGGTATGAGCGCCGATCTGATCGTCGGCCTCGTGCTGACCGTCGCCGCGCTCGCGTACCTCACGTACGCGATGCTGCGCCCCGAGCACTTCTAGGAGATCGCTGCGATGACGATCGTCGGGTGGCTGCAAGCCGCGTTCGTTTTTGCGCTCGTGTGCGTGTGCGTCAAACCGCTCGGTGCGTACATGGCGCGCGTCTTCTCGGGCAAGCGCGTGTTTCTGTCGCCGGTGTTCGCGCCAATCGAAAGCGGGTTGTATCGCATTTGCCGGATCGATGCGGCGCGCGAGATGGGCTGGAAGACGTACGCCTTTGCGGTCGTCGCGTTCAGCCTCGTGAGCTTCATCTATCTGTACGTCCTGCTGCGCGTGCAGGCGTTCTTGCCGCTCAACCCGCAAGGCTTCGGCAACCTCGCGCCGGATCTCGCCTGGAACACCGCCGTGTCGTTCATGACGAACACGAACTGGCAGTTCTACTCCGGCGAGTCGACGATGAGCTATCTCACGCAGATGGCCGGCTTGGGATGGCACATGTTCGTGTCGGCGGCGACGGGGATCGCGATCGCAATCGCGCTGATGCGCGCGCTCGCGCGGCGCAGCGGCACGACGATCGGCAACTTCTGGGTCGACCTCACCCGCACGGTGCTCTACGTGCTGCTGCCGATTGCAATCGTCGGCTCGCTGCTGCTGCTGTGGCAAGGCGTCCCGCAAAACTTCCTGAGCTACACGACGGCTACGACGGTCGAAGGCGCGAAGCAGTCGATCCCGCAGGGCCCGATGGCGTCGATGGAGATCATCAAGGAGCTCGGCACCAACGGCGGCGGCTTCGTCAACGCGAACTCCGCGTCGCCGTGGGAAAACCCGACGGGGATCAGCAACCTGATCGAGCTCGTCTGCATCTTCCTGATCGGCGGCGCGCTCACGTACACGTTCGGCCGCTTCGTGCGCGACCAGCGGCAAGGCTGGGTGCTGTTCGCAGCGATGACGACGCTGTTCGTCGTCGGCTTCACCGCGGCGTACGCGGCCGAGGCCGCCGGCAATCCCATCGTGCACGCGCTCGGTATCGCGGGCGGTAATTGGGAGGGCAAAGAGGCGCGCTTCGGCATCGCCGCGTCCGCGCTGTTCGCGACGATGACGACGGACACGTCGTGCGGCGCCGTCAACGCGATGCACGATTCGTTCACCGCGTTGGGCGGCTTGGTGCCGATGTTCAACATGCAGCTGGGCGAGGTCGTGTTCGGCGGCGTCGGCTCGGGCTTCTACGGGATCATCTATTATGCGATCTTGACCGTGTTCATCGCCGGGCTGATGGTGGGCCGCAGCCCCGAGTACCTGGGGAAGAAGATCGAACGGCGCGAGGTGCAGCTCGCCATCCTCGCGGCGCTGGTCGTGCCGGTGTTCGCTTTGGTGCCCGCCGGCACGGCGGCGGTGCTTCCGGCGGGCGTCGCGACGCTCAACAACGCGGGGCCGCACGGCTTCAGCGAGATCTTGTACGCGTACTCGTCCATGGTCAACAACAACGGCTCGGCGTTTGCGGGGCTATCGGCGAACACGTGGTGGAACGTGTCGGGCGGCGTCGTGATGCTGTTCGGGCGCATCGCGATCATGATCCCCGTCATCGCGCTGGCCGGCGCGCTCGTCGGCAAACGCGCCGTCGCGAGCACGGCCGGCACGTTCAGCACGACGTCGCCCATCTTCGTCGTCCTGCTGATCGGCGTGATCGTCATCGTCGGCGCGCTGACGTTTTTCCCGGCCGACGCGCTCGGGCCGGTCGTCGAGCACCTGCTGCTCGTGCAAGGAAAGCAATTCTGATGGTATCGCGTTCGCGCTCGCTCTTCGATCGCGCGATCCTGCTCGCGGCGGTCCGGCAGTCGTTCGTCAAGCTGGATCCGCGCGTCCAGCTGCGCAATCCGGTGATGTTCGTCGTCGAGGTCGGCGCGCTGGTGTCGTTCCTGTTCGCGTTCCGCGACCTCGGCAACGGCCAAGCGTCGTTCGACCTCGCGATCTCGGCGTGGCTGTGGTTCACCGTGCTCTTCGCCAACTTCGCCGAAGCGATGGCGGAAGGCCGCGGCAAAGCACAGGCGGAGTACTTGCGCCGCACCAAGACCGACACGACCGCGCGCCGGCTCGTGGATGGCCGCGAAGAGCTCGTCCCTGCGACGCAGCTGCGGCGCGGCGACCGCGTCGTCGCCACGGCGAACGACCTCATCGCGACCGACGGCGAGATCGTCGAAGGCGCGGCGACGGTGGACGAGTCCGCCATCACCGGCGAGTCGGCACCCGTGATCCGCGAAGCCGGCGGCGACCGTTCGTCGGTGACCGGCGGCACGCGCGTGCTGTCCGACCGCATCGTCTACGTCGTCAGCGCGAATCCGGGCGAGTCGTTTCTGGACCGCATGATCTCGCTGGTCGAAGGCGCCAAGCGCCAGAAGACGCCCAACGAGATCGCGCTCTCGATCCTGCTCGCGGGCTTGACCATCATCTTCGTGATCGCCGTCGCGACGCTCGCGCCGTTCTCGATCTACGCCGGCGCGGTGCCCAGCGTCGTCGTGCTGATCGCGCTGCTCGTGTGCCTCATTCCGACGACGATCGGCGGCCTGCTGAGCGCGATCGGCATCGCCGGGATGGATCGCGTGCTGCAGCGCAACGTGCTCGCGATGTCGGGCCGCGCCGTCGAAGCGGCCGGCGACGTCGACACCCTGCTGCTCGACAAGACGGGCACGATCACGCTGGGCAACCGGCAGGCGACCGAGATCGTGCTCGCACCGGGCGTCGACGAGACGTCGGCGTACCGTGCGGCATACTTTGCGTCGCTCGCGGACGAGACGCCGGAAGGCCGGTCGATCGTGCTGCTCGCGGGCACGCGCACCCTTCGACAAGCTCAGGGTGACATTGGGCGGGCTCAGGGTGACATCGATAGCGCGTTGCCCGCGGGTGCCGTCGTCGTGCCGTTCAGCGCCTACACGCGCATGTCGGGGGTCGACTACGCGGACGGCGCGCAGCTGCGCAAGGGCGCGCCCGACGCGGTGCGCGCGTGGGTGTCGCAGAACGGCGGCGACACGACCGGCGTGCTTTCCGCCGACGTCGACCGCATCGCGCGCGCGGGCGGCACGCCGCTGCTGCTCGCAGAGGGGCGCCGGATCCTCGGCGCGATCTACCTGCGCGACATCCTCAAGCCGAACACGCGCGAGCGGTTCGACCGCTTGCGCGCGATGGGAATCCGCACGGTGATGATCACCGGCGACAACCCGCTCACCGCGAACGCGATCGCGAAAGAAGCCGGCGTCGACGACTTCCTCGCCGAGGCGACGCCCGAGACGAAGATGGCGCTGATCCGGCGCGAGCAGGGCGAAGGCCGGCTCGTCGCGATGACCGGCGACGGCACCAACGACGCGCCCGCGCTCGCGCAAGCCGACGTCGGCGTGGCGATGAACAGCGGCACCCAGGCGGCCAAAGAGGCCGGCAACATGGTCGACCTCGACTCCGATCCCACGAAGCTGATCGAGATCGTCGAGGTCGGCAAGCAATTGCTGATGACGCGCGGTTCGCTCACGACGTTCTCGATCGCCAACGACGTCGCGAAGTACTTCGCGATCCTCCCCGCGATGTTCACCGCGGCGTATCCCGCCATGGACGCGCTCAACGTCATGCGCCTCGCGACGCCGCAGAGCGCGATCCTCTCCGCGATCGTCTTCAACGCGCTCATCATCGTCGCGCTGATCCCGCTCGCGCTGCGCGGCGTGGCGTACCGCCCGCGCGGCGCCGACGCGGTGCTGCGCGAGAACGTCCTCGTCTACGGCTTGGGCGGCATCATCGTGCCGTTCATCGGCATCAAGGCCATCGACCTCATCTTGGTCGGGCTGCACCTCACGGGAGCGCACTAGCGCCATGGCCACCACGTCCACACCGCCGGCGGCGCGCAAAGAAAGCCTGCTGTCGCATCTCGGCACGTCGGTGCTCTACACGATCGTCACCGTCGTCGCGCTCGGGCTCGTCTATCCGGTCGCGATCTGGGGCTTGGGGACGCTGCTGTTCCGCCATCAAGCGCAGGGCTCGCTGATCACGAACCGAGCCGGTACCGTGATCGGATCCGAGCTCGTCGGGCAGAATTTCACCAAGCCGGGATACTTCCAAGGCCGTCCCTCCGCCGCGGGCAAGGGCTACGATCCGACGTCCACCGGCGGCACGAACCTCGGCCCGACCAGCAAGAAGCTGATCGACGCGACGAAGGGCACGATCGCGGCGCTGCGCAAAGCGAACCCCGATGCGACGCTGCCGATCCCGATGGACCTCGTGACCTCGAGCGCGAGCGGCATCGATCCCGACATCTCGCCTGAGGGCGCGTACTATCAGGCCCCGCGCGTCGCCAAGGCCCGCGGACTCTCGCTTGCCGCCGTTCGCTCGATCGTCGAAGCGCACGTCGTGCGACGCCAACTGGGCCTGCTCGGCGAACCGCACGTGAACGTGCTCGAACTCAACCGCGCGCTGGACGCGCAAGGAGCCACCCCGAAGTGATCCGTCCGACGGCAGCGACCCTCGCGCTCATAGCAGCGATCGTCACCGGCAGTGTCACCCTGAGCTTGTCGAAGGGTGCGGCCGCCGAGCCCGCGCCGCCCGCCGCAGCCGCATCACCGTCACCAGCGCCGTCGGCCGCCCCAAACCCGATCGGCCCCGCGTTCGGCGCGAACGACCCGTGCACGTCGCTCGCCGCGATCGTCACGCGTCCGTCGGTGACGAACTCGGTCTGCACCGTGCGTCCCAACCACGTCGAGATCGAAACCGGCTATCTGAACACCAGCGCGGCCGGCGGCGGCAACACGGTCGCATACCCGCAGGCGTTGATCCGCATCGGCATGGCGATCCCGGCGCTCGAGCTGCAAATCGCACCGCCCGGCATCAACCGCACGAACGCGGGCGGCGTGGTCACGGGCACGACGGACGTCGGCGCCGGTTTGAAATACGTCTTTGGCTACACGCCGAAGTTCAACTACGGCGGCCAGGCGTTCTTCACCGCGCCGACGGGCACGAACGGCTTCTCGGCCAACGGCACGAACGCGACGTACGCCCTCAACGCGGGCTACACGCTGACCCCGGTGTTCTCGCTGGCGACGACGCTGGCGACGAACTCGCTCACCAACGGCCCGCAACGCTGGTCGTCGTTCGTTCCGTCCCTCGTGCTCGGCGTATCGCTGCCGAACTCGACCGGGCTCAACCTCGAGGTCGCGCAGTTCTCGCACGCCTTGGGGCCCGACACGCCGACGCGCACGCAATATCTGTTCGCGGTGTACCGCGATCTCGGCCCGCGCGTGCAGCTCGACGCCTCCGTTGCGACGTCGCCGACCGCGGCGACCGGCAAGTACACGTCCGTCGGCTTCGGGGCGAGCTTCTACTTCTGAACGGGCTCGGCGGCGCCGCCGGCGGTGCGCGGCGCGAGCACGAGCAGCTCGCGCGCGCCGGCCGCGAGCGCGCGCACGGCGAACGACGGCTTGCCGAAGAACCGCGCTTTGGGATGCCGCGGCGACTCCACCGCCAGCACGTCACCCGCCGCGAGCATCTCCACGATGCGCACGGCGGCGTCGGGCGCGACGTCGGCGACGAACGAGCCGCGGACCGCGCTCGTCGCGCGCGCGAGCGCATCGATTCCGGCGCGGGTCGCCGGATCGTCGAGCGGCGCGATCGCGACGACGCGCAAGTCGACGTCGAGCCGCCGCGCGAGCCGGCCCGCGCGCTCCACGAGCGCGACGTCGCGCTCGCGCGGCGCGACGCCGAGGACGATGCGCGCGAACGGCCGCTCGCGGCGGCGCTCGGAGCGCGCGCGCAGCATCTCGCGCACCGCGAGCTCGCGCAGCGCCGCCAAATTCTCCGTGCGAAAGAAGTTGGAGAGCGCCGCCTCGGCCCGCTCGCGCGGGTAGATCTTCCCTTCGTGCAGCCGCTGCCGCAGCACGTCCGGCGTGACGTCGACGAACACCGCGTCGTCCGCGAACTCCAGCACGCTGTCCGGCAGCGTCTCGCGCACGCGCGTCCCCGTCAGGCGCTCGACCGCGTCGCCGACGCCCTCGAAGTGCTGCACGTTGAGCGTCGTGAGCACGTCGATCCCGCTGCGCAGCACGGCGATCACGTCGTCGTACCGCTTCGCGCGCGCCCCCGCGCTGAGGTTGGTGTGCGCGAGCTCGTCGATCAGCGCGACCTGCGGGTGCCGAAGCAGCAGCGCGTCCAGATCGATCTCGCCGTTGGAAAGCCGCGGGATCTGCTCGATCCCCGCCAGCTGCGCGGCGGTGTCGGCGCGGCCGTGCGTCTCGACCAGCGCCGCGACCACGTCGGCGCCGTCGTCGATGAGCTGGTGCGCGCGGTCGAGCATCGCGTACGTCTTGCCGCTCCCCGCGACCGAACCGAGGTAGATCGTCAGCTTGCCGTAGCCGATGCGCAACCGGTCGCCGAGCGCGGTGCCGTACGGATGGCGCGCGCCCTCGTACGCCGAGCGTGCGGAGGTGCCCGCTGGGTCGGCGACGAGCACGTCCCGGTCGAGCGGCCGTTCCAGGATCCGGTCCGCGAGCGGTCCGCGCGGCACGATCAGCAGCGACGCGCGCACCTCCCGCAGGTCGCCGCGCGCCAAACCCGGCGGCGCGGCGATCACGCCGCCGTCGGCGCGCAGCGTCGCCGCAGTGACGCGCTCGGCGTCGGCGCCGCCGAGCACGGTCGACTCCAGCGCAAGATCGAGTGCGTCGGCGAACGCGGCGGCGCGGCGCACGAACGGCTCGGCATCGCCGCCGCCCGCAACCACCGCGAGCGCGATCGAAACCTTGCTCGGCGCGATGACCGGGATCGTCAGATCGTCCACCACGCGCAGCAGCAGCTCGCGCATCATGCTGAGATTCTTGGGCGCAAAGATCCCCGCGGCGGCGCGCTCCACGTCCTCGTCACGCACGATGCGCCCGGTGCGCAGCCGCGACTCGAGGACCGACGGCGCGACGTCGAGCGCGATCACGCGATCGGCTTTGCGCAGAAACGCGATCGGCACGAGCTCGCGGATCGGATGCCCGACGATGCGCTCCGCAACCGGCGCGACCGTATCCAGGTGCATCACGTTGAACGCGCCGAGCACCGTCTTGCCCGCGGCGCGCAGCGCCAGCGCATCCTGCCAGCGCTTCGCGTGCACGGCGCCGCTCGGGTTCGCGTGCGCGAGCTCGTCGAGTACGATGGTCTCGTAGTCGCTCGCCAGCGCGGCCTCGAGGTCGAAATCCTCGACGGTCGTCCCGGCGGCCCCGAAACGCCGCGGCGGGATGCGCGGCAGCGTCGCGGCGAGCGTCTCGAGCTGCGGGCGCTGCTTCGTCTCGACCCAGCCGATCGCGACGCGCCGCCCCGCTTTCGCCTCGCCGAGCGCGTCGGCGATGAGGCGGTGCGTCTTGCCGGCGCCGGGCGCGCCGCCCAGGTAGATCGTCAGCTTCGGCGTCAGCCCGAGCTCGACGAGCAGCGCCGCCGCGCTCGAGCGTCTTTCTCGCACGCGCTGCCTTTCGCAGGGCGCCTTCGCGGCTCCCCGAAGCGGTGATCGTGCGCTCGCGAGCCGTCGCCGCCGCCGCCTTCGTGCTGCTGGCCGTCACGTTCGTCGCCGACGCGCTGACGCCGCAAACGCTCGTCATCGCGATCCTGCTCGACATCCCGATCGTGCTCGCGGCGCTCACGCAGAGCCGCCGGCTCACACTGTCCCTGGTCGTCGCGGCGCTCGCCGCCGACGCCGCCGCCGGAATCATCAACGCCGCGCACGACGGGTACCGGTGGGACGCGATCAGCGGCGGTAACCGGCTGCTGTCGATGCTGTCGATCGTGCTCGTCGGCTACTTGAGCACGGCGGTGCAGGAACGCGCCGAGCGCGTCGGCCGCCTCGCCGCGCAAGAAGCGCGCGCACGCCGCGAGGCGGCACTGGCTGCGGCCGCCGAACGCATGCGCGCGTCGCTTTCCCCGGATCTCGTCACGCGCGCGATCGTCCGCGAAGCCCCGCAAGCGCTCGACGCGACCGCGGCGTTCTGGTACCCGAGCGGCGGCGACGGCGAGATCCTCGCCGGGCGCGCGGGCGAGAGCGACGTCGACGTCGTGGACGAGCGTCCGTCCGCGGAGATCGCGACGCTCACCCACCGCGTTGCCGACGACGGCGCGGTCGTCGCCGTGCGCGGCGTGGACCCGGTCGGGCGGTTCGTCCTCGAACGCCTGCAAGCGCGCAGCGCGCTCGCGATCCCGCTCGCGGACCGCGGCATGAGCTTCGGCGTGCTCATCGCGGCATCGAACGCCGAAAGCCCCGACGACAGCGTCGTCCAAACCGCGCGCGACTTCGCGGTGCTGGCCGTGAACGCATTAGGCCAAGCGCGCCTCTTCGGCGCGGTCGCCGAGCGCAACGAAGCGCTGAGCGAACGCCAGGACGTGATCCGCGACTTGGTCTACGCCCTCTCGCACGATCTGCGCACGCCGCTGTCCGCGCTCGCGATGACGCTGCGCCAAGCCGCGGAGGGCGCGTACGGCGCGCTCCCCGCGCGCTACGAAACGGTCCTGCGCGACAGCCTGGTCTCGGTCGACGACTTGCGCCGCCTCGCGGAAACGCTGCTCCTCGTCGCGCGCTTCGAATCCGGCGACCGCCGCGCAAACCCCGAGCTGCTCGAGCTTGGCCCGGTCGCGCGCGAGATCGGCTCCGAGCTGCATGCCATGGCGCAAGCCCGCACGATCGCGCTGACGGTCGACGCCGGCGTCGAAGCGCCGGTGCGCGCCGCGCGCGGCGACCTCAAGCGCGCGCTCGCGAACCTCGTCGCAAACGCGCTGGAGCACACGCCGGCACACGGAACGGTGACGCTGCGCCTGTCGGTCACGCGCGACCGCGTCGAAGCGATCGTCACCGACGACGGCTTCGGCATCGACGAGCGCGTCCGCGCCGCGCTGTTCCAGCGCTTCTCGACCGCTTCGCGCGCGGGCGGCGGGACGGGTCTGGGCCTCTACATCGTGCGCCGCATCGCCGAGGAGAGCGGCGGCAGCGTCCGCTACGCACCGCGCGAGCCGCGCGGGTCGGTGTTCACGCTGTCGCTGCCGAAGGCGCAAACATGAGCGCGATCCGCGTCGTTCTGGTGGAAGACCACGCGCTGGTGCGCGCGGGCCTGCGAACCTCACTCGAAACCGCAGGCATCGACGTCATCGCGGAAGCATCCGACGGCATCGCAGGCTTGGAAACGGTCACGCGCACGCACCCGGACGTCGCGGTCATCGACATCGGCCTCCCAGGCAAAGACGGCATCGCGCTGACGCACGAACTGAAATCCGCACCGGACGCGCCCGGAATCGTCGTCCTGACGATGCACGAGCTCGACGCCGAAGTGCTCGCCGCGCTAGCCGCGGGCGCGGACGCGTACTGCGTGAAATCCTCGGACCCCGCAGTCGTCATCGACGCAATCCGCACGGTCGCAAGCGGCGGCGCATACTTCGACCCGAAGATCGCGCACGTCGTGCTGCGCAAGCTGAGCGGCACGCCGGCGAACCCGGCGGCATCACCACTGACCCCACGCGAAACGGAGATCCTCAAGCTGATCGCCGAAGGCATCGGCAACGCAGAGATCGCGGAAAAACTCTACATCAGCCTGGGCACGGTAAAAGGCCACGTCGCCGACATCCTCGCCAAACTGTCCGCGTCGGACCGCGCCCAAGCTGCTGTGACCGCATACCGCCGAGGACTGATCTCATGATGGTGGCGCACCCTTCGACAAGCTCAGGGTGACAAGAAGCTCAGCTCACCGAAGGCGCCGATAAAACCGCTCAGTCGCTTCGAGCTCTTCGTACGCCCGCTGGTGCGGTGTGTACCGCAACGACTCTTTCGAAGACACGCCCAGATAC